>CAVVEH010000011.1:0-542671 GCA_963747265.1 uncultured beta proteobacterium | reverse complement strand
GCTCGCGATCCACGGCATATTTGCAGTCTGTGTTCTTCTTCTCGCATTCAAGGCGGACAGTGCGCTGCCCGTTCTGTTCTTCGCAATTGGTTATGCAATCTCCACGGTTGTTGTCATCAATCTTGAATTCTCATATCGATTGTTGATAGTCGAATCTCTACTCTTCTGCGTTGCATTGACCGACAGGCGTTTGTTGTGGGTCGCGGCCCCTCTTTCCGCAACGCTGGCGGCATCCATTCTATTCATGAAGTTCGGCATAGGGATTGCCGCAGCAGCAATTCTGGCGATGGCAACGATTACCTGGCTTCTAACCAATAAACGCGAGGGTTGGAAGATACTAATAGCCACTTGTGGTTCTTACGTGGCCACAATCGTGATCTTGTCGGCGCTCTACTTGGAGTCCGCGTACAACTTTCTGGACTGGGCCGAGCGATCGCTCATCATGAGTGACGCCTTTTGCATTGCCCAGAGTATCGTCGGTTCGAGAATGTTCCTGCTGCTGGCTCTGCTGGCGCTCGCCGTCTATGCCTGGCTGGTCGTAGCACTTTTCAAGCAAAGATCCCCGTTGCGCTACGTCGCCCCGGTCTTTGCCGTGGCGATGTTCCTGGCGTTCAAGCACGGATTCGTGCGCGTGTACGGTCACGAACGCAACTTCTTTCCGTTCCTGCTCGCAGCGATCAGCGTGATTGCGCTCAACATGACCACTGCAAGAGAGGCCAGGACCGTGGTTCTTGCCTACCTGCTCGTCCTGGGCTTTGCACTGCCCGTCGGCGCCTACTACGCCGCGAGGCTGAATTTGCCACCCGCATACCCGACCCTGCTCGGCCAGGAAGGTTATGCGAATATCATCTCGACGATACAGCTGAGCGAGACGCGCAAGCGGCTCGATCTCGAGAGTGCTAAGAATCTCGAGGCGCGGCCCTTGCCCAGAGCGTGGAGGGATGAGATCAAGGCGCATGATCGGACGGTCGACGCAATTCCCTGGGAGCTAAGCTATGTCCTCGCCGACAATCTCGCTTGGACGCCCAACGTCACTCTGCAGCTTTTCAATTCCTACACGCCGTTGTTCGACCGATGGAACGCGGAGCACTTTCTTGACAGCCGCGCTCCCGACTTCCTGATCGTGGAATTCCTGGCAATCGACGGGCGGCATCTGCTGCTCGATACGCCGGCGGTGACGCGAAGCGTTCTGAGGAATTACGCGCTCGACAAGGTGGAGCCCGAGAGAAACCTCGCGCTTCTCGCGAAAAGGCCGCGGCCGCTCGACGAGAATCCGGTCGCGCTGAGCGACGCCACGGTTCACCCTGGCGAGTGGATCGATGTTCCGCGCACGGATCGGCTGCTGTTCGGCAGCCTGGACCTTTCGCTGTCACCCCTCGGCATCGTCACCAAGGCGTTCTTCCGCATCCCGCCCGTCAATGTGGACGTTGTCTACGCGAGTGAGCGACAGGCCTCGTACCGGATTACGCCCGAGGTGGCCAAGGATGGCCTGCTGCTCAACTACCTGCCGGCAACACCGGCCGAGTTCTTCGAACTCCTGAAAGGATGCGCCGGCGACCGGGTCACGAAGTTTCGAATTACCGGCCCCGGCGCGCGGTACTACAGGCAGAGCGTCGACTTGCGGTGGGAACAGACTCTCCTGCCGTCCCGGCTATCTCGGCAATGGGCAATCTGCGCGACATGAGCAAATGCTGATGCACAGCTCGGACAAATCGGAGATCGGGAACGCCGCCAACGTGTTCATCGTCGACACCACGTTCCAATTGCTGAATGCCGTCGAGGCAGCAAGTTCTCTCGGGCTGTCGCGGAACCATTTGATCATCGTCAATAACGCGGGCCAGACTTCCGATGCCTACAAGCGGATCATCGTTGAAAAGGATTGGGAAAAGGTCAGCCATGTTTCCGCTGGTCATCGACCCCGACACGCACGCGTTTCACCGGTTTGGCTCGCGCATTGCCGGGCTCGCCCGGAATTGGTACGGCTACTACTTGCATTTTCGTCGCATGCGACGAGCCGCCAGAATCGCCCGCTCGGTCGGCGCGGTGGACAACCTGTTCCTGGGCCATTATTGGGCGGATCACAAGGCTTTCATGAGGCATTTCGCGAACACGATAAAGCACAAGACCCTGTACATCCTGGACGACGGCACCGACGTCATCGAAATCAATGCCCAGCGCAAAGTCCGCTGCGCCGATGGATCCGCGGCTTCCCGGCCGGAGACGTGGTTCTCTCCTGCACAGGCTGAATCGGCACCTCAGGCCAAATACTGGCGGTGGGACCTGAGCGAGGCCGAGAGTGTCACGTTCTTCACGGCGTTCGATATCGATGTCAAGGCGGGCGATCACCTCGTAAAGAATGACTATCGCCACTTGCGCAGTCTGACCGGAGCCGCCAGCACGACCAATGTCATCTTCTTCCTTGGCCAGTGTCTGGTCGAGGACGGCTACATGGAGGCCGCCATCTATCTCGACTACCTGCGGCGCGTGAAGGCCCATTTCGCCAACGAATACGTACAATACGTGCCGCATCCGCGGGAGTCGACACGGACCATCGACGCCGTCCGCGAGGTCTCGGATTCGAGATCAGGAAATTCGACGTGCCGATCGAATATCAGCTTGTGACGAGCCGGGAACTCCCCAAGATGGTCGCCTCGTTCTTCTGCTCGGCTCTCGAGAGTTGCTCGAATATCTTCGGCGACAGGATTCGAATGGCTTGCTTCCATGTCGGGCCCAAGCATCTCAAGTGCTGCCATGGTGCCGTCGCGATGATCTACGAGTACTTCGAACGCAGGGCGAACGCCGACTTCGTGGTCATCAAGATGGATGGCAGCCAAGACATGTCCGTAGACTCGCCCGCTGCCAGAGCGATTGCGTTCTATCTTGCCCCAGTACTACCCCATCCCGGAAAATGACGAATGGTGGGGAACCGGGTTCACGGAATGGACCAATGCGGCCAAGGCGCTGCCGCTGTTTCGTGGCCACTATCAACCGCACATTCCGGCCGACCTCGGGCTTCTATGATTTGCGCGTGCCCGAAACCAGGATCGCGCAGGCAAAGATGGCCCGGGAATATGGCATCGAGGCCTTTTGCTACTACTACTATTGGTTCGCAGGGAGGCGCTTGCTGGATCGGCCCTTTGCCGAAGTGCTCGAGTCGGGCGAACCCGACTTTCCGTTCTGCCTTTGCTGGGCCAATCACTCGTGGACGGGCGTCTGGGCCGGCTGCCCCGGGCGCACGCTGATCGAGCAGACGTATCCCGGAGAAGCGGATCACCGCGCGCACTTCGACACATTGTTGCCGGCCTTTCGCGATCACCGATACCTGAAGGTCGATGGAAAGCCCCTGCTTGCTGGTCTTCGATCCGTCGGACATTCCAGAGGTCGAAAAGGTCACCGCCTTGTGGAGAAGCATGGCGGTGACCGCCGGTCTCCCGGGCTTGCACCTGGTCGGGCTGTCCTGGGAGGATGACTGGAACCCGGCTCGTCACGGATTCGATGCCTCCACGCCGAAGAACAATTTTCCCCGGCGCGTTTCCTGGCGGCGCCCCGTCAGGAAGCTGTTGCACGCATTCGACAAGAGGGTCAGCAAGCTCGTCGTGTATTCATACGACGACTATGTCAGTGATATCGTTCTGGGAGAACCAGCTGGATGGCAAGAGGTATCCGTGCATATTGCCCAATTGGGACAACACACCGCGAAGCGGGAAAAACGGTTTCGTCATTCATGGCTCCACGCCGGAGCTGTTTCGAATTCTGGTGAGAAAAGCCATTGAGTCCGTGAAGGACTTCCCGAAGGATCGACGGTTGATCTTCATCAAATCCTGGAACGAGTGGGCCGAGGGAAATCACCTTGAACCCGACCTGCGCTTCGGAAAGGCCTATTTGCAGGTCGTCAAGGAAGAGATTTCAAAATAGAGGACTGAATAATGGCGTCCTACAGGGACCTGTTCGAACTAAACGGCCGCACGGCCGTCGTGACCGGTGGACTCGGCATTCTCGGCCGTCGCTTCTGCCGCGCGCTCGCCGATTTCGGAGCCAATGTTGTCGTCGCCGATCTCGACGAGGCACAGTCGCAGGCATATGCCGACGAAATCACCCGCGAAACAGGCAACGCGGCGCTCGGAATCGGTTGCGACGTGTCTATGGAGGCGAGCGTGGCCGATCTCGTCGCGCGGACGGTCGAGCGGTTCGGCGGCATCGACATTCTTCACAACAACGCCGCGTCCAAGTCGAACGACTTGACGAAATTCTTCGCGCCCTTCGAGGACTATTCACTGGACGAATGGCGAAAGATCATGTCGGTCAATGTGGACGGCATGTACCTGGTCGCCAAGCACGTTGGTCAGCACATGGTAAAGCGGGGCCGCGGCGGCAGCATCATCCAGACCGCGTCGATCTACGCGATCATGGGCTCGGACAAGCGAATCTACGAGGGGTCGCACTACCTCGGCATGCAGATCAACAACCCAGCGGTCTATTCGACGTCCAAGGCGGGCGTGGTCGGCCTCACGCGCTGGCTGGCCGCCTACTGGGCCGACAAGAACATCCGCGTGAACTGCCTCGTCCCGGGCGGCGTGGAGAGCGGACAGAACGAAACGTTCACCAAGCGCTACTCGGCGCGGGTACCGATGGGCCGCATGGCGCGTGGCGAGGAAATGGTGGGGGCGCTCGTGTACCTGGCTTCGGACGCGTCGAGCTACGTTACCGGACACGTGCTAGTCGTGGACGGCGGCCTGAACGCTTGGTAGACCGGAATCAAATGTCGTCGGGTCTCACGATCGTCATGTACCACTATGTTCGCGACCTTTCACGATCGCGATTTCCGGCGATCAGGGCGCTCACGATCGATGCCTTTCGCGGTCAGCTCGCCTATATCGCTAAGCATTATCAGATCGTGACCATGGAGGCCGTGCTCGACGCGCTGGCGAACGGCGGGTCCGGCCTGCCGCCGCGAGCGGCGCTGCTGACGTTCGACGACGGCTACGCCGACCACTACGACCACGTATTTCCGATCCTCGACCAGTTGGGTGTGCAAGGAAGCTTCTTCCCGCCCGCACGCCCCGTGCTCGAGGGCGTCGTGCTCGACGTCAACAAGATCCATTTCATCCTGGCCTCGGTTTCGCAGCCCGCGGAGTTGCTCGCGGAAGTCATTGCGGCGATCGATGCGCGCCGCGACCGGTTCGGCTTGCGCCCGGGGGCTGACTACTGGGCCGCATTCGACGAGCCCGCGCGGTATGACACGCGGGAAGTGACCTTTGTGAAGCGGGTCTTGCAGAAGATGCTTCCCGAAGCGCCGCGGGCGGAGATTGTCGATGAGCTCTTTCATCGCCACGTTACGGAAGACGAGTCCGGATTCGCCCGTGAGCTGTACGTCAGCCTGGACCAGTTGCGCGACATGCAGCGCCACGGGATGTTCATCGGCAGCCACGGGTATTCGCACGTCTGGCTCAACGCCGCGGACCGGAGGGAACAGGAGTCGGAAATAGAACGCAGCCTGGACTTCCTGCACATGGTGGAGCCCGCCATGACGCGCTGGGTAATGTGCTACCCGTACGGTGGTTATGACGAAATCACGGTGGAGGTGCTTCGCGGGCACGGTTGCGCCGCCGGCCTCTGCGTCGATGTGGGAATCGCCGATCTCCGGGCCAACGATCGGTTTTCCCTGCCTCGCCTCGATACGAACGACCTGCCATGCGATCCGAAGGCGCCCACGTCATCATGGACGCGCGCAGCTGCCGAGCTATCTCCGTGAGCTCGATGATCGATGTCCTCCGGGACTTGACGCCGCTCAACCGGCTCCCTTGCGCTTCCGGATATGAAGTCGCCATCGAGCGCGCCAGGGCAGTTCTTCCCTTTCGGGTCGTCGAGTATCCGCCGGACGACATCCACAATGGATGGGTCATTCCGCCGAAATCGGACGTGACGCGCGCGACGATCGAAAAAGACGGGCAACTGGTCTGGGACGGACTGTCGCACCCGTTGGCGGTGATCGCCTACAGCGCGCCGTTTCGCGGAAGGGTCAGCCTGGAGGAATTGAAGCGGCATCTCCACTTTGACGCGCGCTTTGACGACGCATTGCCGTTTCACTTCCGACAGATGTACCGGAGCTGGGCGCGCGACTGGGGATTCTGCGTTCCGAAGCGTCTGTACGAATCCCTGGACGATGGGGCCTACGACGTCACCATCGAAACGCGGGAGTCTGCGTCGCCGCTTCGAATACTGGAGCATGTTCATCCGGGAAAGCTCGATACGACAATTGTCATAGGAGGCAATTTCGACCATCCCGGCGTCGCCAACGACGGCGTCGCCGGCTGTGTGGTCGGCATGGAGCTCTTTCGCAGGCTGCGCGGACGGCAGACGAGGCTCACGTATGTCCTCGCATTGGTCCCCGGAATCATCGGTTCGGAGTATTACCTTGCCCGCATGCCCGCGGCGCATCGGGCACACCTGCTCGAGGGCGTATTTCTCGAAATGCTCGGCACCTCGACCGAACTCGCATTTCAACGCTCCAAGGGCGGGGACTCCGGACTCGACGCTCTCGTCCCGGCCGCCTTGTCGGCATCGGGCGCCAGGCATCGCGTGGCGGCGTACGCTGACGTCATCGTCAACGACGAGTACATCTGGGAGGCGTTCGGCATCCCGATGTCGTCGCTGTCGCGATTCCCGTACCCCGAATATCACAGCTCCAGAGACGACATGTCGATCATCCGCGAGCGATCGCTGGAGGAGGCGGTGGACGTGCTCTTGCGCGCGATCGACACTCTGGAATCGACGCCTTTGGTTCGCAAGACGTTCGAGGGAACGATTTGCCTGTCGAATCCTCGCTACGACCTCTACGTCGACCCGGGGCAGCCGGCCTTCGGCGACGCGCCGGATGAACAGCGCCGGCGCCTGCGGCGGTTGATGGACGAGCTGCCCACGCTGCGGCGTCCGAAAAGCGTCGCTGCCATTGCGGCTTCGGCGGGGCTGGACACAGCTACCGCTCTGGCCTATCTGGAAAAGTGTTCGGAACGCGGCGTCGTCGTGCTGGAATGACCGGCCCGGCTCATGGATGCACGCGGCTGAACAGAAAAACCTCTATGTCGTAGTAGACCTCGTGCGAGGACATCGCATAGGACTCCGAAAGCCTCCTTGATATCAACTCCTGGTTCTTGCCTTTGTGGGAAAGGACCAGCCAGACTCGTTCCGTCCCAACCAACGATTCCATGAGCGCATCGATGTTCTTCTCGTCGACGTTGCTCACGCCCTTCTTACCCAAGTTGCCGTTTCGGGAATAATAGTTGAACGGCAACATCGCGTCGTTCGCATTGAACAGAACCACATCGCCGCTCCTGCTGTGGCTATCCACATACTGGGTAGCGTCGCGCCATTGCTCCTTCCTCGACACTGTGTAGTACGCGGTCAACTGGGTCAGAGTCAGGGCAACGACAACACCAATTGTCACCAACTTCATGTGCCAGGCCGGAAGGTTGCTTATCCCTCTTGCGACAAGGATGAGCAGCGCCAACGAGGCGACGATCGTGTAGCGCGTCACGTAAATCGGCTGCGACACCTGCGAGATGATGAATGGCACAACGATCGGGACGGCCAGCCACACCAGCAGGAAGCCGACCTTGTCGGCGCTCGCGAGCCTCGTTTTCCACCGACAGCCGCCGGGCGACGCAGAGATGGCGCTTCGCGCCGCCCCGCCCCGAGTCTTCCGCAGCGAGACGAGCGCGAACGACGACAGCACGAGGAACAGCAACAACAGCCAGCTAGACCCCGATGCGTAGGCAATGAACGACGAATAGATGTCACGCAGGTGTGCTTGCGGCACCCAGAAGCCTTCCTGTACTTCAAGCACGCGTTCCAGGAGATTGGCGATCCAGGGAGAAAAGAGCGCCACAAGCAGGGCTTGCAGCGCAATCCAAGCGCTGAGTTTGCGGCCCGTGGCGTGTCCCGACAGGAAGAAAAACGCAACGAAGCATATGTTCTGGGCAAGGACGATGAAGAGCCCGTAGACGTGGGAGTAGATCAGCAACGTACTGCAGACGACATATCCGATGGAATTCTTCAGGCCGAACTTCTTGAGGAGGCCCAGGAAGAAATACATGGACAGGAGCGTCAGAAGTATCGTCAACGTGTAGGTCCTGGCCTCTTGGGCGTAACGGATTTGCAGCACGGAGACGGCCATCAACAGCGCGCTCAGCACCCCGACCTCGTCGTCGAAGAGTCTCTGACCCACCTTGTAGATCGCAAATATCGACGCGATACCGAACAAGGCCGATGGCATTCTAAGCGCCCACTCCGAGGTGCCGAAAACCGCGATCCACCAGTGCAGGATCACGTAGTAGAGAGGCGGGGTGTCCTGATCGAGGAAGAAGATTTCATGCAGATCCAACCGGGCAAATCGCAGCGAATAGGCCTCGTCCAGCCATATGTCCTTCCCGGGCAGGTCGAATATCCGCAGCGCTGCGCCGAGCAACAGGATCGCCAAAACCGCCCAGCGTGACGTCAGCCAAGACTGGGGATGACCGACACCCTTGTCCGCCAGCGAGGCGTTACTTTTTCCGACAATCCGTCTGCCATGCGTCAGGCGGGGCGCTCATTCGCGACGTCTTCTTGGCAACAACGAAAATTACGTCGGAGAAGTCTGCGTCGTCGATTGCCTGCTGCATCGCCGGCGCCAGGTCACAGACGCGCTGAAAGTAGCCTGCTTCGTCAATCCCCGCCGCCAGCGCGGCGGCCGAAACGAGCTCCTGGAAATCCTGTCCAAATGTCCAGACGCTCAGTGGCAGCAGACCCGCCTTGTCGAGCATGACCGCCATCGACTGCTCAGTGAATACGTGCAGATGCTCCGGCGCATACAAATGCCGGCACGCGTTCGCCGGGAAAGTCAGCGCCGCAAACGAACTGAGCGACGGGTGCCTTGGCACTTCGATCACCGCGTACGCCCCGGTTTGCATGCCTGACGACAGCGCCTTAACCACCTCGACCCGGAAGGGCCATGTGTTCAAGAATGTTCAAGGCGGACACGACCTGCGCGTCACCAACGAATTGGCCGGCATTGTCCTCGCGCACGAAGTCCTGGATAACATCGAAACCTTTTCTGCGCGCGAATTCAACGGCGCCGGGATCCGCTTCGATTCCCCGAACGCTCCAGCCCGCGTCGCTGGCGGCGGTCAGCAGTTCTCCGGTGGCGCAGCCCACATCCAGCCACAGCCCGTCGGCGGGCGCAATCGAGCGCACATGTTCGACCTTCGGCCGGGTAATTTGGGCGACCCGGCGATCAAACAGGGCTGCGTCCCCGTAGAGTGCCGCTTGCGCGCTTCTGATCTCCCCCAGTTCCTGGTACATGCGGCGCACGTTTTCATCCGTCGACGTTTTTGGAGAACAAGTGGCCGCAATCAGCGCACTCCATGTACGGAAAGCCATAGATGACAACGAACGGCCTGAGCTCGCGGCCCGCGCAGATCGGGCAAGACTATAGCCTCGTGCAGTGGTTGCTCAAGGAGGCGTGCGATAGTGCCTTGTAGTCTTCTACCAGTCCTTTGCGCCAATCAAGGGTGCGATTGAGACTCCGCATGTCCATCGGCTTGCCGCGCCGGCGCGGGACTTCGGGAAATTGGATCATGTTGCCTCCCGTCCATTAGCTCCCCTTGTGCCATGCCATTTCCCGGTCGCGAAGCCCCCCGGCTCCCCGCGGCCCTACCCCTGGATGAGGTGAAGACGGCGGCGCGACCTGCCGATCGAATTTGGATTCCCGCGTCCACCGGCCGGGCATACCCCGTGAAAAGGATACGGCACTTCCGCTGCGCCAACCAGAGGGGCGGCGTCCGTTGGGCCCATTCCGCGCGAAGGCGCCAAAGCATGGTGATCAATTCGCAGGTCAAAATTGGCCGAGGCTATTGCTTCCGGGGTATGCCTGCGCAACAATTGTTTGCCATTCGATGGGGAGCGACACTGAGCCATGTCGCATTCGGCACGAAGTTCTTCGTCTAGCACCTGGCACCGGTAAGCGCTACGTTGCCCGGACTTGCTATTGGCCTTCCGTCGCTCGATGCCGCCATGACCTCGAACGGGCCAGCTTCCTCCTGGCACCTTGAGCACAATGTGCCATTGTTGCTCTATGGGGTACTGCTCTTTTGTGCCGGCATCCTGATCTACCTGATCGGCGTGCTCCTCGGCGTACCACGCCTCCTTTTCGGCCTCACTTCGCTTCGCGAGGTTCAAGAGCAACTCGTCTGGTATAGCGGAATGCCCATCGTTGGCGGAATTGCGTTGGCCAGTGTCGACTTGCTGCTGTTCTTCAACAAGAAGCGCGTCGACGCGCCGGTACGGATGACCCCGGTCGTGAACAGGGAGGTCACCGTCGCGCTGACCGCCTATAACGATGAACAAAGCATCGCTGACGCGGTAGCCGACTTTCGTGCCCATCCCGATGTCCGCCGCCTGATAGTTGTAAGCAACAACAGCGTCGACCGAACTTTCGAGCGCGCCCAGTCGGCAGGCGCGATTACCTTCAATGAGGAGGCACCCGGTTATGGCCGTTGTGTATTTCGCTGCCTTACGGAGGCAGCGAAGTTCGACGACGTCGAATTCGTCATATTGTGCGAAGGGGATCGTACCTTTCGCGCGTCGGATATCGAAAAGCTTCTTGCCTATGCTCCCCACGCAGACATCGTAAACGGGACACGTACCTCGGAGGCGCTGCGGCAACATGCAACGCAGCTGAGCACGTTTATCTATTATGGCAACGTCTTTGTCGCCAAGCTGCTCGAGGCCAAGCATTTGGGCCGCGGCACGCTGACGGATGTCGGAACGACCTACAAGCTCTGTCGCCGCGATGCGCTTATCAAGCTGCTGCCATCGGTGAATCCTGCGATCAACCTGGAGTTCAATGCCCATTTTCTGGATGTCGCACTCGCACGCGGCGCGATAGTTGTCGAGTGCCCGATTACCTTTCATCCCCGCGTCGGTGTGAGCAAGGGTGGCAACACTGACAATTGGCGCGGTTTTGCCGTGGGCATGAAGATGATCATGGGTATCGTGTTCGGCTGGAAAAAATCCGCGTGAACGCAAGCTACCACGGCAGCCGCCTGGTCCATGACTCGAGGCGCGACATCGTCTGGGCGGCCCTGTGGCGCTACTATTTCCGGCATCGGATCAGAGCTAACGACACGGTGCTCGATCTTGGCTGTGGCTACGGCGAGTTCATCAACCATGTCGTTGCGAGGCGCCGCATCGCTCTCGACGTATGGCCGGATTTTCCGAAGTACATGGCCGCCGGCGTCGAAGCCGTGGTGGCATCGGTGACCGACCTGTCCGGAATTGAGGACGGAAGCATCGACTACGCCTTCGCCAGTAACTTGTTCGAGCATTTGACGAAGGAGGACTTCGCGGGGGTCCTCGCCAGCCTGAGGCAAAAGCTTGCCAAGGGGGGGCGCCTGACCGTATTGCAGCCCAATTACCGATATGCGACTTCCGAGTATTTCGACGATTTCACCCACACTTCCATTTGGTCTCATATCGGCCTGGCGAACTTCCTGTCGACCAATGACTACGAAGTGTTTGAAATGTGGCCGCGCTTTCTGCCGCTGACGGTCATGTCACGCCTTCCGGTCTACCCTGCGCTAATTGGTCTCTATCTAATGTCGCCGTTCAAGCCACTCGGCAAACAGATGCTGCTCGCCGCCCGCCCAACATGACTTTGCGTGCCGGCGCGCGCGCCGCCGTTCTCCTCATGTTCGCTTTGCTCGGAGCGCGACTCGTCTCATTCCTTCTCAAAGGGGCGCGCGCGCTGTCCTTTCCTTTCGATCTCGACTACGGGGAAGGGATCGTCTGGCAACAGGCGCAACTGATGTTTACTCCCGAAGCCTATGGCCCTATCGATGGATTTCCGGCGATCGTCTTTCACTACACCCCTGTTTATCATCTGGTGACGCGCGCCACATCGGCCCTGACGGGAGCCGACATGCTTTATGTTGGCCGCGCCGTTTCGATTGCATCGACTCTGGTGACCGCGCTTGTCATCGGCCTGATCGTCGCGCGCGCCGCACCAGCGCGGTCGCCGCGTCTGGCTCGCCTTTTGTCGGGCGCATGCGGCGGACTGGTGATCTTTTCTCTCTGGCCCGTGATCTACTGGGCCCAGTTGATGCGGGTCGACATGCTTGCAATCCTGCTCAGCCTCGCGGGCTTCTGGCTCGGCCTCAAAGCCTTCGAGCGACCGAGCTGGGTTCCATGCGGCAGCGCTGTGCTTCGTCGCCGCTGTCTACACCAAGCAAAGTTTGATTGCAGCGCCAGCGGCGCTGTTCGGATTGATGCTCTGGCTGAATCCCAGGTTGGCGATTGCTGGTCTCGCCACTAGCCTAGCCGCGGGACTGGGAATCCTCGCCGTGCTCTCCTGGGCGACCGAGGGCGGATTCGTACGTCACGTCTTTCTCTACAACGTCAACCACATCGAATGGGTGCATTTGGGCATCGTGGTCGAGACCATCAGGAACCATGTCATCTTCTTTGGCCTAGCATTGATCATGGCGGTGCCGCGCGTAGTCGAAATCGCCGGCGCGCTGCGTGGCTTGACGGCAGTTGAGCGGCGCAGGGCGATCGTCTCCGACCGGAGCCTGACTGCCTTTCTTGGCATCCTGATTTATTTCGCCGTCGCGACCCCTATGCTTCTATTGATCCTCAAAGCGGGAGCGTGGATAAACTATCAGATCGAATGGCTCTATACGGTCGCGATGCTCGTCGGCGTGGGATCATTCGATGCGGTGCGGTTTGCAACCAGTCGTAGTCCAGCAGGCGAGGCCTCGAATATGCGGCTCGTGCCCACCTTCATCGGCGTGCCGCTCTTCATCGCCGCGCAAGCCTGGCAGCTATCGGCGCCAAACTTCAACGATAGATGGCTACCCGAGCGGATGGCCGAACTCGAGTCATTGTCGGCGCGCGTGCGCGCCGCCCACAAGCCAATAATTACCGACGCGATGGTCCTGTTGTTGAGGAATCATCAGCGCGTCGTATGGGAACCAGCCATCTTCGCACAGTTGGCCAGCAGCGGCGTCTGGGACGAGAAGCCCTTGGTCGCCCGCATTCGTCGCAAGGAATTCGAAATGTTCATTACGGACGGCCCTGGTGGAAAAGGTTTCTATGCCAATCGTTACGACCCTGCGATCGCGGATGCAATGACCGCGGCTTATCCGATAGAGGTGCACCTGGCCGGCTATACGCTTCACCTTCCCGCCGATACAGACGCGGTGCCCGCAGAAAGGCCGCGCGAAGGGCCCCGAAGCTGAGCGCGTGGAAACCGCTTCGCGAGATTACGGCGCGAGTCGCACTGTCCTTCTGCTCCTGCAGCGCACTACGGCCCGCGATGAGCACCTGGAGAACGCCCAGCGTGTCCTCGACCGGGATTGACGGACGGCCGGTGCGGATCATCTCGGCGAATTGCCATAGCATGCGGCGAAACATGCCGAAATTGTCGGCAATCTCGTGGGAACTCACGCGCTTGGTTCCGAAGATATCCACCCGGAAGGTCTTGGGAACATCGCCAAGGACGTCGACGAGCACAAGCGTTCCGTCTTCGGTGGTGATGGCAACCGATTCGTGCGTGCCCGCATGTGGCGCGACCGCGAGCGGTTTGCTGCGCAGGAGCGGCAGGATCGCCTCCAGCATATGGACACCATATCGGGCCCAATCGTTGACGACCGCACCGCGAATGAGCTTGACCTGGCCATAGCTGCCGATCTCCGCGCGAACCGCATCCAGCTCCGTCGCGAATCTCATGGCAGAACCAGACATCAACTTGCCCTTTTCCAGGAAGGGCCGAAAGAATTCGAGGTCGTCACGGGACAGCGTAAGAGGCTTGTCGACGAATATCGGCAGGCCCGCCTCGAGGAAAGGCGCGGCCATCTCGCGATGCCGCTCGTGATCGTCGCGCGCCAGGATGACCGCGTCCACGGACCCGATCAGGTCCTCCGGGCGCTTCACCGCGTGCTCGATGAGGGCAGCCGCGCAGAGGCGCTCGCGTCACGTCGGGATCCTGAGTCCACGCATGCGTCACGCGAAGCTCGCCGACCCCGAATTCGGAGGGATGTCGGCGCTTGACGTATTCGTGAATGACCGGCCATCCCGATTGCGCGAGCCCCGTATCCGAGTACCCGTTGATGATCGCCGACATCGAGAACGGATGGCCGTTCCCCTCGCTCAAACCGATCACGCCGACGCGTATCACCATACGGCCCAGCCGCCGTCGACGCAGATGTTCTGCCCGGTGATGTACCTTCCCGCGTCACTGCAAAGCAACGCCACGGCACCTTTGAGGTCATCCGGATCCCCTACGCGGTTCATCGGATTCTTGCCCGACAGCCGCGCCAGGAATACCTCGTGCTCACGCGTCGGCGGATGGGGAAAGGCACCAGGGCTGAGCGCGTTCGCACGAATGCCGTGCGGCGAGAGAAAGCTCGCCAGGTACTTGGTGAATTGGATCACTCCGGCCTTCGCCGCTCCGTAGCTCGGCGGATTCGCGAAATCCGTGCCCTCGTAGATGCGATAGTCGGGCGCCACGTGCCCGTACATCGACGCAATGTTCAGGATCACGCCGCGGCGGGCCTTGAGCATCGGAAAGGCGAGTTTGATCATCCGGAACGGCGAGTTGAGGCTCATGTCGATGTCGTATTTCCAGTCCTCTTCGGTGATACTTTCCCAACTGTTCTTCTTTCCCGACCATGCGTTGTTGATGAGAATGTCCAGGCCGCCGAACTCTCGTTCCACTGCCTGGATACATTTGCCCACCGATTCGGGTTCCAGCAGGTCCAACGAGAGCCCGATCACTCGCGCGCCGTCGTCCGACGTTTCCTGAAGTGCGGCGGCTGCCCTGTTGCATTTCTCATGATCGCGACTGGCGATCACCACGTTCGCCCCGAGCTCGCCAAGTGCCTCGCACATCGCCAAACCCAGAAACCCGGCGCCTCCGGTTACCAGGGCGGTCCGGCCCTTGAGCGAAAACAGGTCCTTCAACGTGGCACTCATCGAATAGCTCCTCGCACCGGCTTAGGCTCACCCAACGATTTCATAGTTTCCATAGAACGTACGGCGCTCCTCCGCGTCAAGGAACAATCCCTGGCGGATCGCTCGCGCGAGTTGCGCGACACCGTCCGCGACCGAATGCGACGCATGGAAATCGAGCACCTTCTGGATCTTGTCGAAGGCGACCCTGTAGTTGCGCGGATCGTGACCACCCTTCTTGTAGGTAATCAGCGTCGAAGGAATATCGAGCTGGTCGACAATGATATCCACCAGCATCTTCTTGGTGAAATTGTTCTGACTGCTGCCGACGTTGAAGACCTCCCTGTCGACCTTCTCCCGTGGCGCATTCAAGGCAGCCATGATCGCCGTGCAGATGTCCTGGATATGGCAGTAGGGTCGCCACGTCATCTCGTCGTAGACCAATAGGCCGCGCCCCATGGCGAGTTCGCGTGAGAACTCGGAAACGGTGAGATCGAAGCGCATGCGCTCGGAGGTCCCAAATGCCGTCGCGATACGCAGCACGGTATTCGCGCAGGAGCCCTGCGGCCGGTCCAGCAGGCGCCGTTCAACGACGATCTTGGTCTCGGCGTACAACGACTGGGGATTCAGCGGAGCGCTCTCCGTGGCCTCCTCGTCGGTCGGCAGAATGCCGTAGTTGCTGCACGTGGACGTGAAGACAAGGCGCTGCACGCCACTACGCTCGGCTTCCTCGACCACGCCTATGGCGCCGCTTTCGTTCACCTTCCGGGCCAAGTCGGGGTACTTCTTGCAAATCGGGTCCCCGACCAGCGCCGCAAGCAGCACGACGTCGGTCACGTCGCGCATCGCCTCCTTCAGATCGGCAGCGACACACAAGTCCCCGCGCACGAACTCGAATCCGGGGCTGTCGGCGATCCCGGAGAGCGACGACACGTGCCCGTATAACAGATTGTCGAGTACGCGGACGCGAGCGCCGGCGCTCAACAGGCGGCGCGTCAGCATCGATCCGATGTAGCCCGCGCCGCCCACGATCAGGAACCGCCGGTCTTCGTATCGTTCTTGCGTCACATCACTCGACATGAATCGTTCCTTGGCTCGTAAGGATCACTTCGCAAATATTGGCGATGACCGCGTCGTCGAGCTGCGGGCTCGACGGCACTGAAAGGCAGCGCGCCCACATATCGGTGGCGTTGGGAAATTCGCTTACCGGTTGCGGATGGCCGGCGAAAGCCTGCTGGAGGTGATTCGGAATCCACAGCGGTCGTGCCTGGATGTCCGCCGCCAGCAGGGCCGCGAGGGCCTTCTCTCGACGCGATTCACTTGGAAAGAGGACGTTTATCAGCCAGTTGTTCGAGCGTCCCGTCCCCTCCGAATACAGTCGCAACGTCGGATCGGCGCCAAGACGCGTCCTGTACAGCTCCGCGATTGCCCGCTTGCGCGCCAAGCGCGCATCGAGCTTGGTCATCTGCGAGCAGCCCAGCGCCGCCAGGACATTCACCAGGCGAAAATTGTATCCAATCTCGTCGTGCGCAAAGCGCACGCCGTCGGTCTTGGCGGTCGTGCCAAGATGCTTGGCGCGTTTCGCGAAGGTGTCATCGTTGGTCACGATCATTCCGCCGCCGCCCGTCGTCAATATCTTGTTTCCGTTGAAACTGAACGTGGCCGCAATGCCGTGATGCCCGACGTGCCTTCCGTCGTGGAAGTAGCAGCCCAGCGCCTCCGCGGCGTCCTCGAGGAGCGGCACCTCGAGATCGTCGCAAATGGTCCGCATCGCCTCCATGTCGCACGTCCACCCCATCAGGTGGGCGGGCATGATCGCAAGCAACCGGCGTCCCGTTGCGTTTGAGTGCCACGCCCCTCCTGCGAAGCCATAGTGGCGTCGCACTAAATCCTGCGTCGCGTCCGGACACATGTTCATCGACCCTGCGGCCGCGTCTGCAAAGACCGGGTAGCCTCCGGCATGCACGACGGAATTTGCCGTCGCGATGAACGTGAGACTGGGAACGATCACGTCGAAAGGCTCGCTCACCTCATGCAAGCGCCGCAATGCCTCGATCGACAGTTGCAGTCCCAGCGTGCCGTTGCCGACGGAAACCGCGTGCCGCATTCCGACGAACTCCGCAAACTCCTTTTCGAACCTGTCGACAAACGGCCCGGCCGTGGACACCCACGCCGTGCGCAGCGTCTCGAGGACGAACTTCTCATCCGTCTCGTCGAAGACCGGCTCGTGGAGTGAAATCATCTGCGTCGCCTATGGGTAGACTCGTCACGCCGCGCTGTCAGGCTATCGCGGCGATTGAAGTACCCCCCGGGTCACCAGCGCTTCGGCGACGATCAAGTCCGACTCGGTGTCGATGTCGACCGACGGTGCCTTGAATACCTGGCCCAGGAAAAGCAGGTCGACGATGCGCCCTTGCGCGTCCACGACCGGAATGCACGCGATATTGCGCTCGAGCATAACCCGCCGCACGTCTTCGATCCTGTATGCGGTCGACACGGAATAGGGCTCCCGGTTGCATACCGAACCGGCGCTTCCCTGCAGCGAATCGTTGGCGAGAATCCAGCGCCGGATATCGCCGTCGGTGACCGAGCCGTACAACTTTCCGTCGTCGTCGGTCACGAAGAGAATGCGCTCCTCGGTCTCCTCCAGTTGCCGCATCGCGTCCTTGAGCGCGACGTCCCGGTCCGCGAAGAATAGCCGGATGGAAGACGTCGTCGAAAGACCTTGGGTCGCGCGTTGAAACGATGACTCTGGCGACAATGGCGTAATGACAGAGCCCGCCTTTCCGTAGAGCAGTGCAGTCGTGCCCTCGGGAAGCCGGTCGGCACGAAACGCATAGACAGCTCCGCTAAGCCGGAACGCGGGTGGCAGCTTCTGCCGTGGCTGCCACGCATCGATGCCTGCGATGAACGGCGACGGCTTGCCGTCCACCACTCGCCACGTGCGATGCGGGTGCTGGTCCGCGGCCTCGAAAGTCGCAACGGAATCGAGATCGTCGGAAGCGAGCCGCCGCAGGCATTCTCTGACTTCGTCCGCAGATCGCAGCGGACAGGTCGGCTCCAGGAGCACCATGCAATGCGAGGCTTCCCCTTCCGACCGCAGCACCTTGAAGAGGTGCCTGATCGTGTCGATCACGAGGGACTCGTCCGTGGCCAACTCTGCGGGGCGCCGATACACCTCCGCGCCGAAGCGCCGCGCGCATTCGGAAATCTCGTCGTCATCGGTGGAGACGATTATTCGGTCGATTTCCGTGACCTCGCGCGCCGTTTCTATGGACCAGGCAAGCAGAGGCTTGCCGCCCAGCGACCGGATGTTCTTCTTCTTGACCGACTTGCTGCCGCCGCGCGCAGGGATGACCGCGATGACCCGAAGACCCCCAATCACCGGTGTGCCTCCTTCAATCTAAGCAGGGAACAAGCTGGGGCTATTTGTCGTCCGGACAGTCAACGGGCTTCCTATTTTCAGAAGACGAAAGCCTTGCTCCTGTCGCGATTGCATTTTTTCAATGTATTATGAAATGTAGCAATCCTAACCGAAGATATGATAACTCACCGATCTTCGCCACTTGTAGCAAGCCCCCCAATCGAGCGGTACCCCAGAGACTATGATGTATACGCGGAGCGGCGCGCCGCTGCGCGGGATGGACATGCCGGTCTCTGACAAATCTCCGCGCAATTCGCCCCTTCGGACCCCATTCAAATGACTCTGGGCGTTCGATTCACGCTTTGTAGCACGCAGATGTCTGCGATACCCGGCGCCACAGAAATTGGCCGATTGTAAGGGTTTGCCGGTTGGATTGGTTTGCTCGGCACACCCACCATACACCTGTCCTCTGGAATGTTGAGAATTGATCCGTAAGATGTCAGTTCGAAGAACTCCCGATCAAATTACCGTCCTGCCAAGTGTGCAGCTAGCCTAATTGAAATTTGCCCGCACTCTGAATGTTTTCCTCCGGCGACGGGAGCGTTGGACCCTTACGTGGGCCGGATTTCTGTTGACGCTGACGGCTGTAACCGTTCTTGTGCTAGTAGGCTCGCGAAACCTATACGGATTCCTCGCTGTTACCAGTCCCGTGAGAGGGCAATTCCTAGTCGTCGAGGGTTGGATGCCCACCTATGCCTATCGTGAAGCGGCAACGGAGTTTCGCAAGGGTGGCTACGCAAAGGTCGTCTCCGTCGGCATCTTGAAGAAAGATGGGGGTGCTGGCGGAGATCCGGACGAGGACTTCGGAACGGAGAGGCTAATACAGTTTGGCGTGCCCGCCGATTTGATAGCAACCGCATCCTATTCCGCCATTCAGGTGGATCGAACGTTTCACGCGGCAATGGCCGTGAAAGGGTGGCTGCAAGCGCAGGGTTTGCGAACGGCGTCGATTGACGTAATCACACTCGGACCGCACGCCCGCCGATCCCGCCTTCTCTACGAAAAGGCCCTCGGCGATAATGTCAAGGTTGGCGTCATCGCGATCGAGGATTTTCGGATTGATCCGGATCGTTGGTGGCGGACCAGCGAGGGCGCGCGCTCGGTGATCAGCGAGGCGATCGGATACGTGTACGCAAGATTTGTCTTCTCGCCGGACGCGTATCGGCCGGCAAGCGTACTAATGAATAACGGTAATCTTTAGTCTGCCGGTCGAATGAGCATCGACAAACCGAAGTCAGAACCGGACGAGACCGGTCGGATCTCGGCGACATCGTCGAACTCGGCGCCGCCGACGCGAAAAGATCCAGGCGACACCGAACACCACGCTCGACACTTCTCGACCGACCATCTCTTGGGTCAGCTTAAGGGTCGCACGATCTCGAGCGGCTTGGTAACCGTGCTGTCGCAGGGCGTTCAGTTTGTGCTGACTATGCTCTCGACAGTGGTACTGGCGCGCCTGCTACCACCCGCAGATTTCGGGTTGGTGGCGATGGTAATGGCCATCCTGGGCTATTTCCGGATTTTCAACGATGCCGGCCTGTCCGTGGCAACGATACAAAGGCAAGACATTACGCACGCTCAAATTTCAAACCTGTTCTGGATCAACGTTATCTTGAGCGCAGCAGCTGGATTGCTCTTCGCCGCGTCCGCACCCGCAATTGCCTGGTTCTTTCGCGAGCCGCAACTCGTCAACATCACGTTAGCGCTCGCCGCTACATTTCTGTTGTCGGGTCTGACGGTCCAGCATATGGCGCTACTAAATCGGCAGATGCGCTTCACGTCAATTGCCATGATTCAGATCGTTTCAATGCTTGCTCAGCATCGCGATCGGCATCGGCAATGGCTTGGCTGAACTACGGTTACTGGTCCCTGGTCGGCAATGCAGATTGGCGCACCTTTCGTTGCACTGCTGCTGACCTGGTCGGCCTCGCGCTGGCGCCCGCAAGCGCCAAGATGGCGAGTTGGAACTCGGCCTCTCGTAAATTTTGGCGCCAATTTTTCTGCGTCCAACTTTATCTACTCGATTGCACGCGGAATCGACGGCCCGCTGATTGGTCGAACCTACGGAGCAGATTCCGTCGGCCTCTACTCGCGAGCCGCCGCCTTGCTCCATCGGCCTCTTCAGCAGTTCTTGTCTCCGATCAATGCTGTATTCGTTCCGGTGCTTGTCGCGTCTCCAGGGTGACGACGGAGCGTTATCGGCGAGTCTTTCTTCAGGTATATGAAGCCATCGCATTGATAAGCTTCCTGTTCGGTGGTTTGCTCTTGCCGCTCGCGTATCCGCTGACCTTCGTTCTACTTGGGCCAAAATGGGTAGAGGCTGCCCCAATTCTTGCTGGATTTGCGATCCTGGTAATTTCATATCCACTAATAGACGCTTGCAACTGGCTCTTCGCCAGTCAGGGACGCGGCAGGGATTGGCTTATGGCTAGCCTATTCGTCTCAATCCTGACGGTTCTTGCCTTCGTTTCAGGTCTGCCATTTGGACCCGCCGGTGTGGCCTTTGCCTACTCCGCGACTAGCGTGCTAGCTATTCTGCCCGTGGCATTTCACATGGCTGGGCGGAGTGGTCCTGTCGGCGCGGTTGATTTGTACAAAGGGTTCGTCCGGCATTTCCCGGTCTGGGGAATCGTTTGCGGCACGACT
Source organism: uncultured beta proteobacterium (assembly GCA_963747265.1). Lineage (GTDB taxonomy): Bacteria > Pseudomonadota > Gammaproteobacteria > Burkholderiales > Casimicrobiaceae > VBCG01. The sequence goes on along the minus strand of CAVVEH010000011.1, from coordinate 521,619 downwards.
TACCTCGTCCGAGCAATGATTGCCGACCGCGCACCATCGATACAACTCTTGATATGCATTCCAACGGGTCTGCTGGTAGGCTCGGCATTCATCGGGCTCTATTCGCCCGCAAGACGAACCGCTCGAATTCTATGGGATGCATTTCTGGTGCTGAAGAACACTCGCACTACTGAGTCGACCTGACTCCTGGACGATTTGGCGAAGCTGGTTACTGAGACCCGGCTACGCGCGCGAGTGGCCCGCACGTTGAACATTGCGCCAAAGTCTGTTGACGCATCGCTTTTGGTCGATCAATGACGTACTCGTCGAAATTCGGCTGAAGTGCAATACCAAAGACTCAGGGACATATTGCACCTAATTGTGATTGAGTCCTTCCTTTAGGCTGGCGCGGCTGCGCGACCCGCAAGCATCGGCTACTTGCAGTCGTCGGAGCCGGCAAATGGGTGCATGTCAACGGCTCCATCGCCGGTTCCTCGCGAGCACGCGGGCCGGTTGCCCTCCGAGCAGGCAGTTGTCAGGATAAGTGTCGCAATGCGTCACTGCGCCGGTAGCAAGAATGCAGCCATTTCCGATATTAGATCCCTTCAGAATTGAACAATTCGGCGTAATCCATACGTGATCGCCGATAATTGTCGGCTGGGTCGCTTCCTTGCCATAGCTTTCATGCCAGTCAGAATCAGTAATGAACACATGCCAAGAGCAGATTAGATCGCTACCAATGCGGACACTCTTACGAACCATGATCTGGCTATTCTCTGTGAGGCCAGCGAGATTCTCGTTCCGGCGTCCACCGATGGATAGCGATGCCCCGGGCTCGACCACGATTCGACAACCCGGGCCGATGTTGAAGTCGCCGTCGATCAGGAGGGTACTGTCACGACCGAGTTTGACGTAGATCTGCTCTCGCCGCCCAAGATACGACTCAAACGTAAGTCTACCGTTAAGAATGAACTTCGCACTCGGCTCAACGATCAACCTTACCGGCAGCATTGCATCTGAGAGTACGATCCGAGCACCATCGGACTTCTGTGTGACTTGCCTAATCATCACCCGCGCGCGCAGCGTCCTCGCAATTTTGGAAACTAGACGCAGAGGGAGATTCAACAGTTCTTTCATACTCATCGTGTCGAGTACTTATGGAAACTTCCTGAAGACTAATTACAAATTGCTTGACCGCCGAGGGGCGCGCGCTATGCCTAATGGAAAGGTGTTGCGATTATCTCTTGCAAACGCCACCGCCGAAATAGCGGCCCATATTGGGGAGCCCGATGGAATCGCCTTTGTGCCACCTGAAGGAATCAGGAAACCTGACCGAGTTACACCGGTCACCGGCATCCAGGCGGACAATGGTCCGCGCGCGATTTGAGAGAGTACACGAACTCAGTATGGCGACGCCTCGAGCCTTCGGAAAATCGGATTTTCAATCAGGGACGACCTAAGTTGGTGGCGATCCCAAAGCGCGAGATGTGCAACAGGATAGCCCTCGACCCAGTCGTCGATCAGCGCCGATGGAGCGCCGAGACCAAAGGGTTCTTTGCGGAGATTGAGGAGGCGGAATGCGCCGGTGGGTATGTCGACGTTTTCCTCGCACGCGGAATGCGTCGTCGTGAGCAGATAGCGAATGTCGCTCTTCAGGAAATTTCGCAGAACCAGGAAAATGTCGCGATAGGAAAGATGGAACAGACAATCGCGACAAAGCCAGAGGTCGGCGCTTGGCAGCAAATCGCTCACGATGTTGATTTGGATGAAATGAACGCCGATACCAGCGTACCGACTCTGGTTTTGTGCAATCAATGGACCAACGATATCGCCTCCGATGTATTTGATCGGCTGGGCCCAATGAATCGCCCGAAACCAATTGTAGTCGCCACACGGAGCGTCAAATATTGTGCCAAGGCCGAGTTCCATTGCGAGGCGAGGAATTTCCTTTCGAATGTTTTCGGTGAACTGCAGAGTTGATCCGGGGCCGGAGACACTTTCCGTGCATCCCCAAGAATTATTGAGATAGTAATACTCGAAGATGTTTCGGCCTTCAGGAACGTGCGCGAGTTCCTGTTTCTTTCTATAGTAGCGATACGCCCGCAGGACGCGCTGCCCGCCAGGAAGCGCGGAGAGCAAGGTTCGAGAAACCCGTTTCGCTTTCTGCCAGGCGGAGTTCATTGGTGTCTTTACTGTTGGTTGGCGCGCCGGCCTGCCCTAATGCCACTACGGCCCCCGACGGCAAGCTTTGCGGTGCTCGCTGCGACTCCCAAGCACCTTGAGCACGGGAATCGTCATGCCGAAGGCCGAAAGGCGAGGCTTGATTGAGTGATCAAGCGAGCGAGACACCTATGGCTTTCCATCAGATGACGCTGCCGCGAATACTTGTCGAGTGCGAGTCACGAGTCCATTGAAGAACTCGTGTGGGTAGTACATGGCAAGCAAGGTCTTGGAGCTCCGCGGCGGAGAGGCCTTCTCGACTATTTCGAGGAACATTTGCATCGTCGCGTCCATGTCATAGCGACGGGCGTATTGTAAGTTCTTCTGGACCTCGTCCTCGTACTCCTGCGGAGATAGTCGCAATATCCGTTCGATTTCAGCGCTAACGGTGGTATGGGGCGCGGCGTCCATGCGTTCCCCAACATTGCCAAAGGTGAATTTGTAAAGTGGTCCATAGGTGCATTCGCTACGTTCGTACGCCAACGCCATCACCCCAGGAACCCCACAGAGTGCCGCTTCTATTATTGCGGTGCCCATGCCCACAAATATGTATGCATCCTTTAGGGCTGCGGGAATGTCGGAATTCTTGATGGAGCCGGCAAGATGTATCGCGTCGTTCAGTTGAAGTGCTGCGATTCGGCTCTCCATGGCAAGTCGAAAGCTGCCTTCACCATAGACCGTCCAGGTCACCGGGATTCCTCGGTGGCGGAGACTCGCGACAACGTCGACCATATAGAGGTTGTACTCCTTCATCGGATCAAGCCTTCCGACCGACACAATCTTTGCCCAAATCGGCATACGTGCTGGCGCGGAAACACTTAGGTCTTCAACTGGCAACGGCCAAAATACCGGACTTCGGTCGGCGCCGTAGGCGCGCTGGAACATCGTGACGTGCTCGCGCGTCATGCAAATAATGGATCGATCAGTGAAGGCTCGTCTGAGATTCAGAAGGAAGAATCGTCTGTTGCGGTCGCGGAGCGGATTTCGACTGATGGGAACGAGATAAGGATAGTAGTTACCAAAGATCGCCTTGGGGGAGGGTCGGATGTGAGTGGAAAGCAGCGTCGCAATCCATGACGCGCGCAGGTCAAACGCCTTGATGACTTGTGGCGTTTCGATACCCAGAGCACGCCACACTCGCGAAGACTTATGCGGTGCGCATAAATCATTCAGGAGCTTTTCTGTTCCAAATACCGCGAGCTCCTTGGGAAACAGGTCGAGGAACTCGTGGACGCTGTTGGCCAAGAGGCTGACTTTGTGGCCACGAGAAATGAGCCACCGCGACATCCGAGCAATCTGAATTTCAGTGCCGCCGGTCTGTGGGCCGAGGCCTGTCGAAATCAGCAACAAATGCACGGTTGCAATCCGCCCTTGGGAAGGTGGTCAGTCTAGATGTGAAGAGCGGCCGCGCGAGCGTTCACTGGGTGCCGTGCAACGTCTCGGACTCAAATTGGCAGGGTCCTCCCCGAGCCTGGGGGATTGAAATGGATTCACAAAATCAAAGGCGAGATGACCCAATGAATTTCTCCACATTTCCCCATCTTGAAGCCGCCGTGACATCGCCGCCAATCGCAAAGCCGAATTCTCTCAACTTCAGGCGCTCAACACCATTTTGGTAGGTATAGTCACAAGATGGGGAGGCCGGAAGCAACCTGGCAAAATGCTGGTCCTGCGCGACATTTGCAGCCCTCCTTGTGTGTTGGCGATAACTAAAATGGTACGACAAAACTATCTAAATTCTTCTATCACTATTGTAGCCTACCAACAATGGGCTCCCCGCAGAAATCGGGCCATCATCGTTCAGAGCAACCGTAAGAAATCTGCACGATCGGTTGAACACGGCCAACGTTGCCACATTCGGTAAATTTTGAACCGCAGCTCGGGGCATGTCTGCGGTCGGCGCCGGTAGGCATTGACTGGCATAGAGTTTGCGTAAATGAGGCGCGGAATGAAGATTCTTAGTGTCGTTGGTGCGCGGCCGAACTTCATGAAGGTTGCGCCTCTCATCAAGGAGATTGGGAAGCACCCCGAACTACGCATTGAGCACACTTTGGTGCATACGGGGCAGCACTACGACCCCGCCATGTCCGAAATTTTCTTCCGCGAATTGGGCATGCCGATCCCCAACGTCAATTTACAAATCGGTTCGGGCTCTCATGCTGAGCAAACCGCACGGATCATGTTGGCGTTTGAACCAGTCTGCATCGAACAAAAACCAGATTGGATAGTAGTCGTAGGGGACGTAAATTCGACGATGGCGTGTACGCTGGTCGCGTCGAAGCTGGGAGCTAGAGTCGCCCATGTCGAAGCGGGTCTTCGGAGTTTCGATCGCACAATGCCTGAGGAAATTAACCGCATTGTCACTGACGCTGTGGCCGACCTTCTTCTGACCCCTTCGGCTGACGCAGACGAAAATCTCAGACGCGAGGGCACCCCATCATCCAGAATTCGGCTTGTAGGAAACATTATGATTGATACGCTTGTGGCCAACTTGCCGCATTCGCGGCATTCGGCGCTGCCTGCCAGACTGGGACTGGAGCCCAATGGTTTTGCCTATGTAACACTGCATCGCCCGTCCAACGTGGACGAGCGATTGGGTCTTGGACGAATATTGGAGGAGCTTCGTCGCGTAGCCAGGAGCCTTCCCATCGTTTTTCCAATTCATCCACGAACCCGCAGCATGCTTCAGGCATTCGGTATCATGCCTTCTAACGAGGACAATCTAAAATTGATAGAGCCTGTCGGTTATCTCGATTCACTGTATCTGACCGAGAACGCACGGTTTGTTCTCACCGATTCTGGCGGGATACAAGAGGAGTCGACCTATTTGCGAACGCCCTGTTTGACGCTGCGGCCAAATACTGAAAGGCCAGTCACGATTGCCGTTGGAACGAACAAGCTTACGCGTCTCGATCAATTGCCGGCCGACATTGAAGAGATCCTGCAAAATCGTCGATCGCCTGGCCGCATCCCTGAGTATTGGGATGGCCGCACTGCCGAACGCGTTCTCGCCGCGCTCTTGGAAAAGAGATGAAATGGCATTGCAACTTCAGAACGGGAAGTTAGTAATGGGTTCCGAGATTCCATATTGCAACCTGGCTCCATCGCACGCCATCCGGCTCGCCGGCGCGTGCTTGACAAGCATCGGCTGGAGAACCCGGGGGGGATAGCGTTTTGTCGGCGTTGGTTTCAATTTTAATACCCGCGTATAACGCCGAGCGCTGGCTAGGCGAGGCAATAAACTCGGCCATCGGCCAGACCTGGGCCAACAAGGAAATTGTCATCGTCGACGACGGGTCGTCCGATCGGACACTCGTGATTGCAAGAACGTTCGAATCAAAATCTATCAAGGTAATTGTGCAGGAGCACAAAGGAGCCAGCGCCGCCCGCAACAAAGCGCTTTCATTCGCACAAGGAGACTTCATTCAATGGCTCGATGCCGATGACATCTTGGCGCCTGAAAAACTTTCGGAGCAAATGAGACTCGCTGAGTCTGGGTGCTCTAACTTACAATTATTTTCATCACCTTACGGCATTTTTCACCATCGAATCAACAAAGCGCGATTCCGCCCGACTGCGTTATGGCGGGATTTGACGCCGATTGATTGGATCATTGCAAGCTTCTCTGAGAAGGCTTGGATGGTTCCCGCGGTATGGCTTATCAGTCGGTCACTCACCGAAAAGGCCGGTCCTTGGGATGAACGGCTGTCACTCAACGACGATGGCGAATACATTTGCCGAGTTGTCTTGGCAAGTGATCTCGTCAGGTTCGTACCGACTGCGAGATCCTATTACCGAAGCATCAGCTTCGCACAATTGAGTAGAGACATGTCTGAGGAAGGAATGCGATCTTTGTTACTGTCGGTGCGTCTTAGCATCGAGCACCTAAGATCGTTTGAAAAAAGCGAACGGACAACGAACGCTAGCTTGGCACTATTGCAGCTGTCGACACATTCCTTCTCCCCCCATCAAATCAAATTTCTTGCTGAGATCGACGCACTAGCATTAGAGGTGGGCGGCGGATTGATGCCTCGCAATTGGAGTTGGAAAGTCAGCCTGCTGGTGAAATTGATTGGGTGGAAGGCGACCAGCCAGATCTTGATGGCGGTTCGAAGGGCAAAGCTGGCCACACTTGTGAAATGGGATGAAATTTTGTCCAAATGAACAAGATCGCGAAACATTCAAAAATCTGGATAGACCTCGACAATTCTCCCCACGTCCCGTTCTTCATTCCGATTGTGCAGGAGCTTGAGGCGCGCGGGCACACGGTATTTCTCACGACGCGAGATTGCTTTCAGGTTTGCAGCCTCGCCGACTATTTCAAGCTGCGTCACAAGACGGTTGGAAAGCACTATGGAGCCAACAAGATCGCCAAGGTCCTCGGCACCCTCTACCGGAGTTATCAGCTCGCTCCGTTCGTCATCAGCGAACGGCCCGACCTCTCCGTCTCTCACGGTTCCCGATCACTGGTCATCCTGTCTTCGATCCTGCGCATCCCCAATATTCTTCTCTTCGACTATGAGCACGCCAAGATACTTCCGTTCTTCAGAGCAGACCTGGGAATCGCGCCAGAGGCGATAACCAGTCCTGAACTGGCCAGGAGCTTCAAGAAAGGCATTAAAGGCTTCAGCGGGCTGAAGGAAGATGTATATGTCGCTTCGTTCAAGCCGGATCACTCGATCAGGAAGTTCCTGAATATCGGTGCCAACGAGATCCTCGTGGCGATTCGTCCGCCGGCGACGGAAGCGCACTATCACAATCCCGAAAGCGACGTCCTATTCGCGTCCGTCGTCAACTATCTCGGAAACATGCCCGGCACGAGAATGGTCATTCTGCCGCGCAATGAGGATACACAGCGCGAATTCATTCGCCATACGTGGGAAGAATGGTGCGGGTCCGGCAAGATCATCGTCCCCGAAAAAGTGCTCAACGGCCTCGACTTGATCTGGGAATCGGATCTTGTGATCAGCGGTGGCGGGACGATGAACAGGGAAGCGGCCGCGTTGGGCGTTCCGGTGTACAGCATCTTTCGTGGGAAACTCGGTGCGGTCGACAGGTACTTGGCCGAAAACGGGCGTCTTGTGCTGATCGCAACTCCAGAGGAGATCCGGACGAAGATTCAGGTAACGAAACGTACGAAGGAATTGGCGGGTGTCGGGCCAAGGCCGGCCCTCGGAGAGATCGTCAATTCGATCGAAGAATTACTTGCACAACGCTGACTTGCGCCTTTCGTTGGAAATGCGCGACCCTGGGCCACCGACCTCGTCATGCCGGACGCGAGGACTCCGGTGAACGACGCCAAGGCCGCATCGTTGGCACTGTTATCGTATTGCCAGGCAAACGATTGGGCCGGCTACGATCCGTACGACGCGCTCAACAGCCGACTGTTCGGACTGGCGCCATTCCTCGACTCGCGAATTCCGCGCCTTGCGCTGACTCAGTTTCTGAAGCGAAGCCCTCTCAATCTCCGGGCACCCTTGCTCGTGCCCAAGACGCAGAATGCCAAGGCCATCGCACTGTTTCTCATGGCGTTCGTCAAGCTCGCGAGGCTGGGGCTGCTCGCAGACAAGGAGCTTGTTGCGATGATGGCGCAACGGCTGAAGGCCCTTCGCTCCGATGGAGAGCCGTACTGGTGCTGGGGTTACAGCTTTCCGTGGCAGACGCGCACGATACTGGTCCCGAGAGGCGCGCCCAACCTCGTGTGCACGACGTTCGTCGGCAATGCGCTGCTTGACGCGTATGAAAGCCTCGGGGACAGCCAGTATCTGGACATGGCGGCGAGCGCTGCAAAGTACATTCACGACGAGCTGCTCTGGACCGGTCCGGAAGTCTCCGCCTCCCTGAGCTACCCGGTGGCCTCATCGCGCGTTCCCGTGCACAACGCCAATTTTCTTGGCGCAGCATTCCTAGGCAGGGTCTTCAAGCATTCCGGGGAGAAGGCCCTTCTCGACGCCGGGCTGAAGGTAGCGCGATACTCCGCGTCGCGGCAGCGCCCGGATGGATCGTGGCTCTACGGCGAATCGCCGACACAGTGTTGGGTGGACAACTTCCACACGGGGTACAGCCTCTGCGCGCTCCAATCGATATGCCGTCACGCCGAAACGCGTGAATTCGAGCCCGGCATCCGTCGCGGATTTGAATTCTATCGAAGGCATTTCTTCCGCGAAGACGGCGCTCCCCGATATTTCAGTGGTCGTACCTATCCAATCGATATTCACAGCGTCGCGCAGAGTGTCATCACGCTGCTCGCTTTCCGTGGCCTCGATCCTTCAAGCATGGACCTGGCCCACTCCGTCTTTGAATGGGCGATGGCACACATGTGGAATAGGAAGGGCTACTTTTACTACCAGATCCTGCCCTTCTTCACGAATCGTATTTCATACATGCGATGGTCACAGGCCTGGATGCTTATGGCATTGGCTTCTCTGCTTGAGGAGGAAGGATGTGATATACCTGCCGCGATCCAGTGGAATGTGGGCGCACCAAGCTCTGCGTAGCCGAAAGCGCGGGTGGCGCTTCGGGCGGGGGGACGCTCCCGGGTCGGCAAATTTGAATCGGCCCCCCGAAGCCGATCGCCAAGCGCTTGCCCCAGTCCTGACTTTGCTTTAAGTCACCATCATCGTGCCAAGATCAACGTGCGACGACACGCGCTCTAGCTATCTTTCCAACCGACGCTCATCACCATGCTTCGATTCCAACTCGACGGTCCGTTCAGAGACGTTATTGGTACCTTCATGGGTAGAGACGCAATATCGCTACTGATCTCCGCGCTACGCATTCGCAGCAATGATGCTGTGTTGCTGCCGGCCTTTCTATGTCGAGAGGTGTCAAAGCCATTCCTTGGCAACGCTAGCATCGAGTTCTACGACCTTCAGTCTGATCTCGCTGTAGATCCGGAAGTCATACGGACAGCGCTGGCAAAGCGCCATTTCAGGTTGGTGTACATCATCAACTATTTTGGGTTCCTTCAGCCTCATCGACACATCATTAGGGCCATATGCGCAGAGCATGGTGCGGTTCTCGCAGAGGATTGCGCCCACTCCCTCCTAACTGAATTTTCGGGAGAGACTGGCGACGCGTCAATCTACAGTTTTCGAAAAATACTACCTCTGCCAGATGGCGGCGGGCTGAAACTGAACATCGGGACCCAAGGCATTCCTCAATTTCATCCCAAATTCTATTCGAACGTTCTATCCGTCCTGAGCTTGGCCAAAAGGACACTTAATTTCAGAAGCGAAGTCCTCAGTCGATCTGGAATGTCGTCAAGAGCAATGGCTCTGCAGCCCGTAAAGATATCCAAATCAAGACATGGCAAGATCTTGCCGATATCTTCGTATACTCAAATGGCCCTGAAGACCTTTCGCTATTCCGAAATCATTGAGAAACGCCGCACCGACTACGAGTATTGGCGCTCTCTCTCGGCGCAAACCGAATCGTTCGCACCGCTCTTTCCTAATATGCCCATTGCTACCGGTGTGTGCCCACTGGGCTTTCCTGTGATTGCAAGAGATCGCCCATACCTCAAGGCGTACCTCGACAGGATTGGTATTCACCTCCGAATTCACTGGCCGCTACCATCTGAGGTCGGAAGCCAATTCGTCAGGAGTCATCAGATCTCCTCCCAGATTTGTACATTGCCCGTCTACCCAGACCTGTCTGAGCGGGAGCGTGATGTGTACTCCAAGCTCTTTGGGTCCACGTAGCTTCGAATCAGAGTCCGATCTATGCGTCCACCTCAAGGAAATTCAATCGTTACAACCACTCACGGATTGTCATGATCGAATTTATTGCATCCGTTGACTATGAGATTTACGGAAACGGTACGGGTTCGCTGAGAGAATTGGTATATGAGCCGACCGAGCGGCTGGCTGCGCTCTTTCGTAGCGCAGGCAAGCGGTTCGCCATATTCATCGAAGTTGCGGAACTGGAGATGATTGAGCGAGATGGCTCAGATCGCGCCATCGGCGTAATCAAGCAGCAAATTCGGCGGTGCCACCAGGAGGGATTCGAGGTCGGCCTGCACCTTCACCCGTGGTGGTACAACTCGAGCTACGTGGACGGAAGCTGGATCCTGGACTACAGCGAATATAACCTGTGCACACTTTCGCGAGTCAGAATTGAACAGCTCATCGATCGATCGATTGCCTACCTTCGTTATCTCTTGGACGTGTCGGACTATTCACCACTGGTTTATCGAGCAGGCCATTTGTTGTTCCAGCCGACGGAAGTAGTCGCAGATGTGCTGTCCTCTAGAGGCATAAGAATTGACTCATCGGTTTACAAGGGCGGACGGTTTCATCAACATCAATTGGATTACCGACCCGCGCTAAGGAATGGATATTTCTGGAGATTCAAGGAATCGGCCATTGTGCCGGATCCAACCGGCCCACTCTATGAGATACCCATATACACGCGCATGGTCCCAACCTGGAGCATCCTGACGAAGAAGCGGATTGCCTTGCAGCGAAAGGGTGTCACGGCAACTAAAACCGGAAGAAGAATGATATCTCGAGCAGCAGACTATTGTCGATTCGCTTATCCGCTAAAGCTGGACTTTTGCAGCATGACGATCGACGAACTCACACAAACGATGGACATAGTCGTCGAAGATGACTTACGTGATCCAGCGTCATTCAAACCGATTGTCGGAATTGGGCACACAAAGGAATTGGTTGATTTTGCGACAATGGAGCTGCTTCTTGCTTATTTGCAGCAGCGAGGAATCAAGGTGTCGACATTTGAAGACGTATATCGCAGGCTGATTTCAGGATCTTCTGCCGACGATCGTTGATCGGTAGTTCATTGACCGAGCCGCACAAGGCGCAAACAACTTTGGAACGGTTTACTGTGATGAAGGTGTCGCCGATTGAGTTGACGTGGAACTCGGGTATGAGCATCTATGCCTCTGAGGCATTTCTAAGGAGCACCAGCGACGATTATGGCTGGATTGGCGGTACCGACAGTTCCGGCCAGGTGCGATGCGTTCTACCCTATTCGCGCATTCGAAAGGCTTTTCTTTGCCTGATTCGATTCCCGGTTCAAACCATCATGCTAAATGGAGATGTCGGAGTCCACGAAGAGACCCTCTTCCTGAACGCGGTGGCTGCATACTTCCGCGCCACTGGAGCAGATGTAATTGTTCCGGCAACATTTAATACGGTTTTTCGAACGTATCCCGAAGGGGCGATGGCAGTTCCCTTTGGAAGCTATGTCCTCGATCTCGGCAATACTGAAGATGCACTTTGGAACAATCTGCATTCGAAGCATCGCAATGTGATTCGCAGCGCGGCCAAGAAGGGGGTGAAAATTCTGTTTGGCCCGGAACATCTTGAGACGGCCTATGAATTGGTGCGGGACTCATTCATTCGCTCTGCTGGCGGAATAGCCGGTCGTCTTCGCGTGAGACTAAGATTGAACAGAGATGCATTCAAACGGCAGATAGAAGCCTTCGGCGAAAATGTTAAAGTTTTCGTCGCGGAATACAAGGGAGATATACAGGGTTGCGCGGTGATTCCGTTTAGCGGTGACTGCGCCTACTACATGCACGGAGGGAGCGTGGCAAACCCACTAACCGGAGCAATGAACTTGCTTCAATGGGAAGCTATTCGGTTCTTTCAAGGACAGGGGGTACGGCAATACGACTTCTTCGGCGCCAGAATCGAGCCGGAGAAAGGCTCAAAACTGGAGGGCATTGCGAAGTTCAAGGAGAGGTTCGGCGGAAAATCGGTGCACGGGTACATGTGGAAGCTTCCCTTGAATTCTCCAAAATATTTCCTTTATTCCCTGGCGGCCAAACTTCGCAATGGTGGAGATATCGTTGACCAGGAGCGTCACAAGCTCATTACAAGTAAGGACGACCAATGCCTTCCTTAGAACGGCACTACGGCCGCGGCCGCGCAATTCAATTGGCCCACCGCCCAGTCAGCTACTTTCGAAGCCGCAACATCGGGCCTTTTCGGACTCAGTCGGCAGTTCCTTATTTGATCTGTTGCGGTTACTTAACGCCATGAGACCAGAGAGGATAGTTGACCCCTCGGATCTAATACTAATCACGGGCGCCAATGGCTTCCTTGGGCTGAAAGTGGTGGAAACTGCGCTGGCATTCGGATTTCAGAGGCTTCGTTGTTTGGTGAGATCGAGCAAAAACGCCGGTGAGCTCCGGCGCGTTGTGGATGCATCAAGCGCAGACGTAGAGGTCGTTCAGGGTAACCTCCTCTCTCGTGATGACTGTCGGTATGCAGCACAGGACGCGTCAATTGTCCTTCACTTGGCTGCGGGGACCGGCAAGTCATTCGCAGGCTGCTTCCTGGATTCCGTCGTTGCCACGCGCAATTTGCTCGATGCAGCGCTTGAGCACGGACAATTGAAGCGCTTTGTTAGCTTGAGCTCCCTTGCGGTTCATTCTGGTTTCGAGAGTCGCCGTGGCGAACTTCTAGATGAGAATTCGCCGATCGAGCGAGACCATATGAAACGGTTTGACCCGTACTGTTACGGCAAAATCAAGCAGGACGAAATTGTCGAGACATATGGACGAGACCATGGAATACCGTACGTAATTGTCCGCCCGGGTCCAATCTACGGTCCGGGTAAACGAGCATTGACCGGCCGCGTTGGGATTGACACATTTGGCATTTTCATTTCGGTTGGTGGGTCGAACCAAATCCCACTCATCTATATCGATAATTGCGCGGACGCTGTCGTCCTCGCTGGGATTGTTGAAGGAATTGATCGTCAGGTTGTAATAGCCGTCGATGACGAATTGCCAACTGGCAGAGAGTTCTTGCGGTTGTACAAGAATAACGTCCGCCGGTTCCGCTCCATTGGGATGCCGTATGGAATTTTCTACGTTCTGAATTGGATCTGGGAAAACTACTCGATCTGGTCCGAGGGGCAACTTCCCCCAGCGTTCAACCGCAGGCAATGCGCTGCATACTATAAAAGCAGGCATTATTCGAATCGCAAGTTGAAAGAACTTACCGGTTGGACGCCAAGGGTTTCCTTTCCGGATGCTTCCAAGCAATACTTCGACTTCATGAGACTCGAAGAGGCGCGTTGATCATGCGGGTCGCCATCGTCGGCTGCGGAAAGGTTGCCGACAAGCATGTTGCTCAGATTCTGCGTCTGGCGGGATGTGAAATTGTCGGCGTTAGCGATCAAGAGGGATTGATGGCTGCCCAGTTGGCTGAACGTTATGGGATCAAGTTCCATTCCAGCGATCTTCGGGAGATGTTAGTACAAAGTCGGCCGGACGTAGTCCATGTCGCGACGCCGCCACCAAGTCATTTCGCTGTCGCGAAGCAATGCCTTGAGGCGGGTTGTCATGTGTATGTGGAAAAGCCAATCACCCTGAATAGTAAGGAAGCCGCGGAATTGATCCGTCTTGCTGAGAAGAGTGGACTGAAGTTAACCGTTGGGCATGAGACTCAGTTTGCGCATGTTGCAAGGGACATGCGCCGCCTCATCCAAGCCGGTTACCTGGGGGGAAGCCCCGTCCACATGGAGAGCATCTACTGCTACGAGTTTGCCGACGAACGATACGCAAAGACCCTTTTGGGCGACAGGAACCATTGGGTGAGACGGCTACCCGGTGGGCTCCTGCAAAACATCATCAGCCACGGTATTGGGAAGATCGTGGAATATTTGCCGAATGATGAAGTTACTGTGCTTGCGAAGGGATTCACCAGTCGCTTTCTGGAAAGCATCGGCGAAAGTGGCATCGTTGATGAACTCCGCGTAATCATTGCGGATGGTCATCGAACGACTGCGTATTTCTCGTTCTCATCACAGATTAGCCCGAGCCAGCATGAGTTCCGTGTGTTCGGCCCAAAGAACTCGCTCGTTGCGGATCATGAGCACCAGGTGCTCTTGAAGCTGCAGGCGGGAAATTACAGGAGCTATCTCAATCAGTTCGTTCCGCCATTCGTTTACGGAAGGCAGCACTTGCAAAATGGCCTTCGAAACATTGGACGATTTCTGCGCAACGACTTTCATTCGGAATATGGCATCTACTTCTTGATCAAAGCATTCTATCAATCGATAGTTGAGGATGGGCCCCCTCCCATACCCTACAGAGACATTCTTCTGACATCGCGGATCATGGATCAAATCTTTGCCCAGATCGATTGCGAATCCAAGAAGTGATGCTGAAGGCGATGAACCGCCAAAGAGTTAAAGGCCTGCGGGTTCCTGCTACCAGATGAATATGGTGACTTGCGATATTTCGCCCATCGCTTTCTCGCTGCCAGGTGGTAAGCGAGGCATTCTGGCGCCGCATACCTTGCGAATATTCCAGCGGAGCAATTGTTTATGAAACAACTTGCCCAGAAATTGATGGATGGCAGGATGGAAATCATCGACGTTCCTACCCCAGTCGCGTCCAATGGAACGATACTGGTTCGCAACGCCTTTTCAGTGATTTCCGCTGGGACCGAAGGAAGCAAAGTAAGCGCCGCGCGCAAGGGACTCATCGGAAAAGCCAAAGATAGGCCGCAACAGGCCAGACAAATGGTCGATTTGCTGAGGCAAGCAGGTCCTGTTCAGGCGTATAGGACCGCCATGAAGAAGCTGGATTCGTACTCCCCGCTTGGCTACAGTTCGGCCGGTCTAGTTATTGGCCTTGGCGGTGGCGTTTCCGGATTTTCCATTGGCGACAAAGTCGCTTGCGCGGGCGCCGGTGCCAGCCATTCCGAGATCGTGGTAGTCCCACAGAATCTTTGCGTTGCACTGCATCCCGATGCCGATTTACAACTCGCCGCCTATAACACGCTAGGAGCTGTTGCGCTCCAAGGTATCAGGCAAGCCGACTTGCGTGTCGGTGAAACGTGCGTCGTAATTGGATTGGGACTTCTGGGGCAACTTACTTGTCTATTGCTGAGATCATCAGGAAACAAGGTCTTTGGCGTAGACATCAATCCTGAAATGGTTAAGTTGGCGAGCGCGCGTGCTGCCCATTTCGCGGCTGAGCGGAGCGAGATCGGATTAGCCGAACGAATCGTCGAGTTTACAAACGGTATCGGTGCCGATGCAGTGATTATTACGGCTGCATCGGCAAGCAACGATCCGATAAATTTCTCCGGTCAAATCCTAAGGCGAAAGGGCACAGTCGTGGTGGTTGGCAACGTGCCGACTGGATTCGAGCGCGATCCGTACTACTACCAAAAGGAATTGAACCTACGCATGTCCTGCTCCTATGGTCCGGGGAGGTACGATCCAGTTTATGAAGAGAAGGGAATTGATTACCCGCCTGAATACGTCAGATGGACCGAGCGCCGAAACATGGAGGCCTTCCAGCATTTGATTCATTCACGTAGCGTAGAAATTGGCTACCTGACAACTCACGTTTTTGACTTCGAAGAGGCGGCAAGGGCCTATGATTTGATCACGGAAAGGCGGGAGCCCTATCTGGGCATCATGATTAGCTATGCTGAAGCTTCCAGCACAGACAGGAAAATCTATGTCGATGATAGGAGGGCTTCGGCCGAAGCTGGAGCAGTGGGCATAGCATTCATCGGGGCCGGCAGTTATGCAATGAGTCATCTTCTACCGAACATTCCTAAGGAACGATATGTAGAAAGAATCGCTGTAATGACGGCATCCGGGCTCAGTTCCCGAACCGCCGCCGAGAAGTTCGCTTTTGGATATTGCACTTCGGACGAAGCGGACATTTTTCAAAATCCCGCTATCAATACAGTCTTCATAGCCACAAGACACGACACACATGCAGCATATGTAAAAAGAGCTCTCAGTTCGGGCAAGAATGTATTCGTAGAAAAGCCACTTTGCCTTCATGAGTACGAGCTGGACGATATAACCGGGTTGCTTACCGATCAAATGGGTACGAGAGGCATAGTTCTCGTTGGGTTCAACCGTCGCTTCTCTCCGCTTGTGGAGTACATAAGACAGAATCTGCCACGTGGGCCAATGTCCATGACCTATCGAATTAACGCTGGAGTAATACCCCCGGATAGCTGGATCCAGGATAGGGAATTGGGTGGTGGCAGGGTCATCGGTGAGGTGTGCCATTTCATCGATCTACTAACGTATATCAATGGTTCACTTCCCGAGAAGGTACAAGCATTCGGCATGCGTGAATCCTCGAAGAATCAAGACACCGTTACCATTAATCTGAAATTTGAAAATGGGTCGATTGGCGTAATTTCATACTTCGCCAATGGACCAAAGAAATTGCCCAAAGAATATCTTGAGATCTACAGCGGAGGGGCAACGGCAATCTTGAGAGACTTTAAGGAAGCGGAGATCCTCTATGAAAATCAATCAAAGACCAAGCGACTGATCTTCCAGGACAAGGGTCAGGCCGCGATGGTGAAGGCCTTCATCAACGCCGTTAAGAGTGGTGATAGATCGCCAATTCCATTTGAGGAAACGCTCGCAGTAATGCGGGCCACCTTCAGAGCTGTTCAGTCACTGACCTCGGCCTCGGTCATTGCCGTGTGAGCTAGACATTGCCGGATGCCAAATCTCCCAAGCGCCACCTACGGAAGACGCTCCGGGCTAAAGCTGCAGGCTTAAAGAATTTGATACCGGAAAGAGTGAAGGGCCGCCGCCGGCGCTGGCGGCCGTGGACTGGCGTTGACGGGTGAGCGACTCCGCAGAGGCTTATATGTATCGCGTCCTCTTACTCCATGGGGGCAGCATTCCCCACTACCGCGTACCAATTTATGGCTATTTGGGTAGTTACCTGAAGCAATACGGATTCGACCTCGTCGTCGCTTCATCAAAGATTCAGGCGAACAGCCCTCACAGCGTGGATTTTGAATACGTCGAGATGCCCCTTTCGATCGCAAGTATCTCTCACTTCATTTATTCAAAGCGAATCGACGTGATCATTCTATTCGTCGATCTCCGGCACAGATACCTATTCCCAATATACTTGATAGCAAAGGGACTCTTTCGCCGGAAGCTGGTCTGGTGGGGACAGGGACGCGATCTCGCTGACCGGGAGGCAAGAATCAAGAACTTCGCCTATGCGACTGAACACGCCCTGTGTGATTCCATCATCTTGTATGCCGAGCATCTGAAGAAATATGTCGCTCCTCGATTTCATAAGAAGGTCTTCATTGCCAACAATACACTCATCCCTGAACATTTCGCCGCGCCAGCCGGCGCACGCGAGAATGTCCTGAACGAATACGGCATACGAACGAGAAAAAACATCATCTGCGTTGGTCGCCTCCAAAGGAGAAAACTCCTGGACCACCTGGTTATGGCACACGCCAGCATGAATCGACCCGACATAGGATTAATTCTTGTTGGACCGGACGAAGACGGGATCCTAGGCGAACTTAAAGGCAACAACGTTTATCACCTGGGTCCGATTTACGGATCCAAGAAATTTGAACTTCTGTCCGCAGCCGATGTATTTTGCCTCCCCGGTGCTGTCGGCTTAAGTATCGTAGATGCATTCCATTGCGGTCTTCCGATAGTGACGGAGGCGGGTGACGAATCCGCCGAGATGATGTATCTGAAAGACGCACAGAATGGTTTTATCGTACCCCGTGGTGACCTAACGGCGTTGCAGGAAAAGCTGTTATTACTTCTTGACGATGATTCACTTCGGCAGCGGTTCTCTGACGAGGCCAGAAAAGAAATAGTCGAGAACGGGAATATCGAGCGGCTATGCGCAGGATTTCGTGACGCGCTCACTCATGCGACTGCCCGCGTTCCTCGGAAGTCCTAGTGCAAAAGCGAGTGTCATCAATGCGCGGTGATAGGGTTCCGGACTTTCGCGTGGACCGGCCGAAAGGACGCCGTGGACCGTCATCTTCACTGTCGGACAAGTTATCGTGTCGGAAGTCGATGTGATTCCTGCCAAGAATCATATTTGCGTCTGCATTTGTACGTATCGCAGACCCGCGTTGCTGACGCAATTATTGGGCCAACTGGAAAATCAAAGGACCGACGGTCTCTTCAGTTTTTCCGCCGTTGTGGTTGACAACGACGTATTCGAATCGGCACGACACTCTGTTGAAATGTTCTCAAGACATTCTGGGATGCACGTCAGTTACTTTGTCGAACCCGAACAAAATATCGCGCTTGCAAGAAACAAGGCAGTCGGTAGTTCAATCGGCAACGTCCTGGCGTTCATTGACGACGATGAGATCCCTCAGGTCACTTGGCTTGTGACCCTATATAGGGCGTTGATTCAATATGAATCGGATGGAGTGTTGGCTCCAGTATTGCCGTCCTTCCAGGGTCAGCCCCCGAAGTGGGTGTTAGAGGGTGGTTTTTTCGACCGGCCAAGCCATGCAACTGGGCAGGTACTTGAGTGGAGAAATACTCGGACGGGAAACGTGCTCCTACGGCGAGCGCTTTTCGGTGAAGGCGTGCTGTGGTTTGACCCGGCATATGGAAGCGGCGGTGAGGATCGCGATTTTTTCAGAAGAATGATCGAGCAAGGTCGTGTTTTCGTCTGGTGCGACGAAGCGCCGGTGTATGAAACAATCCCCCCGAGTCGCTGGACACGTTCAGTACTTCTCAAACGAGCGTTACTGAGGGGGAAGATGGCCCTAAACGTGAACGACGCGCGCGCATACAGCGTACTGAAATCATTGGTTGCGTTTGTAATCTACGCGGCATTCCTGCCGGTTCTTTTGCTTGTCGGTCAGCACGCATTCATGAAGTATCTAATCAAGGCCTGTGATCATTTGGGAAAGTTGATGGCCTTCTGCGGCATCAACATCAGTTCAGGATAGATACGTTGGTGGCTGAATATTGACGAGCTCCAGTCCCCCAAGTTGTTCCGTACTTCGTTCGCAATCGAAAGGGGCTGCACCCAAGCGATCGCCCAAGGCCACACCTGATAACATAATCTATCGTAAGTGGTTAGGATCTTGAACACTACACCGTAGGCAGGGAACACTGCTATGTCTATGGTTCAGACGACTTGTCCTTTCAAGACAGAAACTGCCGGACGGGACCTTGAACGAGCGTAACGCGTTGGCTGAATCCTGCTTTGTTGGGTAGGGTACCGTGCCACCTTCATTGGCATTGATCCTTTGCACGGGCTTCGTGCTCGTGTTGCTGGCCATCGAGCGAAGGCAGTCGTCTGCGATCTCCGCTACGCTTTGGATTCCGACAATATGGATGCTTTGGATTGCGAGCAAGCCTCTCGCCACGTGGTTTGGGGCGGCTACGGAAGATGAGAGTAGTGTGTTGGACCAAGTGTTTGGTAGCGTTCTTCTGTGCATCGGTATCCTAATTCTTATGGCATCAAAACGCTTTCGCGTGGCTAGTTCCACAAAGGAAAATGGATGGTTGTGGTTGTTAATAGGCTATTCGCTTCTCAGCATCCTATGGTCTGAAATGCCGCTGATAGCACTAAAGCGATGGATCAGAGAGTTGGTCGCAGTAGTAATGGCATTACTACTCTTAACTGAGCCGGACCCGAGAGCGGCAATGCAGAGCCTTTTGAGGAGAGCCGCATTTATCCTTATTCCGTTTTCGCTCCTTCTCATCAAATATTTTCCATCATATGGCGTTCAGTTTCGGCAACAAGGCGGACTGATGTGGATTGGGGTGGCTCTGCAAAAGAACAGCCTAGGCCGACTTTGCGTCATTGTCATATTTTTCCTTATCTGGTTGCTCTACAGCAGATGGAGGCGACGCGTAGCGCCGACAGATCGGTATCAGACTCTCGCTGATGTGTCTGTCCTCATCCTGGCGATATATCTACTTAGTGGACCTGAAGATCAATACTCGGCCACATCAGTTGCGTCACTTGTCGCTGGATTAGCCGTGTTTATCGGACTGTTGCTGATGAGGAGGCGGCCGCCCAGTCCCGCGGTCAATGTTCTGACGCTGCTTATCGTCACAATCATTACGATTGGAATTCTTGAGCCATTCCTAGGCGGCTCCTACCTGTCTAGCATTTCTTCTGAACTTGGTCGGGATGCTACTCTTACCGGGCGGACCGGAATTTGGGAGAGCCTTGCGCCGGAGGTCAAGCGCAGTCCGGTTCTGGGAAGCGGATTTGCAAGCTTTTGGACTCCCATGACTCGCGACGCGCACCAAATTGGAGAAGCGCACAACGGATACATGGAGATACTCCTCGACCGAGGGTTTGTTGGGATGTTGCTCCTTTCCGCGTTCCTCCTGTCCTCCAGTAGAAAGGCCCGGAACGCGTTGAACAGCGATTACGATTGGGGAAGCCTATGGCTTTGCTTTCTGGTCATAGCGCTCGTTCACAATATTACCGAGTCGTCCATCAACACATTCACCAGTGATTTGACTGCCGTCCTGCTTTTCCTGGCGGTCTCATATACGGTATCCGATGCCGCTCCGCAACATGCGCCAAAGCAAAGACCAAGAGGATTGGCGTAGCACGATACGTGCGCTTGGAAATTGAGCAACGCACGCGAGGCAAATGCATGGCCATAAGAAGGCAAGATCTCGCCGTTCTATTGTTCTATTTTCTGGGCTACTCGAAGATCAGAAATCTTTGCTCGCGCCTTCGTGGCCAAGCCATCTCGAGATTCGTCACTTTCCACGACCTACCGCGGGATTCGCTCCCGCTTTTCGAGGCAAACCTTGGATTCTTGAAGAAGTACACAAATGTGGTCAGCTTGTCCGATTTCATGCAGGGTCATTTGTCTACGACCCGACTAAATGTTGTATTGACATTCGACGACGGATACAAGAGCTGGGCCACCAGCGTTGCACCCATTCTAAAGAGCTTGAACTTACCGGCGACGTTTTTCGTTGCTTCCGGATTTGTGGGCGCTTCGAAGGAGCAAGAGGCAGCTTATATGCGTACGAATCTCCTCTTGTCACCAGATGTCGCTTGCAGAGCTAGCGGCCTGAGCGAAGACGACATTAGGGGATTGGCCAGGGACGGATTCACAATTGGCGGCCATACCGTCAGTCACCGAAATCTGAGCACGATTTTCGATAGCGATGAGGTTCGACATGAAATTCGTGAAGACAGGAGGCGACTGGCAACGATTACTGGTGCGAAGATCGACTATTTTGCCTACCCATTTGGCGCGTGCCAAAATCCGCGCATCGATCTGGCAAATATTTTGAGAGAGTCCGGGTACATTGGGGCTGTGACTACAGCTTCTGGTTCCAACACTCAAGATAGCGATCGCTTTTTGTTGCATCGGGAACTGACTCCCGCTTCTCTGTCGAAGTGGGTTTTCAGAGCTCGCGCCTATGGAAACTACGACGCGGTTCGATTCCTCAAGCGCCGGTTGGGCTGACGAAACACACAACGACTGCATGAAGGCATGGCTACGACTGGCGTTGATTGTCCTGGCGGCAACGGCGATTGCGTCGTTCGCAAGTCATGCCGCAGTCCATTGGCTCAAGATCAGAGCGGGGTACGGTGGCTATCAACGCTACGGACCGGAAGATCAGCACGCAACGACGGTGCTCCACGGCTCGTCACTCGCGTACGACGGTATTGATTGGAGCCGCATTTCCCAGGTTCTTGGCGGTGCGATCGAGAGCTGGGCGACAGCTGGATCGTCTCCGGCGGAGTGGGAATATCAGCGCGTGCGTTCTCCCACGGTACGGCGCGCAATAATCGTCGTTTCCCCATACGATCTGAATGAGTATTGGCTGTGCGATTTCCGCGCCGACATAGTTCCCGTCGCCGCCGCGATCCGCGATTTGCAGTATTGCGGTCCGGATGGTCAGCTTTGCAAGAGGATCCTGAGTCAATATCCGCAAATGTTGGTGCGTGAGCTCTTTCCCACCGCCGGGCGGTCCGACGGCGTCATGGTAGGGATAAGGGCGAGCCTGTACGGCATTGCGAATCGTGGCGCCAGCGAGGATGCCGAGGAAGGGCCTGTATTCGGATCCGGCCACGCATCAGAGAGCGAGCAAGCCTTGGGGGATTGGCCGGCTGCGCGTCTGCAAAGACGACTCGCGCTGATGCGCACCGGTTTCCAGGGCAGGCACTGGTTCGCTGGCCCAAAGAGCAAGGCACTAATGCGCCTGCTGGAGCAATCAGAACTGCAAGGCGACACCATGATTGTTGTGATGCCGGTATCCCCCACATATCGAAAGGAATTTCTGTCGCCGAAGGTTGCCGAGGAATTCGAAGAGGCGCTCGCCCAGCTTCAAGCGCGCGATCCCCACCTCCCGCTCATACGACTGGATAGGTTGCCGACCCTCGCCAGTGATGCCATGTTTTCGGATCTTGTCCATCTCAACAAATTCGGGCAGGAAATTGCAACCGCCGCCTTCGTTGAACGGTTGAAAGAGGCCGCCGGCCGCTGATGATCTTCACCAGCTTCGAGTTCGTGTTGTTCTTCCTTGTCGTGCTTCTCGGCCGCGGGCTCCTGCGCAGCTTCGCTGCGGAAAAATGGTTTCTCCTGGTGGCCAGCTACCTCTTCTACATGAGCTGGAGCATTCCGTTCGCGTTCCTGATCCTGTTCACGTCGCTGGTCGACTACGGCGTTGGTGCAGGTCTCGGACGCATCGAGGATCAGCGGCGGCGCAAGCTCCTGCTGGTCGTAAGCATTGTCGCGAACTTGGGCGTGCTTGGCTTTTTCAAATATACGAACTTCCTGCTGCAAAACGTTGACTGGGCAGCCTCCACACTCGGCTTCCATGTCCAGCGCCTGCACTATGACATTCTGCTCCCCGTCGGAATTTCGTTCTTCACGTTCCAGAGCATGACGTACACGATCGAAACGTATCGGCGCAATATTCCGCCCTCGCACAGCCCGCGCGACTTTCTTGTTGTTCGTCGCCTTCTTTCCCGCAGCTGCTGGCCGGCCCGATCAATCGCGCTGCGGACTTGCTCCCGCAGTTTGCGCGACGGGTTCGTGCCAATGCGGCCGAATTCGAGTCGGGCCTGGCCCAATTTGCTTTGGGTGCCGTCAAGAAGCTCGTCATTTCCGATCAAGTCGCGCCCAACGTCGATCTGATCTTCGCCAACCCAGGGAGCTATGACGGGCTAACGCTGTTGCAGGGGGTGCTTGGCTACGCCGTTCAAATATATTGCGACTTCTCCGGATACTCGGATATGGCGATCGGATGCGCGCGAATGATGGGCTTCCGGTTCATGGAGAATTTCCAGATGCCCTATAGCTCCTTGAGCATCACGGAGTTCTGGCGGCGGTGGCATATCTCCCTCTCCACCTGGTTCCGTGATTACCTCTACTTCCCGCTCGGCGGAAACCGGAAGGGCGCCGAACGCACCTATGTGAATCTCATGATCACCATGCTGCTCTGCGGCCTTTGGCACGGAGCCAGTTGGAATTTCGTATTCTGGGGAGGACTTCATGGAGTCGGTCTTGCGATTCACCGGGTCTGGAAGAACTGGGACCCGCTGAAGTCCGCGAACAATCTCCGAGCATTTCGCGCTGCCTGGAGCGTAATCGCACGACTGTTGACACTGGGCTTGGTGCTCGTGGGCTGGGTCTTCTTCAGGGCACAGACCTGGGCGGACGCGTGGGTCTACTTGGATCGGATGATCGCATGGGAGCCTGACGGCACTCGACTGATTTCACCCTATATATTCCCCGCGCTGATGGCGGTAGTCGTTGCCCACATGCTCGTACAAAAGGATCGCAACTGGGCGCAGGAAATTCCGGGGCGGAGCATTCCCGTGCGAGTCCTCTATTTTGCCGGTCTGATCCTGTGTATCGCCACCCTCGGAGCCACTGACTCCGCGCCTTTCATCTACTTTCAATTCTGAGAAGTAGCGAGCGCTCGCAATTTCGATCCAAGCGTTCGTTCGAAGCCCTACGAAGGTACCGCGGGATGCAGGACCACCGGCGGCGGAACCCCGGTTCGAAGGGGATGAGGGTATTGGTACGGCGTGTACGGAAAGTAGACCTGTCCCGACTGGGGCTGCTGCAAAAAATATTGCTGATTCAATTTGATGTTGCTTGCCGAATATCCTGCGGGTGTTTGTCCGGAATCGTTCACGAAAACCAATGAGGCTTGGCTCGCGTTGCCGTTCCAAGTATTCCCCCAGTAGTAGGTATTCTTGACGCGATGCGCAGCGAGATCTGTAGTCCAGTAGACGGACATTCTGAATGGGACGGCAACACCGGTAAAGACATTGTCGTGCGCGATCATTTGTCCACCACGCAGCCAAACGATATCACCCTGCACGCATAGCGAGTCATCTTCGACAAATGTGTTGTTGTAAATCTCGTACAAGATAGTTCCGTAGTCGGGGTTGTCGCCATGGGCATCGATATATGTGCACAACCCGGAGAGATTGTTATAGCGAAATGCCGCTTTCCCTCCATACTGGCCATACAGGGCCGTTTGCACATTGAGATCGGTAAGCTGACTATTCCATACAAACTTGTTGTCTTCAAAATAAAGCATCTTTTCGCTGCCCGGGAAGGTCGCTTCGTTTCCGAGAAATTCCGCCCACGCCGTACTCCCCCAAGTAGCCTCACCCAGCCGGATATCCATGGCGAAGAACGGTCGTTTCATATTGTAAAACTCGCTGCTATCGACTACTCCATAAACTGGCCCCGTACCGGCACCTCCGAGAAAATTTGCACCAATGGCCGCATCACCTTTGTTGAATACGATGTTATCAATACGAACCTTGAACGCAGGGCCAACGATTGAAACGATCGGGGTCTGGTTGTCTTTATTGTTGAATGTAAACCCACTCAATCTGACTGGGGCGCTCTGCGTGTTGTTTATCCGAAATAGCGTCCCGACGTTATTTGTAATATTCGTAACGTTCTTCCCCGCCCCGATCACGCTGATTCCGATGCCGATGCTTGCCGTGCTGCTCCACGCGCAGGTTCCGGCAGGCACGTTGACCGTGTCGCCAGTGGCAGAGGCGGAGATTGCCGAGGTCACGTCCGCGATAAGAACAGGTCGCTGCCGCACGAGTTGCGGCGCTGAGTGCAGACGCAGGAACATAAAGACCGATTGCTATAATCGGCGCAAGTGCGAGTAGATTTCTAAACTTTCTCATTCGATTTCCCTCTTGGGTCTAGCGTACTCTCGATGCGTTGCCCATCGGACGTCACCCGACCAATGCCAATGTCATAAATATACAAGCACAAATCAAGCCAAGTCAATAGAAATGGCGATGTTTACAAAGGTTATCTTGTCGCAAAGGAGTCGTGCCTCCCCAAACGCCGCGAAATTTGGCCCGATCGGCGCCTAGGAAGGCTTTGTCGGCCTGGCGACGCAAATTGTCACAATTGGTCCCGTTACACGGCCAATTGCGGCCCACAAGACACATCGATAACGAAGAATTTCGCCAATGCCCATATCCGACAGCGTCAAACTAGGCCAGCAACGTCAACATCTTCCATCCGTCGCTGGTCAACCTCTATGGATGCACGATCGGCGACGAGACCAAGATCGGCGCGTTCGTCGAAATTCAGAAGAATGCGATCGTCGGCGCGCGATGCAAGATCTCGTCGCATTCATTCGTCTGCGAAGGCGTTGTCATCGACGACGAAGTGTTCGTCGGCCACGGCGTGATGTTCATCAATGATCGCTATCCTCGTGCGACCAATGCGGACGGCAGCCTGCAGGATGCGTCGGATTGGAAAGTCGAAACTACCCGCGTGAAACGCCGCGCGTCCATCGGCTCCAACGCGACCATCGTTTCCGGAATAACGATAGGCGAAGGCGCTATGATCGGCGCCGGAGCGGTAGTCAACAAAGATGTGCCGGACTATGCGATCGTGGCCGGAGTTCCCGCTCGGATAATGGGCGACACGCGCACACGCCGATGAAGTATTGTTTTCAACGACGTTGATTTTCGGTACCCTCTTCTCTTTGCCTTCGAGTCCCACGGCACTCGCAGCCAGGAAGCGAAATCGATCATGAGAGAAGCGGCACAGTGATCAACATCGGCATCATCGGCTACGGTTATTGGGGTCCCAATCTGCTGCGCAATTTCTCGGAGACTTCGGGCGCCACGGTTGTCGGCGTTGCCGACCTCGACCTTGCGAAGCTCGCCATCGTCCAGAAGCGCTACCCGGCGGTGAAGGTCACGTCCGACGTCCAGGAGCTGCTTGCCGACCCGGCTATCGACGCCATTGCGGTGGCGACTCCCGTCAGCACGCATTTCGAATTGGGCATGGCGGCATTGAAGGCCGGCAAGCACGTGTGGATCGAAAAGCCGCTTGCCGAGACATCGCTCCAGGCACGCAAGCTCATGGAAGATGCGCAGCAGCGCAAGCGCGTATTGTTCGTCGACCACACGTTCATCTATACCGGT
Organism: uncultured beta proteobacterium; assembly: GCA_963747265.1. Lineage (GTDB taxonomy): Bacteria > Pseudomonadota > Gammaproteobacteria > Burkholderiales > Casimicrobiaceae > VBCG01. Next base: position 495,236 of record CAVVEH010000011.1, on the reverse strand, counting down.
GCGGTCCGGAAACTGGGAGAAATCGTCCGGAACGGCGAACTTGGCCGCGTGTATTACTACGATTCGGTCCGTGTAAATCTCGGCCTGTTCCAGCGCGACGTCAACGTGATCTCCGACCTGGCCGTCCATGACTTTTCCATCCTCGACTATTTGCTCGGCGAGCATCCGGTTGCCGTCTCGGCAAGTGGCGCGAATCACTTCCCGGGCACTCCCGAGAACCTGGCCTACATCACTTTGTTCTACGAATCGGGAACCATCGCGCACGTCAACGTCAGCTGGCTGGCTCCGGTCAAGGTGCGCCAGATTCTGCTGGGCGGAAGCAAACAGATGATCATCTACGACGATCTCGAGCCGAGCGAGAAGATCAAGATCTACGACAAGGGCGTCAGCTTCACCGACGACCCGGAGCAAATCCACGAAATGCGCGTCGGTTATCGGACCGGCGACATGCGGGCGCCCAAGCTCGACCTGGCCGAGGCCTTGCGCGTCGGGGCCGAGCATTTCATCGACTGCATCGAACACGGCAAGGTGCCGGAAACCGACGGCAGCCTGGGCGTGCGTGTCGTGGAACTGATCGAGGCCGCGACGAGTTCGATGCGCGCCAAGGGAGAAACCGTGTACCTGCGTCAAGGGAAACCATCGTGATTCCGTTTGTCGACCTCAAGGCGCAATACGCTTCGATCAAGGGAGAAGTCAACGCCGCGATCCAGGGCGTACTCGACTCAGGCCAGTTTGTTCTGGGAAGCGAAGTCGCGGCGTTCGAGGAAGAGTTCGCCGCCTACAGTCAGGCAAAGTACGGCATCGGCGTCAACACCGGAACCAGCGCCTTGCATCTTGCGCTGCTCGCCGCGAACATCGGTCCGGGCGATGAAGTCATCACCGTGCCATTCACGTTCGTGGCATCCGTGTCCGCGATCTACTACACGGGCGCCACCCCCGTCCTTGTCGACATCGATCCGCGAACGTTCACGATCGATCCTGCCGCGATCGAGGCCGCAATCACGGAGCGGACCAAGGCGATTCTCCCTGTGCACCTTTACGGCCAGACCGCGGACATGGATCCGATTCTCGCCATTGCCGAGCGCCATGGCCTTGTCGTGATCGAGGACGCGGCGCAGGCGCACGGCGCGGAGTACAAGGGGCGGCGCGCTGGAAGCATGGGCGACCTGGGCTGCTTCAGCTTCTATCCGGGGAAGAATCTGGGCGCGTATGGCGAAGGCGGCATGGTCGTCACCAACAGTGCCGCCTACACGCGAACTATTCGCATGCTGCGCGATTGGGGCGCCGAAAAGAAGTATCAGCACGTACTCAAAGGGTACAACTACCGTCTCGAGGGCCTTCAGGGCGCCGTGCTCCGCGTGAAACTGCGTCACCTCGAAGCCTGGACGGAAGCGCGCCGCCGCGCCGCGGCGCGCTATGATCGATTGCTCGCCGGATCAGGGGTCCGAACTCCCGAAGCCATGGCCTACGCCCGACATGTCTACCATGTCTACGCGATCCGAACCGGCCAGCGCCAGGCGTGGCAGGACGCGCTCAGCGCCCGCGGCATCCAGAGCAATATCCACTATCCGATTCCCGTGCACCTGCTGCCGGCGTTCGCGGATCTGGGTTACAAGGCCGGGCAATTCCCGCATTCCGAGCGGGCGGCCAACGAGGTGCTGTCGCTCCCGATGTTTGCCGAGTTGAGCGAGGCGCAGAGCGAAGAGGTCTGCCGCGCCCTCAGGGACCTCGCGCACAGCACATCAGGGAGCCAGGCGAGCACGGTCTAGAAACGGAGGTGGCGCCTCCGGTCACAACCGCCCGTTCACCTCGTCCAGCGCGAGGATGTGCTTGACGTCGTAAATCACCGATACCGGCCGACCGAGGGAGCGGATGCGTTCGGCTCCCATTTCCCGAAACTGCCGGTGCGCCACCGCCAGCACCACGGCGTCGTAGGTGCCGCGCTCGGGTTCCTCGATCGGGCGCAGACCCAGTTCCCGCTCGACCTCGTCGGCTTCGACCCAGGGATCGTAGACGTCCACCCGTGCCTTGGATTGCCGCAATTCATGCACGATGTCCATGACGCGCGTGTTCCGGATGTCGGGACAATCTTCCTTGAAGGTTATTCCCATCACAAGGATGCGCGATCCGACCACATGGATGTCATGTTCGTGCATGACGCGGACGACCTGGCGCGCCACATAGTCGCCCATGCTGTCGTTGATGCGGCGCGCAACGAGCATGAGTTCGGGGTGATAGCCGACCACCTGGGCCTTGTGCGTCATGTAATAGGGATCGACGCCGATGCAGTGGCCGCCGACCAGCCCGGGGCGAAACGGCAGAAAATTCCATTTCGTTCCCGCGGCCTCGAGGACCTCGAGCGTGTCGATGCCGAGCTTGTTGAAGATCTGGGCGAGTTCGTTGATCAGGGCGATGTTCACGTCGCGCTGCACGTTCTCGATGATCTTGCTGGCTTCGGCAACGCGGATGGAGCTCGCGGGGTGCGTGCCCGCCGTGATGATGGACCGGTAAAGTGCATCGACCCGCTTCGCAATTTCCGGCGTGGAGCCCGACGTCACCTTCTTTATCGTGCTGACCCTGCGCGCGGCATCCCCCGGATTTATCCGCTCCGGACTGTAACCGCAATGGAAATCGCGGTTGAACTTGAGTCCGGAGATTTGTTCCAGGATGGGCACGCAGAATTCTTCGGTCGTGCCCGGATACACGGTGGATTCGTAGATCACCAGGTCGCCGCGCTTCAGCACCGAACCCAGCGCCTTGCTTGCTTCCCGCAGCGGTGTCAGGTCCGGTCGCTGCGCCTTGCCGACCGGCGTGGGCACCGTGACGATGTAGATGTTGCAACGGCGGATGCCTTCGAGTTCCGACGTGTAGCGAAGCCTGGTCGCGCTCCGCAGCTCGGATTCGGAGGTCTCCAGCGTATGGTCACGGCACTGTCGCAGCTCCTCGATGCGCTCCGGACGAAGGTCGTAGCCGATCGTGTCGAATTGCTTGCCGAACTCGACCGCGAGAGGAAGGCCGACATAGCCCAAGCCCACGATGCCAATGACTGCGTTTTCCATTAAGCATTCCTACGTAGATTGACGCTTTCGATTTGCGAATGGCGCCGGCGATCCCTCGCACAGCGCGGAAAAGCTAGCTCTTGCGCTTCAGAAGTCGCGCGATCCTCTCCCATTGGAACCGAACGCCGTAGCGGTCCGCAATCCAGGGCGGAAACACGACGTTCCAAGGCAGTGACGAGAGTTTACCGGCGTGAGAACCTTCTGCAAGCAGCGTATGCAGAATGGTTTTCGCAATCATCGGGTGGTCGCGCATGAACGCACCGGCAAACCCCTCGCCTCCGACGAGACACGTATCGAGCATCGCCGTGATGATCTTGCGCTCCGGCATTCCGACGATGCGCTGGCTCGCGGCGAGATCGGACACGATCGGAATCGCACAATCGGTAAACCCGCGCCGCACGAGATAGTCCAGCATGACGTAGACAGACGCCATCGCCAGTTCGTTGTCGAACTGCGCCCGCAGGCCCTCCCAATTCAGCGTCTGCCCGCAGGCCTTGAGCAGGTATATCGCGTCGAGCAAAGGCATCACGAAGCTCGGATCGACGCCGCCCCGGGACAGATCCCGGATCCAATAGGACGCGATGTAGGCGAGCTGGAGCTCGTTCGAGAGGCGGAGGACTTGCCGGCCGTGGAAACTCGACGCGACTGATTGCGCGGCGATGTGCGACGGGCCGAACATCGCGTTCGTTCGCAGGCGCGCGTCCGCGGGAAACAACGCGGTGTGAATCTCGACCCAGACTCGCCGCTGCGGATCGAACAGGGGCGCGCCGTGGGGAGCGGCTTCTTCCACTTCATAACCCGGCTTGCGCACATATCCCCGGCGCAGCAACGTCGACTCGACCGTTCCGTAGTCTTGCCTGGGCACGAGGATGTCGATGTCCCCCATGGGCCTCAAGTGACCCTCGGGATAGTGCTGGTCGGCGATCGAAATGCCCTTGAGGAGGGTTGGCGTTACGCCCGTCTCCCGGCAGGAGTCGATGATTTCGATCGCGGCGTCGCACAAGTTGCCGTATCGGATGCGCGCGGTCAGGTCGGCGCTCGTGAGGCGATCGCGAATGCCCGGCGGAATTGTTTCGAGGCTGTGTTGCAGCGCGCGGAACAGGAGAGGAGCCAGCCCGGCGTCGCTCACCTGCCGGATTTGGTACCCGCGCAGGTCACGGAATTGCGGCACATGCTCCTGATGCGCGCCGTCGGATTGTCGGGTCGCCGCGTACGCGAGCAGCTTTGGCAAGGGTCCCGCGGGCTCCCGCGCGGTCATGGGTTCTTCCAGGGAATTGATTCATGCCGCCAAGAGCGGCTATGCGGATCACGCCATATGGCGCAAGACACGATGCAATGTGGACAATATCCGCAGAAACATTATACTGGCGTAAATCCTCTTCGAAAAATCAGTAACTTATCATCTTGAACACCACAATTTGAGTACGGGGTCATGACGAGACCCATATGTTGTGGATTGCCGGGGGAAACTGCGGATCCGCCCTGTCCAGGTCGACAACTGCCGAGAATGGTCAGTATGTTAATAATCGGCGGTCGGGATGTGGATTACTCGCGATAACCGAGGGGCGGACTTGCCGGATACTGGCCCGACCGGACACAAAGGGCGAGGGCTCCCGGGTAACAAATTGAATTGGTAGCCGTTCCATTCCCCCATCTCGGGCGCAGCGGCCCCGGCGAAGCCGCCGGGGAAAAGGCAGCATCGTCAAAAGCGGCCGAACGCGCCGGACTCCGGTGGGGCGGAGGGATTGGCGTTACGCGCAACACGTTCCGGCACGCATCGTGCACTCGCTGTTGGTGCGTCATAGTCCGGTAGCCAGCCCAAGGCAAAGTCGGGAAAGGAATGCGGCAAGCAAGCGATTTTTGACACGTTGACGGACGACACCTGCGCCAAGGAAAACATGCCGCTCTTTCCTCACCCAAACGCTTCGAGATCGACGCTGTGAGCCAAGACGAATCCGCCGCCAAGGTACCCGACGATCCGCCTTTCCGGACCGTCGACGGGAACAATGTGCGCCCGATAATGCGACGTGCTCCGCTTGCCGCGCCGCCGGCTTACAGATCGCGCGTAACCCCGACCCTACCCGACAGTCCCGCAAACGACGGTCCGGGTCACGACGACGACGTCGTCCGCGAACGCCCCGACGACAGCCTGCTCAAGGACCCGTTCCTGAAACAGCTGGAGCGCGAAAAACGGCGCGTCGACCGTTCCAAGACGCATCTGTCGATGATCCTCTTTCGCTTCGACGGCAAGAAGGAGCAGGAGTCCCAGAATGTCCGCCGGCTGTTCGCCTTGCTGCACAAGACGAGGCGAGAGACCGACATCCTCGGCCGCATGAGCGACGACCTCATCGGCATCCTCCTTCCGGATACGAACAAGCAGGGTGCAAAGGTGTTCATGGAAAAGATCGTCAGTCGGGCGAACGACATGACGTTCTCGACAATCGTCGAAACGTACCCGGACCACCTTTTCGACAATCTTGTAAGCGGCACAGGGAGTCTGACGGACCACGCGGACCTGTTCCACGATGAGCGCTCGCTGATGGGCGGCGTCGAGGAATTCCTGAAGCGGACGTTCGACATCCTGTTGAGCGTCGTCCTGATCATCGCGGCTTCGCCGCTGATGTTGATCACCGCGATTGCCATCGAACTGACCTCACCCGGTCCCATCATCTTCAGGCAAACCCGCCTGGGCAGGGGCGGCGTCCCCTTCGAGTTCTACAAGTTCAGGTCCATGTATTGCAATACCGACGATCAGATCCACAGGGAATTCGTGAGCAGCCTGATCAAGGGCGAGCACGAACTCGTCAATCAGCAGGACGCGGCCGACCCGCTGTTCAAGCTCAAGTCCGATCCGCGGATAACGTCGGTCGGCAGGATCATTCGCCAGACGAGCATCGATGAACTCCCGCAGCTCTTCAACGTCCTCAAGGGGGACATGAGCCTGGTCGGTCCGCGGCCGCCGCTTCCCTACGAGGCCATCGAATATCAGTCGTGGCACTTGCGGCGGATACTCGAGGTGCGGCCCGGCATCACCGGTCTCTGGCAGGTCGAAGGGCGCAGCAAGGTCTCGTTCGACGAGATGGTGCGAATGGACCTCCGATACATCAAGAATCGATCGCTCTACTACGACTTCCGGCTGCTGCTCAAGACGGTGAAAGTCGTGCTCCGGCAGGACGGCGCCAAGTAGGCAGCGGTCGCGCGCGCCCGGACATCATTGCGGCGCGCACATGGCCACGGCGTCCGGGCCATAACCCTCGGCAACGGAACCCTCGGCCACCATTGCGGCCTTGATCGCCGCGACTGCCGTGAAGCGGTGATCGGAGTCCGCCCGGTTGTTCCACAGCCGATAGACCTTGACCGTGCCCGCCGGACAGGAGCCCGTATTCGCGTCGGGCAGGCCGATATAGAACGCGTCGGGCGACTCATAGACGAAGCCGCTGTAATTCGGATCGCTCTGCATGGAGCGCAGCACCTGGTCGCACTCGTCGATGGATGCAGAGAAGAAATGGGAATCACCGTGCTCCGGCGGAATATAGAACCTGCAAACGGGATTGGTTCCGGGCGATGCGCTGTCGAACGCCTTGAATGACAGGCCGGTGCGCACCCATCCCGTGTGCACACCCCGGTCGAGATCGCTGATCTCCTGCGCACTGATCGAGATGAAGTAGTGATCGAGGCTGGCATTGTAGAACTCGACGACCTTCACGCTGGGAACGACGGGAATCGCGGGTGATATCGCAGGAGGTGTCGGCTGCGGAGCGGCGGGGGGCCCCGCAGGCGCAGGCGCCGTCGGCTGCGAAGACGGTGGGGGAGTCTGCGCGGGGGGCGATGGAATCGTCGCGTAGACCTCGTTCGAATACACGCTTTCGACGCGGGCGGCGTTGTACGCCGTGACGGCGAAATAGTACGTCTGGCCCTCCGTCAGATTCGGCACCGCATAGGAAGTCTGATTCCCGACATCGACCCTGAACGGGTACGTCCGCGAGGCCTGCCCGTAGTACATGTAGTACCCGACGACCGCGGTGTCCGTGCTGGCGTCCCACGACAGGCTCACCTGCCCGGCCCAGGCCGGCAAAGCGCCCGCCAGCGTAACGACAAGCGCAAACGCCCTCTGCAACCGCCGGAGCGGCCCCGCACGACTCCTTACCGAAACCATTGAAGCAAAGCCGGACATCGCATCTCTCGGTCGGGCAAGGTCATTTTACGCGCGTGGTGTTGCAGGTCATTCGGATAAAAACCTCCGGCAAGCCCCCCTCAGGGCGTGGATATTGCTTGTGGCCAAGAGCCGCGGGCGGCGTGCGCCGCATGCACCCGGGAGCCGCCTTTGAGGCGCGACAAAAAGACCGGCAGACACGGGAATCGCGGGGCCACGAAAGGCGGATATGCATCAGTGGTTTACGTCATGGATACTACAAGAATAATACATTGTCATAACTATGCAAGTTGATTTAGGATGGAGTCGTCGATGCTCAAGTTGCGCAGGAAACAAGGACCCGTACTGGTCCGGGAAATGGAATCCGATCTGTTGCTGCTGGATGCGGAGTCGGACCAGATTCACCAGCTCAACAGCACGGCGCGCTTCATATGGCAACGCTGCGACGGCAAGCAATCGGCCGAGGAAATCGCCGACCTGCTCGCAAGCGAATTTGCCGTGGAATTGCGCGTGGCCTTGAAGGACGTCATCGAGACGCTGGGAAAGCTGCAAGCGCTGAACCTGCTGGTCGAAGGCTGAACGAGCAGGCTTGCGGCAAGCGAAGAGCAGTGCCGGGAAGAAATCAGGAGATCAGTGCCATGAGCGAAAAACTATCGAGCGAAAAAGCGGCCCGTCGCGAATTTGTCAAAAAGGCTACGTATCTCGCGCCGGTGATCCTGACGTTGAAGGCAGCGCCGTCGTTCGCGAAAGCCGGATCGGACAAGAGTCAGTTGCCCCCTCCTCCCGACTCCGCGCACGAATACCGGCGGATAGAAACCCGTCGCCTTCCCCCGCGGTCGCCGATGACTCGAACGGCCGCGCTTCCGGACCGGGTTAATGCACAGCGTTCAAAGCACGCCACCCCAGCAAACGCGATCGGTCTCCCTCCGTATCCTCGGCCTGCATATCAGGGTCGCCTGCCCTGACCCCGCGCTGCGGGAAATCGTCGTCCTCAATTTCGGCGCCATGGTGGCGGCGGACGAAAGCCCGCCCGCCGACCTCGAGTACCGCGTCTCCACGCACGAAACACAAACGTCCATCGCGCTGATTCGCGCCGGAGAGCCCGCGCTCGCCGCGGACACTCCCGGCGACTTCCTGTATCTGCTCGAGAAGGACATCACCGTGGAGTTGCAGAAGAGGCGCCCCGATCTCTTCTTCCTGCATTCCGCCGCTGTCGACTGGAATGGTGAATGCTATTTGCTCGCTGCGGAATCGGGCAGCGGAAAGTCGACGACCACGTGGGGCCTGCTGCATCACGGATTCCGCTATCTCAGCGACGAGCTGAGTCCGGTCGATCTCGATTCGATGATGGTCTTTCCCTATCCGCATGCGCTCTGCCTGAAGCAATTGCCCGCTGCCGACTACAGGCTACCGGACGCTGCGCTGCGGCTCGGGCGCACGATTCATGTCCCCGCTCAGGCGCTTCCCGGCGCGCCCGTGATCGGCCCGCGACCGCTTCGTGGCGTGCTGTTGGTCAAGCATTGCCCGGATCTGCGCCGCCCAACCATGCGTCCGATTAGTTCGGCCGAGGCCGGCGCGCGCTTGTACGTGGCCGCGCTGAATGCGCTGGCCCACGCGAACCGCGGACTGGACGCGGCAGTAAGCATTGCCGAACGCGTGCCGTGCTTTGCCGTTTCCACCGGCGATCTTGCAATGACGTGCGGACTGATCCGGTCCCGGATCGAGCGCATGGCCGCCGAGTTTATCGCAGAAGAGTGCCGGCCGGGCTGATGCCGGTCCGCCGCTATTCGTGCGAAAAAGGGGTGTCCCCCGCCTGTGCCGTGCCGTCCATCTTCTTGAACCGCGGGTTCAAGATTGGCCGCCTGCCGGAACCATCAGGCGCTTCCGCGTAGGGGCGCACACCGGTTCACAAGAGGCAAAGGCGGCCTCGCTACGAGAGCATTGGTTCAAAGATTGACTGGACGACTCGAACACCGCAGGGGACATTGACCGGTAGTGGCAGGACAAAGACGGCGATCCGACCGCGCGAATTGCCTGCTCAAAGCAATTTTTCCTGACCCGCCATCGTCTGGTCGATGGCGGCTTGCATCGAAAGAATTCTACGCCGCGCGTCCTGACCGTCAACGCCGGCCGCAGGCGTGCGGGTTGTGGAAGCAGCGACCGTCGGTGCGCGGCGCTCGCGCAACAGCTCGTTGGCGAGGTTCAGCGCCGCCATCACCGCAATGCGGTCCGCGCCGCTGATCTTGCCGCCGTCGCGGATCTCGCGCATCCGCTTGTCCAGGAAGCCGACCGCCTCGAGCAGCTCCGAACGTTCGTGCTCCTTGCACGCGACCTTGTACTCGCGGCCGAGGATCTGGATGTCGAGCTGCACCGTGCGTTCCGCGGGAAGGGGGGACCGGGTCGTCATTCGGCCGGCATCCGGGCGATGAGCGCGTCGAGGCGCGCGCTGGCTTGCGCCACTCGCGCCGACAGCTCGCGGTTGCGCTCGTGGGCGGCCGCCAGGTCGCGGCGCAGCGACTCGTTCGCGACGCGCAGCGCGCGCGTATGCGCAAGCAGCGTCGTCAACTTGCGCTCCAGCTCGGCCAAATCCTTGTCCATGGCGGAATAGTGGCGGCGCGCGCGGCGTCCGTCAACCTCGCGCGTCGGCGGGTGCTGCGCCGGTGCCAAGGCGCTCGTAGCGGACTTCCACGATGTCGAGCTCCTCGACGCCGCCCGGCGTGTTGAGCGTGACGGTATCGCCCTCGCGGGCCTTGAGCAGCGCGCGCGCCATCGGCGACACCCAGCTGATGTAGCCGCGCGCCGTGTCGATCTCGTCGACGCCGACGATGCTCACCGTGCGCTGCTCGTTCCTCGTATTGCGTACAGTCACCGTCGCGCCGAAGAACACGCGATCCTCGTCGTCGTCGTCGCGCCGGGACTGCGGGTCCACGACCTCGGCCGCGTCGAGACGCTTGACGAGGAAGCGGATGCGCCGGTCGATCTCGCGCAGGCGCTTCTTGCCGTAGATGTAGTCGCCGTTTTCCGAGCGATCGCCGTTGCCGGCGGCCCAGGAGATCGTCGCCACCAGTTCCGGCCGCTCCTTGCCCACCAGATGGTCGAGCTCGTCCTTCAGCCGCGCGAAGCCCGCCGGCGTCATGTAGTTCTTGCTGCCGGCCGGAAGCGGCGACGCATTTTCGGGCACGTCGTCGTCTTCGTCCTCGTCTTCGCTCTCGCGGGTGAACGCCTTGTTCATGGCGGACCGTTCCTTAAGGCGCGGGGTCACGATTATAGGCCGCCTATAATCTGCCGGTTACCCGATCTCAATTTCCATTGCAGCGTTTCCCTCACTGGCTCGTACTCGCCGCGCTCGCCCTCTGCGTGCTGGCGGCGTTCGCGTTCGCGCTGACGGCCGGCAGCGTCGACATGGGGATTGCCGCGGTCGCGCGCGCGTTGTTCTCGCCGGTCGACGATGCAGGCGGCGCCGTCGTGCGCGAATTGCGCCTGCCGCGCGCGCTGGCGGCGTTCGCCGTCGGCGCGCTGCTGGCGCTCGCCGGCACGATGATGCAGGTGCTGCTGCGCAATCCGCTGGCCGACCCCTACGTGCTCGGACTCTCCGGCGGCGCGGCCGTCGGCGCGCTGGCCGCGCTGCTCGCCGGCGCCGCGGCGCTGGTGACGCCTGCGGCGTTCGCGGGCGCGCTGGTATCGACGTTGCTGGTCTTCGGCCTGGCGCGCGGCAAGCGGCGTGTGGGCGCCGACGCGATTGTTGCTGACCGGCGTCGTCGTCGCGGCGGGCTGGGGCGCGCTCATCATGCTGATCCTCACCATCGCGCCCGAAGCGCAGGTCCGCGGCATGCTGTTCTGGCTGATCGGCGATCTTTCCGGCGCGGCGCACGGCGGTCCCGCACTGCTGGCGCTCGGCCTGACGCTCGTGGTCGCCCTGCTCTTCGCGCGCGACGCCACGCTGCTCGCGCGCGGCGACGTCACCGCAGCGAGCCTGGGCGTTCCCGTGCGCGGCGCGACGCTCGCGCTGCATGCGCTGGCCGCCTTCGCGACCGCGATCGCCGTGACCGTCGCCGGCAGCGTCGGCTTCGTCGGCCTCGTCGTCCCGCACGCCGTGCGCCTCGTCATCGGCAACGACCAGCGCTGGCTGATGCCGGCCGCGGCGCTGGCGGGCGGCGCGCTGCTCACGTTCGCCGACACCGTTGCGCGCACGCTGGTCGCGCCCGCGCAGCTACCCGTCGGCGTGCTGACGGCGCTCGTCGGCGTGCCGCTCTTCCTCTGGCTGCTGCGCGCCGACCGATGAACGCCGGCACACCCATCCTCGCGTGCCGCGGTCTCACGCTGGCCGTGCCGGGGCGCACGCTGTGCCGCGATCTGGCATTCGACGTGCGCGCCGGCGAATGCTGGGTCATCGTCGGGCGCAACGGCGCCGGCAAGACGACGCTGCTGCAGACGCTCGCCGGGTTGCGTCCGCCGGCGGCGGGCGTGATCGCGCTGGCCGGCGAGACCATCCGCGATTGCGCGCCACGCCGGCGCGCTCAGCGCCTGGGCTTCCTGCCGCAGGACACGTTCGACGCGTTCCCGGCGACCGTGCTCGAAATCGCGCTGGGCGGGCGGCACCCGCACATTCCGCGCTGGCGTCCCGAGAGCGTGGCCGACGTGCAGCAGGCGCGCGACGCCTTGGCGGCGGTCGGCATGGCCGACGCGGCGACGCGCGACGTGCAGACGCTCTCCGGCGGCGAACGCCGCCGCGTCGCGCTCGCGATGCTGCTCGCGCAGGACCCGGCGGTCATGCTGCTCGACGAGCCGACCAACCACCTCGACATCGCGCACGAGGTGCGCATCGCTCGAGCTGCTGGCGCGTCTGGCGCGCGAACGCGGCCGCGCGGTCGTGATGGCGCTGCACGACCTGACGCTCGCCGCGCGCTACGCGACGCACGCGGTGCTGCTGGGCGGAGCGCGGGCCGAGGCCGGTCTCGCTGCCGACTTGCTCGAGCCCGGGAAACTGTCGGCGCTGTTCGGCCAGGCACTGGTCGCCGTGACCTACGCGGCTGGCAAGGCGTTCCTGCCCGCGTAGCGAGCGTTGTCGCGATTCGCGCGCGCCTCATCGAGCATCGCGCACAGCGCCTCGACGCCGGCGACGAAGCGCGGCCCGGAGCGATGCAGCAGGTCGCCGTTGGCGACGAAGAGATTGCCGTAGCGCACGGCCGGCATGCTGCGCCAGCGCTTCCAGTCGTCGAGCCACGGGGGGCGCCGGCCGTCGTCGCTGCCCGCGATGATCGCCTCGGGCGCCGCGGCGACGACGGCCTCGACCGACACCGTCGGCGCGGGCAGCGTCTGCGCGCCGAAGACGTTGGTGCCGCCGCACAGCGTGATCGCCTCGGAGATGAGATGGCGGCCGCCGATCGTCTGCAGCGGATCGTTCCATATTTCGTAGAACACCGAGACCGCGGGCGCGCTCGCGTATCGCGCGGCCAGCGCCTCGTGCCGCGCGCGCAGTGCGGCGGCTGCCGGGCGCGCGACGGCATCGGTTCCCGCGAGCGTGCCCAGCGCCTCGATGTCGCCGGCAATCGCCGCGATCGATCGGGGATCGCTGACGAAGATCGTCGCGCCGCGCGCGCGCAGCGCGGCGAGCTGCGCCGGCATCGTGTACGGCCACGCGACGACCAGGTCCGGCGCCAGCGCGACGATGCGCTCGAGATCGAGCGCGTTCGCGTCGCCGACGCCGGGCAGCGCGCGCGCCTCGCGCGGCCAGTCGCTGTGGGCGACCACGCCGACGACGCGCGCGCCGGCACCCGCCGCGAACAGCAATTCCGTGGCATGCGGCGCGAGGCTCACGATCCGCTGCGCCGGCCGCGCCAGCGTCACGACGTTGCCGGCATCGTCGGTCGCGGTCGCCGCCGCGATGGCGCCGCAGGATGTCGCAATCGCGACCAGTCCGACGGCCCGACGGATCGAGCGCAGCGCGCGCATCACGGCTGCCAGCGGATTCCCGCGAAGACGGTCGCCCCGCCGGTCGAAAAGTCCGCGGCCAGCTGGTAGTTCTTGTTGAACACATTGTCGCCGCGCACGAGCAGCGAGAATCCCTTTGCGAACGGCCACTCGACCGTCAGGTTGACGATGCCGTAGCCGCCCATCTTCACGGTGTCGGCGGCGTCGTCGTAGCGCAGCGACGACGCGATGAATTCGAGCCCCAGTTGCACGGGTCCCGCCTGCTGCAGCACCTGCACCGCGCCGTGCGTCCGCGCGCGCCGCGGCAGCAGGTTGCCGGTCGCGTCGTCCGTCGGATTCTGCAGGTCGAGCGACGCCGTCACGCGCGTGTCGCGCCACGTGAGGTTCGAGTCCCAGCGTCGCGCCCTCGAGCGTGGCGCGGTCGACGTTCTGCGGCAGGCAGTTGAAATCCGCGTCGCACTCGAACACGATCAGTTCGCTCACCTGGTTGTGATAACCGATGGCGCGAGCCTCCCAGCGCGCTTCGCCGTACGAGCCGTTCCAGTAAACGCCGGCCTCGACGTTCTTCGAGGTCTCCGGCACCAGGCTCGGGTTGGAGAAACCCGGATAGTAGAGGTCGTTGAACGACGGCGCCTTGAAGCCGGTGCTGGCGCCCGACGGTCACGCGCCACGCCGGCGACAGCTTGTAGCCGAGCGCGAGGCCGCCGGTCGTCTTGCCGCCGTACTGGTTCGAATCGTCGCGGCGCACATTGGCCTGCAGTGCGACGTCGTCGTAGCGGAGCTGGTAGACGCCGGTCGCGGAATTGGTATTGCGCTGCGTTACCGCGAAGTCCGTGTCGGTCGTCAGGTGCTCCTCGCGCCGCTCGAGAATCACGCCCAGCGTGCCCAGCGGCAGCGCGACGTCGTTCTGCCAGAAGTATTGGCGCTGCGTCGTCTTGAACGGGGCATTGCCGAAGCTCGTCTGCGACACGGAGTCGTCGCTGCCCTCGCCCGCGGTGAGCTGCGACGTCCACACATCGTTGACCTTGTTGCGGCTCGCCACGCTCCACGCCTGCACGGTCGTGATCGTGCGGTCGTCGAAATAGGGAAAGCCGCCGTCGAACTGCGTGTTCAACCGGTTGCCGAAATACTGGAGCGACAAGTTCCTGCCCCGCATCCCAGGTCCAACTCGCGTTGGCGGAGAGGTTCTTCGTCGAAAAGCCGTCGCGGTCGGGGTTGTAGCTGAAGTTGTCCGGATTGACGATCGCGTTGAAGCCGTCGCTGTCGCGGCCGCCCGCCTGCAGCGCGTACTTGAACGGCCCCGCCGTTCCCGCAAATCCCGCGGACAGCGCACCGGTGTTGTACGTGCCGTAGCCGGCGGACACGTTCGGCGTGAATGACGTTCCCTGCGGCCGCTTGGTGAACACCTGCACGACGCCGCCGATCGCATCGGCGCCGTAAAGGCTGGACGCCGGCCCGCGCAGGATCTCGATGTGGTCGATCTGGTCGAGCGGAATCGCCTCGAGCGTCGTCGCGCCCGCCGACGACGATCCGGCGCGCAGGCCGTCGATCAGCACCAGCGTCTGGCCGCGGTTGGCGCCGCGAAGAAGCGCGCCGGACACCGAACCCGGGCCGCCGTTCTTCACGATCTCGACGCCGGGCTGCCGCTGCAGCAGCTCGGCGAGGCTCTGCACGCCGCTGCGCAGGATTTCGTCACCGCCGATCACGGTGACGTCGGCCAGCACGTCGGCGATCGGCTGCGATGCGCGCGCGGCGGTGACGACGATCGGATCGAGCGTTGTCGGGCGAGGCTGCGCGCTTTGCGCCTGGCACGGGACAGCGGCAGCGCACGTGCACAGGAAAAGAAACGCATGCGATCGCGCGTTGGAGAAGAGCGGGACGGACATCGGGGCGCTCCGCGTTGCGCCGTGCATCCCCGCACGGCAATGGGTGGATGAAAAGCGCGGAGGGCATCGCACGTGCCGGAGCGCACGACCGTCGCACGAACGAAAGGTGCGCGCAAGCGGCGGTGCGCCGGCAGCGGCGGCAACGCCTTCCGCGTTGCGCTCGCCGATCCGCCATCCACGCCATCCGTGGACGCCGGGCCGGGTGCAGGCCGGTCTCCGGGCTCGCCGGTCTTGTCCGCCCGCCTTCCCGTCCCGAAGGACAGTGGCGCGTTGGGCGAACCTCACCGGCTTACCGTTGCGGGGGCAGCCGCGGCTTTCGCGCGAAGAACTCTGGTCGCGCGGCACCGCATTCCCGTTTCACCCGCCGAGGAGAGGACCCGCGGCGGACACCTGCTGGCCCATTGTAGCGCCCCGTTCGCGAAAGCCGGGCTGGACAAAGGTGGGGCCTTCGCCGGCGCCTGCTATAATTCGCGCCCTTTCGATGGGTTCGGCCCCCACGGATTCACACGCCGCCCCGGGGCCGCACGCACTGTGGCAAAGAAGCTTTTCATCCGCACGTTCGGCTGCCAGATGAACGAGTACGACTCGGACAAGATGGCGGACGTCCTGCACGCCTCCGACGGGCTGACGCTCGCCGACCGTCCCGAGGACGCCGACGTAATCCTCTTCAACACGTGCTCGGTCCGGGAAAAGGCGCAGGAACGCGTCTTCCACGACTTGGGCCGCGTGCGCGACCTGAAACTCGCCAATCCCGACCTCGTCATCGGCGTCGGTGGATGCGTCGCGTCGCAGGAAGGCGCGGCGATCGTGCGGCGCGCGCCCTACGTCGACGTCGTGTTCGGCCCGCAGACGCTGCACCGGTTGCCGCAGCTGATCGAGGCGCGCCGCGCGACCGGGCGCGCGCAGGTCGACGTGAGCTTTCCCGAGATCGAGAAATTCGACCACCTGCCGCCGCCGCGGGTGGAAGGGGCCTCGGCATTCGTGTCGATCATGGAGGGCTGCAGCAAGTATTGCTCGTTCTGCGTCGTGCCCTATACGCGCGGCGAGGAAATCTCGCGGCGCTTCGACGATGTGCTGACGGAAATCGCGGACCTGGCGGACCAGGGCGTGCGCGAAGTGACGCTCTTGGGCCAGAACGTCAATGCCTACCGCGGCGCGATGGAAACGGACACGCCGACGGGGACCGGAATCGCCGACTTCGCGACGCTCCTCGAATACGTTGCGGAAGTCCCCGGCATCGAACGCGTCCGCTACACGACGTCGCACCCGAAGGAAATGACGCCGCGGCTCATCAAGGTGCACGGGACAATTCGGAAGCTCGCGGCGCACCTGCACCTGCCCGTCCAGTCGGGCTCCGACCGCGTTCTGGCCGCGATGAAACGCGGCTACACGGTGCTCGAGTACAAGTCGATCGTGCGCCGTCTGCGCGCCGCGCGTCCCGACCTGTCGCTCACGTCCGATTTCATCGTCGGCTTCCCCGGCGAGACGGACGCCGACTTCGCGCAGACGATGAAGCTGGTGACGGAAGTCCGCTTCGATGGCGCATTCAGCTTCCTGTACAGCGCGCGCCCCGGTACACCGGCCGCCGAACTCGCGGACCCGGTCCCGCGCGCGGAAAAAGAGGCGCGGCTGAAGGCGCTGCAGGCGCTTCTCGACACGCAATACCGGGCGCACAGCGAAATCATGGTCGGCACGCGACAGCGCGTGCTGGTCACGGGTCCCGCCACGCGGAATGCCCGCGAGCTGGCGGCGCGCACCGACAACAATCGCGTCGTGAATTTTGCCGGCGGCGCGGAGCTCACTGGCACTTACGTCGATGTGAGGGTCACGTCGGCGCAACCGCATTCGCTGCGCGGCGAGCTCGCCGCGTAGTCCGGCCCAATTCCTTGATATCGGTGGCTGCCATCCCGCGCCACCCCGTGCATACGATGGAGGCAGTCCCCATGTCGCTTTTCCGCCAAACCCTCGTCGCCGCGACGCTCGCCGCGGCGCTTCCCGCAATCCTGTCCGGATGCGCGACGGTTCCTTCGGGTGGCACGTCGAATGCGGAAACCGAGAAGGTCGCTGCGGTCGCCGCGGCGGCCGCCACAGCGGCCGTCAACGCACCCAAGTCCGGCGTCCCCAGCGGGTCCGCGCCCGCAACCGCTGCGGCGGCGGCGGCCGCAGCGGTCACCGCGGCGGGCCAACCGCGGCCGTTCGCCGAGGTGATCAAGGACGCCAAGGAAACGCCGGGCCTCTTCGCGGTGTGGCAAAAGGACGAGAAGGTTTGGCTCGAGGTCGCGCCGGATCAATTCGACAAGCCGTTCCTGTTCACCGCCAACTTGAGCCGCGGCATCGGCGAGCAGGGCGTCTACGGCGGAATGATGCTGCTCGACCAGATCGTGGTGCTGAAGCGCATCGGCACCACCGTGCAGCTCATCGCCAAGAATTACGGGTTCACGGGCGGCGACAATGCGCCGATGGCGCAGGCGGTACGGGAAGGCTTCAGCGACAGCCTGCTCGGCACCGCCACGGTCGTGAGCCAGGCCCACCCGGAGCGCAAGACCGTTCTGATCGACGCCAATGCGCTCCTGCTCACCGACATTCCGGCCGGCCAGTCCTTCACGTCCGGCATCCAGGCACGCAGTTACATGTTCGACCCGAGGAATTCGAGCTTCGAGGCCGTGCACAATACGCCCGACCAGTCGTCGATCGTCGTCTCGGCCCACTACACCAATCCCAAGGCTTCGATGCCGCCGGTGCCTTCGCCGACGGCGCCTCCGCCCAATCCGTTCCCGCCGTTCACGACGCTTCCGGATGCGCGCAGCCTGTTCCTCGGCTACACGTACAACTTCGCGAAGCTCCCCGAGCCGATGGCGGCGCGCCGCGCCGATCCGCGCGTCGGCCACTTCGAGAGCCAGATCTGGGACTTTTCGTCGGACGTAAAATTCACGGCCAAGTCACATTTCGTGAACCGGTGGCGACTCGAAAAACAGGATCCGGCGGCCGCCATGTCGCCACCCAAGGAACCGATCGTGTTCTGGATCGACCGCAATGTTCCCGAAAAGTACCGCACGCCCGTTCGTGACGGCATCCTCGAGTGGAACAAGGCCTTCGCAAGGATCGGCTACCAGGATGCGATCGTCGTGAAGCAGCAAGCGGCCGACTCGGACTTCAGCACATACGATACGCACCACTCGACCGTGCGCTGGTTTGTTTCCACCGACAATCGGTTCGCCATCGGGCCGTCGAACGTCGATCCGCGCACCGGCGAAATCCTGAATGCGGAAATCGGCATTTCGGAACTCTGGGCGCGCTCCGAGCGCGCGTTCATTGCCGAGGAAGCGCCGCCTTCCTGGCCGGCATTGAGCGACGGCGGGAGTTCGCGCGCCTTCGCGAACCAGTTCTGCACGTTCGGGACGGGGGCGCTGGCGGAACTGCAGTTCGGCATGGATATTCTGGAGGCGCGCGGCGAAATCGAACCCGGAAGCCCCGAGGC
Source organism: uncultured beta proteobacterium (assembly GCA_963747265.1). Classification (GTDB taxonomy): domain Bacteria; phylum Pseudomonadota; class Gammaproteobacteria; order Burkholderiales; family Casimicrobiaceae; genus VBCG01. Next base: position 476,729 of record CAVVEH010000011.1, on the reverse strand, counting down.
GGATGCCTTCGTGTCCGCTTTCCTGAAGGCGGTGGTCATGCACGAAGTCGGCCACGCGCTGGGGCTGCGCCACAATTTCCGCGGCTCGACGGTTTACCCGCTGACCAAGATTTCCGATCCCAAGTTCAGCAACGAGGTCGGGATTACCGGGTCGATCATGGACTACAACCCGATCAACCTCGCCGTGAAGGGCGAGGCGCAGGGCGCCTACGTCGTGCCGTCGATCGGGCCCTATGATTATTGGGCGATCGAATACGCCTATCGTCCGCTGGCGAAGGAAACCGAGAGCGAGGAACTGAAGAAAATCGCCGCCCGCGGCGCCACCGATCCGCTGCTCGCGTATTCGTCCGACGAGGAATCGATCGCCGGTCTCGACCCGGACGTCAGCCAATACGACCTGGGCTCGGACCCGCTTCTCTATCTGCAAAAGCGCCTCGTCCTGTCGCAGGAGTTGTGGCAACGCCTCGAATCGCGCCGCTTGAAGCCCGGCGAATCGTATGAAATTCTGCGCCGCAATTTCGATGCGGGGTTCCGGGAAGTCGGGCGGGTGGCCACGCTGACCGCGAAATACGTGGGCGGCGTCTACTATGTCCGCGACTTCGCCGGCACCTCCAACCTGCCGCTGACGCCGGTCGCGCCCGACAAGCAGCGCGCCGCATTGAAGTTGCTCGCCTCGGGTGTCTTTTCGGCGGACAGCTTCCGGTTCAAGCCTGAGTTCCTGCGCAGCATGGGGATCGACTACCTCAACATAGGCTTCAACCAAGCCCGCTTGAATCCCGACTTCAGCTTGCGCGCCCGCGTTCTCCAACTGCAGACCAACACGCTGAATCAACTCATGAGCGACGCCGTCATGAGCCGCCTGCTCGACTCGGAAGTGAAGGTCAACAAGGCCGACCAGGCACTGGGTTTGGGCGAGCTCTTCACGACGCTGCAAGGATCGATCTGGAGCGAGTTGGCAACGGGGGCGCCGATATCAGGGCCGCGCCGCGACCTGCAGCGCGAACACCTGCGGCGGGTCGCCACCGTTCTGACCCGGCCTTCGCCGGCGACACCCGCTGACGCGCGCGCGCTGTTGCGCGAACAGGCGCGCGAGTTATCCGCGAAGATCAAGGTCGCGCTCGCTAGCGGCAAGAAGGACCCGGAAACGCGCGCGCATCTTTCCGAAGCGGCGAATACGCTCGACGAAGCGTTGAAGGCTCCGCTCGTGCGACAGGGCGTCTGACCGGCGCGCATCAAGGGAGGCCGATGGCGCAGGGGACGCAGCGGCGAGGGGGGCCACGGAGCGTCGTGCTGGCGCCGCCGGATAATCGCGCGCTCGCGAACCTGTGCGGGCCGCTCGACGCCAACCTGCGGCAGATCGAGGCCGCGCTGGATGTCACGATCACCCATCGCGCCGGTGCGTTCACCGTGGCCGGCGACACGGCGCAGGCGCAGCGTGCCGTGGAGGCACTGCAACGCTTCTATGCCGCCGCGGAAAAGCCTTTGTCGGTCGACGACATCCAGTTGGGGCTGGTCGAGATCTCGACGCAGCCGAAGGCGAAAATCCCCGTGGAAGCGGCTGCCGATGGCGCGCCGCACTTGCGCACCCGCCGCGCCGACCTCCACGGACGCACGCCGAACCAGGTTGAATACCTGAAGGACATCCTCGGCCACGACATCACGTTCGGCATCGGCCCCGCCGGCACCGGCAAGACCTACCTCGCCGTCGCCTGCGCTGTCGACGCGCTCGAGCGCGACGCCGTCAAGCGCATCGTGCTCGTGCGCCCCGCGGTCGAGGCCGGCGAAAAGCTGGGCTTCCTTCCCGGCGACTTGGCGCAGAAGGTCGACCCCTACCTGCGCCCGCTCTACGACGCGCTCTACGACCTCATGGGCTTCGACAAGGCGGCCAAGCTCTTCGAGCACACGACGATCGAATTGGCACCTCTTGCGTACATGCGCGGACGCACGCTCAACCATTCGTTCATCATCCTGGACGAGGCGCAGAACACGACACCCGAACAGATGAAGATGTTCCTCACGCGCATCGGCTTCGGCACGAAGGCCGTGATCACCGGCGATGTCACGCAGACCGACTTGGCACGCGGCCAGAAGAGCGGCCTCGTGGAAGCCGCGCGCGTGCTCGCGGGCGTGCGCGGCATCGCGTTCCGCCATTTCACGAGCGCCGACGTCGTGCGCCACCCGCTGGTGCAGAAGATCATCGACGCCTACGACCGCGACGCGGCGACGGCCAAGACCGACGACCGGAATCGCCGTTGATGGCGCGCATCGTTCCGGCGCGCGCGAAGGCGCCCGCGCTTTCGCTTTCGGTGCAATACGCGAGCAACGATGACGGGCTGCCCGCGCGTCCGCAGATCCGCCGCTGGGTCCGCGCCGCGCTGCTGGCCGACGCGACGGTCACGGTGCGCTTCGTCGACGCGATCGAGGGGCGCGCGCTCAACGCTCTCTACCGCGGCAAGGACTACGCGACGAACGTCCTCACCTTCGTGTACGATGACGAGAACCCGCGCGCCGGCGATGTCGTGCTGTGCGCGCCGGTCGTGCGGCGGGAGGCGGCCGCGCAACGCAAGCCGCTCGCCGATCATCACGCGCACCTGGTTGTCCACGGCATGTTGCACTTGCAGGGATTCGACCACGAACGGCACGCCGACGCAGCGGTGATGGAGGCGCGGGAAACCGCGATCCTGGCCGCCCTCGGGCTCCCCGACCCGTACGCCCCGCGCGACCGGCCCTAAGATCCCATGGACAACGACAAAAACGGCCCCGGTCAAGATCGGCCGACGCTGCTCGAACGGATCTCGGCGCTCCTGATGCGCGAGCCCGAGGACCGCGACGACCTGGTCGCGATCATGCGCAGCGCCTATGAACGCAAGCTGGTCGACGGCGACGCGCTGTCGATGATCGAAGGCGTGCTGTCGGTGTCCGAAACGACGGTGCGCGACATCATGATTCCGCGCGCGCAGATGGACTGCGTGTCGATCGACGACGATCCCGCCGATTTCGTTCCGCGCGTCGTGGAGACGCGGCACTCGCGCTTTCCGGTGATCGGCGAGAGCAAGGACGACGTCGTGGGCATCCTGCTCGCCAAGGAACTCCTCAACTATTACGCCAATCCCGAAGCCTTCAACCTCCACGACACGCTGCGGCCCGCCGTGTTCGTGCCGGAGGGCAAGCGCCTGAACGTGCTGCTGCGCGAGTTCCGCGCAAACCGCAACCACATTGCGATCGTCGTCGACGAATACGGCGGCGTGTCGGGCTTGGTCACCATCGAGGACGTGCTGGAGCAGATCGTCGGCGACATCGAAGACGAATACGACTTCGACGAAAGCGAAGACAACATCATTCCCGAGGCGAGCGGGCGCTGGCGCGTGAAGGCGCAAACGGAGATCGCCGACTTCAACGCGCACTTCGCCACCAAGTTCGACGACGACGAATTCGACACCGTCGGCGGCCTGGTGCTGCGCGCTTTCGGCCGGCTGCCCAAGCGCGGCGAAACCGCGGTGCTGGAGGGCCTGCGCTTCCGCGTCCTGCGCGCCGACAGCCGCCGTCTCTACACGCTGCAGGTCGAACGGCTGGCGCCGCCCGCCGACGGCGCGGCGTGAAGCCGACCGCGGGACGCGGATCCGCGCTGCGGCTCGCGCTGGCCTTCGCGGCCGGCGCGACGTCGGTGTTCGGCTACGCGCCGTTCCATCTCGCGCTGCTGCCGGTCGCAACGCTCTCCGTGCTGTTCTGGATCTGGCTCGCGGCCGCGACGCCACGGCAGGCGGCACTCGCCGGCTTTGCGTTCGGCCTGGGTGCGTTCGGCGTCGGCATCTCGTGGATCTCGGTGGCGCTCGAGACGTTTGGCGGCGTGCCGCCCGCAGTCGCCTTCGTGGGCATGCTGGGTCTGGTCGCCTATCTCGCGCTGTTTCCGGCACTGGCCGGCTGGGCAGTCGCACGCCTCACCGGTCGGAACCATGTCGCGCGGCTCGTCGCCGCCGCCGCAGCGTGGACGCTGGCTGAGTGGATGCGCGGCTGGCTGCTCACGGGTTTTGGCTGGCTCGCCGTAGGCTACGCGGAACTGCTGCCGTCCGCAGCACTGCCGATCACCGGATGGGCACCCGTCGGCGGCGTCTATCTCGTCTCGTTCGCGCTGGCCACGTGCGCCGCCGCCGTCGTATACATCATCGACGGCATCGCCGCCGAACGCGCACGCGCCATTACGGCTGGCGTGCTGGTGATCGCCGTTGCCGCAGGTTCGGGCGCCGCCATCGGCCGCATCGAATGGACACAGCCAGAGGGTGCGCCGGTGGCCGTGTCGCTCGTGCAGGGCAACGTCGCCCAGAACTTGAAATTCGATCCCTCGTATCGCACGCGCACCTACGAGATGTATGTGCAGCTCGTCCGTCGCGCCAAGGGACGCCTCGTGGTCCTTCCGGAGAGCGCATTCACGGTGTTCCTCGACGAGGTGCCGGGGCGGGTCCTGCATCAGTTGATCGATGCCGGGCAGGCGCGCAATGGCGACGTGCTGCTCGGCCTGTTCACGATCGAGCCGCCACCGGCCGAAGGCGGGAACGAAAATGAGGGACCCAGGATTTACAACAGCGTCATCAGCCTGGGGACGACGGCGCCAGAGCTTTACCGCAAGCATCATCTGGTGCCGTTCGGCGAGATGATTCCGATGAAGGCGGTGTTCGGCTGGTTCATCAACCGCGTGCTCGACATCCCGCTCGCCGACCAGGCCGCGGGACCGCCGCGGCAGCAGCCCTTCGACGTCGCGGGCCAGCGGGTGGCGATCAACATCTGCTACGAGGACGTCTTCGGCGCCGAGCTCGCGGAAGTCGCGCGCGCCGCCACGCTTTACGTCAACGTGACCAACGACGCGTGGTACGGCCGTTCGATCGGCGCGTGGCAGCACAACCAGATCGCGGCGATGCGCGCGCTGGAGCTGGGACGGCCGATGCTGCGCGCGACCAATACGGGCATCACGTCGGCGATCGCACACGACGGAACGGTGCTGGCGGAGCTGCCGTGGTTCACGCAGGACATTCTCGAACTGGAAATCGCCGGACGGCGCGGCGAAACCCCGTACGTGCGCTTTGGCGACGCGCCGGTCGTCATCGGCGCGCTGCTGGTGCTGCTGGTCGCCGGCCATGCGTCGAGGCGTGCGCGCTGACGCAACCGGGGGCCGTGACGGGTCGCCAGCCCATCCCCGGGAGACCGCATTTCGTCGGCGCCGGCCGCGTCCGGCCCCTTGGAAGTTGTCGTCTGGCGCAGGCCGACCTCATACTGCGCGCCGTTCCATCCAATCCGAAGAAGCCATGACCTTTTCGCTCGAAATCGCCGGTTTGTCCAAGACCTACCCCAATGGAGTGCAGGCGCTCACCGACGTCTCCTTGACGATCCCGCCGGGCATGTTCGGGCTGCTGGGGCCAAATGGCGCCGGCAAGTCGACGCTGATGCGAACGCTGGCCACGCTGCAGGACGCCGACGCCGGCACCGCACGGATGGGCGACATCGACGTTCTGCGCGACAAGGATTCGGTGCGCCGGATCCTGGGCTACCTGCCACAGGACTTCGGCGTCTATCCCAAGGTCTCGGCGGAAGAATTGCTGGACCACCTGGCGCGGCTCAAGGGACTCACCGACAAGGCGCAACGGCGCGACGTCGTCGCGACGCTGCTCAAGCAGACCAACCTGTACGACGTGCGCAGGAAGGCGTTGGGCGGATTCTCCGGCGGCATGCGCCAGCGCTTCGGCATCGCACAGGCGCTGCTGGGAGACCCCAAGCTCATCATCGTCGACGAGCCCACGGCCGGCTTGGACCCCGAGGAGCGCGTGCGCTTCCACAACCTGCTCGCGGACATCGGCGAGGACGTCATCGTCATCCTTTCCACACATATCGTCTCCGACGTCAGCGACCTGTGCGCGCAGATGGCGATCATCAACAAGGGGCGCGTGCTGCTGACGGGCGACCCGCTGGCGCTGACCCAACGGCTCGAAGGACGCGTGTGGCAAAAAGCCATCGCGCGCAGCGACCTCGACGCGATGAAGGAACAGCTGCCGGTCATCTCGACCAGACTGGTTGCCGGCCGGACGCTGGTGAATGTCGTCAGCGACCACCCACCCGGCGAGGGCTTCGCTTCGGTCGAGGCGACGCTCGAGGACGTCTACTTCGCCGCCATTTCGGGCCGGTTGAATGCGGACTTGGCCGAAGCGCAGGCGGCCTGACATGCGCAACGCATTCACCATCGCGCGCTTCGAGGTCGCCACGCGCCTCAAGCGGATCTCGACCTGGGTCTATTTCGCGGTCTTCCTGGCGCTGGCGATGTTCTGGGCCGCCGCGGCGGGCGGCGTCCTTCCACATGCCACCGTCTCGTTCGGCAGCGGCAAGGTCTGGATGAACTCGCCATTCGCCGTCGCGCAGACGATTTCGGTCCTGGGCATGTTCGGGTTGACGGTCATTGCCGCGCTCATGGGGCGTGCGGTGCAGCAGGATTTCGAATATCGCGTCGAGCATTTCTTCTTCAGCGCTCCGATCCGGAAATGGGAATACCTTGCCGGACGCTTCGCCGGCGCCATGGTTGTCCTGCTCATCATCCTGTCGGCCATCTCGTTGGGCGGCCTGCTCGGCCTGCTGCTGCCCGGCATCGACCCCGACCGCATCGGCCCGTTGCGGCCGCTGGCGTACATCCTGCCGTACTTCACGGTCGTCATTCCCAATCTGATCGTCCTCGGCGGTCTCTTCTTCTGTGTTGCGGCGCTCGGGCGGCGGATGCTGCCCGTCTACATCGGCAGCGTCATCTGCCTGATCGGCTTCCTCGCCGCGCAAGGGTTGCTGCGCGACATGGCCAACAAGACGCTGGCGTCGATGCTGGACCCGTTCGGCGTCGTCGCCACCTCGCAGATCACCGCGTACTGGTCGATCAGCGAGCGCAATACCCGCCTGCTGCCGTTCGAAGGCCTCCTGCTGTGGAACCGGCTGCTGTGGCTCGGGCTGGGCGCCGCCATCATCGCGGTTTCGCGCATGGCGCTTCCGCTTCGCCCAGGAAGGGGCCTCCGGGCGCCGCCGCGCCGCGTCGATGGGGGACGCCGACGACGATGTCGTTTCCGTGCATTTGCGTCGCGTCGCGCCGCACGCCGTCAATGGCTGGCGCCTGCTACCGCGGCTGGTGTGGCTCAATTTCCGCGAGACCGTCAAGAACGTCTATTTCGGCGTCATCGCGTTCGTCGGGCGTGCTGTTCCTGATCGTGACCAGCACGACCGCCGGCGACCTCTTCGGCACCAGCACGTGGCCCGTGACGTGGCAGATGCTGGACCTGCTGTCCGGAACGTTTGCCGTATTCATGCTGGTGATCATCACGTTCTACGCTGGCGAGCTTACCTGGCGCGAGCGCGAGAACCGCCTGGACCAGATCCACGACGCGCTGCCGATCCCGACGTGGCTGCCGTTTCTGGGCAAGCTGCTGGCTCTGATGCTGATTCCCGTGGTGCTGCAGGCACTGCTCATGCTGTGCGGTTTGGCGATCCAGAGCTGCCAAGGGCTATCACCACTACGAGATCGGCCTGTACTTCAAGGGACTGTTCGGTATCGAGCTCATCGACTACTGGCTGGTGTGCGTGCTGGCGATGACCGTTCATTCGCTGGTCAATCAGAAGTACCTCGGTCATTTCATCATGATCGTCTACTTCATCGCGATCAGCTTCGCGGGCGCGCTCGGCTTCGAGCACAACCTGTACAAGTACGCCGCCACGCCGCCTGTCGTCTACTCCGACATGAACGGCTTCGGCCATTTCCTGCTGCGTGCGCGCGTGTTCCAGGCCTACTGGGCGTGCGCGGCGCTGCTCCTCGCCATCGCTGCCTACCTGTTCTGGGTGCGCGGCACCGTGGCCGGCTGGCGGGACCGCGTCGCCGCCGCCCGCGATCGTTTCAGCCGGCCGATGGGGCTGGCTGTCAGCCGCCGGAGCCGTCGGCATGGCGGCCTTGGGCGCGTTCGTCTTCTACAACACGAACATCCTCAATCACTACATCACGGCGGACGATCAACTCGCGCGGCAGGCTGACTACGAGAAGAAATACAAGGGCCTGGCCGGCGCCCCGCAGCCCAAGATCACGGCCGTCAAGCTGGCTGTCGACCTCTATCCGCGCGAACAGCAGGTACGCATGCGCGGCACTTATGCGCTCGAGAACAAGACCGGCAAGCCGGTCGACACGATCCACCTTCTCTTCTTCCAGGGCGAACTCGTGAACGTGAACAAGCTGGAATTCGGCGTGCCGGCGGAGCTCGCCGTCAACGACGTACCCATCGGCCTGCGAAGCTACAAACTGGCGTCGCCGCTGCCGCCGGGAGCGACCACCGAACTCAGATTCGACCTCACCACCGGCGCGCATGGCTTCACCAACTCCGCTGCGTTCACCGACGTCGAATACAACGGATCGTTCGTCAACGGCAATCTGCTGCTGCCGATCATCGGGTACCAGCCGCGCGGCGAGATCACCGCCGACCGCGAGCGCAAGAAATTCGGGCTGCCGCCCAGCGAGCGGGCGCGCGACCGCGACGATCCGGTGGGCCTGGCCGAGAACGATCTGTCGCCGGACGCGGATTTCATCACCTTCGAGACGACCGTCAGCACCGAGGAGGACCAGATCGCCATTGCGCCCGGGTACCTGCAGAAGGAATGGACGGAGGATGGCCGCCGCTACTTCGAATACAAGATGGACAGCCCGATCCTCAACTTCTTCGCGTTCCAGTCGGGCCGCTATGCGGTGAAGAAGGACCGCTGGAACGACGTCGCGATCGAGATCTACTACCAGCCGGGGCACGAGTACAACCTGGACCGGATGATCGCGGCCACGAAGTCCGGGCTCGACTACTTCACGGCCAATTTCGGCCCGTACCAGCACCGGCAGTTCCGGATCATCGAGTTTCCGCGCTACCAGGCCTTCGCGCAGTCGTTTCCGAACACGGTCCCGTATTCCGAGGGCATCGGCTTCATCGCCCGCGTGCGCGAAGGCGACGAGGACGACATCGACTATCCGTACTACGTGACCGCGCACGAGCTCGCCCACCAGTGGTGGGGCCACCAGGTAGCGGCCGGCAACGTCCAGGGCGCGACGATGCTGGTCGAGACGCTGGCGCAGTACTCGGCGCTGATGGTGATGAAGCACAAGTACGGCGAGGCGAAGATGCAGAAGTTCCTGCAGTACGAACTCGACCGCTACCTGCTGGGCCGCAGCACCGAGCAGAAGAAGGAGCTGCCGCTCTCGCGCGTCGAGAACCAGCCGTACATCCACTACCGCAAGGGCAGCGTCGTCATGTACGCGCTGCAGGACTACATCGGCGAGGACAACCTCAACCGGGCGATTCGCGCGTTCCACGACGAGATCGCGTTCAAGGGTCCGCCGTATCCGAACTCGACGCAGTTCCTGACGCATATCCGCGCGGTCACGCCGCCCGACCTGCAGTACGTGATCGACGACATGTTCGAGACGATCACGCTCTACGACAATCGCGCGACGGAAGCGAAGGCCAAGGCCCTGCCGGACGGACGCTTCGAGGTCACGATGAAAGTGCTGGCCAAGAAGCGCCGCGCCGACGCGCTGGGCAAGGAATCGGACGTGCCGCTGGCCGACTGGATCGACATCGGCGTGCTGGACGCCGACAACAAGCCGCTGTTCCTCGAAAAGAAGAAGATCGACCGCGAGGCGATGGAGTTCACGGTGATCGTCGACAAGAAGCCGGCGCGGGCGGGCATCGATCCGTACAACAAGCTCATCGACCGCAGGCCGAAGGACAACACAGTCGCGGTCGAGCTGGGCTAGGCAACGACCGCAATGCGCGCCGCCGCTCCGGGCTGATCTGCAACAGTGCCGGGCGGCGGCAGCTCGCCGCGCCTTGGGGAAGCGCAGCGTTATCCCGTAAAATCAGAATCTTTGGCGCCCCTGGAAGGACTCGCGGACGTTTCGCCGCGCGCCTGGTCGATGCTCACGTTCCAGCAAGTCATCCTGAATCTCCAGAGCTACTGGGGCCGATCAGGGCTGCGCGCTGCTGCAGCCCTACGACATGGAAGTCGGCGCCGGCACGTCGCACACCGCGACGTTCCTGCGCGCGCTCGGACCGGAGCCGTGGCGCGCCGCGTACGTGCAGCCATCGCGCCGTCCGAAGGACGGGCGCTACGGCGAGAACCCCAATCGCCTGCACCAGCACCACCAGTTCCAGGTCGTGCTGAAGCCGTCGCCCGCCGACATCCTCGACCTCTACCTGGGTTCGCTCGCGGCGCTCGGCTTCGATTTGAAGAAGAACGACGTGCGCTTCGTCGAGGACGACTGGGAGAACCCGACGCTGGGCGCGTGGGGCCTGGGCTGGGAAGTCTGGATGAACGGCATGGAGATCACGCAGTTCACCTATTTCCAGCAGGTGGGCGGTCTCGACTGCGATCCGATCACCGGCGAAATCACCTACGGCCTCGAGCGGATGTCGATGTATCTGCAGAACGTCGAGTCGGTGTACGACCTCGCCTACACCGACACGATGTCCTATCGCGACGTCTTCTTCCAGAACGAGGTCGAGCAGTCGAAATACGCGTTCGACGAGTCCAACGCGACGAAGCTCTTCGAGCAGTTCGCGTTCTTCGAATCCGAGGCGCGGCGGCTGCTCGAGGCAAAGCTGCCGCTGCCCGGCTACGAGATGATCCTCAAGGCCGGCCATACATTCAACCTACTCGACGCGCGCGGCGCGATTTCGGTGACCGAGCGCGCCGCGTACATCGGCCGCATCCGCAACCTGTCGCGGCTGGTCGCGACGGCGTACGTAGAGGCGCGCGAAGCGCTCGGCTTTCCGATGCTGCCGCCGGAACAGCGAAGGCCGGCGGCATGAAGACGGCCACGCTGCTGGTCGAGCTATTCACCGAAGAACTGCCGCCGAAGGCGCTGAAGAAGCTGGGCGAGTCGTTCGCGTCGGACTTGAGCCGACGGCCTGCGCGGACGCGGATTCCTGGGCGCCGGCGGCGCAGGTCACGCCGTTCGCGACGCCGCGTCGCCTGAGTGTCGCGATCACCGGACGTCGGCGCGTCGATAACCGAACCGTCGCGCGCCGTGCCGCTGCTGCCGGTCAACGTGGCGTATGACGCCGACGGGACGCCGACCGAGGCGCTCCAGAAGTCGATCAGGGCCAAGGCCGGATTCGACCAGTTCGACCTGGTGCCACCCGAGCGCATCGAGCGCCGCCACGACGGGAAGATGGAGCGCGTGTTCTACATCGAGCCCCCGCTCGCCGTGTCGCTGCGGACCGCGCTGCAGGACGCGCTCGACGGCGCAATTGCCAAGCTGCCGATCCCGAAGGTGATGAGCTACGCCGCGCCCGGCAGCTACTACAACGACGTCAAGTTCGTCCGCCCGGCGCACCGGCTCGTCGCGCTGCATGGCGCCGACGTGGTCGCGGTGCGCGCGCTCGACCTCGATGCGGGACGCGTCACCGGCGGGCATCGCTTCCTGTCGCGCGGCGACATCACGATCAGAACCGCCGACGCCTACGCGCCGACCCTCGAAGCCGAAGGCAAGGTGATTCCGTCGTTCGCCGCGCGGCGCGCCAGGATCGTCGTCGGCCTCGAAGGCGCGGCGGCCGATGCGACCCCGATCATGCCCGATGCGCTGCTCGACGAAGTCACCGCGCTCGTCGAGTGGCCCGTCGTCTACGCGGGCACGTTCGACGCCGGCGTTCCTCGAGGTCCCGCAGGAGTGCCTGATCCTGACCATGCAGCTGAACCAGCGGTATTTCGCGCTGGCCGGACGACGCCGGAAAACTCGTCAACCGCTTCCTGCTGGTCAGCAACATCGAGACGCAGGATCCGTCGGCGATCATCGCCGGTAACGAGCGCGTGCTGCGCGCGCGGTTGGCCGACGCCAAGTTCTTCTTCGACCAGGACCGCAAGCAGAAGCTCGCAGCGCGCCTCCCGAAACTTGCGAACGTCGTCTATCACAACAAACTGGGATCGCAGGCCGACCGGTCGCGGCGGGTTGGCGCCGTCGCGACGGCGATCGCGGGCATGCTGGGCGCAGCCGAGCGCCAACTTGCGAGCCGCGCTGCGGAGCTCGCGAAGGCCGATCTCGTCACCGACATGGTCGGCGAATTCCCGGAATTGCAGGGCCTGATGGGCCGCTACTACGCCGAGCACGACGGCGAGCCGCCGGAAGTGTCCGCCGCGATCGAGCAGCACTACTGGCCGCGGTTCGCGGGCGACGCGTTGCCGGAAGGGCCGGTCGCGCAAAGCGTCGCGCTGGCCGACAAGCTGGAGACGCTGGTCGGCATCTGGGGCATCGGCCTCGTTCCGACCGGCGACAAGGATCCGTTCGGTCTGCGGCGCCACGCGCTCGGCGTATTGCGGATCCTGCTGGAGCGGCGCCTCAACCTCTCGCTCGTCGACCTCATCAGGCGCGCGGTCGGACACGTTTCCTGCGGACGCGCTCGGGCCGGACACCGCCGACCGGCGTATTCGGGTTCATGCTCGACCGGCTGCGCCAGCTGCTGCGCGACCGGGGCGCCTCGCCGAACGAAGTTGAGGCGGTGCTGGCCGACAATCCCGCGCGCATCGACCTCGTGGCATCGCGGTTGGCGGCCGTGCAGGAGTTTGCGGCGCTGCCCGAAGCCACCGCGCTGTCCGCCGCCAACAAGCGCATCGTCAACATCCTGCGCAAGAGCGGCGGTGAGGCGGCCGCTGCGGTCGACCGCGGACTCCTGGCCGACGGCGCAGAGCACGACCTCTTCATGGCGTTCCAGAAGCTCGAGCCGCAGGTCAAGGCCGATTACGACAAGCAAGACTTCGCCGGCGCGCTGCGCGCCCTCGCCACGGCCAAGCCGGTCGTCGACCGCTACTTCGATGACGTGATGGTGATGGTGGACGACCCCGCGATCCGCGCCAACCGGCTGGCGCTTCTGCGCGGCGTGGCCGCGACGATGAACCGCGTCGCGGACATCTCCAAGCTGGCACAATAAGCCGCCATGGTCCAGTTAGCCTCCGATGCCGTGGTCGCGACCCGCGCGGCCAAGCTGATCGTGCTGGACCGTGACGGCGTCATCAATTACGACAGCGAGCAGTACATCAAGTCGCCGGAGGAATGGCGGCCGATCCCGGGCAGCCTCGAGGCCATCGCGCGGCTCAACCACGCGGGCTACCGGGTGGTGGTGGCCACCAACCAGTCGGGCATCGGGCGCGGCCTATTCGACATGGGAACGCTGAACGCGATCCACGACAAGATGCACAGGTCGTTGACGCATGTCGGCGGCCGGCTGGACGCGGTATTCTTCTGCCCGCACACGGCGGACTCGAAGTGCGAATGCCGGAAGCCGAAGCCGGCGATGCTGGTCGAGATCGGCAAGCGCTTCAACACCGAGTTGACGGGACTGCCGTGCATCGGCGACTCTCTGCGCGACTTGATGGCCGCGGACGCCGTCGGCGCGCAGCCGATGCTGGTGCTCACCGGAAAGGGCGAGAAGACATTGCGCGACGGCAATTTTCCGAAGAACACCGTGATCTTTCCCGACCTCGCCTTCGCGGTGTCGGCGCTGCTGGCCGGCGAGTGACTCGAGCCTCCTGGCAATCACGGTGTCGTCGCTGCGCTCCCTCCTTTTCCTGCTGTTCCAGCTCGTGGTGACGCCGTTCTACGCATTCGCGATGGTGGCGATGGCGTGGGCGCCCCGGGTCACCACGTACAAGATGGCGGCCAGCTGGTGCGCGGTCAACCTGTGGGCGGCGCGGATGATCTGCGGGATAAAGTGGCGGGTCCACGGCCGCGAAAACATTCCCACCGGCAAGGCGCTCTCGCCGCACATCGTCCTGTCCAAGCACAGTTCCACGTGGGAGACGCTGTCGCTCACGCAGTACTTCCCGAACCTGGCCTATGTGGCAAAAAAGGAACTGCTGTCGATTCCTTTTTTCGGCTGGGGCTTCGCGACGGCGTCCCCGATCACCATCGACCGCAAGGCCGGCGTGGATGCGATGCAACAGATCGCCACGCAGGGACGCGAGCGCTTCGCGCAGGGCTTCTGGATCGTCATCTATCCCGAGGGCACGCGCATCAAGGCGGGCACGCGCGCCAAGTACAAGACCGGCGGCGCCCGCCTCGCCATCACACTCGACGTGCCGATCATCCCGGTCGCGCACAACGCCGGCTATCTGTGGCCGAAGGGGCTTTTCGGCAAGAAGCCCGGTACGATCACGATGACGATCGGCAAGCCGATCTCCCCTACGGGCAAGGAGCCGCTGGCGCTCATGCAGGAAGTGGAGGCGTGGATCGAAGGCGAGGTCGCACGACTGGGTGTTCCCGCGTGATGCGCGTGCGCGCCTCCGCCGGCCACCGCGCACCTGCGCCTGGACGAGATTACGCGCGGGCCCGATGCCGCGCGCAACGTGCGCGACGGCTTGCCCAAGCGCATCGTCCTGTTCGGTGAGATAGTCGACTATCGTCTCTTCCGCGCCCGGCGGCGCACCATCGGAATGGAAGTCGATTTGGACGGCCTGACGGTCCGGGCGCCGCACTGGGTAACGCTGGGGGAGATCGAGGCCGCGCTTGCCGAACGCGCGAAGTGGATCGTCAAGGCGCTCTCCGAATGGCGCGCGCGCCGCCGCGACGTGATGCCGCGCGTATGGAAGTCCGGCGCGCCGATCCTCTACCGTGGCTGCGAGCTGGCGCTGGAGGTGTTTCCTTCGCGGCGCACGACGGTGGCGCCGGACCTCTTCAACCTCACGGTCCTCCACCCCCATGCGCACGATGAGCGGCAGGTCGCGGAACTCGTGAGCAAGTGGCTGAAGGACGAGGCGTGGAACCTGGTCGCGCCGCAGGTCGTCCGTTATGCGCAGCAGATCACGTCCGCCACACCCGTGATGCGCCTGTCCAATGCCCGCAGCGAATGGGGAAGCTGCAACGCGCGCGGCGAGATCCGGCTCAACTGGCGGCTGGTGCAGCTGCCGCCGGCGCTGGCCGAGTACGTCGTCGCGCACGAGGTCGCGCACCTGGTCGAACTCAACCACTCCGCGCGCTTCTGGGCGATCGTCGAGACGCTGATGCCCGGGCACGCCGCGCGGCGCCGCGAACTCGAGGACTGGACCGCCTTATTGGCAGCGTAGGCCTCGCAAACGCGACGCCATGCCCTATGGCGCAGGGCCGGGCAGTCGCGACAAGTCCACCGCCAGACCGGCCTGTTCGCGCAGCAGGCGCGTGAGCTCCCCGCCGAGTTCGCCGCCCGACCGCGCGTCGCGCCAGGCGCCGCCGTCCGCGCGGAAGTGAAAGCCTCCGGAGCGCGCGGCGACCCAGATCTCGCGATTGGGCACGTGCCGGTTTACGATGATCTTGCTGCCGTCCGCGCATTCGATCTCGAGGATTCCGTCGATCAGACTCCAGTCCGCGTCGTTGTCGCCGGCGTCCAGCGCGGTGTCTAGCACCGACCCGATCGCCGCGAGCGCGGCGTCGGCGGAGGCGATGAAGGTGCTGTCGGTAGCCATGGTTGCGCGTGATAGGATTCGACGGTGATGTTACGTCAATTCCGGATCATCGCCGTGGCCATCGCCGCGCTCGCCGCAGCGGGTTGCGGCATCAAGGGGCCTCTCGTGCTGCCGCCGCCGGCGACGCCGCCCGCGGCCGCGCCGACACCGACCCCGTCGACCGCGCCGGCAGGCACAGAAGCCACGTCGACCGATCCCGCGCAGCCCGCGCGCAAGCCGTGACCGCCTTCGTCTACCGCGACGGCGAACTGTGCGCCGAGCGCGTGCCGCTGTCCGCGATCGCAGCGCAGTTCGGCACGCCCTGCTACGTATACTCCCGCGCCGCGCTCGAGTCCGCCTGGCGCGAATTCGACTTAGCCTTCGGGGCCGTCCCGCATCTCATCTGCTACGCGATGAAGGCCAATCCGAACCTCGCGGTGCTGAACCTCTATGCGCGTCTCGGCAGCGGCTTCGACATCGTGTCCGGCGGCGAACTGGCGCGCGTGATGGCGGCCGGCGGTGATCCGGCCAAGGTGGTCTTTTCCGGCGTCGGCAAGACGGAAGGCGAGATGGCCGCGGCGCTCGACGCCGGCATCCTCTGCTTCAACGTCGAGTCGGCCTCCGAACTCACCCGCCTCGACGCCGTCGCTGGCCGCGCGGGCGTCGTGGCGCCGGTGAGTTTTCGCGTGAATCCGGACGTCGATCCGCGGACGCATCCGTACATCGCCACCGGGTTGAAGGAGAGCAAGTTTGGCATCGCGTTCGCCGATGCGCCCGCGCTCTACCGCCGCGCCGCCGCGCTTCCGAACATCGCGGTCCACGGACTCGACATTCATATCGGCTCGCAGATCACCGAGCTTGCCCCGTACCGAGAGGCCGCGCAAAAAGTACTGGAGCTCGTCGACCACTTGGCCGCGGACGGCATTCCGCTGACGCATGTCGACTTGGGCGGCGGCCTGGGAATTCGCTATCGCGACGAGACGCCGGTGCCGCTCGCCGACTATGCGGCCATGGTCGTCGGCCTGTGGCGTGGCCGCCGCGAGAAGCTCTTGTTCGAGCCTGGCCGACACCTGGTCGGCGACGCCGGCGTGCTGCTGACGCGCGTCGAATATCTGAAGCCCGGCGACCCCAAGAACTTCGCGATCGTCGACGCGGCGATGAACGACTTGCTGCGTCCCGCGCTATACGATGCGTGGCATCCGGTGTCCGCCGTGCGGCCTCGCGACGGCCCGTCGCTCCGCTGGGACTTGGTCGGCCCGGTGTGCGAAAGCGGCGATTTCCTGGCGCGCGACCGGTCGCTTTCGCTCGCGGAAGGAGACCTTGTGGCCATCGGCGCGGCGGGCGCCTACGGCATGGCGATGAGCTCGAACTACAACGCGCGTCCCCGCGCGTGCGAGGTGGTTGTCGACGACAGCAATGCGCATCTCGTCCGTCGCCGCGAGCGCGCGGACGAACTCTTCACCGGCGAATTCACGCTTCCCTAATGTCGTCTCGGGAAGGCGTATCGCGCGAATTTTGCGACAGTGCGCCGGTGATTTTCGAGTCCCGTTTTGGCGTTCCAATGCTGCATTTCGGGTGTGTGCGAAATCACAACACTCGCGTTTCTAAGCGCCGGAATACGCGGCGAAATCTTGCAAATCGGGCAAACGTGGCTACAATGCAGGCAGCAGGTGGACCGGGTTTGTCAAGTGCTCCAGGAAAAAAAAGGCGCACGAACCACGCAAGAGGTAGGCGATTCCGGGCTTCCTGCTTGATTGAAAAGCAACATAACAGTTACGGTAACTCAGACAGGAGAAACCTAAATGATGGCAGACATGATGTCCATGATGACGCCGGCGGCCCCCGCCGCGGCGCCGAAACGCAAGGCCGCTAAACGCAAGGCTAAGAAGAAAGCCGCGCCGAAGAAGAAAGCGGCCAAGAAGGCGACGAAGAAGAAAGCCGCCCCGAAGAAGAAGAAGAAAGCTGCGAAGAAAGCGACGAAGAAGAAAGCCGCCCCGAAGAAGAAGAAGAAAGCAGCGAAGAAGGCGACGAAGAAGAGAAAGGCCGCCCCGAAGAAGAGGAAGGCCGCCAAGAAGACGACGAAGAAGAAGAAGGCCGCCCCGAAGAAGAGGAAGGCCGCCAAGAAGACGACGAAGAAGAAGGCCGCCCCGAAGCGGAAGGCCGCCAAGAAGAAGGCGACCAAGAAGAAAGCCAAGAAGCTCTAGGCTCCTTCGTCAGCAGATCCGTCGGAGTCCTAGGACGGATGACAAAACGGGCGACGCAATGCGTCGCCCGTTTTCATTTCCAGCCCGCCCGTCAGCCGCCGCTATTGCCGCGCGCGCGCGCCGTTGTGGCCGCCGGCGTGGTCTTGACTGCCACGGGTTTGGCCTTGGCCGCCACCGGCTTTCGCGGGCGCAGCCTTCGGCCCCGCTTGGACTTGCTTGCTGGCACCCTTGGTGGCTACCGCACGTTTGGCCTTGCCTCCGGCCTTGTGCACCGGTACGACGTCGCTGGTGACGCGCAGCTTCTGGCCCGGCGCCAGCGCGTCCTGCTTGAGCCCATTCCACGATTTCAACTCCTGCGCCGTGACGCCGTACCGGGCCGCGATCACCGATACGCGGTCGCCGCGCTTCGCCGTGTAGTAGAACGTGCGGCCCGACGGAACCGTCGTGAACACGGCCTGCGACAGCGAGGCTACCGCTTCCGTCGACGCGCTTTGCGCCGGCACCAGCAGCGTGTGGCCGCCAGGCACTTTCGCCCGCGACCCGATGCCGTTCACCGCGCGCAGCGTCTCCACGGACATCCCGTACTTCGCGGCGACTTGCGCGAGCGTTTCGTTGGGGTGCATCCGGTACGCCTGCCACGACACCAGCGGCTGGTCCGTGAGTTCGAGCTTGGCGGCAAAGATCTCCGCGTTGTCGATCGGCAGCAGGATCGACTGCTCGTCGGCGCCGGCAATCACGGGCCGGTTGTGCTGGGGGTTGAGCGCCAGGAAATCCTCGAGCGAAATTTCCGCGAGTTCAGCGGCGAATTTCGTGTCCATCTTGCGCGTCGTCTTGACCACGGCGAAGTACGGCGCATCGGGGATGTCGGCCAGCGCCAGCCCGAATTTCTCGGGGTCGCGGACGATGTTCTTGACCGCCTGCAGCTTCGGTAGGTAGTTCTCCGTCTCCGCCGGCATCTTGAGGCTCTGATAGTTGGTCGGCAGCCCCTTCGCCTTGTTCCGCGCGACGGCCTTCGCAACGTTGCCCTCGCCCCAGTTGTAGCCGGCCAGCGCCAACTGCCAGTCGTCGAAATCGCCGTGCAGCTTGTCGAGGTAGGTGAGGGCCTTGTCGGTCCCCGCCAGCACGTCGCGGCGCGAATCCATCCAGAAGTCCTGGTTGAGGCCGTAGTGCTTCCCGGTCGACGGGATGAACTGCCAGATGCCCGACGCGCGGCTCGTGGACATCGCAACCGGATTGAACGCGCTCTCCACCATCGGCAGCAGGGCGATCTCCGTGGGCATTCCGCGCGCGGTCACCTCGCTGACGATGTGATACAGGTATCGGCGGCTGCGCTCGACCATCCGCGCCACGTAGTCGGGGCGATCCGCGTACCAGCGCTCCCATTTGTCGACGAGCGGGCCCTCGATGTCGGGAATCGCATAGCCCGCGACGATGCGCTCCCACAGGTCGGGCGCGGACGCGGGCAACGGCTGCAGTTCCGCGCCAGCCGTTCCCGCGAACGGGTCGGTGAGCGGGGGTGGCATTGCGACGGGAACGGGGTTCGGTTCCGGCGGGGGTGCAACTACGGCGGTGGGCGGTGGTTCCGGGGTTGGCGGAGGAGCGGTCGTCGCGCAAGCGGTCAGCGCGGCGGCAACGAGAAGGGTCAGTGCTGTGGTTACGCGCAATTCGTTTTCCTGTGGACTGCCTGCAGTACGGTCCGGCGCGAATCTCGCTGCCCAAACCCTCACCGCCAAACTTCAGTGGGCAAAATTGAGGCGATGGTAGGCGCACCCGCGGGGTGCGTCAACCGAGCCTAGAAGCGGTTCTTCCACTCCCGCAGCGCGCCGAACGAGGCGACGTCGTCGGCCAGCGGATGCCCGGCATGGGCCGCCGCCGCGGCCTTGACCGCAGGCAGATGCGCGCGCAGAAACGGATTGGTGGCGCGTTCCTCACCCATCGTCGAGGGCACGGTCGGCTCGCCGCGATCGCGCTTGGCCTTTTCCCGCGCGTCGCGCTCCTTGAGGTCCGCGTTATGCGGTTCGACCGCCAACGCGAAGCGAAGATTCGCGAGCGTGTACTCGTGGCCGCAATAGACACGCGTCTCGGGCGGCAGCGCGGACAGTGCCGACAGCGACGTCCACATCTGGACCGGCGTGCCCTCGAAGAGGCGCCCGCATCCGCCGGTGAAGAGCGTATCGCCGCAAAAGAGCACGGGCGCGCCGCCGTAGGGTCCGAAGTACGCGATGTGGCCCGCGGTGTGGCCCGGCACGTCGATGACGTCGAACGTCGCGTCGATTCCCGGAACGTCGATGCGGTCCCCGCCTGAAACGGCCTGTGTGCGTCCGGGAATCTTCTCGCGTGACGGTCCGAATACCGGCACCTGCCCGCGTTCCAGCAATGCGGGGATGCCGCCAACGTGGTCGCCATGATGATGGGTTGCGAGAATGGCGCACAGCGCGATTCCGGTGCGTTCAAGATACGCGATGACCGGCGCGGCATCGCCCGGATCGACGACGGCCGCCACGGCGCCGTCGCACAGCAACCAGATGTAGTTGTCCGCGAAAGCGGGGATGGGGATAATCTGCGGCATGGACGCATCTTCGGGACCCCCGGCCGGTCTGTCAACGACGCTGGCCCAGTGGTTCGCCACCGACCTCGGCCGCTACGTGCTGGCGCGCGAGCAGGCGTACTTCGACCAGGCGGTCGCCGACATCTTCGGCTTTCACGCGCTGCAGATCGGCCTTCCGGAGTGTCCGTTCCTGGCGCAGAGCCGGATCGCGTCGCGCTGGACGCTCGACTACGACCCCCCGGCCGAGCTGATCGCCGATCCGCACGGATTGCCGTTCGCAGAGAACGCGCTTGATCTCATCGTCCTGCCGCACGCGCTCGAATTCACCGACGACCCGCACCTCATGCTGCGCGAGGCCTATCGCGTGATCCGCCCCGAGGGCCAGATCGTGATCGCGGGCTTTAATCCCTTCTCGCTCTACGGCGCCAAGCGGTACTTCGGGCGCGCGCAGACGCCGCCGTGGAATGGCAATTTCATCGCGCTCTACCGGCTGAAGGACTGGCTGACGCTTCTGGGATTCGACGTCGTCGGCGGCCGCCTCGATGCTTACGCGCCCCCGTTCGCCAGCCAGAAATGGCTGCACCGCTTCAGTTTTCTGGAAGCCGTCGGCGACCGCTGGTGGCCCATCTCCGGCGGCGTCTACTTCCTGCGCGCCACCAAGAAGGTGCTGGGGATGCGCGTGTTGACGCCTGCCTGGGAGCGCCGCGAACGGCGCAAGAAGGCGCTCGCGCCTGCCGCGCGCGCACGCGAAGGCATCACCACGTCCGAGACTTCGCCGGAATGACGCCGGTCGTGATCTACACGGACGGGGCCTGCAAGGGCAATCCCGGGCCCGGCGGCTGGGGTGTGCTGCTGCTGTCTGGGAACCGCGAGCGCGAGCTCTTCGGCGGCGAATCGCATACGACCAACAACCGGATGGAACTGACAGCGGTCATCCGCGCGCTGGAATCGCTCAAACGCGGCTGCGCGGTCGAGATCCACACGGACTCGCAATACGTGAAAAACGGCATCGAGACGTGGATCCACGGCTGGAAGCGCAACGGCTGGAAGACCGCCGACAGGAAAGCCGTCAAGAACGCCGAACTGTGGCGCGAGCTGGACGCGCTGCGCGCGCAGCACGACGTGAAGTGGTTCTGGGTGAAGGGCCACGCGGACAACGCCGGCAATATCCGCGCGGACGAACTGGCCAACCGCGGCGTCGCCGCCATCGCTGCGGCGGGCGGATAGCGGCGGCGCAACCTTTTCCTTCAGGCACCCTCAGCGGCGCTCGAGGCGCCGCGCGAAGACCTGCATTTCCTTTTGCGCCTGCTTGTCGCCACGACGTCCGGCGACGGCGATGCCTTGCCGGTATGCGTCGAGCGCCTCTGTCGTTAGCCCCATGTCCGTCAGCGCGCGGCCTAAGAGCTTCCATGCGGCCGTGTATTCGGGATCCAGCGTGACCGCCTGGCGAAGGTGCAAGGCAGCGCGCTCCGCGTCGCCTGCCTTCGTGTATTCGTTGCCGAGCGAATAGCGCAAGAGCGCGCTGTCCTTGCCTGCGTCGAGCATCCTGAGGAAACTGGCCAGTGCGCCCGTCGGCGTGTTCATTTTGCAGTCCGTCGCATGTGCGCTGTCGTCGGCCGCGGATCAACCGCGCACCCGCCTATTTTCGAATCAGCTCACCGCTCTGGCAGTCGACGCGTCGCATCGGATAGACGACCTTCTTGTCCTTCTCTTCGGCCTTGACCTTCCCCTCGACCGACGCGTACAGCCAGCCTTCGACGCCACGGCGATACACGATCCGTTGCGGAAACTGGTCGGCAATCGGATTGGTGAAGGTAAAGGTCGTGGCGCCGTCGTCGGTGGCGTCGATGGCCGTCAGCTTGAACGGCGTTTCCTGCTTGGCGGAGGAGACAGCCACGTAGTAGACACCGTCCGGCCGCGTCTCCAGCCGCAGATAGCCGTAATCCTGCGTCTTGCCCTGGAATGTGATATGTCCGGCGCCGACCATAAGGCCTCCCCGCAGCGGCAGCCAATGCTCGCGGAATTCGTAATCGGTGACCTGGCCGCGCCAGCAGCCGTCGAGCCAGGACAGCGAATTCAATTCGAGAGGCGGCGCCACGGGCTTGGGCGCTGGCTCAGCGGCAGGCGCTGGCGCGGCGGTGGCAGGCGCCGGCGCAGCGGCAGGCGCTTGCGCATACGCGGCAGGCGCCAGGGCGCAACAAAGGCACGCGAGCGAAGCCGCGACCGCGTTGGCAATAGGGCGGGATTCTGGATTGGGCATGACAGTCATGGTGATCATTGCTGCCGTGCGAGCGGCAAATTGAGAAGGAGGTTCTGGGGCTTGAGCTTCAGCCTTTGCTCCGCGTCCATCGCCATCGCAAGATAGACGGGGCGCCCCTTGATGGCCGGGCGCATGTCCGACGGATCCGCGAATTCGAGGCGGAACAGGCACAGTAGGCGCCGCATCCGCTCGTCGTCGATGTCGGCGCGATTGTACAGATCGTTGAGCAGGCTGCTCGCCTGCGCGTCGAGGCCGACGTGCCAGACCCAGTGCTCGTCGTCGATCGCTCGCTCCTGCGATATCCTCACCGTGACGGCAAGAAAGTGCGCAATCCATTTCTCGAGGACGCGCGTCAGCGCATCGAGCGCGGGCTGGCCGCGGTTCAGGCTTACCGAGAAATCGTGGCGCTCGTCGCGCTCCCAGTATTGCGCCGCGTTGTCCGCGTCCAGGACGTCCAGGTCCACCGAGCGCGCCGGCGTCTTGTTCTGCGCCAGCAATTCCCCGAGCGAGCCGAATCCGGCGGTCGTGGCGAACAGGTCGACCGTCTGCTCGTCCGCCGCCATCACCGCGCCATCCTCGGTAACGGCGATTCTTTGCGTCCGGAACAACAGTTCGGCGGCGCGCGCCTCCATGGGCGCGGCAGCCTCGCCCAGGATGTGCCGCAACAGGATTTGCGTGAGTTGGGCGACGAACAACGGCGGCACGTCCACGCCGTCGCCGCGGAAGAGGCCGACATACGCTGCCTCGAGCGAATTGGCGGCGAGCAACCGCGTCCGGAAACGCAGCCAGATGCCATAATTTTCGCGCGCATCGGCATCGGCCAAGGCGGCCAGTTCTTCGGAGGACACCCTCCGGCGGGGATTGGCGAGCAACGCATCGTGCAGCGCCAACTCCGCGTCGCACGACTCCGGGATAGGCGTAAGTTCGGGTCGCGTGAGGTAGCTGCGCAGGAAGGCGTCGCTGACCGTCAGACGGCCGTCGCCGCCCTTGGTGAGAAGCCGATATCCGCAGGATGGCCAGAAATCGGGCATCGGGTTGCCGCTCCTCATGCCGATTCGAAGATTCCCGCGGCGCCCATCCCCGTGCCGACACACATCGTGACCATGCCGTATTTCTGCTTCCGCCGCTTCAAGCCATGCGTGATCGTCGCGGTGCGCACCGCGCCCGTGGCGCCGAGCGGGTGGCCGAGCGCAATGGCACCCCCAAGAGGGTTGACCTTCGCCGGATCAATCCCAAGCTCCCGGATCACCGCGAGCGCCTGCGCGGCGAAGGCCTCGTTCAGCTCGATCCAGTCCATGTCGTCCTGCTTCAAACCCGATGCCTTCAGCACTTTTGGGATGGCGGCAATTGGCCCCACGCCCATGATCGCGGGCGGAACGCCGCCGACGGCGAAGCCGACCCAGCGCGCGAGCGGCGCGAGGCCGAGCTCCTTCATCACACGTTCGGAGACGACGATCGACGCGCCCGCGCCGTCCGACATCTGCGAGCTGTTGCCGGCGGTGACCGACCCCTTCGCCGCGAACACCGGGCGCAGCTTCGCCAGTCCTTCGAGCGTGGTGTCGGCGCGCGGACCTTCGTCGCGCGCGATTTCGCGGTTGCGTATGGCGATCTTGCCGGAAGCCAAGTCCGGGAGGCTCTCGTGGACGGTGATCGCGCTGATCTCCGCGTCGAACTCGCCGTTGCGCTGCGCCGCGAGCGCCTTCTGGTGCGACGCCAGCGCGAACGCGTCCTGGTCGTCGCGCGAGATCTTCCATTGCGCGGCGACGTTCTCCGCCGTGATTCCCATGCCGTAGGCGATGCCGACGTTCTCGCCCTTGGCGAATACCGCCTCGTTCAGCGCGAGCCGGCCCAGCATCGGGATCATGCTCATGCTCTCTGTTCCCGCCGCGATGACGATGTCGGCTTCACCGGTGCGGATGCGGTCGGCGGCGATCGACACCGCGTTCAACCCGGACGAGCAGAACCGGTTGATCGTCATGCCCGCCACGCTGTCAGGCAAACCCGCGAGCAGCAGGCCGATCCGCGCGACGTTCATGCCCTGCTCGTACTCGGGCATCGCGCAGCCGACGATGACGTCGTCGATGCGCTTGGCGTCGATGGCGGGAACCTGTGCCAGCACGCGCTGCAGCACATGTGCGAGCAGCGTATCGGGACGCGTCGAGCGGTAGGCGCCGCGCGGCGCCTTGCCGACGGCGGTTCGCGTGGACGCGACGATGTATGCGTCCTGCATCTGTTTGCCCATGACGGCCCCTCAGTTGCGCAGCGGCTTGCCGGTCGCAAGCGTGTGCGCGATGCGCGCCTGCGTCTTCTCGTGCCGCAGCAGGTCCATGAATTCGCGGCGCTCGAGGTCGATGAACCAGTTCTCGTCGACGAGACTCCCGGGTTCGAGCTCGCCGCCGCACAGCACGCGCGCGACCTTGAGGCCAACCTCGAAGTCGTAGGCGCTGATGAAGCCGCCCTCACGCATGTTGACCAGCAACATCTGCAGCGTCGCCAATCCGGTCTTGCCGGCCACGGGCACATTGCGCGGCGGCAGCGGTGGACGGTAGCCTGCGTCGGCCAACGCCCGCGCCTGCGCCTTGGCGACGAACAGCACCTCGTAGGCATTCATGACGACGATGTCGGCAGGGCGCAGGTATCCCAGTTCCTTGGCGTCCAGCGCGCTCTTGGCCACGGTGGCGGTGGCGATCGTCTGGAAATACGTGCGCAGGAACGGGAACTGGTCCATCTGGCTGCCGTTGGCGCCGCGCTTCACCTCCTCCGCGGCACGGATCGCGAACTCCTTGGTGCCTCCGCCGCCGGGCAGCAGGCCGACGCCAACCTCGACGAGACCGATGTAGGACTCGAGCGCTGCGACAGTCCGATCGGCATGCATGATGAATTCGCACGATCCGCCGAGCGCCATGCCGCGCACCGCGCACACCGTGGGGATGAGGCTGTAGCGCAGCCGCAGCGACGTCTTCTGGAAGTTGGCGACGACGCGGTCGATGACATCCCACTGCTTGGCGGCGAGCGCGGGCGCGAGCTCGGACAAGTCCGCACCGAACGAGAACGGCTCCCTGGTCTGCCAGATGACCAGGCCCGCGCAAGAGCGCTCGGCCTCGTCGATGGCGCGATTGAGGCCGTCGATGACGGCCCCGCCGATCGTGTGCGCCTTGCTCTTGAACGACACGATGGCGACGTCGTCGCCCAAGTGCCACATGCGGAGCGCATCCGTCTCGAAGATCGTCGTGCCCGCATCGGTACGCTCGGTCAACACGGGATCGGGAAAGAGCTGGCGGCGATAGACGGGCAGCTTGGGTCGCGCGACGAAGACATCTTTCGCAGCCGAGTACGCGCCCTGCGGCGTGTGCACGCCACCCGCGGCGCTCACCTTGGCACCCGTCACCCACGCGGGCAACGGAGCGTTGGAAAGCGTCCTGCCCGCCGCGATGTCCTCGGCAAGCCAGCCGGCGACGGCGTTCCACCCGGCGGCCTGCCAGGTCTCGAACGGTCCCATCTGCCAGCCAAAGCCCCAGCGGATGGCCAAGTCCACGTCGCGCGCATTGTCGGCGATCGCCGCCAGGTGATACGCGCTGTAGTGGAAGAGATCGCGGAAGATCGCCCAGAGGAATTGCGCTTGGGTGTGGGAGGACGTGCGCAGCTTGGCGAACTTCTCGGCCGGCGAACGTATCTTGAGCAACTCGGCCACTTCCGGCGCAACCTGGCCGGCCGCAACACGGTAATCGCGCGCGGGCGGATCGAGCACCTGGATGTCCCTGCCGACCTTGCGAAAGAATCCGGCCTTGGTCTTGGCGCCCAGCGCGCCCTGCGCAACCAGCGCGGCGAGCGTGGGCGGCGTCGCGAACAGCGCGTGCCACGGATCATCCGGCAACGTGTCGAACATCGTCTTGACGACGTGCGCCATCGTGTCCAGGCCGACGACGTCGGCCGTGCGGTACGTGGCGCTCTTCGCGCGCCCGATCGCGGGGCCCGTCAGCGCGTCGACGACGTCGAAGCCCAGTCCGAAGGCTTCCGTGTGCTTCATCGTCGCCAGCACGGAGAAAATGCCGATGCGATTGGCGATGAAATTGGGCGTGTCCCGCGCGCGGACCACGCCCTTGCCCAGCGTGGTGGTCAGGAATGCCTCGAGCGCATCGAGCAGCGCGGCGTCGGATTCCGGCGCATTGATGACCTCGACCAAGTGCATGTAGCGCGGCGGATTGAAGAAATGGATGCCGCAAAAGCGCGGACGAAGCGCAGCGGGCACCGCCGCCGACAGCGCCGCGAGCGACAGGCCAGAAGTGTTGGACGCGAGAATCGCACCCGTCGCGACGTGCGGAGCGATTCTTTCGTAAAGGTCCCGCTTCCAGTCGAGGCGCTCGGCGATCGCCTCGATCACGAGGTCGCATTCGGCGATCCTCGGGAGGCCGTCGCCATAATTGGCGGCGTCGATCGATGCGGCGCGGTCCTTGGCCGCCAAGGGCGCGGGTTCCTGTTTCGCCAACCCGGCGATCGCCTTCGCCACCTGGCCGTTCGGGTCGCCCTCGTTGGCCGCCAAGTCGAACAGCACGACGGGAATGCCCGCGTTGGCGAGATGCGCGGCAATCTGCGCGCCCATGACGCCGGCGCCCAGCACGGCGGCCTTGCGAATGCGCAAACGCGATGAGGGCGACGGTGATGCCATCAACTGGATCCGGTTATTGGGACAGCGGCTAACGAAAAATTGCGCGGCCGGGGAAGCCGGCCGCGCAAGGTTCGAAACAGGGGGACCGCCGGCCCGGCGTACGTGCCGCCGGCTGCGCGGCCCGCGACGCCGAATTTCCCTAGAACGTGTAGGTTCCCGACACGCCGAAGATCGTCACGGTCGGCTTGTAGCCCCCCGAGATCAAGCCATATTGCGCCGTATTGCCCGCGTTCTGGTCCGTGGACGGATTGCCGCCCCAGATGTACGTGAAGCCGCCGTCGAACTTGAGGTTGGGGTTCATTGTGTACTGCGCCCCCACCGACAGCCACGTGCGACTGGCATCGGGCAGCCGCGGCGTCCGGTACTGCGTCTGCACGGGCGATTCGTCGTACGCTACGCCGGCACGGAACTTCCACGCCTGGTCCAGGTAATAGCTCGCACCAAGGGAGAAGCGCCAGACATCCTTGAAGTGCTCCGGTGTCGATTGCAACACGTTCCCGTCGGTCCGGATGAACGTCAGGTCCTGAATCGTCGACCAGTTCGTGAACTGGATGTCGGCCATCACGTCCCACTTGGGATCGACGTGTCCGAAGAACGAAACGTTGGTGATTGACGGAACCTCGATGCTCGACGAGATGCCGCTGTTGTACGTAATGTTCGCGTTGATGTAACCTGCAACCCCCGCGCCGACCGGTGCGAGCGGCCCGAGCGGCGGCAGCGCCGGATTGGTGAAGTTCGCGTTTCCGGAGGCGTTGTACTTGATCGATGACCGGTAGTGCGCACCGACGCGCATGTCCTTCGAGATGTCCCACAAGGCGCCGATGTCCCAGCCCCACGCGCTGTCATCCGCATTGACGTTGACAAACGAATCGAGACCCGGCGTGGCCTGAATGAGTGGCGCCGCGCCGCCGGCGGGATGAGGCCCATCGCCTCGAACTGCGTTGCCGCGCCCGCAATGGCATACGAGTAGTTGGCGTTGCTGGTGAACGTGGCCTTGACCTGCTGGTAGTCGACGCCGACGCCGACGGAGAAGTTGTCCGTGGCCTTCCACGACAGCGCCACGTCGACGTTCAGCGTCTTGACGTCCGACTTGATCGCCTGATAGCGGCCGAGCCAGCCGCTGTCCCATTCGGTGACGAGGCCGAACGGCGCACCCACGCCCAGGCCGACGGCGAATTGCTTGTTGATCGGCACCACCAGGTAGATGTTCGGCACGTAATTGCTGCTGCCGGCATCGCCGCCGGAGCCGCCGAGCGGCTGGTTGAAGGCGTTCAGCGAACCGCCGTTGTTGTTGAACTTGATCGACGGCGTGATGATGTTGAGGCCGCGCGACGATCTGCGTGCTGCCGAATCGCGACATGCCGGCCGGGTTGCTGAACACCGTGCTGGCGTCCTCCGCCGAGGCCGCGCCGCCGGCATACGCATTGCCGAGTCCGCTGACGCTTTGCTCCTGCAGCGCGAAAGCCGCGCCGAATGCCTGGCCGGCGCCCAGCGCGAGCGCCAGCCCGGCTACCGCAGCGGCCACGCGGGTGCGTCGAAATTGGTTCGATTGCATGGAATCTCCTCTCTGCTGACGGGAACTGCCTGTGATTAGGCTTTTGTTGCCTAAAGGTTCTTCTTATCCGGCCGCGAAGGCAATCCCTGCCTTCGGAGTGGTGTTGGGGAAACTATACACCCGCCGGGGCGCCCCACTCTCAAGGGGCGGTACCCCCTTTTTCGCGAGTTGGCCCGCAGGTGTCTCATTCTGGTGGCGTCAATTGCGTGGAATGTCCCGCGGCCGGCGGTCCGTGCCGACCGCGACGTAGGTGAGGCTGGCCTCGGTAACCTTGACCGTGACAACGTCGCCCGGGTTGCGCTGCGCATAAACCTCGACTTCCACCGTTACCGACGTTCGTCCCACTTTGGTGATTTCGGCATAAAACGTCACGAGATCGCCCACCAGCACCGGCTGCTTGAACGTGAACGAATTGACGGCGACCGTCGCCACGCGGCCGCATGCCCTCCGGGCCGCGACGACGCCGCCGGCGATGTCGACCTGCGCCATGATCCACCCGCCGAAGATGTCGCCGTGCTGGTTGACGTCGGCCGGCATCGGCACGACGCGCAACACAGGTTCCTTGGCCGGCAAGTGAACGGGCATGGGCGCCATGAATTCGCGGTTCAGGCCGCCGGCTGCGCCGCCTGTTTCCTGGCCTCGTCGCGCAGTTCGCGGCGCAGGATCTTGCCGACGTTCGACTTCGGCAGCTCGTCGCGGAATTCAACGTCGCGCGGGCATTTGTAGCCGGTCAGGTGATCGCGGCAGTGCGCGAGGACGTCGTCCGCCGTGAGGTCGTCCTGCCTTTTCACGATGAAGAGCTTGACCGCCTCGCCGGACTTGCGGTCCGGAATGCCGATCGCCGCGCATTCGAGCACGCCGGCATGCATTGCGACGACCGCTTCGATCTCGTTCGGATACACGTTGAATCCGGACACCAGGATCATGTCCTTCTTGCGGTCCACGATCTTGATGTAGCCGCGCTCGTCCATGACGCCGACATCGCCCGTCGCGAACCAGCCTTCGCGGTCGATGACCTTGTCCGTTTCGTCCTGGCGCTGCCAGTAGCCCGCCATGACCTGCGGTCCGCGGATGCATATTTCGCCGGGCGTTCCCAGCGGGACGTTATGGCCGGCGTCGTCGCGGAGCGCGATTTCCGTCGAACTGATCGGCAGGCCGATCGCCCCGTTGTATGCGGGCAGGTCGAGCGGATTCATCGTCGCCGCCGGCGACGTCTCCGTGAGCCCGTACGCCTCGATCAGCGGCACGCCGGTCACCTGTTTCCACTTCTCGGCGACGGCCTCCTGCACGGCCATGCCGCCGCCCAGCGTAAGATGCAGCGTCGAGAAGTCGAGCTTGCGGAAGTCGGCGTTGTTCAGGAGCGCATTGAACAGCGTGTTCACGCCGGTGAACGCCGTGAACCGGTATTTCGACATTTCCTTCACGAAGCCGGGAATGTCGCGCGGATTGGGAATGAGCACGTTCTCGCCGCCCAGCGTCATGAACACGAGGCAATTCGCCGTCAGCGAAAAGATGTGATAGAGCGGCAGCGGCGTGATGATGACCTCGCGCGTATCGCCCAGGAACGGCTGCACCCACGCCCGAGCCTGCAGCAGGTTGGCGACGATATTGCGATGAAGCAGCATCGCGCCCTTGGCCACGCCGGTGGTGCCGCCCGTGTACTGGAGGAAGGCGATGTCGTCGTGGCCGATCGGCACGTGCTCGAGCGTGCGCTTGCGGCCGTCGTCCAGCGCGTCCGACAGGCGTATGGAACCCGGAATCGAAAACGCGGGAATGACCTTCTTCACGTGCCGCAGCACGAAGTCGACGAGGACGCCCTTGAATCCCATCAGCTCGCCGATCGACGTGATTACCGGCTGGCGTACCTTGGTCTTGCCGCGAACCTGCGCGAAGACGTTCGCGAAGTTCTCGACGCACACGATGACCTCGGCGCCCGAGTCATTCAGCTGGTGCTCGAGCTCGCGCGCCGTGTACAGCGGATTGACGTTGACGACCGTGCAACCGGCGCGCAGCGTGCCGAACAGGCACACCGGGTATTGCAGGACATTGGGCATCATCAGCGCGACGCGCGCGCCCTTCTTGCAGCCGATGCCCTGCAGCCAGGCCCCGAACGCCGCCGACAGCGTGTCGAGCTCGGCGAACGTGAGCGTCTTGCCCATGCACGAGAACGCGGGGCGCGTGCCGTACTTGGCGACGCTTTCCTCGAACACGTCGCGGACCGACGCGTACTCGTTGACGTCGATCTCCGCGGGAACGCCCTTCGGATAGTGCTTGAGCCAGATTTTTTCCAAGACGCTCCTCCTTGCCGCGGCGATGACGCGCGGCGCGATGCCTGCCTGACTCAAGGGGATCTATCGCGAGCGGCGCGCGCCCGTGCGTGGGGCGGTCGCGTCCAGCGGGAAAATCGTACACCAGAAGCCGTGCCTGCGGTCGCTCCGGCAGTCAGGTAGCCGTGGCCGCGTAATGCAGCGGACCGCCGCGAAATGGCGCGAAGCCCGTGCCGAATATGGCGCCGGCGTCCACCAGATCGGCATCGGCGACGATATGTTGCAGCCAACGCGGACTTCGCCTCTTCCACGAAGGGGCCGATCAGCCGCCGGGCGAGCCCCTCGGGCACCGCGCCCGCCGCGCCTTTCTGCGCCTTGCCGGCAACCCACGCGTAGAAACCACGCCCGGTCTTGCGGCCGAGATTGCCGGCGGCCACCAGTTCCATCAGTCGCTTGGGCGGCACGGCGTCGTCGCCCAGCATCTTGCCGACGGCGACGCAGATGTCGAGTCCCACGGTGTCCGCGAGCTCGATCGGGCCCATCGGCATGCCGAAGGCGAGCGCCGCTTCGTCGACCGTCTCGGGCGACAGGCCCTCGTCGACGCAGCGCATCGCCGCCATGAGGTACGGCGCGAGCACGCGGTTGACGAGGAATCCCGGCGCGCTCTTCACCGGCAGCGGAAGCTTGTCGATCTGGCGCACGAACGCCGCGGCCTGCGGCACCAGCGCTTCGCGCGTCTGCCGGCCGACGACGATCTCCACCAGCATCATCTTCGGCACCGGATTGAAAAAATGCAGGCCGATGAGGCGCGACGGATCCGCCATCGACTGCGCGATGTCCTCGAGTGGAATGCTCGACGTGTTCGATGCGAGGATCGCCGAAGGCTTGGCCTTCGCCTCCAGCGCGGCGAACAGCGCGCGCTTGGCGTCGACGTTCTCGAAAATGGCCTCGATGATCACGTCGGCCCGCGCCACGCCGTCGCCGGCGACATCGGGGATGAGGCGGTCGGTTGCTTCACGCACGCGGCGCGGGTCGCGCAGCCGTTCCGCGAAGAGCTTGCCGGCCCGCTGCATGGCGGGTGACAGGCGCTCCGCGTTCTGGTCCTGCAGCGTGACGGTCAAGCCGCGCAACGCGCACCATGCGGCGATGTCGCCGCCCATCGTGCCGGCGCCCACGACATGCACATGGCCCGCGCGGAAGTCGCCCTCCTTGCCCAGACGCTTTCAGCCGCTCCTGCAGTTTGAACACGCGCAACAGATTGGCCGTAGTCGGCGACCTGAACAGCGCCGGAATCGACGCCGGGTCCGACGCGGGCACCGCGAGCGCATCGCCGTCGTACTTCACCCACAGGTCGAGCACCGCGTACGGCGCCGGATAATGCTCGCGGCGCGCGCGCTGCGCGACCTTCTTCGTCGCCTGCGCGGCAATGAAGCGGCGGGCCAGCGGATTCAGCGTCAGCGACAAAGGGAACGGAAGCGTGCGCGGCGGCGGCAGCGCGCGCAGCACGCCGCGCGCCGTGTTGTCCATGATCCGGACGGGAACGCACTCGTCGGCGATGCCCGAGCTTCTTCGCGCGCCGCGCATCGATCGTCCTGCCCGTCAGCAGCATGTCGAGGGCCGCGGGCGCGCCCGCCAGCCGTGGCAGTCGCTTGATGCCGCCCCAGCCGGGAACGATGCCCAGCATCACCTCGGGCAAGCCCAGCCGCGTCCCGGGCTCGTCGACGACCACGCGATAGCGGCACGCAAGCGCCAATTCGAGTCCGCCGCCCAGGCAGAAGCCGCGCACCAGCGCCAGTGTCGGGTACCGGACGTGTCGCCAGGCGCTCGAACGTGTCCCATCCGCGCTTGACGATCGCCAGCGCACCCGCGTCGTTGTTCACTTCGCCGAATTCATCGACGTCCGCACCGGCGATGAAGCCGTTGGCCTTGCCGGAGCGGATGACGAGACCCTTCGGCGCATCGGCGTCGAGGATGTCGAGCGCGTCGTTGAGTTCGGCGAGCACCGCCGCCGACAACGTGTTGACGGTCGCGCCGGCCTTGTCGAAGGTGAGCCACGCGAGGCCGTCGGCATCGCGGGTGATCGTCCAGTGTTGCATCATCGTTCCTGCGGGTTGGGGACTCCGGAGTCAGCGGGTCCTAGGTGAATTCGTGCGGCTGCGCGACGATGCCTACGGTCAGCGCGCCCGGGCCGACGATTGCGCCGGCCACCATCGAAAGCCGGCTCCAATGCACGTCGACGCCGCGCACCGACGCGGCCTTGCTCAACATGATGAAGGCCGGCAGTTGCGCAAGGGCCGTCCAGTCGCCGCCGTAGCTCAGGTTCACGAAAGGCACCAATAGCCCACGCTCGATTTCGCGCGCCACGTTGGCGAATACGCGCTCGGCCGCCGCCGCGAAATGGCGCACCTTCGCGACGGGACCGGTCTCGCCGCGAAAGCAGCGCGCGATCGGCTTCATGTCCAGCGCATTGCCCAGCCGGTGGCCGACGAAACCCATGCTCCGGTCGCCATGCGCGCGGGCCCGCGCATGCAGGTAATCCAAGTCCGACGGCACGATGTAGCCGTACGTCTGCGGAATGATCTCTTCGAGCCTTCGGAAGATGCGCGGCGTCGGCGTGTCCGCGCGGATCATCCGCGCCAGCTCCATGATCTGCACACCCTGCGCGGCGAACAGGTTGCGGCTGTCGAACACGCGGATGGCGAAAGGGCCGGGCACACCGGCGGCCTCCCGCAGCGGCTGGTACTTCGTGATGATCTGGAACGCGAATTTCTGTGCCGTGGCGAAGATCGGGCCGCGCTGCGATGTGGTCGTGACGCAGATCACGTAGTCGAAGTCGACGACGAGCGGCCGCAGGAAGAGTGACCTCGAGCTGCTCCTCGGTATACGGGCGGATCTCGACGTCGGCAACACCCGCCTCGAGGACATCCTCGGAGAACGCCTTCGTGTCCGCCTCGTCGCGCACGTCCACCACTTCGCGGTCGCCGACGCGAATCGGAATCGGTATCACGCGGATCGGATTCTGCGCGATGAACGCCAGCGGCAGGTCGCACGCCGCATCCACCAACATGCCCAAACGCATCGGTCGCTCCGGGATTCGCTCGCTCGACCCGCATTCGAGGGCTCAAACCCTCTCGACCAGCATCGCGCCGCCCAATCCGCCGCCGATGCAGATCGCGGCCATGCCGCGCTTGCCGTTGGTGCGGCGCAGCACGTTCAGCACATGGAGGACGATGCGCGTGCCCGAGGCGCCCACCGGATGCCCGAGCGCGATAGCGCCGCCGTCGACATTGAGCTTGCCTGGTCGATCGGCCCCAGCGCACCCGGAAGCCCGAGTTCGGCGCGGCAGAACTCGTCGCTCGCCCACGCGCGCTCGCACGCCAAAACCTGCGCGGCGAACGCCTCGTTGATCTCCCACGCATCGACGTCGTTGAGCGCGAGATTCTGCCGTTGCAGTATCGGCGTTGCCGCGTGCACGGGCCCCAGACCCATCTGCGCCGGATCGAGCCCCGCCCACTGCGAATCGACGATGCGGCCGATCGGCGTCGAGCTTGTGCTTGTCCACCGCGCGCGCCGACGCGACGACGAGCCACGCGCCGCCGTCGGTGATCTGCGAGCTGTTGCCGGCGGTCACGTTGCCGTACTTCCTGTCGAAGAACGGCCGCAGCTTGGCGAGGTTTTCCGGCGTCGAGTCGTCGCGCACGCCATCATCGGCCGGATACAGCTTGCCCGACTTGTCGTACAGCGGCACCACTTCGCCATCGAAGTGGCCGGCGTTCTGCGCCGCCAGCACGCGCTGGTGGCTGCGCGCGGCGAATTCGTCCATGTCGCGGCGCGTGATGCCGAAGCGAAACGCCAGATTCTCGGCCGTCTGTCCCATCAGCAGTCCGCAGATCGGGTCGGTCAGGCCCTTCATGAGCGCGATCACCGGCGCCAGGTAGCCCGGACGGAACTTGGCAAGCAGCGCGGCGCGCTGCGGCAGCGTCTTGGCCGCATACCAGTTCGACAGCCACATCACCATCGCGTCGGAGAACAGGAGCGGCGCGCGCGACAGCGCATCCACGCCGCCCGCCAGCACAAGGTCCGAGCGCCCGGCCTTGATGTTGTTGACCGCGGAGTCGATCGACTGCATGCCCGACGCGCAGTTGCGCATCACGGTCCAACCGGGCACCTTCAAGCCGCAGCCCATCCGCAATGCGGCGACGCGTCCGATGTTCACCTCGTCGGCAGAGGGAGCCGCGCAGCCGAGGATGACCTCGTCCAGCTGCGTGGGGTCGAACTTCTGGCGCAGCAGGAGCGCGCGGCCGGCGTCGGTGGCGAGGTCGGAGGCCGCGAACGGCCCCGGCCGGTTGCGCGCCTTGAGGAATGGCGTGCGCGCGCCGTCGATGATGAAGATCGGTTCAGTCATGGCGGAATGTTCGCGGGTCGCAGCGACGCAGCGTCACGCGGCCGCGCGGTGGCTTCGCGTCCGCGGCTTGGCGGCGTCGATCGCCGGTTGCAGCAAGGAAGCGCCCAAGTCCTTGTCGAAGTCGTCGACGTGAATCACCTTCGCCGCGAGCTCGCGCTGGGCGACCAGCGCACGCGCTTCGTCGACACCGATGACACCTGCCGCCAGCGCGCGGTCGGCCAGCACCTCGATGCCGGCGCCCGGCGGCAAATGACCGTCGAGCCGGCCGTCCTTGACCGCGGCACGGAGCTTGGCTTCGACCGGTTCGGCGATCATCGTCGCCTCGAGCGCACGTTCGATCAGGCCCACCGGATCGTCGTCGGCCGTGCCGACGTACATGCCCGCGGTCAGGCGATCACGCGTGGCCGACGGCTCGATCAGCAGGCGCGCGACATCGTGGCCGATCGCGGTCCGACGGCACGACGTAAGGCCGGCCGAGCGGGAACACGATGCGGCGCAGCGCGAACGCGATGACGCGGTTCGGGAAATTCGAGATGACGCCCTCGAACGCGTTCTGCGCCTTGAACATCGCGTCCCAGATCGCCCAGTGCATCAGCGGCGCATCGGCCGCCTGCCGGCCCTCCATCTCGAAGCGCTTCAGCGTCGCCGAGCAGAGGTACATGAGCGACAGGATGTCGCCCAGCCGGGCGGACAGCTTCTCCTTGCGCTTCAGCGCGCCGCCGAGCGTGCCCATCGACACGTCGGCCAGGAACGCGAGCGCGGCCGAGAAGCGCGTCAGTTGCTGGTAGTAGCGGCGCGTTTCCGGCGCGACATCCGCCGGAACCGACACAAAATGCGAACCGGTCCAGCCCCATGACCAGCGTGCGCGCGACATTCGAGATAGCGAAGCGCAGGTGGCCGAACAGCGCCGCGTCGAAGGCGATCGACGCCCGCTGTGCGTCCGTGTGCCGCGTCGCCTTGATCTCCTTCAGCACGTACGGGTGGCAGCGAATCGCGCCCTGCCCGAAGATGATGAGGCCGCGCGTCAGGATGTTGGCGCCCTCGACGGTGATTGCCACGGGGTGCTGCATGTATGCGCCACCCAGGAAATTCGACGGCCCCATGCTGATGCCCTTGCCGCCGATGACGTCCATGCCGTCGTTGACGACCTGCCGCGCGCGCTCGGTGATGTGGTACTTGGCGATCGCGGATACGCACCGCCGGCTTTTCGCCCTGGTCGATGGCGGCCGCGGTAACCATCCGCGCGGCATCCATCATGTACAGGTTGCCGCCCATGCGCGCGAGCGGCTCCTCGATGCCTTCGAACTTGCCGATCGCCGTCTTGAACTGCGTGCGCACACGCGCGTAGCCGCCGACGGTTCGCACGGCGAGGATCGCCATGCCGGTGTTCGACGACGGCAGCGAAATGCCGCGGCCCGCCGCCAGCCATTCCATCAGCATCCGCCAGCCGTGTCCCAGCATCGGCTGGCCGCCGATGACCCAGTCCATCGGGATGAATACGTCCTTGCCCGAATTGGGACCGTTCTGGAACACCGCATTGAGCGGCATGTGGCGACGGCCGATTTCCACGCCAGGATGGGTGGTCGGAATCAGCGCGCAGGTGATCCCGATGTCCTCCTTGTCGCCCACCAACTTGTCGGGATCGAATACGCGGAAGGCGAGGCCCAGTAGCGTCGCAACCGGACCCAGCGTGATGTAGCGCTTTTCCCACGTCACACGTAAGCCCAGCGTGCGCTTGCCGTCGTGCTCGCCCCAGCATACGTACGCGAAGTCGGGCATCGCCGCGGCGTCCGAGCCCGCGCTCGGGCTGGTCAGCGCAAAGCACGGGATCTCGAGCCCCTTGGCGAGCCGCGGCAGGTAGTGGCGCTTCTGCTCGTCGGTGCCGTAATGCAGCAGCAGTTCACCCGGCCCCAGCGAATTGGGCACCATCACCGTCACCGCCACGGTGCCGCGAATGCGTGGAGAGCTTCGTGATCACCTGCGAATGCGCGAACGCCGAAAAGCCCAGGCCGCCGTACTCCTTGGGGATGATCATCCCGAGGAAGCCCTTGTCCTTGATGTACTGCCACACGTGCGGCGGCAGGTCCTTGTAGACGTTCGTCGTCTCCCAGTCGCTCGTCATGCCGCACAACGTCGCGACCTCATTGTCGAGGAAGCGCTGCTCCTCAGGCGAAAGCGCGGGCCGCGGCGCATCGAGCAGGCGGCGCCAGTTGGGGCGACCGGAGAAGAGTTCGCCGTCCCACCACACAGTGCCGGCCTCGAGTGCGTCGCGTTCGGTCGGCGACATGGGCGGCATCAGCTTCCGGAATGCCGCGCAGCACGCCGTCGCTGATCAGCTTGCGCCGCAACGCCGGAATCGCGAGCGCCAATGCCAGCGCAACGAAAGCGATGGTGAGCAGCGCATTCAACGCGAGCGGCAGCGCGTGCGCCAGCCACGACGCTGCCAGGGCCACTGCCGCGGCGACTCCCCACGTGCGTCCCGACGCATTGACATACGCCAGCACGAGCGCGCCGGCCGCTACCACGAAGAGAAAGAGCAAAGTCAGCATGGTCTTGTTCCTCGAATACGCCGACGCGCTACGCCGCGCGCCGGGCTTGCCGCGAGCTCGCGATCAGCGCTTTCGCGCGAACGCGCCGTCGACTTCGCGCGTCACTTCGGTCAAGTCGGGCAGCGGCGCATTCAGCCCCGCGAGAAGAAACGGCGCCAGCCGGCGCAGCAGGATTTCGTCGTTGTTCGGTCTCGCGCGGGCTCAGTTCGCTGATGATCTTGTGCGCATCCGTGCCCGCCAGTGTGTAAGACAGCGCGCCCATGATGAAGTGCAGCCGCCACGACAGTTCCCTGCGCGGCAGGTGCGGCAGCGCGCGCCCGAAGGCGGCCTTGAAGCGCGCGATCATCAGCGCGTACTGGTCGGACAGGAACTGGCGGATGAACGGCGCCGGATCGGCATAGGCACGCCCGAGCAGCCGCAGGAAGTTCTTGCCGCCGCGTTCCGGATCGCGCGCCAGGCGCAACGCCGGAACGAACAGCGCCATCAGGATGCGGTCGCACGGACAGCGGATCGCGGCGCCGCCTCGCGATTCGAGCCGACTCAGGATCTCGACGCGCTCCTGGTTCATGGGATCGAGGCGCCGCGTCAGCACGGCCTGGAACAATTCTTCCTTGGTGCCGAAGTGATAGTTCACCGCCGCCAGGTTGACGAACGCGGCGGCCGTAATCGTGCGCAGACTCGTCGCCTCGAAGCCGTGCACGACGAAGAGGCCCTCGGCTGCGTCGAGGATGCGCTCCTTGGTGGCGATGGACCCGCGGCCTGCGTCGATCGGAATGACTTTTGCCCCCACACCGCCTCCTTTGGATGGCCATGCGGCCTCACATTCCCGGGCCTTGTTGCGGCTCCGAGAATTAAACGACCGTTTTAATCCTACGTTTGATCGCCGGGGCGTGTCAACCACCGCCGCCGGACGGCGCGGGATGTCGGATTGCGTCGGGGGTCCGTCGCCGCGGCGACGACCGGGGCCGGTGCTAGTCCTTGCCGCCCGCCTGGCGCACCTGCTCTTCGACCTGTTTTTTCAGCGTTTCCTTGTCGCCGGTCAGGATCTTCACCGCGTTCTTCTCCAGGTACGCGGCGCGCTCCTCGAGGACGCGCTTGCGCTCCGCGGCGAGGTCGCGCGCGAGTTGCGGATCCTCGTTGTCGTTCGTCAGCGGTGCCTGTGCTGGCATGTTCGCGGCTTCCTCGCGCAGCTTCTGCGAATACCGGTCGGAATATTCGCGGCTCATCAGCGCCTTGGCATCGACGGCGGCCTCGTAGAATTTCGCGCGAGCGAGGCGTGCGACGTCCGCGACGCTTAAGCCATATGCGCGCAGGATCGCGAGCACGATGATCACCGCGATGCCGGCCGCGTAGACCTTGATCGTCGTCGAGAAGCGCTTGTTTGTGGGCATCTCAGCCGGTGCCGGACGGTTCCGCATAGGCCGCCTCGATCTGCGGCGCCAGGTGCTTGAGCAGGAGCGGGCGCTTCAGCTTGAGCGTGGGCGTGAGAAGGCCGTTGTCGACGCTCCAGGGCTCCTTCGTCGCGATGACGACGCGCCGCACGCGCATCCAGCGCGGGAACTCTTTCAGCTGCTCGTTGGCGCGCCGAATCAGCTCCTTCTCGTCCGTCTCCTTCGTGACCGCGAGCAGCACGACGTACGGGCGGCCTTCGCCCACCAGCATCACCTGCTCGAAGACCGGGTCGTGCAGGATCGCGAACTCGACGTCCTGCGGCGGCAGCTTCTCGCCGTTGGACAACACCAGGATGTCCTTCGCGCGGCCGCGGATGTAGATCTTGCCGTCCTTGATCTCGGCGATGTCGCCGGTATGCAGCCAGCCGTCGTCGGTGAGCGTCGCGCGCGTCGCGTCGGGATTCTTCCAGTAGCCCTGCATGACGTTGGGGCCGCGCGCGAGCAGCTCGCTGCCCGCGCCCAATCCGAACCTCGACGCCCGGCAGCGGCGGCCCGACCGATTCGGGCACGTTGTCGTCGTCGCGGTTCACCGAGATGACCGGCGAGGCCTCGGTCATGCCGTAACCCTGCAGCATCGGCAGCCCCAGTCCGATGAACGTCGTGCGCGAGCGACCGGATCGAGCGCCGCGCCGCCGACGACCGCCAGGCGCAGGCGTCCGCCCAGCCGCGCGAGCACCGGTTTGCCGACGAGCCTGCGCAACGCGCGGCACGAGCAGCCGGTCGAGCAGCGCCGGCGTTGCCGGTTGCCACGCGAAACCCGCGTGCGACGCAGGCGTCGAAGAGCGCGCTTCTTCGCAGGCGACTTGGCGAGCGACTCGTCGATGCGCGCGCGGAAGCGCTCGAAGATGCGCGGCACCGCGAACATCACCGTCGGCGCCTGCGATTCGAGGTCGTCGGCGATCTGCGCGACGCCGCGCGCAAACGCGACCTTGGCGCCGAGCGACAGCGGCAGGTAGTAGCCGCCGGTGCGCTCGAACATGTGCGACAGCGGCAGGATCGACAGGAACAGGTCGTCCGGCCGCGCCATGCCGCGTCGCCGCGCATTGCTCGACGTTGGCGAGGATGTTGCCGTGCGACAGCATCACGCCCTTGGGCCGGCCCGGCGTGCCGGACGTGAAGCAGATCGTCGCGAGCGTGTCGTCGGGCAAGTTCGCGCGACCGCGAGTTCCGGCGGCGGCCTCGGGCAGGAAGGTCGCCGGCGTCGCCGCCGGCTCGCCGTCGTCGGGGCGCAGCACGACGACGCGGCGGCAGCGCCTGCGCGGCATCGGCGCATTTCGCGAGCGCCGCGGCGATGCGCGAATTCTCGACGACGAGGAGCCGCGCCTCGCGCATTGCCGACGCACCACGCGACGTTGTCGGCATTGTCGTCGACATAGAGCGGGACGACGACCAGCCCCATCCCGAGCGCGGCCAGGTCGATCGCGACCCAGTTGACGCCGTTGCGCAGGCACACGGCGATCCGGTCGCCGGCGACGAGGCCCTCGCGGCGAAACGCCGCCTGCCAGCGGCCGGCGAGCGCGGCGACTTCGGCGACGGTGACGTCGTGCCACGCGTCGTCGACGAAGTGGCGGTACAGCGACATGCGGAGGCCGCGCCACGTGCTGCGTGAAGAACTGCGCGATATTGCCGGGCATCGGTCCTCCGGGGCCGCGTTCTTGGCGCGTCTTGGTCCCCGGATTGTGCCCACTTGCCGGCCGACAATCCATCGCCTGGCCGGGATGCTTTGGCTATACTCTCGCGCGGGAGGACGCACTCGATGGCCACGATATCGATCGCCAGGAAGCATTCGCTCAGCGCACAAGAAGGCCAAGGACGTCGCGGAGAAGATCGCGAAGGACCTGCAGCAAGCGCTTCGACCTCGACTACGAATGGGAGGGCGACCACGTCGAATTCGAGCGGCCGGGCGTGACCGGACGCATGCTCGTCGGCAAGGACACGCATCAAGCTCGACGTGGAGCTCGGGCTTGCTGCTCGCGATGCTGAAGCCGACGATCGAGAGCGAAATCGTCTCGCAGCTCGACAAGCTTCTGGGCTAGCGCGGCGCCCCTGCGACGGCGACGCGCGGGCGAACAGCAGCGGATCCGGGAATGGATCCGTCGCGCCGCCGATGATCGCCTCCATGATCTGCGTTTCGCGCGTCTCGATCGTGCGCAGGAACTCGTCCGCGCCGCCCATGCGGCGGAACGCCGCGAAGCCGCGCTCGAGGAAGTCCTGCAGCGCCGACAGTCCGGCGAGCCTCGCCGGTTGCCGCATCATCGCGAGCGCCGTGCGCACCAGCGGCTTGCCGACGTGCTGGTCGAGCGCCGTACCGATTTCGACGATCAGCCTGATCTGCCGCTTGCGCAGCGGGAAATTGCCCGCGCGGCGATAGGCCTTGCAGTATTCCGAGCACGTTGAAATGCCCGTCGGCGCGCGGCAGCCGCGAGAGCAGCACGCGGTCGAGTTCCTGCGACAACGCATTCAAGTCCATCGCCGCCGCCACCGTCATGATCACGCGCTCCGGCAGCACCTTCACCATCATCGGGACGACGCGGGCCAAGTCGGCGTCGCGGCGGCTGAAATCGCCGGGGCCGTAGAGGTCGTTCTGGAAGAAGGCGATCGCCGGGGCGTAGCGGGCATCGGCGGCGAGGTCGGCGTACGTCATTCGCAGGCGCCGCGCCTGCCAGTAGGCGACGCGCTCCAGCGAACCCGCGAGGATCGGGTTGCCGGTGCGCTCGGCATGGAGGCGCTGCACACGCGACAACTCGCGCACGAGCGCCGCCGAGGCGGCTGGGACGGAATCTGTTTCGGCCATGACGCTGTCGAGCAGACGACGCTCGTCCCCGAGAGTCTATCCGATGCCCGCCAATTTTTCCTGCCGGCTTGCAGGAAGTCTGCCCGTTGCCGGCCGGCCGGCCCGACGCCCGCCAGGGGCGCTTTAGATTGTTTCGTCTACGCGCGCTGTTTAGTGTCGGGGACCCCCGGGCGCCTTGGCCGGCCCGCGGGCATGTTTCCCTACCGATGATCTCCCGCCGCACGTTCATCACCGCCGGATTGCTCGGGGCCACTGCGCTTGCCACCGCGCGCTGGATGCGCGGACCTCATTCACCGCCGGGCGACGCCGGCCTCCCGATGCTCGACGCCGATGCGCAGGCGATCCTGGGTGCGATCGTGCCGGTGCTCCTTGCCGGCGTGCTTCCGACGGACGGCGTCGGCAGGCGCCTCGCGGTCGCAGACACCGTGCGCGGCATCGACGTTGCGGTCGCGGGACTGGCGCCCGCGGCACAGGAGGAATTGCGGCAGCTGTTCGCGCTGCTGGCGCTGCCACCCGCGCGTCTCGCGATTGCGCGCATAACCTCGCCGTGGAGCGAGGCATCCGAGGCCGACGTGCGCGCATGCATCGATCGCATGAGGCGCAGTTCGTTCCAATTGCTGCGTTCCGCATATGGCGCGTTGCATCAGCTCACGTTTGGCGCGTGGTATGGCAATCCTGCGTCGTGGCCGCGGATCGGGTACCCGGGCCCGCCGGAGCTCCCCGCATGACGACGGCACGCAAATCGACGTTCGACGATCCCTTCGATGCCGGTTTGGGCGCGGGATGGAAAGTGATCGACGCCTCGACGCTTGCGCAGGACGTCACGCTGGACGCCGATGTCGCGATCGCCGGTAGCGGCGCTGGCGGCGGCACCGCCGCGGAAATTCTCGCCAACGCGGGACTTACGGTCGTCATGCTGGAAGAAGGGCCGCTCAAGACGTCGAGCGACTTCCGGATGCGCGAGTCGGACGCGTATCCGGAGCTCTACCAGGAGTCGGCCGCGCGCAAGACGCGGGACAAGGCGATCAACATCCTGCAGGGCCGCTGCGTTGGCGGCGGAACGACGGTGAACTGGACCAGTTCTTTCCGCACACCGCCCGCCACACTCGCGTTCTGGCAGCGCGAATTCGGGCTCGCGGGATTCACCGTCGAAGACATGGCGCCATGGTTCGCGCAGATGGAGGCGCGCCTTTCCATCGCACCGTGGGACGTGGCGCCCAACGCGAACAACGAGGCGCTCGCGCGCGGCGCGAAAGTGATCGGCATTCCCGCGGCCTCGATCCGCCGCAACGTCAAGGGCTGCTGGAACTTGGGCTACTGCGGCATGGGTTGCCCGATCAACGCCAAGCAGTCGATGCTGGTCACGACGATTCCCGGTGCGCTCTCGAAAGGCGCCACGCTGGTGACCCGCGTGCGCGTGCAGCGGGTGGTGATCGCGAACGGCCGCGTGACGATCCTCGAGGGGAACGCGATGGACGCGCGCGGCACCGCGCCGACGGCGCGCAGCGTGCGCGTTCGCGCCAGGGCTTACATCGCAGCGGGCGGCGCCATCGGCACACCGGCGCTTCTGTTGCGCAGCGGCGCGCCGGACCCGCACGGAATCCTCGGCAAGCGCACGTTCCTGCATCCGACGGTGGTGTCGGCCGCGTTGATGCCCGAGCGCGTCGACGCCTTCGCCGGCGCGCCGCAGACCATCTACTCCGATCATTTCCTCGACACGCAGCCGATCGACGGTCCGCTGGGATTCAAGCTCGAGGCGCCGCCGTTGCATCCGGTGCTGACCGCGACGACGCTGCCCGACGACGGCCGCGCACACGCGCAGTGGATGGCGGAATTCCCGCGAATGCAGGTGCTGATCGC
This sequence comes from uncultured beta proteobacterium, assembly GCA_963747265.1. Taxonomy (GTDB): domain Bacteria; phylum Pseudomonadota; class Gammaproteobacteria; order Burkholderiales; family Casimicrobiaceae; genus VBCG01. Next base: position 432,717 of record CAVVEH010000011.1, on the reverse strand, counting down.
CCTGCTGCGCGACGGATTCAATCCCGACAGCCAGGGAGGCGCCGTACATCTGCGCAGCGACGGCACGCCGGTGCTCGACTATCCGCTGCTGCCCGTCTTCTGGGACGGCGCGCGCCGCGCCCTGCGCACGATGGCGGAGATCCAGTTCGCGGCCGGCGCACAGACGGTGATGCCGGTCCACGCCGAAGGCGCGTCGTTCACGAGCTTCGCGGACGCACGGGCCGCGATCGACGCCTTCGCCTTGCAGCCGTTGGTGACGCCTGTCGTGTCCGCGCACGTGATGGGAGGCGCACCGATGGGTCCCGATCCCGAGCGCGCCGTAGTCGCGAGCAGCGGCCGTCACCATCAGGTCGAGAACCTGTACGTCTTCGATGGTTCGCTCTTTCCGACGTCGATCGGCGCCAACCCTCAGCTGTCCATCTACGGCATCGTCGCTCGCCTCGCGACCAACCTCGTGTCGACGCTGGCGCCGCGCCGCTGATCTTGGGCGTCCGGCGGCCGGGCCCGATTAGTGTGATTGCTCTAGCCGATCGGCGTACGTTCAATTACGTAGGTTACAAATGGGCGAGAGCCGCCCGCGCCTGCATTAGTCATCACTATAGGAGAATCACGATGCGCACCACGATTGCCACCCGCAGCACCCCTGTCGGCGATGCCGTTCTCGCCGCCTCGCGCCAGGTCTGGCTCGCCAGCCTGGGCGCCGCCGTTGTCACGCGCGATTGGGCGCAAAGCGAAGCCGGCAACGTCTTCCGCACGCTGGTGAAGGAAGGCACGGCCGTCGAATCGAAGGCTATTCGCATGGTCGGCGACGGCCTCGAAGTCTCGATCACCCGCGCCAACGCCGTCTGGAAGCAGGCGCGCACGACGGTCCAGTCGACGGTCAAGCAAGCCGCCGAAACCGCCGTCACGCTCGTGCAGAACAACATGCCGAAGTCGCTACCCAAGGTCACGCTGCCGGCCATGCTGAAGGCGCCGTCGTCGGTCAAGACCAAGCGTGCGGCGAAGAAAGTCGCCAACCGGACCAAGCGCGCGATCAAGGTTCGTGCGACGAAGACGGTGAAGCGCACCAAGCGTACGCCCAGGTCCGCCACGAGGAAGTAATTCTCCGCTAACATTGCGTGGGGAAAGTTCCCGAAAGGCTGCCGCAAGATGCAGCCCGTACAACACGCATGAGGAGAGCCATGGCGGACACGGCGACATCGGAGCGGCGCAAGTCGCCTTCCGATGCGCGCGGGCGCACACGCGCCCGCACACCTTCCAAGCGTCCGGACCGCGCGGTTGCCGCGGCCCATGCGCGCGGAAAGATCGGCCTGGCGCTCGCCGGTGGCGGTCCGCTGGGTGGCATCTACGAGGTCGGCGCGTTGCTCGCGCTAGCCGACTCCCTCGACGGCCTCGAACTCAATCGGCTCGATGCCTACGTGGGCGTGTCGTCGGGCGGCTTCGTCGCCGCGGCGCTGGCCAACGGCATTTCGCCGGCGCAGATGTATCGGCTCTTCATCGCCGACGGCGCCGACGCGGCGCTCAAGCCCGAGATATTCCTGCGTCCCGCGTTCGGCGAATTCGGCCGCCGCTTAGCCGCGCTGCCGGGTCTTGCGGCGCGCGCTTCGCTGCAATACCTGCGCGATCCCTTCCATCGCGGCATCATGGAGTCTTTCGCCACGCTGGCGCAGGCCGTGCCGACCGGCGTTTTCGACAATGGCGCGATCGACGCCTTTCTCGCGCGGCTGTTCGCGGCGCCCGGCCGCACCAACGACTTCCGGCAACTCGGGCACAAGCTGTTTCTGGTCGCCACCAATCTCGACACCGGCGCATCGGTGACCTTTGGCTCGCCCGACCATGACCACGTGCCGATCTCGCGCGCGATCGAAGCCTCCAGCGCGCTGCCGGGCCTCTTCCCGCCGGTGGAAATCGACGGCGAGCACTACGTCGACGGCGCACTCAACAAGACGCTCCATGCGTCGGTCGCGCTCGATGAAGGCGTTTCGCTGCTGTTCTGCGTGAATCCTCTCGTTCCCTTCGACGCCAGTTCGTCCGGCAGCCGTGGCGGACTCTCTAGACGCAAGCTCAATCAGGGCGGCTTGCCGCTGGTGCTGGGCCAGACGTTTCGCGCGATCATCCATTCGCGGATGAAGGTCGGCATGGAGAAATACCTACGCCAATATCCGGATGCGACGATCATGCTGTTCGAGCCGGGACCGGAAGACGCCGACATGTTCTTCGCCAACATCTTCAGCTACGGACAGCGCAAGCGGCTGTGCGCGCTCGCCTTCGAAAAGACCCGGCGCAATCTGCAGGCCCGCGCCGAGGCGCTCGCTCCCGCGCTGCGGCGCCATGGCATCACGCTGCGCGACGACCGCCTGCGTGACGCTTCGCGCGACGTGACCGACGCACTGAACGACCCGCGACCACTGTACGCGCATCGCGGCGATGTTCGGCGGACCGCGCGCGACCTGCGACACACGCTGAGCCATCTCGAGCGCTGGCTGGCCGGCGCCTAGCGCGTTCCGCATTCGCATCGGCCCGCGTAGTAACATGGGCGCCGAGCGCGCAGAAAGCATGGCGCGCGACACGCATGCCGGTCACGCATGTCCACTTCCCTGCTCGTCCGCGTGGTGCTTGTCTTGAGCGCGGCCCTGTTCCTGCTTGCCTGGTGGCAGCGTGATGCGCTGCCACCACCGGAGAAGCTCGCCACGCCGGTCCAGGACGATCCACTGCAGAATCCCACCGCCAGGGACGCGTTCCTGACCACGGTTGGCGGCGTCGAATACACGGTGCGTCCGCTCTACACGTACGACCTGTATGGCCTCGTCGTCAGCAAGCATGACGCCGACACGTGGTGGGACTGGATCCACGAGGCCGCCCGCGACAAGCTGAACGTCACCGATCTGTGCGTCGTCTGGGGCGCCAGCGCGCGCAGCGGAGCATACCGCGACATCAGCTTTTCGAGCGGCGAATTCGTCTGTTACGCGAGCACGTCCTCCGATGCGGCCTGGCAGGCGTTCGACATGACGTCGCTGTCGAACAACCACCTCCTCACCGACGACCCCGCGATCGCGAAGGTGCTGAAGAAGATGCGCGTCGGCGACCAGGTTCACTTTCGCGGCTATCTGGCCGAGTACTCGCACCACCATGGGTTCGCGTTCTTTCGGGGCACGAGCACCACGCGCCTTGACACCGGCAATGGCGCCTGCGAAACGGTGTTCGCGACCGACGCGGAAATCGTGAGGCCGGGCAATCCGGGTTGGCGCTTCACGTTCTGGGCGGCCGCGGCGGCATTCCTCGCAGGCATCGTCGCCTGGGTGGCCATGCCGTATCGCGCCAACGATTGATGGTTCAAAGCGCCGTCGGGCCGGTATCGTTGCGACGGTGACAGCGCGCCCTCGACGCCAACAGCCTTCAAGCCATGCCGGAAAAAAAACGCCCCCGCCGCACACCGCAGCGGATCCTCGAGACCAGCCTCGCGCTGTTCAACCGGTTCGGCGAGCCGCACATCACGACGGCCGACATCGCCGACGAATTGAACATCAGCCCGGGCAACCTCTACTACCATTTCCGCAACAAGGACGACATCATCGGCGGGCTCTACGAGTCCCTCGAAGCCGCGATTGCGCCGCTGCTGACGCTGCCGGAAGGGCGCGCGGCGAGCGTCGAGGACCTGTGGCTGCTCCTGCACCTGCTGTTCGAGCGCATGCGCGAATACCGGTTCTTCTATCGCGACCTGGACGAGATCACGTCGCGCAACCGGAAGATCGCGTCGCGCTTCGCCGACCTCACGCGCCGCGGCGAAAACACCGTGATAGAGTTGTGTCGCGGGCTGGTGGTGGCAGGGGAGATGCGCGCATCGGAGCGCGAGATCGCTGCCCTCGCGTCCAACGTCACCCTCGTGTCCACCTACTGGATGTCGTACCAGCGGATCGGCGCGCGCCGCGGCGGTGACGATTCGAGCGCTCATGAATCCGCCGTCAGCCTCGATCGCGCGGCCTACCAGGTGCTGGCGCTCATCGCACCGTATCTGCTCGGAGACGGGCGCTTGCTGATCGAGCGGCTCGGCGAGAACTATCTGTAGAAATCCCAAAGAAGGAGGACGCGATGGCGAAGAAATGGGCGAAGTTCCCTCACGCCGACAAGGCGTATGCGTATGACGCGGCGGCGCTCAAGAAACACTGGGTGCGGCTGCATCGCGGCGACTGCGAGGCGTTCCCCAAGGATGCCGATGTCGCCGCCGCTTGGCGCCATTTCCATGCCGGGGAGTTCGGCGAAGCGGTCGAAGCGGGCATCGCCGCTGGCGGCGCGGGCGTCAATGTGGCCGTGAAGGCGCAGACGGTCTACGCGCACTACCTCGAGAAGTCCGACAAGGCCAAGCTCGTGCTGTTCGAGGAGGCAGCGGAATGGGCCGACGAGCGCCGCGCCAAGGCATCGAAGGACGCGAACGCGCATTACCTGTACGCATTCGCGCTCGGGCGCTACGGCCAAGGCATCTCGGTCGCAAAGGCGCTGGCACAGGGCTTCGGCGGCAAGATCAAGGACGCGCTGCTTGCGGCACTCAAGCTCGATGCCAAGCACGCCGACGCGCACACCGCGTACGGCTCCTACCAGGCCGAGGTGATCAACAAGGTGGGCGCGCTCGTCGCCGGCATGACGTACGGCGCGAAGAAGGATGGAGCGCTCGAGCAATTCGAGAACGCCGTCAAGCTCAACCCCGAATCCGCGATCACGCGGATCGAATACGCGAACGGCCTGATCCTACTCTTCGGCAAGGGACGGATCGACGACGCCACGTCCCTTTACGAGGAAGCTGCGGCGATGAAGCCCATGGATGCGATGGAGAGGCTGGACGTCGAACTGGCGAAGTCGGAGCTAGAATAGGGAACGCCACCCTCGAAGCACCGACAACGGAGAAGCGAATGCTGTATCGCACCGGGTCCGCCGCCGCAGCATTGATGTTCGTGGTCCTGTTCGCCGCCGGCGCCGCTGCCCAGAACAAGGGGGCGCCGGCGAAGGCTCCGCCGCCCGTGCCGGCGCCGGCCGCGGCGGCCGCCGACAAGCCCGTGGAGAAGATCGACACGCTGAAGCGCATCCGCGACACCGGTGCCATCACGCTGGGCGTGCGCGAGACGAGCGTGCCGTTCTCCTTCCTCGATGCGCAGAAGCTGCCGCAAGGCTATTCGGTCGACCTTTGCCTGCGCGTGGCCGAAGCGGTCAAGGCGGAATTGAAACTTCCAAAGCTCGAGGTCAAGTACCTGCCGGTCACGTCCGCCAATCGGATCCCGATGCTGGTCGACGGCAAGATCGATCTCGAGTGCGGCTCGACGACCAACACGCGCGACCGGCAAAAACAGGTCGCGTTCGCCTACACGACCTTCGTCGCCGGCATCAAGATGCTGGCCAAGAAATCGTCGAACATCAATTCCGTCGAGGACCTGCGCGGGAAGAACGTCGTCGTGACCGTCGGCACGACCAGCGAGAAGATCCTGAAGACGATGAATGGCGAGCGCATCCTGAAGATCAACATCATCGAGTCGAAGGACCACGGCGAATCGTTCAAGGCGGTCGACGACGGCCGGGCGGTCGCGTTCCCGATGGACGACGTGCTGCTGTACGGGCTCATATCGAAGTCGAAGAAGCCGGATGACTTCGCGGTGGTCGGCCGCTACCTGTCGGTCGAGCCGTACGCGATCATGATGCGGCGCGACGAGCCGCAGTTCGAGAGGATCGTCAACCGCGCGCTGATCGACCTCTTCCAGTCCGGCGAAATTCGCAGGATCTACGCCAAGTGGTTCAACACCAGGGACCTGACGGTGCCGCTCAACCAGTACCTGAAGGAAGCCTTCGCGGCGCCGAACACCTATCCGGCATGGCCGTAGAGGCCGTTACCTGCACGACTATTCGGAGGCGCCCGCGCCCGGGGGTTTGCCTACGCCCAGGGCGCTCAACAACTCGATCGGCACTGGAAACACGATGATTGAACTGCGGTCGCCGGCGATGTTGCCCAGCGTCTGCAGATAGCGGAGCTGCATGGCCTGCGGCTGCTGCGCGAGCATCTGCGCCGCCTGCAGCAACTTTTCCGACGCCTGCAGTTCGCCCTCGGCGTGGATGATCTTGGCGCGGCGCTCGCGCTCGGCTTCCGCCTGCCGCGCAATGGCCCGGACCATCGATTCGTTGAGGTCGACCTGCTTGATCTCGACCGTCGACACCTTGATGCCCCAGGCGTCGGTCTGCGAGTCGAGCACGCGCTGGATGTCGAGGTTCAACCGCTCGCGCTCGGACAGCAACTCGTCGAGCGCGTGTTTGCCGACCACCGCGCGAAGCGTGGTTTGCGCGAGCTGGCTGGTCGCCTCCAGGAATTGCGCAACCTGGATGACTGACTTTTCGGGATCGACGACGCGGAAGTAGATGACGGCATCGACCTTGACCGACACGTTGTCGCGGGTGATGACGTCCTGCGGCTTGACGTCCATGACGATCGTGCGCAGGTCGACGCGCACCATCTGCTGGACGAAGGGGATGAGCAGGATCAGCCCCGGTCCCTTCACCTTCCAGAACCGGCCCAGCTGAAACACGATGCCGCGCTCGTATTCGCGCAGCACGCGAAACGCCGAAGAAACGAGCAGCAAGATGGCGAGCAGGAAGACGAAAAACCCGATGCCGACTGCCATGATCAACCTCCGTCGCCAGTTTCCGAAAGTGGCGTGACCGTCAGCAGGAGCCCGTGGCACGCCGTGACCCGGACTCGCTGGCCGCGCGCCAAAGGTACCGCGCTGCGCACGCGCCATTGTTCGCTGTGGACACGCGCCCAGCCTTCGGTCGCGATCTCGTCCTCCACCACGCCGACGCTGCCGATCAACTGTTCGCGGCCGGTGACCACGGGCCGCCTGCGGGCCTTGAGCGCGACGCCGGCAACGCCCAGCACGAACAGGGCGGTGATGCCGGCCAGCGCGGCGATCAGCCCGATCGATATCCCGAAGTTCGGAAGATCGGTGTCGATGAGCATCACGGCGCCGAGCACGAACGCGGCGATGCCGCCGATGCTCAGCGTGCCATAGCTCGGCACGAATACCTCGGCGACGAGGAACGCGATGCCGAGCAGGATGAGGGCAAGTCCGGCATAGTTGACGGGCAGCATATGCAACGCGAAGAGACCGATGACCAGCGCCATCGCGCCGACCACGCCCGGCAGCACGAAGCCCGGGTTCGAGAATTCGAAGAACAAGCCGTAGATGCCGATCATCATCAGGATCAGCGCCACGCTGGGCTCGGTGATGACGGCGAGGAAGCGCGTCTTCCAATCCGGCGCAATTGTGACCGCGACGGCTCCGGCGGTTGCAAGCGTGCGCTCGCCGGTCGCCGTGACGAGTTTGCGGCCGTCCAGCTTTTCCAGCAGGTTCGGCACGTCCCGCGCCGTAAGGTCGATCACGTGTTGCGCGAGCGCTTCCTCGGCGGGAAGGCTCACCGCGTCGCGAACGGTGCGCTCGGCCCAGTCCGGATTGCGTCCTCGCATTTGCGCGAGTCCGCGAATGTAGGCGGCGGCGTCGTGCATCTGCTTGCGGGCGAGCACGCCGGACGAGCCGCCGCCATCGTCGTCGGCCGCGGCCTTTTCGGACTTGTCCTTCGACGTCTTGTCGCCCGGCTTCGAACGCGCCGGGGCCACCGGATCGGGTACGCCGATCTGCACCGGGCTGGCGGCGCCAAGGTTGGTCCCAGGCGCCATGGCGGCGACGTGACTGGCGTAGAGGATATAGGTTCCCGCGCTGGCGGCACGGGCGCCGCTGGGCGCAACGAAGGCGGCGACCGGCACGCGCGACGCCAGAATCGCCTTGATGATGTCGCGCATCGAAGTATCGAGTCCGCCGGGCGTGTCGATCTCGAGCACGACCAACTGGGCGTCCTCGCGCTCGGCCCGGGCCAGGCCGCGTTCGACGAAATCGGCGCTCGCGGGGCCGATCGCGCCGGTGAGCGGTATGACCACGACTTCTTGCGACGCAAGGACCACGCCGCTCAGCGCAAGACCGAGCGACGCGACGACCACAAGATTGAGCGGCTTCACCATGTTCGCGCGCGGGGGCGCGGCGGAATCTGGCTTGGGAAGCGATTATCGCGCTTTTGCCGTCAAGGCTGCAATTTGCGCGGACCCGCGGCAATGCGATGCGACGACCACGCGCCCGGCGCGGGCCCGACCGGGGCTTCGCCAAGCTAGACCGCGACAACCGCCGCCGCGTCTTCGGGGGCGAGGTCGCCGTTTCGCGGCCACGGCGCCATCAACGTCGTCAGCACGAGCCTTTCGAACTCCGCGCCGAACCGTGCGGTGACGCCCGCGGGATCCGGGCAAAGGCCGTGGTCGGTGATGACGCCGAACTGCACGACGCCGTTGTAAGAAATGATCGACACGCCGACGCCGATGTCGCCCGACTGCGGCACCCAGAACATCAGGCTGTCGATCGCCGCGCCCGCCATGTAGAGCGGCTCCTGCGGACCGGGCACGTTGGTCATCACCGCCGTGCCGTTGCGCGCCAGTGCCTGCAGCAGCACGTCCTGCAGCGCCTTCGGTCCGGCGCCCATCGCGGCGAGCAGTCCCAGCGCCAGGATCGGCTGGAACGAGCCCTTGAGCGCGTTCATGTTCGCGCGCACCGCGTACAGGCGCGCGACGGGATTCTCTATGCCGATCGGCAAGTCGAGGAACACGAGCCCGAACTGGTTACCGAGCCTGTAGGCCTTTTCGATCGGGCGCAGGTTGACCGGCACCAGCGCGCGCATCATCACGCCGCCGACGTCGTCGCCCTTTTCGATCAGATACCCGCGCAGCGCGCCAGCGACGCAAGACAAGAGCACATCGTTGACCGACGCATGAAGCGCCTTGCCGATCGTCTTCACCTCGTCGAGCGGCAGCGGATCGGCCCACGCGACGCGCTTGCGCCGGCCCGGCTTCCCCTTGAAGCGCGTCGTCGAGTCCTGCGGCATCAACGCGAGCTTCGCGAGTTCGGCGGTCAGCGCCGTGCCCTGTCCGGCGAAGGCCACGGCCTTGGCCGGGTCTTCCCACATTGCCGCGCCCTTCTCGATGAGCGTCGAGCCGACCTTCTTCGCCATTTCCATCACGCCCGACAGCGGACCCAGCAACTGGCTCAGCGGGTCTTCGGGCTCGCGCCGCTCTCGCGGCCGCGGCGCGAAAGGCATGGCCGGCGGGCCGTGCGCGGTGGAATCGGTCATCGACAGCATGACGCGCACCAGCGCGATGCCGTCGGCGTAGCAGTGGTGAATGCGCGCGATGATCGCGGAGCCGCCGTCGTAATTGTCGACCAGGTGGAATTGCCAACGCGGCCGCGACGGATCGAGCGGCGTGGACGCCAAGCGCGACACGAGCGCCTCGAGCTGCGCGCGGCCGGCGTGGCCGGGCAGCGCGGTAGCGACGACGTGGTGCTCGATGTCGAAGTCGAGATCCGGCTCCCAAACGGCGCCGCCCGATCTCTCGACGGGGATCATCCGGAACCGCGGGAAGATGGCAAAGCGATCGTTGATGACGCGCCGCAAGCGATCCAGCCGCACGCGCTCGCGAAAGAGCAGCACGCCGCTGATCATCATCAGGTTGCCGGGCCGGTCCATGCGCAGCCACGCGGTGTCGACCGCGGACATTTTTTCGCGCTTGGGGCTTGCGGCCATGTTCGGGCAGGAGGCGACGCTGCGGGCGCTACGTTTGCGCGCGCCTTCGCGTTCGCGCTAAAGTAGCACGAAGACGTCAAATCAGGCTACGAGGAGGAGAGCCCCATGGCCGCCGCACCGAAAAAGGACGATCTCAAGGCGAAGTTCGAAGCCGCCGCCGCGGCCGCGAAGAAGACGAAGAAGAAGCCCGACAACGCGACGCTTCTCAAGCTTTACTCCTACTACAAGCAGGCCACCGAAGGCGACGTCAAGGGCGAGCGCCCCGGCGGTTTCGATTTCGTCGGCGGCGCCAAGTACGACGCGTGGGCCAAGTTGAAAGGGAGCAGCAAGGACGACGCGATGACCAATTACGTGAAGCAGGTCGACAAGCTCAATCGCGACTGACGTCTGTCTCCCCCAGAAAAAAGCCCGCCGGATCGGCGGGCTTTTTCGCGGGGCACGGCGCGATTATTTGAGCGCCGCGCGCGCCACCTTGCTCGCGGTGCGGACCGTCTTCTTCGCCGTCTTGGTCGCGCTCGACATGGCGCCCGCCGCAGTCGACACGGCACCGGTCGCCGTCTTCGCCGCGTGCGAAACGGCGCCTTTGACCATGCGCTGCATCGCCGACGGCGGAGGCGCGGGACGGCGCTTCGGCTTTACACCGGTCGCCTTGATGAGTTCATTGACCGCCTCGGACAGGACATCGACGCGCTCGGTCAATCGCTCCATGTCGTTTTGCGTGTAGACGCCCAACTTCGACAGTGCGCGCTCGACGCGGTCCTCGAACACCTGTTCCAGCTTGTCCCATGTTCCGCCCATGCCCCTTTGAACCTCCTTGACCTTGGCTGTCGCTGCGCCGCGAGCGAGCGCCGCCGTATCGGCGGCGACCTTGCGCGTCTTGGTCTCCAGCGTTTCGCCCTGCTTCACCAGCGTCTCGAAGACCTTCGTCCCTTCCGCCTGCGCGCGCGCGAACGCTCCCAACCCGGCGAGCCAGATCTGGCGAGACGAATCGAGCACCGCCTGCGACATGTCGCGGGGCTCATTCGCGTGCTTGGCCGACGATTCGGCCTTCGCTTTCTTCAACATCGTGGCTCCTCCGGTTGGCGGCCGCGGCGCGCGCGGCTTCGCGTTCGATTGTAGGCCGGGCCGCTAGAGCAATCATACTAAAGCCATGGGGGTACAATCGCCAGTCCGCACGCGGGGCCACACAACACCGCGCACGTCGGGACCAGAACGCAAGGAGGATGCGATGGCCTATTTCGTCACCGGCGCGACCGGCTTCATCGGACGGTTTCTCGTCCGCAGGTTGCTTTCGCGCGGCAAGCCGGTCTACGTGCTGGTGCGCAAAGGATCCGTCAAGAAGCTCGACGCGCTGCGCGACGAATGGGGCGCCACCGAAAAGGACATCATCCCCGTCATTGGCGACCTTTCGAAGAAGAACCTGGGCGTCACGGACGCCGACGTGAAGAAGCTCAGGGGCAAGATAACCCACCTCTTCCATCTGGCGGCGATCTACGACATCACGGCGAGCGCGGAGGCGCAGCAGGCAGCGAACGTCGACGGGACGCGCCACGCCGTGCAATTCGCGGAGGCCATCGGGGCCGGCTGCTTCGAGCATGTCAGTTCGATCGCCGCCGCCGGGCTGTACGACGGCGTGTTCCGCGAGGACATGTTCGACGAAGCCGAAGACCTCGATCATCCGTACTTCAAGACTAAGCACGATTCCGAACGGGTGGTGCGCGAAGAGTGCATGGGGCCGTTCCGCATCTACCGGCCGGGCTTTGTCGTCGGTGACTCCAAGACCGGCTACATCGACAAGATCGACGGGCCGTACTACTTCTTCAAATTCCTGCAGAAGATGCGTCACATGCTGCCGCCGTGGATGCCGATGATCGGCATCGAGGGCGGACGCATCAACATCGTGCCGGTGGATTTCGTCGCCGATGCGCTCGACTATCTCGCGCACAAGAAGGGACTCGACGGCAAATGCTTCCACCTGACCGATCCTGAGCCGAAACGCATCGGCGAAGTGCTCAACATCTTCGCCAAGGCCGGACACGCGCCGCAGATGACGATGCGTCTCAATGCCCGGATGTTCGGCTTCATCCCGGCGCCGATACTCTATGGCATCGGATCGCTGTCGCCGATAAAGCGAATGGTGCGCGCGGTGCTGCACGACCTGGGCATCCCGAAGGACGTGTTCCAGTTCATCAACTGGCCTACCCGCTACGACAATCGCGAGGCCGCGAAAGCGCTCAAGGGCTCGGGCATCAGCGTGCCCCCGCTCGATACCTACGCGCCCATGTTGTGGGACTATTGGGAGCGCCACCTCGACCCCGACCTCTTCATCGACCGCACGTTGAGCGGCCGCGTCAAGGGCAAGGTGATCGTCATCACCGGCGCGTCGTCGGGCATCGGCCGCGCCACGGCGGTCAAGATGGCCGCGGCCGGCGCGCACGTGATCCTGGTCGCGCGCGGCGAAGAGAAGCTGCTGGAGACCAAGAAGGAAATCGACGCGGCAGGCGGCCGCTGCTGGATGTACACGGCCGACGTCTCCGACTTGAATTCCTGCGACGCGCTGGTCGCGCGCGTGCTGAAGGAGCACGGCGCCTGCCACTTCCTGGTCAACAACGCCGGCCGCTCGATCCGCCGCGGCGTGATCAATTCCTTCGACCGCTTCCACGACTTCGAGCGGACGATGCAGCTCAACTACTTCGGCTCGCTGCGGCTGATCTTCGGCTTCCTGCCGAAGATGATCGAACAGAAGCGCGGCCATATCATCAACATCTCGTCGATCGGCGTGCTGTCCAACGCGCCGCGTTTCTCGGCGTACGTCGCGTCGAAGTCGGCGCTGGATTCGTTCTCGGCCTGTGCCGCGTCGGAATTCCTCGACAAGGGCATCAGCTTCACGACGATCAACATGCCGCTCGTGCGCACGCCGATGATCGCGCCGACCAAGATGTACGAGAGCGTCCCGACGCTGTCACCGGAGCAGGCGGCGGACTTGGTCGTCGAGGCGATCGTCTACCGGCCAGTGCGCATCGCGACGCGGCTGGGCATCTTCGGCGCGGTGTCGCATGCAGCGGCGCCGCGGTTGACGCAGATACTGCTCAACACCGCGTTCAACATGTTCCCGGATTCGGCGGCGGCGCAGGGCAAGAAAGGCGAGGAGGCGGCGAGGCAGGTACTCTCGCCCGAGCAGATCGCGTTCGCCCAGCTCACGCAGGGGATCCACTGGTAGCGGCGGCGGCGATCTGCGCATCCACCTGGTCCCGGACGAGCGGGTGATCGAGCAGCGCGTTGTGCGCGATGCCGGTCAGGACGACGTTTTCGCCCCAGTCGATCCGCGACGAAGTCTGCGGCGTGACCATCGAGTCGTGCCATGACCAGATCGACACCGCCGGCGCCGCCTTGCTGCGCGCGTCGCGGTTGAGTTCGGCCAGCCATGCGTTGCCAGGCCGCAGTTGCGTAAGCGACTGTCCGAACATCAGCCACGCGTGCATGCTGCCTTCGTTTGGCGTTCCGATCATCACCAGCCGCCGCACGGCCGCCGACCCGTAGCGGCGAAGGTAGGCGCGGGCAACCAATCCGCCCATGCTGTGCGCGATGACGACGACCTGCCGCGCGCCAGTCGCGGCCACAACCGCCGTGATCTTTGCCGCGAGCTGATCGGCGAAGACTTCCATCGAGTGCAACGGCGGCCCGTAGGAGAGCGCATAGACGGCGTGCGCACCGCGGTCCACGAGATGCTCCCGCATGCCGGACCAAATGCCGGCATTGCAGCCGACGCCATGCAGCAAAACGATCGGCAGCGCGGCCGTCGAAGGCGGAGGATCCGGAACCAGCCACTGGTACAGGATCATCCGCGGCGCGGACCGCGCAAGTGCTGCGACCTCGCGGGCGAACATCGCGATCCGCGCCGCGAATGCCAGGCGGACATCGGCCGGGCGCCGCGCGCGAAACCACCAGGCGAGCATGAACCAGAACGTCGCAAAAAAGAGCGGGACGGCAAGGTAGGCGAACGGGTAGCCGACGACGAACAGCCACGCCGGCATGCCGTGGGCCACTTCGTGAAACGCCCACGCGCCGTACGCCGCGGTGCCGCCGGCGACCACGATGACCAGGAGAAGCGCAGTCCACATGGCGGAAAGATGCGCGCGGCGGCGCGGCGCCTCGCCGCCGCCGCGTCAGGCCGCGACCGGCGCCAGCGTTTTGCGGAACCGATTGAGCTGTTGCACCGAGTCGAAGCGCTCGCCGAAGAGCGACGACAGGTTCTTGAGGATCATCGCGACCACGCGCTTCTCCCAGCCGGCGTCGAAGTGGATCTGCTCGTCTAGCCAGCGCTCGAGCCACGACGGGTCGGGCAGGCGGCTTTGCACGGTGTCGTTGGGAAACATGCCGCTGTTCACGTGCAGGTTGGTCGGATGGAGCGGCTTGCGCGTGCGCGATGAGCTCGCCATCAACACACCGATCTTGGCGAACGAGCGCTTCACCTCGGCGCCGCCGCGTTCGATCGCGCGCTTCATGAAACGAAGGTAGGCGCCGCCGTGCCGCGCCTCGTCGCGGGAGATGAGTTCATAGATCTTCTTGATCACGGGTTCCGTGTGCCATTCGGCGGCGCACCGGTACCAGTGATTGAGGCGGATCTCGCCGCAAAAGTGCATCATCAGCGTCTCTACGGCAGGGGCCGGATCGAATTCGAAGCGCACCGCATGGAGTTCGGCCTCCGTCGGCACAAGATCCGGGCGGAACCGGCGCAGGTATTCCATCAGCACGAGCGCGTGCTTCTGCTCCTCGAAGAACCAGATCGACATAAACGCGCAGAAGTCGCTGTCGTGGCGGTTGTCGCGCAGGAACATTTCGGTGGCCGGCAGCGCCGACCACTCGGTGATCGCGTTCATCTTGATCGTCTGCGCCTGCTCGTCCGAGAGCAGCGCGCCGTCGAAGGCTCCCCACGGCACATCGTGGGTCATGTCCCAGCGCACCGACTCGAACGCCTTGAATAGCTGCGGATAAAGCATGCCTGCTCCACTGACTCGTCCCGCTTATCTTACCCTCGCCGGCCCGGCCAGGACCGAAGACACGGGGCTTGCGACGCGATGGATGCCGAGGCGGCGAATGTACGCTAGCGTACTTTAGCCTATCGGCCCCTGGCCCGCCTGCGGCACCCAATGCGCCCGCCAGCTGCGCAACGCACTGATGATCGACGCCAAGTCCGGGATGAGAACGATGCCCGGCATTGTCTTGCGCACCCGCCGCGTCATTTCGCCGCCGGCCCACAGCGACACGGACGCCGGGAGCTGGCGGCGCAACGCAGCCAGGCCGTCGCTCGCCTGCCGGACCGGAAAGGCCGCCGAGAAACTCAACGCGACGATGTGCACCTTGTGCGCGATGGCCGCTCGACGGATATCCTCGAGCGGCGTCTGGGGCCCCAGCGAGATGCATTGCACGCCCTCCGGAACGATCATCGCCTCGACCATCAGCAGCCCGAGGCCGTGCTGCTCGGCGGGGAACGTCGTCAAGAGGACCCTCGGAATGCCCGTCTGGCGCGGGAACGCGTTGATCGCCGTGCGCAGCGCGACTTGCAGTTGTTCGGTGTAGAGATGTTCCTCGAAGACTTGCAGGTCGCCATGCATCCACGCGTTGCCCACCGCCTGGTTGAGCGGCGTGATCGTTTCCAGCACGAACTTCTGCAATCCCTGCCGCATCAGCATGTTCGCCAGCGTGTGCTGCAGCGACGTCGCGTCGTGGCTTTGCAGCATCGTCAGCACGTCGCGCTCCAGCGCCGGCGCCAGCGCCTCGCGTCGCGGCGGCGTGCGCGAATCGGCCATCGCGTTCAGTTCGACAAGCGACAGCGACATGATCTTGCCGGGGCGCAGTCCTACGTCCATCAGCCGCTTGACCGCGCGCAGCTTGCCGATGTCGGCGACCGTGTATTGGCGCTCGCCGTTGTCGTCCCGGCCGGGTTTGGGAAAGCCGTAGCGGCGCTCCCACATGCGCAGGACGTCCTTCGATAGCCCCGTCTCGCGCTCCACGCCACTGATATTCAGCGTAATCGATGACTCCATGGGCCGGCGTTTCTTGTCTTGGACGAAAAGTGAACAATAGCTGAATCGGTCCCCTTTGTGGGTCCGAATGCTGGCTTTGTCCTGGACATTGTGCAAAAATGCCCTTTCGGCCAAGCGCGAGCAAGAGGAAGGTTTCGAATCCATCCGCCGCCAACGGCCGTATGCATGGTTGGCAGGACGGGGGCGGAGCGTTGCGGTCGGCAGACGGACGCGCCGTCGATTTCGATTCAGTGGAGCGGACTTAAAACGTGCGGATCGCAATCGTAGGCGCCGGCATTGCCGGCTTGGGGGCCGCATGGCTGCTGACCAGACAAGGGCATGCGGTCACGTTGTTGGAGGCCAACCCTTATCTCGGCGGACATACGGCGACGGTGGACGTGACGCTCGACGGACATACCTTTCCCGTCGACACCGGCTTCCTCGTCTTCAATGACCGCACGTACCCCAGGTTGATCGCGCTGTTCGACGAGTTGGGCGTGCGCAGCGTGGCAAGCGAGATGTCGTTCTCGTGCCGCGTCGACCGCCACCGGCTGGAATGGGCCGGCACCAGCGTCGCAACGCTCTTTGCGCAACCCGCGAACGCGCTGCGCCCTTCGTTCTGGCGAATGCTGGCCGACATCGCGCGCTTCAACCGCGGCGTGACGGCGATGGACGACGGCAATCGCCTGTGGTCGATTTCGCTTGGCGAATTCCTGGATGCCGAGAACTATTCGGCGCCGTTTCGCGACTGGTATCTGCTGCCGATGGCCGCCGCGATCTGGTCGGCCCCCAGAAAGGACATTCTCGAATTTCCGCTGCCGACGTTCGTGCGCTTCTGCCGCAACCATGGCCTGCTGCAGATCACCGACCGTCCCCGGTGGCGGACGGTGGAAGGCGGCGGCCGCGTCTACGTGCAGAAGATTGCGTCGCGCCTCGCCGACGTGCGCCTCGCCACACCCGTTCGCCGCATCGTGCGGACCGCCGCGGGCATCGAGATCTTCTCTGCCACGCGCCCCGCGGAACGTTTCGATGACGTCGTCCTCGCCTGCCACAGCGACCAGGCGCTGGCCTTGCTCGCTGACGCGTCACAACATGAACGGCGATTGCTGTCGTGCGTGCGCTACCAGCGCAACCGGGTCGTCTTGCACACGGATGCGGCGCTGCTTCCTAGCTCCCGCCGCGCCTGGTCCGCCTGGAACTACTTGGCGGCCGACGATCCGTCCGGCGCGCGCCCTGTCGCCGTCTCCTATCTCATCAACAAGCTGCAACCGCTGCCGTGCAGGACGCCGGTCATCGTCACATTGAACCCGCCCTTCGAACCGGATCCGGCACGCGTGCTGCGCGAGTTCGAGTATTCGCACCCGCTGCTCGATGGTCGCGCGCTCGCGGCGCAGACCGGGTTTGCGGAACTGCAAGGAGAGCGGCGCACGTGGTACGCGGGCGCGTGGCTGGGCTACGGCTTCCATGAGGACGGATTGGCGTCCGCGCACGCGGTGGCCGACGCCATCGCGCAGCGCGAGACGCTGTTCGGCCGCACGCCTTTGCGAATTCGCGCGGCGGCCTGATGCCGCCCCATTCCCGTTGCCCAAGATGAACGCGCGCATTCCCACCGCCATCCTGCATCCGATGTCCGCCGTCGGCGCGGCGCAACCCGCCATCGTCGAAGGCGAAGTGATGCACCGTCGAGCTCGCCCGGCGCAACATGCGTTCACGTATCCGGCGTTTTGCCTTCGGCTGCCGTTGTCGCGGCTGTCGTCACTCCCGCGGCAGGGCATCGCGTGGAACCGGCGCGGCCTCGTTTCATTCCACGACCGCGACCATGGTCCACGCAACGGCGCGCCCCTCGAATCATGGATGCGCGATCTCCTTGCGCACGAGGGCATCGTCGCGGATGGCGAGATCGTCCTCCATGCGTTTCCGCGGATGCTGGGCTACGTGTTCAATCCGGTGAGCTTCTGGGTCTGCCACGCCATCGATGGCGGCATCGCCGCCGTGCTGGCGGAAGTCAACAACACGTTCGGCGAAACGCACCACTACCTGCTGGCCCATCCGCACGGCGAACCGCTGCGCTCGGGCGAGACGCTCACCGCGCGCAAGGTGTTCCACGTTTCCCCTTTCTGCGACGTGACCGGCCACTACGCATTCCGCTTCCATTTCGGCGACGACCGCTGGCTCGCGCGCATCGACTACTTCGACGGCAAAGGCGACGGCGATTCGGCAGTGCTCGAAACGCATGTCTCCGGCCGTGTGCAAGCACTTACTAGCACAAGGGCCCGCGGACTGCTGTGGCGCTATCGCTGGTTCACGCTGGCCGTCGTCGCGCGCATCCACTGGCACGCGGCGCGTTTGTGGTTGAAGCGTGTGCCGTTCTTCACCAAGCCCGCGCCCCCGCGGACATCGCTCACGCGCAATTCATGATCACGCTCGATACGTCCGTTCTCCGGTCCGCGCCGCGGATGCCCACATCGGGCCGCGTGCTGTGCGCGTTGCTCAACCGCCTCGAGGTCGGCGGCGTCGAGCTCACCACGCCCGAGGGCGCGACGCTGCGCTTCGGTCCCGGCGGCGCGCCCGCGCCAGGCATCAAGTCGAGTCCTGCAGTGCTGACGTTTCGCGACTGGGGCGTCGCCGGTGCGGCTCTGCGCGGCGGCGATGTCGCCTTCGCCGAAAGTTACATGGAAGGGCGCTGGGACACGCCGGACCTGACGCAGCTGTCTGACGGTGCTCGCGGCCAACCAGTCCGCGCTCGAGCGCGCCTTCTATGGCCGCTGGTGGTCGCGGTCACTGCTGCGGCTCAAGCACTTCCTGAATGCCAACAGCAAGCGCCGGTCCGCGGAAGAACATCCATCGCACATTACGACCTCGGCAACGCGTTCTACCGCCTGTGGCTCGATCCGACGATGACCTATTCGTCGGCGTTGTATGACGGCCGCTTCGACATGGATCTCGCGGCCGCGCAACAGGCGAAGTACTCGCGATTGCTGGGCGAACTGGCGCTGGCCCCCGACGCGCACATCCTGGAAATCGGCTGCGGCTGGGGCGGCTTTGCCGAGATGGCGGCGCGCGCGGGCCATCGCGTGACCGGCATATCGTTGTCGGACGCGCAGACGGCGTTTGCGCAGGAGCGGCTGGCGCGCGCCGGCCTTGGCGGACCGGGTGTCGCTGCAACTGCTGGATTATCGCGACGTCCAGGGAACCTATGACGGCATCGCGTCGATCGAAATGTTCGAGGCGGTCGGCGAGCGCTACTGGCCGGCGTACTTCCGCACCATCCGCGACGCCCTTCGCAAGGGCGGCCGCGCGTGCATCCAGACGATCACGATCGCCGATGACCGCTTCGAGCGCTATCGCACGCAGTCCGACTTCATCCAGCAATACATCTTTCCCGGCGGCATGCTCGCGTCGCCGGCGAGATTCGTCGACGTCGCGCGCGACGCGGGCCTCGTGCTCGAGCGCGTGCGCACGTTCGGGCGCGACTACGCGCAGACGCTTCATCCGCTGGCTCGCGGCGTTCGACGAAAGCGCGCCGGCGATCCGCGCGCTGGGTTTCCGGAGCAATTCATCCGCTGCTGGCGCTTCTACTTGGCCTACTGCGCCGCCGGCTTCGACACCGGCACGACCGATGTGGGGCAGTACACGTTCGTCCGTGCGTGACGGCGCGATTCCGGCGAGCACTGACGCCGTGAGTCTCTTTCCGCCGCTCAATCCGCCGCTGCCCGCGTGGCCCGACGCGCGAATCTGGGTGATCGGCGCGTCCACGGGCATCGGCGCCGCGACCGCGAAGATGCTGCTCGACGCGGGCGCGCGCGTCGCGCTGTCCGCGCGCTCGGCGGACAAATTGCGCAGCGTCGCAGCGGGCTCCGCGAATGCGCTGGTCGAGCCGCTCGATTTTACCGACAGCGCGCTCGTCGCATCGGCGTGGGAGCGCATCCGCGCGCAATGGGGCGGCGTCGACCTCGTGCTGATCGTGGCCGGCACGCACAAGGAAATACGCGCATGGGAGCTGACCGAGAGGGACTCGCGCGCACTCCTCGAGGTCAACCTGCACGGCGTCGTCAACACGACGGCAGCGATCGTGCCGGCGCTTATCGCGCAAGGCCGCGGCGCCATCGGCAT
Source organism: uncultured beta proteobacterium (assembly GCA_963747265.1). Classification (GTDB taxonomy): domain Bacteria; phylum Pseudomonadota; class Gammaproteobacteria; order Burkholderiales; family Casimicrobiaceae; genus VBCG01. Next base: position 412,927 of record CAVVEH010000011.1, on the reverse strand, counting down.
CGTCGCGTCCGTCGCCGGGTATCGCGGCCTGCCCAAGGCGCTGATCTACGGCGCGTCCAAGGCGGCGGTGATCAATTTCACCGAGACGCTGTATCTCGATCTTCATCCGAAGGGGCTCGGCGTCTACCTGATCATGCCCGGATTCGTGAAGACGCCGCTCACGGACACGAACGAATTCAGGATGCCGCACCTCATTTCCGCGGAAGAGGCGGCGCGCGAAATCGCTTGCCGGCTTGCGTCGCGGCGACTTCGAGATCGATTTTCCGCGCGCGTTCACACGGCAGCTCAAGTTCCTGCGGCTGCTGCCGTATCGTCTCTATTTCTCGCTGATCCGCAAGGCGACCGGGCTTGTAGGCGCGGACACGGCAGGCGACCGTCGATCTGGACCCAAGCCCCGGATTCTGCGATAATTTAGGGCTGTGGCGAGCTAGCTCAGCTGGTTAGAGCAGAGGAATCATAATCCTTTGGTCGGGGGTTCGAGTCCCTCGCTCGCTACCACCTAAAACGAAGGCCTCGCATCGCTGCGGGGCCTTTTCACATTGGCGCAGATCAGCTCTTGAGCATGTAGAGCTGCCACAGGTCCTTGTGGCTCATGTGGCACATCGGCTGGATCGCCAGCAATCCGGTCTTGCCGATGCTCGACTCGAGGTAGCTCATCTCGGCGAACTTGGCCTTCGTGGCCTCGTCCACATCGCTGTCGAAGCCCGATTCGCGCATCATCAGGATGCCCTTCGCGCGCAGCGCCAGCTCCGTGTAGAGCCGCAGATAGCAGAGCAGGTCGGCAACCACGGGACCGTGGAACTTGTCGGTCAGCGTGTGCAGGTATTGGCCGACCGGCGAATCGGAAAAGCGGCCCGAGTTGATGAGCTCGAGCATTTCGGTGTCGGCGTCGAATCCCTGGCCGAGCCAGCCGCCAACCGCCTTTTCGCTGCGCTGAAAAACGACGGCGAGCAACGGCGGCAGCACCAGCAGCACGGCGAGCGTGGCCAGCCTGGGCTCATGCGACAGGTGGTTGTATCCGGAGTGAAGCACAACGGCGAGCGCGTACCCCGGCAGCAGGACCCAGACGCTCGCCCGTTTGGCGCGCTCGAGCATCGCGAGGCCCATGACGGCGAAGATCGCAGTGGCTCCGCCATGCATGATCGCGGTGCCGAATCCGCGGACGATCCACGTTCCCATGCCGGCATCCGGAACAAGACGCAGGAAGTACAGGTTTTCCACCATCGCGAATCCGGTGCCGACGGCGAAGCCGAAGATCGCCGCGTCCACCAGGAAGCCGATGCGGTGTGTCCGGATCAGCGCGACGATCACCAGACCTTTGAGGAGCTCCTCGGTGAACGGCGCGACATAGCGCGAGAACCGAACGATGCCGATCCGCACCGTGTCGAGCACAAACGCGTTCAGCTCGTATCCGATGCCCGCGACCATCGCGCCGCACACGACGACGGCGATGACCGCGCGCAGGCTCACCAGCTTGTAGCTGTCGAGGTAGAGCAGCGCCGCCAAGAACGTCAACACCGGCAGAAGGCCGACCAGTGCCGGCAGCAGAAATTCATTCAACATGACCTGCCGCGAAGGTGCTCACATGATCTTCAGCGAGATCATCCATTCGTCGCCGGCACGTCGGGATCCCTGGTAGCCCGCCGCGTAACCAACCGACAGCGTCATGCCGTACCAGTGGAGGACACTAAAGCGCAAATCAACCTGAGCGCCGACACTCGCGTAATCTTTGCGCTGCGAGCCGCTCGCCGGTTCCGTCCACAATCCCGCGACAAACACCGAGGGCCGCAACCAGTTCAGGTACAACCCTGGCGTGCCTGCCGATTCGAAAATGTACGGAGGCACGTTCCATTCCACGAGTTCCTTCACGAAATTGAGTCCGCTGATCTCGTCGATTCCGAACCCCGGCATCGAATTGTACTCGTGGTAGCGCTTGATCGATTTGTCGTCGACGTAGTTATTGCCGAAGCTGCCGAAGTAGAAATTGGCCACAGTCGCATTTTTCGAGCCATCGGCGGCGCCGGCCGCCGTCCGCAGCCACACCGACGAGTTCGGGAACGGCAGCGGGATGCCGTAATCAAGAGTGCCCCAAAGTTGCGGGGTGACCTGGCCGTTCACGCGGCTCCCCTTGAATATCAGTTTCGCCTCGATGCCTTTCTCGTCGTCGACTGCACCGAGCGAACGCTTGACATCGGTATAGTGGAGACCGACCTCGCCGGTGACGAGCCGGGTGAAGTTGGTCTCGACGTTCTGGGCATTCGGCAACGTGTCGATCTGGTCGTAGTAGGCGACGTCGAAAATCAAGTCCAGCCTTCGCGGCTCGTCGTTGTAGAGCCCCCAGTCGTAGCCCAGCTTGGCCGCGTAGCCCTTGCGGCTGCGCTTGATTGGGCCAAACAGGTCATAAAAATCCGACCGATTCCAAGACAGAGCGGCTCGCCAGAACTCGTAGCGACCGTTTATGTCTATGTGCCCGCGCTCGTTGCCGGGCAGGCTGTTGCTTGGCGTATAGGCCCCGGTGATGCCCAAGCTCGCGAATTGAAGCGGATCGTCAAAATTGAAGTGGTAACCAATCCCGGCATAGTTCTTGTAGCCTTGCAATACGGGGAAGGCATTTGAAAGCGCAAGGTTGCGCCATGGTACGTACGGACCCTTCCAAGTGATCAGCTTTTCCTCGTCGACCGTGCTCGGCGGGGGCACCTGCCAGGTCTTGACCACGGGGTATTTTTCAACGAGCTCGGCGCCAAGGAACGTTATTGCACTGACATCGGCGATCGGACGGGAATCGATGATCGCCGGCGTGAAACCCTGCCCCGTGTAATTGAGAACCACGAGCCGTCCGTCGGCGAGCGGCACGGGTCGGAAGAAACCGGTTTCCGCATTCGAGACGGCCTCCACGGCGCCGGTGGCGACTTCGTAGCGGAAAATGTTGGATACGCCGGTGTAATAGCTGCTTCCGTACAGATATCGCCCATCCTTGGAAAAGGTAAAGCTCTCCGGAACCGACTGGCCAAAACGGAATTCGGAGAGCGGCTTGATGTCCCCCGCCAGAATCTTTTGAAGCTCCCACACGCGCAGGAACTGGTCACCGTTGACCTCGGAGACGGAGCCCGACAGCAGGCGGCCATCCGTCGAGATATCGAGGTCGTACGGCACGGTGCCATATGCGAACCTGTACACGTCATACGAGAGATTGTACGGAGGCGGAACGCGGACCAGCGTCGCCAGCCCGTTCGCGTGGCGCACGCCGTACAATGTGCGGTCGAGCGGATTGACGACGATCTCGCCGATCCTCGCGTTCTCGATCAGCATCCGTTCTGCACCGGTCCGCACGTCCACCGCCATCAGGTCCCGGAATGAAAGGACGCCCCGGTTGTCATTGGTGTAGAAAGCGGTCCCGGTAGCGGGGTCGTAGGCGAACGAAGTGACTCGGTAGAGCATTGCTCGCTTGATGTCGGCGAGTCGCTGGACGCTTCCGTCGCGGGTGTTCAGTGCACCGATGTACTCGACAGTGCCCGGGTATCGGAACCCACCGTAGAGAACGCCTGTTGCTTCGTCGTAGTACGTCCGGGATACCGAACCCAGCGGCCTTCCGGCGAGATCACGGTGCGGCGTTACCGGGAACTTGCGCACCTCCGCGAGATTCTTTCGCTGGAACTCATGCTCAAACCGGATCCAATCCTGCCAAGCCTCCTCGACCGGAATGCCGAAGACTTGCTGAAACTGTTCCGACCAGTAGCGTTGGCTCCCTTCGTCGCGCCTGTACCAGGCTACGACCTTTTCAGGTGAATAGGTGTACGCAAGGTAGGTGAAAAAGCGCTCTCCATAGAGGTACGCGTTCGCGCCGGCCTGGAAATCGACCTCGCTGGCGCGCGATGCGAGCCCCAATGGATCGAAGAAATGAGCGTCGTCCCGTACCATGGCCCGGAACACCATCTCGTCGTAGCCGCCCTGAGCGGCGCCAAGGCCGCCGGCTTCCCAGGTTTCCATGAACACTGCACCGCCTTCTAGGTACCAGCGTGGCGCGGTGAAGCGCGGGACCGTCAGGTAGCTGTAGAGCAAGGTTTCGGGGTTCTGACGCTGGGCGACGACCTTGCCGAGAAAGAATCGCCGCCAGCGCCGATCTTCCTCGGACGAGATGTCGTTCGACATCACGTGAACCATCTCGTGGTTCATCAGCTGGTACATGTGCTCGCTGGCAGGGTACGTCTCGAACGCGTGGGAGACGGGTGAAACCTCGAACACGAGCATGCTGTGCGGTGCCGCGTAGGCGTTGGCGCCGCCGTAATCCGCGAAGTCCTGCATCAGGAGAACAACGGGCTCGTCGGGCATCCAACCGAACGTCTTGCGCTGGAACGCCAGCGAGTTGGTGAACGTGCGCACCACGTGGGGAACGAGGTAGTTCAGTGAATCGTAGTAATAGAGGCGGAGATCTTTCGTGTCGACTTCGGATATTCCGACCGGGCTTTCGTCGGCCGCTGCCGCCATCGTCGCCATCAATCCAAACAGCACGCAAAGAATGCGCTCGCGCACGTGATCCCTCCCCCAGGTCGCTCCGACGCCGCGAGCATACGTGGCCGGTGCATAAAAGAGAACCGCCGGCACCAAGGCCGGCGGTTCTGGTCCTGTACGTCTGCGCGCGGTTAGTAGCGGTTCGGCGAGCTTTGGTTCGGCGAGCTTTGGTTCGGCGAGCTTTGGTTCGGCGAGCTTTGGTTCGGCGAGCTTTGGTTCGGCGAGCTCTGGTTCGGCGAGCTTTGGTTCGGCGAGCTTTGGTTCGGCGACTTTTGGTTCGGCGAGCTTTGGTTCGGCGAGCTTTGGTTCGGCGAGCTTTGGTTCGGCGAGCTCTGGTTCGGCGAGCTCTGGTTCGGCGAGCTCTGGTTCGGCGAGCTTTGGTTCGGCGAGCTTTGGTTCGGCGAGCTTTGGTTCGGCGAGCTCTGGTTCGGCGAGCTTTGGTTCGGCGAGCTTTGGTTCGGCGAGCTTTGGTTCGGCGAGCTCTGGTTCGGCGAGCTCTGGTTCGGCGAGCTTTGGTTCGGCGAGCTTTGGTTCGGCGAGCTCTGGTTCGGCGAGCTTTGGTTCGGCGAGCTCTGGTTCGGCGAGCTCTGGTTCGGCGAGCTTTGGTTCGGCGAGCTTTGGTTCGGCGAGCTCTGGTTCGGCGAGCTCTGGTTCGGCGAGCTCTGGTTCGGCGAGCTTTGGTTCGGCGAGGCTTGGCCCGGACCGGCTTGGCTCGTATTGTTTTGCGTCGATTGCGTGCCCGCCTGACCACCAAGCTTGACGTCGGCAGCCGTTGGCTGATCAGCCCGGTACCGCTGCGCCGGCACGATCGTACCCGCCGTGTCGGAGCCGCTCGGCGGGAACAATCCCGTGGATACCGTGACGATCACGGCGGCGGCAGCTATCCCCAAGCCGATCCAGATCTTGCGGTTGCCGAAGGAACTGTTGTTCTGTTCGCTCATTCTGTCACCCCTGAGATGTGGCCCTGAGATCGGATGGACCGTTGCCGTTTTTCCCGGATTGGCATCCGGGGCTTCGGTGGAAGTTGCTCCAAGTACACGTGACCGCGAGAAAAGTTGGCGGATGCCGCCTTCCCGCGCCGGATGCGCCGGGGCATCCGGCGGCAGGCTTGCCATGACCGAGGATACCAGTCCCTCGGGCACAAACGCCATCGGGATGGCTTTGAGGCCATCGAATAAACGTTGCAAATCATCATATTGCGCGCGAGCGGACGGGTCGGTCGCCAGCAGGCGCGCGAGGTCCTGGGTCTCGCCGGGCGTGGCCTCGCCGTCCAGTACCAGATGCATCAACTCTATGTGTTCGGGATGGGTCATTTCAGTTCTTGCGAAGGTCTTTCAACAGGTCGGCCAATCGGTGCCTCGCCTCGTACAGTCGGGATTTCACCGTCTTTTCGTTCAGGTCCAGTATCTCCGCGATCTCCTGGTAGCTGCAGTCGGAAAAATGCCGCAGCGCCAGCACCATCCGGTCATTCGTCGTCATGCCCATCAGCGCGCCCCGGACTCGCCTTGCGAGCTGCGCCTCGCTCAATTGCCACTCCGGGTTGGAACTCTCGGCCCCCGGAAGCTCGACCTCGTTGTCCAGTGCGTCTTCCCGCCCATTGCGCCGCAGCATGTTCAACGACTCGTTGACGGCGATGCGGTAGATCCAGCTGAAAAACCGGTACTTCGGGTCGTATTCGTCCAACTGTTCTGCCACCTTGAGGAACACAATCTGCGTGACGTCGTTCGCGTCCTCGGCCCGGCGCAATATCCAGAACGCGGCGTTGTAGATCGGTCTTTGGTACCGGATCACCAGTTCGGTGAAAGCCGCCCGATCCCCATTCCTGTAGCGTTCCAGCAACGCCTGGTCGGTGTCATTGTCCACAATTACACGCGGCGGCTCGAAAAGTTGGCGCACGGCTAAAGCGCGGCCTCGATTTCGAAGATCTGGTCGAAGCCTGAATACCGGAAGATGTCCTGCAGGTGGCGGCTGACGCCCGTGAGCTTCATCTTCCCGCCCGAGGCAAGCAGGCGCTTCTGCGTCTTGAGCAGCACCCCCAGGCCGGCGCTCGAGATGTATTCGAGGCTGCCGCAATCCAGCGTCACCGTACCTTGGCACGCATCGAGGAACGTCTGGGCGGCTTGCGCCTGGGCGGCATCCAGCCGGCCCGAGATCACGACCACCCCCCCAGTCCCGAAATCAATCGCCAGCATCCTCTCCCTCTTCCTTCGGCGTTTCGCGGGACGGCACGTGCCCCGCCACTGTCTTGCGGAAGGTGATCCGGCTTTCCCGGGTCTCCTTCGAATACGCGTAGTCCCACGAATCCACCAGCCGCCGGATCAGATGCAGGCCAAGCCCCCCTGGCTTGCGCTGCTCGATCGGCAGGTCGATTGCCGCGTCGGGCGCACGAGTGACGTCGAATTGCTCGACATCATAATCCGTCAGCGTCACTTCCACCCCTCCGGCGATCGCCACGATGTCGATGCGCACGCCCGCACTCCCCCCGGGGCTGTACTTGACCATGTTCGTGAACAGCTCCTCGATGGCGAAGTCGACCGTCGTCAGGATACCGGCGTCGACGCCATGGCGCGCCAGGAAATCCGCAGTAAACCCGAAGATCGCCTCCAGCGCGTCGAACGAGCGTGGGAAGGTCCGGTGCTCACTCGGCGGCGCCTCGCGCTTGACGAGCACGACCGTCATGTCGTCCTCCTGCGGCGCGCCCCGGGCAAACGCCTGCACGGCGTCAAGCAGGATCGCCGAGAGTTCCGCCGTGGGCTTCTCGCGGCTGGCCCGCACGATCGCCTCGACCCGTTGCTCGCCGAACTGCTCGCCCGCGGCATCGTGATACTCGTAGATGCCGTCGGACAGCAGGACCAGGATGTCGCCGGGCAGGAAGTCGAGCTCCACGGCCGGGCGAAGCGACGTCAGACGGCATGGCGGCCAGCGGAAAGCTCGTCGGATCGTGCCGCGCCCACGCGCCGGTCGCCGCCTGGAAGTGCAGGATCGGCGCCTGCCCGCCGCTGTGGAAGCGCATCCGGTGAGTCGACGCGTCGAGGAGGCCGATGAAGGCCGTGATGAAGCGGTCGTCGGCGAGTGTGGCGGCGAGCTGGTTGTTCACCTGGATGAAGGCGGTCTCGAGGTCGGCGCCTAAGCGAAACGCCATCCGCAACATCGCGTGCATCTGCGTCACCGACAGCGCGGGGGCGATGCCGTGGCCGGTGGCATCGCCCAGGACCGTGAGCAGGCCCTGGTCGATCACCGACAGGTCGAACGTGTCGCCGCCGGTGAGGCTCGCCGGCCGCGACGTCCCATACACGTCGTAGCCCACGAGCCTGGGCATCGTAGCGGGCAACGTGCTCATCTGCACGGCGCGCGCCATTTCCAGCTCCTGGCGCATTTTCTCGCCCTCGATCACAGCTTCCGTCATGCGCACGCGCTGCAGCGCGACCGCGCACTGCGCCGCCAGCGCCGTCGCCAGTTCCTCGTCGTTCTCGTCGAAGACGCCGTTCGCCTTGTTCAGGAGCTGCATCACGCCCACGAGGACGTCCTTGTGGTCGACCAACGGAAGGGTGAGCATGCAGCGCGTCCGGTAGTTGGACTGCCTGTCCACATCGCGATTGAACCGCTCGTCCGCGTAGCAATCGGGAACGTTGATGATCCGGCGCGTTTGCGCGCACGCGCCCGCGAGCCCGGCGTTGGCCGGGACGCGCACCGGCGCGATGCCGGTCGCGATCTCCAGCACCAGCTGATCGGCGGCGGCGTCGTACAGCCACACGGAACCGCGGTCGGCGTGCAGCACCTGCTTCGCGGCGCTCACGACCTCGGACAACATCGTCATCAAGTCGAACGGGGCCGCCAGCTTGCTGGTGACCGCGAGGATCGCCTCCATGTCGCGCACCGAAAGGCGGCGCTGCTTTGACCGTCCGCTCATGCGGGCACAATGTAACAGAGCGCCGGGCGGGCGTATCATCCGGCCGATGGCAGCGACCGACCAGCGACAACTCCTCGACGCGCTGCGCACGTTCGAGCACGGCAAGATCGTCAGCGCGCGCGAAGCCGTAGCGCTGATTCGCGACGGCGACACGGTCGCCACCGGCGGATTCGTCGGCATCGGCTTCGCCGAGAACATCGCCGTCGCGCTCGAGGAGCGCTACCTGGAGGCGGCGAAGGAAAATCCGCATGCGCTGGGCAGCCCGCGCGACCTGACGCTCGTCTACGCCGCCGGACAGGGCGACGGCAAGGACCGTGGCTTGAACCATATGGGTCACAAGGGCCTGGTCAAGCGCGTGATCGGCGGCCACTGGGGGCTCGTGCCCAAGCTGCAGGCGCTCGCCGTCGCGAACCAGATCGAGGCGTACAACCTTCCACAGGGCGTCATCACGCACCTGTTCCGCGACATCGCGGCGGGCAAGCCCGGCCTGCTGTCGCGCGTCGGGACTCGGAACGTTCGTCGATCCGCGCTTCGGCGGCGGCAAGGTCAACGAATGCACGACCGAGGACATCGTCTCGCTGATGCCGATCGGCGACGAGGAATATCTCTTCTACCGCACGTTCCCGATCAACGTCGGCATCTTTCGCGGCACCACCGCCGACCCGGACGGCAACATCACGATGGAGCGCGAGGCGCTGACGCTCGAGGCGCTGGCGATCGCGATGGCCGCGCACAACTCCGGCGGCATCGTGATCGCGCAGGTGGAGCGCATCGCCGAGCGCGGCAGCCTCAATCCGCGGCAGGTGAAGGTGCCGGGCATCCTCGTCGACTGCGTCGTGGTCGCCGAGAAGCCCGAATACCACATGCAGACCTTTGCGGAGCCGTACAGCGCCGCGTTCGCCGGCGAAATCCGCGTGCCGGCATCGACGGTCGCCGCGATGCCGATGTCGGAGCGCAAGATCATCGCGCGCCGCGCCGCGCTGGAACTGAAGCCCAACAGCGTCGTCAACCTCGGCATCGGCATGCCCGAAGGCGTGGCCGCCGTCGCCGCGGAAGAGGGCATCATCGACCTCCTGACGCTGACCGCCGAGCCCGGCGTGATCGGCGGCATTCCGGCCGGCGGCATGAACTTCGGCGCCGCGGTCAACACGCAGGCGGTGATCGACCAGCCGTACCAGTTCGACTTCTACGACGGCGGCGGGCTCGACCTGGCCTTCCTCGGTCTCGCGCAGGCCGACCGCGAAGGCAACCTCAACGTGTCGAAATTCGGGCCGCGGCTGGCCGGCGCCGGCGGGTTCATCAACATCTCGCAGAACGCGAAGGAAGTCGTCTACGTCGGCACGTTCACGTGCGGCAAGCTGGCGCTCGAAGTGCAGCGACGGCAAGCTCGTCATCGTGAACGAGGGCCACGCGATGAAGTTCGTCCGCGAAGTCGAGCACCGGACGTTCTCGGGCAGCGTACGCGTGGAAGCGCCGGCAGCCGGTGCTCTACATCACCGAGCGCGCCGTGTTCCGGCTGTGCGCGACGGGCTCGAGCTGATCGAGATCGCGCCGGGAATCGACCTCGAGCGCGACGTGCTGGCGCAGATGGAATTCCGGCCCGTGATGAACGGCCGCCGAAGCTGATGGAGGCGGCCATCTTCCGCGACGGCAAGATGGGACTGCGCGAGCGCATGCTTGCCATTCCGCTGGCGCGGCGTTTCGCGTTCGCCGCGGAGCAGGACATCTTCTTCATCAATTTCGAGCGCCTCGACATCCGCCGTCCGCAGGACATCGCCGACGTTCGCGCGGAGGTCGAGAAGAACCTCGCGCCGATCGGCCGCAAGGTCTACGCGATCGTCAACTACGACGGCTTCACGATCGTCCCGGAGCTGGTCGACGCCTGGTCGCGCATGGTGAAGGACCTGGTGGAGCGCTACTACACGCGCGTCACGCGCTACACGACGTCGAACTTCCTGCGGATGAAGCTGGGCGACGCGCTCCAGCAGCGCGGCGTCGCGCCGCACATCTACGAGTCGGCGCAGGAAGCGCTCGCGCACCTCGACCGGCCGAAGTCTTAGCTCGCAAACCGTCAGCGCTTGTTCACGACCAGCACGTTAATGACGCGCTCGACGTCGTCGATGCTGCGGACCAGTTTCGTGAGCGCCGCGACTTGCGCCTGCGTGCGCACGCAGCCCTTGAGCCACACCCAGCGGCGCCTGCCCTCGACCCAGACACTGGTATCGGCAAAGCGGCCGTCGGCGACGATGGCCTTGTGGACGCGCGGAATGATCTCCTTATCGTAATCGTAGGAGTTGGGAAGGCGGCATTGACCCGATAGGTAGCAGCGCGTTCCCCGCTCGGCGCGCGAATGGGCTTCTCCCTGAAGTTCGGCTTGCGTGAAGGTTGTCGCTTGTTGCGGCGGGCAATCAGCGATCGCGCCCGTCACCTGCAGGAAGGGATCGTTGAAATAATTGGCAGGCTCGTCGGCGGCCCGCGCCGATGTCCACGCGCCCAGCGCAAACGCTCCGATGCAGCAGAGGCTGGCCAACGTGCGCACGTGTTCAATGCCGGCCGATGTTCATTTCTTCATCCCGACGAACCACTGCCTAACTTCCGCCCGCAGCAATCCCGACGCGACGGCGGGATCGGCGTTGGCGAACGCGGTGATCTCCGCCTCGTCCAAGTTCGCCTCGGGAATCATCATGCCGCCCGCGATGGCGTCGAGGAACGGGCCGCCCATCGCGAGCTTCCCCTCGGCGAGCAGTTTCCGGAAATGCTCGACGTGTGCCTGCACGCCCTCCTGCTCGAAAAACGGCTTTCCGGCATTCCAGTTCGGCCCCGGCGTGTGGACTACGACGTAGCGTATGTCGCGCATGAACTTCTCCAGAAGTCGATCAGGGCATTGCCGCGCCGGCGGCGCGCCTTACCGGAATGCCGTCCGGCTCGAAGCCGTGCAGGCAGAACACGTTGATGCCCAGAAAGTCGGGCGTGACGCGCTTCCGGTGGAACGGATAGATGCCGCAGACGTTGCAGAAATAATGTGTCGCGGTCGCAGTGTGGAACCGGTATTCGGCAAGGGAGCCCTCACCGGCCAGCAGTTTGAACTTGCTTTCGTGAACCTTCACCATCAGCGCGTTCTTGCGCCGGCAGATCGAGCAGTCGCACATCGTGAGTTCCGGGAAGTCCGACGCGATTTGGAAGCGCACGGCGCCGCAGTGGCAGCTTCCTTCGTAGGTTTGCATCGGGCGGCCGCTCATTTGCCGCGCACCTTCGCCCGCCCGGCGAGACGCCCGAGAAGCGCGGCCACCGGCCCCCGCCGCTTCGGCACTGGTACCGGCATGGGGTCGACGTAGCGGCGGTGCACGTAGCACCATCCCCACGTGTCGTCGCGTTCGAAGGACGCGATCATCGGGTGGCCGGTGGCATTGAAATGCGCGAGCGCGTGCGCTTGGCGCGAGTCCTCGCAGCATCCGACATGGCCGCAGGTGAGGCACACGCGGAGCTGGTTCCACTTGGCGCCCTGCGCCATGCACTCCTCGCATCCGTTCGTGCGCGCCTTCACGGGCTCGATTTCGCTGAAATGTTCGCAGGCTTCGTTCATGTCGCGGCAATGGCATTCAATGCTGGCAGCCGCACCCGAAGAGCGGCGTTGGGAAATCGCAACCGGTCAGTCGCCGAGCGCCTCGATTTCCGACCGGCAGAGTGGCTTCTCATTCTGCGGCAACTGTTCGAACAGTGCCAGCGCGCGCTCGCGCGACGATGCAAATCCTTTGGCATTGCCGGCAGTACGCTGCGCAAGGGCGAGCGCCGCGTAACCCAAGAATTGCTCGAATGCCGGCGCGGCGTTGGCATTGCACACGTCGACGCATCGTTCGGCGTTCCGGACCGCAGCCTCGCCTTCGCCGGCCGCGACGAGACTGCGCGTCAACCGATACAGCGCGCGCGCCTCTTCCAGCCAGGTGCCGGCTTGCTTCCAGTACCTAAGCGCGCTTTGCGCGGCATCGATCATTCCGGCCGTTTCGCGTGCATCCCGGTCCGACTTCTCCTCGAGCGCCGCGGCGAGATTGTTGCCTCCCACGGCGAGCGCGCGGATGGCCGGCGTGCCTGCCGGCAACCCGGCATTCGCGAGTTCGACCGCCTCACCGTAGGCGGCGAGCGCCCGCGCGAACTCCTTGCGCGCCGCGAGGGCCGACGCGCTCGTCGCCAGCACCTGCGCGCGCTCCTCGTTCGAGAGCGACGCCAACGCAGTCCGCTCGCCATTGCCATAGCGAAGCGTTGCGATGCTTCGAGTCACCGCACCCGCGGCCGCAGGTCCACCATCGAATGCCGGCGCGTCGCGCAGCGATTCCAGCAATGCGATGCCGCGATCCCATTGGCCCAGGTGCTCGCCGAAGACGTGCGTCAGCAGCCGCGCGAACGGCGGAATGTGCTCGGGAACTTCCACGAGCGCAAGCGAGGCCGCCAGCCGATCGCCGACTTCCTGCGCGCGATCGCCATGGTCGTTCCAGGCGGATTCCAGAAATGCGTCGAACGTCATGGCGGGCGAAGATTCGTCGTGGGGGCTTGGCCGAAGTCACCTTAATTGCGTGAACGGTGCCCGTCAACAAACGATGGGCGAACGGCGCAAAGAAAAACGCCGCCAGGTCGTCCATGGCGGCGTCGCTTAGAACCTCAACGATCGGTCACTGGTCCTGCGACTTGGTCCATGTCGCGTCGGGGTTGTAGACGGTCATCTTCGCCGCTTCGGCCGCCGTGTCCTTGCCCAGGTTCTTTTCGTAGACGACGCCATCGTGATTGCAGACGAAGGTCATCACGCCGGATGCGCCCCACCGCGCCGGCCAGGCGACCAGCGCGAAGCCGCCGATCATCTTGCCGTTGACGATGTAGTCGTAGGCGCCGCCGGGCGCGTCCTTGCCCTGGGCGGTGAGGATCTTGTAGTAATAGCCGTGGTAGGGATTGCCGGCGCCGTGTGCGGCATAGCCCTGCGTGCGCGCATTGGCGGTGAGCGGCCCGAGCGGGACTCGGCGCTTCGCCGGCCTTCGTCGGCCAGTAGAGGCCGTCGCGCTGGCCGGGCGTGCTCAGCATCTTCTGCGCGTATTCGAGCGCGCCGTTGCCGTCGCGGTCCTTGGTCACGTATTCGCGCTGCGCGTCGACGTACGCCAGGCACACCTTGATGGCCGACAGCTCGTTGCGGCCGATGCGGCGGTCGAGCACCTGCTCGTTGCCCTGCTTGGCATCGAATCGCCAGCGTCCATTGACGGCGACCAGCGGATAGGGGAACGGAAAGTCGCCCGGACCGATGAGCAGCGTTGCCTTCGAGTCGCCGGTGCGCTCGAACTTGACCGACTTGTCGTAGGCGGCAACGAATGCCTCGCGCGCTTCGTTGTCCTGCACCGGATCGCCGGAGCGGATGAACTTGCTGGCGCCCGGACCCAGCACGCGCCACACCTGCCTGCGTTCATCGGCGCGCATGGCATCGGCAAGGGCCTTTGCGGCCTCCTCGGGCGACGCAAACGTGCTTTGCACGAACGCCGGTCGGGCGTTGGCCGGGGGCGTGGCAGCGGGCGCCGGGTCGGCGGCGCGCGCGAACGGCACGGCAAGCGCGGCGATGGTGATGAGTGCAATTGCCGCACGTGTCAATGCGGCGGCGCGCGATGTCTTCATGTTGTCCTGTTCGTGTCCCATCAGCGGCCACGCCCTTGTCCGCCACCGCCGCCACCGCCGCCCCGATTGGCGTTCGGTGCCGCCGCTGCGCGGGCGCTGCGCGCTGTGGAGACGGCGCTGCGCGCTGCGGAGGCGGCGCCGCGCGCTGCATCGACGCGCGGCTTTGCGCGCCGCGGTTGGCGTCGCGTTGCACCTGCGGCCGCGATTCGGGCTGGAAGACGGGCTGGGGCTTGGCACCCGTGGGCGACGTGGGCCGCGGCATGTTGTTCGCGGTGCTCGGTCGATCGAACGTGCCGGGCGCCGGCCGCGTCGTGTTGTTGCCAGTGCCGGGCCGGTCCATCGTGGCCGGCGCCGGCCGCGCAAAACTATTGCCAGTGCTCGGCGCGCTTCGCGACATTGTCGCGGCCGCGATAGTTCTCGCGCGTCTGCACGTTGGCGCTGTTGGTCGGCCGGTAGCGGTTATTCACCGTCGCATCGCGATAGGCCACGCCCCGGCGATGCTCGACATTGTGATTCCAGTTGCCGTTGTTCTGGTAATTGTTCCGGTATTGCGGCCGGTTGACCCAGATATTGTTGTTGTTGACGTTGATGTTGATCGTCCCGCGGCCCCAGTTCGGATTGCACCATCCCCAATGGTTGGCGCTGATGCCCCATGCGGCGCCCCAGAAGAATCCGGTGGCAAATCCCCAGTTGTACGGCCTCGGCGGATAGCCCCAGATCGGCGGCGGATACCAGTACCAGGGGCGATAGGCAGGCGCCCACCACGGTCCGTAAATCACCGTCGGGTTGTAGACCGGGACGTAGACGTACTGCGGTTGCGCAGGCTCGATGACGATGACCCTGTCCTGAACGACGACTCTCTGCTGTTCGGTGGTTTGCAGGTTGCCCGCCTGCTGCGCCTTCTGCCGCAGCGACTGGACGGTGTTCATGACGCTCGCCTCGTCGCTCAGGAAGGCGTCGCCCAGACGCTGCGTCCAGTCGAGCTGCTCGTTCATCATATCCAGCACCTGCGGAAATGCCGCCAGCGACAGCACGCTCGGGTCCCAGGTCTTGTCCTTCAGCGCATCGTCGAGCGCGGCGCCCCTGAGATTGGGGTTGGCCTTGACGAAACGCGCGGCCTCGACGACTTCGAGCGGATAGGTCGCGGCCATCAGGACCTGCGTCAGCAACTGGTCCGGATACAGTGCGATGGGCGCCAGCAGCGAGTCGAGCAGGTCCTGCGACATCGGCACCGCCGTCGGCGCGGCCATGGTCGGCGGAGGCGTATTCGGCGGTGGCACGCTCTGGGCCGGGACCGCCGCCGCGACGACCAGCAGCCAAGTCGCGGCGAGCGCGCCCATGCAGCGGGAGAATTTCATCGGTACTCCGGGGGAGGGCGCGTGGCGACCGTTCGGGTGGCCGTCTTTGCGGCACTTGTCTCGCTCATTATGCCCATAACGCGCCAGCATCGCAGAGGGTTGACTGCCGCTCCGGGAGCGCGTTTCGAAGCGGCGTATCATCGTATCGGCATGCAGGTGACGCTCAACGGATCGCCGCACCGCTTCGACCCGCCGCCAGCGACGGTCGCCGAACTCGTTCGCGCACTGAACCTCGAGGGCAAGCGCATCGCCGTCGAGATGAACGGCGAAATCGTGCCGAAAAGCCGCTATGCGCAGACGCGCGTGGCGGCCGGCGACCGGCTCGAGATCGTGGCGGCGGTCGGCGGCGGATAGCGGCGGCTCAGATTCGCGTCCGCGCCGCTCCGGGCGTAAAATGCACGGGATGAACGCTCCTGCCGAACACGCGGTGCACGCCGATCCGCTCGTGATCGGCGGACGCGCCTATCGGTCGCGCCTGCTCGTCGGGACCGGCAAGTACCGCGACTTCGCGCGAGACGCGCGAGGCCATCGACGCGTCGGGCGCGCAGATCGTCACCGTGGCCATTCGCCGCACGAACATCGGCCAGGACGCATCCGCACCGTCGCTGATCGACGCGCTGCCGCCGTCCGAGTTCACGTACCTGCCGAACAGCGCCGGCTGCTACACCGCCGACGACGCCGTGCGCACGCTGAAGCTCGCGCGCGAACTGCTCGACGGCCACGCGCTCACCAAGCTCGAGGTGCTGGGCGACAAGGAAACGCTGTACCCCAACGTCCGCGAAACGCTGAAGGCCGCGGAAGCGCTTGTCGCCGACGGCTTCGAGGTCATGGTGTACACGTCCGACGACCCGATCATCGCGCGCGAACTGGAGCAGATCGGCTGCGTGGCGATCATGCCGCTGGCGTCGCTGATCGGCTCGGGCATGGGCATCCTCAATCCCTGGAACCTGCAAGCTCATCATCGAGCAGGCGAAAGTGCCGGTGCTGGTGGACGCCGGCGTCGGCACCGCCTCGGATGCGGCGATCGCGATGGAACTGGGCTGCGCCGGCGTGCTGATGAACACCGCGATCGCGCTGGCGCAAGGATCCGGTGCGGATGGCGCGCGCGATGAAACTCGCCGTCGAGGCGGGGCGCGATGCCTTTCTCGCGGGCCGCATGCCGAGGAAGCTCTACGCTGGCAGCCCCAGTTCGCCGACATCCGGACTCATTTCCTGATCCCGCGCATGCTGTTTGCCGCAGGCTGGGCGGTGCCGCGGACCTTCCGCAGATTCGCCGTTCGCCTTTGCGTTCTAGCGTGCGTTCCCTGCGTAGGCGTGCACGCGGCGCCGGTCACGCCGGCGCGCGTCACCGAGTTGTGCGCGCAGGCCGAAAGTCCGTCGCATTGCGGGCGGCTGATCGAGGCCGATCAGTTGAAGTCGCTCCCCAGCCTCGCCGTCGCGCGATGGCGACACGTTGAAGGTGTCGCTGTATCCCTCGGGCGCGCGCGATTTTCTCGACGTCGAATCGCCGACGAGCGCCACGACCTGGTCGCTGTGGGACTACTGGAGCCCGGTCAACGTCGTCGTGCTGTTCACGACCGACCGCGACCGCCTCGGCTATGCGCTGCTGCAGCGGACGACGGGCCAGCTGACCGCGCTCCCGGCGGAGCCGTCGCTTTCGCCGGACCGGCAGCGGCTCGCGGTCGCCGATTTCTGCCGCGCGAAGTGCGACAACGAAGTGAGCGTCTGGCGCGTCGCGCGCGACGGCATCCGCAAGGAATACGGCTGGAAGCCCGGCGCGGACTGGTCCGACGTGACCGTGCAGTGGAAAGATGACGAAGCGCTCGTCATCGAATTCACGCCGAAGGACGGGACCAAACCGCAAACCATCGAGCGTCGCTTGAGCGATGCTGACTGGCAGCGCGCAGGATCGCGGTCCGCGCCATGACCGCGCGCCAAATCCACCATCGTCGATCCGGCTCGCCGCCTCGTGCGGAGCTTCGTGCTGCGCCAGGGGCGGATGTCGCCGGCGCAGCAGCGCGCGCTCGACACGCTGCTGCCGCGCTTCGGCATCGCGTTCACGCCGCAGACGCTCGACTTCGCGTCGGTGTTCGGGCGCGTAGCGCCGGTCTTCCTCGAGATCGGCTTCGGCATGGGCGAGACGACGGCCGCCATCGCCGCGGCGAATCCGCAGCACGACTTCCTCGGCGTCGAAGTGCACGGTCCCGGCGTGGGCGCGCTGCTCAATCGCATCGACGCCGCCGGCCTCGCCAACGTGCGCGTCATCCAGCACGACGCCGTCGAAGTCGTCGACGCAGATGATTCCGCCCGCCTCGCTGGCCGGCGTCCACGTCTATTTTCCCGACCCGTGGCCCAAGAAGCGCCACCACAAGCGGCGCCTGCTGCAGCCCGCCTTCGTGCATGCGCTCGCGCAGCGCCTGGCGCCCGGCGGCTACCTGCACGCGGCGACCGACTGGGACGAGTACGCGCAGGAAATTCTGGCGACGTGCGCCGCTGAGCCGCTGCTCGCGAACACGGTCGCGGAATTTGCGCCGCGGCCTGCGTGGCGCCCGCTGACCAAGTTCGAGACGCGAGGGCTGCAAGCTGGGCCACGGCGTGCACGACGTCATCTTCCGCCGCCGCTGAGCGCGGCGCCCGAAGCCCGATCAGGCGGACTTCTTCGCCATTCCGTTGCCGCGCGCCAGCGCGATGAGCCGCGTGATCGTGCTGCGCGCGACATCGCGCGAAAAATGCTTGCGGATGTTGTCGCGTCCGCCGGCAGCGAGCTTCTGCCACAGCGCTTCGTCGTGGTAGGCGCGCACGATCTCGGCCGCGAACGGCTGCCGGATCGTCGGCGACGAGCACGTCGTCGCCGGGCGTCAAGTGCATGCCCTCGATCGAGGGCGTCGTCGCGATCACCGGCAGGCCGTAGCTCATCGCGAGGTTGATCTTGCCCTTGACGCCGGCGCCGTAGCGCAGCGGCGCGATCGACGCGCGGCAGCCGGTGAAGTAGGACGTGACGTCGGGGACGTAGCCGGTGACGATGAAATCGTCGGCCGCGAGCGCGCGCACGTTGGCCGGCACCTTGCTGCCGACGATGTACGTCTTGGCGCCCGGGCAGCGCCTCGCGCACGCGCGGCAGGATCTCGCGCGCATACCACAGCACCGCGTCGGTGTTCGGCGGATGCTGGAAGCCGCCGATGAACACGAGCCCCTCGCGCTCGGCGAACGGCTTGCCGCCGGGCAAGAGCTCGTGGATCGTCGACAGCACCATCACGCGCGCGTCCGGCACGAGCTCGGCCAGCAGCGCCTGCTCGTACGGCGACACGACGAGCGTCACGTCGGCCTTGCGGATCAGCGCCAGTTCCTCGTCGCGCTTCGCGCGCGCCGCGGCGCGGGCGATCGCGCTGCCTTCGAGCTCGGCCTGCCGCTCGGTGCGCAGGAAATGCAGGTCGACGGTGTCGAACACGACCAGCGCCTTCGGCGCGAACGTGCGCACGGCGGACAGGTGCTGGACGGCGACGTAATGGCGCGACATGACGACGATGTCGAATTCGTTGCCGCGCTCGCGACAGCAGATCCGCGATCGACGCGGTGTAGGGATGGAACAGCACCTCGACGCCGCGCTGCTGGAGCTGCGACACGTACGGCTGCCGGTACTCCAGGTTGTCGGCGACGAACGTCACCTTGCAATGGAGCGACGTCAGGATCTCGAGGATCGCCTGCATCCGCAGCGAGCCGGCGTCCTGGTCGGGCGTCAGCATGCACGCGTCGACGACGAGCACGCGCATCTGCGCCCAGCGATCGTGCTCCAGTTCCGGATGGATGCCGTTCGGCGCGGTGCAGCGCCAGCGCATTGCCCCATTTTGCGGCGAACGTCGCCTGGTTCACGACCTGGTGGCGCTTGACGCCCACCGTCTCGTCGGTGCCGGACGTCTGGCCCTTCGAAATGGACGACGGTCGCAAAGGGCTGGTAATACACCTTGCGCCCGGCCGCGCGCACCGAGAACGCGAGGTCCACGTCCTCGTAGTATGCCGGCGCAAACGCGCGCGTCGAATCCGCCGACTTCGCGGAACAGCGCGCGCGGCACGGCGAGACACGCGCCCGAGCAGTAGTCGGCCTCGCGCAGGTAGTTGTAGTCGGGCTTGTCCGGGTCGTCGTTGCGGCCCCAGTTCCACGCCGAGCCGTCGCGCCAGACGATGCCTCCCGCTTCCTGCAGCGTGCCGTCCGGATAGATGAGCTTGGCGCCGACCAGTCCGGCATCCGGATGGTCGCGAAACACCGCGAGGATCGCGTCGAGCCAGCCCGGCGTCACGATCGTGTCGTTGTTGAGGAAGACGATGATCTCGCCGCGCGCCAGTTCGGCGCCGCGATTGCACGTGCCGATGAAGCCCAGGTTTTCCGGATTGCGCACGATGCGGATGCCCGCCACATCCTTCAGCTGCTCCGCCACCGGCTCCGGCGACGCATCGTCGACGACGATGACCTCGTATTGCCCGGCGGGCGTGTGCGCCTGCACGCTCTTCAGGCACGTGAACGTCAAGAGCGGCTTGCCGAACACCGGAATGACGATCGACACCTGCGGCGCGTCGCTGGCCGGAAATGCGAGCGGCGTGACTTCCTCCTCGAGCCTGAACATCGCCGCACGCGACGGCTTGAAGCGCCCCTGGCCGTTGACCTTGGCCCACGCGCGCTGGAATACCGCCTCGGTCCCTTCGGTGCGAAAGATCGACCAGGCCGTCGCGACGAAACTGCGGCGCGCGGCGCACGGCGGCCCAGCGCGCGCGCATGCGCGCCAGCCAGCACCTTGGCGTGATGGCCGGCGTTGCGGAATCGGCTCCGTCATGCGCCACGTCGTCGACTGCTCGAGCTCGTCGATGCGGTGGCGCGCGGCGGCGAGCGACGTCTCGACGTGCCCCGTGTGCATCTGCATCTTGAGCAGCACGCGCTGTGCCGACAGGAGCTCGGCCGCGAGATGCTCGCGATCGCCTTGCGCGCGGTCGCGGATCGCGCGAAATTCCTCGAGCTGCATGTCGACGACGGCCACGCGGCGCTTAAGCTCGAGGCGCGCCTCCGTGTGTCCGCATTCCACGCCGGCGGTGTAGAGCTGCGGCAGTGACAGCCGCGGCGTCTCGACGCGACCCTCCTCGAGATAGAAGTGGTGCGCCGCGAGCGCCGGGACCTCGGCACGCGGATTGCGCGCACGCGGTGTCGACAGCAAGCGGCGCCAGGTAGTGCGCGATGTAGCGTGACGGGTCCATCAGGTCGTCGCCTTGGCCGGCGGCCGCCACCGCAATCGCGACCGGACGTTCCGCGAATCCGGCCGCCATCAGCAGCGCGCTGTTCCACACCGACGGCGGCGCGTCCCACGGCACGGTCGCGGTACGCGGCCGTCCGGCCAGCCGCTCGGTGAACGCGCCCAGCGCGGTCGCCACGATGGGCAGTCCCGAATCGAGCGCCACCGACAGCGTGTACGCGTAGGTTTCGGGCACCTGCGCGGCGAAGAGCAGGACGTCGGGCTTTTCCTCCGCGATGAGACGCGGCAACTCCGCATCCACGTACTGCCCGTAAATCGTCAGCGGCGCATCCGGCGCCTGCGGCACCGGTTCGGTCGTCGATCCCAGCAGACGGAACACCAGCGGCAGCCCGCGGTCGCGGGCGTCGCGCGCGCAGGCGGCGACGACGTGCAGACCCTTTTCCGGCGACAGGTTGCCCAGGACCGCGACGCGCGCGACGCGCGGCAGCGGCGCCGGCGACGGCTCGGGGTGCGGCCAGACGTTGATCGCGATTTCCGGGAAGTAGCGGCGCATCCGCGACACGACATCGTGCGACGGCGCGATGATCCGGTCCGCGCCGCGGAGCAATTGCCCGAACGCGCCGCGCCACGCGGTGATGTCGAGGCCCCACTGCCCCGGCCGCCGCGTCAGGCAGGCGGCACAGCCGGTGGCGTCGGGCTCGCCGCAGTAGTTGCCGTCTTCGGTGACGAGGTGGTACTGCGGGCAGATCGGGTAATAGTCGTGCAGCGTGCAATCGTAGGGGACGCCGACCGCAGACGGCAGGTCGAGGATCGCCCGCGGCTGCAGGTGCACGTGGTGGAAGTGCAGCCGCGCCACGCCGATGGCGCGCAGCGTTTCCGCGAGGATGGGAAGCTCGCCGGGCAGCGTGAAGTACGCGGCGAAACTCTCGGCCGCGCGCGGCCAGTACAGCTTGACCGTGTCGCCCGACGCAGGCTCGAGATGCAGCACTTCGCAGCGCTCGCCCGCCAGCGTGGCCAGGTCGTTCATGTAGCGACGGATGCCGCCGCCCCACGGGTGCGACACGAACACGACCATCTGCCGCGGCAGGTCGGCCAGACGCAGGAGATCGACGCGGCGCGCGAAGGGACGTCCGGGCTCGCGCTCCAGCGCCTCCTTCTTCTGCATCGCGTAGGCGGGAAAGAGCTTGTACAGAGCAAGTTCGGTGCGCCCCTTCATCTCCTTCGCCTGCTGCTCGCCGAACGACGCGTGGCCGCCGTGTCCGACGAACACGTCGCCGGCCAGCAGGTGGCGAAAGCCCGCGCTGCCGGCGCGCAGGCAAAAGTCGATCTCGACGCCGTAATCGCTGCCGAGCGGCCGGCTGTCGAAGGCGCCGACCGCATCCAGACAATCGCGGCGGAAATAGAGACACGGTCCGTCGACCGCGGGAAGCGTGGTCGCCTGGCCCGCATTGGCGCGCGCGAACAGCGCGTCCAGCGTGGCCACCGTGTAGCCCGACGGCAGCGGATTCGCGCTCCGCGGCAACGGGTAGGTCGCCACGCCCGCGTTGTCGGTGAACGTGGTGACGACACCGACGCCGCGCGCCAACGCGTGGTGCGCGAGCCGGTCGAGCCAGTCGTTGGCGACGACCGCGTCGGCCTGGAGGATCACCGCGTCGCGGTCGCGATGCAGCGCGAACGCCCGGTTGACCGCGGCGGCGAATCCCTGCCGCGAAGCCTGCTCGATCAGCGTCGCGCGGCCCTTCTCGCGCAACTCGCGCATGTATCGCGCGAGTTCGGCCTCCGGAGTCGCGTCGTTGACGAGCACGAGTTCGAAGGCCGTTCTGACCTCAGCCGCCAGCACGCTCTCGATGCAGCGCCGCGTGGCGTTGACATCGCGATGGACCGGGACGATGACATCGACCGTCGGCATCAGCGTGCGCCCAGCCGCCGCTTCACGGCGGCAAAGGGGAAGCGCGTCCAGCCGCGCACGGTCTCGCGATAGGCGAGCCGCGCCTTCGTCTGCGCGTGGGCGTCGGCTTCGCGCGCGCGCGCTTCGGCCGCGCGCTGGCGCGCTGCCTCCGCTTCGGCCAGCGAAGATTCCAGCGCGGTGATGCGGCTTGTCAGCACGGCGGCGGCGTGCTTTTCGCTCGCCAGCGCGTTGACGGTGGTCACCAGCTGGGTCAGCCGCTCCTCCGCGATGGCGCGCGCATCGATCTCGTCCCACGCAAGCTGGCGTTCGCGGCCGAGCGCACGCGCGTAGTCGCGCCACAACGCGAGCGCGCCATCGTCGAACAGCGAAAGAGCGGGACACGCCGGCAGCGGCACGCCGGCGGCCGCGCACACGACGACGAAATACATGGGGGGCGCCGGTTCGCGTGCGACGGTCACCTCGTTGCCGGGCAGCGCCAGGAACTGCGACGACTGTCCACCCGCGCCTTCGGCCCAGAGCGCCGACTGGGCGATCACGCGCTGCGCGTACCAGGATTGCTGCGGAAATTCCGGGTCGAGAAGCGCCTTCAATTCGGCGCGATCGAGTTCCTTCACGTGGAAATGGTTTTCGACCGAACCCGCCTCGTTGTAAACGGGCCGGTTGGGTGACGAGACCACGAGCACGCCATCGGGGGCAAGCACGCGGCGGAATTCCGCGAGCATTTCGCGCTGCGCCGGCAGATGCTCGATCGTCTCGAACGAGACGACCACGTCGACGCTCCCGTCCTTGAGCGGCAATTCCGTGACCGAGCCCTGGACGAATTCCAGGTTCTGCCGCGGATAGCGGTCGCGCGCGTGCCCGACTGCGTCGGCGGAGATGTCGACGCCGGTCACGCGGTCCGCCGCATGCGCGAGAAGGAAACTGCCATACCCTTCCCCGCAGGCGGCGTCGAGAACGCGGCGGCCGCGGACCAGCGGCGCGACGAACGCGTAGCGATGCCAGTGTTCGAACCAGATCGGGCCGCGAACCTCGGGCGTGAAGCGTTCGCCGGTGAACTTGAGCGAAGGGGTGTCGGGAGCGTGGGGCAAGTCGGTGCCAGCGTGCGGAAAGGGCCGCGGTGGCGACGAGCCACGGCGTGCAACCCTGAATTGTAGCCCCTCGCCACGTACGGCGAGCGGACCACCGATCTCAAGCGGCGACGCCGTCAGCCCAGGGTCAGCACGACCGGCTGGTGATCGGACGCTTGCACCTCCTGGTCGACGGTGATGTCGCGGATCCGCGGCTTCAAATTGTCGCTGACGAAGATGAAATCGCAGCAGTAGCCGGGCGCCTTGGGGTTGATCTTCTGGTAGATGCACATCGTCGCTGCGTGCGGGACGCCCGGGTGCGCTTCCATCCATGCGTCGCGCAACGGCGGCGTTCCATCCTTGAAAGGCACGAGCATCGCCGCATGGCCGGGATCGTCGGGGTCCATGTTGAAATCGCCGGTGATGATCGTGGCTGCCGGACGCGGGTAGGTCTGGAACGGGCCGCCGTCGGTGCCCGTCACGCGCAATCCGAGAGAATAGTGGTAACCCTGCGCATAGATTTCGCGGAGCGCATCGATCTGGGCGTTGCGCTTCTTGGCCGAGTAGTACTCGAGGTGCGTCGTGACCACGCGCACGTCGCCAAAGGCCGTGGTGACCACCGCCTCGAGCGCCATCCGCGGCATGCCCAGGTAATCCGAGTCGGCCGGATACGGCAGCATGTACCGGAACACCTGCTGCACCGGCAGCCGGCTGAAGATCATGTTGCCGAAGCGCCGGCGGCGCCCGCCCTCTGCCGGGTGGTCGACCGCGACGCCCGGGATGCCGACATAGCCGGGCAGCAGCGTGGAAAGCAGCGCGAACTGGTCCTCGCCCGCGCTTCCCGCCAGCCGCGGATGCGGGTAGTTGTCGGCGATCTCCTGCAGGCAGAGCACGTCGAAGTCGGCTTGGCGGCGGGCCTCGGTGACGATGCGCGCCGGATCGACCTTGCCGTCGACGCCGCTACACCATTGCACGTTCCAGGTAATGAGTTTCATCGTATTCCGGCTCGCATGAAAGATTGGACGAACTGCCGCTGGAAGAGGAGGAACGCGATCAGCAACGGCGCGGTGGACAGGAGCGTGGCCGCCGTGATGATCGACCAGTCGATGCCCTGGTCGGTCGACGAAAACACCTGCAAGCCAACGGTCACGGGACGCGCCTCCACTGAGTTGGTGATGATGAGCGGCCAGAGGAAATTATTCCAATGGTAACTTACGCTCACCAGCGCGTAGGCGAGATAGGTCGGACGGGCGAGCGGGACGTAGACTTTCCACAAGACCTGCAGGGGCGTGCAGCCCTCGACGCGCGCGGCCTCGTCCAGTTCGCGCGGAACGCCCTTGAACGTCTGCCGCAGGAGGAAGATGCCGAACGCGCTCGCCATGTACGGCAAGCCGATGCCGACGATCGTGTCCTTCAATCCCAGCGTGGTCATCGTCCGGTAGTTCTCGACGATCAGCACGTCGGGCATGATCATCAGTTGCACGAGGACCAGCGCGAACAGCACGTTGCGTCCGGGGAATTCGAAGCGCGCGAACGCATACGCGGCAAGCGTCGTCAGGACCATCTGCGCCGCCAGCACCATCGTCACCAGCAAGACGGTATTGAGGAAGTAGCGCGCGAACGGCGCGGCGTGCCACGCCGTGATGAAGTTGGCGAGCGTCAGCGGCGCCGACAGCGAAAAGCGCGTCGAGAACTCCGCGGGATGAAACGCCGTCCAGAACGCGTACAGGAGCGGCAGCACCCAGAGGATCCCGAGCAGCCAGGCGCCGGTCGTCTCCAGCGTCTTGCCGACGCCGCGCGGCTCGTAGACGTGCAGCGTCGCGCTCATGAAATGACCCCCACGCTTGCGGCGCTCATTGGTAATGCACGCGGCGTTCGAGGAAGAAGAACTGCGCGAGCGCGGCCAGCCCCAGGATCGCGAGCAGCACCATCGTCAGCGCCGCCGCGTACGCCGAATCCCAGAACCGGAACCCGATCTCGTAGATGTAGTAGAGCAGGAGTTCCGTCGCATTGTCGGGCCCGCCGCGCGTCATCACGACGATGTGGTCGACCAGCCGGAATGCGTTGATCACCGCGTTGACAAGCACGAAGAGCGTCGTGGGCATCAGCAGCGGCAGCGTGACGCGGCGGAAGAAATACCAGCGCGACGCGCCCTCCATCGCCGCCGCGTCGGCTAAGTGCGGCGACATCGATTGCAGCGCCGCCAGGTAGAAGATCATGAAAAAGCCGGCTTCCTTCCAGACCGTGACGACCATCAGCGCGCCCAGCGCCGTGCTCTTGCTGCCCAGCCAGTTGTGGCTCGGCAGCCCGAAGGCCCCGGTGAACTGCTCCAGCAACCCGTATTCCGGCGTGTAGAAGAAGAGCCAGATGTTGGCGACGGCGATCATTGGCAGGACCGTCGGCGTGAAATAGGCGAGGCGCAGGATGCCGCGCCCAGGAATGCGGTCGTTCACCCACACCGCCATCAGCAACGCAAGCGCGATCGACATGGGAATCGTGCCGAGCGCATACCAGAAATTGTTCGCGAGCGACTGCCAGAAAATCGGATCGTCGACCAGCTGCTCGTAATTCTCGAGGCCGACGAATGCGGCGGGCCGGTCGCCCTTGGGCGTCGACAGGAAGCTGTGCCACAGATTGGCGATCGTCGGATAGTGGGTGAACAGCGCGAGCAGCGCCATCGCCGGCAGCAGCAGCAGCCATCCGTACACCCACTGTGTCAGGCGACTCAAATGAGGCGCTTCAAATCGGCCCGGGACCGCTCGCGCCGGCTATCGCCGATACGTGCGCAGTATCCGCTCCGACTGCGCCTGCGCGTCCTTCATCGCCTGGTCGGGCGGCTTGGTGCCGGTGAGCGCCGCCTGCAGCCCATCGTTCAGCGCCTTCGTCACGCGCTGGTTGTCGTGCGTCGACAGCTCGGCCTTCGCGTACGGCAACTGGTCGCGCGCGACCAGTGCCTGCGGAAAGCCCGCCGTGTATTGCTTCATCGCCGGCGTGTCCCATGCGTCCGCGCGCACGGCCACGTAGCCGGTGTCGATCCCCCATTGCGCCGCGCGTTGCGGCTGCGTGACCCACTTGATGAACTTGAACGCGGCTTCGCGCTGCGCCGGCGTCGACTTCTTGAAGAGGTAGAAATTGCCGCCGCCGGTCGGGCTCCCGCGCTGCTTGCCCACCGGTAGCATCGCGACGCCGAAGTCGAACTTGGCGTTGTTCTTGACGTTGGTGAGGTTGCCGGTGGTCGTCCAGATCATCGCGACCTTCTTCTCGAAGAAATCCTTCGGCGTCGTGCCCCAATCGACGATGCCTTCCGGGTGGACCTTGTACTTGTTAACGAGGTCGAGCCAGTACTGCAGCGCGCCGATCACTTCCGGCTTGTCGTAGAACGTCTGCGTGCCGGCGGCGTTCATCAGGATCGCGCCGTTCTCAATCGCCAGCCCCTGGAACAGCCAGTAGGGAAATCCCGACGACGGAATCTCCACGCCCCATTGCGTCACCTTGCCCGACGCGTCGCGCTTGGTGAGCTTTTGCGCGTAGTCGGCCATTTCCTTCCACGTCGCCGGCGGCCGGTTGGGGTCGAGGCCGGCTTCCTTGAAGAGTTCCTTGTTGTAGTAGAGGACGATCGTCGAGCGCTGGAACGGGATGCCCCACGTCTTGCCGCCAGTCTGGCTGTTCTCCATGAATGCGGGATAGAAGCTCTTCAGCCACGCCTTGTCGTCCGGCGTCTTGATGAGATCGTCGAACGGCTGGATCGCGTCCTCGTCGATCAGCGTGTACATGTCGGTGGACAGGAGGATCGACGTCACCGGCGGCTCGCCGCTCTTCGCGGCCGTCAGTGCCTTGGTAATCGAATCCTGGTAGCTGCCCGAATAGATCGGCCGCAGCTTGATGCCGGGATTTTCCTTCTCGAAGTCCGCCGAAAGGCCGTCGATGATCTTGGTGATTGGTCCGCCGACGGCGACCGGATAGTAGAACGAGACCTCAGTTGCGTTCTGCGTTTGCGCCTGCGCAACCACGGACATGAAACAGGCTGCGGCCGCGAACAGCGCGGCGAATAGGTTACGGAAGCCACGGTCCAGCATGATTTTCTCCTCCAAGGGCAGCGGATTGTATCCGCCTGTCAGGCAACCTGCGTTGCGTTTTCGTGATGCGCGGGCGTGGCCTGGCGGACCCCGCCCTCCGCGAAATAGTGTTGTGCGCCGGGCGCCCACGCGAGCCACGCAGTGTCACCGCGCGCCAGACCCACGTTGCCCTGCGTGCGCACCGCCAGCGGTTGCGCGCCGATCCGGCAGGCGATGAGCGAGTCGCCGCCCAGGTATTCGACGCTCTCCACGCTCGCGCGCACGCCGTTTTCGAATGCCAGATCGATGTGTTCCGGCCGCACGCCCAGCGTGCCGCCGGCGCATTGCGCGGGCAGCAGCGCGGGCCCGCCCGCGCCCGCGATGACGGCGCCGCCCGCGCCGGGCTCGAGCTTCAGGAGGTTCATGGGCGGCGTGCCGATGAATCGCGCGACGAACGTGTTCGCCGGTTGCTCGTACAACTCGACCGGCGCCCCGTTCTGCTCGACGCGACCTGCGTTGAGCAGGATCACGCGATCGGCCATCGACATCGCCTCGACCTGGTCATGTGTGACGTACACCATCGTGATGCCGAGCTTGCGCTGCAGCGCGCGGATCTCCAGCCGCATTTCCGCGCGCAACTGCGCATCGAGGTTCGACAGCGGCTCGTCCATCAGGCACACCGGCGCCTCGTTGATGATCGCGCGGCCCAGCGCCACCCGCTGCTGTTGTCCCCCCGAGAGTTGCGACGGCTTGCGCGCGAGCAGGGGTGCCAATCCCAGCAGATCCGCGACGCGTGCGAGCCGCGTCCGGCAATCGGCGTCGGGGACGCGACGCACGTGCAGGCCGAAGAGAATGTTCTCGGCGACGGTCAGATGGGGGAACAGCGCGTAGCTCTGGAACACCATCGCGATGTTGCGCTGCGCCGGCGGCAGCATGGTGACATCGCGTCCGTCGATGATGACGCGTCCGCCATCGGCCGTCTCGAGTCCTGCGATCAGCCGCAGCGTCGTCGATTTGCCGCAGCCCGAGGGGCCCAGCAGCACGTTGAAGGTGCCCTCCGCCAGCTCGAACGAGATCGCATCGACGGCGCGCACCTGGCCATCGGCGGTCGTCCAGTGCTTGCTGACGTTCTCGACGGCAATGGCCGACACCGTGCGCGTCCTTCAAGGGCAACGTGGATCGAGGATATGGATCGTCGAAACTTTGGCGCCGCCGGCGCGGGCCCGGCATCTTCGGCCTTAAGGTCCCACGGATGCGGCAGCGCATGATAGCAAAACGGCCGCCCTTCGCCGACGCCGCTCAGCCGAACAAGGCCGTGAGCGCCGCCCCGGGATCGGGTGCGCGCATGAACGCTTCGCCGACCAAGAACGCATTCACGCCGCGCGAGCGCATCAGCGAGACGTCGCGCTGCATGACGATGCCGCTCTCGGTCACGACCAGCCGGGCTGGCGGGACGCGCGAGAGAAGGTTGAGCGTCGTATCCAGCGTCACGCTGAAATTGCGCAGGTTGCGGTTGTTGATGCCGATGAGCGGCGTCTCGAGGCGGAGCGCACGATCGAGCTCGCCGCCGTCGTGCACTTCGACCAGCACGTCCATGCCGTACGCGGTCGCGGCGGCCTCGAGGTCGGCCATTTGCGCGTCGTCGAGCGCGGCGACGATGAGCAGTATCGCGTCGGCGCCCAGCGCGCGCGACTCGGCGACCTGGTACTCGTCGATGATGAATTCCTTGCGCAGCGCGGGAAGCGAGCATGCGGCGCGCGCGCCGACCAGATATTCCGGGTCGCCCTGGAAGAATGGCCGGTCGGTGAGCACCGACAGGCACGCCGCGCCGGCGCGCTCGTAGCTGGCGGCGATGGCCGGCGGGTCGAACTCCGCCCGCAGCACACCCTTGCTCGGGCTGGCCTTCTTGATCTCCGCGATCACGGCCGGACGGCCCGCGGCGATTTTGGCGCGGAGCGCCCGCTCGAAGCCGCGGGGCGGCAGCATTGCGCGCGCGGCCGCGTCGACGGCGTCGTAGGGACGCGCGACCTGCGCGGCGATGACCTCTTCCGCCTTCGTCGAAACGATCTGCGCGAGGATGTCGGCCTTATCCGACATCAAGAACCTTTGCAAGCTTTTGCGTCGTCGCGACGAAGGCGTCGAGCTTGGCGCGCGCCGCCCCGCTGCCGATCGCCTGGCGCGCGCGGAGAATGCCGTCCGCGATCGACGATGCGATGCCGGCGGCGTACAGCGCGGCGCCGGCGTTGAGCGTGACGATCTCGCGCGGCGTGCCGTCGACGTTCGCAAGCGCCTCCAGCACCATTTCCTTCGACTCGACGGCGTCCTTGACCTTGAGGCCACGATTGGATTTCATCGACAGCCCGAAGTCCTCGGGATGGATTTCGTATTCGAGAATCTCGCCGTCCTTCAATTCGCCGACCATCGTCGCCGCCCCGAGCGAGACCTCGTCCATGCCATCCTTGCCGTAGACGACCAGCGCGTGCCGGCTGCCCAGTCGCTGCAGCACGCGCACGTGGATGCCGACCAGGTCCGGGTGGAAGACGCCGATCAGCTGATTGGGCGCGCCGGCCGGATTGGTGAGCGGGCCCAGGATGTTGAAGATCGTGCGCACGCCCAGCTCCTTGCGCACCGGCGCCGCATGCTTCATCGCCGAGTGGTGGTTGGGCGCGAACATGAACCCGACGCCGGTTTCGGCGATGCACGCGGCGACCTGCGCCGGCGTCAGCATGATGTTGGCGCCCAGCGCCTCGAGCACGTCGGCGCTGCCCGATCTCGACGACACCGAGCGGTCGCCGTGCTTGGCGACGCGCGCGCCCGCGCGCGGCGGCGACGAACATCGATGCGGTCGAGATGTTGAACGTGTGCGACGCGTCGCCGCCGGTGCCGACGATGTCGACCAGGTGCTCGCGATCGGGCACGTCGACCTTCGTCGCGAGCTCGCGCATCACCTGCGCGGCGGCGGCGATCTCGCCGATCGTCTCCTTCTTGACGCGCAGGCCCACCGTCAGCGCGGCGATCATCACCGGCGACACCTCGCCGCTCATGATCTGCCGCATCAGCGACAGCATTTCGTCGTGGAAGATCTCGCGATGCTCGATCGTGCGCTGCAGCGCGTCCTGGATCGTGATGGACATGTCGATTCCCTACGGTTGCAGCTCGCGCACGCGCCGGCGTGTGAGGTCGACGCGGCAGGCCAGCATCGCCTGCTCGGCACCGCCACCGCTGGCATACAGCGCCTTGACGTAATTGCATTGCGTCGTCCGGTAGTCCGCGAACGTCCGCAGTGTCTTGGCCAGTGCCGCGTTGGCGCCCGGGCGCCCCGTCGCATTGTCGATCTCCCGGGCGCGGGTGCCGGCCGCCGCTTCCGCGTTGCGCAGGCTTGCCTGCGCCTGGGAATCGAGTTCGAGCAGGCACCGAGTCACCGTGGCGTGATCGCCGACGGTCTGGCATTCCTCGAGTGCCCCTGCCGCCGCGGGCGCGGCCGACGTCAACAGGACCATCGCCATCGTGACCAGTCTTGCATTCATGACTTCCCCTCCAGGAAATTGGCGAGCAGCCGTCTGCCGTGTTCGGTCAGGATGGCCTCCGGATGGAACTGCACGCCCTCGACCGCGTGTCGGCGATGGCGCACGCCCATGATTTCGCCATCGTCCGAAGTCGCCGTCACCTCGAGTTACGTCGGGCACGCTCGTCCGCTCGATCGCGAGCGAATGGTAGCGCGTCACCGCGAATGGCGCCGGCAGGCCCGCAAAGACGCCGCGCCCGTCGTGCGTGACCTGCGAGAGCTTGCCGTGCATCACGCGCTGCGCGCGCACGATGCGGCCGCCGAACGCCTGGCCGATGGCCTGGTGGCCGAGGCAGACGCCGAGGATCGGGATCTAGCCGGCGAAGCGCTGGATCAGCGGCACCGAGATTCCCGCCTCGTTTGGCGTGCAGGGCCCCGGCGACACGACGATCTGCGACGGCGCGAGCGCGGCGACATCGTCCACGGTGATCGCGTCGTTGCGATAGACGTGCACGGTCCGCGCCGAGCTCGCCCAAGTACTGCACGAGGTTGTAGGTGAAGCTGTCGTAGTTGTCGATCATGAGCAACATGATCAATGCCCGCCGGCCGCCCAAGGGCATTGTGCGCCCCCGCCGGGGGCAGCGAGCGCAGTGAGCGTGGGGGTCGTTCCTCGCCCGCCGGCCCGCGCCAAGGGCACTGTGCGCCCCCCTTGGGGGCAGCGAACGAAGTGAGCGTGGGGGTCGTTCATGTCGCCCGCCAGCCCGCGCTAAGGGCACTGTGCGCCCCCTTTGGGGGCAGCGAACGAAGTGAGCGTGGGGGTCGTTCATCACGCCTCCTCGTCCAGGCCCTGCTGCACCATCTCCGCCGCGCGCAACACGGCGCGCAGCTTGGTGAGCGTCTCCTGCCATTCGCCGTCGGGCGACGAATCGTGGACGATGCCCGCCGCCCGCCTGCGCGTACAGCGTGCCGTCCTTGAGCACGGCGGTGCGCAGCGCGATGGCCGTGTCCATGTCGTCCTGGAAGCTGATGTAGCCGACGGCGCCGGAGTAGATGCCGCGCTTCGACGGCTCGAGCTCGTCGATGATCTCCATCGCCCGCACCTTCGGCGCGCCGCTCACCGTGCCCGCGGGGAACGTCGCGCGCAGCACGTCGATGCTGGTCATGCCCGGCTTCAGGATGCCTTCGACGTTGGACACGATGTGCATCACGTGCGAGTAGCGCTCGATCACCATCTGGTCGGAGACGTGGACGGAACCGGTCGTCGCGACGCGCCCGACATCGTTGCGGCCCAAGTCGAGCAGCATCACGTGCTCGGCGATCTCCTTCGGGTCGTTCGCCAGTTCGACCGCGAGCGCTTCGTCTTCCTGGCGCGTCTTGCCGCGCGGTCGCGTGCCGGCGATCGGCCGCAGCGTGATCGCGGCGCCTTCCTTGCGCACGAGGATCTCCGGCGACGCGCCGACCACGTGGAAGTCGTCGAAGTCGTAGTAGAACATGTACGGCGACGGGTTGAGCGAGCGCAGCGCGCGGTACAGCGACAACGGCGACGCCGAGAACGGCATCGCCATCCGCTGCGAGATCACGGCCTGCATGATGTCGCCGGCGGCGATGTACTCGCGTGTGCGCACGACGGCGGCCTTGTAGCCCGCCTCGCCGAATTCGCTGGTCGCCTTCGTGACGGCCGTCGCCGTCTGGAACGGTATCGTCACCGGCTGCGCGCAGCTTGCGCCGCAGTTCGGTAAGCCGCGCCGCGCGTCGTCGCGTACGCGTCGGGTGCAGCCGGATCCGCATAGACGATCAGCGAGATCTTGCCGCCCAAGTTGTCGACGACGGCCAGCTCCTCGGTGAGCAGCAGCAGCATGTCGGGGACGTCGGCCAGGCCCGCCGTAGGCGGCTTGCCCGAATGCGCGAGCCGCGTTTCCACATGGCGCACCGTGTCGTAGCCGAAATAGCCGGCCAGCCCGCCGCAAAAGCGCGGCAGACCCGGCAACGGTGCCGCGCGGAAGCGTTCGCGGAACGACTGGATGAACGCCAGCGGATCGCCGTCGTGCGCCTCGATGACGCCGCTGCGGTCCACGACCTCGGTGTGCCGTCCGCGCACGCACAAGCGCACCTTTGCCGGCAGTCCGATGAACGAGTAGCGGCCGAAGCGCTCGCCGCCGACCACGGACTCGAGCAGGAACGAGTAGCGCTCGCGGGCGAGCTTCAGGTAAAGCGACAGCGGCGTGTCGAGATCCGCGAACGTCTCGAGAACGAGCGGTATGCGATTGAAGCCCTGCGCCGCGAGGGCGCGGAATTCGGATTCGGTGATCATGCTTCGACCTTCTTGCCTGGCCTGCAACCGGTGGATGGGGCGTCGCTTAGGTAGGGATGCGCGCGACGCGGACGCGAAGGATCAGGAGGGGCGCTGCCAGCGCCACTCGCCCTTGCGCCGCCATCCCGAAAAGACGGGGAGGCCGTTGCGGTTGCGGATGTCGAAGTTCATATCTTGGGAAAGATCGCCGGTCCCGCCGCAGACAATGCGTCGGGCCCGTGCGAATCGACTATACCATCGGCAGAGGCCCTTTGCGAAGGGCCTTCCGTCACGCGACGCGGGCCAGCGCCGCGCGCATCTTCGCCATCGTCGCCGCGTAGTCCGATGCGCCGAAGATCGCGCTGCCCGAGACGAACGTGTCGGCACCCGCGCGCGCGATTTCCTCGATGTTGTCGGCTCTGACGCCGCCGTCGACTTCGAGGGCGATTCCACGGCCCGTGCGCTGCTGCGCGTTGTCGACGAGCATGCGTGCCGCGCGCAGTTTTTCCAGCGCGTGCGGGATGAACGACTGGCCGCCGAAGCCCGGGTTCACCGACATGATGAGCACGAGGTCCAGCTTGTCGATGACATGCATCAGCCAGTCGAGGGGCGTTGCCGGATTGAACGCGAGCCCGGCTCTCGCGCCGCTTTCGTGGATGAGCCCGATCGTGCGGTCGACGTGCTCGGTGGCCTCCGGATGGAACGTGATGATCGACGCTCCTGCCTTCGCGAAATCCGGCACGATGCGGTCGACCGGCTTGACCATGAGATGCACGTCGATGGGAACGCTCGTGTGCGGCTTGATCGCTTCGCACACCAGCGGCCCGATCGTCAGATTGGGCACGTAGTGGTTGTCCATCACGTCGAAATGGATGAGATCGGCGCCGGCCGCGACGACGGCGCGCACTTCCTCGCCTAGTCGCGAGAAATCGGCGGACAGCAGGGATGGCGCAATCCTGAAGGCGGTGGGCATCGGGCTATAATCCGCGTCGGTCAGTCGGGTCGGGCAGTCTTGGGGCCTTAAGCATGGCAGAGAGCAAGCGATACGAAGTCACGGTGGAGCCCAAGGCATCGTTCTTGGCCGAGCAATCCGATCCGGCGAAGAACCAGTACGTTTTCACCTATACGATCACGATCACGAACACCGGCGACGTCGCGGCGCAACTCTTGAGCCGGCACTGGATCATCACCGATGCCGACCACAAGGTTCAGGAGGTCAAGGGCCTGGGCGTCGTCGGCCAGCAGCCGCTGCTCAAGCCCGGCGAATCCTTCGAGTATACGAGCGGCGCGTCCATCCCAACCGCTGTCGGCACGATGCACGGCAGCTACCAGATGATGGCCGCGGACGGGATGGCGTTCGACGCGCCGATTCCGCTGTTCACGCTGTCCGTTCCGCGCACGTTGCATTAATCGGCCTTGCGCACGGCGGATTTGTCGTCGCCCGGCCCGGTGTCGCCTGATTTTGCGTCGCCCGATGTTGCGCCAACCGTTCGCGGCAACTTCTTCGAGGGCGCCATGGTCCACCACACGATGGCGATGCCGACCGCCAATGCGACGAGCGCCTCGATGATGAACCACTCCATGGCACCGCCCCTTCCTCGTGTCACGCGTCCGGCCGCGATGCGCATCGCATTCGCCGCACTCATCGCATCGTGCGTCCTGTTCACGGGCTGTCAAACGGCTCCGGCCCCGGAAAGAGGTGTTCCGCCGCCGGCCGTGCCGCCCGCCCCTCCCGTTCCTGCAGCGCAGCCGCGCCCCGTGTTCACCGCCGCCGCGTGGACCGACCTGCCCGGTTGGAACAACGATGCCGTCGAGGCCGTGTGGCCCGCATTCCGAATCGGCTGCCGCGCGCTTCTCGCCGACCCCAAGACGCAAGCGCTGTGGCAAACGCCTTGCGCCGATTCCGAACAGCTGACGGCGACCGCGGCCGACGTGCGCGCATTCTTCGAAAGCCATTTTATCCCATACCACGTCGCGGCCGCCGACGGCCGCGACGTGGGCCGCGTCACAGGTTATTACGAACCGCTGCTCAAGGGCTCGCGGCAGCGCACCGCGCAATTCGGCGTGCCGTTGTATGCGCCGCCCGACGACCTTCTGACGGTGGAGCTCGCGGACCTGTATCCGGAACTCAAGGACAAGCGCGTGCGCGGCCGCGTCGACGGCAGGAAGGTTGTCCCTTACTGGACGCGTGCGGAGATCGAACGCGGCGCCACGCCGCTGGTCGCCAAGGCGCTCGTGTACGTCGCCGATCCGGTCGAGGCGTTCTACTTCGAAATCCAGGGATCGGGTCGCATCGCGTTGGACGACGGATCGGTGATTCGCCTGGGCTATGCCGACCAGAACGGCCATCCGTACCACTCGATCGCGCGCGTGCTGATCGATCGCGGCGATCTTCCGCGCGAGCGCGCATCGCTCGCGGGCATCAGCGCTTGGGCGAAGGCGCATCCGGAAGAGACGCGGGCGCTGCTCGACGAGAATCCGAGCTACGTGTTCTTCCGCGAAGTGCCGGCGCCGGCGCAGGGTTCGCTCGATGCGGCGATCGACGGACCGCTCGGCACGCTCGGCGTGCCGCTGCTCGCGGAGCGGACGATCGCCGTCGACCCGCGCGCCATTCCGCTCGGCGCGCCGGTGTTCCTGGCGACGACGATGCCGCTTTCGAAGGCTCCGCTCACACGGCTGGTGATGGCGCAGGACACCGGCGGCGCGATTCGTGGCGTCGTGCGCGCCGATTATTTCTGGGGATTCGGCGCGCAGGCGGGACGCGAGGCCGGACGGATGCTGCAGGACGGACGGATGTGGCTGCTGTGGCCGAAGGACGCGCCGCTTCCGGCGCCCTAGCCCGGGAAACGTCAGGCGAGTACGCCGTGCGCCTGCCGGTCGGCGTGATACGACGAGCGGACCAGCGCGCCGACCGCCGCGTGCCGGAACCCCATCGCATACGCCTCACGCTCGAACATCGCGAAGTCGTCCGGATGCACGTAGCGCAGCACCGGCAAATGCGATGCCGTCGGCTGCAGGTACTGGCCGATCGTCAGCATGTCGATCTGGTGCGCGCGCATGTCGCGCATGACGGCGAGGATCTCGTCGTCGGTCTCGCCCAGACCCACCATCAGCCCGGACTTGGTCGGGATGCCCGGAAACTGCGCCTTGAAATCGCGCAGCAGCGCCAACGAGTGCGCGTAGTCGGAGCCTGGGCGCGCCAGCTTGTACAGCCGCGGCACCGTTTCGAGGTTGTGGTTCATCACGTCCGGCGGTGCGTCGCGCAGTATGGCGAGCGCGCGCTCGAGCCGGCCGCGAAAGTCGGGGACGAGGATCTCGATCTGCGTGCCAGGCGAATGCTGCCGCACCGCGCGAATGCAATCGACGAAATGCTGCGCGCCGCCATCGCGGAGGTCGTCGCGGTCGACGCTTGTGACCACGACGTAGCGAAGTTTCAGCGCCGCGATTGTCTTGGCAAGATTGACCGGCTCATTCGCGTCGAGCGGCAGCGGACGGCCGTGGCCGACGTCGCAGAACGGGCAGCGGCGCGTGCAGATGTCGCCCATGATCATGAACGTCGCCGTGCCTTTGCTGAAGCACTCGCCGATGTTCGGGCACGACGCCTCCTCGCACACCGTGTGCAGGTCGTGCTCGCGCAGGATCTTCTTGATTTCGGTGAAGCGCGGCGACGTGGATGCGCGCACGCGGATCCATTCGGGCTTCGGCAGGCGCTCGGCCGTGACGACCTTGACCGGAATGCGCGAGACCTTGGCAGCGCCCTGATGCTTGACGCCTGCGGTGTTGGCGGGAGTGGAGGTGGGGTCGTCCATGGGTCAAAGGCGAGTCAGTTGCGCGGCAAGCACCGGCGCCAGCTCCGCACCCGCCGTCGCCGGTGTCCGCGCGACGCCCAGGTCGGAGAGCTGCGTGACGCGCAGGCCGGGAAACCCACACGGGTCGATGTCGGCAAAAGGCGAGAGATCCATCGCGATGTTCACCGCCAGCCCGTGATACGTGCAGCCATTGCGCACTTTAAGCCCCAGCGCGGCGATCTTCGCTTCGGTCCCCTCGACCCGCACGTAAACGCCCGGTGCGGCCACTTTGCCGAAGGCGGAAACCCCAACGGAATCAAGCCATTGTACCACTGCCGCCTCGATGCGCCGCACCATGTCGCGGATGCCCTGCTTCGAGCGGCGCAGATCGAAAAGCGTATAGGCGACGAGTTGGCCCGGGCCGTGATAGGTGACCTGACCACCGCGGTCGACCTTGAGCGCCGGAATTCCGTTGTCGCGCAGCAGGTGCTCGCGCCGCCCCGCAATGCCGAGCGTGTACACAGGCGGATGTTCGGTGAGCCAGATTTCGTCGGGCGTCGCGGCGTCGCGCGCATCGGTGAACGCCCGCATCGCGCGCCACGTCGCTTCATAATCGGTGCGGCCGAGCGCGCGAATGACCACGCCGGTGCGCGCATCGACGCGCGGCGGCATCGCCGCCATCGGCTGCTGCCGCTCGACGACGCGCGTGTTCACGAATCGCCGCGGCGCCGCGCGCCCGTAGAGTCGTTGCGTGGCGACCGCGCGGAGGTCCACGAATCGGCGGCGAACTCGTATTCGTCCACGCGCAGCGCGTGCGTGCGCTGCCAGACGACGCGCTCCAGTGAAACCGACAGCATCCACGTCTGCTGCTCGAGAGGCGAAGGTCGCGCAAACGCATTCCACGACAGCACGGCGCAGCAGCCGCCATGGTGCGGATCGCGCACCGACTCGTAGCGGATTGCGCCGACGCGCGCTTCGCGCGCCGTGACGCCGAAGCGCTGGCATCCCGCGTAGTCGTCGCCGTGCGTCCACGTGTCGCGATTCCCGACGAACGGCGGCCGGCGCAGGTCGACGGCGCCGGTGGCGAGCTTCACGCGGAAGACCGTCTGCGGTTTCGTGGGCATCGAACTCAATGCAGGCGCGTCCAGCAGGTGCCGCCAGCGCCAGTACCCCAGTTCCGCGCACGCGGTGCGAACCGCGTCGGCGGCGTAGAACACGCCCGGGTCGGCCGGGCCGCGAAAGCGGGATCCGCCGGGCGGTGGCGCGTAGCGAAAGGGCGTGAAGAGCAGGTAGTGCAAGCGGGTCGCGCCTTCGGGCACCGGCGGCTTGCCGCCATCCAGGACGCGCTCGAGCACGTGCTGCTCGTCGAGCGTGTCGACCAGCGCGCGCGTCGACACGACGTGCTGCGCCTCCACCGCGCGCCACACGTCCTGGCGCAGCGGCGCGGCCTCAGAGGCGACCGCGCGCGGCGTCCAGGTACGTGACGACACGAACCATGCCTTCGACGGAGCGCAGCAGATCCTTGGGACGCGCCGCCAGCGCCAGATTGGCGCTCGCAAGCCACTGTCGCGCCGCCTCGTCGTGGCCCCACAGCGCATCGAGCGAGCGGAACATGCGCACGAGAAGGCGCGCAAGCTCCCACTCCTTGGCGCGATCGGGCGAGAGTAAGTACTTGCCTGAAAAAAGTCGCGATGCCGTCGCCTCCGAGACGCCCAGCGCCGCCGAGACGTCGCGCTGCGTGAGGTCGAGGAGCTTGGCCGCGCGCACCACCGCCTTGCTGAGCACGGCGGCTTCCGTCACGGGCGCCCGTCCGGACGCCGGCGCGTGTAGCGGTTCGGGGGCTGGGTTCATGAGGAAAGCATCCGGACTAATTATTCCTCAGGAAAGCACGAACCGCAAGCCACTTGCGATAGGCCCCCGCTCGACGGTCAAAGAACCATCTTCACCATCGGGTGCGCGACCAGTTCCCGGTACAAATCATCCAGTTGCTCGCGCGAGTTGGCGTTGACCGTCGCAGTGAACGAAAGCCAGTTGCCTTCCTTCGATGCGCGCATTTCCAGCGCCGACGGATCGAAATCGGGGGCGTGCTTGCGGACGACCTCCGCGACGGCCTGCGCGAAGCCGTCCTGCGTGCGTCCCATCACCTTGATCGGGAACGTGCACGGAAAGGTGAGCGCGGACTCACGCTCTTCCGTGTGAAGGGCGTCGAGTGCGGATTCGGTCTTGGTCATGGCGGTCTCCGGCCGGGCCCCGCGGCGGGACGCGGCGATGACGACAATATGCGGGCACCACGCTTCCGTTACAACCGGTGCGTGGCTAGAGCGCGCCGCGAAACGGCGCTGGCCGGCGCCTAGCCCTCGTACATGTAGTCGCGCGTGAGCGGATGCGGCAGTCGGCCGTCGGCGTTCGCCTTGCCGGCCAGCACCTGCCACAGCGACAGCCAGCCGCGATCGAAAGCGTGCGCGGAGCCCGCCATGTAGATGCGCCAGATCCGGTACTTCTCGTCGCCGACCTCGGCCTGCGCGGCGGTCTCGTGCGCCTCGAGCCGGTCCACCCAGTGCCACAGCGTCTTGGCGTAATGGTCGCGCAGCGATTCGGCGTCCACCGGCTCCAGTCCCTGCCTCGCCATGCCCTCGATGACATGCGCAATGTGCGTCAGCTGGCCGCCGGGGAAGACATAGTCCTCGACGAAGTCGCTGATCCCGCTGCCCAGGTTCGGCGCATCGGCCGCATTGAGCGTGATGCCGTGATTGAGGACCATGCCGCCTGGCTTGAGGACACGGTAGATCTTGCCGAAATACTGCGGGAAGCGACGAATGCCGACGTGCTCGAACATGCCTACGCTGGCCACCTTGTCGTAGACCGGCTCTTCGGAAAGGTCCATGTAGTCGCGCAATTCGACGCGCACCCGGCCGGTGAGGCCGCGCGCCGCGATCTCGCGCGTCACGTGGTCGAACTGGTTTTGCGACAGCGTGATGCCCGTGGCCAGGGCGCCATAGGTTTCGGCCGCGTGGAACAAGAGCGCCCCCAGCCGCAACCGATGTCCAGGAAGCGCTCGCCTTGCGTGAGGCGCAGCTTGCGGCAGATGTGGTCGAGCTTCTGCACTTGCGCCGCATCGAGCGTATCGCCGTCGCACCGGAAGTAGGCGCACGAGTAGACCATGCGCTCGTCCAGCCACATCCGGTAGAACGCGTTCGACACGTCGTAGTGGTGCGCGATGTTGCGGTGGTTACCGCGCGCCCGGTGCACCCAGGCCTTGAGCCGCGCGTGGGCGCGATCGCGCGTATGCGACACCGAGCCCACCATCGATTCGGCGATGTCGAGCATCCGCCGCGAGCTTCCGGTGAAATCGAGATCGCCGCGGACGTAGGCGCGCGCAAGCGACCCCATCGCCGGCTTCGCCAGCGTGCGCAGGCCCTTCCACGAGCGCGCGACGATGTCGACGGCGGGCGCGGTGGACAGCGGCACGCGCGCGCCGTCCGGCAACACGAGCGTGACCGGCACGTTGCGCCCGTCATAGCGGCTCGCGATGAAGTGTTGGAGTGCTTCGGCCATGGTCCTCGTCCTCCCTCACGCGTCGACGACGTCCCTTGGCGGGCCTTTGGGCTTCCGGCACCGCAGTGGAAAAATTTAGCAAGATGCTCCCCGGATTATGTAGTACAAAGCCGTTGTTTTGACATGGCGCAACCTGCCGCCTACTATCCGGCCATCCCAGACGCGGCACGCGGGCGATCGCGGCGCCGTCCCAGCCCTTCCATGTCGAGCTCCGGCCAGGTCGCATCGATGGTGGCAGCCGCGCCCCAGGCCTTCGATTCCCGCCAGTTCCGCGACGCGCTCGGCGAATTCGCGACCGGCGTCACCATCATCTGCGCACGCACTGGCGACGGCCGCTACGTCGGGCTCACGGCCAATTCCTTCAACTCGGTGTCGCTCGACCCTCCGCTCGTGCTGTGGAGCCTGTCGCGGCGCTCGCTCAGTCTGCCCGCGTTCGAGGCCGCAGACCGCTACAGCGTCAACGTGCTGTCCGCCGACCAGACCGAACTCGCGCGCCGATTCTCCCGCCCCCATCAGGACCGCTTCGCGGGCGTGGGCTTCAGGATGGGCTGGGCGGATGCGCCGCTGATCGACGGGTGCGCCGCATGGTTCGAATGCCGGCATCATGGCCGACACCGCGCCGGCGACCACACTGTATTCATCGGCGAGGTCGCGACCTGCGAGCGCGCCAAGGGGCGCGGGCTGGTGTTCCACCACGGGAACTTCGGATCGGTGGTGCCGGTTCCTGGAGCCTAGAGATACCGCCCGCCGTCAGTGCGCCTTGGGCTTTTTCGCCTGGAAGATCTCCCACATCCGGCGGAAGACGGGGCCCGGACGGCCGCCGGCGAAAGGCTTGCCGTCGACGGTCGTGATCGCGAGAACTTCCTTCGTCGACGACGACAGCCACATCTCGTCGGCGGCGAGCGCCTCGGCCTTGGGCACCGGACGCACGGCCATCGGGATACCGGCCTCGCGCGCGAACTCCATCGTCGCGTCGTAGGTGATGCCGGGCAGGATGAGATTGTCCTTGGGCGGCACGACGATGGTGCCGCCGCTGACGATCAGCACGTTCGACGCGGACGCCTCGGTGAGGTGCCCGTCACGGAACATCACGGTTTCGATGGCGTCGTGGTCGGCGGCGAGCTGTCGCATCAGCACGTTGCCGATGAGCGAGATCGTCTTCAGGTCGCAGCGGTGCCAGCGGTTGTCATCCGCCGTGACCACGGCGACGCCCTGCAGGACGGCGTCGCGCGACGGCGTGGCGAGGGGATTGCTCATCATGAAGATCGTCGGCGGCACGTCCTTCGGGAACGTGTGGTCGCGCTTCGCGACGCCGCGCGTCACCTGGAAATAGACGCCCTGGTTCGCGAAGGGCTGGCGTCCGATGAGCTTTCGCACCAGTGCCTCCCACTGCGCGTCCGTGTGCGGATTGGCAAGGCCGATGCCGTCCAGGCTGTGCTGCAGCCGCGCCAGATGGTGCGGCAGGCGGAAGGGCTCGCCGGCATAGACGGGAATCAACTCGTAGACGCCGTCGCCGAAGATGAAGCCGCGGTCCAGCACGGACACTTTCGCCTCGCGCAGCGGAATGAATTCGCCGTCGAGAAAGACGATCTGGTCGGGATCGAACGTGTTCGGGGAGCGTTCCATGGGTCTTTGGGTCCGGTGAGTTGCGTTACGAGCGCTTGAACCACAGGCGGACCGTGTCCCACGCCCTGCCCATGAATCCGGCCGCCGGCACTTCCTCCAGTGCGATCAGCGGAAACTCCGCGACGGCCCGGCCGTCGAGCGCCACCTTCACAGTGCCGACCCGCTGCGCGCGCGCGATCGGCGCGACCAGCGGCTCCTGAGCGTCCATGGTCAGCGTGAGCTTGTCCGCCTTGCCCTTCGGCAGCGTCAGATAGCGGTCGGCGAGGAAGCCGGCCGGCACCGCGTCGACCTTGCCCTTCCACACGCGCAGCGTCTCGATCGTCTTGCCCGATTGGTACAGCCGCACCGTGTCGAACGCCTGGAACCCCCAGTTCAGGAGCTTCTGCGCCTCGCCAGCACGAGCGGCGTCCGAGGCCGCGCCCAGCACGACCGCGAGCACGCGCCGCTCGCCGCGCTTCGCCGACGCAATGAGGCACCAGCCCGCGGCGTCGGTGTGTCCGGTCTTCATGCCGTCGACATTGGGGTCGGACCAGAGGAGCCGGTTGCGGTTCGGTTGCGTGATGTTGTTGTAGCGAAATTCCTTTTGCGCATAGAGCGGATAGAACTCCGGATAGTCGTTGATCACCGCGGCGGCGAGTTTCGCGAGATCCGATGCCGTGGAGTAATGCTCGGGCGCCGACAGGCCGGTCACGTTCGTGAAATGCGTGTGCGGTCATGCCGAGCCGCGCCGCTTCCGCGTTCATCCTGCACGACAAACGCTTCCTCGCTGCCGTCGGTGAGCTCGGCCAGCGCGATCGACGCGTCGTTGCCCGACTGGATGATCATGCCGTGCACCAGCTCGTCCACGGAAACCGCGCGGCGCGGCTCGATGAACATCCGCGAGCCTTCCGCGCGCCACGCGCGCTGCGACACCTTGACCATCTGCGACGGGGCTATCGCCTTCGCGCGAAGCTTGCCGAAGACCAGGTACGCGGTCATGAGCTTCGTCAAGGACGCCGGATCGCGTCGCTCATCCGCATTGACGCCCTCGAGCGTCTGGCCGCTCGTCACATCGGTCAGCACATGCGCGGGCGCCGCGATCGACGGCGCCGCAATGGCGGGCGCGGGCAGGACGACGGCGGCGGAAGCCGCGGGGGATTGCGCAACGCCCGCCGCGGCAACGGCGAGCGCCGCGGCAGCGAGCGCGGCAAGAAGCGGGGATCGGGACATATGCGGCGGGAAGAGCGCACCATTATACCGGTGCGCTAGCGGCGCGAATGAAACGGGGTCCGCGCGACCTGCCGCCGTTTGCGACGATGCGTCAGTGCGCGTGCTGGTGCGCGCGCTTTTCGTCGTCGATCGGCGAGCGCAAGCGCACTTCGGCGTTGACGGGAATCTCCTGGCGCGAGCCGTCCGCGCCCTCGATCGTCAGCACGATCGGCACGCGCTCGCCGACGGCAAACGGGTGCGCCAGCCCGCGCAGCACGAGGCGGACTTCACCCGGCGCGAGCAGCACCGGAACCCCCGCCGGCAACGCAAGCTGCGGCAGTGTCCTGCCGGCGTTTCCGCCGGTGCGTATCACGACGCTCGTCGCTAGCGGCGACTTGGCCCCTTTCAGCACGGCGCCTTCGGTGCTGGTGATCCGCATGTACGCATCGGTCGAGGTCCGATCGGTCGCCGGGCGCACCCACGGCGCGTTGACGATGAACACGGCCTGCGCGGCCGTGCTGGCCAGCAGCAGAATGCCGGCCAGGGCGCGGAAACTAAAAGTGACCGGAACGGACTCCGGGCGGCGTTTCATCGCCGGCATCCTACGCCATTCGAGCGGGAATAAGGGCCGCTGGGGCCGTGTTCACGTTCGCATGCACGATGCTTCGAGGAGTCCATCATGAGTGCAACGATCCGCCGGCTGCTGGCAGTGTTCGTGGCGCTCGTTGCGTCACACGCGAGCGCTAGCTTCCACCTTTTGATCATCAACGAGATCTATTCGAACGCCGATGGGACTATCCAGTATGTCGAGCTGCGGA
This sequence comes from uncultured beta proteobacterium, assembly GCA_963747265.1. Classification (GTDB taxonomy): domain Bacteria; phylum Pseudomonadota; class Gammaproteobacteria; order Burkholderiales; family Casimicrobiaceae; genus VBCG01. The sequence continues at coordinate 368,466 of CAVVEH010000011.1, read as the reverse complement.
ACACGGGCGGCAACACCGAGAGATTCCTTGGCGGTCACACGCTGACCAGTACGAGTACCCGCACCGGCGTAAGAAAGACCTTCACCTTCCCGACGGACCTTCCCGGCGACCCCACAAACAAGAAGGTCTTGATCGCGACCCAGGGATTCGCGGACCTGGGGCTCGTCACGCCGGACTACATCTGCCGAACGGATTTCTCGCCACCGACGGCGCCACGGTCGATTACGCCGGCGTGAGCCAGATGCACGGAGACCTGCCGCTTACGCCGCTGCCCACCGACGGCGTGACCGCGCTTACGCTAGGCGGCACCGTGGTCAATGCTCCGACGAATTTCGCCGGCGCGACGACGACCTTGCCCGCGCTGCCGGTGACCGCCGTCGAGTACTACCGGCAAGCCGTCGACCACTATTTCATCAGCGCGTTGCAGCCCGACATCGACGCCCTCGATTCCGGCCGGCTGGCCGGATGGGCCCGCACCGGTCTTCTCGTTCAAGGTGTTCCCGACGCAGGCGGCAGGCGGCGCCGGGAGCCAATCCCGTCTGTCGCTTCTACATCCCGCCGCAGCACGGCGACTCGCATTTCTTTTCCGCCGATCCCGTCGTCGAATGCCCGGCCATCCTCGCGAAGATCCAGACCGACCCGAATTACAGCGGCTACGACTACGAGACGCCCAACGCGTTCTACATCGCGCTGCCGAACCTACCACGACCGGCGCCTGCCCGATCGGGACCATTCCCGTGTATCGTCTCTGGAACCAGCGCGCCGACTCGAACCATCGCTACACGACCGATCTCGCGATCAAGGCGCAGATGCTCGCCAAGGGTTACGTCGCCGAAGGGCTACGGTCCGGATTCGGTGATCATGTGCGCGCCGGCGTAGGCCACTCGCCGGTCTCATTCGACCGGAGCCGAAGGCGCGGCGCCGACCGCTACCACGGCTCGACGGGCAGGAAGCCGACGATGGCGCCCGTCGCCTTGTCCACGACGACCGACATGTCCTGGTTGCGCGCCTTCATCGCGAGGTATCCGATCTCGTCGGCCTTCCGGCCGGAATCCGCGACGAACTTGCGGATGTCGCCGCCTGGTCGGGCTGCTTCTTCTCGAGCTCGGCGAGCGGCTTCGCGCGCGCGCCCGCCTGCAGCGCCATGAGGTCGTAGGGCACGTAGAACTCGGGCAGCTCGGACATATCCTTACCTCCGCTCAGCGTGCTCATCGTGATGTCGAGTTGCCGCTGCGGATCGTCGATCTTCCGCGTCGCGATCACCTTGGGGCCGGTGAGCGGCAGCGACTGGAATTCGGGCTTGGCTTTGACCTGCGTCTCACCGTAAATCTGGTTGGCCGCAATGAGATCGAAGCGGTCGGCGACGAAGACGTTGTAGACGGGCCGCGCTTCGAACATCACGTAGCACCCGTAGGCAAGCGCGGTGAGCTGCAGCACGACGATGACCGACAGATCGAACCTGAGACTCTTCTTCTTCGGGTCGAAGATGATGAGCGTGATCAGCGGGCCAATGACCACGTCCACGCCCACGACGACCAGCATCAGCGTCTTGCCGCCCATCGCTTCGAAGTAGGCGCCCGGATACCACAGTGCGAGCATCAGCACGACGATCGTCGTCGCGATCAGCGCGCTGCCGGTCACAGATGGATGGCCGAAGCCTTCCAGCGAGTCAGGGACAGCAGGTTCACCGGAAAACCTCCAGACGATGCTTCGAACAACGAGGTCTGCCGAACCGGCCGCGGCGCCGTGCCGCAACCAGCGGATCTTCAGGCCCCCGTAAAAGCAAAATCGACACCAGGCTTGCGTCCGGCGATCACGTCGGCGAGCGCCCGGCCGGAGCCGCAGGCCATCGTCCAGCCGAGCGTGCCGTGGCCCGTGTCGAGGAACAGATTGCGCAGCCGCGTGCCGCCGACCAGCGGCACGTTCGACGGCGTCGCCGGACGCAGTCCGGTCCAGAACTGCGCGCTGTCGCGATCGCCGGCGTCCGGAAAGAGGTCGAACGTCCGCCGGACCAGCGCCTCGCAGCGCACGAGATTGAGATCCGTGTCGTAGCCCGACAGCTCCGCGGTGCCCGCAACGCGCAGCCGGCTTGCCCAGCCGCGTGAACACGATCTTCCACGCGAGATCCGTCAGCGACACCGTCGGCGCGCCGCGCGTGCTCGTCGATCGCGATCGTGGCCGAGTAGCCCTTCGCCGGGTAGATGAGGCAGGGCACGCCGAGCGGCTTCAGCAGGAACGGGCTGTAGCTGCCCAGCGCCATCACGTAGGCATCGGCCATCGAGCACCTCCTCGCGGTGCTCCTCGTCGACGCAGCGCACGCCGGTCACGCGTCCGCCTTCCGCCGCGAGGCCGCGACCGTCGTGCTCCAGCGGAACTCGACACCGCCGCGCGGCCGCCATGCGCGCCAGCGCCTGCGTGAAGCGCTGCGCGTCGCCCGACTCGTCGGTCGCCGTGAAGATGCCGCCGGCGAGCGGTCGCGGCAGGCTGCGAGCGCCGGCTCGATGCGCAACGCATTCGGCGACGGTCTTGACGTCGCGATCGCAGCCGAACGTGCGCATCAGCTCGGCCGGCGGCGACGCCCTGCGCGAACTCCTTCGGATCGGTGTAGAAGGAAAGGATGCCGCGCTCGAGATGGTCGTACTCGATGCCGGTCTGCGCGCGCAACTCCCGCAGGCAGTCGCGCGAATACAGCGCGAGGTTGAGGCACTGGATCGTGTTGTGCCGCGTGCGCGACGGCAGGCACTCGAAGAGGAACTGCAGGCCCCAGCGCCACTGCCGCGGATCGGCCCGCAGCCGGAACAGCAGCGGCGCGTCGTCGCGGCCCAGCCACTTCAGGATCTTCCAGCGGCGCCTCCGGATTGGCCCACGGCTCCGCGTAGGACGCCGAGATCTGCCCGCCGTTCGCGAACGACGTCTCGAGCGCGGCGCCGGGGTGGCGGTCGAGCACCGTGACCTCGTGGCCGTCCTGCGCCAGGTACCACGCGGCCGTGACACCGACCACGCCCGCGCCGAGAACCAGGACCGCATCAGCCGGCAGCGGCCGACGCCGGCAGGCGATTCCGATTCGGCCCCGTCGCTAGCGGCGACCGGGATGCAGCTGCAGAAGAGGTTGCGGTCGCCGTAGACATTGTCGACGCGCGCCACCGGCGGCCAGTACTTCACCGTCTGCTGCGCCGCCGTCGGATACGCGGCGAGCTCGCGCGAATAAGCGTGCGTCCATTCGTCGGCAGACACGGCGGCGGCCGTGTGCGGCGCGTGCTTCAGCGGGTTGTCGTCGCGGTCGCATGCGGCCCTCCTCGACCGCGCGAATTTCCGCGCGGATCGCGATCATCGCGTCGATGAAGCGATCGAGCTCGGCCTTCGGCTCGGATTCCGTCGGCTCGACCATCAGCGTGCCGGGGACCGGGAAGCTCATCGTCGGCGCGTGGAAGCCGTAGTCCATCAGCCGCTTGGCGACGTCCTCGACCTCGATGCCCGACGTCGCCTTGAGCGGACGCAGATCGAGGATGCATTCGTGCGCGACCAGCCCGCCGGGGCCCGAGTACAGGACCGGATAATGCGGTGCGAGCCGCTGCGCGACGTAGTTCGCAGCCAGGATCGCGCTTTCGCTGGCCGCCGCAGGCCCTCGCCGCCCATCATCGTCACGTACATCCACGAGATCGGCAGGATCGATGCGCTGCCGTAGGGCGCCGCGGCCACGGGGCCGATCGCGTGCGGCGCGCATCGTCTTCCGGCATGTCGCGGTGCCCGGGCAGGAACGGCGCGAGATGCGCCTTCACCGCGACCGGTCCCACACCCGGCCCGCCGCCGCCGTGCGGAATGCAGAACGTCTTGTGCAGGTTCAGGTGCGACACGTCCGCGCCGAAATGCCCTGGCGCGGCCAGGCCGACCAGCGCATTGAGGTTCGCGCCGTCGACGTAGACCTGCCCGCCGTGCCCGTGCACGATGTCGCACAGGCGCTTGATGCCGGCTTCGAACACGCCGTGCGTCGACGGATAGGTGACCATGATCGCCGCGAGGTCGCGCGCGTGCGCAGCGGCCTTCGCCTCGAGGTCGGCCAGGTCGACGTTGCCGTCGGCGTCGCACGCGACGACCACGACCTGCATGCCGGCCATGTGCGCCGACGCCGGATTGGTGCCGTGCGCCGACGCCGGAATGAGGCAGACGTTGCGATGCGGCTCGCCGCGGCTCGCGTGATACGCCTTGATCATCAGCAGGCCGGCGTACTCGCCCTGCGAACCGGCGTTGGGCTGCAGCGAGACCGCGTCGTAGCCGGTCGCTGCGCACAGCATCTGCTCGAACTCGTGGATCATCCGACGATAGCCGGCGGCCTGGTCCGCCGGCGCGAACGGATGCAGCGCGCCGAATTCGGGCCACGTCACCGGAATCATCTCGGACGTCGCGTTGAGCTTCATCGTGCACGAGCCCAGCGGAATCATCGAGCGGTCGAGCGCCAGGTCGCGGTCGGCCAGCCGCCGCAGGTAGCGCAGCATCTCGGTTTCCGAACGGTGGCGATGGAAGACCGGGTGCGTGAGGAACGGCGACGTGCGCGAAAGCGTCGCGGGCAGCGCCTCGGTGACGGCGGAATCGTGGTCGGCCACGGTGAACGGCGCGTCGTCGAAGGCGAAGACGTCCCAGATGCGCGCGACGTCGTCGCGCGTCGTCGTCTCGTCGAACGAGATGCCGAGCGTGCGCTCGTCGATCTTGCGGAAATTGAAGCCGTAGCCCGCGGCGCCCTCGAGTATCTGCGCGGTCTTGTTGCCCGTCGCCACGGTGATCGTATCGAAGAAGGCTTGCGTGGGCACCGTGTACCCCAGCCGCTCCAGACCTTCCTTGAGGATGGCCGTCAGCCGATGCACGCGCCGCGCGATGATTGTCAGGCCCTCCGGGCCGTGATAGACGGCGTACATGCCTGCGATGACGGCCAGCAGGACCTGCGCCGTGCAGATGTTCGACGTCGCCTTTTCCCTGCGGATGTGCTGCTCGCGCGTCTGCAGCGCGAGCCGATACGCGGCGTTGCCGCTGGCGTCGACGGTGACGCCGACCAGGCGCCCGGGCATTGAGCGCTTGAACTCGTCGCGCGTCGCGAAATAGCCGGCGTGCGGGCCGCCGAAACCCATGGGCACGCCGAAGCGCTGCGTCGTGCCGACGACGACGTCGGCGCCCCATTCGCCGGGCGGGGCGAGCAGCGTCAGCGCGAGGAGGTCCGCCGCGACGATCACCAGACCACCCTTCGCGTGCACGGCTTCCGCCAGCGCGCGAACGTCACTGATTTCGCCGGCGGCGCCCGGAAATTGCAGCAGGACCGCGAACGCGCCGCTGTCCGCCGCGTCGGCGGCCGGGCCTACGACGACGTCGATGTCGAGCGGGGCGGCGCGTGTGCGCACGACATCCAGCGTCTGCGCAAACACGTCGTCCGCGACGAAGAAGCGCTTGCTGGAGCTCTTCCCGACGCGAAAGCTTAGCGCCATCGCCTCCGCGGCCGACGTGGCCTCGTCGAGCATCGACGCATTGGCGATCGACATGCCCGTCAGGTCGCACACCATGGTCTGGAAGTTGACGAGTGCCTCGAGGCGCCCCTGCGAAATCTCGGGCTGGTACGGCGTGTACGCGGTGTACCACGCCGGATTCTCGAGGATGTTGCGCAGGATGACGCCCGGCGTGTGCGTGCCGTAGTAACCCTGCCCGATGTACGACTTGCGCACCTCATTCTGCGCGGCGATCGCACGCAGCCGGGCCAGCGCCTCGGCTTCCGGCACCGGTGCCGGGAGCTTCATCGGCGCCTGCTCGCGTATCGCCGGCGGGACGATGGCGTCGATCATCGCGGCGCGCGTCGCAAATCCGATGGCGCGCAGCATTGCGGCCTGGTCGTCGTCGGTGGTGCCGATGTGGCGGGAGAGGAAGGCCCCCCGATCCTCGAGCGCGCGCAGTGACATCGGTGCGGCGCCTTGCAGCGGTTCGTTCATCTTCATTGGCGGCTCTTATGCTTCGCCGATCAGCTTTTCGTACGCCGCGGCGTCGAGCATTCCCGCGAGAGCGCCGGCGTCGGCAGGCTTGACCCGGAACAGCCACGCGGCGTAGGCGTCGGCATTCAGCGTTTCCGGCGCGTCCGGCAGTGCGTCGTTCACCGCGACGACTTCGCCGGCGATCGGCGCGTAAACGTCGCTGGCCGCCTTCACCGACTCGACAACGGCGCAGGCCTCGCCCTGTTTCAATTGCCGGCCGACCGCTGGCAGCTCGATGAACACGAGATCACCCAGCGCAGCCTGCGCGTGGTCGGTGATGCCGATGGTGACGGTGCCGTCGGATTCGGCGCGCATCCATTCGTGGCTGTCGGCGTACTTGAGGCTTGGCGGTACGTTCATGCGGTTTCTCCGTTAACTAAAATCTTGCCGTTGCGCGCGAACGGCGGCTTCACGACGCGCGCGGCGAGTTGCTTGTCGCGCACGGCGACATGGACGATGTCGCCCGGCGCCACCGCCGCGGGCAGCCGCGCGAGCGCGATCGACTTGCCGAGCGTGGGGCTGAACGTGCCGCTGGTGATTTCGCCGTCGCCGTGCGCCGTGCGCACTTTCTGGTGCGCGCGCAGGACGCCGCCCGCGTCCAGCAACAATAGTCCGGTCAGTTGTTGGGCGCCCGGCTTGGCCAGAAGCGCCGCCTTGCCGACGAAATCGCGCGCGCTCGCCAAATCGACCGTCCATGCGAGGCCGGAGTTGAGCGGCGACACCGATTCGTCCATGTCCTGGCCGTACAGGTTCATGCCGGCCTCCAGCCTCAATGTGTCGCGCGCGCCCAGGCCGGCGGGCTTCACGCCTGCCGCTTCGAGCGCGCGCCACGTCGCTTCGGCGCGCGTGGCCGGGACCATGACCTCGAAGCCGTCTTCGCCCGTGTATCCGGTGCGCCCGATGAAGAGTTCGCCATCGGGCGTTGTCGTCAGCGCGCCCACGAACGGTTTCAGGCCCGCGCTGTGCGCTTCGCTGCCCGGCAACGCCTGCCAGACCTTCGCACGCGCGTTGGGTCCTTGCACGGCGATCATCGCGAGATCGTCGCGCGGCGTGAGCGTGAGGTTCGGCGCGCGCTCGGCGATGAGGCGCCGGAACCACGCGATGTCCTTGTCCGCCGTGCCGGCGTTGACGACGATGCGAAAGAAATCGTCGCGCAGGAAGTAGACGATGAGGTCGTCGAGGACGCCGCCGTCGGGCGCCAAGCAGGCACGAATAGAGCGCCTTGCCCGGCTCCTTCAGTTTGTCGACGTTGTTGGCGAGCACGTAGCGCAGGAAATCGCGCGCGCCTGTGCCGGTAAGGTCGACGGCGCGCATGTGCGACACGTCGAACATACCCGCGTCGCGCCGCACCGCGTGGTGCTCGTCGATCTGCGAGCCGTAGTTGACCGGCATGTCCCACCCGCCGAAGTCGACCATGCGGGCGCCGGCGGCGCGGTGGGTGGCATTGAGCGGGGTTTGCTTGGACACCTTCGATCTCCGGCAGAGAAACAATAGGGCGAAGCGACACTTCCACTTCGCCCCGTCTGTCCTCTTTACCTGAGAGATTTGGAGTGGCGAGACGCATCCAGCATCTCGTCACCCGGTGCCCCTTCGGTGGACCGAAGACCAGGCCAAATCGCCTGCCCCCTCCGGCCGCTCTCCAGATCGGCGTTGCGTTGCGTGCAGTCCTCGGTACCTGAGCGATTTCGGGAATACGCCTTCGGCGGTGACGTTGCGCCGGTAAATCTTTAGCGCCGCCACGCTCTCCTGCACGAACCGGTGGATTCTACCGGCGCGGGGCCTTCCGGGTCAAAGGCGCCCGGCGCCGGCCGGCGCGCCGCCAAGACAACGCCGGCGGGAGCTGCCCGCGCCTGAACTAACGCCGCGCGTAAGCGGGCGCTTACTTCTTCAGGGTCAGGATCCAGGTGACGAGGTCAGTGATGTCAGTGTTTGGCACTGCCGCGTTGGGTGGCATCGGGATCTGGCCCCACACGCCGGAGCCGCCTTCCTTCACCTTCTTCGTCAGCTTGGCGACGGCATCCTTGTCGCCCTTGTACTTGGCCGCGACGTCGACGTACGGCGGCCCGATGAGTTTCTTGTCGATCGAATGGCAGGCAGCACATCCATCCTTTTTCATCATGGCTTCGGCCGACGTGTTGTCGAGCGCGGCATTCGCGGCGCCCGCGGCGACGATTGCCGCGGCCGTCAAGGTTAACGATGCGAGTTTCATGTCTCTCCGGATAGGTAAAGTATTTTGGCGCCCGCCGGCTTAGCGCAGCCGCGCGCGGGAATGTTACCGCAAGCGCGCTGCGCCTGTTGGTGATTCCGATGACGCAAGCTCGCGCGCAAGTTCCGCAAGCGTGGCGACCGCCGGCAGGCAATGCGTTCCCTTGCAAACCCATGCGACGGCACCGTCCGCGGGTCGCGTGCCCTTCGCAAGCGCCGGCGGCAGCGGCGAGACGCCCGCGATGTTGAAGACGCGAACCGACGGCCGATAGTCCTTCTCGAGCGCGCGTTGCCATTCCAGCGCTTCGCCCGCCGCGCCGTCGATGAGCACCGCAGTGGGCGGCGCTTGCAGATCGGCAAGTGCGCCCAGCAGCGTCGAGCATCCGCCGGGGGATTCGGCGAGCATCGGCGCGAAGAGGCGCACGCAGCGCAGGGCGGCCTCCACGTAACGCGGTTCGGCCGCCAAGTGGCCGAACGCGATCAACGCGGCGGCGGCGACCCCGTTGCCGGACGGCGTCGCATTGTCGGGGCCCGGCTTCGTGCGGTGGAAGAGTCTCTCGTGGTCGTGGCTCGTGAAGAAAAAGCCGCCGTGCGCGGAATCCTCGAAATGCGCGAGCAACGCATCCGCGACTTCCCGCGCCCAGTCGAAATCCGAGGCACGGAAGCGCGTCTGCATCACATCGACCAGCGCCGTCAGCAGAAACGCATAGTCGTCGAGGTAGCCGTTCAAGTCGGCGTAATCGCCGAAGCGCGTCGCCAGCAGGCGTCCGTTGCGCCAGGCGGTTCGCTTCAGCGCGTCGGTTGCCTCGAGAGCCAGATCGGCCCAGCGCGGCTCGTCCAGTGCGCGCGCGGCGCGCGCGAGCCCGGCGATCGCCAGCGCGTTCCACGACGTCAGCACCTTGTCGTCGCGGCCCGGGTGGACGCGCTTTTCGCGCGCGGCGAACAGCGCGGCCCGCGCGCCCTCGAGGCGCGTCCGCGCGTCGGGGAGCGGAATGTCGAGTTGTGCGGCCACGCTCGCCAATGGCTCGGTCACCCGCAAATGCCACGCGTGCCCTTCGAAATTAGGCGGCCGCTCGAGACCGAAATGCGGCGCCGCCACCGCCCATTCGTCGGCGGAAACGATGGCGCGCACTTCGTCCCGCGACCACACGTAGAACTTGCCCTCCTCGCCTTCGCTGTCGGCATCGAGGCTCGAGTAGAACGCCCCTCGGCCCTTGCCACCTGCGTCGCGCATCTCGCGCACCAGCCAACCGACGATGCCGCGCGCGACGTCCGCGCACCGCGCGTCGCCGGTCGCGCGCGCAACGTCCGCATACAGCCCGAGCAGCGGGCCGTTGTCGTAGAGCATCTTTTCGAAATGCGGGATCGTCCACTGTGCATCGACCGAATAGCGGCAGAACCCGCCGCCCAAGTGATCCTATATGCCGCCGTCGGCCATGCAGGCGAGCGACTTCGCCACGACAGCACGCGCCTCGTCGTCGCGCGCCGTTCCCCACGCGCGCAGGCAGAACTCGAGTTCGGTCGGATGCGGGAACTTGGGCGCGCCGCCGAAGCCGCCGTATTCGGGGTCGAAGCGCTCCTTCAATCCGGCCAGCGCTTGCGCGGCGGCGTGCACCGGCAATGCGCCATCGCCGCCGGCGGGCTCGAAGCTGGCCATCGCCTCGGCGAGCCGCGCGTTCTGCAGCGCGATCTGCTCGCCCTGTTCGCGATAGGCCGCGGCCACGCGCGGCAGCAGGTCGACGAATCCCGGCAGCCCGTAGCGGCCCTGCTTCGGAAAATAGGTTCCCGCGAAGAACGGCGCGCCCGCCGGCGTCAGGAACATCGTCAATGGCCAGCCGCCGGAACGGCGCGTCAGCAGCGCATGCGCGGTCTGGTAGATCTGGTCCAGATCGGGCCGCTCCTCGCGGTCGACCTTGATGTTGACGAAATGCTCGTTCATCACCGCCGCCACGTCCGCATCCTCGAACGATTCGTGCGCCATCACGTGGCACCAGTGGCACGCCGAATAGCCGATCGACAGCAGGATCGGCTTGTCCTCGGCACGCGCGCGCGCGAGCGCCTCGTCGCCCCACGGATGCCAGTCGACCGGATTGGCGGCGTGCTGCTGGAGGTACGGACTGGTGGCGTCCGCGAGACGATTGGTCATCGGGATTGCGAAGGCGTCCGCATCTGGGCCGTCAACGGCCGCGCGCGGTGAAGCGCTCAGGACTCTTCGAAGGCGACCCGCTCGAAATCGCCGCCGCGCTGGACGAGCTTGGTCAGGCGGAATTTGCGCTCCGGCCCCGGATCCATCGAGCGGAACAGCCGCCCGGGATTGAACGTGCGCGGCGGCACGATCATCGTCACCTGCTCGTCCGGCGTCTCCGACAGCAGGAGCGCCGGCATCGGCGGCTCCTCGACGTAGGTAAGCGACATCGGCCGCACCGCCAGCGATCTGCGGCGTGCCCGGCCACAGCGTGAGCGACACCGAGAACTCGCCGTGCGGGTCGAGCGCGACGCGGGTGACATAGCCCAAGCGCACGCGCTCGTCGTCGCGCACGACCACGAGCTGGTCCAGGAACCACCGGTAGCGTGCCGTCGTCGTGCGCGCATCGAGCTCGGCCTCGCGCCATTCGTAGCGTCCCTGCCAGCGCTCCCACGGCCAGTTGCGCTCGGCCTCCTCCGATAGCGGTCGTAGTCGGTGAGCGCGCCGAGCGTCTGCAGATGCTGGGCGCCCTGGAACGTGAGGCGGCCGAGCGGATCCTGGCGGTCGAACGTGCGGCCGCCGACGCGGAAATAGGCCGCCGGAACGCCGCCGGTCACGAGTTCGAGCCACGTGCGGCTCGGCATCGGCGCCGCGCCGCGGCAGCTGGTACCAACGCGCGTCGAGGTGCGACAGCAGCGTCATGCAGCCCTCGACGGACGCGTCGTGGCCGAGTTGCAGTTCCGCGGGACTGGCGCCGGCCGCCAGGCGCTTCAGCCGCCCGCGCACGCTGGTGGCGAGCTTGCCCGGGTAGCCGAAGCGCATCGAGCGCGGCGGATCGCGCGGCGCCGCGGCTGCCAGCGTTGCGCCCGAATTGCCGTCGAGGTCGAGGAGCATGACCGGGCCCTCGGTCTCGCGCTGCTGCGCGTAGGGAAACACCTTGCGCGCCCACTGCGACAGCCAGCGATCGGTCAGCTCGATCTGCCGGATCGACATCGCCCACGGGTCGGCAAGGCCCAGCAGCAGCGCGTGGCAATAGGTCGAATAGCAGGACATGCCGACCGCGTGCGGCGTCAGGTCGTCCGATACGGCGGTGACGGCGCAGTCGAGCATCTCAGCCAGCCGGTAGTACGCGTGCAGTTCCTGCCATAGCGCGGCGGGCGGCGCGCGCCGCGCGAGTCCGTGCACCAGCACCAGTTGCTTGCCGACATAGAGCCCGCGCTGCAGCAGCTTGGCCTTGACGCCCTGCAGTTCGGCGTCGCCTTCGAGCAAGCGGCTTCAGGCACGCGGAATACTGCTCCCACAGCGCATGCCACAGCGCGATGGCCTGTTCGGTGGCCTCGAGTTCGCGATCAGCCGATGGCTGCGGCTTGCCGGCGAAGCGGCGCGCGAGTTCCGTGTGCAGGTGGGCGACCTGCTCGCGCATGACCTCGGCGATGGTCGCCCGCTCGCGCGGGGCGAACGATGCGGCCGACAGCGCGCGCAACTGGCCGTAGATCACCTCGTACAGCGGGCTCACGCCGGTCACCATCAGCGACTTCGCCCAGCGCTTGGCGCCGTCCGGGTCCGCGAACGCAAGGGACGGCGATCTTCCTTTTCCGCCTGGCGCTGCGGCGGCCGGCATCGTGTCGGCGAGACCGTGTCCTGCGCTCATTGATGGCCTGATTTCCGTTGATTCCGCTATGAAAGGCCCTCGCGGTTTATAGCACAAAGGAGGCGCCCCCGGCCGATGGGGTCCGCCCGGCGGGCGGGGGCGTTTGACAGAGGGAGCCTTAGCGGAATGCGAATTTTCCGCAAGCCCGGACACGAAAGTTCCGGCGCGCCGCGTGGGGGAGACGCCTACCTTTGGCCCATGGTCACAAACAACGCAGCGATCGGCCCCCTGGCCCGGTTCCGGGCGCCGAGCGCCATGCACCGTTGCCTCCACCCGCGAGGGCGCGCCGTCTGGAAAAGGGCCGAGCGTCCTGCAGTTCCACGCAATTCGACTTGGCGTCGTCTTCGCGGGTTTTTTTTCCGGGCAACGGACGGCGGCGGGGAGGCAGGTTGCAAGGAGAAGGACATGGAAGCTCTGCTCATGAACGAACCGGGACAAATGGCAACCTTCGAACTTTCGCGCGACGCCCGAACGGAAGGCGGCCCGCGGCGCCGCGGTGTTCGCCGCGATCTGGCTGGCGATGGCCGTTGGCTCGCCGCTGATCGTTCGCTACGGCCCGTCGCCGGACGACCACTCGATGGCCGCGCTCGCCACCCGGCTCGAGAAACCCCGCTGCGCAACGGCGCCGGAAGCCGGCTACGCGTGCCCGAGCCACGCGCTCGTCGCGCGCGATGCGGCGCGGGGCCAGCAGCCCGACCTCTAGAGACCTCTAGAGCGCACGCCGCCGGCTCTGACGCTAGACCAGCACGCGCTCGATGCCGCCCGCATTGGCCTTCGCGACGTACTCGCGCATCCAGTCGGGCCCCAGCAGGTTCTTCGCGATCTCGACGACGATGTAGTCGGCCCTGGTGCCCGCGTCGTCGTCGAAGCGCGACAGGCCCTGCAGGCATGACGGGCACGACGTCAGCACCTTCACTTCTCCCGCGAAGCCGTCGGCGCGCAGCAGGCCGGCGCCCTTCGTCATCTCCGCCTCCTTCCGGTGGCGAACCTGCGTCGAGATGTCCGGCCGCGACACGGACAGCGTTCCCGATTCGCCGCAGCACCGGTCGTTCAGCGCGACATTCGTTCCCATCAGCTCGTTGACGACCGCGAGCGGCGCGTAGGTCTTCATCGGCGTGTGGCAGGGATCGTGGTACATGTAGCGAACGCCCGTGAGGCCTTCGAGCCGGACGCCCTTCTCCATCAGGTATTCGTGGATGTCCAGCAACCGGCAGCCGGGAAATATCCGGTCGAATTCGTATTTCGAGAGCTGGTCCATGCACGTCCCGCACGAGACGATCACCGTCTTGATGTCGAGGTAGTTGAGCGTGTTGGCTACGCGGTGGAACAGCACGCGGTTCGCCGTCGTGATCTTCTGCCCCTCGTCGCGGTTGCCTGCCGCCGTCTGCGGGTAGCCACAGCAGAGGTAGCCCGGCGGCAGGACGGTCTGCGCGCCGACGTGGTAGAGCATCGCCTGCGTGGCCAGGCCTACCTGCGAAAAGAGCCTCTCCGATCCGCAGCCCGGGAAGTAGAAGACGGCGTCGGCGTCGTCGTTCATGCGGAGCGGATCGCGGATGATGGGGACGATCGTGTCGTCCTCGATGTCCAGCAGCGCGCGTGACGTGCGCTTGGGCAGCCCGCCGGGCATCGGCTTGTTGATGAAGTGGATGACCTGCGCCTTCAATGACGGCTTGCCGACGGTCGCGGGCGGATGCGCGGTCTGCGCCACGCCCGCGCGCCGGGCGAGGCGGTATAGCAGGCGCTGCACGGCGTAGCCCCAGCCGATCATGAACTTTTTCGTCAGCTTGATCGTCGCGGGATCGGTCGCGTTGAGAAAGAACATCGCCGCGGCCGTTCCGAGGTTGAATTTGCGGTGGCCGTCGTCGGTGAGCACGTTGCGCATCGCGATCGACACATCGCCGAAGTCGATGTCCACCGGGCACGGATTGGCGCACTTGTGGCAGACCGTGCAGTGGTCGGCCACGTCCGAGAATTCGTCGAAGTGGCGCAGGCTCACGCCGCGCCGCGTCTGCTCCTCGTAGAGGAAGGCCTCGATCAGCAGCGACGTGGCCAGGATCTTGTTGCGGGGGCTGTACAAGAGGTTGGCGCGCGGCACGTGCGTCGCGCACACGGGCTTGCACTTACCGCAGCGCAGGCAATCCTTGATGGAATCGGCGATGCCGCCGATCGCGCTTTGCTCGAGGATCAGACTCTCGTGGCCGATCAGCGAAAAGCTGGGTGTATACGCGCCGGAGAGGTCGGCCGGCAGTCGCTCGTCGCGCAGGAGCTTGCCGCGGTTGAAGTTGCCTTTGGGATCGACGCGCGCCTTGTAGTCGGCAAACGGCTTCAACTCGTCGTCGGTCAGGTATTCGAGCTTGGTGATGCCGATGCCGTGCTCGCCGGAGATCACGCCACCCAGCGAGCGCGCGAGACGCATGATCCGCGCGACCGCCGCGTTGGCCTCGCGCAGCATGTCGTAATCGTCGGAGTTGACCGGGATGTTCGTGTGCACGTTGCCGTCGCCAGCGTGCATGTGCAGCGCGACGAAGACGCGACTGCGCAGCACCTGCGCATGCGCGGCCCGGATGCGCGCCATGATCGGCGCGAAGACGAGGCCCGCGAAGAGTTCCTCCAACGGGTCTTTCAGTTCGCGCTTCCACGACACGACGACAGAGTGGTCCTGCAGCGCCGCGAATGTCGTGTCGATGCGGTCGAGCAGGTCCTGCCAGCGGCTTCGCGCGGCCGCGATCAGGTTGCGCGCTTCGTCCATCTTCGCGTCGACGATCTCCGCCGCGGGCCGCGTATCGCTGTCGGGCGCCCATGCATGCTCGCGCAGCGGCCCCGCGATCAGCGCCGCGAGTTCGTCGCACAGCTTCAGCTTGTTCCGGATCGACAGCTCGATGTTGATGCGTTCGATGCCGTCGGTGTAATCGCCCAGTCGGGGAAGCGGGATGACCACGTCCTCGTTGATCTTGAACGCGTTGGTGTGCCGGGCGATCGCGGCCGTGCGCGCGCGGTCCAGCCAGAATTTCTTCCGCGATTCGGCGGACACCGCGACGAAGCCCTCCGCGCCGCGCGCATTGGCGATGCGCACGACTTCGGAGGCGGCCTTCGCCACGGCATCGTCGTCGTCGCCGACGATGTCCGCCAGCAGCACCATCTTCGGCCGCCCGTGACGCTTGGCCTTCGTCGCATAGCCGACGGCCTTCACATAGCGCTCGTCCAAGTGTTCCAACCCCGCCAGCATCACGCGCGCGCTGCCGCGCTTCGGAAGCGCGTCGACATGGTTCTTGATTTCGACGATCGCGGGCGTGGAATCGCGCACCTGGCCGAAGAACTCCAGGCAGACGGTGCGCGTTGCCGGCGGCATCGTGTGCAGGATGAAGCGCGCACTCGTGATGAGCCCGTCGCAGCCTTCCTTCTGGATGCCCGGAAGGCCCGACAGGAATTTGTCGGTGACGTCCTTGCCCAGGCCCTCCTTGCGAAACGCCGCGCCGGGGATGGCCAGCGTCTGCGTGCGCGTGACGGTCGCGCCGTCGCGCGAGAGCCACTTGCATTCGAACGTCGCGTGCACCGCATCGTGGATCTTGGAGAGGTTGTGGTCGACGCGCGTGACCTCGAGCCATTCCCCGTCGGGCGTAACCATCCGCCACGACAGCAGGTTGTCGAGCGCCGTGCCCCAGAGCACGGCCTTCTTGCCGCCGGCGTTCATCGCGACGTTGCCGCCGATGCACGACGCGTCGGCCGACGTCGGGTCGACGGCGAAGACCAGGCCCTCGCGGTCCGCAGCCTCCATGACGCGCTTCGTGACGACTCCCGCGCCCGCGTCGATCGTCGCGACCGGCTGGGCGTGTCCCGGCAGGGCGACCCGCGTCACTGCCGACAGCCTCTCCAGCTTTTCGGTGTTGATCACCGCCGAGCGCGCGTCGAGCGGGATGGCGCCGCCGGTGTAGCCGGTGCCCCCACCCCTCGGAATGATCGTCAGGCCGAGTTCGATGCAGCCTTCGACCAGATCCCGCACTTCGCCTTCGGTATCCGGATACAGGACGACGAACGGATATTCGACGCGCCAGTCGGTCGCGTCGGTGACGTGCGACACGCGCGCCAGTCCGTCGAAGGCGATGTTGTCCTTGGCCGTGCGCCGGCCGAGCACGCGGCGCGCGCGGCGGCGCAATTGCGCGGTCTCGGCGAATGCCGCCGCGAAGCGGTCCACCGCGGCATTGGCGGCGGCGACCAACTGCGCCACCTTGGCGTCGCGGCCGGCATCGGGCCGCGGCACCCGTGCTTCACTGTCCCGGCGCCGCTTGTCGACTTCCCCCAGCCGGTGTCGCATTGCATCGACGAGCAGCGCAAGCCGCGCAGGGCTGTCGAGGAGGTCGTCCTGAAGATAAGGATTGCGGTCGACGACCCAGATGTCGCCCAGCACTTCGAACAGCATTCGTGCGGAGCGTCCGGTGCGGCGCTCGCCGCGAAGTTCGTCGAGGATCTGCCACATCGGCCGGCCGAGCAGCCGGATGACGATTTCGCGATCGGAGAACGACGTGTAGTTGTACGGAATTTCGCGCAGGCGCGGCGCGTCCGCGAGCGGGTCGTCCGTTTCGACAAAGGCGTCCGTGACGGCGTTCATGGCAGCCGTGCATGTTACCGCACTGCACCATGGCCGCCGCAGGGCGGCAATGCTTAGGTCACGTCATGTCGATCCGCCGGTAGCCCAGTGCCTCCGCCACGTGCGCGGCGTCGATGTATTCGCACGCGGCGAGATCGGCGATCGTGCGCGAGACCTTGAGGATGCGGTGGTACGCGCGGGCGGAGAGCGCGAGCCGGCTCATTGCCCGTGCGAGCAAAGCTTCGGCCGCGGGTTCCGGCGCGCAGTGAGCGGCCAATTCCGCGGCGATCAGCCGCGCGTTGGGCTTGCCCTGGCGGTCGCGCTGGTGCGCACGCGCACGCTCGACGCGCGCGCGCACGATTGCGGACGATTCGCTCGCCTGCGCCGCGTGAACTTCCGGCTCGGCGACAGCGACGTCGTTCGCGTCGCGGCGCCGATGCCGCGAAGGGGCGGCGTTCAGCGCCAGCGACTGGGGCAGCACGGTGGGCACGTCGATGGCGAGGTCGATGCGATCGAGCAGCGGTCCGGACACCCGCGATCGATACTGCCGGATGCGGTCGGGCGTGCAAACGCAGCGGCCGCTCGCATGTCCCTGCCAGCCGCACGGACAGGGATTCATCGCCGCCACCAACTGGAATTGCGCGGGGAACGTGCTCTGCCGCGCGGCGCGCGACACGTGGATGACGCCGGATTCGAGCGGCTCGCGCAACGCTTCGAGCACGCGGCGGTCCCACTCCGGCAACTCGTCCAGGAACAAGACGCCGTGATGGGCGAGCGAGATTTCGCCGGGACGCGGATCGCCGCCTCCGCCCACCAGGGCCACGCTGCTCGCCGTGTGGTGAGGCGCGCGAAACGGGCGCTCGCCCCAGCGCTGAGGCACGAAGCATCCGGCGATCGACGCGACCGCAGCGACCTCGAGCGCCTCGTCTTCCGCGAGCGAAGGCAACAGCGAAGGCAGCCGCTGCGCGAGCATCGACTTGCCCGTTCCCGGAGGACCGATGAACAGCAGCGAATGGTCGCCGGCCGCGGCGATTTCCAGCACGCGCTTCGCCTGTGCCTGCCCGCGGACGTCGGCCAGGTCCACGAGCGCACGCGCCGGCGCCGGCAGCGCCGGCGCCACCCGCGTCAGCGGCGTCTTTCCTGAGAGGTGCGCGCATACGGCGAGCAGCGACGGCGCGCCGAAGATCGTCGCGTCGCGGACAAGCGCGGCTTCGGACGCCGACGCTTCCGGAAGGACGAACGCGCGGCCGTCGCCCCGCGCTCCACAGGCCATTGCCAGCGCGCCGCGAACGGGCCGCAAATCGCCGGTGAGTGCTAACTCGCCCGCGAATTCATGGTGCGCGAGGGGATCCGAAGGGATCTGTCCCGTCGCGGCGAGGATACCGAGCGCGATGGGGAGGTCGAAACGCCCGGATTCCTTGCGCAGGTCCGCGGGCGCCAAATTGACCGTCACCTTGCGCGCCGGAAATTCGAACCGTGAGTTCTGCAGCGCGGCGCGCACGCGATCGCGGGCTTCGCGCACCTCGGTTTCAGGCAAACCGACCAGATGGATGCCGGGCAAGCCCCCGGCGATGTGCACCTCAACGGCCACCCGCGACGCGGCGACGCCGGCGAGCGCGCGGCTGTGCAGGATGGCGACGGACATGGGACGCCCTACTACGGTTCGGTGTGCCGTGAGCATGGCGGCGCCGAATCCCATGCGCACTCAACCGTTTGGATGAACCGCGCAGGCGGGAGGAATCTGGCGCGCGCTCAGCGTTGCGCAATGGCCCCGTCATGTGCGGCGTCGCCTTCCGCATCCAGACTCGCCGGCTCGTCCACCGGCGGTCGCACCGTGCTGTTGCTGAGGTTCCAGTAACGGGTTGCCACCAGCAATCCGACAACGATCCAGTACACGCGCCCGAATGCCTGCACGCGTATAAAGAAGCTGGACAGGTAGTCCACCATGATCGCCAGCACGCCGCATGCCGACGCGATGCTGATGAGATAGATCCGTTCGTTCAGGCCGCGAAAGCGCAGGTTCCGGACGGCGATCCACAGGATGTTGGCGTGCATGCCCAGGAACAGCAGCAGCCCGATCGTGCCCTGCTCTGCCCAGACCAGCATGTACGTGTTGTGAACGACCGGGAACACCTCGCCGAACAGGTCGTAGAGCTTGGGCACGGAATACGGCGCGTAGTCCTGCAGGTTGTAGATGAAGGAGTTGAGCCCGAGACCGAGGACGGGCTTCGCCTGAACCATCTTCCAGGCGACGCCCACCCACTCGATGCGGAAATCCGACGCGCCGGGATCGCTTTCGAGGAAGCGGCGAATGATCATGCCCGACCCTGCGACCAGGGTCGCGGTCGCCGCCCCGAGCATCGAGACCTTCATCAGCAGGTAGCGGTTGCGCAGTTCGGGCAACGTAAACAGCGCGAACATCAGGCAGCTGCCGGAGACCGCGAACGACACCCAGCCTGACCGCGACAAAGTGAGTCCCAGGCACACCACGCCGGTGGCCGACACTGCAGCGAACATCAACTTGACGGACTGGCGGTAGTCAGCGAATAGCTGGCTGATGAAGATCGGCAGCAGCATCGCGAGATAGGCAGAGAACAGATTCGCGTGGCCGGCCAGGCCCATGACGCGAAAGATGTCGGTCGGCGCCGCGTACACGCCCAAGTTGGCGCCGAGGACTGACAAGTCGGAGCCCTCACCCAAGGGCTGCAGGCCGAGCGTTCGGCCCAGGAAATACTGGATGAACGCGACGACGATGTTGACCGCCGCGTTGGCGGCCAGCGCGCCGATAACGTAGCGGAAATGCTTTTCGCGTACGCATTCATTGATGATCACCAGGAACAGCAGCCAGCACTTCAGCATGCGCACCACTTCGATACCCGCGAACTCACGGAACGGGTTGATCATCATCGAGACCACGCCCAGCCCGGTCAACCCAAGCCACCACAGCGAAACCGGCGAGACCCGAAAGTCGCGGCGGTAGCCCAGGTAGAAGTCGCGCGCGAGAAACACGAGCGCTGGCACCAGGAAAAAATCCATCAGATTGATGGACAACGCGTGCGCTCCACCCATGTGCGCGTGCGCCCGGAAATTGATCGAGAGCCCGAGCGGCGCGGTGAACACCATGCCGACGAGAAAGAAGAGGCGCGGGTTGTGGCTGGCGTAGAGCGCGAGCGGAAAGAGCGTGGCCGCAACCAGCGGGACCGTGAAGACCCAATTGACCTGAAACAGCGCGATCGTCAGCGCCGCGCCGTAGACCGCTGCCGCTGCGATCGCGAGGGCGGCATAGCCGGTGAATGGCGCGGGTCTCAGTTTCCAGGCCATGCCCTTGCCTTCCCGCCGGTTCGCGTCAGGGCCGGGCGCCCGTCACGACGATGCGGACGTCCTTCACGCCGTTGTTCAGCAGCACCTTGCGGCAGTCGTCGAGCGTGCGCATGAACGTCTGGTTGTCCTCGGCCAGCAGGAACGCCGCCTCGGCCTGGGCGGCGATCACCAGCGCGCGCGTGTCGTGCAGCGGCGAGCTGACCTGCAGCAGCACGTAGTCGTAGCGGGCGGCGGCGGCGTCCAGCAACGCCTTGAGCCTGCTCCGGTCCACGGGCCCGATGTCCTCGCCCGGCGCGGCCCCCGCCGGAAGCACATCCACGTTAGGCACTGGCGTGGGCACGGCCAGGCTTTCGCGCCCATCGATGCCGTCGCGCAGGATTTCCGCAAAGCCCTTGGCCTGCGCCAAGTCGAGCCGGCCCGTGATCCCCGCCACCGTATCCTTGAAACGGGCGTCCACGACCAACACGCGGCCGCCGAGTTCGCTTTGCAGGCAGTACGCGAGCATCAGCAGCGCATCGGTGCTGGTCTTGTCCGAGTCGGGCGCGGAAAACGCTAGACAAACGCCGGCATCCTCCCGGGGAAACTCCCGCTCGATGAGGCGGGCCATGAACCGATAGGCGAGCGATGGAGGCTCCGGCTTGCGCAGGAACAGTCCGCGCAGGCGCTCGCCCCAGCCGCCGAGCACCGCCGCCCATCGTTCACGACTCACGATTCCTGCGGCGTGATGCCGGGTTTCGATGGTCGCGTCATCGCGCATCGCTCATCAAGCCTGCCCGGCAGCGCTGATCTGCTTGCGCCCTTCGGGGCGCGAGTACAGCGCGGCCAGGAATTTCTCGTCCTGGTCGACGACCGCGAACACGCCGTTCTTGGCGTCCCGTTCCCACAACCGGTAACGATTCACCCGCACGAACGCGAGTTCGAGCAGCAGCGCCACCATTACCCCGAGCAGCAGCCCGGTCAGAATCGCCGCGGCGATGAACAGGTTGGTCTTGGGCCAGACCGGCTTCTCCGGCGCAGCCGCGTACTCGATCACCCGCAGCGCCGGCGGCGCCGAACGCGCCGTCGCGAGCGAAACCGTCGCCACCGTGAGCTTTTCGTACAGGATCTGCAGCCTGCCCTCGAGGACCGCCTGCCGGCGCTCGAAATCGTGGTTGACCTTCATCTTCTCCGGAATGAGCGCGATCAGCGAGCGCATGCGCTCCAATTCCTCGTTCTTCTTCCTGAGCGACGCCCTGTCACCGGCCAGCTGCGACTCGATTGCGACCTTCCTCGCGTGCAGCAACTCGTAGCTGTCGCCGACCTTCGCGGCATTGCGGACCATGACGGAACCGCGCTTGCCTTCGAGGTTCGCCGTCGCGATACGGATCTCCTCCTCGATTTCGCGCACCTCCGGCGCGGTGGGCTGGAAGAACTGCCTGGCCTGCGCGAGCTGCATTTCCAGCTTGGTCAGGCGATCCTGCACAGCCGTATCCTTGAAGACACGATTGCTGTCCATGTATTCGCCCTCGATCGCGAGGTTCCGGTCCATGCTCCGCAGCGTGTCCTCGTACTCGGCGATGTGGGCCTGCAGGTCCGCAACCGCCTGTCGCTGCCCCTGGAACTGGCCGATCTGCACCTTGTCTTTCTCGAACTGCAACAGGAGGCCGTTATCCGAGCGGAACTTCGCGACCTCCGCGTCGAGGGACTGAATCTCGCGCTGGGCTTTCTCGACTTCCTCGGTGAGGCTGGCGTAAGCCTGCTGGGCTTCCTTGACCTGGCGATCACGGCGCTGCTCGAGATAGACGTCGACCACGGTGTTGCCGATTTCGGCCACCCGCTGGCTCGACGCCTTGACGACCAGCAGGCCGACATTGGCGTCCTTTACTTGCTCGACCTTCACGCCATCCCTGAAATCCGAGATGACCTTGTAGCGCTCGATCTCTTCCGGCGAAGGATCGTAGGGGCCCGGCTGCTTGGGGAAGATCCAGTACTTGACCTTGCGGTAGGTCTTCCCGACCCAGGACTCGCCCCAGAGGTACGTGATGTAGCTCAGGAACGGGTGATACACGTCGGCATACTTGAGGTCCAGACGCCGCGTAACTTCCTTCAATACCGGCCCGGACGTCATGAGAGCGGCCTCGTCCGCCAGCGCCTCCTGGCGAAAGACGTTCCATCCTTGATAGAACGTATTGCGCTGAACGTCCTTGTCCGAGTCGGCAGCGATCATCACCTCGACCTGGTAGGTGGGGGGCCAGACCCAGATGTACGCAACGACCAGCGCCGTGGTGAGTATCGTGGTGAACACG
Organism: uncultured beta proteobacterium; assembly: GCA_963747265.1. Taxonomy (GTDB): domain Bacteria; phylum Pseudomonadota; class Gammaproteobacteria; order Burkholderiales; family Casimicrobiaceae; genus VBCG01. The sequence goes on along the minus strand of CAVVEH010000011.1, from coordinate 346,229 downwards.
ACGACCCATTTGCGCGCCACCACCGCCTGCGTGATGTTGCCGAGCGAAACGCGGAACTGGAAACTGTCCGCTTCGGGGTAGTGGGGAATTGCCTCGATGATTTTCATGGCCGGCCTGCCGGATCAATAGGGAAGCGACTGAAGTACCCTGTATTGGAAATACGGCAACAGCAACGTGTTTATGTCCGTCAACACCCGGAGGATCTGACCGCGGTAGCTCTCGGGGACCAAGATGAGGTCGTTCGGACGCAGCGCCATGTTCTGCAGCGCCATGTAGACATCGGGCTGGCTGTAACTTTCGCTCTGGACGGTAATGGCCTCGAGGAGCCCCTTCTCGTTGAGGCGAATGATCGACACGCTGTACAGGTCGCCTCCCTTGTTCACAACGCCGGACTGCGCGATCGCCTGTGCGACAGTCCTCGCCAGCCGCAGCGGCTGCGCCTTGGGTCCACCCACCTCTCCCAGCACGTAAACCATCGGCTCCGGCGGATTGTCGACAATGATCGTGACCTCCGGATTCTTCAGCCGCACCGAGTACAGTTCGGTGACCTTCGCGCCAAGTTCGCGAGGCGCCATGCCGGCAGCCTTGACGTCGCCCAGCAGCGGCAGCGATATATAGCCGTCAGGCCGGATGACGGCTTTGCGCGAGATCTCCGGCTGGCGGTAGACGAACACCTCGATCTGGTCTCCGGCCTGCAGCAGGTATGCGACCTCGTACCGGGTGAGGGCATCGAGCACCTGCACATCGACTTTCAGGCTGTTTGTCGTCGTTACTGCACATCCCGCAACCAGGACGCCCAGCACCATGCCGCGAAGCACCCATTGCATCAGCTTGCGCATGACAAGAGCGGCGACGCTTGCGCGAAATGGCTACGATCGCGTGCATCCCGGCCGAGGGCTCTCTCCGTACGGCCGTGCGGCGAACGGAGGCAATTCGTGCGATGCCAAGCGTAGCATAGGGCAATCAATGGACCCCAATCATAATCGATTCGCCCCGAGCGCGACGTTTCGCCCGGGCGGAGGGGGCCCCGGGACATGCGCGGGCCGGTCGGACCGAGGGCTGTCCGGCGCCGCTGTTGTCGACAACCGGCGAACGACAAAGTTGCGCTCCTGCTAGGATGCAAACATTCCGGACGCCCGGGTTCCCACATTGCAGCCGCGCGGCCTAATGACGACCGCCGTACCTTCGTGAAGCCACCGCAATCGCATCTGCGCGTTGCGCTTCGCCAGTCGGCGGCGTGGCTGAACGTGGTGGCCAAGGTCGGGGGCGCCTGCGTTTCCTTCCTGCTCTACATCGTGCTCGCCCGCACGATGAACCCCGAGGCCTTCGCCGACGTCGCCGTCATCCTGGCGTGGCTCGCCATCGCCACCTCGGTCGCGTGCTTCAGCGCCCCGCTCGTGCTGGTGCGCTTCGTCCCCGACAACCTCGTGCAAGGGCGCGCCGGACACGCAAGAGGTGTCTTGCAATTCTCGTTCCTGGCGACAACGGCGTTCTCGACGGTCATCGGAGGCGCGACCATCCTCGTGATCGCCGGTGGCGCCATTCTGCTGCCGCGCGACCTGCCGCAGAGCACGCTCCTCGCCGCGGTGCTGCTGCTGCCCGGCGTGCTGCTGGCGGACCTGGTGGGAATCCTGACTGGCCTGAAGCGCGCCGCCATTGCGGAACTGCTGGTCAACGTGCTGCGTCCGGCGCTGACGGTGACCGGTCTCGCCGTGCTCTGGTACCTGGAGCGGCCACCGATGCCGGCGCCCACCGTTCTGGCGATGTACCTCGCTGCGAGCGTCATCATGGTGATCGTGGGCATTGCCTACGCATGGTCCATCCTGCCGGGCGAACTGATTCGCGCCCGGCCCATCTATGAGTATCGCGAATGGACGCGGACCGCGGCGGGCTTCATGGCGGTGGCCATTGCGGTCGCGATCAGCGAGCGCATCGACATCCTGCTGATGGGCGTCATTTCCACGCCAAGCGAAGTCGCTGCCTATGCGGTCGCCGTGCGGTTCGCGCAGACCGTCGCAGTGGCGGTGAGCGCCGCGGCCGCCGTGATGGCGCCGCACCTGGTCGAGCGGCTGGACGACCTGCGGCAGGGCCGCAGTGCGGAACTGCAGGTACTGGTGCGCGACACTGCGCGGACCGCGATGCACGTCTCGCTCATCGCGCTGGTTGGATTCGCGCTGCTCGGTCCGCTGTTCCTCAAGTTGTTCGGGCCTCATTACGAACGGGCCTACGTGCCATTGGTCGTGCTGGCGGTGGGTCAGGTGCTGTCCACACTGGCCGGGCCCGCCGCGGCGGTGGCCACGCTTTCCGGGAAGCCGCGCATTGCCATCGTCGCCTTGACGACCGGCATCGTCGTCAACGCTGCGTTGAACATCCTGCTGGTGCCCTCGTTCGGAGCGAATGGCGCCGCGTTCGCCACGGCGTGCGGCATGGTCGTCGCTTCGTGCGTCGCGTGGGCGCGGACCCGCCGTGAATTCGGGGTCGACACATCGGTCTTTCGGACAAGGACGAAATAGCGCCCGCTATTTGTACGCCTTGAACACGGCGTGCTGCATCCGGCCCGGCAACGTCCGGTACCCGTAGGAGAAGCTGCTCAATACCTCGACGCGCGAGAAGCCGGCATCGAGGATCATTTCCTGCAGCGCCCGGAATCCGATCTTCCACCACGTGGGCGCCTCGCGACCACCCATGTACTCCAGCAGAGGGCGTGACCCGCTGTAGTCCAGGTCCGGAAAATACACGTCGGAAATCAGCGCGTATTCGGTGCAGACCCGCGCCATGTTCTGCAGCGCCTTGATCGGACTGTTCAGGTGGAGCAGAAGATCGCCTGAATGAACCACGTCGAACAGGCCGAACAATTCCGGACGCAAATCGTAGACATTGCAAACGACGCGCGTCACCGACGAGCCGAGCTGCTCCTTGGCGATCGCAAAGCCCTGGCCGAAGCGCACCGACTTTTCCTCTTCCGTCGCCTCGGCCAGGCGCTTCGGGGGCCAGTCGAGATCGCGCGGCCCCTCGAGATCCAGCGCGAACACTTCCCGCGCGCCCCGCTTTTCGAATTCGAAGGCCCAGAAACCGTCGAACGTGGCGACATCCAGCACGCGCTTGCCATCGAAGCGCTCCGGAAGCTTGTACTGGTCCAGGATCGGCGTGTGATCGAAGGCGCCGGGCGTCCGGACGCCGTTGCCGAAATCGAACGTGTGATACCAGTTCACGCGCTTGATCCGCCGGATCAGCTCCACCGTTGCCGGCGTGCCATCGCCCTCGGCCGGCGCGCTGTCGTCGGCGGGACTCGCCGCCGGCAGGGAGGCAGGCGCGCCATTGCGTCGATTCTTGAGCCCGCGCGCGAACCGCTCCCACAGCGAGCCGCCCACGGAAAAGTGCAACCCGGCTTCGTGCTCACTCGCGGTAATTGAAATTCCGAAACCGCCGAGCCCGATTCGTTTGATGGCCACCAACGCCCCTTGCGCGGTACGGCAGTCGGGATCGCGCGCTGCCGCGCTCCAGATGCAACCTGAACATCGCGGGGGAATTGTACAAGGGGAATTGCGGCAAAGGAATGGTGCGACAGTGCGTGGCGCACCAGAATGGGCAGCAATTCGCCAAGCCTTCGCGTTGATGTCGGGGGCGCCCTGCATGTATAGTGGTTCGCGAACGCCCATCGCAGCAAAGATTCGCGATGCGGCCGGAGTTGTTGTCATCCTGTCCTGCACAGAAGGGAAGGGCCCTCATCCATGTTCATGCGCCATGCGGGGCGCATTCTTTTGCCGATTCTCGCCGGCTTGATGTTGGCCGCCGTAAGCATTGCGACCTGCGCACAGAATCTCGTGGCGAATGGCGATTTTGCGCGCGGTGGCGATCCGCCGTGGGGCTGGGTGAAGGAAAAGGACGTGAACGGCAAGGGAACGGTGCGCGTTGTCAACGGCGTCCTGGAACTCCTGCCCAATTCAGCGAACACGCCTTCGAACAAGCCGCTGGGCGTGGGACAGGCCATCGATGCCTCCGCGATGGCCGGCAAGACCCTCGCCGTCTCGGCCCGCATCGGCCTGCGCGCCCCGGCCACGGGCGCTGTCGTTGGCCTGCATGCGCTGCGCGCCGACGGCAGCGAAATCGGCATGGTGCATTTGCGCCAATCGCAAAGCGGAGACAGCCCGGAGACGAAGATGGGCACTCTCGTCATTCCGCCCGGAGAGAAGCCGAAGCTGCTGATCCTGTTCGCAGTCGCCGAAGGGCAGGGCGGGATCGCGCAATTCGGCGCAATCAGCGTCGCGACGGATGAGTTGCCGGTCCGCGCCGAGGCTGTGCCGCCGGTCCGGTCAGAGTCTGCGCCGCGCAGCGGCCCCGGGTATGCGGCCAAGGTGACCGTCGACGCGCGTGCGCGCGGCCGGGCCATCCCGCGCGGACTCTACGGCGTCAACATCGAATGGTGGCGCAACGCCAACGGACTCTGGGACGAGGGTGGCGACCGCCTCGATTCCGAGGCGCTGCGGCTCACGAAGGCGCTGCGACCCAGCATCATCCGCTTCCCGGGCGGGTTTCTCGGGGATGCCTATGCGTGGCGCGAAGCTACCGGACCGCGCAAGAACCGGCCGTCGATCGTCGCGAACCCATCGAGCGGCGAAAAGGGCACGCCAAATTTCGGCACGGAAGAGTTGGTGCAATTCGCCGGCGCAGTCGGCGCCGACCTGATGCTCCAGGCCAATCTCGGCACCGGCACCGCGAAGATGGCTGCCGACTGGGTCCGCTACATGAACGATCAGCTCCAGCGCAACCCGAACGGGCCACGCGTGCTGTGGTGGGAGATGGGGAACGAGCTCTATCACAAGGGCGACGCGTCGGGCGGCTCACTGTCGCCGGAAGCCTATGCCGACAAGCTTCGCGCGTTCGCGCGCGATATGCGCGCCGTCGATCCGACGATCCGGCTGGGCGCCATCGGGATGGAGAACTACCCGACGTTCCCGTTCAACTCGTATCGCGACTGGAATGAAACCGTGCTGAAGCGCGCGGGCGGCGACATCGACTTCTTCGCCGTGCACAACGCGTACGCGCCCGTCGGCCCCGACGATCGCGCCAATCCGCTCGACGTATACCGAGCGCTGTGGGCGGCGCCGCTGATGGTGGCCGACAACCTGCGCATCGTCAGCGAACAGATTCGCCGCTTCGCCCCCGCTGATCGCGCGGACCGGATCCGGATTGCGGTGACCGAGTGGGCCCCGCTCTTCCAGGTCGTGCCGTCGAGCGCGTGGATCGACCATTCGAAGACGCTCGGTTCAGCGCTCTATGTGGCCGACGTGCTGCGCGTGTTCATCCAGAGCGACCGCGTCGATATCGCGACTTTCTTCAAACTGAACGAACCTTCGTTTCTCGGGCTCATCGCCGCGCGCCAGGGTCAGTGGGTCCCCAATGCGTCCTACTACGCGTTCCAGCTCTACACCGAGCACTTCGGCTCGACCGTCGTGGCGTCCCGCGCGGAGGCGCCGACGTACGACAGCGTCAAGGCCGGGATCGTCCCCGCCACGAAGAAGGTGCCGTTGCTCGAATCCGTGGCCAGCATCTCGGCCGACGGCAGCCGCCTGTTCGTGATGCTGATCAACAAATCGGTCGACCAGCCGGCCGATGTGGCCGTGGACATCGGTGGCTCCGATGTCAGCTCCGGCATCGCCCATTTGCTGACCGGCGCATCTCCGGATTCGAATACCGGCACCGAGTTGCCCAAGGTCCCAGGCATCAAATGGGCGCGACAGGTGAATGTGGACGAGAAGACACGCAGCTTCGACCGTGGCGCGCCATCGGAGGTGACGTACGCATCGTCGCCGCTCCCTCGCGTCGGCAAGGCATTCACCTACCGCGTGCCGCCGCATTCGGTGGTCAGCCTCGAATTGCAACTGAAGCGCTGAGCAGTTCTTCCGCATTCGCGTGCCGCGTCCGGCGCGCGTGAACGCATCGCCCGGGAAGTCCCATGACCGCCGAGACCGATCCTCCCGAGATTTCGCACGCAGCGGGCAGCATCGTGCACGCCACGGACGGGCGTAGTTTCATCGATCTCACGATCGGGTTCGGCGCCGTGTTCCTGGGTCACGCACACCCGCACGTCACGCGACGGCTGCACGACCAGGTATCGCGAGTCTGGCTGTGCGCGCGCTGCCCGACGCCGGCGGCCTCCGAAGCCGAGGAACGCATCCGCACGCTCCTCCCTGCCGGCCTCAAGCCGGGCGGCCTGTATTCAACGGGGATGGAGGCCGCGGAATTCGCGATGCGCCTCGCCGCACACCACAGCGGGCGCAGCGAATTTGCCGGCTTCGCGCGCAGCATGCATGGCAAGTCGGGCATGACGGCTGCCTTGTGCTGGCAGAACGCGCCGATTCCCCAGGACCGCGTGCACATCCTGCCGTTCGTCGACCAAGTCGCCGAAGATGAATTGCTGGGCCAGTTGGCGCAACGACTCGCGGGCGGCCGGATCGCGGCCTTGTTCGTCGAGCCGATCCAGGGTTCGAATGGCGGCCACGAAGCCAGCACGGACTTCTACAACCGTGTGCTGGCGCTATGCCGCGATGCGGGCACGTACTGCGTCTTCGACGAGATACTCACGGGGCTGTATCGCACCGGTTGCCGGTTCTACGCCGACGGCCTCGCGGCCCGGCCCGATTTTCTGCTGTTCGCGAAGAGCATGGCCAACGGCTTTCCGGTGTCGTCACTGGCCGTGCGGACGGACCTTGCGATCGCCGCACCGGCGCTGCCGGGCAGCACGTTCTCCGGCAATCCGCTGGCCGCCGCGGCCGTCGCGGCGACGCTGGAGGCAATGGCCGCGCTACCGATGACTGATTGCGTCGCCGCGATCGAACGGACGGTGCGCGAGGGGTTCGGCGGCCACGGCCCGGACGCGCTTACGCTGCGCGGCCGGGGCGCGCTGTGGATTCTGGAACTGGGGCCGCGGGTACAGGTCCCGCAGGTGCTTGCCGCCATCACCGCGAGCGGACTGCTGGTTTCGTCTCACGGCCGCTGCATCCGGGTTCTGCCCGCCGCGACGATAGACCTGGATGTCCTGCGCGATGGCTGCGCCAAAATTGTCGCAGCCATCACGCACGCGTATGCTTGAACGCGTGGGCATCGCAGCGCGCATCCGGAGCAGGCAGTGAAGAGAAAACTCTACATCTTTGGCACGGGGAATTTCGCGGAAATGTCGCATCACCTGTTCTCCACGGACAGCGACTACGACGTGGCCGGCTTCACCGTGGACGCAAAGTATCTCGAAGGCCCGAGTTTCTGCGGCCTGCCGGTGATCGCCTACGAGGAATTTCGCGAGAAGGTCCGTCCCGCGGATGCCGACGTCTTCGTCGCGGTCGGGGTGGCGAGGATCAACACACTACGCGCCGCGAAGGTGGAACAGATTCAGAAGGATGGCTACCGGCTGGCATCGTTCGTGGCCAGCACCTCGCCGGTGGGCGAGGACCTCGTCGTCGGTCCCAACACCATGATCATGGACCACGTGCTGATCCACCCGCGGGTCAGGATCGGCGCCAACACGGTCATCTGGACCGGGTCACGGATTGCGCTCAAGGTCCACGTCGGGGAGCACTGCTGGATCACGTCGGCGGTCGTCGGCGACTCCGCCACGATCGGGGACTACAGCTTCATCGGCCTCAACGCCACCGTGGCACCGTTCGTGAAGGTCGGCAGCCACAATCTCATCGGCGCAGCGGCGGTCATCCTGCAGGACACGAAGGACTACGCGGTGTACCGAGGGCCGCGGAGCAAGCCGTCGCCCGTTTCCAGTCTCCGCATCCGCAATATCCCGCTCATTCACTAGACCGGCCGCGCCGCCGCATCGCGAATCGCGTCGAGCAGCTGCCGCGGTGAAAGGCCGGTGGCCATCCGCTCCTTGATGCGCGCAAAGTTCTCCCGCGTCTCGGCGGCGATCCTCTCGATCTGCCGCTCGTCCAGAGGATCCTCGACGCGCAGCAACGGCGGCCGCCAGCCAGCGTAGAAGGTGTCGATGCCCGCCTGCTCGATCGCGGGGAGGATGCTCACGATATGTCCTTCGTCGAAATAGTGAACCGGCTGGCCGGAGAGCACCCGGTGCAGCACGGAGAACGAGTAATAGTTCCAGAAGAATGCGCGCTCCGCCTGCAGCAAGTGGCGCATGTATTCGCCGTGGGCGACGCCGTCGCGCAATTCGACGCCGGCCACGTCCGCGATGCGCCCGCGCAGCTCGTCCTGCAACTCGCGCGGGCCGATCATCAGCAGCCGGCGGCCGGGGCGCGCGGCGTCGCGAAGCCGCGCCGCGATGTGGCCGGCGAATGCCGGTCCGAGGCGATTGAACTGGAAGCGGTAGTCGACCTGGGACAGCACGAACAGCCAGAGCGGCGGCGCGGGATCGACGACCTGAGGCACATCGGAAGGCACGGCCGCGGCGTTGAAGAACGAAAGCCACCGATGCGCCGGCGGCAGCAGGCGCGGCGCGACGGGCGCCGGGTAGATATGCCAATGCCGCCGCAACTGCAGATAGAACAAGTACGCGCGAATCGCGAGGACCGATTCGACCGCCGATGAATAAAGCGCCAGACCGCGCTTCCCGTGTGGCCGCAGAATCTCGCGGAAACGCAGCGAGCGCGGTCCGCGCAGCTGGCCGATGAACGGGTCGGTGGTGACGATCTGCACGCCGCGCCGGCGGAGTAGACGCAACAGCCGAGAGCCGTTCAGCAGCGAAAAACGTCCGCCGATGGTCAGCAGGTATCCGGAGAAGAGAAGCACCGTGTCCGGCCGCACCTCCTCCACCGCGCGACGCAGGTCCGCGAGCCCGCGATAGGTGCGCACATCGACGTCCGCGTCGACGCCATCCTGCTGCCGCAGCTCCGCGGGTACGAGCATCACCGGCATCGGCGTGGCCGCGAGCCCCTCCAGAAAATATTTGGCGATGCTTAACTCGCCGTAGTCCGCGGAGACGATAACGAGAAGGTTCATCGCCGGCCTTCGGCCACCGTGTCGTCGAGAAGGTCGTCTAAGTCCCGCACGAACTTCTGCCACGTGAAGCGCTTCACCCGCTCGAGGCCGGCGAGGCCCATCGTGCGGCGTTTCGCATCATCCGCCGTGAGAAGGGCAAGCGCTTTGCAGAAGGGGCCGGGATCGGCCTCGACCAGATAGCCTGTGACGCCATCCTCGACAACCTCCCGCGGTCCGCCGCGATTGACCGCGATGACCGGCTTGCCGCGCGCCATCGCTTCCATCGGCGTGAGGCCCAGGTCCTCATTGAATGCGGTGAACAGGACGGCCGAGCAGCGCGAGTAGTAATCAGCCATTTCCGCGTCCGAAGGCGCGATGTGGAAGGTAATCCGGGCAGCGGCGCCAGCCAGCGCCTTGAGATCCTCCAGGTACGCGCGGCTCTTCTCGTCCACCATTCCGGCGATGACCAGCGCGTAGTCGCGGCCCGTCGCGCACCGGAAATCAAGGAACGCGCTGATGCCGAGCTCGATATTCTTGGTCCACATGATGCGGCCGGGAAGAAAGAAAAACGCCTCGAATCGATCGCTCGCCGCAATGCTCGTCGCATCGACGCCCGGATACAGCACCACCATGTCGTCCCGGCGACGCAGCTTGCCTTGCGCCACGCGCTCGCGCACGGTCTCGCTGATGCAGACGATGCGCCGGTAGCGCCGCCAGAGCACGCGGTCGATGCACCGGTAACCCGCCTCGGCCGCCATGGCGAACAGGTGCCCCAATCCCTGCCGGGCAAGGTGGCGCCGGCGATACTCGAGGTCGTAGACGGCGCGCAGCGGCGTGAAGCAGAGGTTCACCAGCGGAACCCTTGCGTTGCGAACCGTGATGAACGTGCCCACGCCATCGCAGCAGACGACCAGCGCGTCAACTCCGGTCAAGTCGAGGCGCACGCTCGCGATCCGCGCCGATGCCGCGAGAACTGCACCATAGTTCCGCCGCACGGACACCCGCGAAGCCTCCCGGATCACCAGCGACCCGAACTCCGGGTAGGTGCCCTCTGCGTCATAGTGGCTGGTGTGGATGTCCCATTGGTGCCGGCTGCGGCGTGCTATTTCGAGAATGGTCCGCTCGAGGCCGCTCTTCACGTAGATCCAGGGGTGATACAGCGCGACGCGCATCATTGGCCTCGCTGCCCGCGGGCGTCGAGCACGCGCCAGTAGACGCGTTCGAGTTCCTCCGCATACCGGACCCAGTCGTATCGCCGCGCGACACTCTGGTTGGCAAGGCCATGACGCGCGCAGAGCTCGCGATCGTCCCACAACGCGCGCACCGCGGCCGTCGCGCCATCGACGTCGTCCTGGGCAATGCGCGCGCCTTCGAAAGGCAGCGGCGACGTCGACACGATCGCGCATCCGGCCGCCATCGCCTCGGGCAGCACGAGTCCGAACGTCTCGACCTTGGTCGGGAAGACCAGGATGCGCGCGCCCGCCAGCGTGTCCAGGTATTCCTTGCGCTCGCTCCCCCGCTGCTGGACCCGTGCGTTGGGCGGCGCTGCGGCGGCAATCTCGGCGAAGGACTCTCCCCAGCCAACGAGACGAAAGGGAACGTCCGGCAACCGTCGGGCGACCTCCAGCACCAGGCCGATGCCCTTGCGGACGTCGAACTTGCCCGTATACAGCACGTAGGGCTTGTCCGCCGCGGCATAGTACTGGCCGTGCGAGATGCCGGGGATGACGACCTGGTCGCCGGGCCGCGCGACTCCTATCGCGCGCGACAGGTCGAGCGAGAAATCGCTCAAGTGAAGCTTCACGTCGACGGGCAGGTTCAGCAGATAGCGCTCGATCCTCCGCCACAGGCGGCCGGCCATCGGGCCGCGCATCTCGAGCCACACGTCGCCGAAGAGCGCGAGCACACCGCCCACGACGGGTTTGCCGAGCGCGCGACCCGCGCGCACGGATGGATACAGCGCGTGATAGGTGAACGCGTGGATCAAATCGGCGTTCGCGGCTAGCGCCGCTATCCGGCGCCACTCAAGGTTCATCCGGTAACGGGACACGGGCAACCTGACGGTGCGCATCCCCTGGTACTGCGTGATGGCAGGGTCGCCGGTGGTGACAACGGTGACCGTGTGACCGGCCGCCTGCAGGTGCCGCGCGGCTTCCGTGACGATATATTCGCCGCCACCCGCGAAATCGGGGGGAAACAGCTCGTGCGCCAGAAGTACGCGGAGCGGGCGCGTCGTCGCCTGCGTTGCGGCGGTCGCCGGAGGCCCGGCCAAAGAGGGATCGGGCATCGCGGGCTCACGCCCTCTGGCGAGCGTCGTTCCTCGCCGCAACCGCATCCTGCAGGACGCGTTCGTACTCCGGTCCCAGCACGGCCCAGCTGTAACGCTGCGCGCGCGCAAGACAGGCCGCCACCACGTCGGGCGTCTTTCCCCGTGCCAGCACCTCGAGAATCGCGCCTGCGAGGCCATCGATGTTGTTGGTCTCGTCGACGCCCTCGCCAGGATCGAACAACCGGCCGACGAGCTCCTTGTCGATGATCTCCGTGAGGCCCGCGTGCCGCGCGCCGACGACGGGCGTGCCCGCCGACAGGGACTCGGCCAGCGCCATGCCGAACGACTCGCCGACCGCAGGCAGCACCGTCACCGCAGCGGCACGGTAGTGCGCGGGCAGATCCTCGACCCGGCCCACGCCCAGGAACTCGACGCGGTCCGCATTCCCGGCGCGGACGCAGACGTCGAGCAGCGAGGCCTTGGTCGCGGCACTTGCACGCCCGGCGAAGAGCAACCGTGCCTGCGGGTGGCGTTCGCTGACACGCGCGAATGCGCGGCAGAGCGCGCGCGCCCCCTTGCGGCGCTCTTCGGCATCGCCGACGAACAGGATGCGCTGGCCGGGCGGATCCTGCGGCGCCGCGTTGGCAGCGGTCGGCGCAAAGTTCTCCGCCATCACGGGCGGCGGGAGAACCTCGGCGTTACGACGGAAGTCGCGCTCGAATGTATCTCCGGCGAGGCGGCTCACGGCGACGATGGTTTCCGCTTCACTCCGCACGGTGCGGAACAGCCACGCATCCAGCGGCACGGCGCGGAAATAGCGGCGCGAAAGGACGCCCGCCGAGTGGAATACCACCGGACAGTGGCTCGCGGTGCGCGTACGCGCCCGAATCGCCGCATACGCGTCGAAATAGCTCATGCTGAACACCACGTCCGCATCGCAGCCGCGGAGCGGCGCCTGGAGACGGAAGGCGAAGTCGTGGCAGCAGTTGAACTGGCGCGGCCAGAGCGGCCAGCGCTGCTTCAGCACATGGTAGGGAATACCGTCGCGGTCCTCGACCAGGTCGTGCGGACCCGTCGCAAAAACGGTGACGCGATGGCCGCGGGCGACCAGGTAGCGCGAGAGGTCGTGCAGCAGACGCTCCGAACCGCGGCGCACCCAGGGCCAGACGAACGGGCTCGTGATCGCGACGTGGAGCGGCCTCCACTTGCCGCTGGCCGCCTGCCCGCCCTCACTCTTTTGCGTGGACTCGCCTCGCAAGACGCTAGCGGGCTCGGTCAAGCTGCGGTGCAGAAGCTGCGCTCACGGACCAATAATATCATTGCGACATACCGGCCTAGAAACGGTCATCCATCGTCGAACCCTCGGGCCGCGCGCCCTCCGGCGCGATCGCGGTGCCCGGTTGCCTGCGGCGGCGGCCGCCCAGCGGAGTCGGTGGCAGCCAGCGGCGCGTGCCATGCGCGAAGATCGCCGAATCCGACACGGTGCGCTTGCGTTGCACGTCCCGACGCAGCGCAAGTGTCTCGCGCAAATGCGTCACATTCCAGAAGAGCGCCCGCGCCTTGGCGCCGCGCGGCGCGCGCGCGAGCAGGTCGGCACATGAGTATGCCGCATAACGCGCGAGCATCGCGGGCAGGCTGGCCGGCGACGCGTTCTTGAGCAGCGAGCACAGCCGATTCTTGCAATAGTGAAAGACAATCGACTCGTGCGCCGACTCCGGGTGACGGCTGACGTTGTGCCACGCGCGCAGATCCGGAAACACGGCGACGCGGAAGCCCATGAGATTGAGTCGCCAGCCCAGGTCGGAATCTTCGTAACCGTAGAAGAAGCGCTCGTCGAATCCCCCGCTTCCGCGCACGACGTCGGTCCGCGCCAGCATCGCCGAGCAATTGATCCAGATGCGATTCGCGGGCCCTTTGCGCGGATCGAGGACCGTGCCTTCGTCGACGTCCCAGGCCAGACCCATGAGACTGAGGTCGCCGCCGTATGCGTTCACGCCGGCGTGATCGAAGGCATACAGGATGTATCCGCCGACGGCGCCCAAGCCCGGATCGTGCGCGATGTACGCCAGCGCCCGCTCGACCCATTCCGGCGGCAGGTCGACGTCGCTGTCGAGAAACAGCACGTAGGGCGTCGTGGTCGCCGCCAGACCCGTATTCCGCGCGCTCGCGGGCCCGTTGGGCTCGCGCCGGATGTAGCGCAGGCGGCCGTTCCACTCCGGCATCAATGCCGCGATCATCTGCTGCGTGCGATCGGTCGAGCTGTTATCGACGACGACCACCCCAAGCGCGCCGACACTCTGCCGTGCCAGGTGGCCCAGTCCACGTTCGAGATCTGCGCAGCGATTGAAGGTGGGAATCACCACCGTCACCGGTGCAGCAGCTCCTGAACCGTCAGCGCTCGAGGTCATCGCGGTCGACAATATCCACAACCCGGAACACGCGGGGATGGATGCGGCGCGTGGCGCATCGCACCTCTGCCGTTCAAGCCGCGGCGGCTTCGCGCGCCTTGCTGGGCAGACACTCCCGGACCTGCCAATCGACCTTGATCCGGGTGACCATCTTCGACAGCGCCCTGATGTGCGTCGTCCACACCGTCAGCGCGCTCTCCAGTTCGCGGCGCCACTCGTCGCTCAGCCGGAAGAGAGCCTCAGTCGGCCGCGGCTCGCGGCCGGTGTCGTCCCGGTCCATCACCGCCTTCATGTAGGCGGTGCCCAGCGGCATGCAGTCGTCGGCAAGGACGCCGGAATAGTTGTAGCGAAGATCGCGAAGACCTTAGTGACCATGGCTTGCCTTTCGTTGACCGGCGGCGGCGGACGGGCCACCCGCGGCCCCGGACAATTCTTGGGCCAGGAATTCGCGGTACCAGTCGATCGTTTTCCGAAGGCCTTGCTCCATGCCGAAGCGCGGCGCCCATTCGAGCCGTGCGCGTGCCTTTCCCGCGTCCAGGTACTGCTCGCGGATCTCCGCCGAGGCGATGTTCGCACGACGGGGCGCAAGTCGGCGCGTCCCATCATGGCCAGCACCGTTCTCCGCGAGGTCCAGCATGGTCGGGTTTCGAGCTCCAGTCCGAAATTGAACGCCTCGCCGGCGAGCGACCGATCGGCAGCGAGGTCGCTCCGCGAGCGCTAAGTACGCGTCCGCGGCATCCTCGACGTAGAGGAAGTCGCGCACCGACTTGCCGTCGCTGCGAATGACGAACGGCTCGTTGCGCAGCGTGGCGGCGATGACGCCGGGAATCAGACGGCTGAAATTGAGGTCGCCGCCGCCGAACAGGTTGCCGCAGCGCACGATCGCGGCGCGCAACCCGAAGGTCCGCGCGTACATCGTGGTGATGAGGTCGGTGCAGCTCTTCGAGACGTCGTAGGGAAAGCGCCCCTGCAGCGGATGGTCCTCGCTTGATAAGGCAGATTCGGGGAATCCCCGTAGGCCTTGTCGGAGGACGCCACCAGAACCTGTTTCACACCCGCCTGCCGCGCGGCATCGAGCAGCAGCCACGTGCCGCGCACGTTTGCCTCGAGCGTGCCCACCGGGTCGACCTTGGCCACGCCAACCAGGGTCTGCGCCCCGAGATGGAACACCGTGTCGATGGCGTATTCGGCGAACGCCCGTCGCAGGAGGCCGTCGTCGGCGAGAGCGATCCGTGGACCGTGGACATCCGTTCGAGAGCCACCCCTCGCGCACCAGACGGCTGCGCGGCGTGCCGTCGCGCAGCAGCGCCACCACCATGGCGCCGCGGCGGACGAGCTCCGGCACGAGCGAGCTGCCCAAGCAGCCCGGTGGCTCCGGTGACGAAGACCGGTCGTCGCCTTCCACGAAAATTGGGCTGATCGCGATCTCCCTTGTCGATGCTGTCACGCATTCGGCGCGACCGCCTGCCGCGATCCCCAGGGCACGTCGCCGCCGACGCACAGCGCTTCCAGATCCGCTGGTCCTTGCTCGTGTCCATCGACTTCCAGAAGCCGAGGTGGCGGTTGACGAAGAGCACGCCGCGCCGTGCGAAATCCGGCAGCACCTCCTGCTCGAGGTTGTGGCCGTGCCACTCCTCGAGCGCGAGCTTCTCGAACACGAAGAAGCCGGCGTTGATCCAGTAGTCGCGCGACGAGCGGCTTTTCCTCGAAGCGCTGGACCTTGTCGTTCTCGTCGAAGACGACCAGGCCGTACTGCGATCGCAACGGGACCGTAGTGAGCGTGGCCAGCCCGCCGGAGCGCTTGTGCGCCGCGAGCAGTGCATGCAGATCGAGGTCTCCCAGGCCGTCGCCGTAAGTCGCGAAGAAGCGCTCGCCGACATAATTGCTGCAGCGGAAAATGCGATCGCCCGTGTCCGCGTCGTCGCCCGTGTTGACGATCTTCACATTCCAGTCCGCGAACCGGCCGTCGAAGTAATCGTGGAGCATCTCGATGCGATGCCCGCCGGCGAGCACGAATTCGTTGAAGCCCTGCGAAGCGTAGGTCCGCATCAAGTGGACGAGTATCGGCGTGCCATTGATCGGCATCATGACCTTGGGGAAATATTCGGTGAAGGGGTAGGACCGCGTCCCCTTGCCTCCACAGAGAATGACGACTTTCATGTGTTCCATGTGCCCCGTTCCCTTTGCGCGCTTCGTCCACGCGGCGCGACGACGTGATGGTTCGCGCCGTCGGAAGGCGCCGCCACGGCCCGCCCATCGTTCCCGAAACGAAAATCGTGTCGGGCAGAATCAATACTGTCAAGCAACGACCGCAGCCACCGAAGGCGCAGTCGCCTACCAGCCGTTGCCGCGCATTACCGTGGCGAAAGTCCGAATGATGACCTTGACGTCCAGCCAGATGGACCAGCGGTCGATGTACGCCATGTCGAGTCGCATCCACTCCAGAAACGGCATCTTCGGGTCGTCCGCGAGTTGCCACAGGCAGGTGAGGCCCGGCGGCATCGTGAGGCGGCGGCGCTGCCACCACTCGTTTCCGTGCGCCTCTTCAACCGGCAGCGGACGGGGCCCGACCAGGCTCATGTCCCCCACCAGTACGTTCCACAGTTGCGGCAACTCGTCGGCGTGATATTTGCGCAGCCGCTTGCCAACCGGCGTGATGCGCGAGTCGTTCCTGATCTTGAATGCGGTGCCATCGCGCTCGTTCCGATGGTCAAGGTCGTTGCGCTGCGCCAACGCATTCTTGGACATCGTGCGGAACTTGATCATCTCGAAATGACGCCCATGCAGTCCGACCCGCGTCTGGCGGAACAGCACGGGTCCCGGCGTATCCCACTTGATCGCGATGGCGATGACGGCAAAGAACGGCGCCAGCGCGGCGAGCCCTACGCCCGCGCCGAGTACGTCGATGACGCGTTTGAGCAGCAGGTGCCCGTAGTTGGAGGGGCCGTTGTAGTGGGTGAGCAAAGGGATGTGGCCAACGTAGGACAGTTCCGTCGCGAAGCCCGTGGCCTCGAACGCCTGGGGCCGCAGGCGGACGGAGATGCCGGCGCCCGCGCAGATCTCCAAGATCCGGCTGACGGTGTCGTAGTGGCTGCGCATCGGCAGCGTGATGACGACCTCGTCGAGCACGCGCGCGGCGATGATCCCGTGAATCTTTTCCACGTCGTCGATGACGCTCAGCGTGACGCCGGGGGGCGCGGGGCCGAACGAAGGGTGCTCGTCGCAGCCACCTCCCGGAGAATGCAGGACATCCACGACCTCCACGATGCGGATGCCGTACTGGGGATTGTTAAGGATCTCGTGGGCGATGTCCGCGGAGCGCTTGTTGTGGCCGACAATCAGCCAGCAGCGCTCATCGCCACCATGCCGGCGAAGGCGCCGGATCAGCAGACGCATGATGAGCCGCATGCCGAGCAGCGCGCTGATGCTCACGGCCAGCATTGCGCCATAGGCTTCGCCCGCGAGTCCGGGCGTGAACACCTGCGTCGCCAGGCAGGCCAATGCCGACGCAGAAAGTGCCGCCTCGAACAGCAGCAGGAATTCGGTCGCCACCTTCTGCGTTCGCCGCGCCTGGTAGACGTGCAGCCGCAGACCCAGGACGAGGAAGGCAATCGTGGCGACGGCCGCGTAGACGGCGATGACGTCGGGGGAGGCGATCGACCACAGGTTTATCGAGCGGCCGAAGCTGCAGGTTCCGACAGCGGATGCCGACAACACGATCGCGTCGACGAACCGAAGCGACTGCGCAGTGACCTGTACGTTGTGGTAGAGCACGTGAGCGAGGTCCTGTATTTGCGTGTCGGCAAATGTGGGAGTCGGATCTTATAGTATTTTCGTTTCGGCCTGAAGAAGTTTCGTGATGTAGTCCACTAACCAGCCAATGTAGGACACACCCGGGCGAAGACCATCGCGCGGCACATTCCCGCGTCGGTCAGGGTCCGAATCTCGCGGCGCAAGTCGGCGTTACTTGGTTACGTCCACGCGACGCCACCGAATTTTTCGCGCGCGCGGCAAATCCATCAAGCATCTTTGCGGTGCGCGCGTTGATCAGCGCGCAACAACAGTGCGCACCAACGCAAATCAGTGCGCGGTAGCGGCCGGCCGGAAGCGCGCCTCCAACTCCGTGACGCGCGCCTCGAGCCGTTCGAGTTTCTCGCGGGTCTTGGCCAGCACACGCATTTGCGTTTCGAATTCTTCCCGCGAGACAAGGTCGAGCCGGGCGAGTCCGCTTTGCAGCACCGCTCGGACGTTCTTTTCGATGTCCTTGGCGGGTCCCGACTCGACCGCCTTGCCGATGCGGGCTGCCAGTTCTTCCACCCTCTTGCTGCTCAAGCGTTCCATAAGCGGGCTCCCGATCGTGGGCTCTTGGAGGAAGTCTAGCAAAACCTCCGCGCGCGTCGCCGCAGTCCCTTCGGCCCAACCCGGCGCGGAGTGCGCCGCACGATCGCTCCATAAATGTGCTGGCGCAGCATTGCCCGCACCACTGTGGTGCCACTCATGCTTCGGACCGTAGTCCCGTTTGCGCAAAAATTAATGTATCCAATTGAATTAAATACAAATATTTCCGTGGCACACGAAATGCTGACACATAGTCGGAAGTGTCTTCATATCCTCAACAACCTTGCAAGGATCTTCGCCATGAAAGAGAAGCTAGGCCTTCGTCCCGCCATCGTAGCCGCGGCCTGTGCCGCGCTGTTCGCGGGCTCCGTTTTGGCTCAGACGACGCCCGCGCCCGCCGCGGCTCCCGCCGCGGCACCGGCGCCGGCGCCGGAACCCGACTGGACCTTCACCAGCAACATCGGCCTCTTCAGCCAGTACGTGTTCCGCGGCCAGACGCAGACCGACGGAAAGCCCGCGGTCCAGGGCGGTTTCGATCTCGCGCACAAGAGTGGCTTCTACGCCGGGACGTGGGCATCGAACATCAGCTGGATCGGCGATTCCTACATTCCGCCGCCGGGCGAGCCGGGCATTTCGTCGAGCCTCGAATGGGATTTCTACGGCGGCTACAAAGGCAGCCTGCCGTATGACTTCGGCTACGACCTCGGCGCACTCTACTACTGGTACCCGGGCAAGTTCCCGAGCGGCTGGACCACCGACAACACGACGGAACTCTATGCCGCATTGTCCTGGAAGTTCATCTCGTTCAAATACAGCTACAGCGCCAACAACAACACGTTCGGCGTCCCCGACTCGCGCGGCTCGGCTTACTACGACCTCACCGCGTCGTACGACGTGATCGACAAGGTCAACGACGTGTTCGGCAAGGTGACGATCATGGGCCACGTCGGTCGCCAAACCTATCGCGGCCACGGGTCCTTGAGCTACACCGACTGGAAGGTCGGCGCGTCCACGGAGATCTACGGCGTGACGGTGGGCATCTTCGGCACCGGCACCGACGCGGAGGACGCGCCGTACACCAACATCTACGGCAAGAACATCGCCGGCAACCAGTTCGTCGGATACATCCAGAAGACGTTCTAAGGCAGCGTACCAGCGCGGCGGCGCCTTCATCGAGCGAGCCGCGCACATTCACGGGGACACCATGAAACTCGTAACCGCCATCATCAAGCCGTTCAAGCTCGACGAGGTCCGCGAGGCCCTTTCGGCGATCGGCGTGCAAGGAATCACCGTTACCGAGGTCAAGGGCTTCGGCCGGCAAAAGGGGCACACCGAGCTGTACCGGGGCGCCGAGTACGTCGTCGATTTCCTGCCCAAGGTCAAGATCGAGGCCGCGGTGAAGGACGACATGATCGACCGCGTCATCGAGGCCGTCGAAAAGGCCGCCAACACCGGCAAGATCGGCGACGGCAAGATCTTCGTTTTCGACCTGCTTCAGGTCGTGCGCATCCGCACCGGTGAAACCGGTTCGGACGCGCTGTAAAGGGAGTGACCATGAAAAGAATTCTGACGTTGCTCGCCATGCTGTGCGCGTTCGGTCTCGCGGCGCCGGCCGTGGCGCAGGACAAGGCAGCCGAGCCCCCGAAGGCAGAAGCGCCCAAGGCGGCGGAACCGGCGAAGACGGATGCGGCGAAGGCCGAGCCGGCGAAGGCCGACGCCGCGGCACCCGCGGCGGCGCCTGCGGCCGCCCCGGCGGCGCCGACGGAACCGCAACTGGTCGCGGCCGACAAGATCAGCAGCGGCGACACGGCGTGGATGCTGACGTCCACGGCGCTCGTGCTGATGATGACGATACCGGGCCTCGCGCTGTTCTACGGCGGCATGGTGCGGAAGAAGAACGTCCTCGCCACGCTGATGCAAAGCTTCGCCATCACGTGCCTCGTCACCGTGCTGTGGGTCATCATCGGCTACAGCATCGCGTTCATGCCGGGAGGACCCATCATAGGAAGCCTGTCCGAGCGATTCTTCCTGCACGGGATGGCGTTCATGAAGGAAGCCGGCAAGGTCGAGGTCTCGCACCTGGCGCTGACGATTCCCGAATCCGTCTACATGTGCTTCCAGATGACGTTCGCGATCATCACGCCCGCGCTGATCTGCGGCGCTTTCGCCGACCGGATGAAGTTCTCGGCGATGCTGTGGTTCATGGGCCTGTGGTCGGTGCTCATCTATTCGCCGATTGCGCACATGATGTGGGAGCCCTCGGGTTACTGGGCAACCGCCGGCGTGCTCGACTTCGCGGGCGGCACTGTCGTGCACATCAACGCCGGTATCGCCGGCCTGGTCTGCGCGCTGGTCCTGGGCAAGCGATTGGGCTACGGCAGGGAAATGATGGCCCCCGCCAACCTGACGCTCACGCTGATCGGCGCGTCGCTCCTGTGGGTGGGCTGGTTCGGCTTCAACGCCGGCTCCGCCGTCGCGGCCGACGGCCGTGCGGGCATGGCGATGTTCGTCACGCAGTTCGCCACCGCCGTTGCCGCGCTGTCGTGGATGTTCACCGAGTGGATCGTCAAGGGCAAGCCGTCGGTGCTGGGCATCGCGTCCGGCGCGGTCGCAGGCCTGGTCGCAATCACGCCGGCATCGG
Source organism: uncultured beta proteobacterium (assembly GCA_963747265.1). GTDB lineage: Bacteria > Pseudomonadota > Gammaproteobacteria > Burkholderiales > Casimicrobiaceae > VBCG01. The sequence goes on along the minus strand of CAVVEH010000011.1, from coordinate 325,636 downwards.
GCTTCGTCGACGCCACCGGTGCGATCGTGATCGGCATCGCCGCCGGCGTGCTCTGCTTCTTCGCGGCGACCACCGTCAAGAAGGCGTTCGGCTACGACGACTCGCTCGACGCATTCGGCGTGCACTGCATCGGCGGTATCGTCGGCGCGTTGCTGACGGGCGTGTTCAACGTCAAGGAGATCAGCGGTAGCGACGGCAGCCTCATGATCCAGGCGGGCGCGGTCGTCACGACGCTGCTGGTCAGCGGCATCGGCAGCTTCATCATCCTGAAGGTCATCGACATGACGATCGGGCTGCGCGTGACCGAGGAGCAGGAGCGCGAGGGCCTGGACCTCGCGCTGCACGGCGAGCGCATCGAATGACTGTGGACCAAGTTTATGCACGGGCGGACCCTCTCCCCCGCCCGTGCGTAAAGACGGGGAGTCAACTCCTCCCCGCGTAATTGCAGTTTTCTCCTCCGTGGCTTTGCGGGGCGTGCCCAGAACACGCCCCGTTTTTTTGTTACGTGCGGCGCTTCGTTCGCTACAATTCCCGCCGTGATCTCCGTCGAATATTGCCAGCTCCTTGCGCGCTACAACCGCTGGATGAACGAGCGGATGTATGCGCTCGTCGCGGAATTCGGCGAGGAAGAACGGACGCGCGACCGCGGCGCGTTCTTCGGTTCGATGCACCGGGCGCTCACGGGAAGGCTGACGCCCGCGTGGCCGGCCGGCGTTCTCGAATACCGGTCGGTATCCGACCCGCGGTTACGGCGGCTGGACCGGTGGATCGCGGTCGCGCACCTGTTCCAGCACGCGACACATCACCGCGGTCAGCTGGCGACGCTCATCAAGCAGGCCGGCCGGGATGTCGGCGTCACCGACCTGCCGTGGATGCCCGGCGTGGTGAAATTCATCGAGTAGTGGACCGCTTCTTCTTGCGCGCGCGCGGGTGCGCCGCGTCGTAGACCTTGGCGAGCGCCTGGAAGTCCAGGTGCGTGTACACCTGCGTGCTCGCGATCGATGCATGTCCCAGCATCTCCTGCACGGCGCGCAGGTCGCCCGACGATTGCAGCACATGCGACGCGAACGAATGGCGCAGCATGTGCGGATGCACGTGGCGGTTGATCCCGCGCTGAATCGCGAGCGTCGCCAGCCGCCGCTGGATCTGGCGCGGCGCGATGCGCCGTCCGCGCGCGCCGACGAAGAGCGCGCGCTCATCCACGGCCGGCATCGCGGCGCGCTCGGCGAGCCACGTCGCGAGCGCCGCCTGCGCGGCGGCGCCCACCGGCACGATCCGCTCCTTTGCCCCCTTGCCCCAGACACGCACCTCGCCGGTCGCGAGGTCGACACGGTCCACGTCGAGTCCGGCCAGTTCGGACAGCCGCAGTCCGGACGAATACGCGAGCTCGAAGAGCGCATGGTCGCGCTTGCCCATTGCGTCCACGCCGGCGCCTTCGACCAGGCGCACCGCTTCGTCGGGCGTCAATGCCGATGGCAGCTTTCTGCCGGACTTGGGCGCCTTCAATCCGGCGCTCGGGTCGTCGCTGCGCAGGCCGCCGCGGTCCACGACGAAGCGATGGAACGCGCGCCACGCCGACAGCATTCGCGCGAGGCTGCGGCCCGACAGCCCGCGCCCGTGCAGCGTGGCGAGGAAACGCGAGAGCTGCGCGCGCGTCAATTGCGGCAGCGGCGTCTCGCCCGCCAGCACCGCCAATTGTGCGACGTCACGCACATACGCGTCGCGCGTGTTGGGCGATCGCGTGGCGAGGTGCATGGCGAAGGCTTCCTGCAGCGCGGCGTTGCCGCTTGCGGCAGCATTCGGGTGAGGCGCGGCGGCGGGTCGCTTCGGCACGAGAGTGGCGACCTCGCTCTCGGGGCTAGGAGGGCGGCAGGAAGCGCGCGGTGGCGACACTCGCCAGTTCCGCAAGGCGCGTCTGGTAGAGCGTGCCCATGCCGGGATGGAAACGCTGCGCATCGGGGCTGCCCAGCGCGAGCAGGCCGAACGTGTGCGCGGTCCGCAGCGGCATGAACGCGAACGACTGCAAGCTGTCGCCGTCTTCGAACCATTCGCGCGTCTCGAAGCTCGCGACGGGCCCGCAATACGGCTGGCCCAGCTGGTTCGCGTATTCGCGGATTTCGGAGGACGTCGCCGCGAGTTCCGGCAGGTACGACTGCTCGGGCACCCGGCCCCACAGCCTTGCCGCGACCTGCGGCACGCCGAAGTCCTCCTTCAGGCTGTGGTAGAGCACCGCGAGCGAGGTTTCGAGGTCCGGCGCCGCAAAGAGCGCCAGCGTCGAGCGGTGCAGCTTTTCGCCAATCTGGTCGTTCTCGGTGCCGTAGGCCACGAGCTCGCGGAACTTGGCCTCGAGTTCGGTGTTCTTCTCGCGCAGCGTCAGGATCTGGCGCTCGGCGATCGGGATGGCGTGCCCGCCGTGCGGGTGCGGCACGAAGATCTCCGCGATGACGTCGGCGTAATCCTCGAAGAACTTCGGATTCTCTTTCAGGTACTCCGCGACGTCATTTGCGTTCACATTCGCACTTGCGTCCTCGTTGGGCTTGCCGCTTGCGTTCATTCACCGCTTTCCGTGCTGTCGCTATTTCGCTCGTGGCCACGTTCTCACGCGTTCCACTCCCCTTCGAATACCGTCGCCGCCGGGCCGGTCATCTGCACCGGCTGGCCGTCGCCGGGCCATGCGATCGTCAACTCGCCGCCACGGACCTGCACACGCACCGGCGAATCCAGCAAGCCCCGCCTTATGCCCGCGACCACCGCGGCGCACGCGCCGGTTCCGCACGCGAGCGTTTCGCCGACGCCGCGTTCCCACACGCGCAGGCGAATGGTAGCGCGATCGACGACCTGCATGTAGCCCGCGTTGACCCGCTGCGGGAATCGCGGGTGGAGCTCGATTCGCGGTCCCTGCGCCGTCACCGGCGCCGCGTCGACGTCCGCCACCACCTGCACCGCATGGGGGTTCCCCATCGACAGCGCCGAAATCCTGACCGGCGTCCCGTCGACATCGAGCACGTCGTCGATGCCGCCGCTGCCTCGGGCGAACGGCACGTCTTCGGAGGCGAAGCGCGGCACGCCCATGTCCACGGTGACCTGCCCGTTTGCCTCGAGGCGCGGCACGATGAGGCCCCCGGCCGTCTCCACGCGCAACTCGCGTTTGGACGTGAGTCCCTGTTCGCGGACGAACAGGACAAAGCAGCGCGCGCCGTTGCCGCACTGCTCGACCTCGCCGCCGTCGGCGTTGAAGATCCGGTAGCGGAAGTCCGCGTTGCCGGTTGCCTTTTCGACCAGCAGCACCTGGTCGCATCCCACGCCGAAGCGCCGGTCGGCCAGCAGCCGAAGCTGCGCCGGCGAAAGCGCGACGCGCTGGCGAATACCGTCCAGCACGACGAAGTCGTTGCCCAGGCCCTGCATCTTGGTGAACTTGAGCACGGTCATCGCGCGGGGGCATTCATCCGGAATTCGCCGCTGCGCGAGAAGGGAATCTGCCATCCGCCCTCGAGCGTGGCGGAGCCCGAGACCGCATATCGGACACGAATCGGCTGGCCCGATGCCTTTTGCTCCTGCGCCCGTTGCGCCAAGCCCGCCGCAAGCCCCAGCACGGCGGCGAGCCCCGCGCGCGCTTGCAGACTAGCCGTTGCATCGCCATTGGCCGGCAGCCGAAGGGGCGAGCGGAGCGTCGCCGCACCGACCGGAACTTCCTCGACGGTCAGGTTGGCGTCGATTGCGTCGACGGCGATCTCGCGGGCGTTGGGATTGGCGAGGTTGAGCGCCACGATGAAGGTGGCCTCCGCGCCCGTGATTCGTTCGAGGCGCACGGAGTCGACCGAGACAAGCGGCGCCGACAGCCGCGGCGCGTCGGCGCAGGCTTCCAGCACGGCGACGCCGACCAGCAAAGCGATGCGCGCGCGAAAGTCCACGGGGTGTCAGACGTTGAAGCGGAAATGCATGACGTCACCGTCGCTGACGACGTAATCCTTGCCTTCGAGGCGCATCTTGCCCGCCTCCTTGGCGCCCTGCTCGCCCTTGCACGCGATGAAGTCGTCGTAGGCGATGACCTCCGCGCGAATGAACCCCTTTTCGAAATCGGTATGGATAACGCCGGCCGCCTGCGGCGCCGTGGCGCCAACCTCGACGGTCCACGCACGGACCTCCTTCGGGCCCGCGGTGAAGTACGTCTGCAGGCCGAGGAGCTTGTAGCCGGCATGGATGACGCGGTCCAAGCCCGGCTCGCTTAACCCCAAGTCCGTCAGGAACGCCTGCCGGTCGTCGCCGTCCAAGTCCGCGATCTCGGCCTCCATCGCCGCGCATACGGCGACCACCGGCGCGCCCTCCGTCTTCGCGTACGCCTCCACCTTGGCGAGCAGCGGGTTGTCGTGGAAGCCGCCCTCCGCGACGTTGGCCACATACATCGTCGGCTTCATCGTCAGCAGGAAGAATTGGCGCAGCACGCCCTGCTCGTCGGCGCTCAACGCCGCCGTCCGCGCCGGCAGGCCCTCGTTCAATACCGCAAGAACCTTGGTAAGGACCGGCACGATCCTCATCGATTCCTTGTCGCTGCCTCGCGCCATCTTTTCGTGCTTGTGCAGGTGCTTCTCGACCGCCGCCATGTCGGCCAAGGCGAGTTCGGTGTTGATCGTCTCGATGTCCGACACCGGATCGATCTTGCCGGCGACGTGGACGACGTTATCGTCGATGAAACAGCGCACGACGTGCGCGATGGCGTCGGTTTCTCGGATGTTGGCCAGGAACTGGTTGCCCAGCCCTTCGCCTTTGGAAGCACCGGCAACCAGGCCCGCGATGTCGACGAACTCGACGACCGCGGGAACGACGCGCTCCGGCTTGGCGATCGAGGCCAGCGCTTCGATGCGCGGATCGGGGACTTCGACGATGCCGACGTTAGGCTCGATCGTGCAGAACGGATAGTTCTCGGCGGCGATGCCCGCCTTGGTCAGCGCGTTGAACAGCGTGGACTTGCCGACGTTCGGCAGCCCGACAATGCCACACTTCAAGCTCATGCCGTCATCCCATCGTCGGGCCGGCTACGCCGGCCCGGGTCCACTAGAAGTTTTGGCTTTCGTATGCAGCGCCATCATCGCGCCTTCCATGTCGCCGCTGGCTATCACCGGCCACGCCGCGAGTGCGCGGCCGACGGCATCGGCGATCGCGATGCGCTGTTCGGTGCGCGGCGGCTTCAACACGTAGTCGACGACGTCCTGCTGCGTGAGTTCCGAATCCCGCGGATGTCCGATGCCTAAGCGCAGCCGCCAGAAATCCGCCGACCCCAGCTGCGCCTGGATGTCGCGCAATCCGTTGTGTCCGGCGTGCCCGCCACCGAACTTCATCTTGGCCTTGCCGGGCAAGAGGTCGAGTTCGTCGTGGACGACCAGGATCTCCTCGGGAGCGATGCCGAAGAAGCGCGCAGCGGCGGCGACGGCACGGCCGGAGAGATTCATGAACGTCATCGGCTTCACCAGCCTCACCGCGCCCGCCTTCGCGACGTCGCCGCCGAATTTCGCCTCGTGCGCGAAAGTTGCGGAGAGCTTCGCCGCCAACTCGTCGACAAACCAGAACCCCGCGTTGTGGCGCGTGCCGGCGTATTCGCGTCCCGGATTGCCGAGTCCCGCGACCAGGCGGATAGGCGTGTTCAACGTGCGCTCGATTTACGTTGCGTTGGAGGCGGAAAAAGAAGGCCCGCGTCAGTTGCGCGGGCCAATCTCTCGATGCAGCCTTCGCGGGCGCGATTATTTCTTCTTGTCGTCCTTCTTGCTGTCCTTCTTGTCGTCCTTCTTCTCGCCACCCTTGTCGGCGGCCTTGTCGCCCGCGGCGGCGGCGGCCGCTGCGGCTGCTTCACCTTCCGGCGTCGCGGCCGCTGCCGCAGCTGCCGCTGCTTCGGCGGTCGCTGCAAGCTCTTCTTCGGTCTCGACCTGCGCGCGCGGCACGATTGCGGCGGCAACCACCGGATCGATCTTGCCGCGCGACACGACGGAGACGCCGGGCGGCAACTTGACCGACGACACGTGGAGCGCATGACCCACTTCCAGCGCCGACAGGTCGACCTCGATGAAGCCGGGCAGGTCCTTGGGCAGGCATATGATGTCGAGATCCGCCGTGACGTGACTGATGATCGCCGCGGACACCTTGACCGCCGGCGATTCCTCGCCATTGATGAAGTGCAGCGGCACCTTCATGTGGATCTTCTTGTTCTCGTCGACGCGCTGGAAGTCCACGTGCAGGATCTCGTTCCTGAACGGGTGCATCTGCACGTCGCGCAACAGGACCTTCGTCGCAGCGCCGTCGAGTTTCATCGTCAGGATCGACGAATGGAACGCCTCGCCGCGCAGCGCATGGAACAGCGCGTTGTGGTCGAGCTCGATGGGCGTGGGCGCAACGGTGCCGCCGTAGACGATGCCAGGGGCCTTGCCCGCGCGGCGCATGCGGCGCGACGCGCCGCGGCCTTCGGTATTCCGCGGGAAGGCGGTGAATTCGATGTTCATTGCGTGACTCCGGTTGTCTGCGGCCTTCCGTCGGCGCCGCTCCATGGCAGCACACCGGGTCGTCCGCCTCGATTCGAGTGGTTGGCGACAACCGCTGCCGAAGGTGCCCTAAGTTCTCGTCGGGGCGTCGGAGCGGGAAAGCCTTGAATTATAACCCGATTCGGCCGCAATTGCCAATGGGCGCCGCATGGCGGCGCGCTGCCCCCGACAGCGAGCGAAGAAGCACCGCCGCGCGGATGCCACGTCGCTGAGGGTCAATCCGTGAACAGCGAGCTCACCGACTCCTCGTTGGATATGCGGGTCATGGTTTCGGCCAGCAGCTGCGCGCAGGAGAGCTGGCGGATACGCGGACTGGCTTCGGCCTCCGGCGTCAGCGGGATCGTGTCGGTCACGACCACTTCATCCAAGTCCGACGCCGCGATGCGCTCCACCGCGCCGCCCGACAGCACCGGGTGCGTGCAATAGGCGACGACCTTCTTCGCGCCCTGTTCCTTGAGCGCTGAGGCTGCCTTGCACAGCGTGTTCGCGGTGTCGGCCAGGTCGTCCATGATGACGCACGTGCGGCCTTCGACGTCGCCGATGATGTTCATCACTTCGGCGACGTTGGCCTTCGGGCGCCGCTTGTCAATGATCGCCAAGTCCGAGTCGAGACGCTTGGCGATCGCGCGCGCGCGCACGACGCCGCCGACGTCCGGCGATACGACGATCAAGTCCTCGTAGTTGCGCTTCCACAGGTCGCCCAGCAGGATGGGCGTCGCGTAGATGTTGTCGACCGGAATATTGAAGAAGCCCTGGATCTGGTCGGCGTGCAGGTCCATGACCATCACGCGATTGACGCCGACGGTCGTCAGCATGTCGGCGACGACTTTCGCCGTGATCGCGACGCGCGCCGAACGCGGCCGCCGGTCCTGCCGCGCATAGCCGAAATACGGGATCGCCGCGGTGATCCTCGCGGCCGACGCACGCTTCAGCGCATCGACCATCACCATGATCTCCATCAGGTTGTCGTTGGTCGGCGCGCACGTCGACTGCAGGATGAACACGTCACGGCCACGAACGTTTTCCATGAGCTCGACCATGACCTCGCCGTCGGAGAAGCGCCCGACGGTGCAGCGCCCGAGGCTGACGTTCAGGTGCTTGCAGACAGCAGCGGCGAGCTTGGGATTCGCGTTGCCGGTGAAGATGCGCATGCGTTCAAAGGCCATGGCCGCGATTGTCCCCTAATTTGCGTGCTTTCCGGGCGCCGAAAAGCAAAACAGGCAGTATCCTCGCGCGAGGAGACTGCCTGTCGTGTGGGTGGCTGGGGAGGTAGGGATCGAACCTACGAATGCCGGAATCAAAATCGGCCGAATCGAGGACACCAGCATTCCCCAGAGCAATGAACAACAATTCTATCAAATGCTTAGTTGTCCCTGTTTTTTCTTGCCAACCCCCGTTATTTGCCAACCAGTGTCCCGCCAGCGTCCCAATAAATGGCACTCATCCAAGAGGGCGCGCAACGCCTCCGGGGCCACCGGAGCCACCCCAGCGCGAGAGCATTGCGCCACGTAGCGCGTATAGAAGTCGAAGAACGGGACGAAGGGCATTTTTCCAGTCTCTCGCATCCGTCCGTTGTTCGCCATCATCCGTTTGGCCTAGCCGCGAATGACTGCTTTCGACTGCGGATTCAACCGGTGGATGCAACACACTATGACGCTGAGCCATCAGAGGAGTGTTGCAGATGAGACCTCGGATCCATTACACGGAGAGCCAGAAGGCGCTGATGTGGGAGCGCTGGCAGAAGGGCGAGTCGCTGCAGCAGATCGCCCAGTTGTTTGATCGGAACCACTCGTCGATACAGGGGATTCTGGCCGCGACCGGCGGGATCCGTCCCGCCCCACGGCGCCGCTCTCGATTGGCGCTGACCCTGGCCGAACGGGAAGAGATCTCGCGCGCGGTGGTTGCGGGTCACTCGATGCGTTGGATCGCGGCGCAACTCGGCCGAGCGCCGTCCACGATCAGTCGGGAGATCAAGCGCAACGGTGGCCAAGAAGGCTACCGAGCGAGTCAGGCCGACCAGTCCGCCTGGGATCGAGGTCGGCGTCCCAAGACCGGTAAACTGGCACAGAACCGAGCGCTGGCGCGCCTCGTGGCCGGCAAGCTCCGACTGCAGTGGTCACCGCAGCAGGTTGCCGGTTGGCTCAAGCGCACTTATCCAGACGATCCGAGCCGTCAGGTGTCACCCGAGACCATCTATCGCAGCCTGTTCATCCAGGCCCGCGGCGCCCTGAAGAAGGAACTGGTGGCGCATTTGCGGCGCAGCCGAGTGATGCGCCGGTCGCGCCATCACACCCAGAAGACGGACCAGCACGGCCGCATCACCGACGCCGTCTCGATCAGCGAGCGTCCGGCCAACGTGGCAGACCGGGCGGTGCCCGGTCACTGGGAAGGCGACCTGTTGTTCGGCAGCAAGAACAGCCAGATTGCGACGTTGGTCGAGCGTCAGACACGCTATGTGATGCTGGTGAAGGTTGCCGGCAAGGACACCGAGACCGTCATCGACGCGTTGATCAAGAACGCGCGCAAGTTACCGGACCAGCTCTACCAGTCGCTGACCTGGGATCGGGGCAAGGAGATGGCCGATCACAAGCGCTTCACCCTGGCAACCGACATCAAGGTTTACTTCTGCGACCCTCAGAACCCCTGGCAGCGTGGCAGCAATGAGAACACCAACGGGCTCTTGCGGCAGTACTTCCCCAAGGGAACAGACCTCTCAGGCTACTCGCAAGCCAAGCTCAACGCCGTGGCCAGAAGATTGAACGAGCGCCCTAGGAAAACATTAAACTTCGAAACACCAGCTGAACGATTCCACCAAACTGTTGCGTCGATCGGTTGAATCCGCAACCCATAGCGGACATCACCCTCCGAAGCGGTGGAGGCCCGTTTCGCCGGCCCGCCCGACAAGATATGATTCCCTTTTGCAAAGCGTCGGGGACTCAAATGAGACGGCGCGAGTTCGTCACTCTTGTCAGCAGCACCGTAGCTGCGTGGTCCATCGCAGCGCACGCGCAACGGGACCGAAAGATTCCGCGTATTGGATATCTTATGGATCGTTCCGGCCCTGCCGGTGTACTCGATGAGGGGTTCTTATCGGGGCTGCGCGAGCACGGCTACGTGATCGGCCAAAACATTTCCATAGACTATCGCTGGACGGAAGGTAAAAGTGAACTTCTTCCGGCTCTCGCTCGCGAGTTGGTCGCTAACCAGGTAGATATCATTGTCGTGGCTGGCGCGGAGTCCACCAAGGCGGCCAAAATGGCGACCAATACGATTCCGATCGTGATGGCGAGTAGCCAAGATGCCGTTGGTGACGGTTTAGTGGCAAGTTTAGCTCTCCCCGGAGGCAACGTGACCGGGAGATCGGTTTACGCGCCGGAACTGACAGCAAAGCGCATCGAGATTCTCAAGGAGATGTTTCCACGTCTCAAGAAAATAGGTGTCCTTTGGAATGCGCAAAACGCAGGAGCTATGGGTCAACTGCGGGAAGCGGAAGTGGCGGGCCGCGCACTTGGTATTGCAATCGAACCGCTCGACGTCCGAATTCCCGATGGTCTCGACGAGGTAATGGCACGGGCCAAACAGGATGCCGCCGGCGCGATTCTCATAATCTCGGACAGTTCGACAATAAGTAATCGCGCGAAAATAGGCAGCTCCGCCCTGCAACACAATCTTCCAACTATATTTGCAAACAAGGCATACCTGAGTGGGGGCGGCTTGATGAGTTACGGCCCTGATATCGTCGACACCTTTCGGCTATCCACGGTCTGCGTCGACAAAATCTTGAAAGGCGCTAGGCCAGCCGACCTGCCCGTGGAGCTCCCGACAAGATTCGAATTCGTGATCAACCTGATCACTGCCAAGGCACTAGGAATCACGGTGCCTCCCGTGCTGCTCGCGCGGGCCGACGCGGTGATCGAATAGTCAAACGAGCGCACTCAATGTCCACCTATGGCCGAGAGCAGCCAGTACCAGTCGCCAACGACCGCTTCCGACCCGAAGCAGACGGTCGCATGTCACCTTAGACGCTCAAACCTCACCGCCAGCGCCCGTTTCAAGAGCCTCACGGTGGCACGCAGGCGAACACCATCGTATTGCCGTTACCTTCAAATTCCCATTCGGCCGCCAGCATCTGATTCACGGTCGTCAGGCTCGTCGTATAGCGATGATTTGGCGCACCACCCATGCCGTTGTTGTAGAGCCGATAAAGCGGGATCTCATCCGCTGCGCACAGACCATTTGCATCTGGCAATTTGATATAGAAGGCGATGCCCTCGTACTGCCATGCTGGGTTCGCCTTGACAGTTGCGCATTCGGACGCATACGGCGTGTAGAAGTGTGAACTCTTGGGCGCAAAGCTAGTGCTGAAGAAGCGGCAGGTAGGCAATGCTCCGCCTGAAGCGTCAGTCCATACGCTGAACGTTTGCCCGGTTCGACGCCAGACGCCACCATAGGCGCCCCCATCCAACGCGGCTATTTCATCCGGCGAGTCCGTCACGAAGTACGAGTTCCAGGAGTCGTACACGTATTCCACCGCAAAGGAAGTTGGGAACACTGCTGGTGACGTCGGCGATGTAGGCGACCCCGGCGATGTTGGCGGCTTCGGCGAAGTTTGCGGTTCTGTCACGACGACTACGCCGGTTGCCGTCAATGTCGCAGTTCCGGGTGGGCGTTCAGAAAAGGTCACCGACGCAGTCAGGCTACCTGCAGCGGTGTAGGTATGACCGCCCGGCGGCGCGCTGACGCCCCACATGGTCCCCGGCCCTGTGTCGAAAACGGTCCCGGGTAGCCGAGTGAGTACGCCGTTTGATTGCGCGTTGTCGCCCCAGTCGATCACCGCGGTGAAGTAGGACGCAACGCTGATCGGGTCGTGATCGACAAAATCAGCAAGTATTGCCGTGACAGGGACCGGAATCCCCACAGTTGCAGAGGAAAGCACAAACGTCGGATCGCTCAGCACAGCACCGCCCGGTGGCGGGTCCGCTAGCACGTCAAACGTATTGGTGACACAGCCGCCGCCCCGCTGGAATTGCGCGGACATGCTAACCCCACTTATTGCGGTGGAGTATGTGTGCAGCCCACCTGCCGTATTAATGACCGGCCCCAGAGGAGCTGGCCTATGACCGGTAGAGGTTCCGTGTGAAGATGTTCCGTCACCCCAGTTGATGGTGAACGTCTCGCCCGCGAGGGGGCTTTGGACGTCCAATGCGACTATGACGTCTATGGGAACATCTACGTAGAAAGGCCCCAAGTTGTTGCTGCATATAGCGTTGGCAAAGGCGCTAGTGTGAAGGATTGCAACGAGCACACCACAGCCGATCGCCAGAAGGTACGCCCGGATGCGACTAGGAAAACATGATTGCCGCGGAATGTTCATCTTCGCCTCCGCAGGTTGTTGACGGGCGGCAAGGCAAGGCGCGAAGCCACCCACTGCTACTGAACGACCGCACGGAAAAACTTGGCGGGATTGTCGTTCCGGACGATTGGGCCGTCAACGCGAAAAATCAGATCCTTTTCCAATCGGCCAGGATCTTACATTTTGCTGACGTTATGCTGACGGAAGTCGACGTCCGCTCATGGCTGCGGGCTCAACCGGTGGATGCAACACACTATGGCGTGAGCCATCAGAGGAGTGTTGCAGATGAGACCTCGGATCCATTACACGGAGAGCCAGAAGGCGCTGATGTGGGAGCGCTGGCAGAAGGGCGAGTCGCTGCAGCAGATCGCCCAGTTGTTTGATCGGAACCACTCGTCGATACAGGGGATTCTGGCCGCGACCGGCGGGATCCGTCCCGCCCCACGGCGCCGCTCTCGATTGGCGCTGACCCTGGCCGAACGGGAAGAGATCTCGCGCGCGGTGGTTGCGGGTCATTCCATGCGTTCGATCGCCGCGCAACTCGGCCGAGCGCCGTCCACGATCAGTCGGGAGATCAAGCGCAACGGTGGCCAAGAAGGCTACCGAGCGAGTCAGGCCGACCAGTCCGCCTGGGATCGAGGCCGGCGTCCCAAGGTCGGTAAACTGGCGACAGAACCGAGCGCTGGCGCGCCTCGTGGCAGGCAAGCTCCGACTGCAGTGGTCACCGCAGCAGGTTGCCGGTTGGCTCAAGCGCACTTATCCAGACGATCCGAGCCGTCAGGTGTCACCCGAGACCATCTATCGCAGCCTGTTCATCCAGGCCCGCGGCGCCCTGAAGAAGGAACTGGTGGCGCATTTGCGGCGCAGCCGAGTGATGCGCCGGTCGCGCCATCACACCCAGAAGACGGACCAGCACGGCCGCATCACCGACGCCGTCTCGATCAGCGAGCGTCCGGCCAACGTGGCAGACCGGGCGGTGCCCGGTCACTGGGAAGGCGACCTGTTGTTCGGCAGCAAGAACAGCCAGATTGCGACGTTGGTCGAGCGTCAGACACGCTATGTGATGCTGGTGAAGGTTGCCGGCAAGGACACCGAGACCGTCATCGACGCGTTGATCAAGAACGCGCGCAAGTTACCGGACCAGCTCTACCAGTCGCTGACCTGGGATCGCGGCAAGGAGATGGCCGATCACAAGCGCTTCACCCTGGCAACCGACATCAAGGTTTACTTCTGCGACCCTCAGAACCCCTGGCAGCGTGGCAGCAATGAGAACACCAACGGGCTCTTGCGGCAGTACTTCCCCAAGGGAACAGACCTCTCAGGCTACTCGCAAGCCAAGCTCAACGCCGTGGCCAGAAGATTGAACGAGCGCCCTAGGAAAACATTAAACTTCGAAACACCAGCTGAACGATTCCACCAAACTGTTGCGTCGATCGGTTGAATCCGCAGCCGAAAGCAGACGGTCGCGATAGTCGTTGCTCGCTTCGTCGGCCGCGTGGCGCAATACAACGACGCCACCGCGTGATGACCTAGCCGCCCGAACGGGCACGCTGTTTCTCTACCCGTTCCGTGCCCGCAATCCACTCACGGGCAAGTGGTAAGTCAACCGCTCCGGGAACAACCAAAAGGGGAAGGTGGCGCGAGCATCCCCGTAGCTGGGCTAGAGGAGTAAGAACCGGTGTGATTGTCCCGCTGGTGTCCCATGTTCTTGACACGGGGGCAGCGCTCTATCTCTAACACATTGATTCAGTGGCTGGGGAGGTAGGGATCGAACCTACGAATGCCGGAATCAAAATCCGGTGCCTTACCACTTGGCGACTCCCCAGCGGAAACCAAAACATTGTTCGGAACCGCGCGAACCCGAAGGTTCGAAGGGCCCGGGAACGCACTTTCCCGTTCACGCAAATGCCGCCAGCGGGTGCCGCGCAAGCGTTCGCGCAACGCATCCGCGGGTCGTCTGCGGCAGCCGTGCCAGCGCGTCGTGTGCCTGGCGCTCGGCGGGGAAGGCGGCGAACACGCACGCGCCCGATCCGGTCATTCGCGCCTGCGGTGACGCGTGCAGCAATGCTTGTATCGTCGCGGCCACGGCAGGGAATCGGGACGCCGTCACAGCTTCGAGATCATTCCGCCCATAACCCACGGAAAAGACGTCTATTTTCGCCGACGGCGTCGCGCGTGTCAATTCGGACGCGGCGAAGATTTCAGCTGTCGGCACACTCACCGGTGGAAACACGAGCGCGACGAAACACGCCGGCAGAGACACCGGCGACAGCACGTCGCCGATGCCGCGCGCGAGCGCATTTTCACCGCCGACGAAAAAGGGAACGTCGGCCCCAAGGCCGGCTGCGATGCGCAGCAATTCGGATCGCGGCAATGCGAGGTCCCACAGCCGATTCAGCGCGAGCAGCACGCTTGCGGCGTCGGAGCTCCCGCCGCCCAACCCGCTCCCGAGCGGCACGCGCTTGTCGAGAACGATGTCGACGCCATGGCGCGAGCCGGTCGCCGCCCGCAGCGCGCGCGCCGCGCGCACGGCGAGATCGCTCTCCTCGGGCACACCCGCCACGTCGCCTTGCCGGCGTATCGCGCCGTCGTCGCGTCGCGTGAGCGATATCGTGTCGGCGAGATCGATCAGCGCGAGCAGCGACTCCAGTGTGTGGTATCCGTCCGCGCGGCGCCCGGTGACGTGCAGGAACAGGTTGACCTTCGCCGGCGCGGGAACGATCAGCGTCTTCATCATCACCGGCGAATTGTGCCGGAAGTGGCCGACCCGTGCGCACTACGGCGCCTTAGTCCCAGCGGTCGACGACAACGCGAACCTCGACCGGCTCGTCGTCCGGGTACTTGAGGATGAGCCGCGACGGACGCGCCATCGGCGCATCGTCCGGATACGCATAGGCGACTTCCCACGCCTGCTGCCGCAGCACCAGCGTTCGTCCGTGCGCGTCGCGTTCCACGAAGGCGCCGGTGCCCGCGCGCGCCGCACCGCGGACCCAGAAAGCAAGGTCGTCCATCGGCACCGGCGCGCCAAGCAACGCGATGGTCAGCGTGCGCCAGTCGCCGTACGTCTCGGTCGCGCCGCCCGGGCGCACGACGTTGACGGCATCGCCCGCGGCGTCGATGCGTGCGTAAACCTGGCCGAACGGCGACGCCAGAGGTCGATGCGGTCGTGCTTGGCGTCGTGCTCCCATGCGAAGTTCGCCGCGCCGCCTTCCGCGCCGCGCTTGGCCGACAAGCGCCCCCCGATGTTGAAAGGCTGGTCGGCGGTGGCGAGCGTGGCGTCGCCGCGCACCGGCGGTGCCGACGTGCAGGCGGCAAGCAAGAGCGATGCGCAGGCCAGCGCGACGCCTACAATGCGGAGCGGAACTTTCAGAGTGTTGCGCACGCGGCCGCGGCGGGCGGTGCACTCACTTCGAATAGCGGCGCACCGTCTCGAGCAACACGGCGTTGTCCGGTGTCGTCTGGAGCTGCGACTGCCAGACCTGCCTTGCGCGCTCGGGATCGCCCTTCTTCCACAGCACTTCGCCCAGGTGCGCGGCGATCTCGGCATCGGGACGCTGCGTCATCGCGCGGCGAAGGTACGATTCCGCGTCGTCCAGCTTGCCCAGCCGATAGAACGCCCATCCCATGCTGTCGAGGATGAACGGGTCCTCCGGCGAGAGCTTGTAGGCCTTTTCGATGAGGGCAAATCCTTCGCTCGTCCGCGGCGTCCGGTCGACGAGCGTGTAGCCCAGCGCGTTGAGCGCCTGCGCGTCGTCCGGCTTCAATTCGACGACACGGCGCAACTGCGCCTCGGCAACGTCGATCTTGTCCAACTTTTCCGCCACCATCGCCGAGTCGTAGAGCAGGTCCGGCGTATCCGGATGCTCGATCAGCGCCTGCGCCAGCACCGCGAAGGCGCCGTTGTTGTCGTTGGCGTCGCGCAGCAGCGCGGCCTCTGTCTGCCGCACCTGTATGCGCTGGTCGATCGTCACCGCGGGCAGGTCCGCCAAATACCGGCGCGCATCGGGAACCCGGTTCTGCTTCGCCATCATCGCCGCGACGCGGAGCTTGGCCAGCCATTGGCGCTCGCCGTCGGGCACCGCAAGGTAGCGGTCGATGGCCTGCTGGTAACGCGCGGTCTCCTCGGCGATCTGCGCCAGGTAGAACTCCACGACGCCGCCTTCGCCGTAGCCGGCCTTCTGGAGGTCGAGCAACAGCGCCTCGGCGGTGGCCCAGTCCTTCATCTGCAGCGAAATGGCGGCGACGCCGAACTCGAAGTCGCGCGCATTGCGATCGCCGTCCCAGAGCGCCTGGAATACCGCGCGCGCTTCCGCGTAGCGCTTTTCCTCGACGTAGATCTGCGCCAACGCGCTGGCCGCCGACTTGGCGTCCGGATTGGCGGCGACGAACGACTTGAGGAAGGCAATGGCCGCATCGCCGGAGACGCGCGCAAGTATGTCGGCCTTCAGCAGCGCGGCGCGCTCCCAGCCGGGCTTCAATTCGAGCGCGCGATCGACCTCGACCAGCGCCGGATTGACCCCTTGGGTCGACGGTATCTGCGCATTGAAGGCGGCGAAGGCGACGGCGAAGTGCGCTTCGGCGCTCGCCGGGTAGGGCTTGGCCAACGAGCGGATGATGTCGTAAACCTGCCTGCGCTCCGGCTGCTGCGCGAAGAAGCGGTTGATCTGCAGGAACATCTCACCCACACCCTGCCCGGAAACGGCCTCGTCGCTCAGCAGCTTCTCCAAACGGCTCTTGATCTCGTCGTCGGCGATGTTGTCCGGAAGATCCTTGCTCGTCGTGCCGCTCATGATGGCCGCGAGGATCTGCTTCGGACGCGCGGCGCCGGGCTCCAGCGCAGCCCACAGCGTCGCGGACTCGATCGCCATGCCGCGCTGGCGTCCGGCGAGCGCGACTTCGGTGGCGCGCCGCGCTATCCGCGGGTCCTTCGAGTCTCGCGCAGCCTCGTAATAGGCGCGCGCCGCCAGCGGAATTTCGCCGCGCTGCAGGGCGACTTCCGCCAGCAAGAGCTTGTAGAAGAGGTCCGCCGACAATCCGTCGTCCGCGCCCCGCAAGACCTTGTCCGCCGGCGGGACGGCCGTCGCATTGGGCGCCTGCGGGTCGACCGCTGGCGCGGATTGCTGGGCGGCACCGTACGGCGACGCCAGCAACATCGCCGCGGCCAGAGCCATGGCGGCGAACGCCACGCGCGGTGGACGCGGGAAACGAGAAAGCGGCAGGCGGAAATGCGTCATACGGACTCGCGAGGGACTGTTCGGACGGGCAGTCGGTCGATGTTAGGCTATATTCGGCGGCGCAACAAACCCGCCGAATTTTCCACCACGACGCTTCCGCGATGCCCGAACTGCCCGAAGTCGAGACCACCCGCCGTAGCGTGGCGCCGTGCGTCGTTGGACAACGCATCGCCAAGCTGATTGTGTACGACCGGCGCCTGCGGTGGCCGGTTCCCGGCAACCTCGCGAAAAGGCTCGAGGGGCGCACGGTCGACGGGATTTCGCGGCGGAGCAAGTACCTGCTCTTCCGGATCGGCGCGGGCTCGCTGCTCGTTCATCTCGGGATGACCGGCAGCCTGCGGGTGCACACGAGCGCGCCGGTGCGGCGCCCGCACGACCATGTCGACATCGTGTTCGACGGCGGCACCGTCCTTCGCTACCACGATCCGCGGCGCTTCGGCGCCATGCTGTGGGCGCCCGACCCGGCGTTGTCGCATCCGCTGCTGCGCGATCTGGGGCCGGAGCCATTCGACGCCGCGTTCGACGCCGATTATCTGTGGCGCGCGACGCGGTCGCGGACGGCGGCGATCAAGCTGGCGCTGATGGACAGCCACCTCGTCGTAGGGGTGGGGAACATCTACGCGAACGAGTCGCTCTTTCGCGCCGGCATCCGGCCGACGTCGCGCGCGAACAAGGTCTCGCGGCCCAGGCTTG
Source organism: uncultured beta proteobacterium (assembly GCA_963747265.1). GTDB lineage: Bacteria > Pseudomonadota > Gammaproteobacteria > Burkholderiales > Casimicrobiaceae > VBCG01. The sequence goes on along the minus strand of CAVVEH010000011.1, from coordinate 307,829 downwards.
CGCGGCTGGTCGACGCAGGTGCGGGCCGTGCTGACCGAGGCCATCGCCAAGGGCGGCAGCACGCTTCGGGATTATGTCGACGCGGAAGGCGAGCCCGGCTACTTCCAGCTCGACTACTTCGTGTACGGCCGCGAGGGCCAACCGTGCCGGACCTGCGGCAATCCGATCCGGCACCGCCGGCTGGGAGCCCGGGCTTCGTTCTATTGTCCCGCCTGCCAGCGCTGACGGCGTCGGGCAAGGGGCGACGCGGATGGGCATCCCTTGGGGGCCCGCGCCCGTCCTCATCGATACCGTGCGTCGGACGATCGAGCCGTCGTCCCCAGCGGACGGCTTTGCCGGGGCCGATTACCCCCTTGCGAGCACCCAATTCGGCATGAGTTGTGCTTGACAACGCCGTGCTAGAGTTCCTGGCCCTCCGAACCCAACGCCCCCTCCTTGTCCCTGCGCGCCCTTTGACCATGGTCCCTTCCCGCGACTTAGCCGCCCGATTCGAGGCCTACAGCGATTGGCGCCGCCGGCTGTCCGGACGCATTTCGGGCCTGCACGACTGGCTGCAGCAGCAGGACCTGGCTGACGCGCAGGTCGACGTCAAGGTCCAGCAGCTGCTCGAGCGGCTGCATCAGGACAAGCTCATCGTCGCGTTCGTCGCGGAGTTCTCGCGCGGAAAATCCGAGCTGATCAACGCGATCTTCTTCGCGGACTTCGGCCAGCGTCTCCTGCCGTCGGCGGCCGGCCGCACGACGATGTGCCCGACCGAGCTCCTCTACGACGCGGCGCGTCCGCCGTCGATCCGGCTCTTGCCGATCGAAACACGCTTGAAGGATGCGACCGTTTCCGAATTCAAGAATTACGCCGACGAGTGGGTCACTTTCCCGCTGGACCTGGGCAACGCCGAGAAGATGGGCGAGGTGCTGGGCCGCGTGTCGCAGGTCAAACGCGTGCCGGTGGACTTGGCGCGCAAGTACGGCCTCTTCGGCGCCGGCGAGGAGGACATGCTTCGCGCCCTCGAGGACGACGACCACAGCACCGTCGACATCCCGTGCTGGCGCCACGCCGTGATCAATTTCCCGCACCCGCTGCTGCAGCAGGGCCTCGTGATCCTGGACACGCCCGGCCTCAACGCGATCGGCACCGAACCCGAACTCACGCTGAACTTGCTGCCCAACGCGCATGCGGTGCTGTTCATCCTCGCGGCCGACGCAGGCGTGACCAAGACCGACCTCGAGGTATGGAACCAGCATCTCGCGGGCGACGATCCGGCGACCAAGGCGGGGCGGCTCGTCATCCTCAACAAGATCGACGGCCTGTGGGACGACTTAAAGTCCGAGGCCGAGATCAACGCGGAAATCGGCCGCCAGATGCGCAACACGGCGCAGATGCTGGGCATACCGGCATCGCAGGTGTTCGCCGCATCTGCGCAAAAGGCGCTGCTTGCCAAGGTCAACGGCGACGACGCCCTGCTGGCGCGCAGCCGCCTGCCGGCGCTCGAGCATTCGCTGTCGCAGAAGCTCATTCCCGCCAAGCGCGACATCGTGGGCGCCGCGTCGCAGGCGGAACTGCGCGCGCTCGCCGCCGGTGTCCGCGCGATTCTCGACGCGCGCGTGTCCGGAATCCTCGAGCAGCTGGCGGAACTGACGGCGCTGCGCGGCAAGAACCAGGACGTCGTCGGTCACATGATGGATCGCGTCCGCGAGGAGAAGGAACTCTTCGAGCGCGGGCTCGCGCGCTATACCGCGTTGCGCAACGTCTTCACGCAGCAGACGAACGAGCTCTTCGACCACATCGGCCTCGAGGCGCTGCGCGCCAACGCTGGCCGCACGCGCCGCAGCATCGAGGACAGTCCGTTCACGAAGGGCGTGCGCGGCGCGATGAGCGAATTCTTCGCGGGGATCCGCAACGACCTGGACGCCGCCGCGCGCCAGGCTGGTGAGATCCACGACATGATGCGCGCGATGTACACGCGCTTCGCCAAGGAGCACGGGCTCGAGCCGTTCAACCCGCCGCCGTTCTCGGTGCTCAAGTACCAGAAGGAAATCGAGCGCCTCGAGCGCGCGTACAACACGCACTTCAACACGCTGTGGAACATGGTCAGCAAGGCCAAGTTCGCGCTGATGAAGCGCTTCTTCGAGACGATCGCGTCGCGCACCAAGCACGTCTACGACATCGCCAACCGCGACGTCGAGGCGTGGCTCAAGGCGGTGATGTCGCCGCTGGAGACGCAGGTGCGCGAGCACCACCTGCAGCTGCGCCGGCGCCTGGAGAGCATCAAGCGCATTCACCACGCCAGCGACGAACTCGAGGAGCGCATCGGCGAGCTCGAGCAGCAGGAAGCCGCCGTCAAGGCGCAGATCAAGGGACTGATGCAGGAAATCGCAAGCGTGGATGCGATTGTCCTGCAGCCCGACGCGCTGCCGCTGGCCGCCAACGCCTGATTGCCGATTCACCTTAGCGAAACGGCCCGCGCGCGCGGGCCGTTTTTCCTTGAGGCAGCGGGCGCGCTCAGCCGACGACCTTGATCGCCATCAGTCCTTCGTATTTGAGGCGCAGCTGCTCATTCGTCTCGACGTGGTCCGGGGACACCGGGATGCAGTCGACCGGGCATACCTCGCGGCACTGCGGCGTGTCGAAGTGGCCGACGCACTCGGTGCACTTGGCCGGGTCGATGACATAGATCTCCGGGCCCTGCGAGATCGCCGCGTTCGGGCACTCGGGCTCGCACACGTCGCAGTTGATGCATTCGTCGGTGATCATCAGCGCCATGGCGATATCTTCGTCGGGCTGTTCCGATTACCCCTCAGTTACCCTTTTGCCAGGTTGATTTCCGCAACGCGCGCGCGGATGCGATCGGCGACGTTCTGCGGCACGAAGTGGGAAACGTCGCCGCCGAACCTCGCGATTTCGCGGACGATCGTGGCGGAGATGAACGTGTACTGCTCCGACGGCGTCAGGAACAGCGTTTCGACATCGGGATGCAGGTGGCGGTTCATTCCGGCCATCTGGAACTCGTATTCGAAATCCGACACGGCGCGCAAGCCGCGCAGGATGATCTTCGCCCCCTGCTGGCGGACGAAGTCCATGAGCAGTGCCGAAAAACCGGTCACCTCGACGTTCGGCAGCGAGGCCAGCGTCTCGCGCGCCATGGCCACGCGCTCGGCCGCCGAGAACATCGGCCGCTTGGATTCGCTGTCTGCCACGCCGACGATGACGCGGTCGAAGACGTGCGATGCGCGCCGCACCAAGTCCTCGTGGCCGCACGTGAACGGGTCGAAAGTGCCGGGATAGACGACTTTGATCATGGATTAGGGAGGGGTGCGGTGCCGTCCGCAGCCGCGTCATTGGCCCGGGTGAACAGATGATAATGCACGGCGCCGGCCTTGGCGTGGCGCCACACCGCGAGGCCGCCTTGCGCCTCAAGGGCGCGACCGGCTTCGGCATAGACGTATCCGGCGCCCGCCAGCCGCGCGGCGCATGCCGGTAACAGCCACGTCCACTCGTCGGTCGCGAACGGCGGATCGAGGAAGATCACGTCATAGCGCTCGGTGTCGCGCGCCAGGTGGCGGCGCGCGTCAGCGGTGAAGGTCCGCAAGCCCTCCGCACCGATCGTCTTCGCGGTTTCCGTGAGCGATCGGACGAGTTCCGCGCTGCGATCCACCGCCACGGCGAGTTCGGCGCCGCGCGACAGCGCCTCCAGCGCGAGCGCGCCGGTTCCGGCATAGAGATCGAGCGCCTTCCAGCCCGTCAGGTCCTGGCCCAGCCAGTTGAACAGCGTTTCGCGGACGCGATCAGGCGTGGGGCGCAAGCCGGCCACTGCCGGAAAGCGAATGATGCGGCCGCGAAACCGGCCGCCGATGATGCGCACGCGATTGGCCGTGGCCGCGGACATGGACGAGAGGGAGAGAGGGAACCGGTAGAATTCTAGCCGCGCTTAAGCTTCGCGCCCTCGCTCTGTTCTCCTGCCGACCGCTCCCGATGTTCGACCTCTTCAAGAAGACACCCGACGATTCCGCCGCGCCGGACAAGCGATCGTGGACCGAGCGCCTGAAGGCGGGACTGGGCCTGTCGCGCGAAAAGCTTGCCGAAGCGCTCAGCGACGTATTCGCCCGCCGCGAGCTGGACGAGGCGGCGGAGAAGGAGCTCGAGGCCGCGCTGTTGTCCGCCGATGTCGGCGTCGACGCGACCGCGCAGCTGCTGGACGACCTCAAGGTTCGCTGGAAGCGGTCCGGTGCAGGCGCGGACGCGCGCGCGACGCTGGCGGAGGCCATGGTCGACCTGCTCGCAGCCGCTCGAAGGGCCGCTGGTCATCGGACCGCAGCGACCCTTCGTCATCATGCTTGCCGGCGTCAACGGCGCGGGCAAGACGACATCGATCGGCAAGCTCGCGAAATGGCTGCAGGCGCAGCAACTGTCCGTATTGCTCGCCGCGGGCGACACCTTCCGCGCGGCGGCGCGCGAGCAGTTGAGCGTGTGGGGCGAGCGCAATGGCGTGGCCGTGATCCAGCAATCGGGAGGCGATCCCGCGGCGGTCATGTTCGACGCGGTCGCGGCGGCACGCGCCCGGAGGATCGACGTCGTGCTCGCCGACACCGCGGGACGCCTGCCGACGCAGGCCCACCTGATGGACGAATTGCGCAAGGTGAAGCGGGTTCTCGGGAAGGCGCAGGAGGGTGCGCCGCACGAGGTGCTGCTCGTCCTCGACGCCAATACCGGCCAGAACGCGCTCGCGCAGGTCAGGTCGTTCGACGCGGGCGATCGGCCTCACGGGGCTCATCGTCACCAAGCTGGACGGGAGCGCCAAGGGCGGGGTGGTGGCCGCCATCGCCAAGCAGCATCCGGTTCCGCTGCGCTTCATCGGCGTGGGCGAAGGCGTGGACGACCTGCGCCCCTTCGTCGCCCGCGAATTCGTCGACGCGCTGCTGCCGCCTTCCGCTTGACGGGCATTCATCCGGGCAGGCCGGCGTTCGGGGCGGCCGGGCCGGCGTCCATCGCAATGCACGGTCGCGGCCGCCGCCACGCCCTAACATCCTGATTTTTGAGGGTTTGCGGCAGCCCAGCCCGGCGCCGGCGGACCAGCAAACCCCGGGGAAACCCTCCCGCGACAGGCTTATCCGACTAAATCCGTCGGGAACTTGGCCGGGCTTTAGCACTCAAAATGGCCGAGTGCTAAAATATCTTTGGCGCCGGTGGGCTGGGTTTCTGATCCTCCCAAGGGTGTCTTTTACTGGAGACTTGGCATGACGAGTACGACGCTGGCGTTCCCGACTCCCGCTTCGCTGGGGAGCCTCGATCATTACATTCAGGCGGTGAACCGGTTCCCGCTGCTGACGCAGGAACAGGAGACCGAGCTCGGCCGCCGCCTGCAGGCGCACGACGACATCGACGCGGCGCGTTCGCTCGTGCTGTCGCACCTGCGCCTGGTCGTGGCCGTGTCGCGCAACTACGTGGGCTACGGCCTGCCGCAGGCCGACCTGATCCAGGAAGGCAACGTGGGCCTCATGAAGGCCGTTCGCCGCTTCGACCCGGAACGCGGCGTGCGCCTGGTTTCGTTCGCGCTGCACTGGATCCGCGCCGAAATGCACGAATACATCCTGCGCAACTGGCGGCTGGTGAAGGTCGCCACGACCAAGGCGCAGCGCAAGCTGTTCTTCAACCTGCGCAGCATGAAGGCCAGTTCGGCCGCGCTGTCGGTCGCCGAGGCGAAAGCCATCGCGAAGGACCTGGGCGTCAAGCCCGAGGAAGTCGTCGAGATGGAAACGCGCCTTTCCGGGCACGACGTTTCGATCGACCCGACGCCGGCCGACGACGAAAACAGCGTCTCGCCGATCGCCTACCTCACGGACAGCGACGACGAGCCGGCCAGGATCCTCGAGCGCAAGCAGAATCGCGCAGAACCGCACGCGCGGGCTCAACACGGCGCTCGCGAAGCTCGACGACCGCAGCCGCCGCATCATCGAGGCGCGCTGGCTGCGCGAGGACGATTCGACGTCGACGCTGCAGGAACTGGCCGACGAGTACGGCGTGTCTGCCGAGCGGATCCGCCAGATCGAAAGCAAGGCGATGAAGACGATCCGCGTGCAGATGGCGCAGCCGCGGCGAAGCAGCGGCAGGTGGTGCACGCCCCGTAAGCGCGAGGCGGCTGACAGGAACGCCGGCCCTCGCGCCGGCGTTTTCTGTGCGCGAGCGCAGCGCCGGACACCGAGGGCCGGCGCTCGCCGCTAGAGCTCGACCTGCGTTCCCAGCTCCACGACGCGATTGGTGGGGATCCGGAAGAACTCGGAGGCCTTGGTCGCGTTCTTCGACATCGACACGAAGAGCCGCTCGCGCCACAGCGCCATGCCCGGCGCCACGGTGGCGATCAGCGTCTCGCGCGACACGAAGAACGACGTGTCCATCATGTCGAACACGAAGCCGCGGCGGCCGCACTCTTCCAGGAGTTCCGGCACGTCCGGGTCTTCCTTGAAGCCGTAGTGGCGCGACGATCTGGTAGAAATCGCAGCCCAGCGAGCGTGACCTCGTACCGCTCGTCCACGGGAACGACGGGAATGTCGCGCGGTGACGACCGTCAGGAACACGACGCGCTCGTGCAGCACCTTGTTGTGCTTCAGGTTGTGCAGCAGCGCGTGCGGCACGCTGTTGAGCGTCGACGTCAGGAACACGGCGGTGCCGGCGACGCGCGTCGGCGGCGACGTCTCGATGCTCTGGATGAAGAGGTCGAGCGGCATCGCGTCGTCGGCGAGCCGTTCGCATCAGCACCGCGCGGCCCTTCTTCCACGTCGTGAGCAGCGTGAACACGACGATGCCGCATCAGGATCGGGAACCAGCCGCCGTCGGGAATCTTGAGCGAGTTCGACGCCAGGAACGAGACGTCGATCACGACGAACGGAGACGGCGATGGCAAGCGCAGCGACCATCGGCCAGTTCCAGAGCCGGCGCATGACGACGAACAGCGAGATCGAATCGATCAGCATCGCGAGCGTCACGGCGATGCCGTACGCGCCGGCGAGGTTGCTCGAGCTCCGAAAGCCGATCACCAGCAGGATCACCGCGGTGAGCAGCGCCCAGTTGATGAACGGCACGTAGATCTGGCCGATCTGGCGCTCCGACGTGTGCTGGATCGTGAGGCGCGGGCAATAGCCCATCTGGATCGCCTGCCGCGTCAGCGAGAACGCGCCGGAAATCACGGCCTGCGACGCGATCACCGTGGCGCAGGTCGCCAGCACGACCAGCGGCAGCAGCGCCCACGCCGGCGCCAGCAGGTAGAACGGATTCTTCACCGCCGCCGGGATCGGTCAGGATCAGCGCGCCCTGGCCGAAATAGTTGAGCACCAGCGCGGGCATGACGAACAGGAGCCACGCGCGGCGGATCGGCGACTTGCCGAAATGCCCCATGTCCGCGTACAGCGCCTCGGTGCCGGTCACCGCCAGCACGATCGCGCCGAGCGCCAGGAACGACGCCTTCGGGCTCCCCGCGAAGAACTCGACCGCGTAGTAGGGATTGAGCGCCGCCAGCACGCGCGGGCTCGCGCACGACGCCCGACGACGCCGAGGATCGCGATGACGACGAACCACACGCACATCACCGGCCCGAACAGCGCGCCGACGCGTCCGGTGCCGTGGCGCTGGATCGCGAACAGCCCGACCAGAATCGACGAGCGTGGTGGGAACGACGAAATCGTGCAGTCCGGGCGCCATCACCTCGAGGCCCTCGACGGCCGACAGCACCGAGATCGCCGGCGTGATCATGCCGTCGCCGTAGAACATCGCCGCGCCGAAGATGCCGAAGCCGACCAGCCACCAGCGGCGCCGCGGATGGCCTTCGAGAGCCCGCGCGACACGAGCGCGGTCAGCGCCAGCACGCCGCCCTCGCCGTTGTTGTCGGCGCGCAGGATCAGCGTCACGTACTTGAACGTCACGACGATGATGAGCGACCAGAAGATCACCGACAGCACGCCCAGGACGTTGGCGCTCGTCAGCGGGAGCGCGTGCGCGCCGTGGAACGCCTCGCGCAGCGTGTACAGCGGGCTCGTGCCGATGTCGCCGTAGACGACGCCGATGGCGCCGACGACCAGCGCGCCCATCCGCTGCTTGATCGGGCGAGGTTGTGCTCACGTTGTCAGCGGCGGTGGGACGAGGATGGAGCGACGGGATGCAGCGCTACGCCGGATTCTCGTCGGTGCGGCGCGAGAAGCGGATGTTGAGTTGCTTCAGCTTGCGATAGAGGTGCGTGCGCTCGAGTCCCGCCTTTTCCGCGACCTTGCTCATGTTGCTCTGCTCCTTGCCCAGGAGCTGCTCGAAATAGATGCGCTCGAACGCCTCGCGCGCCTCGCGCAGCGGCAGCTCGAAGAAGCGCGCGGTGATCTCGGGCGCGAGCGACGGATTGGGCGCGGCGGCCTCGCCCAGCAGCCGCTTCACGAGGTCGGCGGTGACCTCGCCGCGCAGCAGCACCAGGTTCTGCACGACGCCGGCCAGGTGATCGAGATTGCCGGGCCAGTACGCGTTGGAGAGCGCCGTCAGCGCGGCCGGCGGCAGCGCCGACAAGAGCGGCGGCGACGCGGCGCCCTTGTTCGCGTCGCGCCAGATAGCGCTCGATCAGCGGCGGAATGTCCTCGCGCCGCGTGCGCAGCGGCGGCAGCATCACCGCGCCCGGCGACAGCTGCGCGAGCAGCGCGGCGTCGAACTTGCCCTCGGCTGCGAGATTGCCGAGCGGCTCCGTGCTCGTGCACACGAGCGTGACGTTGTGCTTCTCGAGCTTGGGCAGCAGGAACGCGAGACCCTTCTGCTCGGACTTCGAATACTGGCCGATCTCCGCGCAATACAGCGTGCCCTCGTGCGCCTCCTCGATCAGCGCCGAGCGGATTCGCCGTGAGGCGCGCGCCGTTGGCAAGCGCGACCCACGGCGCATCGGGCAGTCTGCAGCGCGCGCGCGGCGATGTCATGTCCGGCGCCCGGGTTCGCCGACGATGAGCACCGCACGGCGCGCCGCGACAGCTGCTCCAGTGCGCGCTCGGTCTCGCGCACCGCCGCGCCGCTGCCGAGCGTCGCCAGCGAGACGCGGCGCGGCTCCTGCGTCGCCGCCAGCTTGAACGCGCGCGCAATCGTCGCGAGCAGCTTCGAGAGCCCGATCGGCTTTTCCAGGAAATCGAACGCGCCGATCTTGGTCGCGTCGACGGCCGTCTCGATCGTGCCGTGTCCGGACATCATCACGACCGGCATCGTCAGAAGGCCGTTGCCCGCCCATTCGCGCAGCAGCGTGACGCCGTCGGTATCCGGCATCCAGATGTCGAGCAGCACGAGCGCCGGCTGCTGGCGCAGACGGTAGGCGCGCGCCTCGCTGGCATTTTCCGCCGTGCGCGACGCGATAGCCCTCGTCCTGCGAGGATTTCCGACAGCAGTTCGCGGATGCCGACTTCGTCGTCGACGATGAGAATTTCCCTGGGTTGCGCCATCGTCCGTTCCGTCAGGCCGCCGCCGAGCGGCAGGCTTCGCGGCCGGGCCGACCGGGAAATGAAGCGTCACGCGCGCGCCGTGTGGCTGCACGTTGTCGAGCACGACCCGTCCGCCATGCTCATCGATGATCTTCTTCACGATCGCGAGCCCCAGGCCCGTTCCTTTCGCTTTGGTCGTCACATACGGTTCGAACGCGTGCGCCAGCACGTCCTCGCGCAAATCCCGGGCCGCCATCGGCGAAGGTCAGCGTGGCCTCGCCATTGCCTGTCGCGGACAGCGCGATCGCGAAATGCGGTTCGGCCACGTCCGCCTGCGCATCGACCGCGTTCGAGAGAAGATTGTGGAACACCTGGCGCAGGCGGGTCGGTTCGCCCTGCACCATGACCGGCGCGTCCGGCAAGGATAACGCAACGTGAGGGCGCAGATTGTCGTACAGACCCAGCACGTCGAGCAAGAGGGCCGCAAGATCGACCTGCTGCAGCTGGCCCGGCCGCGGCTGCCGCGCGTAGATCGCGAAGTCGTCGACCATGTGCTTCATCGCGCCGACCTGCGACACGATCGTCTGCGTGCCGCGCTTCAGCGTCTCCTGGTCGGGCCCTTCGAGCTTGCCGGCGAGCTTGACCGCCAGCCGCTCCGCGGAGAGCTGGATCGGCGTCAGCGGATTCTTGATCTCGTGCGCCAGGCGCCGCGCGACTTCCGCCCAGGCGGCATCGCGCTGCGCCTGCACCAGCTCGGACACGTCGTCGAACACGACGACGTAACCGCCGGCGACGGGCGTCCCGGGCAGCCGCGTGCCGCGCATCAGCAGCGTCCGCGACAGGTTCGCCACGCCGAACTCGCGCCTCCTTCTGCCACTGGCCGTCGCGGCTGCCGCGAAAGCCTTCGCGCGACCAGTTCCGCGAACGACGCCAGTCGCCGGCAGCCGCTTGCCCCAGTCCGCGCAGCGGCATGCCGATCAGTTCCGCGAGCGGCTGCTGCAGGATCACCGCCGCGCTCGGATTGACGGTGCGCAGGCGATGGCGCTCGTCGAAGGCCAGCACGCCCGACGACAGGTTGCCGAGAATGCTCTCGAGATAGGCGCGCGTCGTCTCGGTCGCGCGCCGGCTGTCCTCGGCCTTGCCCTGCGCTTCCGCCAGTTGCGCCGTCATCGTGTTGAACGATTCGGTCAGCACGCCCAGTTCGTCGCGCGACACGACCGGCTGGCGCCGCGTGAAGTCGCCCTGCGCGACGGCGCGCGTGCCCTCGGCCAGCAGCCCGAGCGGCGCCGCGAAGCGCTCGGACAGCACGACCGCGAGACCCAGCGCCGATGGTCAGCGCGAGCAGCAGCGTCAGCGTCAGCGTCAGCTGATAGAGCTGCTTCAAGCCCGTGCCGCAGCAGCGTCAGTTCGCGGTAGTCGCGCACGCCGGCCTGCACGCGCTCGGCCTCCTGCGCCAGCGTCCGCGGCACCGGCTCGATCACCTGCAGCAGCTTCAGCGGATTGGCGGGGTCGTCGGTATTCACCGGCACGACGACGCGCAGCACGAGTCCGCCTTCGCCGGTCTGCTCGATCTTCTTGTACGGCTGCTGCATGCGCGCGAGGCGCAGCGCTTCCGGCGGCGGCGGCTCGGGCGTCGCGCGCGACCCGCCGGTGCCGGCGACCGCGAGCACGCCGCCGGTCGGCGTGAACAGCGTCGCCTCGAAGACGCTCGCCTGCTCGGCGGCGCGGTTCAGCGCCGTCGACAAGATTGCCCTGTGTGTCGGACAGCGCGACGGCGAGCTGCGTGGCCTTGTTCGTCGTGTCGTTGAGCAGGTACTTGAGCGAACTGTCCGCCAGCGTGAGGCCGCTGTCGAGCGCGCGGTCGACGCGCACGTCGAACCAGCTCTCGATGCTGCGGCCGATGAACTGCGCCGAGACCGCGTAGACCAGCGCGCCCGGCAATCCGGCGACCAGCGCGAACAGCAGCACCAGGCGCACCGCCAGCCGCGAACCGAAGATCCCGGCCTTGAGATTGCGCCGCAGTTGCCACAGCTGCCAGCCGACGACCAGCATCAGCAAGCCCGACCAGGACGCCGTTGACGACGAGCAGCGTGTCGTAGCCCTGCGCGAACAGCGACGTGTTCGCCGTCGCCGTCGCGAGCAGGAACACCGCGATGGCCGACAGCGATGCCGACGCCAGCAGCAGCCAGCGCAATCCGCGCTTGCCGGGCAGCGCGCTCATTCGTCCCCCACGCACGGAGCGCTCATGGCGTGAAGCTCCAGCGGTGCCAGTCGGACGCGAGCGTCCACTCGCGTCGACGCCAGCGCGTTGACCTGGAACGGCTTCGGCAACTGGTTGACGTCGAGGCGCAGCCGCACCGCGGCGTCGTACTTGGCGCCCTTGGTCAGCGCGTCGGCCGACGCGACCGGGCGCGACGTGATGCGGCCGATGAAGCGCTCGACTTCCTCCAGCGAATTGAACGTCTGCGTCAGCAGCCCGCTCGCGACGCGGTACTGCCGCGTCAGCGCGTTGTACGACACGCGGTAGACGAGCGACGGTCTGCGCGACCTTCTCGTCGAGCCAGTACCAGCGGCCGCGCGTCAGCTCGAAGTCGAGGACGAAATAGAGCGGAATGCCCTTTTCCAGCGCCTCCTCGAGCGTCGGATTGAGCGAGAACTCGAACTCGGCGTTGAGCAGGACTTCGCCTTCGTCGATCCGCAGTTCGGCGGCCTTGACCGGGATCGTGTCGGCGCGCACGGCCGGCGTCGGCGCCGCCACCCACAGCGTGCCGCGATGCGACCAGCAGCGCCGAGCGCGAGCAGAGCCCGCCGGCGCGGGCTGCGCGGTGGAGCGGGGCAGGGCGGGGAGGGGGAAGCGGAACGGCATGCCGGAGACAATCGCGGTTCGGGTCCGGCGGCGCGGCTTGGAGAACCGCCACGATTTTGACGCCGGGCCGTGATGGCTTGACAGCCAGACTTGCCCGCGTCAGGCCTTGCGGAGCAGCGCGTAGAAGAAACCGTCATGATTGTGGCGCGCGCCCTTCCCGGAAGGCAAGAGTTGGCCGCCGTCATGGGCGATTCCGGGTTCGAAACTGATGGTTTCGCGCAACGCTTCGGGCGTTTCGCGCCAGGAATTCGTCGATCCGCCGCTCGTTTTCGGCCGGCAAACACCGAGCAGGTCGCATAAAGCAGGAGCCCGCCGGGCGCCAGCAGCGGCCACAGCGCCGCGAGGATCCGCTGCTGTTCGCCGGCCAATGCCGCGATGTCGGTCTTGCGGCGCAGCCATTTCCCGTCCGGATGGCGGCGCACGATGCCCGACGCCGTGCACGGCACGTCCGACAAGGATCCGGTCGAACGGGCGGCCGTCCCACCACGCGGACGGCGTCGCCGGCGTCGCCGGCCGACGACGTGGACATTGCGCCCGTCATGCCGCAGGCGCGCGAGATTCTCGCGAACGCGCGCGCAGCCGCGCGTCGTCGCGGTCGAGCGCCGTCAGTTCGATGTCGGCCAGTTCGAGGAGGTGCGTGGTCTTGCCGCCCGGGCGCGGCGCAGGCGTCGAGCACGCGCATGCCGTCGCGCGACGCGAGCAGCGGCGCCGCCAGTTGCGCGCCCAGGTCCTGCACGGCGAACGCGCCCTCGGCAAAGCCCGGCAGCGCGGTCACCGGCCGCGGCGGATCGACGATGATGCCCTCGGTCCCGCCGCGACGCGCGCGCGATGCCCTCCGCGGCGAACTGCGCCAGAAGCGCGTCCCGCGTGCCGACGCGGCGATTGACGCGCAACGTGAGCGGCGGACGCTCGTTGCCGACGGCGAGAATCTGTTGCCAATGCTGCGGATGGTCGGCCTCGACGCGGCCGATCCACCAGCGCGGATACGACCAGCGCGCGACCGGGCTCGCCGGCCGCGACCTGCGCGTTCAGCGCGTCGCGCTCGCGCAGGTAGCGGCGCAGCATCGCATTGACCAGCGCCTTCGCCTGTGGACGGGCGATGAGCGCGGCCGCGTCGACGGCGCGGTCGACGACGGCAAAGGGCGGCGCGTCGGTATGGTCGAGCTGGTACAGCGCGACCGCACCAGCGCGGCGAGCGTCGCATCGGTGATGGGCTTGGTCGCCAGCGCGCGGGTCAGCGCATCGAGCGGCCCCAGTGGCGCAGCGTGCCGTAGGCGAGTTCCTGCACCAGCGTGCGCCGCGCAGTTGCCGCGCCGTCGTCGACCGCGGCGAGCGCCGCGGGCAGCGCCATGCCCGTCAGCACGTGGCGTACCGCGAGCGCCGCCTGCTGCTGTTCGTTCTGCATCGCGACGGCAAGGGCGGCCGCCGCGCCGAAGCGCGCGCCCGGCCGACGCCGTGTCCGGCGGCAAACGCGGCCGCGGACATCCGCTTGCCGCTCGCCGGCTGCACCTCCGAGAGCCGCAGCGCGCCGGTGCCGCAGGCGACGTCGATGCCCTCCCTGCCGACGGCGAGAACGGTGCCGGCGGTGCGCGTCGTGCGCGCGTTCAACCGGATCGGCGCGCCAGACCTTGACGCGGCGCCGCCAAAAGCGCTCGCCGCGCCGGGCACGGGATCGAACGCGCGAATCTGGCGATCGATCTGCGCGCGGCATTCGCGACCAGTCGATGGCCGCGTCCGCGCGCCCGACCTTGCGCGCGTACGTCACGCCGGTTGCCGGCTGCGGCTCCAGCCGAGCATGCCGTCGCGCGCCAGCCGCGCGAGGACGGCGACGATGGCCGCCGCGCCGGCCACCGCCAGCTTGTCGTGCAGCGTGCCCGCCGTCTCGCGCGGCGCGATCGCCACCTCGACGATCTCGACGATCGGACCCGTGTCGAGTCCGGCGTCCATCTGCATGATCGTGATGCCGGTCGCGGCGTCGCCGGCCTCGATGGCGCGCTGGATCGGCGCGGCGCCGCGCCAGCGCGGCAGCAGCGACGCGTGGATGTTGAGGCAGCCGTGCCGCGGCCAGTGCGAGGACGGCCGGCGGCAGGATCAGCCCGTAGGCGGCGACCACCAGCACGTCGAGCGGGATCGCCAGCAGCGGCGCGCGCGCCTCGGCGGTCTTGAGCGTCGCGGGCTGCAGCACGGGCAAGTCCCGCGGTCCGCCGCCACGCGCTTGACCGGCGACGAGCGAGCCTGAGTCCGCGCCCCTTGGGCCGGTCCGGCTGGGTCAGCACCAAGGGCACGTCGAAGCCGGCCGCCAGGATCGCCGCCGAGCGCCTGGGCGGCGAAATCGGGCGTGCCGGCGAAGCCGACCCTCATCGCGCGATCAGCGGCGAAATCAACCCGCGAGCCGCTGCTTCTTGCGCTGCTTGGCTCTTGAGCCGGGCGCGCTTCAGCGGCGACAGGTAGTCGACGAACATCCTGCCGACGAGGTGGTCCATTTCGTGCTGCACGCAGACGGCAAGCATGTCCTCCGCCGTCCGCTCGAACGGTTCGCCGTGCTCGTTGCGGGCGCGCACGGTCACGCGGGCGGCGCGGACGACCTTGTCGTAGTAGCCGGGGACCGACAGGCAGCCCTCCTCGCATTCGACTTCGCCGTCGGCGGCGATGATTTCCGGATTGACCAGGACCAGCAGGTCGTCCCGGGCGTCGGAGATGTCGATGACGATGACGCGCTTGTGGACGTCGACCTGGGTCGCGGCCAGGCCGACGCCCGGCGCGGCGTACATGGTTTCGGCCATGTCCCGGACGAGCTTGACGACGTCCGGCGTGAAGGCCGTGACCGGTGCCGCGACTTTTTTGAGACGCGGATCGGGGTATTCCAGTATGGGGAGTAGCGCCATAGCTTGCCAAATGCAGGTGCCGGATGCAGAATCCGTGTTAAGTCCTTATTTTGCGGCGGTTTAGGACGTTGGTTTATGACCGCGTCAAGTGCCGCCAAAGGAAGAGCCGTTATGGTTCAACAGTTTATCACAGCGAGGCACCTGCTCGCGGCCGTCGCCGCGGCGGGCATGCTTGCCTTGGCCGGCGCCGCCGCCGGCCAGAATCCGCAGGATATCCAGATGGCCGACAAGGCGCCGTCGACCTACACGGTGCAAAAAGGCGACACGCTCTGGGGCATCTCCGGCAAGTTCCTCAAGGATCCGTGGCGCTGGCCCGATATATGGCGGCTGAACCGCGACCAAATCAAGAACCCGCACCTCATCTATCCGGGCGACGTCGTCAAGCTCGAGTACGTTAACGGCCAGCCGCAGTTGTCGCTGATGCGCAACGGCGTCCGCATCGAGCCGTCCGTCCGCGCGTCGGCGCTCGACGTCGACGTCATTCCGTCGATCCCGCCGGGCGACATCGAGCCGTACCTGTCGAAGTCGATCGTCACCGGCCCGAACGGCCTGGCCAACGCGGCCGAGATCGTCTCCGGGCGCAACCCGCAGCGCATGGTCCGGGGCTGAGGCGACATCGTCTACGTCGCCGGCATCGATTCGAAGGCGGGCGACTACTGGTACATCTACCGTCCGGGCGGACCGATCACTTCCTGGGACGGCAAGAACGTGCTGGGCTACGAGAGCAAGTTCATCGGCACGGCGCGTGTCGGAACGGCGGCGAACTGGCCACCGTGCGGATCGATTCCGCGAAGCAGGAGGTCCTGATCGGCGACCGGCTGCTGCCCGCGCCGCGCGAAACGATCACCAACTACGTCCCGCGCGCGCCCGACAAGGCGATCGACGCCCGCATCCTCTATGTGCCCGTCACCAACACCGAGACTGGTCGCGGCTATGTCGTGACGATCGACAAGGGCAAGGCCGATGGTCTCGAGCCCGGCAACGTGCTGGCCGTCTACCGCTCCGTCGAGCCCATCGTCGATCCGCGGCCGTCGAAGCAGCAATCGGTGATTCTTCGCTTCCTGGAACCGACCACGATCTTCACGCCGGCGCTCCTTGTGCAGCCGGCCGACGAGCGCACCGGCCTCATGTTCGTGTTCCGCACGTTCGACAACGTGTCCTTTGCCATCGTGCTCAATACGACCGATGCGGTTCGGCCCGGCGATTTCGCCCGCACGCCCTAGCCGCGGTGCCTTATCTTCCGTTAGACCGTTAGTCCAATACCGGCGGACCTCGGGCCGCCGTCATCCTCCATCCATGTCCGTCGCCGCCTCGACCCCGGAGGCCTGGGCGACGCTGTCGCTCAAGGCCCTGCCCCACACTGCGCTGGTGGCGCTGCTGCGCGCCTTCGGCGGGCCGGAGGCCGTGCTCGCGGCGACGCGCGCGCAGTTGCGCGCCGTCGTCCCCGACGATATCGCCGCGCGCGTGCAGCAAGCCGTCGACCAGGACGCGCTGGCCGCGACGCGCGCGTGGCTTGCCGATCCCGCCCACGAAATCATCGCGTGGGACGACGCCGACTATCCGCGCGCGCTGCTCGAACTCGGGTTCGCGCCGCCGGCGCTCTACTTCGTCGGCCGCCGCGAACTCCTCAACCGCCCGGCGCTGGCCATCGTCGGCAGCCGCAGCGCCAGCGCGCAGGGCGCGCTAAACGCCCGGGCATTCGCGCAAGGCACTCTCCCAAGCGGGCCTGACGATCGTGTCGGGTCTGGCGGTCGGCGTCGACGCTGCCGCGCACGAAGGCGCGCTGGAAGGACAAGGGCTCGACGCTCGCCGTCGTCGGCACCGGTCTCGACCGCGTGTATCCGGCGCGCAATCGCGAGCTTGCGCATCGCATCGCCGGGCACGGCGGATTGATCTCCGAATTCCCGCTGGGCACGCCGCCTCGCGAGCACAATTTCCCGCGCCGCAACCGACTGATCAGCGGCCTGGCGCGCGGCGTGCTTGTCGTCGAGGCGGCGATATCCTCGGGGTCGCTCATCACCGCGCGCTACGCGGGCGACCAGGGCCGCGACGTGTTCGCGATTCCCGGGTCGATCCATTCGCCGCTGAGCAAGGGCTGTCACCAGCTGATCCGCGAAGGCGCCAAACTGGTCGAAACCGCGCAGGACGTTCTCGTGGAATTCGGCATGGGCGCGCCTGCGGGCACCGCGGCTACGCGGGCAGCGATCACCGCGGCCGGCACCGATGATGTGCTCCTCGCCGCGCTCGCCGGCGATACTCTGGATGTGGATACGCTGGCGATGCGCACCGGGATGACGCCAGACGTCGTGGTGGCCACGCTCACCGGACTCGAGCTGGCCGGACTCGTCGCGGCCAATCCGGGGGGCTTGTGGCAGCGGCTGCATCGCCGTTGAGCCTCGTGTTCTCGCGTGCGCACGCGCGCGGCTCGCGCGCGCTCGCGCGTTGGGACGCCGGAAAAATTCGTTTTCTTGCCGCCGTCATGGGAGCCCGGTTAGTATCGGCGTCCCTTTGCCTTGGGGCCAGTCGCCCTCACTTGCCCTCATTCGCGTGAACCATCCCGTGTCCAAGAGCCTCATCATCGCCGAAAAGCCCTCCGTCGCCGCCGACATCGCGCGCGCGCTGGGCGGCCTGGCGCGCCACGACGACTACTTCGAGAGCGACAAGCACGTCGTTTCCTCCGCGGTGGGGCACCTGCTCGAGATCGGCATGCCCGAGGAGGAGGAGGTCAAGCGCGGCAAGTGGACGTTCGCGCACCTGCCCGCGCTGCCGTCGAAGTTCGCGCTGAAGCCCATCGAGAAGAACGAGAACCGGCTGAAGACGCTGCTGAAGCTCATCAAGCGCAAGGATGTCACCGCGCTCATCAACGCGTGCGATGCCGGTCGCGAGGGCGAGCTCATCTTCCGGTACATCGTCCAGTATGCGAAGACCGGCAAGCCCATCAAGCGGCTGTGGCTGCAGTCGATGACGCCGGCGGCGATCCGCGACGGCTTCGCGCAGCTGCGCAGCGACGAGGCGATGCTGCCGCTGGCCGACGCCGCCGTCTGCCGCTCCGAGTCCGACTGGCTGGTCGGCATCAACGGCACGCGGGCGATGACCGCGTTCAACTCCAAGTCCGGCGGCTTCCAGCTGACCACCGTAGGGCGCGTACAGACGCCTACGCTCGCGATCCTGGTCGAGCGCGAGGAGAAGATCCGCGCATTCCGGCCGCGCAATTACTGGGAACTGGTCGGCACGTTCCGTGCCGCGGGCGGCGAGTACACGGGCCGCTGGTTCGACGAGAAGTGGAAGAAGGTCGACGACGACCCCGACGCCCGCGCCGAGCGGCTGTGGGACGAGGCGCGCGCCCGCGAGATCGCCGATCGCACGCGCCGGCAAGCCGGGCGTGGTCACCGAGGAGTCGAAGCCGTCCACGCAGGGCGCGCCGCTCCTCTACGACCTTACGAGCCTGCAGCGCGAGGCCAACGGCCGCTTCGGCTTTTCCGCGCGCACGACGCTGTCGCTCGCGCAGGCGCTCTACGAGAAGCACAAGGTGCTGACCTATCCGCGCACCGATGCGCGCGCGTTGCCCGAGGACTACATCGGCACGGTGAAGGCGACGATGGAAGAGTTGTCCGAGACCAACGCCTTCGGCGGCTTCGCGCGCGAGATCCTGAAGCAGAAGTGGGTCCGGCCCAACAAGCGCATCTTCGACAACTCCAAGATCTCCGACCACTTCGCGATCATCCCGACGCTGTCGCGCCCGAAGCACCTGAACGAGGTCGAAGCCAAGCTCTACGACCTGGTCGTGCGCCGCTTCCTCGCCGTGTTCTATCCGCCCGCGGAATTCCTGCTGACCACGCGGATCACGCGCGTCGAGGCACAGCCGTTCAAGACCGAGGGCAAGGTGCTCGTATCGCCCGGCTGGCTCGCCGTGTACGGCAAGGAGGCGCAGGGCGACGAGGCCACGCTCGTGCCCGTGCAGCCCAACGAAACGGTCGCAACGGAAAAGGTCGACGTCGTGCCGCTCGTCACGCGTGCGCCGCCACGGCTCAACGAGGCGACGCTCCTGTCGGCAATGGAGGGCGCCGGCAAGCTGATCGAGGACGACGAGCTGCGCGAAGCGATGCGCGAGAAGGGGCTGGGCACGCCCGCCACCCGCGCGTCGATCATCGAGGGCCTGATCGCCGAGCGCTACATCTATCGCGAGGGCAAGGAGCTGGTGCCCACGGCAAAGGCGTTCTCGCTGATGACGCTGCTGCACGGCCTGGGCATTCCCGAGCTCTTCTCGCCGGAACTCACGGCCGAATGGGAGTTCAAGCTGGCCCAGATGGAGCACGGCAAGTTGGGACGCGACGAGTTCATGCGCGAGATCGTCGCGATGACCGAGCACATCGTCATGCAGGCCAAGGGGTACGAAAGCGACACGATCCCGGGCGATTTCGCCACGCTGTCGAACCCGTGTCCGAAGTGCGGTATCGGCGAGGTGCACGAGAAGTACAAGAAATTCCAGTGCGTCAACCCGAAATGCGACTTCGCGTTCTGGAAGATCCTGGGTGGGCGCCAGCTCGAGCCGCACGAGGCCGACGCGCTGATCAAGGACCGCGAGATCGGTCCGCTCGAAGGCTTCCGCAGCAAGCTGGGGCGCCCGTTCTCGGCAAAGCTCAGGCTGACCGACGCCAATGAAGTCACGTTCGACTTCGGCAACGACACCGGCGGCGACGACGGCGAAGCGCCGGACTTCTCCGCGCAGACGCCGCTGGGTGCGTGTCCCAAATGCGCGTCACGCGTCTTCGAACTGCCCAATGCCTACGTCTGCGAAAAGGCCGTCGGTCCCGAGAAGACGTGCGACTTCCGCTCGGGCCGGATGATCCTGCAGCGCCCGATCGAGCGCGCGCAGATGGAAAAACTGCTCGCCACAAAGAAGACCGACCTGCTGCAGTTCGTGTCGGCGCGCACGCGGCGGCCGTTTTCGGCCTATCTCGTCGTGCAGAAGGACGGCAAGGTCGGCTTCGAATTCGAGCCCAAGGACCCGACCAAGGCGCGCGCGCGCGGCGGCCGCTCGTCCAGCGCGTTGAAGGTTCTCGGCCCGCATCCCAGGACCAAGCAGCCGGTGGAGTTGCACAGCGGCAAGTACGGCCCATACGTCAAGCACGGCGCCGTCAACGCGACGCTGCCCGACCGCGACAAGGTCGACACGCTGACGCTCGCCGAAGCGCTGGAATTGCTCGACGCGAAGGCCGGGAAATCCGGCAGCGGCAAGACCGCCGACGGGAAAGCCCGGAAGCCCGCAAAGACGCCGGTGAAAGCGACGGCCAAGCCCGAGGTGGTGATGGCGGCAGCCAAGATGGCCGCCAAGCGCCCGACGGCCAAGGCATCGGCGCGCAAGCCGGCGGCGAAAAAGCCGGCGGCCAAGCCTGCGGCGAAAAAGCCCGCCGCAAAGAAGCGCTAGCCGAACTTGATGCCCTGGGCCAGCGGCAGTTCGCGGCTCCAGTTAATCGTGTTGGTCTGCCGGCGCATGTAGGCCTGCCAGGCGTCCGAACCGGATTCGCGGCCTCCGCCCGTTTCCTTTTCGCCACCGAATGCGCCACCGATTTCGGCGCCCGATGTGCCGATGTTGACGTTGGCGATGCCGCAATCGCTGCCGCCTGCCGCGAGGAACGCTTCGGCCGTGCGCATGTTGAGCGTGAACACCGCGCTCGACAGCCCCTGCCGCACACCGTTATTGAGCGCGATTGCCTCGGCGATCGTTCCAAAGCCCATCACGTAGAGGATCGGTGCGAACGTTTCGCGCTGCACGCATGGCCAGTCATTGCGCGCGTTCGCGATGATCGCCGGCTCGACCCAGAATCCGGGATCCGGGAGGACGCGGCCACCGCATACCAGCGTGCCGCCGGCCCTGGTCGCTTCGGTGATGGCGGTCACGTAGTTGTCGACGGCGGCGGCGTCGATCAGCGGACCCATCAGCGTTGCAGGCTCGCAGCGGATCGCCGATGCGCACCTGCGCGTACGCCGCCTGCAATCGCGCGAGCAATTCCTTGACGCGCGACTCGTGCACGATCAGGCGCCGCGTCGTCGTGCACCGCTGCCCCGCCGTGCCCACCGCGCCGAACACGACGGCGGGTACGACGAGGTCGAGATCGGCGTCCTCGGCGACGATGATCGCATTGTTGCCCGCGCATTCGAGCAGCGACTTGCCGAAGCGCGCGGCCACTGTCGTCGCGATGTCGCGGCCGACGGCCGACGATCCGGTGAACGACACCAGCGCGATGCGCGGGTCGGCGACCAGCGAGCGCGTTCCGGCGTTGTCGGCGATCGCCAGCGTGAAGATTGCCGGCAGCGACAGTTCCGACATCACGCGATTGGCGAGTGACTGCACGGCAAGCGCCGCGAGCGGCGTCTTCGGCGACGGCTTCCACACCGTCGCATTGCCGCAGATCGCGGCAAGCATCGCATTCCACGCCCAGACGGCCACCGGGAAGTTGAACGCCGAGATCACGCCGACGACGCCCAGCGGATGCCACTGCTCGTACATCCGGTGTGCCGCGCGCTCCGAGTGCATCGTCTTGCCGTAGAGCATCCGCGACTGGCCGACGGCGAAGTCGGCGATGTCGATCATCTCCTGGACCTCGCCATCGCCTTCCGCCTTGATCTTGCCGTTCTCGAGCGACACGAGCGTGCCCAGCGCATCCTTGTGTTCGCGCAGCAGGTTGCCGAAGCGGCGCACCGCCTCTCCGCGCCGGGGTGCGGGCACGTCGCGCCATGCGTGCGCGGCAGCCGCGGCCGCATCGATCACTTTGCTTAAGTCGTCCGCGCTGGCGGTGGCAACCCGCGCCAGCGTCCGTTCGTTCGCGGGATTGGCGGACGTGATCACCGGGCCTCCGCCGCGCCATTGGCTGGGCCCGGTGCAGACGCCGGGATTGTCTTGGGCAATGCCAAAGCCCGTGAGCAACGTGCGAATCTGGTTGTCGTCCATGTCTCGATTCCGTTTCGGTGTTTCCGGTTGCTGCGGCCGGCGGCCAAGCGCCTACATTGGCGCGCACATGACGACGAAGTGCGGTCCATCACCTTCGATCGTCCAGCCCTTGGCCGCCATCTGATCGCGGATCGCCGGGTCCGTCATGTAGCGGTGGTTCGCATCCGCCCGGTTGCTGAACACTCGGTAGACCTCGGTCGTGTTCGCCGGACACACACCCGCCAGCGGCAGGAACATCTGCATGAACGCCGGGTCCTCGAGGTCGAAATCGGGATGCGCGGCACCCGTCGCGTTGCACTCGACCGTCCCGCGCCCGAAGAAATGCGAGTCGCCCTTGCCGGGAGGAATGTAGAAGCGGCACACCGGGGAGGTGCCCGTCTGCGGTGTCACATACGCCTTGAAGCTCTGGGTAGTGCGCGCCCAGCCCTTGTGCACGCCGGTGTCGAGGTCGCTGATCTCCTGCGCGCCGTACGTGATGAAGTAATGGTCGAGCGACGCGTTGTAGAACTCGATGACGTCGACGGTCGGGGCCGGGCCCCCCGCCGCCTTCGCGGCCTTGACCGCGGCGTCGGCGTTGACGATGCCGGCGCCGCAGATCGACGTGTCGCAGTCCGAGCCGCCTGGAAACGGCTTCGTGGTCGACTTGAGCATCGCGAGGAGCTGCGACTGCGTGAGATTGGGGGCCAGGCCCAGCATCAACGAAGCCACACCGGTCACCATCGGCGCGGAAAAGCTCGTTCCCTGGATCGGCGCGAAGAAATCGAACGTGGGCACCGTCGAGCCCTGATTCGAGTCGACCCAGATGGCGTTGACCGGCTTGGCCGCCTCGCCGCCGGGCGCGCTGATGTCGATTCGCGCGCCGAAGTTGCTGTAGCTCGCGCGCGCGCCGGTCGCGCCGGTGGCCGCGACGGAGATGACGCCGACGCATCCGGACGGCGTGTTGGGGCCGCTGTCCCCGTCGTTTCCGGCGGAAGCGATGATGGCGCGCGTAATGCCGTGCGCGTATACGGCGGCGATTGCGTCGCTGTACGGAGCGTCGCATGCTCCCGAACCTCCCAGGCTCATGTTGATGAGCTGCGCCGGATTGGCGTTGTCGGGCACCCCCGGAACGTGCAGCCCGCCCGCCCACGCCATGCCGTCGATGATGTCGGAGTCGTAGCCGTCGCACTTGCCGATCACGCGCACCGGAACGATCTTCGCCGCCCAATCGATCCCCGAACCATAGATACCGTTGTTCGTGTTGGCCGCGATGACGCTGGCGACCGCCGTCCCGTGCCAGACGCTGGGGCTCAACTTGCAATTGTCGTCGCCCTTGAATGCATCGCTCGCCAGGTCCGTGGCGTCGATCCAGTCGCCCGGGTCGGACGGGTCCGCGTCGCGTCCATCGCCGTCGTTGGCACGCACGGGATCCGCGACGAAATCGTAGCCGGGCAGCAGCCGGCCCCTTAAGTCCTCGTGTGGGCGAATGCCCGAGTCGACCACTGCGACGATGACCGACGAACTTCCCGTGGTCGTGTCCCATGCCGCGTAAGCGCTGATCGCCGCCGGTGTGTTGCCCAGGTACGGTTCCTGGAAGCTCTGCCTGGAGTCGTTCGGCACGAAATGCAGCTTGACTCTCCGGTCAGGAACCGCGTAGGCGACGTCGGCGTTGGCGGCAAGCAGCGTCGCAATCGCGTTGGCCTCGAGCTCGGGCATTCGCCGTCCGAGCGCGACGACCTGGGCGCCGCCGACCATCTCGCGCACGTGAGAGAGATTCATTCCCGATTCGGCGGCAAGGCGCTCGACGCGGGTCGCGGGCGGCATCAGGCTCTTGGCACCCGCATCCTTGAATTTGACGATGAGGCGCGAGGTATCGGCCGCCGCGGCGGCGCCGCATGCGAGGCCGCACAGTGCCAGCGTGAACGCCAGCGCGGCAGCGAATCGTTTCGGATATCGGTTCATCAAATCGCGATCAGAGCTACTCAGGACAGCCTGAAATGCGAAAGGCTCCCTGTTCGGAGCCTTTCGCCGACGGACGGCGGGTCCATCCCAGCGGCCCGCGGTTTCAAACGTCCAGATTGCGCACGCCCAGCGCGTTGGACTCGATGAATGCGCGCCGCGGTTCGACCTGCTCGCCCATCAGCGTCGAGAAGATTTCCTCCGACGTGATGGCGTCCTCGATCTGCACGCGCAGCAGGCGCCGCACCTGCGGGTCCATTGTCGTCTCCCACAGCTGCGCCGGATTCATCTCGCCCAATCCCTTGTAGCGTTGGATCGTCGTGCTGTTCTGCGCCTCCGCGAGCAGCCAGTCGAGCGCTTCCTTGAACGAGCGCACCGCCAGTTGCTTGTCGCCGCGGCGGATGACCGCGCCGGGGTGCACGAGACCGTGCAGAACTTCGGCCGCCGCGCGAATCTGCGCCGCGTCGCCGCTCGCCAGGAAATCGCCATCGAGGGAGGTGACGTGTGGCGTACCGTGATGAATGCGCGTGATCGCGAGGCGGCGGGTTTCAGTCGCTGCGTCGTAGCGCGCCTCGACCGTCACATCGGGTTCCGCCATCGCTTCCTGCAGCGCCCGCGCGCTGCGATGCGCGGCGCCCTCGGATGTCAAGTCCACGCGCACGCCGTTCAGCATCGCGTGCAGCCCCTGCGGATCGGTGAGGCGCGCGACGCGCTCGATGACGGCCTCGGCGAGCAGGAACTCGCGCGCGACGTTGGCGAACGTGTCGGCGGCCAGCGGCGGACGCCCGACACCGGGCGTCAGCTCCGCGCCCTTGAGCGCGTACTTGAGCAGGTGCTGCTTCAATTCGTGGTCGTCCTTGAGGTAGACCTCTTCCTTGCCCTGCTTGGCCTTGTACAGCGGCGGCTGGGCGATGTAGATGTGGCCACGCTCGACCAGCTCGGGCATCTGCCGGTAGAAGAAAGTGAGCAGCAGCGTGCGGATGTGCGAGCCATCGACGTCCGCGTCGGTCATGATGATGATACGGTGGTAGCGCAGCTTGTCGGCGTTGAAGGCGTCCTTGTCTTCCTTGTCTTCTTGTCGCCGGCCGGCTTGCCGAAGCCCGTGCCGAGCGCGGTGATCAGCGTGACGATTTCCTGCGACGACACGAGCTTTTCGAAGCGCGCGCGCTCGACGTTGAGGATCTTGCCGCGCAGCGGGAGGATCGCCTGGAACTTGCGGTCGCGGCCCTGCTTGGCCGAGCCGCCGGCGGAATCGCCCTCGACCAAGTAAAGCTCGCACAGCGCCGGGTCGCGCTCCTGGCAGTCGGCCAGCTTGCCGGGCAGTCCCATGCCGTCCAGAACACCCTTGCGGCGCGTCAGGTCGCGCGCCTTGCGCGCCGCTTCGCGCGCGCGTGCGGCATCGACGATCTTCGAACAGATGATCTTGGCGTCCGCCGGCTGCTCGAGCAGGAACTCGGATAGCTTGGCCGACACCACTTCCTGCACGATGGGCTGCACTTCCGACGAGACCAGCTTGTCCTTTGTCTGCGAGCTGAACTTGGGCTCAGGCACCTTGACGGACAGCACGCAGGTCAAACCTTCGCGCATATCGTCGCCGGTGGTTTCCACCTTCGCCTTCTTGGCGACTTCTTCTTGTTCGATGTAGCCATTGAGCGTGCGCGTCATCGCCTGGCGCAGGCCGGTCAGATGCGTGCCGCCATCGCGCTGAGGAATGTTGTTGGTGAAGCACTGGACATTCTCGGCATACGAGTCGTTCCACTGCATCGCGACCTCGACGACAACGCCGTCCTTTTCGCCAACGGCGTGGAAGATTTTCGGATGCAGCACTGTCTTCGCCCGGTTCATGTATTCGACGAAGCCCTTGACGCCGCCCGAGTACGCGAAGTTCTCGCTCTTGCCGTCGCGCTGGTCGATCAACTCGATCTTGGTTCCGTTGTTGAGGAACGAAAGTTCGCGAATGCGCTTGGCGAGGATGTCGAAGTGATACTCGATGTTGTTGAACGTTTCGGACGAGGCCATGAAGTGGACTTCGGTGCCGCGCCGGTCGCTCGGGCCGACGACGGCGAGCGGCGCCACGGGAACGCCGCGGCGGAACTCCATCTGGTAGAACTTGCCGTCGCGCCAGATCTTGAGCTTCAACCAGTTCGACAGCGCGTTGACGACGGACACCCCGACGCCGTGCAATCCGCCGGCGACCTTGTAGCTCTTGTTGTCGAATTTGCCGCCGGCGTGCAGTTCCGTCATCACGATCTCGGCCGCCGAGCGCTTTTCCTCGTCGTCGTCCTTGATGTCGACGGGAATGCCGCGGCCGTTGTCGGTCACGCTGACCGAATTGTCGGCATGGATGATGACCTTGATGTCGTCGCACCAACCCTGCAGCGCTTCATCGATGGCGTTGTCCAGGACCTCGAACACCATGTGATGCAGGCCGGTGCCGTCGGACGTGTCGCCGATGTACATGCCGGGGCGCTTGCGCACCGCGTCCAGGCCTTTCAACACCTGGATGGACGACGAGTCGTAGTCGCCGCCGTTGGGTTGCCCGTTGGGCTGCGGTTGCGGCGTGGGTTGCGATTGAGGCTGCGGCAAGGGTTGCGCTGGTGTCATTCAGTCTTTTCCGTCTTCATGGGGAGAATGGCTGCCTCCCGTCAAAACAGCGGCGCCGACGGGGTCGTCGGCGCGCGGTCGATGCTTTGCGGTCGCGGCGCCTTTCGTCAAATGCGCATGGGCATCACGACATACTTGTAGTCGTCGCGATCCGGCATCGTCACGAGTGCACTGGAATTTGCGTCGCCGAAGGCAAACCGCACCTTGTCGACCGCCAGGTTTTGCAATGCGTCGAGCAGGTAGGTCACGTTGAAGCCGATGTCGAGCGGATCGCCCTTGTAGTCGACCTCGAGTTCTTCCTCCGCTTCCTCCTGCTCGCTGTTCGTGCAAATGATCTTCATCTGGTCGGTGCCGAGCACCACGCGCACGCCGCGGAACTTCTCGTTGGACAGGATCGCCGCGCGCTGCAGCGCGCCGAGCGCCACGAGGCGGTCGAGTTCCACCATCTTGGTATGACCGACTGGAATGACGCGGTTGAAATCCGGGAACTTGCCGTCGACGACCTTCGACACGAGCTCGACATTGGCGAAGCGGAAGCGCACCTGGTTGGCGAGGATGTCGAGCGTCACCGGGTCTTCCGTGTCGCCCAAGAGTTTTCCCAGTTCGAGCACCGTCTTGCGCGGCAGGATCACTTCCTGGCGCGCGAAATCGCCGCCGACGGCTAAGCTGGCCCACGACAGGCGGTGGCCGTCGGTGGCCACCGCCTGCAGCGACCCCTTGTCGACGACCAGCAGCATGCCGTTCAGGTAATAACGGATGTCCTGCTGCGCCATCGCGAATTCGGCGAGCTTGAAGAGCTTGCGCAGGTCGCGTTGCGGCAGCGACAGCGTCTGCAACTGTTCGGTGCCGAGACTGATTCGCGGATAGTCCGCCGCGGGGAGGGTTTGCAGGTTGAAGCGCGACCGTCCCGCGCGCACCGTCATCTTGCTGCTCGAGACGTCGACGTTGAGCGTCGCGTCGTCGGGAAGCGCGCGAAGCAGATCCTGCAGCTTGCGCGCGCCCACCGTCGTGGACTGCCCCTCCTTGCCCGAAAGCTCGCTGTGCGCGGTGATCTGCATTTCGAGATCGGTGGCCGTCACGTACAACCGACCGTCGCGCTGTTCGAGCAGCACGTTGGCGAGAATGGGCAGCGTGTGTCTGCGTTCCACGATGCCGGAAACGGCCTGCAAAGGCTTGAGGAGCGCGTCGCGGGCGATCTGCTTTAGTTGCATTGTTGATGAGTAAGATCAGTTAATAGGAGGCGGACCGGATCCGGTATGGACCGAAAAAACGCTTGTGGTTCAGGCAGATCGCCGAGCCCAAACAAGCGGGAAAACCTCTGTTCCAACGGTGGATCGATTGGGGGTGAAATTGTTCTTGGCGCAAATGCGCTATTAGTGCACACACGGTCCACAGGCTATTGGTCGCAAACCTTGGAAATTATACGCGAAAAACTGGGGTTTTCATAGGGAAAAAGGGAGGTAAAACCGATCATCTTCTCGGGCCTCGCCGACCGCGTGTCAGCTGCGCAGCACCTGCAGCAGGAAGTTCACGTCGTGGTTCATGTCGGGCAGGGATTCGCGCAGCTTCGCGACTTGCCGGCAAGCGTGCAAAACCGTCGTGTGGTCGCGGCCGCCGAAGTTGCTGCCGATCTCCGGCAGCGACATCTGCGTCAGCTCCTTGGCGAGCGCCATCGCGACCTGGCGGGGCCGCGCGACGGCGCGCGAACGCTTCTTGGAGTGCATATCGGAGATGCGGATCTTGTAGTAATCAGCCACCGTTTTCTGGATGTTGTCGATCGAGATCTGTCGGTTCTGCACGGCAAGGAGGTCGCGCAGCGCCTCCTTGGCCAGCGCCAGCGAAATCTCCTGGCCGTGGAAGTTCGAGTAAGCGAGGACGCGCTTCAATGCGCCCTCCAGTTCGCGCACGTTGGAGCGGATGTGCTTGGCGATGAAGAACGCCACCTGCTCGTCCATCCGCATGCCGGTCGACTGCGCCTTGGCCAGGAGGATGGCCACGCGCATCTCGAGCTCGGGCGGCTCCAGCGCCACCGTCAGCCCCCAGCCGAAGCGCGATATCAGCCGCTCCTCGATCCCGGCGATCTCCTTGGGATAGGTGTCGCAGGTGATGACTACCTGTTTGTGCGCCTCGATCAGTGTGTTGAAGAGGTAGAAGAACTCCTCCTGCGTGCGACTCTTGCCGCCAAAGAACTGGATATCGTCGATCAGCAGCAGGTCGAGTGAACGATAGTGCCGCTTGAACTCGTCGAACGCCTTGTGCTGGTACGCGCGGACCACGTCGGACACGTAGGTCTCGGCATGGATGTAGCGGATCTTGGCCGCCGGGTTCTGCGCGAGGATATGGTTGCCGATGGCCTGGACCAGGTGCGTCTTGCCCAAGCCCACGCCGCCGTACACGAAGAGCGGGTTGTAGGACGTCGGATGATCGGCGACCTGCAGGCCGGCGGCCCGCGCCAGCTGATTGGCCTTCCCGGCCACGAAAGTCGCAAAGTTGAAGGTCGGATTGAGGCTCGTGGTGTCGGATTTGCGGGGCATGGCGGCCGGCTGCGGGGCCGTCCCGACCCGTGCAAAAGGGCTGGCGCGTGGCGAGCTATCCACAGGGGCCGCCAGTGGGGCAGCGGGGCCGGCAGCGGCCGTCTCCCGGCGCGGTGGGGCGTCAGCTATGGCGTCGGCGACCGCAAACTCGATGGTCACCGGGGCGCCGGTGGCCTCGCGCGCCAGCGCCTCGATCCGGTTGCTGAACCGGTCGCGCACCCATTGCAGGACGAAACGGTTGGGCGCGCGCAATTTGAGCGTGCCCCCCTCATCGGCGCAGGAGAGCGGGCGGATCCACGTCGCGAACTGCTGCGGCGTGAGCTCGCGCTCGAAGGCGGCCAGGCACAGGGCCCAGGCGGGGGGAAGCAGGTTGGCGTGCATGCGGCGAACGGGTCTTTGGGGACTCTTGGAGTAGGTGATGGCGGCCCCATCTACTTATCTCGGCAGGGTCCGCGTTTCCCGCGCACGTAACGCCCGGGGTTGTGGATTGTATTCCCCGTTGTCCCAGTTATCCACAGGAAAAAGCGCGTAGCAAAAATGCCACACGCGGTCATCGGAACCGTCGCGCCCGCCGGCGAGAGTAATCGCTCGCACCCGCGCGGCATCCAATCGCCGGACGTGCTCAGGGATTGACAGGTTGGGCCATAACGCGCTCTAATATAAGGCTTTTCCAGCGCAATTATTGTCCGCCCAGTTACCGCTTGGGCGCGCATCCCGCGCTCCACATCCTTAAGTCAAGGCGAAGTCATGAAACGGACCTATCAGCCCTCCAAGATCCGCCGGGCGCGCAAGCACGGCTTTCGCGCGCGCATGGCATCGGTCGGCGGCCGCAAGGTGCTCTCGGCGCGGCGCGCCAAGGGCCGCAAGCAACTGACGGTCTGACGATCGCCCTGCCCGACTCATCCGCAGCTCCTGACGCCCGGCTTCAAGGCCGGGCGTTTCGTCTCACCGGCACCGGCGCGTTCGAGGCCGTCTTTCGGACCGGGCGCCGCAGCGAAGGCCGCCACGTGCAACTGGTCGCCGCCGCCGCCGTCAACACGCCGGGTCGCATAGGCTATGTCATCGCGCGCAAGACCCTCCCTCGTGCCGTCGACCGCAACCGCTTGCGCCGTCGGCTGCGCGAAGTCGTGCGTGCGATGCGTCCGTCGCTTTCGGGCTACGACGTGATCCTGCGCGTGAAGAACGTCGGCAACCGCATCGAACTCGACGCCGCCGTCGGCGAGGCCGCCGGCCTACTGACCGAACTCGCGGCGCGCCGATGAAAGCCGTTCTGCTGACCGGCATTCGCGGGTACCAGTACCTGCTGCGCCCGTTGCTGGGCTCGCATTGCCGATTCGCCCCGAGCTGTTCGGACTACGCGCGCGAAGCGGTCGAAAAGCATGGCGCTATCGCGGGCTCGTGGCTCGCGGCCAAGCGCATTGCACGGTGTCACCCGTATCATCCCGGCGGCTACGATCCCGTTCCCGATTGAGCCTTTCCTGATCCCACCGATCGCCCTTCGTCGCGCGACCCTCGCCGCCGCCTAAAGTACCCATGGATACGCAACGCATCATTCTGTTCATCGTCTTTTCGTTCTCCGCGTTCCTGTTGTGGGGAGAATGGCAAAAGGCGCACACGCCCATCGCACCGCCTTCGCAGCAGGCCGCGCCCGGTCCGGGCCAGGCCGCATCCGCGGCGAAGGACTTGCCGGTTCCGTCTGCCGCCACGGCGCCGGGCGGCGCGCCTGTCGCAAGCGGAGTACCGGCGCAAGGCGATGTCGCGCCCAGGGGCCAGACGATCACGATCCGCACCGATCTCTACACGGCCGAGGTCGACACGGCGGGCGGCGTCATCACGATGGTGGCGCTGGAGGCGCACCGCGACAGCCACGACACCACGAAGCCGTACCTGGCGCTGCAGCGCAACGCCGAGCGCACGTACGTCGCGCAAGCCGGCCTGCTGGGTGAAGGCCTGCCCAACCACCGCACGCTCTACGAAGCGCTGCCGGGACCGCGCGAGATTCCGGCCGGCGCGGACCGTGTCGAACTGAAGCTCGCGACGACCGCCGCCAATGGCGACAAGGTCGTGCAGGTGCTGACGTTCCATCGCGGCAGCTACGTGATCGACGTCGCCTTCGACGTCACCAATGCAAGCGGCACGCCGCTATCGCCGTACGCGTATTTCCAGCTCACCCGCGACACCAAGCAGCCGGTGGTGCCGAGCTGGGGTGCGCCGTCGGCCTTCGTCGGTCCGGCCGTCTACACCGAGCAGGACAAGTACAAGAAGGTCGAATTCGCCGACGTCGACAAGCTCGCCGCCGATCCGACGCGCAAGCTGCCCTACCCGAAGACCGCCGACAACGGCTGGGTCGCGATGGTCGAGCACTATTTCGTCGCCGCGTGGATGCCTTCCGACGAGCAGAAGACGCCGCGCGAGTTCTATACGAAGAAACTCGACAACGGGCTGTACGCGGCCGGCGTCATCGTGCCGGTCGGCACGATCGCTCCCGGCGCCACCGGCGAAGTGCGCGTGCCGCTGTATGTCGGGCCGCAGGACCAGGAGTCGCTCGCCAAGACGGCCAAGGGCCTGGACCTCGTCGTCGACTACGGCATCTTCACCGTCATCGCGGCGCCGCTTTTCTGGCTGCTCAAGTGGCTGCACGGCATCATCGGCAACTGGGGCTGGGCGATCGTCGTGATGACGATCATGATCAAGAGCGCGTTCTACCCGCTCAACCACGCCAGCGCGCGTTCGATGGCCAAGATGAAGGTCATCGCGCCGAAGATGAAGGCGCTGCAGGAGCAGTACAAGAACGACAAGCAGCAGCTGCAGGTCAAGATGATGGAGATGTACAAGACCGAGAAGATCAATCCGCTCGGCGGCTGCCTGCCGATCCTCGTGCAGATCCCCGTGTTCATCGCGCTGTACTGGGTGCTGCTCTCCGCGGTCGAGCTGCGGCACGCGCCGTGGATTCTCTGGATCCACGATCTGTCCGCGCCGGACCCGTACTACGTGCTGCCGGTCATCTACGCGGTCACCGCCTATCTGCAGGTGAAGCTGTCGCCGACGCCGATCACCGATCCGGTGCAGGCCAAGGTGATGCAGATCATGCCGATCGCGTTTTCGGTGCTGTTCCTGTTCTTCCCGTCGGGCCTCGTGCTGTACTGGCTCGTCAACAACTCGCTGCAGATCTTCCAGCAATGGCACATGAACCGCGTCATCGGCGACGAGGCGGCGGCCGCCGCGGCGAAGCGGCGCTGACCGGCATCGCATTGCAAGCGACGGGCCGGCGTCGTGCCGGCCCGTTTCGTTTCCGGCGGGCGATACGCTATAAACGCGAAATGCCGAACGCCGTTGCGCCACCCACGATCGCCGCGATCGCCACGCCACCCGGGCGCGGCGGCGTGGGCATCGTGCGCGTGTCCGGCACCGGCATCGATGCGCTGATCGTCGGCGTGGTCGGCGCCGTTCCGCGCGCCGCGCGTGGCGACCGTCGCGACGTTTCGCGATGCGCAGGGTGCGCCGCTCGATCAGGGACTCGCGTTGTACTTTCCGGCGCCGGATTCCTACACCGGCGAGGCGGTCTTCGAACTGCACGGCCACGGCGGACCGTCGGTGCTGCGCCTCGTGCTCGCGCGCTGCGTCGAACTGGGCGCGCGCCTCGCCGAACCCGGAGAATTCACGAAGCGCGCGTTCCTGAACGGCAAGCTCGACCTGGCGCAGGCCGAGAGTGTCGCCGACCTGATCGACGCCGCGACGGCCACGGCGGCGCGCGCCGCGGCGCGCAGCCTGAGCGGTGAGTTCTCGCGCGCAGGTGCACGCGCTGGTCGAGGCGCTGACCGAACTGCGCATGTACACGGAGGCGACGCTCGACTTTCCGGAGGAGGACATCGAGTTCCTGCGCGCGGGCGACGTGGTCGCGAAACTGGCGGCGATTCGCGCGGCGCTCGCGGAAGTTCTTGCGCGCGCGAAGACCGGCGCGTTGTTGCGCGAAGGCCTGACCGTCGTGCTGGTCGGCCGGCCGAATGTCGGCAAGTCGAGCCTCCTGAACGCGCTCGCGCGCGAGGAGGCGGCCATCGTCACGCCGGTGGCCGGCACCACGCGCGATACCGTCGAGCGGCGCGTCGAGATCGCCGGCATTCCGCTGACGGTCGTCGACACGGCGGGATTGCGCGACACCGACGACGCCGTGGAGACGATCGGCATCGAGCGCACGTGGGCGGCGGTCGAGCGCGCGGACCTCGTGCTGCTGCTCGTCGACGCGCGCGACGCGGCGGATGCGCTCGACGCGGAGGACCGCGCGATCCTCGCCCGCCTGCCGGCCTTGCTGGCGCGCGTCGTCGTGCACAACAAGGCGGACCTGGCGCACATCGCGCCGACCGCGGCCATGCGCGACGACGACGGTGCCGCGCGCCGCCACGTGTGGCTGTCCGCCAATGTCGGCGCCGGTGTCGACCTGCTCGAGCGCGAAGTGCTCGCGGTGGTCGGCGTCGAAGGCACGACCGAAGACACGTTCCTCGCGCGCGAACGGCACCTGCAGGCGTTGCGCGCGGCGTCGGCGCATCTCGCCGACGCCGCCGCGCATGTCGCGCTCGATCCGCCGCCCGTCGAATTCTTTGCCGAGGAATTGCGGGAGGCGCAGCCCGCGCTGTCCGCGATCACCGGCGAGTTCTCCGCCGACGATCTGCTGGGCGTCATCTTCGGGCGCTTCTGCATTGGCAAATAGCGCTCACTTGCAACGCGGGACCGCGCAAGTGACGCGGCGCGGCGTGCGCGCGCGATGCTGCGCTTGCCATCGGCGCCGGCGCGGGCTAGCGTGCGCGTGGCTGCACACGCCGATTCCGTGGATGCTGGGACCGCTGTTCTCGCTCGCGTTCCTGCGCGTCGCCGGCGTCGACGTCGGCGTGCCGGCGCCGGTGCGCTATGGCGGGCAGTGGATCATCGGCACGTCGCTCGGCCTCTATTTCACGCCGCACGTGGTGCGCGAAGTCGCGGGTCTCTGGTACCTGCTTGCTCGCGGGCGCGGTGTTCTCCGTGGTGGTCGGCTACGTCTCGGCGCTGGCGCTGGCGCGCATGTCGCGCGACTGGACCGCACCACCGCGCTGTTCGCGAGCGTGCCCGGCGGCGCCGCGGAAATGGCGGTGCTGGGCGAGCGCTTCGGCGCGCGCGTCGATCGCGTCGCGGCCGCGCAGAGCCTGCGCATCCTGATCGTCGTGGCGGTGATTCCCGCGGTCTACACGCTGCTCGGCGTGCATGGTGCCGACCCTTACGTGCAGGGCGCCGAAGACCTTCGACCCGATGGGATTCGTGCTGCTGATGACCGCCACGGCTGTCGGCGGCTTCGTCTTCCAGCGCTTGCGGGTGCCGAACGCGTTCGTGCTGGGCTCGCTGGCGGTCGCCATTCCGCTCACGGCGGCGCAGATCGACCTGTCGGCGATGCCGCAACTCGCGTCGAACACCGGACAGTGCCTGCTCGGCTGCGCGCTGGGATCGCGCTTCCAGCGCGATTTCCTGCAGGGCGCGCATCGTTTCGTCAGCGCCGTGGTGATCGTCCGTGCTGCTGGCGATGGTACTGTCGGCGGTCTTCGGCGTCGGGCTCGCCGTATGCGTCGGGACTGCATCCGGCCACGCTGGTGCTCGGGACCGCGCCCGGCGGCATCGCCGAGATGTGCATCACCGCGAAGGTGCTGCAGCTGGGCGTGCCGTTGGTCACGGCCTTCCATGTCGCGCGCGTGGTCGTTATCCTGCTGACCACGGTGCCGCTGTTCGCGCGCGCTGGAGCGCATGGTGGAACGCGGCGGCGAACGCGCGACGGAGGAACGCGACTGACCATGGCCTGGAACCCGCGCAGTACCTGCAATTCGCCGGCGAGCGGCTGCGCCCGGCGCTCGACCTCCTCGCGCGCGTGCCGCTCGAGCATCCGCGGACGATCGTCGACTTGGGCTGCGGCGCCGGCAACGTCACGCGGATGCTGGGCGAGCGCTGGCCGGAGGCGCGCATCGTCGGCGTCGACAATTCGCCGGAGATGCTGGACGCAGGCGCGCGCCGCGATCGCCGGCGATCCGCGCTACACGTTCGTCGCGGCCGACCTCGCGCGCTGGCAGCCCGATGCGCCGGTCGACCTGGTCTACAGCAACGCGGCGCTGCATTGGCTGCCGGATCACGCGGCGCTGTTTGCGCGCGTGGCGGCGATGGTGGCGCGCGGCGGCGTGCTGGCCGTGCAGATGCCCGACAATTTCCGTGCGCCGTCGCACACGTCGATCGCCGAACTGGCGCGTACGACGCGCTGGCGCGCGAAGCTCGCGCCGATCGTGCGCGAGCCGCCGGTGGCCGCGGCCGCCGACTATTTCGACGTGGCTCGTCGCCGGATGACGTCGCGCTCGACATCTGGCAAGACCGAATACCTGCAGGTGCTGGCGGCGCGCGACGACGGCGAGCATCCGGTCGCGGCGTGGACGAAGGGCACGTGGCTCGTGCCGATCCTCGAGGCGCTCGATGGACGCGCGAGCGGGCCGAATTCCTGCGCGACTACATGCAGCGGCTGGCGCGTCGCCTATCCCGCACGCGCGCGATGGCCGCACGCTCTTTCCGTTCAGGCGCCTCTTCATCGTCGCCAACCGGTAAGGCCGCC
Source organism: uncultured beta proteobacterium (assembly GCA_963747265.1). Classification (GTDB taxonomy): domain Bacteria; phylum Pseudomonadota; class Gammaproteobacteria; order Burkholderiales; family Casimicrobiaceae; genus VBCG01. Next base: position 272,018 of record CAVVEH010000011.1, on the reverse strand, counting down.
TGACCAGTGCGCCGACGCGCGCGGCGCGGAGTAAAATCGCCGGTTACCGCTGCACGGACGCAGACAGCGGCGTCGACGTCTTCCGTCCGGCCACAGATCCCCTACGATGAATCAGCCCGAATCGCTGGACACACTCGCCGCATCCGTCGGTGCGCCTTCCTATGTGCGGCACGCGCGGCTCATGGGCTGGGTCCGCGAAATCGCGGCGCTGACGCAGCCGGACCGCATCGTCTGGTGCGACGGCAGCCAGGCCGAATACGACCGCCTGTGCGCGGAGATGGTCGCCGCGGGCACGCTGACCAAGCTCAATCCGGACGAAGCGTCCGGGCAGCTATCTCGCGCTGCTCCGACCCGTCGGACGTCGCGCGCGTCGAGGACCGCACGTTCATCTGCAGCGAGACGCAGGACGACGCCGGTCCGACCAACAACTGGGTGGCGCCGGCCGAGATGCGGCGCACGCTGAACGGCCTCTTCGACGGCTGCATGCGCGGCCGCACGATGTACGTCGTGCCGTTTTCGATGGGCCCGCTCGGCAGTCCCGATCGCCCACATCGGCATCGAGCTGTCCGACAGCCCCTACGTCGTCGTCAACATGCGGATCATGACGCGCATGGGCCGCGCGGTGTTCGACGTGCTGGGCGCGCGACGGCGTGTTCGTGCCGTGCGTGCATTCCGTCGGCGCGCCGCTGGCCGTGGGCCAGCGCGACGTCGCGTGGCCGTGCAACAAGGACCAGAAGTACATCGTGCATTTTCCCGAGACGCGCGAGATCTGGAGCTTCGGCTCCGGCTACGGCGGCAACGCGCTGCTCGGCAAGAAATGCTTCGCGCTGCGCATCGCCTCGGTGATGGGCCGCGACCAGGGCTGGCTCGCCGAGCACATGCTGATCCTCGGCGTCACGTCGCCGCAGGGCGAAAAGACGCTATGTCGCCGCGGCGTTCCCCAGCGCCTGCGGCAAGACCAATTTCTCGATGCTGATCCCGCCGGCCGGCTTCGAGGGCTGGAAGGTCACGACGATCGGCGACGACATCGCGTGGATCAAGCCCGGTCCCGATGGCTACCTCCGCGCGATCAATCCGGAAGCCGGCTACTTCGGCGTCGCGCCGGGCACGTCGTACGAGTCCAACCCGAACGCGATGGAGATGCTGAAGCGCAACGTCATCTTCACCAACGTCGCGCTGACCGACGACGGCGACGTGTGGTGGGAAGGGCATGACCAAGGAGCCGCCCGCGCATCTCATCGACTGGCAGGGCAAGGACTGGACGCCGGAGGACGGCAGGAACGGCCGCAAGGCCGCGCATCCGAACGCGCGCTTCACCGTCGCGTCGATGCAATGCCCGTCGCTCGATCGCGCATTGGGACGACCCGGCGGGCGTGCCGATCTCGGCCTTCATCTTCGGCGCTCGCCGCTCCGACACCGTTCCGCTGGTCGCCGAGGCGCGCACGTGGGAAGAAGGCGTCTACAAGGCGGCGACGATGGGCTCGGAGACGACCGCCGCGGCCGCCGGCGCGGTGGGCGAAGTTCGCCGCGATCCGTTCGCGATGCTGCCGTTCTGCGGCTACCACGTCGGCGACTATTTCCAGCACTGGCTCAAGATGGGCAGCAGCGTCGCGCATCCGCCGCGCATCTTCAGCGTCAACTGGTTCCGCAAGGACGCGAAGGGCAAGTTCGTCTGGCCCGGCTTCGGGCAGAACATGCGCGTGCTGCAATGGGTCGTCGAGCGCTGCGCCGGACGTGCGGGCGCGCACGAAACGGCGACGGGATGGGCGCCCGCCTACGCCGACCTCAACTGGACGGGCAGCGATTTCGATCCGCGCCGCTTCGAAAGGGTGATGAATCTCGACCGCGCGGAATGGCAGCGCGAACTCGCGTCGCACGACGAACTCTTCGCCAAGCTCGGAGCCAAGCGGCCGACGGCGTTGCAGGCCGAACGCGAGCGATTGGGCAAGCGGCTTTCCACCTGATCCGGCCCGACCGTGGGCCGTTGCGCCCCGTTCCGAGCACCGAAGCCGAAGAGTAAGCGATTACTTCCATGGCAAGTACCGCCGGATAGGGCCCCATCAACGTTCGCGGGAAGCCGCCATCGGTTCGTGGTTGCCGGTCGCTCCGGGCGCCTCAATGTTCCACGTGAAACCTGCCTGCGGCCGGGCGCAAATGGATAAGGGATTCCCGCAGCCATCGTCCCCGTTTCACGTGAAACAAGCCGCTATCGGCCGAAGGCTGTATCGCGTAAAATCAACGGTTGTGGGCGTGCCTCGGGAATAGCGAAATTTTTCATTGAAATCATGGACTTCAAGCAACCCTTCGAGGTAATCGTCGTCGGCGGCGGCCATGCCGGCACCGAGGCCGCGCTGGCGTCTGCCCGGATGGGCCGCGCCACGCTGCTGCTCACCCACAACATCGAAACGCTGGGCCAGATGTCGTGCAACCCGTCGATTGGCGGCATCGGCAAGGGGCACCTTGTCAAGGAAGTCGATGCGCTCGGCGGCGCAATGGCGCTGGCCACCGACGAAGCGGGCATCCAGTTCCGCATCCTCAACTCAAGCAAGGGACCGGCCGTCCGGGCCACCCGCGCGCAGGCCGACCGCGTCCTCTACAAGCAGGCCATCCGGACCCGGCTGGAAAACCAGCCCAACCTGACGCTGTTCCAGCAGCCGGTCGACGACCTGCTGCTGGAAGGCGACAAGGTGGTCGGGGTGGTGACGCAGATCGGCCTCGCGTTCCGCGCCGAGGCCGTGGTTCTTACAACCGGCACGTTCCTGTCGGGCTTGATCCACGTCGGCCTCGACAACTACGAGGCCGGTCGCGCCGGCGACCCGCCGGCCAAGCGCCTGGGCGCCTGCTTGCGCGAGCTGAAGCTGCCCGCCGGGCGTCTCAAGACGGGCACACCGCCGCGGCTCGACGGCCGGACAATCGATTTCTCCGATCTGGCCGAGCAGCCGGGCGACGAGCCGGCCCCGGTGTTCTCGTTCATGGGCTCGCGGGACATGCATCCGCGGCAGGTTCCCTGCTGGGTCACGCACACCAACGCCCGGACCCACGAGATCATCCGCGCCGGGCTCGACCGCTCGCCGATGTACTCGGGCGTGATCAAGAGCGTCGGGCCGCGCTATTGCCCCTCCATCGAGGACAAGGTGGTGCGCTTCGCCCAGCGCGACAGTCACCAGATCTTCCTTGAGCCGGAGGGCCTGCACACGCACGAGATTTATCCGAACGGGATTTCGACGTCGTTGCCTTTCGACGTGCAGCTGGAACTCGTCCGGTCGATGCGGGGTTGCGAGCACGCGCACATCCTGCGGCCGGGCTATGCGATCGAATACGACTACTTCGACCCGCGCGCGCTCAAGTCGACGCTCGAAACCAAAGCGATCCCCGGCCTCTTCTTCGCCGGGCAGATCAACGGGACAACGGGCTACGAGGAAGCCGCGGCGCAGGGACTGCTCGCCGGTCTCAATGCCGCTCGGTACGCGCGCGGCGACGAGGGCTGGTGCCCGCGCCGCGACGAAGCCTATCTGGGCGTGCTCGTCGATGACCTCATCACCCGCGGCGTGTCCGAACCTTATCGGATGTTCACGTCGCGCGCCGAGTACCGGCTGCAGTTGCGCGAGGACAATGCGGACCTGCGGCTGACCGAACATGGTCGCCGACTGGGGCTGGTCGACGACGCGCGCTGGGACGCATTCTCGCGCAAGCGCGACGCCGTCGCGGCCGAGATCGAGCGGCTGCGAACCACGTTCGTCAACCCGAATGTGCTTGCGCGGCACGACGCCGAGCGCGTTCTGGGGCAAGCCATTGACAGAGAGTATGCGCTCACTGACTTATTGCGTCGCCCCGGCGTGACCTACGCAACGTTGCTCTCGCTGCCGGGAGCCGGCGCCGCGGTGGCCGATCCCCAGGTGGCCGAGCAAGTCGAAGTCGCGACCAAGTACGCGGGGTACATCGAGCGCCAGCACGACGAGATCGCTCGCCACCTTTCCATGGAGTCGGCAAAGCTGCCGGCGGACCTGGACTACCGCAACGTGCGCGGCTTGTCGACCGAGGCGCAGCAGAAGCTCAACCTGCACAAGCCGGAAACGATCGGCCAGGCCGCACGGATTTCGGGCATTACGCCGGCCGCAATCTCGCTGTTGCTCGTGCACCTGAAGAGTGGCGCGCCCACGGCCGGCCGCGGCGCGGAAGCGCTGTCCGCATGACCGAGGTCGCGCAGGCCCCGGCGCACGCCGTCGACTTGGCTTCGGGCATCGCGACGCTCGGCCTCGCGTTGACCGACGCGCAACGGGCGCAACTGACCGCCTACGTCGCGCTGCTCGCCAAGTGGAACAAGACGTACAACCTGACGGCGATCCGCGAACCGCAGCGAATGATCACGCACCACTTGCTCGATGCATTGGCGGTGGTACCGCACCTCCCGGCGCGGTCCGGATTGCGCATCCTCGACGTTGGATCGGGCGGCGGTGTCCCGGGCATTCCTCTCGCGATCGCGCGGCCCGACACAACGGTCGTGCTGGTGGACGCCAACCACAAGAAGGCGACGTTCCTGCTGCAGGCGGCGATCGAGCTGGGACTCGCGAACGTCGAATCGCACGCGGTGCGCATCGAGGATTTCGCGCCGCATGCGCCGTTCGACATCGTGATCTCGCGCGCATTCTCCGATCTTGCGTCGTTCGCCGCGCTGGCCGCGCCGCATGTTGCGCCGGGCGGAAAGCTGTTCGCGATGAAAGGCGTGCATCCGGACGAGGAACTGGCACACCTGCCGGAGGATTTCGTCGTGCTCGAAACGCCTTCGCTCGCGGTTCCCGGTCTCGACGCGGCGCGACACCTCATCGTCATGCAGCGCAGGAATGCCTGAGGGAACGACGACACCGATGACGCGCATCATCGCAGTGGCCAACCAGAAGGGCGGCGTCGGCAAGACGACCACGGCGGTGAATCTCGCCGCGAGCCTGGTCGCGATGAAGCGGCGCGTGCTGCTGGTCGACCTCGACCCGCAGGGAAACGCCACGACCGGTTCCGGCCTCGACAAGCGCAGCTTCGAGGCAACGGTGTACCAGGTGCTGCTGGGCGAGCGCCGCATCGCCGACGTGCGCATTCCGTCGCCGTCCGGCGGGTTTGATCTCGTGCCCGCGAATCGCGAACTCGCCGGCGCGGAGATCGAGTTGGTCGACTTGCCTGAACGCGAGACGCGGCTGAAGGACGCACTGTCCGAAGCGCTGTCGCAGATGAAGGCCGCGATCAGCGAAGTGGCGCCGGACTACGACTTCATCCTGCTCGACTGCCCGCCGTCGCTGTCGCTACTCACGCTCAACGGGTTGTGCGCGGCGGACTCGGTGCTGATCCCGATGCAGTGCGAGTACTACGCGCTCGAGGGGCTTTCCGATTTGATCCAGACACTGAAGAAAGTCCGTGCGCATCTGAATCCGGATCTGGAAATCGAAGGGCTGCTGCGCACGATGTACGACCCGCGCAACACGCTGGCGCTGAACGTCGCCGCCGAACTGGAAAAGCACTTCGGCGAAAAGCTCTACCGGACGATCATTCCGCGCAACATCCGGCTGGCGGAAGCGCCGTCGCATGGCATCCCCGCGTTCAAGCTGGAACCGCAATCGAAAGGCGCGCTCGCGTATCTCGCACTGGCCGGCGAAATGCTGCGCCGGATCGAGGCGCGGGAGGAGGCTGAAGCGGCCGCCGCCGCTGTGGCGAGCGCCGCCGCACAAGGACTGCACGCATGATTCGACCGAAAGGGTTGGGCCGCGGACTCGACGCACTCTTGTCCAGTGGCAACGAGGATGCCCCGCGCGAGGCGCTGCAGACGCTCGCGATCGGCCGCATCAACCCGGGCAGGTACCAGCCGCGCACGCGGATGGACGAGACGGCGCTGAACGAGCTCGCCGAATCGATTCGCGAGCAGGGGCTGATGCAGCCGATCCTCGTGCGGCCGGTCGACGGCGGACGCTTCGAGATCATCGCCGGCGAGCGCCGCTGGCGCGCGGCGCAGCGCGCGGGGCTGACGGAAGTGCCCGCGCTCGTCAAGAACGTGCCGGATCATTCGGCGCTCGCGCTGTCGCTGATCGAAAACATCCAGCGCGAAGACTTGAATCCACTCGAGGAAGCCACCGGATTGCAGCGCCTGATCGACGAATTCGGCCTGACGCACGAAGCCGTGGCCAAGGCCGTGGGCCGCTCGCGCAGCGCGGTCACCAACCTGCTGCGGCTCATGCAGCTTGCCAAGCCCGCGCAGGAGCATCTGCTGAGCGGCGGCATCGAGATGGGCCATGCGCGCGCAATGCTGGCGCTGCCGGCGGCGCAGCAGGCGAACGTCGCCGCGCGCGTCGTCGACGGCAACCTTTCGGTACGCGAAACGGAGCGGCTGGTGTTCACGCTGCTCAATCCTGCCAAGCGCGAAGCACGCCGCAGCGCACGGCGAGGTCATGATGCGGACACCGCGCGTCTCGAGACCGAGCTCGCGGAAAGGTTAGGCGCGAAAGTGAAGATCGACGTGGGCAAGAAGGGCGCCGGCAAGCTCGTCATCTCGTACGCGAGTCTCGAGCAACTGGACGGAATCCTCGCCCGGCTTCGCTGAAGTCTGCGGCAGGTACGAAAGAAAACGGCGGCCCGCGAGCCGCCGTTTTCCGTTCAGGAAGCGTCTGCGTCAGCCGAGCTGCGACAGCATCGTTTCGCCGCCGGACACTTCGTACTTGCCCGGCGCCTCGATGTTCAGTGTCTTCACGACGCCGTCGTCGACCAGCATCGAAAAGCGCTGGCAGCGCACGCCCATGCCCTTGGGCGTGAGGTCGAATACCAGCCCGAGCGCCTTCGTGTAATCGGCGCTGCCGTCGCCCATCATCCGCACCTTGCCGCTGGCCTTCTGGTCCCGCGCCCACGCGCCCATCACGAACGCGTCGTTGACCGACATGCAGAGGATGTCGTCGACGCCCTTCGCTTTCAACTTGTCGTAGTTGGCGAGATACGAGGGAACGTGCTTGGCCGAGCACGTCGGCGTGAATGCCCCCGGCAGGCCGAAGATGACGATCTTCTTGCCGCGCGTCAGGTCCTCGACCTTGAACGTGTTGGGACCGATCGTGCAGCCGTTGCCTTCGACTTCGATGTACTCGGACAGCGCGCCCGCGGGCAGCTTGTCGCCGACTTTGATCGTCATGGTGATTCCTTTAGGGAGGGGTCACAAAGGAGAGCCTTGGAACCCACGAGGATTGCAGGCAATGACAATAATTTCAACCCCACGACTTGCCCGGACAATCACGAAGCGGTAACTTTCGAGGTCTTCGAAAAGGGCAGCGAGGAGAGATTCATGGCACGCACTGCAGCAAAACTTCCGGGAGCCAAGCGTGTCGAGGCGCCGAAGCGCGCCCGGCTTCTGATCGCCACGCGCAAGGGCTTATGGACGCTCACCACGGATGGCGCGCGCCGCACGTGGAAGATTGCCGGTCCGCAATTCCTGGGACACATCGTCCATCACGCGATCCTGGACCCGCGCGACGGCAAGACGATGCTCGCGGCGGCGCGCACCGGGCACCTGGGTCCGACGGTTTTCCGTTCGACCGACAACGGCAAGACGTGGAAGGAGGCGGCGACGCCGCCGGCCTTCGAGCCGGGCAGCGGGCGGGTCGTCGACCACACGTTCTGGCTGGCGCCGGGTCATCCTTCGCAGCCTGGCGTCTGGTTTGCCGGCACTTCACCGCAGGGCCTGTTCCGCTCCGACGACGGCGGGGCGAACTGGAAAGGTGTCGCCGGCTTCAACGCGCATCCGCAACGCAAGGCGTGGTGCGGCGGCGACCAGGACGGCACGCCCGATGGCCCGAAGCTGCATTCGGTGCTGATCGATCCGCGCGATCCGAACCATATGTACATCAGCATGTCGAGCGGCGGCACGTTCGAGTCCGTCGATGGTGGCAGGGACTGGCATCCGCTCAACGCCGGCGTGCGCGCCGATTTCCAGCCCAATCCCGATCTCGAGTACGGCCACGATCCGCATTGCGTGCGGTTCGCCGCCGGCAATCCGGATCGCCTGTATCAGCAGAATCATTGCGGGATCTTCAGGCTCGACCGGCCGGCGACGCGCTGGCAGGACATCGGCATGGGAATGCCCAAGTCGGTCGGCTATGTCGGCTTTCCGATGGTCCCGCATCCGCACGATGCCAACACCGCGTGGGTGTTTCCCATGGACGGCACCGACGTCTGGCCGCGCATTTCGCCGGGCGGCAAGCCCGCGGCGTACCGCACGCGCGACGGCGGCAAGACGTGGAAGCGGCAGGCCGACGGCATGCCCAAGTCGCAGGCATGGTGGACGGTCAAGCGGCAGGCGATGACGGTCGACCGCTTTCCCGCGGTCGGCGTCTATTTCGGCACCACGTCGGGCGAAGTGTGGGGGAGCCGCGACGAGGGCCGCACCTGGAGATGCCTGGCCGCGCACCTGCCGCACATCTACGCCATCGAGGCCGTGTAGCGCGAAAGAGCGAAGTGGAGAATCACTTCTTGGACTTTCGCATCGCACTGCCGTCGCCGTTGCGGTCGTATTGCGACGGCGCCGCTGCCGTCACGATCGCCTGCGCTTCCGACACCCCGACGCTGGGCGATCTGCTCGCGGAACTCGACGCGGAACACCCTGGGATCCGCTTTCGCATGCAGGACGAACAGGGAAAGCTGCGTCCGCACATCAAGATATTCGTCAACGCTGCGGTCGAGCGCGATCCGAAGGCATTTCTTCCGCCTCGAGCCGATGTCATGATCGTGGCCGCGCTGTCCGGCGGCTAGCGCGCGTCGCTGCGCCCTTTCATCGAACGGCCGTGCGACGTTGCGCCGCAACATCTCGTTGCGAGCATGAGGGCAAAGCAGGTAAGATTCATCGGTTTGCTTCGTTTCTTGCGCACGGTCAATGCGATCGACACCGAGCGCGCGCTAAATGGGCAATCGCGAGCCAGGTGCGCCCGAGAGCGCGGTGATGGAAGCCCCACTTTCGACCAAACCGATCCGCCGGGTCCTCAAGTGGCAGGCGGGCGCGACGGTCGCTACAGCGGCAATCGCCGGTATTTGGCTGGGGGGGCACGCGGCGCTGTCCGCCGTATTGGGCGGGGTGGTCAACATCACGGCCGTCGTCGTCTACGCGGTTGTGCTGGGGATCTCGAATCCCGTGTCCGCGGGGGGCACCGTGGCCGCGATGTTCCGCGCCGAGGCGTGCAAGATCCTCGTGATCGTCGTAGAACTGTGGTTCGTGCTGACGACTTACAAGGACGTGGTCCCGGCCGTATTTCTCGCCGCGTTCGTGATTACGGTGTTGCTGTTCCGCATGGCCCTTGTTGACCGCCACTGACCTCACTGCAGCCACTCACCACGACACTCTTCGCGACCCATCTTCATGGCCGGTCCCAACTACGAATCTCCGTCCGAATACATCGCCCATCACCTGACCTTCATGGTCAAGCAGGTGGGGGATACCAGTTTCTGGAGCGTCAACACCGATACGGTTGTGACATCCATCATTCTCGGTTTCCTGGGCCTGGGCTTCATGTGGTTGGTCACGCGCAAGGCGAGCGCGGGCGTGCCGTCGAAAACACAGGCCTTCGTCGAACTCTGCGTGACCTTCGTCAACGACCAGGTCAAGGGCATCTACCACGGCGAGAGCCTCTTGGTCGCGCCGATCGCGCTGACCGTGTTCGTCTGGGTGGTCCTGATGAACGCGATGGACTTTCTGCCCGTCGACATCGTCTCGGCCGCGCTGGGCGCGATCGGTCTGAAATACTGGCGAATCGTGCCGACCGCCGACATCAACACCACCTTCGCGCTGGCGCTCTCGGTGTTCGCGCTGATGATCATCTACGGCATCAAGTCCAAGGGCATCGGTGGCTGGACCAAGGAGCTGTTCGTCGCGCCGTTCGGCAACCACTTCCTGCTCTGGCCGCTCAACTTCCTGTTCCAGATGGTCGAGTGGATATCGAAGCCGCTGTCGCATAGCCTGCGTCTCTACGGAAATATCTACGCCGGCGAGATCATCTTTCTGCTGCTGGGGATGTGGGCGGCGAGTGGGCTCGTAGGCACCCTGTTCAGCGGTGTCCTCAACCTAGGCTGGGCAATCTTCCACATCCTGATCGTGCTGCTGCAGGCGTATATCTTCATGATGCTCACCATCGTATATATCGCGATGGGCGAGGAGCATCACTGACCGTTTCCGCAGTGCGCTTTCTCGCCCATCCACTATCACGCTCATCGACGTCCTACATACCCGCAACTGAAAGGAAAGCATCATGGAAAATGTGCAACTGCTGGCGATGATCCAGTCCAACACCGCGATCGGCATTGGACTCATGATCGGCCTTGGTGCGCTCGGCGCGTGCGTCGGCGTGGGAATCATGTGCTCGCGCTTCCTGGAGGGTGCCGCGCGCCAGCCGGAACTGATGCCGCAACTGCAGGCGAAAGTGTTCCTGCTGCTCGGGCTGATCGACGCGTCGTACATCATCGGCGTCGGCCTCGCGATGTTCTTCGCGTTCGCCAACCCGCTGCTCTCCGTCGTAGCAAAGTAAGGCGCGTTGCAATCCTTCTCATCGCACAGGCACCGCCATGAACTTCAATCTGACGCTGATCATGCAGGCCGTCGCCTTCACGGCCTTCATCTGGTTCTGCGCGCGCTTCATCTGGCCGCCGCTGATGCGCGCCATCGAGACGCGGCAAAAGCAGATCGCAGACGGTCTGGCCGCCGGCGAAGAGGGCCGCAAGGAGTTGGCCAGCGCCGAGAAGCGGATAGCCGACATGCTGACCGAAGCCAAGGGCAAGTCCGCCGAGATCGTCGCCACCGGCGAGCGGTTCAAGTCCGAGACGATCGAGCAGGCGAAGATCGAAGCCAAGGCGGAAGGCGAACGCATCATTGCCGCCGCCAAGGCCGAGATCCAGCAGGAAGTCGCGCGGGCGAAGGAACAGCTGCGCGACGCTGTCGCCGACCTGGCGGTCGCGGGCGCGTCGAAGATCCTGAAGAAGGACGTCGACACCAAGGTTCACGCCGAGACTTGCTCGCGCAGCTGAAGCGGCAGCTCTAACTGTACGGAGCAACCCATGGCCGAACTGACCACGATCGCGCGTCCCGTACGCCGAAGCCGCGTTCTCGCTGGCCCGCGACGGCAATGCGCTGCCGGTGTGGTCGCAGATGCTGCGGCTGGCCAGCGCCGTCGTCGCCGATCCGAAGGTGGCGCGCGCGCTGGACAATCCCGCGCTCGACAGCGGCGCCAAGGAGTCGCTCCTGCTGTCGATCTGCGGCGACAAGCTGAATGCCGAGGGCAGGAGTTTCGTGCGCGTGCTGATCGAGGGCGACCGCATCTCGTTGCTGCCGCAGATCCAGGCGATGTTCGAGAGCGCTGAAGGACGACGCGGACGGCGTGGCCAAGGCGACGATCGAGACGGCGTTTCCATTCGAGGGCAATGAACTCGCGGAATTGACGGCCGCGCTCGAGAAGCGCTTTGGCAAGAAGATCGAGGCGACCGTCGCGGTCAAGCCGGAGCTGATCGGCGGCGCACGCGTCACCGTCGGCGACACAGTGATCGACGGTTCGGTCCAGGAACAACTCCGGGCGATGGCCGCGCAGCTGCGCGCCTAAGTTACCAAACTGAGCCGACGCAAAGAATTCGATAGTCGTGACGCCGCGGCACTCACCCAATCCGCGGCAGACGTGAGGAAATCATGCAACTGAACCCTTCCGAAATCAGCGAACTGATCAAGACCAAGATCCAGAACCTGGACACCGGCGCCGAAGTGCGGACGCAGGGAACGGTGGTCTCGGTTTCCGACGGCATCTGCCGCATTCACGGTCTGTCCAACGCGATGCAGGGCGAGATGCTCGAGTTCCCGGACAACACGTTCGGGCTCGCGCTGAACCTCGAGCGCGACTCGGTCGGCGCGGTGATCCTGGGCGCGTACGAGAAAATCAAGGAAGGCGACACCGTCAAATGCACGGGCCGGATTCTCGACGTTCCCGTCGGGCCGGAACTGATCGGCCGCGTCGTCAACTCGCTCGGCGAACCGATCGACGGCAAGGGCCCGGTCAACGCGAAGATGCGGGACGTGATCGAGAAGGTCGCGCCGGGCGTGATCGAACGACAGAAGGTGTCGCAGCCGGTGCAGACCGGGTTGAAGTCGATCGACGCGATGGTGCCGATCGGGCGCGGCCAGCGCGAGCTCATCATCGGCGACCGCCAGACCGGCAAGACCGCGGTGGCGATCGACACGATCATCAATCAGAAGGGCAAGGATCTCATCTGCGTGTACGTCGCGATCGGGCAGAAGGCGTCGTCGATCAAGAACGTCGTCAACAAGCTGACCGAGTACGGCGCCATGGAGTACACGATCGTCGTCGCCGCGACGGCGTCGGAATCGGCCGCGATGCAGTACATTGCCCCGTACTCCGGCTGCACGATGGGCGAGTACTTCCGTGATCGCGGGCAGGATGCGCTGATCATCTACGACGACCTGACCAAGCAGGCGTGGGCCTACCGCCAGGTGTCGCTGCTGCTCCGCCGCCCGCCGGGCCGCGAGGCGTACCCGGGCGATGTGTTCTACCTGCACTCGCGATTGCTCGAGCGCGCGGCGCGCGTCAACGCTGCGTACGTCGAGAAATTCACCAAGGGCGCGGTCAAGGGCAAGACCGGGTCGCTCACGGCGCTGCCGATCATCGAAACCCAGGCCGGCGACGTGACGGCGTTCGTACCGACCAACGTGATCTCGATCACCGACGGCCAGATCTTCCTCGAGACCGATCTCTTCAACGCCGGCGTCCGCCCGGCGATCAACGCGGGCATTTCGGTGTCCCGCGTAGGCGGCGACGCGCAGACCAAGGTCATCAAAAAGCTAGGCGGCGGCGTGCGCCTGTCTCTCGCGCAATACCGCGAGCTCGCGGCGTTCGCGCAGTTCGCCTCCGACCTGGATGAGGCCACCCGCAAGCAGCTGGACCGCGGCAAGCTCGTGACGGAACTCATGAAGCAGCCGCAGTACGCGCCGATGTCGGTGGCCGACCAGGCGCTGACGCTGTTCGGGGTGAACAGGGGCTATTACGACGACGTGCCGGTGGAAAAGGCGCTGGCGTTCGAGTCCGCGTTGCGCCAGTTCATGCGGGGCAAGTATGCCGGCATCATCGACAAGATCGCGAAGACCAACGAGATGACGGCCGACGACGAGAAGGCGCTGTCCGCGGCGATCGAGGACTTCAAGAAGACCGGCACATACTAGGAATGCTGCAGCGGTAGCGCCAACGAAAGTCCGACATGGCAAGTTCCAAAGCGATCACGACCAAGATCAAGAGCGTGCAGAGCACGCGCAAGATCACCAAGGCGATGGAGATGGTCTCGGCCTCGAAGATGAAAAAGGCCCAGGACCGGATGCGCGCGTCGCGTCCGTACGTCGAGCGCATGTTCAACATCGTGCTGCACATCGCCAAGGCCAACACCGAATACCACCACCCGTTCCTGCAGAAGCGCGACGTCGTCAAGCGCGTCGGTGCCATCGTCGTCACCACCGACAAGGGTCTGTGCGGCGGCCTCAACACCAATGTGCTGCGGCTGGTCCTGCAGCAGCACAAGGAGTGGCGCGCCAAGGGCATCGAGTGCGACTACGTCGCCATCGGCAGCAGGGGGTTGGGTTTCCTGACACGGATGGGCGCCAATGTCGTGGCCAGCGTCACGAACCTGGGCGACCGGCCCCACGTGGATAAGATGGTCGGCCCGGTCAAGACGCTGATCGACGAATATGTCGCGGGCAAGGTCGACGAAGTGCACATCTACTTCACGACGTTCCGCAACACAATGAGCCAGGAGCCGCGGCACGGGAAGATCATTCCGATTCCCGACCAGTACAGGACGCCGGCGGGCGAAGTGCGCAAGGCCGAGCTGTCCGACAGTTCCTGGGACTACATCTACGAACCGGATGCACGGACGCTGCTCGACGGCATGATGCGGCGCTACCTCGAGGCGGTCGTGTACCAGATGGTCAACGAGAACATGGCATCCGAGCAGTCGGCGCGGATGGTCGCGATGAAGGCCGCATCCGACAATGCGGCAAAGATCATCAAGGAGCTGCAGCTCATCTACAACAAGACGCGGCAGGCGGCGATCACCAAGGAGCTCTCGGAGATCGTCGGCGGCGCGGCGGCGGTTTGAAACAAACTCTGATCTGACGAAGTTGAGGAAACCATGAACCAGGGAACGATTGTTCAGTGCATCGGCGCAGTGGTCGACGTGGAATTTCCGCGCGACCAGATCCCCGAGATCTACGACGCACTGAAGCTGGACGAGATCGGGCTGACGCTCGAGGTGCAGCAGCAGCTGGGCGATGGCGTCGTGCGCACCATCGCGCTCGGCAGCTCCGACGGCCTGCGCCGCGGCATGATGGTCGTGAACACGAAGGCGCCGATCATGGTGCCCGTCGGCGCGGAAACGCTCGGCCGCATCATGGACGTGCTGGGCCGGCCGATCGACGAGCGTGGTCCCGTCAACGCCGCAAAGACAATGTCGATCCACCGCGCGGCCCCGGACTATGAAGAGCTTTCGCCATCGACCGAACTGCTCGAGGTGGGCATCAAGGTCATCGACCTCATCTGCCCGTTCGCCAAGGGCGGCAAGATCGGCCTCTTCGGCGGCGCTGGCGTGGGCAAGACGGTCACGATGATGGAACTCATCAACAACATTGCGACCGGGCACGCGGGCCTGTCGGTGTTCGCCGGTGTCGGCGAACGCACGCGCGAAGGCAACGACTTCTATAACGAGATGATTGACTCCGGCGTCGTCAACAAGGACGAACTCGGCAAGTCAAAGGTTGCGATGGTGTACGGCCAGATGAACGAGCCGCCGGGTAACCGGTTGCGCGTCGCGCTGACCGGCCTCACGATCGCCGAGTCGTTCCGCGACGAAGGCCTCGACGTGCTACTGTTCATCGACAACATCTACCGCTTCACGCTGGCCGGAACTGAGGTGTCTGCGCTGCTCGGACGGATGCCTTCCGCTGTCGGCTACCAGCCGACGCTCGCCGAGGAAATGGGCAAGCTGCAGGAGCGGATCACGTCGACGAAGACCGGCTCGATCACGTCGATCCAGGCGGTGTATGTGCCGGCCGACGACCTGACCGACCCGTCGCCCGCCACGACGTTCGGCCACCTCGACGCGACCGTCGTGCTGTCGCGGGACATCGCGTCGCTCGGCATCTACCCGTCGGTCGACCCACTCGACTCGACGTCGCGCCAGATCGACCCGCACGTCATCGGCGAGGAGCACTACAACTGCACGCGACGTGTCCAACAGACGCTGCAGAAATACAAGGAACTGCGCGACATCATCGCCATCCTGGGCATGGACGAATTGTCTCCCGAAGACAAACTGGCCGTGTCCCGCGCCCGGAAGATCCAGCGCTTCCTGTCGCAGCCGTTCACCGTGGCGGAGGTGTTTACGGGCTCGCCGGGCAAATATGTGGCGCTGAAGGACACGATCAAGGGCTTCAACATGATCGTCAATGGCGAATGCGATGAGCTGCCCGAGCAGGCGTTCTACATGGTCGGCACGATCGAGGAAGCATTCGAAAAGGCAAAAACGCTGCAATGAGCGCTGCAATAGGCGCGGACTGAAAGCCCATGGCCGAACCACACACCATCCACGTCGACGTCGTCAGCGCCGAAGAGCAGATCTTCTCGGGCGATGCGGAGTTTGTCGTTCTGCCCGGCGTCGATGGCGAGCTCGGCATATTTCCGCGGCACACGCCGCTGTTCACGCAGATCAAGCCCGGCGCCGTGCGCATCAAGGTTCCCGGCCAGGCGGCCGAAGAGCTGGTCTTCGTGCAGGGCGGCTTCCTAGAAGTGCAGCCGCACAAGGTGACGGTACTGGCCGATACCGCCATTCGCGCGCATGACCTGGACGAGGTGAAGGCGCTCGAGGCAAAGAAACGAGCGCAGGAGGCGATGGTGAACAAGGAATCGGCGGAAACGATGGCCGCGGCGCAAGCCGAACTGTCAATTGCTCTGGCCCAGCTCGAGGCCATCCGGAAGTTCCGCCACCGCGCGTAGCGTCACTCTAGTCGAGATCGAAAAGAAAAAGGGCGGCGCCATAACGGGCCGCCCTTTCAATTCGCGCCGATCTTCTCTGGAGGATCGAAGGTTACTTGACTTCTTTGACCGGTGGGATCTTCCAGCTGCCGTCGAGAATGGATGGCGGCTTCTCCTTCGGCCAATACAACCGCATCATCAGAATGAATTGGTCCTTCGGTGCAGGCAGCCAATTCTGCTCCTTGTCCTTGCCGGGCGATTCGTTTTGAACGTAGAGATCGACCGATCCATCGGCGTTGGCCTTCAGCTTGTTGCGCTGGCTCACCGTATACCGATTGACCGGATTGGGCACAAAGAAGTAGTTGGCGTCGTACATCGTCAGCGACCAGAAACCATCGACCGGCGGCATTTCGCCCTTGTTGAAGTGCAGGACATACTTGTTGGCACCGCTATACTTCTTGAGGATGTCCGGTCCCGTGGAAGTCGGATAGACGGCGTCCTGCGGACGATTCGCGCCGAGGCCAATCGCCGTAACCAGTGCGCGCATCCGGTAGTCGGTGCCATAGGTGCCGACCTTGGTCGAGAACGTCCAGCCATCGATCAGCTTCGAATCACCCGTAACAATCGATTCCTTCATGTAGCCCATGATCTTTTCTTGTGCCGGCTTGGGCGCGGCGGCGAGTCCCTTCGCCACCGCCGGGTCGAGCTTCGACGCATCGAAGTCCTGCCCCGGCACGATGCCGATCTTGGCGAGCTTTGCCACCATCGGTGCGTCCTCGGCAACCGGAGGATTGGTCTTCAGCAGTTGCGCGAGCAACTTGAAGTAGGAGGCCGCGTCCATGGCGTTGACCTGATCACGAATCGAGGTCTTCATGTCGATGCTCGGATCGACGATCCCCGGCGCCGCCGTGTACGGCTTGCCATACGAAGAAAGTGGCGCGGCCGTCATCTGGTCCTGCAGCGCATGCACGGCCTTGTAGTCTTCCGGCGTGCCGGTGCAGTAGATCCGGCCCAGCAGCCACACCATAGAGGTCGCTGATTTGTATTCGGTGACTCCGGCAGGGAGTGTCCCCGTCCAGCCGGGGCCGGTGATCGCGAACTTCTTCGCGGCGGTACCCGTGGTGCGCTTGCCGGGGTCGGCAAAAACAGTCGTCCAGCCATCCAGCATCGGTAGCAGGAAGAAGCGGCCTTTCATGTCGGGCGCGTTGATGATCCACGGCTCCTTGGAGACATCCAGCCAAACGACGGTGTACAGCGTGTCCGCGTTCGGCGCCGTCACGGTATGGTCATCGACCGCCGGATAGCCACGCAACTTGGCGAACTGCGTCATGGGCGCCTTGCTGCCTTCGGGCGCCGCGACGTTCGTCGACACTCGTCGCGTCAACTCCATGGTGACCAGCGGATAAGCGTACATGTAGGCATCGATGCCGATTTCGCGCGCCTCGGTCTCCTTTGCCAGCGCCTCGACGTCCTTGGCAACTGTCGCAGCCTTGTCCTTCATGTCGGTTGCACCTTTGTCGACAGCGGTATCGGCCTTCTGGCCGCAGCCGACAACGAGCAGTGTGCTGACAGCACAAAACAATGCCGCGCACAGGTACCTTGAAACCGAGGGCTTCATGCTTGGAATCCTTGAAAGGGTTGCGGGAAGGGCGGCAAGAAGTGGCGCCCGAAAACCCGGCAATTTTAGCTGGGGCACCAATACCCTGGGAAGAACCCTCCTGCGTTTGAAGTACGGCAATCCGGCGCGCATTCCTCTTGCGCGAGCGCAAAGCCCGCGGCCCGTTGGAAGTGGTAGAATGTTGCGCTGCAACAAGCCCCTTTTTCCACGGAAAACCACTATGGCCGACCTGCATCGCACCATCGATCGTTCGATCACCATTTCGCGGTCGGTCGCCGATCTGCTGCAGCGCCGGACGCGCACCGCGGACGAGCGTTTTAGCGAACGGATGCGCAGGGCCGGCGTCGCCTACGGAAACGCTCACACGCCGACGAAAACGCCGATGGAATTCTGGCGGCAATGGTCGGAATACAACGTCGACCTGGCCCAGCGCTCGGTGCTCTACTGGGACACGCTGCGCCAGCGCGGCAACCAGTGGCTGGAGCACGAGGCGGCCGGCAAGCCGCCGGTGCTCAAGTACAAGTACGAAATGATCGCCGACGCGCGCGAGTACGAGCGCCCCGCCAACCACGCGCTGGTGCGCATCATTCCGCCGAAAGGCGTCGTCGTCGACGAAACCAAGCGCCCCTTCGTGATCGTCGACCCGCGCGCCGGACACGGCCCGGGCATCGGCGGCTCCAAGGAAGACTCGGAAGTCGGCGTCGCACTTTCCGCGGGTCATCCCGTGTACTTCGTGATCTTCTTCCCCGATCCGTGTCCGGGCCAGACGCTGGCGGACGTGACGGACGCCGAAGCGGAGTTCATTCGCATCGTCGCCGAGCGGCATCCGGACAGCCAGAAGCCCGTGATCATGGGCAACTGCCAAGGCGGCTGGGCGGTGATGATGCTCGCCGCGGCGCGGCCGGAGATCGCCGGTCCGCTCGTCATCAACGGCGCCCCGATGTCGTACTGGTCGGGTAACGACGGCGATTCGCCGATGCGCTATTCGGGGGGGCTGCTGGGCGGCGCATGGCTGTCATTGTTCGCGGCGGACTTGGGCGCGGGCAAGTTCGATGGCGCGCATCTGGTCTCCAATTTCGAATACCTGAACCCCGCGAATTCGCTGTGGGACAAGTGGTACCACCTGTTCGACAACATCGACACCGAGCCCGAGCGCTTCCTCGACTTCGAGCGCTGGTGGGGCGGCTTCTACGCGTACAACGAGGAGGAGATCCGCTGGATCGTCAACAACCTCTTCGTCGGCAACAAGCTGTCGGCCGGCGAGGCGCGGTTGGGCCCGGGGCGCTATTTCGACCTGAAGGCAATCAAGCAGCCGATCATCGTGTTCGCATCGATGGGCGACAACATCACGCCACCGCAGCAGGCGTTCAACTGGATCGCCGACGTGTATTCATCGACGGAGGAAATCAAGGCGAACGGCCAGACGA
This sequence comes from uncultured beta proteobacterium, assembly GCA_963747265.1. Classification (GTDB taxonomy): domain Bacteria; phylum Pseudomonadota; class Gammaproteobacteria; order Burkholderiales; family Casimicrobiaceae; genus VBCG01. Next base: position 252,954 of record CAVVEH010000011.1, on the reverse strand, counting down.
TCGTCGGCCTGCTGCACGAGGACGTCGGACACCTGGGGATCTTCGTGTCGGGCAAAGTCGCGAAGAAGGAGCATGCACAGATCGTCGAGGTGCTGAAATACATCCAGCAGCTGCCGCCGGGCCTCTACGGCATGGACATCGAGGAAATCTTCGACGCGCACGGGGAAGTTCGCTACGAAGTCTCGCTGAAGGAGCGCAAGGTCGAAGACCTGCGCGCGATGCAGAAATTCGACCGCGTCGACGAAAAGCCCTTCCAGGCCGTTGCCGCATTGTCGGAGCTCCTCGAGCGCGCCTATTCGCTGCTGGCGCGACCGTTCGTGCGCGAGATGTCGCCCGAGTGGCTGGCCAAGGCGAGGCGCCAATTCCATCCGCTGCGTGTCCAGTACTGGGCCCTTTCGGACAAGAACCCCTTGCTGTCGGCGCTTCCGTACATGGCGAGCGCGGTCAAGGGCAACCGCAAGCCGCGATCCGCGGATAACGACGCCGTCAAGTTCGAAAAGCTCGCGTCCGAATTCGTGAGCGCATCGCTCGATAGGTATCGCGAACTGCGCGACGCGGCATCGGAGGCGGCATTCTTCGAGGTTTATGGCAACATGCTGTCGCTGCACATGGCGGACGAACGCGAGGAGATCCGGCGCAAGGGCAAGTTCGACCCGCGCTCGCTGCCCGCCGTGCGCGAAGTGCTGGACACGATCGAGGAGGGCAGCGCCATCGAGGGCCTCGCGCGCATCGCCATGCTGATCACCAAGGCCGGGCCGGGCCACCGCCGCCTGTCGCAGATGCAGCGCACGCGGGAGATCCTGTCGCCGGAGGGGGAGATCGCGCATCTGTCGGAAGACGAGCGCCGGCGCCTTTTGCAGGAGGAGACGATCGTCGTCGAATTCGAGCCGGAGCGCGCCAAGCGGTCGCTGCCCAAGCTCTTGCGGACGCCGGCCGAACGGCGCCATGCGCTGGCACTGCTCGACCGCGTCGAGATGCACGGCGATCTCGACGACAAGCAGCGCAGGCTCGTGACCGAATTGCGCGGCGTTCTCTCCGCCGCTGCCGTGCGCGGCGGGGCCAGTGCGCCGGCCGCATTGCCGGCACCGCTGCGCAACAAGTCGCGCGCTCGCGCGGCGCCGCGTGGGGCGCGCCAACGCGCGTGAATCGAGCGAGAGCCGGGCGCGCGCCGCCATGCAGCAGCTGACCAATCGGACGTATGACGAAATCGACGTCGGCGCGAACGACATCGTCGTGCGTACGCTGACGGCCACCGATGTCGAGGCGTTGGCACTTGCCGCGGGCGATGTCGAGACGTTCCACCTGGACCTGGCCCCCGGCGCGGTCGCGGAAATTGCCACCGCACCGGGCGCCGCCGCGGTCGCGCTGGTCGCGGGCGTGCTGAACCGGCGGCTGCCCGGGCCGGGCAGCGCAATCGTCGGCAGCCAATTCCGATACCAAGGCAAGGTGCGCGCGGGCGATACGCTGACGGTCAGCGTCACCGCGCGAGCCAAGCACGCGGACGGCCACCTCATCGAATTCGATTGCCGCTGCACCAATGCCGAGGGCGACGTGCTCGTCGAAGGCATCGCGACGGTCGCCGCGCCGTCGAAGCGCATCGCCTACACGAACATCGCCACGCCCGAGGTCGTGCTGCGGCGAAACGACGGCCTCGCGCGGCTGCTGCAGCGCTGCCTGAACATCGAGCCGGTCCGCTGCGCCGTTGTCCATCCGTGCGACTTCGAATCGCTGATGGGGGCGATCGAGTCCGCGAAGCGTGGGCTGATCGTACCGGTGCTCGTGGGCCCGGAGGCGAAAATCCGCGCCGTCGCGGAGGAAGCCAAGGTCGATCTCACGCCATTTCGCATCGTCGGCACGCCGCACAGCCACGCCGCTGCCGATCGCGCGGTGGCAATGGCGCGCGCCGGCGAAGTCGATTCGCTGATGAAGGGCAGCCTGCACACCGATGAATTGATGGAGGCGGTCGTGTCCACCGCCACCGGCTTGCGCACCGAGCGCCGGATCAGCCACGTCTTCGTCATGGACGTGCCCGCCTATCCGCGGCCGCTGATGATCACCGACGCGGCCATCAACATCGCGCCGGACCTGGATGCCAAGGCGGACATCTGCCGCAATGCGATCGACCTCGCCCACGTCCTCGGTATCGAGGTGCCCAAAGTCGCGATCCTGTCCGCGGCCGAAACCGTCAATGCCAAGATCGAATCCACGCTGCACGCCGCGGCGCTGTGCAAGATGGCCGACCGCGGCCAGATCACCGGCGGCATTCTCGACGGCCCGCTCGCCTTCGACAACGCGATCTCGCCCGAGGCGGCGCGAGCCAAGGGCATCGTGTCGGCGGTGGCCGGCATGGCCGACATCCTGCTGGTGCCGGACCTGGAATCCGGCAACATGATCGCGAAACAGCTGACCTACCTGGCCGGCGCCGACAGCGCGGGAATTGTCCTGGGCGCGCGCGTGCCGATCGTGCTGACGTCGCGCGCCGATAACGTGCGCACGCGGCTCGCGTCCGCGGCGGTGCTGCTGCTCGTCGCGCACGACCGCCGGACGCGGCTGTTGCCCAAGGAGTGACCTGATCCGCCTCGTTAATCGGCCGGGGCGCGGCGAAGTATCATGAACGTTTTCGAGCGAACATCCGGAAGGACAAGCGGGCCGTGAACGGATCAGCCACCCGAATCGAAAGAGACGCGATGGGAGAAGTGCGCGTCGACGCTGCGCACCTGTGGGGCGCGCAGACGCAGCGTTCCGTCGACAACTTTCCGATTGGCGTCGGACGCTTCAGCTGGGGTCGTCCGGTCGTTCGCGCGTTTGGCATCGTCAAGCAGGCCGCGGCGCGCGCGAATGTCGAGCTGGGCGAACTGCCGCCAGACAAGGCCGACCTGATCGTCCGGGCCGCGCAGGAGGTGATCGATGGCCGCCTGGACAACGAATTCCCGCTGGTCGTCTTCCAGACCGGATCGGGGACGCAATCGAACATGAACGCCAACGAGGTCATCGCCAACCGCGCGATCCAGTTGGCCGGCGGCGTCATCGGCTCGAAAAAGCCGATCCACCCGAACGACGACGTCAATCGCAGCCAGTCGTCCAACGACGTGTTTCCGGCCGTCATGCACATCGCGACATTGGAGGAACTCGACCGCGCGCTGCTGCCGGCGGTCGCCGACCTGCGTGCGACGCTCGACGTCAAGGCGCGGGAATTCGCGGACATCGTGATGCTCGGACGCACGCACCTGCAGGACGCCACGCCCGTCACGCTGGGGCAGGTGATCGGCGGCTGGGCCGCGCAACTCGACGATGGCCTGCGCTATGTGCGCGCCGCGCGTGAGGGATTGTTGCCCCTGGCGCTGGGCGGAACGGCGGTAGGCACCGGCATCAACGCGCCGGCCGCGTTCGGCGACGCCGTCGCACGGCAGATCGCCTCGGCCACCGGCAAGCCCTTCGTTTCCGCGCCCAACAAGTTCGCGGCGCTGTCCGCGCACGACGCGATGGTCAACGTCAGCGCGGCGCTGCGGACGCTGGGGGGCGCGCTGATGAAGATCGCCAACGACGTGCGCTGGTACGCGAGCGGGCCGCGCGCCGGATTCGGCGAGCTCAAGATCCCCGACAACGAGCCGGGATCGTCGATCATGCCGGGCAAGATCAACCCGACGCAGTGCGAGGCGCTGACGATGGTCGCCGTGCAGGTCTTCGGCAACGACGCGGCGGTGGCATTCGCCGGTGCGCAGGGCAATTTCCAGCTCAACGTGTTCAAGCCGGTCATGCTGCACAACGTCATGGAATCGATCGAGCTGTTGTCCGACGCCGCGCGTTCGTTCGACGTCCGGTGTGCGCGAGGAATCGAGCCGGACCGCGAGCGCATCCGCGAGCACGTCGAGGGATCGCTGATGCTGGTCACCGCGCTCAACCCGCACATCGGCTACGAGAATTCGGCGAAGATCGCGCTCCATGCGTACCACCACGGGACGACCTTGCGAGAGGCGGCCCTCAAGCTCGGGCTGGTGACGGCCGAGGATTTCGACCGGTGGATCGATCCGGCGGCAATGACGCGCCCGGGTCCCTGACGCGCGCACGCGAATCGATCCGGCCCCTGCATTCCGCAGCGGGACATCGACTCAACAGTGGAGGAGTTCGGCATGAGGACTGCTGTTGCGGCGGCATTTTCCGGCGTGGCGCTCCTGGCGAGCACGACCGTTGCGCAGGCGGCCGGCGAACTCGAGGTCCGCTTCTGTCCGTCCGTGCAGGTTCGCAGTTTCCCGCTGGAATCGCGGCGCGGTGTGCAAAGCCTGCTGCTGCAGAACGCGGCGATCATCAATCACGCCACGTCGTCGGCCGACATCACCGACATAACGCTCGAACTCTTGCAGGATGACTCCGTCGTGGATACGCGCCGGATCGCCGGCCCCGAGTTGACGCGCGCCGCGGGAGCGGGACCGCTGATGCAGAAGTCCGGAATGATGCGAATGCTGGCCTTCCAGTTCTGCGGATCGAGCATGATCGCCGAGGGCATCGCGCTTGGCGGTCCGACGCTTGCGCCCAATCAGGCGCTATTGCTGGCGCAACAGCCCTTTGCGTACCGCGGCAAGCGAGACACGCTGCGCGTCAGGGTTCATGCCCGCTTGGACGGCCGCGAACAGGAGGTTACGGCGACGCTGCCGATCCAGTCGGCCGTCGCCAGGACGGCGTTCCGATTTCCTCTGCGCGGCGCGTGGTTCGCCGCTGTCGGGCCAACGATGCACACGGGTCACCGCTGGGCGGTGCCCGAGGAATTCGGCTATGACATCGCCAAGCTCGGAGAAGGCGACCTGTCGCACCGTGGTTCCGGCACGAAGTTTTCGGACTACTACGCGTACGGCGCGCCGGTGCTCGCCGCCGCGGACGGCATCGTCACGGCAGCGGTGAACGACCAGCCCGAGAATCCCGCGGCACTCCGGCGCCCCGACGAGACGGACGAGGCGTATGGCGCGCGCGTGCAGGAAATCCAAATGTCGCTCTTACCCGAGGGCGCCAGCGGGATCGCGGGTAACTACGTGATGATCAACCACGGGAACGGCGAGCATTCGCTCTATGCGCACATGCAGCCCGGCAGCGTCCGTGTGCGCGTCGGCGAGAGGGTCGCCGCAGGGGCGCAACTCGGCAAGCTTGGATCGTCGGGAAACTCCACGGAGCCGCACCTGCACTTCCAGGTCTGCGACGCGCCCGATCCGATGGCCTGCGCCGGCATCCCGGTGCAGTTCCAGAACATAAGCCTGCCGTATGCGGACTATCCGCGGCCGCTGCAGAGCGGAGACGTGGTGCTGGCGAAGTAGACGGCGGCGAGTGGGTCACCGGTCCCCGTGCGCCGCCCCCCGCGCGGCGCTCTTGGCGTGACTCGGCGCGATGCCGTAGCGCTTTCGATACTCGAGCGTGAACGTCGTGGGACTCGCAAAGCCGCATCGTGCGGCGACCTCGGCCACCGACGTGCCCCCTAGCCCAAGCGCCTTGTGCGCATGATCCAGGCGCAGGTTGCGGATGTGTGCCACCGGCGTGACGCCGCGAAAATCGCGAAAAGCCTTTTCCAGCGTTCGCCAGCTCACGCCACAATGCGAGGCGAGCTCCGGGATGGCGAATGTTTCGCCCAGGTGTTCGAGGGCGAACCGGTCGGCACGCTTGAGAAAGTAGGGCTCCAGCGGGCGCTTGGGGCTCGCCGAATGCATCCCGTTTTGCGCTCCCGCCGCATTGCGATTCCATATACCGACGAGCTGTAGATAGCGACGGTAACTCGCGCGCGCCGCGGCCGTGTCGCCCAGCGCGTCCTGCACGATCGACCGGTCGTATTCCAGGAACTCGAGCAGGACGTTGAAGGTGCCGGTCTCGCGCGCGAGATCGAGCGCGACGTCGAGTTCATGCAACGCTTCCGCATAGCGACCAAGCGTACGCAGGCCCCACGCCAGATTCGAGCGCGTCACGATCTCGTCGTATTTCGCCCCCCGCTTTTGCAGTACCGCGAGGCGCTTCCTGATCGCGCGCACGGCGCCGGCCGAATTGCCCAGCAGGATCTCGAGGCGCTCGATGTTGCCGGCGACATACCAGGCGGCAAATTCGTAGCGCGCCCGCGTGGCGACATCGCGCGCGCGCTCGAATAAGGCGAGCGCGCGACGCGCCTCGACTTCCATCGGTGCGATGACGCCCGGATCGAGCGACGATAGGTGCGCGCGGGCATGTGGTTCGCTCAACTGCGACGTGGCGCGATCGAAATGGACGGCGCCCAGGATGTTGAGGATCTGCACCATCACGTAGTCATCGCCGCTCGTCTCGGCGGCGTGGAGCGCGGCATCGGCCAAGGCCGCAACGCCTTCGTAATCGGCGCGCGCGAGCAGGATCGCGATGCGGATGCGCAGCGCGAACGCGACGTACGCCCAGTCGCCGCACGACTCGAGCGGCGCCAAGACGCGCGAGATGGTGTCGTTGGCGTCCGTGTAGCGTCCTTGCAGGTACGCGAGCTCCGCGGACCAGGTGTCGACGCGAAGCGCCAGCCCCGGGTCGCCGGGCCGCGACGCGGCAGCGCACCCCGCGGCCTCCAATTCACCCAGCGCGTCGGCGTGATGCCCCTGCCGCATGGCGCAGAATGCCGCGACCAGCCGCAGTTCGACGCGGCTGGCAACGGAGGCGTGCGGAGCCAACTGTGCGAGCGCGTCCTGCGCTGCCTCGGTCCCGCCCCGCAGGTCGCCGGAGCGGGCAAGCTCCCAAGCCCGCGTGACGGCACGGTTGTTGTGCCTGCTCATGCCGCCATTCTTGCCGTTCGCCAAGGGAAAATCGACTACGGGCAGCAAAAAATTGCGAATTTCGATAGGTTTGGGCTGCAGGACCCGGCCGGCTGTCGCTACGCGCCTAGAATCACCGCAAGCCGATGAAGTCCAGGGGATCCACGATGAATCGGACGTTCCGAACTGCGCTTTGCGCTGCCGCGCTCGTCGCGATGGCAACTGACTTTGCGACCTGCGCCATCGCCGACGATCAGTCGGGTGAGAACCACTACATCCTCTGCGGCCGGGAAAGCGGATGCACGTCCGGCATTGGGTACACCGTCGGCAGCAACCCCGATGTGCCCACATTCAAGATCGCCCAGGTCTACTCCAGCCTCGATGGGACCCAGCAATTCGTGGAGTTGAGGGAGTACGCCGGATTGAATGGGCAGAACCGCTTCGCCGGCTTGACCCTCACCACGACGCACAACGGAGTCGAGAAGAAATTCACTTTCCCGAACGACCTGCCGAACGACCAGACCGCGAATATTTCGGTCGTGGTCGCTGCGGTGCCCTATTCAGATATTCCGCCCGTCATATTCCAATTCTTTACCAGTGCTTCGAGCAGCTTTGTCGTCGACTTCCATCCGGACTTTGTCGTTCCATCACGATTTCTCGCTACTGACGGAGGAACGGTCAACTTCGCGGGAACAGACGAGGTAACGTATGCGAGTTTGCCGACCGACGGAGCAAACAGTCTGTTTCGCGACGGTACGATCGGGCAAGCGGTGCTCGGCCCTGGAACCGTACCCGGGGGCCCGATTCCCGGAATCCAGACCAGTTTTCACCACGTGTATCCGACACCGCCACCGGTCACCGCAGTGGAATACTACGACGCCGCGCGCGATCACTACTTCATGTCGGCATCTGCGCCGGACATAGACGCGCTCGATTCGGGAAGGACCCAAGGCTGGCAGAGAACCGGAGAAGAGTTCATGGTCGGCGGCAGCTCGGTTACCTACCTGAGCATCGAATATCTGTACCTGGGAAGCCCTGTGTGCCGCTTCTACATTCCTCCCGCCTACGGCGACTCCCACTACTTCGCTGCTTCCAAGGATGAGTGTTCGGTGGTGCGGCAGCGTTTCCCGAACTTCGAGCTCGAAAGCGGTGCCGCCTTTTATGCGGCGCTCCCCGACCCGGCCACGGGGAACTGCCCGGTCATACCCGGTTATGTCGATGGCGACATCCAACTCGTGCCGCTGTATCGCTTGTGGAACCAGCGACCCGACACCAACCACCGCTACACGAAGAAAGCGGCGATTCGCGACGAAATGATAGCGAAGGGGTGGCTGCCCGAAGGCTATGGCCCGTCGGGTGTCGTGATGTGCGTCCGATAGGGCCGATCAATTAACTGCGGATTTCGATAGGATCCTTCTGCGAGAGCGGTCAGAGAATCCCGACGCGCCTAGAATCGCTTCACGCCGACGTTTCGAGAGGTCCATCATGAAACGCATATTTCTGACCGCGCTCTGCATCGCATCGCTGTTCGCAGTTGCTGCGGCCTTTGCGCCGAACGCGATCGCGTTGGACAACAGCTTGCCCGGGCAGAACCACTACATCCTCTGCGACAAGGGCGCCGGCTGCTCCCAGGGTATCGGCGGTGCGGTCAGCGCGGCGGCATATCGGATCGAAAGCGTGTACTCGAATCTGAGCGGATGGTTTCAGTACATCGAATTGCGCGAGAACTCGGCGGACGGCAAGGTGACACCGCTCGCCGGCGCGGTCATCACGGTGAGACACGGCGACGTAATCAAGCAGTTCGTCATTCCGAGCGATCCGCCCGCGGGGTTTCCGGCCGGAGGCGCGTTAATCATAACGACCATTGACGACTGGTCGGACGATAGTTGGAACGCGGTGTCGACTCGACCTCCCGATTACGTCATGCCGGAGCGCCTTGTGCCGACGGACGGCGGCACCATCGACCTGAATGGGCAGGACCCGTGGACCTTCAATGCTTTGCCAACGGATGGTTCGACTATGCTGCTGCGTTCCGGCGATACCGCCCCCGCCGGCGGACAGTCATTCGCGCTGGGAAGATTTTGGGTGCACATCGAATACGACGGCGCGAGAGAATATTACAACGCCGCACGCGATCATTATTTCGTCACGGCATCGGAACCGGACATCGACGCCATCGAATCGGGGCGAACCAAGGGCTGGCAGGAGACGGCCTTCGGCTTGGGTGTCCTTACGGTTCCGAGGGCAACGTATTGCTGCTCGATGTACGGACAGGTCGCGGTTCCAGTCTGCCGCTACTACATCCCGCCGGAATCCGGCGACTCCCACTTCTTCTCCGCTTCGGCGCAGGAATGCGCCGAGGTCGCCGCGAAGTTTCCGTCCTTTGTGAGGGAGACCGATGAGGCTTTCTTCGTCATCGCCGCGGACAAGGACACCGGCGTTTGCCCCGTACCGTTTCGGCCGGTGTATCGCCTCTGGAATCAGCGCGCCGACACGAATCACCGCTACATAGTTGACGACCTCGCGCGGCGGATGGACATGATGCAGAAAGGGTGGGTGCCCGAAGGTTACGGGCCGACCGGTGTCGCGTGGTGCCAGTAAGCGCCGAGGCTATGCCGCCTGCCGTACGCTCGCCTTGGCTGGCAATTGCTGCTCGGCCAGCGTCACCCAGTAGCTCGCGCCGATCTTCAGCGCGTCGTCGTTGAAGTCGTAGTGCGGGTTGTGCAGGCCCGGCGTGTCCGGCCCGCGACCGCCGCCTAGCCAGATGTAGCAGCCGGGCTTGGCCTGCAGCATGAACGCGAAGTCCTCGGAGGCCATCGACGGCATCGGATCGGTGTCGACGTTGGCTGCGCCGACCAGTGCCACGGCGGCGGCCAGCGCATGCTGCGTTTCCGCCGGCGTGTTGACGGTCGCCGGGTAGCGCCGCTCGTAGCGCAGCGTGGCCGTCATCTCGAACGTCGCCGCGATGCCGGCGACGATCTCGCCCATCCGCCGCTCGATCAGGTCCTGGATTTCCGTCTTGAACGAGCGCATGGTGCCGCGCAGCACCACCTCCTGCGGGATCACGTTCCACGTGTCGCCGCCGTGCACCTGCGTGACGCTGACCACGCCCGCTTCGAGCGGATGGATGTTGCGCGCGACGATCGTCTGCAGCGCGTTGATGACATGCGCCGCGAACGGCATCGGGTCGCGGCCGAGATGCGGCATCGCGGCGTGCGCGCCGCTGCCGGTCGCGACGATCTCGAAGATGTCGTAGGCGCCCATCAGCGGTCCCGCGCGCAGCGCGATCGTGCCGGCGGGCATGCTCGGCCAGTTGTGCATGCCGTACACCGCCTTCATCGGGAAGCGGTCGAACAGTCCTTCCTGCACCATCACGCGGCCGCCGCCTTCGTTCTCCTCGGCGGGCTGGAAGATGAAATAGGCGGTGCCGTCGAAGTTCTTCCGCTGCGCCATCGCCTTCGCCGCGCCGAGCAGCATCGACGTGTGACCATCGTGGCCGCACGCGTGCATCTTGCCTGCGTGTGGTCGACGCATGCGCGACGCCGGATTTCTCGTGGATGTGCAGCGCATCGAGGTCGGCGCGCAGGCCGACGGCGTCCTTCGCCGGTGCCGTTGCGCAGGACGCCGACGACGCCGGTCTTCGCCAATCCGCGATGGACCTCGAGCCCGAACGACTCGAGCTTGTCGGCGACGAACGCGGACGTCTGCGCCTCCTCGAACGCGGTCTCGGGATGCGCATGGATGTGGTGGCGCCAGCCGCGCATGTCGGCGTCGAGCGCGGCGATTTCGGGAACGATGTTCATGGGGCCTCCGGCGGTGGACGAACATCGTACCGCAATGCCGCGCGGGCCGCCTCGGCGCCCCATGCCGCCTTGTTACAATCGGGCGCCCGTATTTGCAATCCCCATGACCCCTGCCGACTCCCCCATCTACGATCTGCTCGTCATCGGTGGCGGCATCAACGGCGCCGGCATCGCGCGCGACGCCGCGGGCCGCGGCCTGTCGGTGCTGCTGGCCGAGCAGGACGACCTCGCGGCGCACACGTCGTCGTGGAGCACCAAGCTGATCCACGGCGGGCTGCGCTACCTCGAGTATTTCGAATTCCGGCTGGTCGCGGAGGCGCTGCGGGAGCGCGAAGTGCTGCTCGCCAATGCGCCGCACATCATCGAACCGCTCGCGTTCGTGCTGCCGCACGAGGCGCACCTGCGCCCGGCGTGGATGATCCGCATGGGGCTCTTCCTCTACGACCATCTGGGCGGCAAGATGACGCTGCCCAAGTCGTTCGGCGTCAAGCTCGCGGGGAGCCGCTGGGGCGCGGGCCTGCAGTCGCAATTCGTGCGCGGCTTCGTCTATGCCGACGCACGCGTCGACGATGCGCGGCTCGTCGTGCTGAACGCGCTCGACGCGAAAGGCCGAGGCGCGGACATTCGCGTGCACACGCGCGTCACCGGTGCGCGGCGCGAAGGCGGCCTGTGGCGCGCGACGCTGCAGGCAGCGCGATGGGGTGACGACCGAAGTCACGGCGAGGGCGATCGTCAATGCCGCCGGCCCGTGGGTGAAGCACGTGCTCGACAGCGTCAGCGCGTCGCCGGCGAAGGAGAGCGTGCGGCACGTCAAGGGCAGCCACATCGTGGTGCCGCGCGTGCATCCGGAAGAGCACGCGTACATCCTGCAGAATGCCGACAAGCGGATCGTCTTCATCATTCCCTACCAGCAGCACTACTCGCTGATCGGCACGACCGACGTCCCGGTCGACGAATACGAGCATCCGGCGATCTCCGGCGACGAAATCGACTATCTGCTGGACCTCGTCAATTCCTATCTCGCGACGACCGCTGGCGCGCTGCCGACGTCGTCTGGACGTACAGCGGCGTGCGGCCGCTGCACGACGACGGGTCGAACGACCCGTCCGCGGTGACGCGCGACTACGTGTTCAAGGTCGACGCGCTGGAAGGCGAGCCCGGGCCCGGATCGCGCGCCGGTGCTGTCGATCTTCGGCGGCAAGATCACGACCTACCGCAAGCTGGCCGAATCGGCGCTGGCGCAGCTCGGCGCCTACTTTCCCGGCATGAAGCCGGACTGGACGCGCGACGCGCCGCTGCCCGGCGGCGACTTGCCCGAACGGCGACCGCAACGCGTTCTTCGCCGCATTGTGCCGCCGGTATCCGGCGTTGCCGGCCGAACTGCTGCGCGGCCTGGCGCGGCGGCACGGCACGCGCGCGCTGCACATCCTCGGCGACGCGCGGACGCTCGCCGACCTGGGCCGGGACTTCGGCGCCGGGCTCACGGCGCGCGAAATCGACTACCTGATCGCCGAGGAATGGGCACGAACCGCGGAGGACGTGCTGTGGCGGCGCACCAAGTGCGGCCTGCCGATGACGCGCGGCGCAGCGCGCAGGCCGTCGCCGCACTATTGCGACGCCGCGCGCGCGGCAACGCGTCGCCGATGAGCGCGCCGTTTCGCGCGTGTGCCTCTTCTGCGGCTCGAACGTCGGAGCGCGGCCGGCGTATGCCGATGCGGCGCAGAGAGTTCGGCCGCGCGCTGGCCGCGCGCGGCATGACGCTCGTCTACGGCGGCGGCAGCGTCGGGCTGATGCAGATCGCGGCGCAGGCCGCGCTCGACGCCGGCGGACGCGTGATCGGCGTCATCACCGAGCAACTGATGATGCGCGAAGTCGGCCATGCGGGCCTCGACAAGCTGCACGTCGTCGCGACGATGCACGAGCGCAAGGCGCTGATGGCGAAGCTCTCCGACGCGTTCGTCGCGCTGCCCGGCGGCTATGGAACCTTCGACGAGACTGTGCGAAATGGCGACGTGGGACCAGCTGGGCATCCACGCCAAGCCGCTGGTCGTCGTCAATCGTCGACGGGCTACTTCGACGGCTTCCTGGCGCAGCTCGATCGCGCGGTCGAGGACGGCCTGCTGAAGCCGGAGCACCGCGCGATGCTGGCGTGTCCGCGCCGCACGGTCGGCGACGCGCTCGCGGCAATGGCCGCGTGGCAGCCGCCGCCCGTGCCGCAATGGCTGCGCGATGCGGCGCCGCATCCCTGAAGCCGCGTCCATGCGCCCGCTGACCGACATGCCGCGATGCCGCGCGCGGCGCATTCGCGGCGTGCTGACCGACATCGACGACACGCTGTCGACGCACGGCCGGCTCACGGCGGACGCCTACGCGGCGCTGGAGCGCCTGCGCGCCGCCGGCAAGCTCGTCATCCCGATCACCGGCCGGCCGGCGGGCTGGTGCGACCACATCGCGCGGATGTGGCCGGTCGACGCGGTCGTCGGCGAGAACGGCGCGTTCTACATGCGCTACGACGACGCGGGGCGAAGGCTCGTCGGGCGTTTCGTCGACGAGCGCCGCCGAGCGTGCGGCCAATCGCGCGCAGGCTCGCGGCGATCGGGGAGAAGATCCTGCGCGCCGTGCCGGGCGCGGCGCTCGCGTCCGACCAGCTCTATCGCGAGACGGACCTCGCCATCGACTTCTGCGAAGACGTGGCGCCGCTGCCTGCGCCTGCGGTCGACCGCATCGTCGCGCTGATGGAGGCCGAAGGGCTGACCGCGAAGGTGAGCTCGATCCACGTCAACGGCTGGTTCGGCGACTACGACAAGCTCGCGATGACGCGCACGCTGATGGCCGAGGTCTTCGGCCTGGACCTCGACGCGCAGCGCGAGCAACTTCGTCTTCGTCGGCGACTCGCCCAACGACGCGCCGATGTTCGCGTACTTCCCCAACGCGGTCGGCGTGGCCAACGTGCGGCGCGTTTCTCGACCGCATCGCGACACCTCCCGCCTACGTGACGACCCGCGCGGCGGGCGCCGGCTTCGTCGAACTCGCGGACTTCCTGCTCGCGGCGCCCTGATGTCCCGGTAGCGGCGGCGCCATCCTGCACGGGGCAACGTCGTGCCTGATCCTCCTCAACCTGCTGGCCGCCGCGACAGGCCGCTATCCGACTCGCGGGCAGCGCTGCGCGCCGGCAAAGCGCGCCGCGCCCTGCAGCGCCTCCTCGATCCGCAGCACTTCGTTCCATTTGGCCGTCCGCTCGCCGCGCGCGAAGAACCGACCTTGAGCTGGCCGGCGTTCCAGCCGACCGCCAGATGCGCGATCGCGACGTCCTCCGATTCGCCCGAACGTGCGGACACGATCGTGCCGAAGTTGGCGCGCTTGCCGGCGTCGAGCGCGGACTTGGTCTCCGTCAGCGTTCCCGCCTGGTTGACCTTGATCAGCACCGCGTTGCACGAACGCTCCGCGGCCGCGGCGGCGACGCGCGGCGCGTTCGTCGTCAGGTAGATCGTCGCCGACGATCTGCACGCGCCCTGGCGCCGCTCGCGCGAACGCGATCCAGCCGTCGCGGTCGTCCTCGCCGAACGGATCCTCGATCGACGCGATCGGATAGCGGTCGAGCCAGTCCAGCAGCAGTTGCAGCATCTGGTCGCGATCGAGCGTGCGCCGCTCGAGGGCCAGCCGATAGCGTCCGTCGTGCAGCAGTTCGGACGCCGCGATGTCGAGCGACAACACGGCGTCGTGGCCGGGCCGGTAGCCGGCGCGCTCGATGGCGCGGACCGAGCATGGCCAGCGCCTCCTCGTTGGTCGCAAACGCCGGCCAGAATCCGCCTTCGTCGGCGACGCCGGCCAGCTTGCCGGCATCGGCCATCAGTTCACCCGCCGCACGATAGATTTCCGCGACCATCGCGATCGCGTCGGCAAACGACGTGGCGCCAACCGGCATCACCATCAGGTCCTGCAGGTCGAGCGCGCGCTGCGCATGCGCCCCGCCGCCGAATATCTGGATCTCCGGCAAGGGCAGCGACACCGCGCCGTCGCCCGCGACGTACCGCCAGAGCGGAACGCCGCGCGCCGCTGCCGCGGCCTGCGCCACGGCCAGCGACGTCGCCACCGTCGCGTTGCCGCCAAGCGCGGCCTTGTTGGGCGTGCCGTCGAGGTGGATGAGCGTCGTATCGACGGCGAACTGGTTGCACGCATCGAGGCCCGCGAGTGCCTTCGCGATCGGGCCATTGACGCTCGCGACCGCCCGATCGACGCCGAAGCCGCCGAAGCGGGGACCGCCATCGCGGAGGTCGACGGCCTCGCGGGCGCCGCGCGACGCGCCCGCAGGTGCGATCGCGCGTCCCGATGCGCCCCCTTGCAGCGTTACCTCTGCCTCGACCGTCGGCCGGCCGCGCGAATCCCATACGCGTCGCGCGAGGACGCGGGAAATCGCCGTGCCGCTCACGGGGCCCAGTTGCGCGCAAGCGCCGTCAGGCTCGTGACCGGACGCAGCAGGTGATCGCGCGCGAATGCGCGTATCGCCTGCCGATCGCGCTCGTCGGTCACGTATTCGACCGGCGACTTGCCGTCGACGCGCGCCAGCAGCAACCCGGGCAGCAGCGCCGCCGTGCGTGCTTCCAGCGTGGTCCACGGCTCCCAGTTCACGCGAAAGCGATAAGCCGCGCAAAGCACCGCGAACATCGTCAGGTAGTCGCTGCGCCGGTCGGGCCGCCACACGCCTTTCAGCAGCAGATGGTTGAGCACGAAGGCCAGGTCGAAGGCCGGATCGCCGTACCACGCGCACTCCGCGTCGAGAATAACCGGGCCTTCGGATCCGACGAGGATGTTCTTGGGGCTGAAGTCGCCGTGCACGAGGATGCGGCGCGTCGTGCCGATCGTCGCGACCAGCGCCAGCAGCGGCCGCGACAGGTCCGGATGCGCTTTGGCCGCGGTCACGAGATAGGGGTCGAGGCGTATAGCCTGGAAGAGCGCGTCGGTCGAAAAGCGCGCCGCGATGTCCGGCTTGTCCGCGGTCCCGGCGTGGATGCGGCCCAGCACGTCGCCCACCGCGGTGGCCATGCGCGTGTCGGCCTCGCCTTCGACGAGCAGCGTCTTCCAGATCGGATACTCCTCCGGCGGCAACCACGCCATCGCGAACGCGCCCGCCTCGCGGTCCTCGCCCAGGATTGTCGGAACGGCGCCCGGCGCGATGCCTCCGGCCACGCGCATCCACTCGACCTCCCAGCGGTTGCGCTCGACCGGTACGCGCCAGTCCGCGGCCACCTTGAGCCGGGGCAGCGCGCGTTTGACGCAAATGACGCCGCCCGGGCAGTTCGGCTCGGTAGATATCGGAGGAAACACCGCCCGCAAGGGGTGTCAGCGCCACCCGTTGGTCGGCGCGGACTAAGCCCATTTTCCTCAATGAATCAATGAGCTCTGATGCCGCGGCTGGACGGAGGGACGCCGGGCGGGACGGGGGCGACGTCCATCTTCATCAGGGCGAAGTGGGCTTGGCGGTACGTTATTTGCATGCGATACGTGTCCTATCATAGCAGCGCCCGGCCCTAACGCCTTGATGCGCCTAGGGGTACGATCCCCGAACGGGGGTTCGGCGGTCCGGAAAGGGAGGCTTTTCGTGATCCGATACGGCTTCAACATCAAGACCCGCCACGGTCAGCGGGTGGAGAACATCCTGATCATGGCCGCGACGCAGGACGACGCCGAACGCCGGCTGCGCCAGATGTATCACCATTGCGAAATCGTCGAATGCCGCGAACAGGCGGTGCCGCGCCGCCTCGATACGCTCGACGTCGAGGGCGTGATCGGACTGATCAGCGCCAGCCAGCCGTCACTCCAGAAGGCCGGCACCCACTAGCTCGTCGTACAGGCTCGCGTAGTCGCGCGCGCCGCGGCTGTCCGGCGCATGGCGGAAGATGTCCAATCCCACCGCCGGACTTTCCGCCAGCTTCACGTTCTCCCGGATCCGCGTCACGCAGATCTCGTCGGCGCGCAGCGCCTGCGCCATCCGCGCCACCACCGCCGCACTCATCCTTCGGCGCGCGTCGTAGCGCGTCAGCAGGTAGCGCCGCGGCAGCCGCCGCTTGAACACCGGTTCCAGCGCGTTCAATGCGCGCTCGACGTGCTCGGCGCCCTTGCAGCGACAGAAAATCCGCCGACACCGGCACCAGGATCAGGTCGGCGGCGAACACGGCGTTCAGCGAAAGCACGTTGAGCAGCGGGCAGCAGTCGAGGATCGACCGGGCCCGGCGGGCGTCGTCGGAGCGTGCAGCGCCTGCCGCAATCGAGTCACGACGTTCACGCCCTTGCCGAGAAGCGAGTCGAGCTTGGCCAGTTCGAGGTGCGACGGACACAGGATCACGCCGCTCTTCGTGAACTGCGCGATGTCGTCGAGTGGCCGCTGCCGCATGAAGAAGCCGTAAACCGAGTCGTCCGCGAGCCGCGGCTGCACGCCGAAGATGTGCGACAGGTGGCCCTGCGGATCGAGGTCGATGCCCAGCGGCCGCGACTTGTGCTGGGCGACCGCGGCGAGCAGATTGAGCGCGGTCGTCGTCTTGCCGACGCCGCCCTTCTGGTTGAAGACTGCAATGATCGACATGGCGCGGAGGATACGCTGTGCGCCCGGCTCAGATGACTCGCTTGCGCACCTGCGTGACGACGACTTCGGCGACGATCACGATGGCGACGATGGCGATCAGGATCAGCGCGACACGGTCCCACTGGAAGAGGTTCAGCGCCGCGTCGAGCGCCATGCCGATGCCGCCGGCGCCGACCAACCCCAGCACCGCCGACTCGCGCACGTTGATGTCCCAGCGGAACAGCGCGATCGACCAGAACGCCGGGCGCACCTGCGGCCAGTAGCCGAACGTCATCCGCGACATCCACGGCGCGCCCGCGGCGGTCAGCGCCTCGATCGGGCCGGGCTGCGCTTCCTCCAGCGCTTCGCCGAACAGCTTGCCGACGAAGCCGATCGACCGGAACGCGATCGCGAGCGTGCCGGCCAGCGCGCCGGGACCGAAGATGCCGACGAAGAGCAGCGCCCACACCAGCGAGTTGACCGACCGCGACGACACGAGGATCAGCTTGGCGAGCAGATTGACCGGCGTGAACGGGACGAGGTTGTGCGCGGCCAGGATGCCGACGGGCAGCGCCAGCACCAGCGCCAGCAGCGTGCCCGAGCGACGCGATGTGGATCGTCTCCATCAGCGCAGCATGCACGGTCCCCCGGTAGTGCGACCCAGTCGACCGGCCACATGCGCGCGAAGAGGTCGGCCGACCTGCTCCGGCGCGTCGGCCAGGAACTCCGGAATGATCTCGACCGACTGCGCCGACACGACGATCGCCGCGACCAGCACCAGGTACACGACAAAGCGCGCGAGACGCTGGCCGCGCCGTGAACCGGCGCCAGATGTGGAGCCCCCACGCTTGCGACTTGCGTCGCTGCGCTGCCCCCGGAGGGGGAGCTATTGCGCTGGCCCGATCATCAGTCGTTCCTCCAGGTGCCGCTCGCGCGTGCGCGGTCGCCGCCGCGCCGGAAGAAGTCGCGCAGCGTCGCGTTGTCGATGAAGATCGCGCGCACCGCGGTGCGCCAGCAGTTCGCCCAGCATGATGAGCGCGATGATCGAGATCAGGATCGCGCAGACGAAGTCGTAGTCGAAGCGCTGGAACGCCGCGAACAGCGTGCCGCCGATGCCGCCGGCGCCGACGATGCCGACCATCGTCGAGTTGCGCAGGTTGGAGTCGAGCTGGTAGGTCGCGAAGCCGATGAAGCGCGAGAACACCTGCGGCAGCACACCGAACCCCAGCACGGACGCGAACGGCGCCCCGGTCGCGCGCACGGCCTCGACCTGCTTCTCGGAAATTTCCTCGATCGCCTCGGTGAAGAGCTTGCCGATGAAGCCGATCGACGCGACGGTCAGCGCAAGGATGCCGGCGAGCGCGCCGAAGCCGACCGCCTTGACGAAGAGGATCGCGACGATCACCGGGTGGAACGAGCGCGCCAGCACGATGACGGCGCGCGCCGGCCAGGTCACCCACGCGGCATCAGGTTGCGCGCGGCCGCGAGGCCCGAGCGGCAGCGCCAGCACGATGCCCAGTGTCGACGCGAGCACCGCGATCTGCAGGCTCTCCACCAGTCCCTTGACCAGCAATTCCCAGCGCGAGAAATTCGGCGGAAACAGGCGGCTGAAGAAATGCGCTGCGTTCTGCAGGCCGATGTCGACGCGCTCCCACGAGATTTCCATCTGCGCGCAGGCGTAGATCACGTAGACGGCGAGCAGCGACGCCGGCGACGCGCGGCCAGACGGCTGCGCGGGAAGGGATTCGCCGCGGCGGCGGTCGTTGACGTCATTCGAGCCAGCTCATTGCAACCAATCCTCGCCGCCATAGATCTGCTTCAGCATCTCGTCGGAAAGCGCGTCCGGCGGGCCATCGAAGACGACGCGGCCGCCCGACATGCCGACGATGCGATCGGCGAATCGCTTGGCGAGCTGCGACGTCGTGCATGTTGATCAGCACCGGGAATGCCGCGCGCGCGCCCGACATCCGCGAGCAGTTCCATGATCTCGACCGACGTCTTCGGGATCGAGCGACGACGTCGGCTCGTCGGCCAGCAGCAGCTTCGGCTCCTGCATCACCGCGCGCGCGATGCCCACGCGCTGCCGCTGGCCGCCCGACAGCGCGTCGGCGCGGCGATGCGCGAAGCCGGTAAGACCCACGACATCGAGCAGCTCGAACGCCTTGCGGATGTCCTCCGGCGGAAACTTGCGCCGCCACGCGCGCCACGACGATACGTAGCCCAGGCGGCCGGACAGCAGGTTCTCCATCACCGTCAGGCGTTCGACCAGGTTGTACTCCTGGAACACCATGCCGATGTGCCGGCGCGCGTGCCGCAGAGCCGCGCCGCGACAGCTTGCGCCAGGTCCGCGCCGTCGAACAGGATTTCGCCCGCCGTCGGCTCGACCAGCCGGTTGATGCAGCGGATCAGCGTGCTCTTGCCCGTGCCCGACGGCCCGATGATCGCGGTGATGCCGCGCGCCGCGATCTCGAGATTGATGTCGGCGAGGACCGGCTTGCCGGCGACATACGACTTCGAGAGATGCTTCAGCGCAAGCATCGAGGGCGAAGCAGAATTCCGTGAAGCATCGCGTTCTCACGCCTCACCCGATGACTCGATCAACCCTTCTTGGCCTTGGCCTTGGCCGCGGCTCGTCGGCCTCGCGCTTGCGTTTCCTTGTCGTACGTCGCCTTGTCGAATCCTCCGCCCGAGCCCTTGGCCACCGCCCGCACGAGCTCCCACGTCGTCGTATAGTTGATCGGGAAGAAGCGATCGGCGCCGTCGAAGGCCTTCTGCATTTCCGGCGGGAAGCGGATACTCGTAGAAGCACGAGAGCATCTTGTCGGCGAGCTGCGGGCGCAAGGTCGTGCGCGTACGCGAACGACGACGTCGGGAATTTCTGGCTGCGATAGATGATCCGGAAGTCGGCCTCCTTGACCTGCCCGCGCTCCGCCATCCGGTGGAACACGTCGGAGGCGACGGCCGCGGCGTCGTAGTCGCCGGAATTCACGCCCATCACCGACTGGTCGTGCTTGCCGGAGAAGATGATCTTGTAGTCCTTGTCCGGCGTCAGGCCCAGCGCGCGGGAACAGCGCCAGCGGCGCCAGATGGCCGGAATTCGACGACGGCGACGTGTGCGCGACCTTCTTGCCCTTGAGATCCGGCGAGCTTCTGGTAGGGCGAGTTCGCCTTCACGATCACGATCAGGTTGTAGCCCTGGAACTCCTTCGCGGTTGCCCTTCACCGCGAACGGAATCGCGCCGGCGAGGTTGACCGCGAACGCGGTCGGTCCCGTCGAAAAGCCGCCGACGTGCAGGCGGCCCGAGCGCATCGCCTCGATTTCGGCGGCGTTGCTCTGCACCTGGTAGAAGACGACCTTCTTGTCGAGGCACTTCGCCGAGATAGGTCGTGAACGGCTTGAAGATGTTCTCGTACACCGCGGGATCCTCGACCGGCGTGTACGTGAACACGATCGTCGACGGGTTCTTCCACTTCTTGGAGTCGGTCGGCACGTCGGCGACCATGTCCTTGTTGGCGTCGCAATACATCTGGTCCAGCTCGCCGCGATTGCTGCAGGCGTCGGCGGCCCACGAGCGGCGCGGACAGCGTCGCGGCCGCGGAGAGGATGGCGAGCGGTGCAGGATCGAATCGGTTTCATGCCGTTCCTCCTGGGAGTGGGCGCTCGGTCGGGCGCTTCATGCGTCCGTTTCGGGCGCGCCTTCGCGGCGCAAGACTGTATCACCCGCGGCGGGTGCTGCCGCATCCTCAGGCCGGGCCGACGCCGACGACGGCGCGTGGTGCCAAGTCCGCGGAAAGCCATGGCGCCGGTGGCGTATCATCTCGCTCTCTCCAATGACCTCCCCGCTCAACGTCGCGATCCTCGCCGCCGGGCAGGGCAAGCGCATGCACTCGGCGCTGCCGAAAGTGCTGCATCCGCTGGCCGGCCGGCCGCTCGATCGCCCATGTCCTCGCCGCCGTGCGCACGCTCTCCCCGCGCGCGATCGCCGTCGTGATCGGCCATCGGCGGCGACGCGGTGCGGGCCGCGATCGCGGCCCCCGACGTTCGCTTCGTGCCGCAGGACCCGCCGAGGGGCACCGGCGACGCCACGCGTGTCGCGCTCGACGCGCTGCCCGCGGACGGCGTGACGCTGGTGACGATCGGCGACATTCCGCTGGTGCCGGCGGCGGCGCTGGCCGCGCTGGTGCGGGAAGCGCAAGCCGGCAGGCTGGCGGTGCTGACGGCGCGCGTGCCGGATCCGTCCGGCCTCGGGCGCATCGTGCGCGACGACGCGGGCGCGGGTGCGCGCGATCGTCGAGGAGAAGGACGCCGATGCCGGCGCAGCGCGCGCGATCGACGAGATCAACACCGGCGTGATGGCCGCGCCGACGGCGCTGCTGCGTCGCTGGGTCGCCGCGCTCAAGCCGAACAATGCGCAGAACGAGTACTACCTGACCGACATCATCGCGCTGGCCGTTGCGGACGGGACGCCGGTAGTCGCGCACGTGGCGGCCGACGAACGCGACGTGCGCGGCATCAACGACCGCGCGCAATTGGCGGCGGTCGAGCGCATCGTGCAGATGCGGCATGCGCACGGCGCTGATGGTCGCGGGAACCACGCTCGCCGATCCCGCGCGCATCGACGTTCGCGGCACGCTCGCAGTGCGGCCGCGACGTGCGGATCGATGTCGGCTGCGTGTTCGAAGGCGACGTCACGCTGGCCGACGGCGTCGCGTCGGCCCCTACTGCGTGCTGCGCAACGTGACGATCGGCGCCGGCACGCCGGATCGGTGCCGTTCTCGCACCTCGACGACGCGAAGATCGGCGCCGACTGCCGCATCGGGCCGTATGCGCGTCTGCGGCCCGGCGCCGCGCTTGCCGACGAAGTGCACATCGGCAATTTCGTCGAGATCAAGGCGAGCACGCTCGGCCGCGGAGCCAAGGCCAATCACCTCGCCTACATCGGCGACGCGATCGTCGGCAGCAACGTCAATTACGGTGCCGGCGCCATCGTCGCGAATTACGACGGCGCCAACAAGCACACGACGATCATCGGCGACAACGTGCACATCGGCTCGAATTGCGTGCTCGTCGCACCGGTCACCATCGGCGCAGGGTGCGACGATCGGCGGCGGCAGCACCATTGCGCAGGACGCGCCGGCCGGCGCAGCTCACGGTGGCGCGCGCGAAGCAGGTCTCGGTCGCCGGATGGCAGCGACCGGTGAAGAAGCCGAAACCCTAGCCCAAGGACAGAACACGCATGTGCGGCATCGTCGGCGCGTCCTCGCGCAGCAACGTGGTCCCGATCCTGATCGAGGGCATCCGCCGGCTCGAATATCGCGGCTACGACTCGACGGGCCTCGCCGTCATCAACGGCGGCGCAACGCCGGTGCTCGAGCGGCTGGTGTCGGCGGCGCGCGTCGCGGACCTGGCGGCGCAGGCCGACGCGCGGCAGCTGACCGGCACGACCGGCATCTCGCACACGCGCTGGGCGACGCACGGCGCGCCGTCGTCGGTCAACGCGCATCCGCACACGTCGGGCGACGAAGTCGCCGTCGTGCACAACGGCATCATCGAGAACTACGAGACGCTGCGCGAACGTCTGAAGGCGAAGGGCTACGTCTTCCGCACGCAGACGGACACCGAAGTGATTGCGCATCTCGTGCACGCGCATTGGCACGGCGCAGCCGATCGCGACCTGCTGCGCGCGGTGCAGCTTGCCGTCGCGGAATTCCACGGCGCGTATTCGATCGCCGCGATCTCGACTCGCGAGCCCGGACGCGTCGTCGGCGCGCGCGCCGGAAGTCCGCTCGTCGTCGGCATTGGCGCGGACGATCACTTCCTCGCCTCCGATGCGATGGCGCTGCCGTCGGTGACGCGGCGCGTCGCCTATCTCGAAGAAGGCGACGTGGCCGACGTGCGCCGCGATTCGTACGCGATCTACGACGCGCAGGGGCAGCGCGTCGACCGCGCTGTCGTCGACGTGCCCGCCAGCGGCGCGGCCGTCGAATTGGGACCCTACCGTCACTTCATGCAGAAGGAGATCTTCGAGCAGCCGCGCGCGGTCGCGGACACGCTCGAGGCGGTCGGCGGCATCGACCCCGCAATGTTCGGCGCGACCGCCGCGGAAGTCCTGCCGCGCGTCAACTCGGTGCTGATCCTGGCATGCGGCACCAGCTACTACTCGAGCCTGGTCGCCAAGCAGTGGATCGAGACGCTGGCGCGAATCCCCTGCACGGTCGAAATCGCCAGCGAATACCGCTACCGCGACAGCGTGCCGCAGCCGGAGGCGCTGGTCGTCGTCGTGTCGCAGTCGGGCGAGACCGCCGACACGCTCGCCGCGCTGAAGCACGCGAAGGCGCTGGGTCATTCGCATACGCTCGCCATCTGCAACGTGGCGACGAGTTCGATGGTGCGCCAAACCGAATTGCTGTTCCTGACGCGCGCGGGCCGCGAAATCGGCGTCGCGTCGACCAAGGCGTTCACGACGCAGCTCGTCGTGCAATTCCTGCTGGCGCTGACGCTCGCGAAATTGCGCGGAAACCTATCCGCAAAGGACGAGACGAAATGGCTGGCCGCGCTGCGCCATTTGCCAAGCGCCATCCAGAGCGCGCTGGCGCTGGAGCCGCACTTAATGGCGTGGGCGCAGGCTTTCGCGGGTAAGCAGCATGTTCTGTTTCTCGGCCGCGGCCTGCACTATCCGATCGCGCTCGAGGGCGCGCTCAAGCTGAAGGAAATTTCCTACATTCACGCCGAAGCCTATCCGGCCGGGGAATTGAAGCATG
This sequence comes from uncultured beta proteobacterium, assembly GCA_963747265.1. Classification (GTDB taxonomy): domain Bacteria; phylum Pseudomonadota; class Gammaproteobacteria; order Burkholderiales; family Casimicrobiaceae; genus VBCG01. The sequence continues at coordinate 229,093 of CAVVEH010000011.1, read as the reverse complement.
GACCGCTCGCGCTGGTGGATGCGGACATGCCGGTCGTCGCTATCGCGCCCAACGATGCGCTTCTGGAGAAGCTCAAGTCCAACCTGCAGGAGGTCCGCGCGCGCGGCGGGGAGCTCTATGTCGTGGCCGACCTGGGCAGCCAGGTCACCGGCGGCGACGGCATGCACGTCATCCGCGTTTCCGAACATGCGGGCCTGTTGTCGCCCGTCGTGCACGTGATACCGCTGCAGCTGCTCGCGTATCACACCGCCGTGCTGCGCGGGACCGACGTCGACAAGCCACGCAATCTCGCGAAGTCGGTGACAGTGGAGTGAGCGGGCGCTCCCAGTGGGCTACGGGGGGGGTGATGTTGCCGCGATGGCTTTTTGGAGACTGGGAATGTCGTCGGTGATGATGCCACTGACACCCGCGGCCGCCAGCCAGGCCAACTCGTCGTATTTGTTGATCGTCCAGGCCACGAGCATGTCGATGCTGCGTCCGCCGTTGTATTGGGACGGATCGGAATTGACGATCCGCCATCGCGCCAGGTCATAGTCGATGATCGAGCGGTAGACGGTCCAGGGAAAGAGGGTGAACTCGGTAGGCCGCCCGACGCTGGCAGCGCTCAGCCTTCGTTTCACGGCGCGGTCGATCGCGCTGAATCGCGGGGGATCCAGGATGACGCCGGCCGGCAGGTTCACATCCCAGGTGAAGACCATCTTGTAGTTACGGTCGGCATTGTGAACCTGCAGCGCCGTCAACACCTCGGATTCCCACACCATCAATACCACTTTGAGATCCTCGCGCGAAATCGTCTGCAGATCGGAATGAATCGCGTCAAGCATGGCCGGCGCGCGCAGGGCCTCGCTGTTCGGCATCTTGAAGTCGAGGAAGATCGTCTTGAGGCCAGGCTGCAGGCGCGCCCACGCGAGAAACTCGCGCAGAGAGGGAATCTGTGGGGGCATCGTTGGCGCCGGCGCCCATTCGGTATCGAAATGCTGGTTCAGTCTTTCGTAACTGTAGTTCTCGCGTATCTGCGCCAGCGTGAGTTCGCTCACCGGCCGGCGCATGGCGCTGCCGCGACCGGGAACGACGGGCCGGAACAGATTGTCCGGCTGCAATCCGGCTTGACGGACCAGCGAGACGGGATCGTCAGGACTCCAGTCGTGCCACAGGAACACCTGATTGTCGTGCGAGAAGCAAAGATCGACCTCCAGCGCATTCGCATGCTGGTGGCTGACGGCCCAATTGCAGGCCTCGATCGTGTTTTCCGGATAGATCCTCGCTGCGCCATGATGCGCGATCAGGAGCGGCGGGTTGCCGCGTTCCTCGCGCGGGCGGGGATAGCACGTCAGGGTCGCGCAGGAAGAAACCAGCGGAGCGACGGAAGCCGCGGCAATCGCTGCCGCCAGGCGCCTTCGCTTGGGACTGGGCGGGCCTTCGGGGAGTTCGCGCCGTCTGCGCATGACAACCCTATTCTTCGCAATTTCGGAGGCATTGGCAATCGCCGGTTGAACAGGCGGCGGCGCGACGCAACGTTTGCTCGAGCAGCCGTGTCATTGGTAGCATCTGCCCTTGATGGTTCACGCGGCGGTTGGGAGTGATGCGGACCTTTGACTCGAAGCGGCGGCAGACATTGCAGGGCGGAGCTGCCGCGCTGGCGATGCTGTCGCTGCCGTTGCGCGCGGCAGCCGCCGACGCCGACCCGGCCATCGCGCCGATCCGCGCGTTTTACGACGCGTTGCTGGCCGCGATGAAGCAGGCCGACCAACTGGGCGTGCGCGGCCGCTACGACAAATTGGCACCGGTGATCCGCTCGACCTTCGACCTTCCGGCGATGACGCGCATCGCGGTCGGTCCGGACTGGACGACGATCCCGGCCGAGCAGCAGGCGGCGCTGCTCGACAGTTTCGCGCGGATGACCATCGCGACCTACGCAAACCGCTTCGACGGATTTTCCGGACAGAGCTTCGAGATCGACCCCGACGTCCAGCCGCGCAACACCGGACGGATCGTGCGCACGAAGCTCACGCGACCCAAGGAGGAGCCGGTCACGCTCAATTACCTGATGCGCGGCACTGGCGACACGTGGAAGATCGTCGACATCTACCTAAGCGGCACGATCAGCGAACTGGCGACGCAGCGCTCGGAATTCGGCGCGATCCTCAAGACTGGCGGACCTGCGGCACTGATCGAAAGCCTGCACCAGCAGATCGACCGGCTGATGAAGAAGGCCTGAACGCGGCGCATCAGTTGGCGGGCGCGCCCGGGTCGACCAATTCGTCCGGTGCTTCGGCCAATCCGCGCGCCGCGCGCAGTTGCGCTTCGCGATGCTGCCGGGCGATGCTCCGGAATTGCGCGTAATAATCGAGCGCGTGGGCCTTGATCTGGTCGAGCGATTCGATATTGCGCGCGCGGAGGTCGAAACCGCTGACGGCGTCGACACCGACGTTGAACCAGATCCCCGAGTTGCCCGGGAGGAGGTGCGCCGGCGGCGTCGTGTACAGGTCCACGGCAAGGCCGAACAGGTCGCGAAGGTTCGAGGGCCCGAACAGCGGCAGGACCAGGTACGGCCCGCTGTCCACGCCCCACACGTAGAGCGTTTCGCCGAAATCCCCGGTCTGCTTCGGCAGGCCGTGTTCGCTCGCGATATCGAACAGGCCCAGAAGGCCCAGCGTCGAGTTGACGTAGAAGCGGGCGAAGGTAAAGCCGGCGTCGTTGATGCGCAGCTGCAGCAGGTTGTTGGCGAAGATCCGCGGCTCCTGCAGATTGTCGACGAACGCCTTGATCCGATCGCGGACGAATTGCGGAACGATCGTCCGATACGCTTCGGCCATCGGGCGGATGATGGCCGTGTCGACCGCGTCGTTCGAATTGAAAACGATGCGATTGACCGGCTCGAACGGATCGTTGTTTTCGCCTTTGCCCTTGCCGGAAATGCCGGCGCAACCAGCGAGCGCGGCGCACAGGAGCAAGACGGAGAGATTGCGACAGCCGTTCACCGGCGCCTGCGCACCAAGCCAGTAGCGCGGGCAGGAAAATGAGGGACGCCACCAGCGTAAAGGCGAGCGACAGCGCCAGCAGCTTGCCCATGCTCGCGGTGCCGGGGTGATGCGAGTACCACAGGCTGCCGAACGCGGTGCCCGTCGTCAGCGCGCTGAAGAGCACCGCCCGCGTGAGGCTCGATTGCAGCAGATCTTTGCGCGCCTCGCCGCCACGCCATCACGAAATAGATGCTGAACGCCACGCCGATGCCGAACAGGAGCGGCAGCGCGATGATGTTCTCGAAGTTGAGCGGAAGGCCGATCGCGACGCACGTGCCCAGCGTGGCGAGGCCCGCCAGCGTCAGCGGCGCCAGCGTCAGCAGCGACGTCGGCCGCGCGGCGCAACGTGATCGCCAGCAGGATCGTGATCGACAGCAGCGCCCACAGGCCCGCCTCCAGGAATGCTTTCACGATCGTGCGGCTCGATTCCTGGATTCCGACGGCGGTGCCCGTGCCTTCGGGCGCGACCTGCCGCACCGCGGCCGTGAAGCGCTGCAGCGTCGCGTTGTCGTCGGCGTCGCCCTTCGGAAACACCTCGATGCGCACGCGGCCGTCCGGCGCCACCCAGTCGCGCTTGAGGTCCGCGGGCAACGTCTCCAGCGTGACCGGCTCGGCCTGCAGCGCGGCGCGCAACTGGTCGAGTGTCACGACCAGGCCCGGGATCAGTGCATCGCGCGGCGCGATCGCGCGCGGCAGCGTCCGCCTTGGCGAGAATCGTCAGCGCCTTCGCGAGGCGCGCCGCATCCGTTGCGGCAACGCCGGCCGGCTGGGGACCGGCCGCCTGTTCGAGCGCGGGCGCCGTGCGCAGCATCGCGCGCACGACCTCGGCGTCGGTCGGGCGGCGGCTTCACGTCGAGCGGATTGAGCGCGGGATCGAGCAGCATCGCCGCGTCGGCCAGCAGCGTGAGCTTCGGCTCCTGCTGTTCGGGGATGAAGCTCGCGAGCGTGATCGCGCGATTGACTTCCGGCAGCGCCGAAAGCCGCTTCGCGAGCGCCACGGCGTCGGCTAGCGTCGGCGCCAGGACCTCGATCGTGTTGGGCGTCGTGTCGGCGTCCTTCATGAGGTCGAGCAGTGTGGCGACCGACTCGGCGTGGGCGCTGCGCAGGTTGAGCGGGTTGAAGTCGAACGCGAGTTTCGGCACCAGCAGCAGGCTGCCGACGGCGATGAACGCGGACACGGCGAGCGACGGCGACGCGACGCCGGGTCAGGAAGCGGTCGAGCGGCGCGAGCGCCGCATAGCCCACCTCGCCGCGCTCGCCGCCGGGGCGCAGCACCGCGAGCAACGCGGGCAGCAGCGTGATGCTGGTCACGAACGCGACGACCATGCCGGTGCCGGCGATCAGGCCCAGCTCCGACACGCCGCGATAGTCGGTAGGCAGAAACGCGTAGAACCCCGCCGCCGTCGACGCGCCCGCGAGCGCCAGCGGCACGCCGACTTCGGCGCCGGCTTCCCGCAACGCACGTTGCAGGTCGTCGTGCAGATGGCGCTTGGCGCGATAGCAGACGCAGAACTGGATGCCGAAATCCACGCCGAGGCCGATGAACAGCACGGCGAACGCCACCGAGATCAGGTTGAACGCGCCGTAGACGAAGAGCCCGAAGGCCGCGGTGACCGCCATGCCGACCAGCAGGCTGACCAGGATGGCGACGATGAGGCGACCGGAGCGAAGCGCCACCCACAGCAGGGCGGTGACCACCAGCATCGTCACGATCGCGTTGAGGCCGGCGCCTTCGGCGAGCGTCGCGAACTCCTCGTCGGCGAGCGGCACGGGACCGGTGAGCCGAACGCGAACGCGCGGGTCCGCGGCGAACCCCGTCTCGCGTACCGCCTCGCGAATCGCCGCGACCGCGCGCGCACCGGGCTGCGAGCGCGCCGAAATCGAGCTTGGGCTGCACGAGGATGAAGCGGCGCAATTCGCGCGGGTCGGGCGCCCGGCCCATGATCAGCGTGCGCCACGAAAAGCGCGGCACTTGCCCGGCGTTGATCGCTTCGATCGCGTCGGCGAACGCGGCGAGCGGCCGCGCCAGGTCGGTCGAGCTTGATCTGTTCGCGGCGCACGCCTTCGAGCACGAGCGACAACGCATCCATCACGCCGCGCAGGCTCGGATCGGCCGCGAGCGTTCCCAAGAGCGGCTGTGCGGCGATGATCTGCTGCGTCGTGCGCGACACTTCTTCCACGGGGGAGAACAGCAGTCCGGCGCGGTTGAAGAACGGCCCGCCGTCCGGGCGTCGCAGCGAATGGAACGCAGTCGTATTGGCGGCAAGCCGTTGCGCCAATGTTGCGGTGGCCTGCTCGGCGATGTCGGGCGTGGCGCCGTCGACGACCACGGCAATCACGGCCACGCGCTGCGGAAACGATTTGGCGAATTCGATCTCGCGCTGCCGCCACGGCAGGTCCGGCGCGATCAGCTTTGCGGTATTGGTGTCGATCGCGATGTGCCGCACGGCGTAGACCGCCGCGACCGTGCCCAGCACCGCGGCGACGAGCAGCACGAGCCACGGGCGCGCTGCGCAGCCGCCGACCACGCGCGTGATCAGCGCTCGCACCCGTCGACTCCCATTCGCGTCATCCTGGATATTCCGCGTACGCTAAGAAGTTGGCCGGTCCGTGGCGCGCTCATTCGCACGATCGCATTTTTTAGGGGGCGCCAACCGGCTTGTCGCCGGACCTGCAAAGAGGCATGATTGTACCGATGACGAACATGTGGGCGCGCATCTTCGTGAACTCTCGGATCGGATGGGCAACGCGGGCCGGGGCGCCGTGCCGGCATCGACTGCGGTCGCGGCCATGCGCGTAATCCTCGCGCAACCCCGCGGATTCTGCGCGGGCGTCATCCGGGCGATCGACATCGTCGAGCAGGCGCTGCAGATCTTCGGCGCGCCCGTGTATGTCCGCCACGAGATCGTGCACAACCGCCACGTCGTCGAGAGCCTGCGCGCCAAGGGCGCGCGCTTCGTCGAGCATCTGTCGGAGGTGCCCGCCGGCGCCATTTCGATCTTCAGCGCGCACGGCGTGTCGCGCAGCGTCGAGGACGACGCGCGCAAGCGTGGCCTGCGCGTCCTGGATGCCACCTGTCCGCTGGTCGCCAAGGTCCACAATCAGGGCAAGCGCTACGTCGCGTCCGGCCGGCAGGTAATCCTCGTCGGACACGCCGGCCATCCCGAAGTCGAGGGCACGATGGGACAGATACCGGGCCTGGTTTATCTCGTGCAAACGGCGGACGACGTCGCGGCGCTGGACCTCGATCCGGTCACGCCGGTCGCCTACATCACGCAGACGACGCTGAGCGTCGACGACACGCGCGCCGTCATCACGGCGCTCGAGAACCGCTTCACCGACGTCGTCGGCCCGGACACCAACGACATCTGCTATGCGACGCAGAACCGGCAATCGGCGGTGCGGGCGCTCGCCAAGGTCGCTGACGTGATCCTGGTCGTGGGCGCCACGAACAGCTCCAATTCCAACCGCCTGCGCGAGATCGGCGTCGAAACCGGCGTCCCCAGCTACCTGATCGCGGACGGAAGCGAGCTCGAGGCCGAATGGTTTCGTGATGCCGAGGTCGTCGGCATCACCGCCGGCGCCTCCGCGCCCGAGGAACTGGTCGACGACGTGGTCGCGGCGCTGCGCAGCACCGGGCCGATCGAGCTATCGGTATTGCCCGGAATCACGGAGAATGTCGAGTTCCGCCTTCCCGTCGAATTGCTCCGCGCCAGGCTGGCGCGGGCGGCAACGTCCTGACCCGGCATCGATCCCCAGCGAAAGCCCACCTTGTCGATTCCTCTGCTGCAAAAGGCGCGCATCGGCGCCTACATCGTCCGCCAGCAGCTTCGCCGCAGGAAGCGCTATCCGCTCGTGCTGATGCTGGAGCCGCTCTTCCGGTGCAACCTGGCCTGCGCGGGCTGCGGCAAGATCGACTACCCGGAAGAAATCCTGAACCAGCGTCTGTCCGTCGAAGATTGCCTCGCGGCGGTCGACGAATGCGGCGCGCCGGTGGTCTCCATCGCCGGCGGCGAGCCGCTGCTGCACAAGGAAATCGACACGGTCGTCGCCGGCATCATCGCGCGGCGCAAGTTCGTCTATCTGTGCACCAATGCGCTGCTCATGAAAAAGCGGTTGTCGCTGTTCAAGCCCAGCCCCTACTTCGTCTGGTCGGTGCACCTGGACGGCGACCGCGAAATGCACGACCGGTCGGTGTGCGAGGAGGGCGTCTACGACCGGGCGGTGGCCGCGATCGCGGAGGCGAAAGCAAAGGGATTCCGCGTCAACATCAACTGCACGCTCTTCAACGATGCCGATCCGGAACGGGTGGCCAGGTTCTTCGACAGTGTCGCGGGGCTGGGTGTCGATGGCATCACGGTGTCGCCCGGCTACGCGTACGAGCGCGCGCCCGACCAGGCGCACTTCCTCAATCGCACCAAGACGAAGCAGCTGTTTCGCGACATATTCCGCCGCGGCCAGGGCGGCAAGGCCTGGTCGTTCAGCCAGTCCGGATTGTTCCTCGACTTCCTCGCGGGCAACCAGGAATACAAATGCACGCCGTGGGGCAATCCGACGCGCACCGTGTTCGGCTGGCAGCGCCCTTGCTATCTGCTGGGCGAAGGCTACGCCAGGACCTTTGGCGAACTGATGGACGAGACCGACTGGGATTCGTACGGAACCGGCAACTACGAGAAGTGCGCCGACTGCATGGTCCACAGCGGATTCGAGGCCACCGCCGTGCAGGATGCGGTCCGGCATCCGCTGAAGGCGTTCGCCATCAGCCGTCGCGGCGTCACGACCGACGGCGCGATGGCGCCCGAGATCGCGCTTGCGCGGCAGCGGCCGGCGCAATACGTGTTCTCACGGCACGTCGAGCAGAAGCTGTCCGAGATCCGGGTAACCCAGTCCCGGCCCAAGGAGTCGACGGCCGCGTGACAGCGCGCGCATGGCGATGCGCGCGTCGATCGCGTTGCGCATCAGCGCGGGCAATTGCCGCGGCGAGCGCAGCACGGACCCCAGCACCGCGCGCCGGCTGACTGTTCCGTCGGGCCGCATGCCGCGTGCCGCGGCCTTCGCGAGCGCCCGTGAGGCGGGGTCGGCGACGACGCGGAACACCACGAACGGAATGCCGCGGGCGGCGGCGAACGCCGCGACAATGTGCGATTCCGTGTCGACGGCGATTGCGCCGGTCGAGATGTGCAGCGCGCGCTTTTCCGCCGGTGTGGTCACGACGGCGTCGGCGCCCGCCAGATCCGAGCTGATCGCACCGGGCAGGCGCTGCAGCAGCGCCTCCGCCCACGCCGCGTCTACCGGCCAGCGTCGGGTGGCGGAGACGACGCTCGTCGCGACGAGCCAGGTTCCCGGCGCCGCCGCGATGTCGAGGCCGCCGGCAATGCCGAAGCTCATGATCGCGGCCGCGCCGCGCGCAAACTCGCGCTCGAGGTCGAGGGTGAGACGTTGTGCGTCGCCGCCGCCGGCGAGCGTCCTGACGCCGGAACCTGCCGCGACACGCGACTCGAAGTTGAGACCGCTCACCGCAACGACGGGGCGCGGATCGATCGCCTTGACGCTCATTGGCCGCTCATTGGCCCCTCATTTGCCCCTCATTTGCCCCATAGGCGGGCGGAAAACCCGGTCGGACAAGCTACATGCCGAATCGAGCCGCGCTCTCGCCGGAAGTGGTCAGGTTGCGGTAGCGCGCCAGGGCCCAGAGCGGGAAGAACTTCGAATAGCCGTGATAGCGCAGGAAGAACACGCGCGGGAACCCGACGGCGGTGAATTCGGGCTCGGGCCACAGGCCCGCGGCGTCGTTCTTGCGCAGCAGATATTCGATGCCGCGCGCGACCACCGGGTGATTCACTTCGCCGGCGGCCATCAATCCGAGCAGCGCCCACGCGGTTTGCGATGCCGTGCTGGGCGCCGGCCGGTGGTGGCGGTAATCGAGCTCGTAGCTGCTCCCGTGCTCGCCCCAGCCGCCGTCGGGGTTGTTGATGAAGACCAGCCAGTCGACGGCGCGTCTCACCTCCGGCGCCTGCGGACTCACGCCTGCCGCCTTGAACGCGCATAGCGCCGACCACGTGCCGTAGATGTAGTTCATTCCCCAGCGGCCGTGCCAGGAGCCGTCGCGTTCCTGCGTCCGGCGCAGGAATTCGAGTGCGGCATTCAATGCGCGGCGATCGCCGTCATGGCCGAGTTGCGCCAGCATGCTCGCGCAACGCGCCGTCACGTCGGCGGTCGGCGGGTCGAGCAGCGCGCCGTGGTCGGCGAACGGAATGTGATTCAGGTACTCGCTCGTATTGTCCGCGTCGAACGCGCCCCACCCGCCATTCCTGCTCTGCAATCCCAGCACCCACTCGCGGCCGCGGCCGACGGCTTCGCTGAAGTCGACGCCGCCGGAGACTTCGAGGCTGTGCGCGCCGCGATGCATGGCCATCACGACGACGGCCGTGTCGTCCAGGTCGGGGTAGTGCGGATTCGCATACTGGAACGCCCAGCCGCCGGGGCGCACGTCCGGCCGCTGGAACGCCCAGTCGCCGACGGTGTCCAGCACCTGCCGCGGCGCCAGCCACACGAGTCCCTTGTGCGCGCTGGCCAGCGCGGGGTCGCCGCCCACTTCGATCAGCGCATGGCAGGCGAGCACCGTGTCCCACACCGGCGACACGCACGGCTGGCAATAGGCCTCGTCGGTCTTTTGCACGATCAGATTGTCGATGGCCTTGTGCGCCGTGACGACTTGGCCGTGATCGCGCGGATAGTCGAGCGCGTCGAACAGCATCACCGCATTGGCCATCGCCGGGAAAATGGCGCCGAGCCCATCCTCGCCATTGAGCCGCTCGGTGACGAACGCGACGGCGCGGGCGATGGCCCGCCGCCGCGGCCCTGCGGGGAAGAAGGGCTCGGTAAACCGTATCAGCGCGTCGATCAGCGCAAACACGGCAAACCAGGGACGCGACTGATGCGATGCGCGCGGCGCCCGGCGAATGCGCGCCGATCGCCCCGGAAAGAGTTCGTCGATGGTGACGCCGTGCGGATGGCGCGACGAAGGCTTCATCGCCTGCAGCACCAGGAGCGGCGCCAGCACCGTGCGGCCCCAATAGGAAATCCGGAACAGGTGGAAGGGGAACCATCGCGGCAGGAACATGATCTCGACCGGGATCGTCGGGACTGCCTGCCACGGAATGATGCCGTGCAACGCGAGCAGCATCCGCGTGAATACGTTGCTCGTTCCGGCGCCGCCATGCGCCAGGATCGCCTCCCGCGCCTCGCGCATGTGCGGCTCGTCGGGAGAATCGCCGATGACCTTCAGCGCGAAGTACGCCTTGACGCTGGCGCTGATGTTGAAGGGGCCGTCGTGGAAGAGCGGCCAGCCGCCGTGGGCGCCGCGGATGCGCCGCAGGTACTGGGCGATCTTTCTCTCCAGCCCTAAGTCCGGCTCGCCCAGGTAGCGCTTGAGCAGCACGTACTCGGCGGGAATGGTCGCGTCGGCCTCGAGTTCGAACACCCAATGGCCATCCCGGCGCTGCGCGGCCAGCAACGCCGCCGTGGCGCGTTCGATGCACGAATCCAGCAATTCCGCCGAGTCGGGCGAGTCGACCGCCGGCGCGACCGGTTCGACGACCGATGGGCGGATGGCGCTGCGCGCGCCACGCATGACGTGCGCCATTACGTCAAAGACCGTGGAAGTGCATAAAACACGGGATTCTCCATCCACTGCTCCGGGGCGGCAAACCGCATTATCGCCTGTCCGGTGCCGGCGTGTGCGCCCGCCCCTTCCACATGCCGCCCCGGCCGCGCCAGTGCTGGTATGCCGAGTCCAGCGTAAAGGCGAGATAGAAGGCGGCGATCGCCGGCAGGCCTAAGCCCCACCCGCGCGAAACGCCATAGAAGCGCAAGCGTGGGTTGCAGGGCCAGCGCCATCAGCGCCCAGGCGGCCGCGGCAAGCCACCGGGCCGTGCCGGACGCGCATGCGGCGACGAGCGGCGGCGCGAGACACGCCACCGCGATGGCCAGAGCCGTGCCGGCCAGCAGCCACGGCGAGTAGCGCAGTTGCGCGTAGGCGGAGCGGCTGATCATCGGACGAATGTCGGCGAATGTGCGAAACGCGCGCAGGCTGCGCGCGCGGTCGGTCAACCCCAGCCAGATCGGGCCCTGCCTTTTCAGCAGACGCCCGAGCGCGCAGTCGTCGATCAATTCGCCCCGGACGGCGGCGATTCCACCGCGCGGCCTGCAGCGCGCGGCGCCGCAACCAGCATGCAGCCGCCGGCCGCCGCGGCAGTCGACGATTGCGGGCGATTGACCCAGGCAGAATGGATAGAGCATCTGGAAGAAGAAGACGAACGCCGGAATCAGCGCGCGCTCGGCGAAGCTCTCGCAATGCAGCTTCGCCATCAGCGACGTCAACACGAGACCGCTTGCGTTGCGCGCGCAGGACGAGCGCGGTGAGCGTGTCGGGCGCGTAGCCGATGTCGGCGTCGGTGAAGAGCAGATAGTCGGGCGGGTCCGGCAGCGCTTCGGCGTGACCGGCGCCGGTGTGCATCGCCCACAGCTTGCCGGTCCAGCCATCGGGAAGCGCCGGCGCCGGAACGACGGTCAGGCGTTGCGTTGCCATTGCTGCGGCGGCCGCGTCGCGGGCCACGGTCGCCGTGCCGTCCGTGCTGTGGTCGTCGACGACGACGATTCCGAATTCGCCCGGGTAATCCTGGCGCAGCAGCGAGCCGACGCTGGCGGCGATCAGTTCCGCCTCGTTGCGCGCGGGGACGATGGCGACGACGCGCGGCCACGCGGCGTTCGCTGCGGGCGTCAAGTCTTCCGCGTCATCGCGTTCCGCGCGCGCCAGAAGAATCCGCGCAGCAGCAACACGATACAGCCAGGCCGCGCAGGCCAGCGCGGCGACGACCAGCGCCGTCATTTGCAGGTGTCCCGCGCCGCGAAACCAGTCGACGGCGTCGCGCAGGCCTTCGCCATAGGGGCGCGCGACAAAGCCCAGATCGCGGGTCGCCTTGGCGCTGGTGAAGAACATGCGGTTCTTGGCCATGCGCAACCCGTCGAGCGTGAGAAAGGGCTCGCGCCGCGTTCGCCCCGCGATCATCTCGGCCACCGCGGCCGCCGGATACAGCAGCCGTCGCGGCACCCGCAGCCGCGGCGGATTGCGCCCGACGATGAGCGCGATGTCGCGCAGCATGTCGGCGAGCAGCACGTCCTGGCCGCCCAGTATGTAGCGCTCGCCGATCTTGCCGCGCTCAACGCGGCCACGTGACCCGCCGCGACGTCGTCGACATGGACGAGGTTGAGCCCGGTGTCGACAAAGCCCGGCATGCGGCCGGAGGCGGCCTCGACGATGATGCGTCCCGTCGGCGTGGGCCGGATGTCGCGCGGTCCGATCGGCGTCGAAGGATTGACGATGACGGCCGGCAGCGCGTCGCGCGCGATCATCGATTCGACCAGGTGCTGGGCCGCCACCTTGCTGCGCTTGTACGCGCCGATCGCCCGGGCCTCGATGAGCGCCGTCGACTCGTCGGCCGCCTGTCCGTCCGCGCGCAGCGCCAGCGCGGCGACACTGCTCGTGTAGACGACGCGCGTCAACACCGGCGCGCAATGCGGCTTCCATGACCGTTCGCGTTCCCGTGACGTTGTTGTGCCGGATCTCTTCGCGGTCGGACGACCACAGCCGGTAGTCCGCCGCGACGTGCATCACGTAGCGAACGCCGGACATCGCGCGGGCGACCGATTCGGCGTCGCGCATGTCGCCTTCGACGATGTCGACGGGGAGCGCCGCGAGATTCGCGCGCGGACTGGTCGTCCGAAGCAGCGCGCGGACCGGATAGCCGGCCGCGAGCAGCGCGCGCACGACCGCGGATCCGACGAAGCCGCCCGCGCCGGTCACCAGCACCAATCCGACATTGGTCATCGCATGAATGCCCTCGAGGTTCCGCGGCCGCGCCCGCGGAAGCCGTTCGCATTGTCCCGGCCTATTTTGTACACTTGTGCCGGCACTCACAACCTCGGCAAAGGCATGAACCCCTGACGCTTCGCCAATCGGGAGGCGTAGAGGAGGGTCGAAGGGGGTATCATCGCGGGCTCGCCGCATGGCACCCCTTTCCAGGAATTGAATTCATGACCCAACGTGGCTATCTGCGCCAACCTTCGCTGCGAGGCGATGCGATCGTCTTCGTCTGCGACGACGACCTCTGGAGCGTGGGCGCCGCGCGGCGGCACGGCGCGCCGCCTGACCGCGGGCCTGGGCGAGCCGGCGACGCCGGTACTGTCGCCCGACGGCAAATGGATCGCGTTCGTCGGCCGCGACGAGCAGCATCCGGAGGTGTACCTGATGCCCGCCGAAGGCGGCCCCGCGCGGCGGATGACGTGGCTCGGGCCCGACGTCCTGGTGCGCGGCTGGACGCCGGACGGGCGCATCCTGTTCGTCACCACGCACGGGCAGCCGTTCTTTCGCAACTACCGCGCGTTCACGCTCGAGCTCGACGGCGGCATGCCGGAAATGCTGCCGTTCGGCCAGGTCAACCATCTTGTCGTTCGGCCCGGGCAAGGCGATGGTCATCGGCCGCAACACGGCCGACCCCGCGCGCTGGAAGCGCTATCGCGGCGGCACCGCCGGGCATCTGTGGATCGACGCGTCGGGCAGCGGGACGTTTCGGCGCATGTCGAAGCTGCCGGGCAACATCACGAGCCCGATGTGGATCGGCGAGCGCATCTACTATCCTGTCGGATGCCGAAGGCGTGGGCAACCTCTACTCGTGCCGGCCCGACGGCTCCGACCAGCGCCGCCACACCGACCACGACGATCTACTACGCGCGCCACGCGCAGACCGACGGCACGCGCGATCGTCTACCAGTGCGGCGCCGACATCTGGCTGTTCGATCCGGCGAGCAATCGCACGGCGCGCGTCGACATCGACGTGCCGTCGCATCGCACGCAGGCCGCGCGCAAGTTCGTCGCCGCGGCCGACCACCTCGGCGGGCTGCAACGTGCATCCGGCGGGCCACAGCGTCGCCGTCGACGCGCGCGGCAAGCTCTTCACGATCGCGCTGTGGGAGGGCGCGGTCCGCCAGCACGGCGTGGCCGACGGCGTCCGCTACCGCCACGGGCAATGGCTGGACGACGGCGAGACGCTGGTCGCCGTCAGCGACGAGTCGGGCGAGGAACGGGTGCGTCGTCGTGAGCGACGGCGCGACCGCGACGCTGCCGTGGGACATCGGCCGCGTGCAGACGATGCGCGCCGCGCCCGTCGGGCAAACGCGTCGCGATGTCCAACCATCGCAACGAAGTGCTGCATCGGCGATCTCGAGACCGGAACGCTCGCCGTCGTCGATCGCAGCGATGCCGGACGCAGCGAAGACCTCGCCTGGTCGCCGGACGGCGCGTGGCTCGCCTACTCGTTCTGGACCGAGCGCCCGGCATTGCGCGATCAAGCTGCTACGACGTCGCGAAGGCGCACGAGCACGCTCGTCACGCAACCGGAGTTCCGCGACTATTCGCCGGCGTTCGATCCGGACGGCAAATACCTCTACTTCCTGTCGGTGCGCACGTTCGACCCGGTGTACGACAGCGTGCAGTTCGAGCTGAGCTTTCCGCGCGCGGCGCGTCCTTACCTGATCGCGCTGCAGGCGGACCAGCGGCCGCCGTTCGATCCGCGAGCCCAAGGGCCTCGAACCGCCCGAAGACGCGGCAGCGAAGAACGACAAGGCCGACGCGAACGCCGCGCGCGGCTGCGCGTCGACCTCGACGGCATCGAGCGTCGCGTCGCGGCGTTTCCGGTGGCCGAAGGGCGCTTCGGCCAGATCGCCGGCGCCGCGGGCGGCAAGGTCGTGTGGACGGTGCTCCCGATCCCCGGCGCGCACGGGCGCGGCGGCCACAAGGAGTCGCCCGGCCGCCTCGAGCTCTTCGACTTCGAGACGATGCGGCGGAAACGCTGGTCGAGAAGGCCGACAGCTTTCGTCCTCGCCGCCGACCACGCGACGCTGGTCGTGCGCGAAGGCAAGCGGCTGCGCGCGCTTCGCGCGGACCGCGAAGCCCGAAGCGCGCAACGGCGCGCCGCAGTCGGACGAGCCGTCGCGCAAGACCGGCTGGATCGACCTTTAACGCGGATTCGCCTGTCGGTCGATCCGCGCAGCGAATGGCGGCAGATGCTGCGCGAAGTCTGGCGGCTGCAGCGCGACCAGTTCTGGGTGCCGGACATGTCGGGCGTCGACTGGGACGCGGCTTTACCGCCGCTACGAGCCGCTGCTCGAACGCGTGGCGACGCGCGGCGAACTGTCCGACCTGATCTGGGAGATGCAGGGCGAACTCGGCACGTCGCACGCCTACGAGATGGGCGGCGATCATCGCCGGCCGCCGCAGGTCGCGCTGGGCCATCTGGCCGCGGAGCTGCGCCTCGGTGGAGGGCGGCGCCGGCTACGAGATCGCCCGCATCGTCGAAGGCGACGCGTGGGACGCGACGCGGATTCGCCGCTCAATGCCATCGGCGTGCAGGCCAAGCTCGGCGAGCGCATCGTCGCGGTCAACGGCCAGCCGGTCTCGCGCGAGCGCCCGCCGCAGGCGCTGCTCGTGCACCAGGCGGGCGCCAAGGTGGAACTGACGCTCGCGCCGGCAAGGGGGCGCCGGTCGGCGAGTCGACGCGCACCGTCCTCGTCACCACGCTGGCCGACGAAGTGCCGGCGCGTTATCGCGAATGGGTCGAGCGCAACCGGCGCTGGGTGCACGAGCAATCGGGCGGCCGCGTCGGCTACCTGCACCTGCCGGACATGATGTCGGCGGGCTTCGCCGAGTTCCATCGCTACTTCACCGCGGAATGCGATCGCGACGCGCTGATCGTCGACGTTCGCTACAACCGCGGCGGCCACGTGTCGCAACTGCTGCTCGAGAAGGTCGCGCGCAAGCGCATCGGCTACAACCTGCCGCGCTGGGGCCAGCCCGAGCCTTATCCGAACGAATCGCCGGCCGGTCCGGTGGTCGCGCTGACCAACGAGCACGCGGGCTCGGACGGCGACATCTTCTCGCACTGCTTCAAGCTGATGGGCATCGGCAAGCTCGTCGGCAAGCGCACGTGGGGCGGCGTCGATCGGCATCTGGCCGCGGCATGCGCTGGTCGACGGCAGCGAGACGACGCAGCCGGAGTTCTCGTTCTGGTTCAGCGATGTCGGCTGGGGCGTGGAGAACTACGGCACCGATCCGGACATCGAGGTCGACAACGCGCCGCAGGACGCGGCCGCGCAGCGCGACCGGCAACTCGAGCAGGCGCTGGCGACCGCGTTGCAGCCGGCGAAGCGGACGCCGTCCCTCAAGCCCAATTCGGCGCGCGGCCTGACTTGGCGCGCAAGCCGCTGCCGCCGCGGAACTGACGCGGACGCACGCTGCCCTCGATCGCCGACATGGCTGCCAAAGCCTGCGTGAAATTCCGCCTGCGCGTCACGAGCGGCGATGACATCGCGGTCGGCCCCGGCAAGATCGACCTGCTGGAGGCGATCGCGAAGTCCGGGTCGATCACGGCCGCCGCGAAGGACCTCGGGATGTCGTATCGCCGCGCGTGGCTGCTCGTCGACACGATGAATCGATGCTTCAAGTCGCCGGTCGTCGATGCCGAAGCCGGTGGCCGCCGCGGCGGTGGCACGGCGCTGACGCCGCTCGGCGCTGGAAGTCGTGCGCCGCTATCGGCGGATCGAACGCGGCAGCGAAGGCCGCGGCCGCCGACATGCGCGCCTTCCTGACGCTGCTCGCGCGCTGAATCTTCGACAGCCATGGACATCGCCTTCATCCTCGATCCGCTGCCGGAGCTCAAGGCCTACAAGGACTCGAGCATCGCGATGATGCGCGCGCTCGAGCGCGCGGGCACCGCATCTTCGCGCTGGGGCAGGCCGACATTTCCTGGGACGCGGGCGTGACGCGGGGAGCCGCTCGCCCGCTCGCGCTGTCGGCCGACGACCACGACTGGTATCGCGCGGGCGAGCCGCAGACACGGCCGCTCAAGGATTTTGCCGCGGTGATCATGCGCAAGGACCCGCCGTTCGACATGGAGTACGTGTATTCGACGTACCTGCTCGAATGCGCGGAGCGCGAAGGCGCGCGCATCTTCAACCGGCCGCGGGCGATCCGCGACAACAACGAGAAGATGGCGATCACCAAATTCGCCGAGTTCATCGCTCCCACGCTGGTCACGCGCGACGCGGCGCTGATCGGCGCGTTCATCGACGAGCACGAGGACGTCATCGTCAAGCCGCTCGACGGCATGGGCGGCTCGTCGATCTTTCGCATCGGCCGCGCCGACCCCAATCGCAACGTGATCATCGAGACCGTTTCCCGCTACGGCCGGCAGACGGTCATGGTGCAGCGCTTCCTGCCCGAGATCGCCGACGGCGACAAGCGCATCCTGATCATCGCCGGCGAGGTCGTGCCGTTCACGCTCGCGCGCATCCCGAAGCCTGGCGAAACGCGAGGCAACCTGGCGGCGGGCGGGCGCGGCGAAGCGCGGCCCATCACCCCCCGCGAACGCGAGATCGCCGCCGCGCTCGGGCCCAAGCTGTGGGCCGAAGGCCTGCTGATCGTCGGTCTCGACGTGATCGGCCCCTGCCTGACCGAGGTCAACGTCACGTCCCCGACATGCTTCGTCGAGATTGCCGAACAGTCCGGCTTCGACGTCGCCGGAATGTTCGCCGACGCGCTGGAAAGGGTCTGTCGATAGGCCGTTTCGGGTGGTCCCGGAAGTCGCCGGCGCGCCGCCGGTTGAAGGACGGCCCTCGTGCTACCATTTTGGAAGGGTTCCTCGGGCGTCACGCGCCTGTCACCGGATGGCGTCATGATCGGCATCCTCATCATTGCGCACGACACGCTGCCGGACAGCCTGGTCAAGGCGGTCACGCATGTGCTGGGATTGCGTCCGCCGCAGTTCGAGACGCTGTCGGTGTCCGCGAGCGACGATCCGTTCCACCTGCTGCCTGCCGCCAAGGAGGTCGTGGCGAAGCTCGACACCGGCGACGGCGTGCTGGTCTTCTCGGACATCTACGGCGCGACGCCATGCAACCTCGCGAGCAAGCTGCTCGTGCCCGGCCACGTGGAGGTCGTCGCGGGCGTCAACCTGCCGATGCTGGTGCGCGCGTTCACCTATCGGGCAAAGGGCATGGACACGATGATCAAGAAGGCGATCTCGGGCGGCTGCGACGGCGTGGTGCGCATCGAGGTCGATCCGGTCTATGCAGCAGCGCGAGGTTGAGATCATCAACAAGCTGGGCCTGCATGCGCGGGCGTCGGCGAAATTGACGCAACTCGCGGCGAAATACCAGAGCGACGTGCAGATGTCGCGCAACGGCCGCAAGGTCAACGCCAAGAGCATCATGGGCGTGATGATGCTGGCGGCGGGCAAGGGCGCCAAGGTGACGGTCGAGATCGATGGGCCGGACGAAACGGCCGCGATGGACGCCATCGTGGCATTGATCGGCGATTATTTCGGCGAGGGACAGTAAGCGGTTACACCCGTTACCCATCAATGGCCTGCGTGCCGCGGGCGCTCCCGCTTACAACGGGAAACAGAATCGAAAGAAAAGTTTGCGGAACCATCGGATGAATCCGCCGACCAAAGGTTGTCTCCAGTCGCATTGCGGCGGGGTTTTTTGTTTTCACCAAACGCCGGAGGTATCCCATGCAGACGCGCGACCTCGCCATCGTCAACCGACTCGGACTGCACGCACGGGCGTGCGCCAAGATCGTCCATATCGCTTCCCGCTTTCATTGCAAGGTGTCGCTCGTCGTCAAGGGACGGCGTGCCAGCGCGCGCAACATCGTTGCTGTCATGCTGCTGACGGCCTCCGTCGGAACCACGGTCCGGCTCGAAACCGACGGTCCGGACGAAGTGGCGGCGATGCGCGAAATCGCCGCGCTATTCCACGACGGTTTCGGCGAGCGTTCCTGACGGCCGGCCCCGCGGGCCAGGTGCCGCGGTGATGGTCAGCTTCGCACTCCACGGCGTCGGCGTATCGTCCGGCATCGCGATCGGCCGCGCGCAGCTCGTCTCGCACGCGACGCTCGAGGTCGCGCATTACCAGATTCCGCCGGCGAAGATCGAGGCGGAAATCGCGCGCTTCAACCTCGCCATCAAGGAAGTCCAGAAAGAGCTGGAGGGCCTGCACTCCGCGATGACCAGCGGCGACGTGCCGGGCGAATTCGGCGCATTCCTGGACGTTCACTGGATGATCCTGAACGACCCGACGCTCTCCGAGGTCCCGCGCAAGATCATCCTCGAGCAACGCTGCAACGCCGAGTGGGCGCTCACGCAGCAGATGGGCGTGCTGGTCGAGCAGTTCGAGCAGATCGAGGATCCGTACCTGCGCGAGCGCAAGGCGGACATCGTCCAGGTCGGCGAGCGCGTGCTGAAACGCCTGCTGGGCAAGCCGGGCGCGTTGCCGGCTCCGGTGGCCGAGGAGCAGACGATCCTCGTCGCGCACGACCTGTCGCCGGCCGACGTGATTCAGTTCAAGCACCACCGCTATGGCGCGTTCCTCACCGACCTGGGCGGCGTCACGTCGCACACGGCCATCGTCGCGCGCAGCCTGAACGTGCCCGCCGTAGTGGCGACGCACAACGCGCGGCAGCTGATCCGCGACAGCGAAATGCTGATCGTCGACGGCCAGAGCGGCGTGGTCATCATCAACCCCGACCGCGCCGTGCTCGCCGAATACCGGCTGAAGCAGAGCGAGCTCGAGCTCGAGCGGCAGAAACTGAAGCGCCTCCGGTCCAAGCCGGCGGAAACGATCGACGGCGTGCGCGTCGAACTGCACGCGAACATCGAGCTGCCCGACGATATCGAGCAGGTGCTCGAAAACGGCGCGACGGGCGTGGGCCTCTTCCGCTCCGAATTCCTGTTCCTCAATCGCGAAGGGCTGCCCACCGAGGACGAGCAGTTCGAGGCCTATCGGGCGGTGGCCGTGGGCATGAAGGGCCTGCCGGTGACGATCCGCACGTTCGACTTGGGCGCCGACAAGCACAAGGAAGGACTGGACGGGCTGTCGCGCGTCGCGCCCAATCCGGCGCTCGGCCTGCGTGCCATCCGCTTTTGTCTAGCCGAGCCGCGGCTCTTCCTCACCCAGCTTCGCGCCATCCTGCGCGCATCGCACTACGGTCGCGTGCGCATCCTGGTGCCGATGCTCGCCTCGTCCGGCGAGATCGACCAGACGCTGCTGCTGGTCGAGCAGGCGAAGGAATCGCTGCGCGAGCAGAACGTGCCGTTCAACTCGCAAGTCGAGGTCGGCGGCATGATCGAAATTCCCGCCGCGGTGCTCGCCATGGGAGCGTTCTGCGCCAAGCTCGATTTCCTGTCCATCGGCACCAACGACCTGATCCAGTACACGCTGGCCGTCGACCGCGCGGACGAGGCGGTGTCGCACCTCTACGATCCGCTGCATCCGGCCGTGCTGCGGCTGCTCGCGCTCGCGATAGCGACGGCGACCAAGGCCGGTGTCTCCATCGCCGTGTGCGGCGAGATGGCCGGCGAAGTGCAGATGACGCGGCTTCTGCTCGGCCTGGGCCTGCGCAACTATTCGATGCATCCGGCGCATCTGCTGACCGTCAAGCAGCGCGTGCTGACCTCCGAGGTCGCCGCGACGAAGTCGTACGTCGACCGCATCCGCCGTGCCGACGACCCGCTCAAGGTGGCGGCCATCCTCGAAAAGCTGAACGTGCTTTAGCGGCATGGCCGGACGCGCGCACCGGAATGCCCCCCGTCGCGGCCTGTTCGCCGAAGGCACGCGCAATGGCCGGTTGGCGGACGCCTCGAGCGGGTTTACCCGGGAGCGCGTTCGCACAGTCGCCGGCCTTCCTGGCGTGTCCTACAAATCTTGGGCATAATGCCATTGTCATGAAAACGCTTCGACTCCTCGCGTTGTTGCTGTTGGCCCTTCCGGCGGGCTGGTGCGCCATTGTTGCCCACGCGGCCGACGTGGGCGCCCCGGCGCCGGCGCTGGCGCTGCCGACCGCCAGCGGCGAAACCGTGGCGCTCGAGAGACTGCGCGGCAAGGTCGTCTACGTCGACTTCTGGGCGTCGTGGTGCGGTCCCGTGCCGCAAGTCCTTCCCCTGGATGGCCGACATGCAGAAGAAATACGGGCCGTCCGGATTCACCGTCGTCGCCGTCAACGTGGACAAGAAGCGGCCGGACGCGGAAAAGTTCCTGCAGTCGACGCCCGCAGAGTTCACGGTCGTCTACGATCCGGCGGGCGCCACGCCGACCGCCTGGAACGTGAAGGCGATGCCCAGTTCGTTCGTGGTCGACGCGAAGGGCAACGTCGCGTTGATCGAGTCCGGGCTTCCGCGACGAGAACGTCGCGCGAACTCGAGAGCCGCATCAAGGCGCTCGTCGCGGCGAAATAGGCACCGATGGAGACCCGTCGCGCATGCGCCTCTGTCTTGCTGTCGATCGCCGTGGCGCATCGGCTGCGCGGGCTGCGCGTCGTTCAATCCGCCGCAGCCCTGGGAAAAGGGCGAACTCGCCAAGCCGGCGATGCAATTCGACCCGAACGTGCTCGAGGCGAAGCTGCGCGAACACACGTACACCAGCAAGGAAGGCGCGTCGGGCGGTTACGGCGTCGGCGGCGGTGGCTGTGGCTGCAACTAGAGCGGCGCGGCCAGGCGCGCGGCCGCGCCCGCGTCCGCGCCACGCAGGCGCACGCGCTGCTCGCCGCGGCGATCGCGCTGCCCGGCGTCCTGCCGGCGACCGCGCTGGCCGAGTCCGCACCCGACAAGGGCGTGTTCTCGTTCGCCTACGACAACTACAAGGACTGGCAGCCCGGCGCCAACCGGATGTACGTGCAGTCGCCGACGATCTTCATGCTGGTGCCGGTTTCCGATTCGCTCGCCGTGCAGGGCTCGCTCGTCTACGACGCGGTGACCGGCGCGTCGCCCTATTTCTACAACGCGCTGTCCGGCGCATCGATCGGCGACTACCGCACGGCGGGCGATATCAAGATCACCAAGTGGTTCGGGCGCTGGGCGGTCGGCGTCGGCGCGGCGGTATTCGTCGGAGCAGGACTACATGTCGCGTGCCGCGCTCGGTCGACGTCCGCTATTCGACGCCGGACAACAACACGACGTTCGCGTTCGGGATCGGCGGCGCCTACGACACGATCAATTCCGTCAACGGCGTCGCGGTCAACGAGCATCGCCATTCGCTCGAATTCATGGTCGGCATCACGCAGGTGCTCAACGCCGACGCGATCGTGCAGTCCAACCTCACCTACTACACCGGGCACGGCTACTACTCCGACCCGTACAAGTCGCTCGACACGCGGCCCGACAACCGGCGCACGCTGGCGTGGCTCACGCGCTACAACCAGGCATTTCCGTCGCGCAGGACGGCGTGCTGCAGCTGTCGTACCGGCTGCTCTTCGACTCGTTCGGCGACCATTCGAACATGTTCGAGGTCGCCTGGGTGCAGGGCCTGCCGCAGGGCTGGAGCGTCACGCCCAACGTGCGCTACCTCGCGCAGCACGGCGCGGATTTCTACTTCAATCCGCCGTTGCCCGGTCGGCTACGTCGACGGCCAGAACTACACGGCCGACACGCGGCTCGCGACGTGGGGCGCGTTCACGCGTCGGCCTGACCGTCACGAAGGTGTTCGACGAGGGCTGGAGCGCCTACGGCAAATACCAGTACTACCAGCAGCGGCCCGACTGGTATCTGGGCGGCACGGGCAGTCCGGGCATCCTCGACTTCTCGGCGCGCTGGTTCGAGGTCGGCGTCAGCAAGACGTTCTAGCACCCCGGTCGCGCGGCGCCGACCGCTTGCACGCGCGGCCCGGATGCGCGTTGGTACACTCCCGGATCCCAATCGCGAATGAACCGTCATTGCGTGTGGCCGCGGCGTGATGCCGGCATGTGCGCTCGCCGCCGCGCACGGAGACGCCTTCCCCGATGCCCCTATTCCGCTTCACGTTTCGCGCGATGGCCGCGGAAAACGAGCTGCAGCTCGCTGCCACGGACGACGCGGCGGCGCGCCGCGCGGCGGACCTCGCCATCGCCGACGTGCAGCGCATCGAGGCCAAGTACTCGCGCTATCGCGACGACACGGTCACCACGCGCATCAACCGCGCCGCCGGTGGCGAGCCCGTCGCGCGTCGACGCCGAGACGGCCGCGCTGCTGCAATACGCCGACCGGTGCCATGCGCTGAGCGGCGGGCTCTTCGACATCACGTCGGGCGTGCTGCGCCGTGTCGTGGGACTGGAAGCGCGAGCCGCCGCGGCTTGCCCGATGCCGCCGTGCTGGCCGCGACGCGTCGGCGCTGATCGGATGGCGTGAGGTGGAATGGGATGCGACGACGATACGGCTGCCGCGGGCCGGCATGGAAATCGACTTCGGCGGCATCGGCAAGGAATACGCGGCCGACCGCGCGGCGACCATCTGCCTCGAAGCCGGCATCCGGCACGGCCTGATCGACCTCGCGGGCGACGTGCGCGCGCTCGGGGCCGCAGGAAGACGGCACGCCGTGGCGTGTCGGCATCCGCCATCCGCGACGGGCGAGGCCAGGGTGCATGGCCTACGTCGAGCTTGCGGATGGCGCGATCGCCACCAGCGGCGACTACGAGCGCTTCTTCGAACATCGACGGCCGGCGCTATTGCCACATCCTCGATCCAGCGCACCGGAATGCCGGTGACGCATGGCAATCGGTCAGCGTCGTCGCGCCGCTGTGCGTCGTGGCCGGCAGCTGCTCGACGATCGCGATGCTGCTCGGGACAAGGCCGTCGCGTTCCTGCGACGGCAGCGCGTCGAATTCGTCGCCGTCGCCGCGGACGGTGTCGACGCAGCGAAGCGCCGCCGTGAAATGAAACGGGGCCGTGCGCGGCCCCGTCGTACTGCTACCGCGGCGCGTCTTCGTCTACTGCGGCGAGCACATGATCACGCCGATGCTGCCGTACCCTTCCGGCACCCATCCTTGCGTCATCATCTGCGAGCGCACGCTCAAGTCGGTCGTATAGCGGTGATTCGGCGCGGCACCCTGGCCGTTGTTGTAGAGGCGGTAAACCGGAACCGTCCCGGCTGCGCACGATCCGTCGATGGCCGGTATCGGGATGTTGAACACCTGCGCCTTCGAGCTGCCAGTCCGGGTTGGCCATCACGGTGGTGCACTCGGCCGGGAACGGCGTGTAGAAGTGGGAGCTTCGCGGGTTGAATGCCGTGCTGAAGAAGCGGCATACCGGCGAGCTGTTGGCCGTGCCGGTCGGGAAGCCCTTGAACTGGTAGCCGGTGCGCGCCCAGCCGACGAACGTTCCGTTGTCGAGTTTCGTGATTTCGTCCGCGATGCCGGTAATGAAATAGTGGTCCCACGCGGCGTGGTGATATTCGATGAGATTGATCGTCCCCGGCGTTTCCGAATCGGTGACCCCCGTGCCGCTCGCGCTGACGGTCTGCGGACTGCCGGTGCCGTTGCTGACGACGGTGAGTGTGGCGCTTCGCACGCCGGTGGTCGAAGGCGTGAACGTGAAACTGAACGAGCAACCCGCGCCCGCGTCGACCGTCGCGCACGTCGAGTTCGTGATCGCGAATTCCGACGGATTGCTGCTGTTCACGCTCGACACGGAAACAGCCACCCCACCGGTGTTCGTCACCGTTACCGTCTTCGCCGCGCTGGTCGTACCCACGGTCTGGTTTCCGGCGTTGACCGCATGCGTCATCGACAGGTGGCCCGGCGTCGGGCCGGGCGAACCGGTCCCGCTCGCGCCGATCGTGACGAAACCGCCGCTGTAGTTGACGGTGATGTTGGCGCTGCGCGCGCCCGACGCCGACGGTTTGAAGGTCACGCTGAAGGAGCAATAGCCGGTCGCGACGATTGTTCCCGTGCAGGTGTTGCTGCCGACGATGAATTCAGTTGCATTGCTGTTGGTCAGACTGACGCCCGTCGCGTCGGCGCCGCCGACGTTGGTGACCGTGACGGCGAACGGCCCAAGTGTCGATCCCACGTTCGTCGAGCCGAAGGTGACGGGCGAGGGCGCCGCCTGCAGCACCGGCGAGGCCGAGGGGCACGTCGGTGCGTAGAAAATCCAGGTTGCGAGGTCGTCGACATCTTGTGACGAGAGCGGCAGGTTGTCGCGCAGATCCAGCACATACATCGCTTGGTTAAAGGGTGTGCCGTCCAGCGCGTAGTTGATGTCTCCGGGATTGCCCGCGCCATTGTCGATCTTGTTGGCGTGCTGAGTCGGGTCCGCCAGCTTTTGTGGCAGGAACTGTTCGAGCAAGCCGTCACCAGCACCGGTACCGGGGTTCGTCTTGTTGTAAACGGTCTTGCCGTTGGCGCAACTGCCCGGATACACCGCGTAGGCTGGCACGCGACCAAGCCAGCGCAAACGACGCTAACAGGGCAAGGGGAACGAGGCCGTGGCGCTTCATGCAAGATCTCCGGACCGCAGTCCAAGCCGATCAATAGGGTACAACGACCTTGGGCTATATGCGAATTATCCCATCGTCATAGACTTTCGTCCTAGTAGGCCGACAAGGCGGTCGCCTTCCTGCGCCAGCAGCGTGTCGAGTTCGTCGCCGTGGCCGCGGACGGGTCGATGCAGGGGAGCGCCGCCGTGAAATGAAACGGGGCCGTGGGGGCCCCGTCGTACTGCTACTGCGGCGCGTTTTCGTCTACTGCGGCGAGCACATGATCACGCCGATGCTGCCGTACCCTTCCGGCACCCATCCTTGCGTCATCATCTGCGAGCGCACGCTCAAATCGGTCGTATAGCGGTGATTCGGCGCTGCCCCTTGGCCGTTGTTGTAGAGGCGGTAAACCGGAACTGTCCCGGCCGCGCACGATCCGTCGGTGGCCGGTATCGGGATGTTGAACACCTGGCCTTCGAGCTGCCAGTCCGGGTTGGCCATCACGGTGGTGCACTCAGTCGGGAACGGTGTGTAGAAGTGGGAGCTTCGCGGGTTGAATGCCGTGCTGAAGAAGCGGCATACCGGTGAGCTGTTGGCGGTGCCCGTCGGGAAGCCCTTGAACTGGTAGCCGGTGCGCGCCCAGCCGACGAACGTTCCATTGTCGAGTTTCGTGATTTCGTCCGTGATGCCGGTAATGAAATAGTGGTCCCACGCAGCGTGGTGATATTCGATGAGATTGATCGTCCCCGGCGTTCCCGAACCGGTGACCCCCGTGCCGCTCGCGCTGACGGTCTGCGGACTGCCCGTGCCGTTGCTGACGACGGTCAGCGTGGCGCTTCGGACGCCGGTGCTCCCCGGCGTGAATGTGAAACTGAACGAGCAGCCCGCGCCCGCGTTGACCGTCGCGCACGTCGAATTCGTGATGGTGAACTCCGACGGATTGCTGCTGCTGATGCTCGACACGGATACGGAAGCTCCGCCGATATTGGTGACCGACACCGTGTTCGCCGCGCTCGTCGTGCCGACCGTCTGATTGCCGACGTTGACCGCGGCAGTCATCGACAGCTGGCCCTGCGTCACGCCGGATGAACCGGTGCCGCTCGCGCCGATCGTCACGCCCGCGCCACCGCTGCGGTTGACGGTGATGTTGCCGCTGCGCGTTCCGGAAGCCGACGGCTTGAATGCGAGGTTGAAGCTGCAGTTGCCGCCGCTGGCCGTGATCGTCCCAGAGCATGTGCTGCCGCTGATCAGGAATTCGGTCGCGTTGCTGTTGGTCAGACTAACGCTCGTTGCGTTTGCCGTGCCGACGTTGGTGACGGTGACGGCGATCGGCGCGCTCGTCGATCCCACCGTCGTCGAGCCGAACGTGACCGGCGCGGGCGCCGCTTGCAGCACCGGCGAGGACGACGGGCACGTGGGCGCGTAGAAGAGCCACGTTGCGAGGTCGTCGACATCCTGCGGCGACAGCGGCAGGTTGTCGCGAAGGTCGAGCACGAACATCGGCTGGTTCGTGGGCGTGCCGTCCAGCGCGTAGTTGATGTTGCCGGGATTTCCCGAACCGAGCTGGATGTTGTGTACGTCATTGGATCCAGGGCTGCCGCCGTGGCAACTTCCGTTCGAGCATGCCGTCACAATACCGGTACTCGGATTCGTCTTGTTGTAGAGGGTCTTGCCGTTGGCACAGCTTCCCGGATACACGGCGTACGCAGGCAGCGACCAGGCGAGTGCCAGCGACGCGAAGAGTGCAAAGGGAACGAGGCCGTGGCGCTTCATGCGGAATCTCCGGACGGCAGTCCTAAGCCAGTGAGGCGACATTCAGATAACGGGACCGTCGACTATACGCGAATTATCCCATCGTCATACCCCGTTGTCATAGTACGTTGTCATGACGGCCGACGGGCGGCAGGCGCGGGCGATCCCGCCGGCGCCGGGGCAGCTCGGCCGTACGGCGCGGATCGCCGCGGCCGGCATTTCCAAATCCGGCCCGATGGGGCTAAACTTGGCGAGCGCGCCGATTTGACCCAGCTTGCGGGCGCGGGAAGTCCGTAACCCACGGTTTTCCCTACAAATACGGCTAAGGTGGACCCAGGGTTTTCGAAGCCGGTCCGACCGAACCGACGCCGGCTGGCCGGGCTTGTTGTGCTTTCCGCACCTCGATCAACACGATGCCCCTGTCCTCCGCCACTCCCCGACCCTCCGCCATCCGCGGCGAGCATCCCGCGCTCGGTGGGTCCGGTCGTGTCCCATGCCGCCTATTTCGACCGAGCCACTGCCGCTCGCCTGCGGCCGGACGCTCGATAACTACGAGATCGCCTACGAGACCTACGGCGAATTGAACGAGGACCGCTCGAACGCCGTCCTCATCTGCCACGCGCTGAACGCGTCGCATCACGTCGCCGGCTATTACGCCGACGACCCCGACAACGTCGGCTGGTGGGACAACATGATCGGGCCGGGCAAGCCGCTCGACACCGGCATCTTCTTCGTCATCGGCGTCAACAACCTGGGCAGCTGCTTCGGCTCGACCGGCCCGCTGTCGAAGAACTTCGCCACCGGCCGGCCGTGGGGCTCGGACTTTCCGCTGGTCACCGTCGAAGACTGGGTCGACGCGCAGGCGCGCCTGGCCGACCGGCTGGGGATCGCGCAATTCGCCGCCGTGATGGGCGGCAGCCTGGGCGGCATGCAGGCGCTGTGCTGGGCGATCCGCTACCCGGAGCGAATCCGCCATGCCCTCGTGATCGCCGCGGCGCCCAACCTTTCGGCGCAGAACATCGCGTTCAACGAGGTCGCGCGGCAATCGATCCTCACCGATCCCGATTTCCACGATGGCCACTTCGACGCGCACGACACCAAGCCGCGGCGCGGCCTGCGTCTCGCGCGGATGATCGGCCACATCACCTACCTGTCCGACGAGCAGATGGAGGAGAAATTCGGGCGCTCGCTGCGCGAGGGCCTCAACTTCTCGTTCGACTCCGAATTCGAAATCGAGTCGTACCTGCGGCACCAGGGCGAGAAGTTCGCCGAGTACTACGACGCCAACACCTACCTGCGGATCACCAAGGCGCTCGACTATTTCGACCCGGCGCGCGCCACCGGCGGCGACCTCGCGCGTGCGCTGGAGCCCGCCCGGTGCGCATTCCTCGTCGTGTCGTTCACCACCGACTGGCGGTTCTCGCCCGCGCGGTCGCGCGAGATCGTCAAGGCGCTGGTCGACCACCAGCGCGATGTCTCGTATGCCGAGATCGAGGCGCCGCACGGCCACGACGCGTTCCTGCTCGACAATCCGCAGTACCACGCGGTCGTCGGCGCGTACTTCGACCGCATCGCGCCGGATGCCAAGGGCTACTCGACGTTTCGCTTCGGCAGCGAAGTGAGGCGGCGCATCGAGGAACGCGACACCGAGGCGCAGCGCGCCGACTACGCCACGATGGCGAGCTGGATGGACGAGCGCGCGCGCGTGCTCGACTTGGGCTGCGGCGACGGCGGCCTGCTGTCGTACCTGATGCGCGAGCGCAACGTCCGCGGCTACGGCATCGAGATCGACGACATGGGCGTCTTCTCCAGCATCCGCAACGGCATCAACGTCCTGCAGAGCAACCTGGAGCAGGGCCTGGCCGGCTTCGACGACGCGTCGTTCGACTGCGTGATCCTGTCGCAGACGCTGCAGGCGATGCGCCACACCGAGGAGATCGTCGTCGAGATGCTGCGCGTCGGGCGCGAGGCGATCGTCACGTTCCCGAACTTCGGCCACTGGTCGCACCGCTGGCAGATCCTCAAGGGACGCATGCCCGTCTCCGACAAGCTGCCCTATCAGTGGTACGACACGCCGAACATCCACCTGTGCACGGTGGCGGACTTCGACGCGTTCCTGGCCGAGCGCCGCTACGCCGTGGAGAACCGCGTGGTGTTGGCCGGCGGCCACGTCGTGTCGGTGCTGCCCAACCTGCGCGGCGAACTCGCGATCTACCGGTTCCGGCGCGCGTAGGTTGGTGATGCAGGCGGGCGCTCAAAGAGTGAACTGAGCGCGTGATCTAGAATGCGCGGGTGACGAACGCGCAACGCCCGCCCCGGCATCGCCCAAGGAGACGTGGCGCGAGGCGCTGTTCAACCGGCGGATGCTGATCTGCGTCTTCGTCGGTTTTTCAGCTCGGGCTTGCCGCTCTACCTGCTGATCAACCTGCTGCCGGCGTGGCTGCGCACCGAGGGCGTCGACCTCAAGACGATCGGCCTCTTCACGCTGACCGGCGCCGCGTACATCTGGAAGTTCCTCTGGTCGCCGCTGCTCGACCGCTACGCGTTGCCGTGGCTCGGGCGTCGGCGCGGCTGGATGGCGGCGATGCAGGCCGCGCTGCTCGTGTCGATCGCAGCGCTGGGCTTCCTGCAGCCGAGAATCGACATATGGACGATCGCCTACCTGTCGATCGCCATCGCCTTCTTTTCCGCGAGCTTCGACATCGCGGCCGACGCCTATCGCCGCGAGCTGCTGCCCGAGGTCGAATTCGGCCTGGGCAACTCGATCTACGTCAACGCCTATCGCATTTCGAGCCTCGTTCCGGGCTCGCTCGCGCTGATCCTCGCCGACCGGATGCCCTGGTCGTCGGTGTTCGTGATCACGGCGCTCTTCATGCTGCCGGGGCATCGTGATGACGCTGGTGGTGAACGAACCGCAGCGCTCCGCGCACGCACCGCGCACGTTGCTGGAGGCCGTCGTCGCTGCCATTCCTCGAATTCTTCAGGCGCTCGGGTTGGCAGCGAGGCGCTGCTGATCCTCGCGTTCATCTTCTTCTACAAGTTGGGCGACAGCATGGCCACGGCGCTCGCCACGCCGTTCTACCTCGACCTGGGGTTCACCAAGACGCAGATCGGCGTCGTGGCCAAGAACGCGGGCCTGTGGGCGAGCATCGTGGGCGGCATGCTGGGCGGCCTCTGGATGGTGAAGATCGGCATCAACCGCGGGCTGTGGTTGTTCGGCGTCGTGCAGATGATGTCGATCCTGGGCTTTGCGTGGCTGGCGCGGCTCGGGCAGCCCGACATCGTCGTGCTGGGCGTGGTGATCGCCCTCGAAGCGCTGGGCGTGGGATTGGGCACCGTTGCATTCGTCGCGTTCATCGCCCGGGCGACCGACCCGCGCTACACGGCCACCCAATTCGCGCTGCTCACCAGTCTTTCCGCGGTTCCCCGGACCGTCGTCAACGCGTCGACGGGCTGGATCGTGGACGAGACCGGCTGGTTCAATTTCTTCCTGATCTGCACGCTGCTCGCCCTGCCCGGAATGGCACTACTCTTGCGTGTCGCACCGTGGCACGATCCTGCCACGGAGGGAGCTCGGCCATGAATCCGCACAAATTCAGCGCAATCGCCCACCGCGATCACGACTACTGCAATCCCATCGGGGCCGGCAAGATCGAGCGCCTGCTCGACCTCTTGCCGCTCGACGAGACGTCGCGCGTCCTCGACCTGGGCTGCGGTCGCGCGGAACTCGCGCTGCGGATCATCGAGCGCTTCGGTTCCACCGTCGTGGCCGTCGACCGGTCGTCGATGATGCTCGACGCCGCGCGCGAACGCGCCGAATGGACCGGCGCGCTGGGCAAGCTGCATCTGGACGACGTCGACATCGCCGATTACCGGGCGGACCCGGAGAACTTCCATCTTACCGTCATGCTGGGCGCCGGCGGCATCAGGGGCGGCATGCCCGGCATCTGCGCGCAGCTGAAGCAATGGACGCGCTCGGGCGGCTACATCATGATCGGCGAAGGCTTCTGGCGGCAGAAGCCGCATTCGGATTACCTGGCGCTGCTGGGCGGACAGGACACGCACTTCCTCGACCATCGCGGCAACGTGCAGGCCGGCATCGACGCCGGCCTGATCCCGATGCACGCGACGACGCGCGTCGTTGGACGAGTGGGACGAGTACGAATGGAAGTACTGCCGCGCGATCGAGCGCTACGTCCGCGAGCAACCGGAGGATCCCGACGTCCCGGCGATGCTCGAGCGCAGCCGCCGCTGGCGCGACGCGTACTTGCGCTGGGGACGCGATACGCTGGGCTTCGCGGTCTACCTCTTCTACCGGCCCGGCGCGCGGATGGGTGATGAGCCCGGCGGCCGCAGTTCGCAAGCTCAAACGGAGAATCCGGCGACCGTTCGCGCGCAGCCGTTCGATTTCCTGGCCGGCGCAGGCCCCAGTCGGCGAGCGCCAGTCGGCCAGCGCGGCGCCCCGTGCACCCGTTCGGCGGCGTCGATTCGCCCCGCCTGGCGTGCGCGAAAGACGTGGCGCCGGGGCGGGCTGGTCGACGCCGCCCAGTCACGAAGCTGCGGCGGGCGACGTTGTGCGGATGATCGCGGGCTTCCTCGAACGTCAGCACCGGCGAAAAGCACGCGTCCGATCCCGCGAAGACCGCGCACCAGTCGGCGCGGCTCTTCGTGGCGATGACCTGCGCGAAATCGCTGCCGCAGTTCCGGCCAACGTTCGCGCGCGTGCTGCGGCGGCAGCGCCTCGTCGGCAAGGCCCATGCGCGCGAGCATCTCGGCGTAGAACTTGGGTTCGATGGCGGCGACGGCGACGTGACTTGTGGTCGAGCGTCTCGTAGACGTCGTACCACGGCGCGCCGGTGTCGAGGATGTTCGCGCCGCGCACGTCGCTCCACTTGCCGCCGGCGCGTAACCCCCAGAACATCGTCGACAGCAGCGACGCGCCTTCCACCATCGCCGCGTCGACGACCTGTCCGTCGCCCGAACGCTGCGCTTCGATTAGGCACAGGCGACGCCGAACGCGAGCAGCATGCCGCCGCCGCCGAAGTCGCCGACCAGGTTGAGCGGCGGCACGGGCGCGCCGCCTGCACGGCCGATCGCATGCAGGATGCCGGACATCGCGATGTAGTTGAGGTCGTGTCCGGCGCGCGGCGCCAGCGGACCGTCCTGGCCCCAGCCGGTCATGCGGCCGACGACGAGCTTCGGATTGCGCCGCGAGAAGGACGTCCGGACCCAGCCCCAGGCGCTCCATCACGCCCGGACGAAAGCCTTCGAGCACGACGTCGGCGTTGCGCGCCAGTTCTCGACGCCGCGGCGACGCCGCCGGGCGACTTGAGATCGAGCGTGACGGAGCGGCGTCCGCGCAGCATGACGTCGTACCAGCGCTCCAGTCCAGCCCGAGTCCCGACTCGATCGCGCGGTCCACCAGCAGCACGTCGGCGCCCATGTCCGCGAGCATCATCCCGCAGAAAGGCACCGGGCCGATCGCCTCGAACTCCAGCACCTTGACGCCGGCCAGCGGTCCCATCATTGCGCTCCTGTCGGTGATGGTTCCAGCGGCAGCCACCGGACGCTGCGGCTCACGCCACGATTCTTTCCAGCGCTTCGGCCAGTTCCAGCCACTCCGTCTCGAGCCGCGCCAGCTGCCAGTTGACCTCGCCCTGCCGCGCGACCCTGGACTTGAGTTCGTCCTTCATCGCGTCGGCATAGGCGTCGGGCGCGGCGAGCCACGCATCGAGCTGTTCCTTCTCACGATTGTAGCCCGCCATCTCCTTCTCGATGGCGGCCTGCCGCGCGACGAACGGGCGGCGCGCATCGGCCAGACGCTGCCGTGCCGCCGCCTCCTCGCGCTTCTGCGCCTTGCGGTCGGCGGGCGCGGCTGCGGTGACACTGCCTTCCGGCTCGACGCGCTCGCGCCGGCGCAGACTCAACACCCAGTCGCGATAGTCGTCGAGGTCGCCGTCGAACTGCGTGATCCGGCCGTCGGCGACCAGCCACAGCGCGTCGGTCGTCGCGCGCAGCAGGTGACGGTCGTGCGCGACGACGACCAGCGCGCCGCCGTAGTCCTGCAGCGCCTCGGTCAGCGCCTCGCGCATCTCGATGTCGAGATGATTGGTGGGTTCGTCCAGCAGCAGCAGGTTCGGCTTCTGCCGGACGATCAGCGCCAGCGTCAGCCGCGCCTTCTCGCCGCCGGAAAAGCGACCGATGGCGGAACTGGCCATGTCGCCGCGAAAGTCGAAGCCGCCCAGGAAATCGCGCAACTCCTGCTCGCGCGCGTCGGGCTCGATCTGCCGCAGGTGCCACAGCGGCGAATAGCTCCTCGCGCAACTGTTCGACCTGGTGCTGCGCGAAATAGCCGAGCCGCAGGTTCTGCGCCGTCGAACGCGTTCCCCGCGCGCGGCGCGAGCGTGCCCGCGATCGCCTTCAGCAGTGTCGACTTGCCCGCGCCGTTGGGTCCCGAGCAACCCGATGCGATCGCCGGCGAGAATGCCCCAGTCGACGTTGGCGAGCACCGGCGGCTTGCCTTCATAGCCCAGCGTCGCGTGCTCGAGCAGGACGAATTGCCGCGCGGCGGTGTCGACGGGCGGAAACGTCGAACTCGAACGGAGATGTCGACGTGCGCGGCCGCGATCAGTTCCATTCGTTCCAGCGCCTTGATCCGGCTCTGCGCCTGCTTGGCCTTGGTGGCCTTCGCGCGAAAGCGGTCGATGAACGAATGCAGGTGCGCCACCTGCCGCTGCTGCTTGGCATACGAAGCCTGCTGCAGCGCGAGCGTTGCGACCGCTCGCGCTCGAACTGCGCGTAATTGCCGGTGTAGAGGTTCGAGCTTGCGCGCGTTGACGTGGACGATCACCTCGACGACGCCGTCGAGAAAGTCGCGGTCGTGCGTGATCAGCAGCAGTGTCCCCGGATACTTGGCGAGCCAGTCCTCCAGCCACAGCACGGCATCGAGGTCGAGATGGTTGGTCGGCTCGTCGAGCAACAGCAGGTCCGAACGGCACATCAGTGCCTGCGCGAGATTGAAGCGCATTCGCCAGCCGCCGGAAAAACTCGGCGACGGGATCGCCGTGCCTCGCTTCGGTGACACCCAGCCCCGCGAGCAGCGTCGCTGCGCGCGCGCGCGAGCTGTAGCCGCCGATGTCGTCGAAGCGATGGTGCAGGTCTGCGAGCGCTTCGCCGTCATGTGCGGGGTCGCGTTCCGCGGCGGCCAGCGCGGCCTCGATCTCGCGCAGTTCACGGTCGCCGTCGAGCACGAATTCGATGGCGGGCGTGGCCACCGCGAAGCGTCTCCTGCGCGACATGCGCGATCGTCCACGACGGCGGCAGCGCGATCGAACCCGCGTCGGGAAGGAGTTCCTGGCGCACGGCGGCGAACAGGCTCGACTTGCCGCAGCCGTTCGAGCCGACCAAGCCGACCTTGTGCCCCGGGTGCACGGTGAGGTTGGCGCCTTCGAGCAGGCGCTTCGTGCCCCGAGCCAGCGTGAGATTGCTGATGCGCAGCACTATGCCCCTCTCCGCTAACGCAATTCGTAGTCGTAGTCGATGATCAGCGGTGCATGGTCCGAAAA
The DNA here is from genome assembly GCA_963747265.1 of uncultured beta proteobacterium. Classification (GTDB taxonomy): domain Bacteria; phylum Pseudomonadota; class Gammaproteobacteria; order Burkholderiales; family Casimicrobiaceae; genus VBCG01. The sequence continues at coordinate 194,415 of CAVVEH010000011.1, read as the reverse complement.
CCGCCGGTTCTTGTAGATTGCCGCGGTGTGCGCCTTCGCGGCGATGCCGGGCGTGGCGATCTGGTAATCGATGCGCCAGCCGACGTTCTTCGCCCACGCGTCGCCGCGATTCGACCACCACGTGTATTGCTCCGGTCGCGGGTCGACACGGCGGAAGACATCGACGAACCCCAGCTTGTCGAACACGTGCGTCAGCCACGCCCGCTCTTCGGGCAGGAAGCCGGAATGCTTCTGGTTGCTGCGCCAGTTCGTGAGGTCGATCGGCTGATGCGCGATGTTCCAGTCTCCGCACAGGATAATCTCGCGCTTCCTTCGGCGCAGCTCTTCGAGATGCGGCAGGAATGCGTCGAGAAAGCGGAATTTGGACGCCAGCCGGTGCGGCCCGCTGGAACCGGAAGGCAGGTACAGGCTGATCACCGACAACTCCGTGAAATCGGCCTGCAGGTAGCGTCCCTCGCTGTCGAATTCGCTGTTGCCGAATCCCGTCACGAACGTCGCGGCCGGCTTCGCGTACACGCCGACACCTGCATAGCCTTTGCGCTGTGCCGGGTGGAACGCGGCCCGGCACTTGCGCGGCGCCTGCAACGCGCGGGGCACGTCGGATTCGTCGGCGCGAAGCTCTTGCAGGCAAACGACGTCCCAGGGCTCGATGCGCGCGAGCCAGCGGGCAAGGCCGCGGCGGTCAGCGGAACGGATGCCATTGACGTTCAAGGTGATGACGCGCATGGCGTGGGGCTTTGGAGCGCCTGGGGCTCCATGCCGGAAAAGCCGGCGAGTGTACACGACGAGCCCGCCGCGTCCGCACGGATGTCGGGCCATGAAGGACGTGTCGAATATTCGCGTTCCGGGGGCAGCGTGCCGCGCGTTATACTCGACCGTAACTATTTGAATACATTCGCCATGACCGATTTTCGCCAGGAGTTTCTCGCATTTGCGTTGGCACGCGACGTGCTTCGATTTGGGGAGTTCGTCACGAAGGCGGGGCGCAAGACTCCCTATTTCTTCAACGCGGGATTGTTCAACGACGGTGAAAGTCTGCGGCGGCTGGGCCAGTACTACGCGGAAGCCCTTGTCGCCTCGGGCATAGCCTTCGACCAGATCTTCGGTCCGGCCTACAAGGGGATCACCCTGGCGGCCGCGACCGCGATCGCGCTTGCCGAAAAAGGGCACAATTTGCCGTTCAGCTTCAACCGCAAGGAGGCGAAGGACCACGGAGAGGGTGGAGTGATCGTCGGGGCTCCGCTCAAAGGGCGGGTGATGATCGTCGACGACGTGATCACGGACGGCGGCGCCAAGCGCGAGGCAATCGAGCTCCTGCGTGCGCACGGCGCCAACCCCGTCGGCATCCTGATTGCGTTTGATCGTATGGAACGAGGCCGCGGGGAAAAATCCGCGATTCGCGAACTGGAACAGGAATACGGAATACCGGTCATAGCCATTGCCACGCTGGATCACCTGATGACGTTCATCGAGAACCGCCCCGAATTGGCGGCAATGAAGGGCGCGGTGGCGGGGTACCGGCAGCAATACGGCGCTGCCTAGCGGTCGAGAAAACGGCGGAACAACAAGTGGAAATGCCATTGAAACCAAACTCTGCACGACGGCGCATCGCGGTGCTCTGGCGCCATGGTCCGGAGGCCGTCGCGATCGCGGTGTCCGCGCTCTTCGTCGCGGCGCTGTTATTGACCTCGGCCAACGCGCACGCCGTGACATACAAGTGGGTGGACGACCAGGGCGTCGTCCATTACACCGACAAGCTGCCGCCCGAGGCCATCAACAAAAGCAGCATCGAGCTCAACAAGCAGGGCGTGCCGATCAAGAAGATCGAGCCCGCGCTGACGCCCGAGCAGCGTGCAGCACGCGAAGCTGAAGAGGAGCGGGCGCGCCAGGTGGCCAAGGCTCGTGCGGAAATCGAGCGCAAGGACCGCGCGCTGCTGCAGACCTACACGACCGAAAGCGAAATCGACCTCGCCAGGAACCGGGCGCTGGGCACCATCGACGCGCAAATGCAGTCGGCGCAGGTTTACACCGTCAATCTCAACAAGCGGAAGAAGGACTTGGCCGTGCGGGTCGCCGCGCTGGGTGACAAGCCGGTGCCTGCGCAACTCGAGCGCGAGCGCGTGAACATCGACGAAGAACTCGCAAGGCAATCCGACCTGATCCTGGCAAAGCAGAGGGAAATTGCCGTGGTCAACGCGCGCTACGACGCGGACAAACTGCGCTGGCAGCAACTGCGGGTGGCGGCCGAAGCCCAGGCCACCGGCAACGCTCCGGCCAGCGGCGCGATGGCCACCACCGGCAACGGCGCAACGGCGCCAACCAACCCCAAGAAGTAATCGTTCTCGCGCGGCAGGGGCATAAGGGGCGGCGGCGAGCCGCCCTCGTCATTTGCGGCGCGCGTGCCTCAAGTGCCGCCCAACTGCGATAATTGGGTCTACCGCACCCAAAGGCAGTAAATTCCGATGGCCCAATACGTCTACACGATGAACCGCGTGGGGAAGGTCGTTCCCCCGAAGCGCGTCATCCTCAAGGATATTTCACTGTCCTTCTTTCCGGGCGCCAAGATCGGCGTACTGGGAATGAACGGCGCGGGCAAATCGAGCCTGCTGCGGATCATGGCGGGCGAGGACCGCGAGTTCGAGGGCGAAGCGGTGCCGATGCCGAACATGCGCATAGGCTTCCTGCCGCAGGAGCCGCAGCTCGATTCGGGCAAAACGGTGCGCGATACCGTCGAAGAAGGCTTGGGCGACCTCCTGGAGGCGAAGCGCAAGCTCGAGGAAATCTACGCTGCGTATGCCGAACCCGATGCAGACTTCGACAAGCTGTCGGCGGAGCAGGCGAAATACGAGGCCGTGATCGCCGCGGCGGGCGCCGATTCCGACCTGCAGATGGAAATCGCTGCCGACGCGCTGCGCCTGCCGCCGTGGGACGCGAAGATCGAGCAATTGTCCGGCGGTGAAAAGCGCCGCGTGGCGCTGTGCAGGCTGCTCTTGTCCAAGCCGGACATGCTGCTCCTGGACGAGCCGACCAATCACCTCGATGCGGAGAGCGTGGACTGGCTCGAGCAATTCCTGCAGAAGTTTCCGGGAACGGTGATCGCGGTCACGCACGACCGCTACTTCCTCGACAACGCCGCCGAGTGGATCCTGGAACTCGACCGCGGTTATGGCATCCCGTGGAAGGGCAATTACAGCTCGTGGCTCGAACAGAAGGAAGCGCGGCTGAAGACCGAGGCCAAGCAGGAGGGCGCGCGGATCAAGGCGATGCAGACCGAACTCGAATGGGTGCGCTCGAATCCCAAGGCGCGGCAGGCGAAGAGCAAGGCGCGCATCCAGCGCTTCGAGGAGCTATCGTCGCACGAGCACCAGAAGCGCAACGAAACGCAGGAGATCTTCATTCCGGTGGCCGAGCGGCTGGGCAACAGCGTCATCGAGTTCAAGAACGTGCGCAAAGGCTACGGCGACCGGCTGCTGATCGACGACCTGAGTTTCCAAGTGCCGGCAGGTGCAATCGTCGGCGTGATCGGACCCAATGGCGCAGGCAAGTCGACGCTGTTCCGGATGATCGCGGGCAAGGAAAAGCCTGATCGCGGCGAGATCGTGATCGGGTCCACCGTGCACCTGGCAATCGTCGACCAGACGCGCGAAGCGCTGCCCAACGACAAGACGGTGTTCGACGCCATTTCGGGCGGCCAGGACATCCTCACCGTCGGCAGGTTCGAGATGCCGTCGCGCGCCTATCTTGGCCGCTTCAATTTCAAGGGCGGCGACCAGCAGAAGATCGTCGGGCAACTGTCGGGCGGAGAACGCGGGCGGCTGCACCTCGCGGCGACGCTGCTGCGCGGCGGCAACGTGCTGCTGCTGGACGAGCCGTCAAACGACCTCGACGTCGAAACGCTGCGAGCGCTGGAAGATGCGCTGCTCGAATTCGCCGGCAGCGCGCTCGTGATTTCGCACGACCGCTGGTTCCTGGACCGGATTGCCACGCACATCCTGGCCTTCGAAGGCGATTCGCGTGTCGTGTTCTTCGAGGGCAACTACCAGGAATTCGAGGCGGACAAGAAGAAGCGGCTCGGCGAGGACGCGGCGCGGCCGAGGCGCATACGCTACAAGGCCTTGATGGCTTGAAATCAGGCGCCCCACTCGCAAGCAGGCGAGCTAGGCGCTGCGCTCCATTGAACCAGTCGCGCAGCGCGTACCCAGCCTGCCTCTCGAGCAAATCAACCGAGCTTCTTCTTCAGTATTGCGTTGACCTGCGCCGGATTGGCCTTGCCCTTCGACGCGGCCATGACCTTGCCGACCAGCGCGTTGAAGGCTTTCTCCTTGCCGGCCCTGACCTCGGCGACGACGGCAGCGTTGGCGGCGAGCACGTCGTCGACAATCTTGTCGATCGCGCCGGCATCGGAGATCTGTGTCAGGCCCTTCGCTGCGATGATCGCGTCCGGATCCCCTTCGCCGGCCCACATCGCGTCGAACACGTCCTTGGCAATCTTGCCGGAGATAGTGTTATCGCCGACACGCTTGAGGAGACCGGCAAGTTTGTCTGCCGTTACTTTGCTTGAATTGATATCGATGCCGTCGCGATTAATGGCTGCAGAAACTTCGCCCATTATCCAGAACGCGGCAATCCTAGGCGCTCCACCCAACGCCGCCACCGTTCTTTCGTAGTACTCGGCGAGTTCTGCGCTCGCGGTTACCGCGGCGGCTTCATATTCCGACAAGCTGTAATCGGCAACATAGCGGCGTCGCTTCGCTTGCGGCAACTCCGGCATCGCAGCCCTGATGCGAGCGATCCACGCTTCATCGATCACCAGCGGCGGCAGGTCGGGATCGGGAAAATAGCGATAGTCCTGCGCGTCTTCCTTGCCGCGCATCGACCGGGTTTCGTGCTTGTCCGGGTCGTAGAGGCGCGTCTCCTGCACGACCGTTCCGCCATCCTCGATCAGCGCGATCTGCCGGCGCACTTCAAAGTCGATCGCTTCGTGCATGAAGCGGAAGCTGTTCAGGTTCTTGATTTCGCAACGCGTGCCGAGCGTGGTCGTGCCGGCCCGGCGCACGGACACATTGGCATCGCAGCGGAAGCTTCCTTCCTGCATGTTGCCGTCGCAGATGCCGATCCATTGGACGAGGCCGTGCAACTGCTTGGCGTACGCGATGGCTTCATCCGAACTGCGCATGTCCGGCTCCGACACGATCTCGAGCAGTGGCGTGCCTGCGCGATTGAGGTCGATGCCGGACATGCCGTGAAAGTCTTCATGGAGCGACTTGCCGGCGTCCTCCTCGAGATGCGCGCGCGTGAGGCGCACGACCTTCTCGCCGTCCTTGCCCGGCACCGTCAACGAGCCGCCTTGCACGACGGGTATTTCGTACTGCGAGATCTGATAGCCCTTGGGCAGGTCCGGGTAGAAATAATTCTTGCGTGCGAACACGCTGCGCTTGTTGATGGTCCCGCCGACGGCGAGTCCGAAGCGGATCGCACGTTCGACCGCGCCCTTGTTCAACACCGGCAATACGCCCGGCAGCGCAATGTCGACGGCCGATGCCTGCGTGTTCGGCGCCGCGCCGAACGCCGTGGATGCGCCCGAGAATATCTTGGCGCTCGTCGAGAGTTGGGCGTGCGTCTCCAGCCCGATGACGACTTCCCAAGCGGCCATCACGCGACTCCTTTCGAAGCGAGCGCGGGGGCCCTTTGAGCGCCGCTGGGCCGTCCCAAGGCGCTCATTGCGCCCCCTTGGGGGGCAGCGAGCCCGTCTTTCCCGCGAGCGTGGGGGCCCTTTCGTGCCAGTCCGTCGCCTGCTGGAACCGGTGCGCGATGTTGAGGAGCCTGGCCTCGGCAAAGTAGTTGCCCTGGATCTGCAATCCGATCGGCAGCCCGCGCCGGTCGAAGCCGCAGGGAATCGAAATCGCCGGTGCGCCGGTCAGGTTGCCGGCGATCGTGAAGATGTCGTTCAGGTACATCTGCACCGGGTCGTCGGTCTTGGCGCCGAACTTGAACGCCGGCGACGGCGCCGTCGGGCCCATGATGACGTCGCACGTGCCGTAGGCGCGCGCGAAATCGTCGGCGATCAGCCGCCGCACCTGCTGTGCCTTGAGGTAGTACGCATCATAGTAGCCGTGGGACAGCACGTACGTGCCCACGAGGATGCGCCGCTTCACTTCGGGACCGAAGCCCTCGGCGCGCGACTTCTTGTACATGTCCATCAGGTCCGTGTACTTCGCGGCGCGATGGCCGTAACGGACGCCATCGAAGCGCGACAAATTCGACGATGCCTCGGCCGGCGCGATGACGTAGTAGACCGGAACCGACAGATTGACATTCGGGAGTGCTACGTCGACGGTCGTCGCGCCCAGCCGGCGGAATTCGGCGAGAGAGGCATCGACCGCCGCGGCGACGTCGGTGTCGATGCCCTTGCCGAAATATTCGGCGGGGAGTCCGATGCGCAGCCCGGACAGCGGCTTCGCGAGATCACGCGTGTAGTCCTCGCGCGGCCGCATCAGCGACGTGGAGTCGCGCGGGTCGTGGCCGGCCATCGCGTTCAGCATGAGCCCGCAATCCTCTGCCGTGCGCGCGAACATGCCGGGCGTGTCGAGGCTCGACGCGAACGCGACCAGGCCGTACCGCGAGCAAACGCCATAGGTCGGCTTCATGCCGCAGATGCCCGACAGCGACGCGGGTTGGCGGATGGAGCCGCCGGTGTCGGTGCCCGTGGCGCCGGGCACCAGGCGCGCCGATACGGCGGCGGCGGAGCCGCCTGAACTGCCGCCGGGCACGTAGTCGGTGTTCCACGGGTTCTTCACGGTGCCGTAGAACGAGTTCTCGTTCGACGAGCCCATCGCGAACTCGTCCATGTTCGTCTTGCCGATGAGTATCGTGCCGGCCTTCTTCAGGCCCTCGGCGACGAACGCGTCATACGGCGCGGTGAAGTTCGCAAGCATCCGGGAGCCGCAGGTGGTCTTGAGCCCCGCGGTCATGATCACGTCCTTGTGCGCGATCGGCACACCCGCGAGCGGCGGCGCGTCGCCCTTCGCGAGCGCCACGTCGGCCGCGCGCGCCTGCGCCAGCGCGCCTTCGGCGTCGACGGTCACGAACGCGTTCAACGCGCTCTGCGCCTTTTCGACGCGAGCGAGCACCGCGCGCGTCAGTTCGACACTCGACAGTTCCTTCGCCCGTAAAGCCGCGGCGGTCTGCGCGAGGGTGCTGGTGGCCGGATCGCCCTTCGCTACCACGCTCATTCGACGGCCTCCTTGCGGTTACACGCAAGTACGGGATGTGTGATTGTCGGCCGCGTCGAACGAGCGCGGACGCGCCCTTCGGGCCTTGGCTCCGCCACCGCGCTCATTCGACTACCCTCGGCACCAGGTAGAGGCCGTCCTGCACGGCGGGTGCCTCGCGTTGAAAGAGCGCGTGCGTGTCCACTGCCGTGACCACGTCCTCGCGCAGCGGCAGCTTGACGTCCATCGCATGCGCCATCGGCTCGATGCCGGTGGTGTCGATGGCCTGCAGCTCGTTGATCATTGCGAAGATCGCCTCGAGTTTCTGATGAACTTCGCGCGCGGCGGCATCGTCGATCTCGATCCGCGCGAGATGGGCGATGCGGTGGACGTCTGCTAGGGTCAGGGCCATGGCTTATGGGCGCCGGGAAGGCGGGCGAAAACCGTGCTGTTGCGACGAAGCCGGCATCGAGGGACGGCCGAAGGGCGTTCGCCCGTCCGGAAGACCATGGGCCGCGAAGGCCCCCGAACGTCGGCAAATTGGCAAAAAACCTCGCCAAATCAGTGCAGAAGACAAGCCCATGATGCTATCATAATCGACATTCTTTGGTGCAGTGTTAAGGCGCGCTCCGATCCGCGGAGACGACCTTGCTGCCGGTCACAAACAGGCTTTGCGTACATGTTCGATTTTTTCAAGGGTTACTTCGGCAGCGACTTAGCGATCGACCTCGGTACCGCCAACACGCTGATCTACGTGCGTGGCAAGGGCATCGTCCTCAACGAGCCTTCGGTCGTGGCCATCCGCCAGGAGGGTGGACCCAACGGCAAGAAGGTGATCCAGGAAGTGGGTCTCGCGGCCAAGCAGATGCTCGGCCGCACGCCCGGCAACATCACGGCCATCCGTCCGATGAAGGACGGCGTCATCGCCGACTTCACGGTGACGGAGCAGATGTTGAAGCAGTTCATCAAGAAGGTGCTCGATTCGCGGCTCTTCTCGCCGTCTCCGCGCATCATCATCTGCGTGCCCTGCGGATCGACACAGGTCGAGCGGCGCGCGATTCGCGAGTCGGCGCTGGGCGCGGGCGCGTCCAAGGTCTACCTGATCGAGGAACCGATGGCCGCGGCCATCGGCGCCGATCTTCCGATCTCCGATGCGACGGGCTCGATGGTCGTCGACATCGGCGGCGGCACGACGGAGGTGGGCGTCATCTCTCTCGGCGGCATGGTGTACGCAGGCAGCGTTCGCGTCGGCGGCGACAAGTTCGATGAGGCGATCGTCAACTACATCCGCCGCAACTACGGCATGCTGATCGGCGAGACGACCGCCGAGACGATCAAGAAGACGATCGGCTCCGCGTTCCCCGGCTCCGAAGTCAAGGAGATGGAAGTCAAGGGCCGCAACCTGGCCGAAGGCATTCCGCGCAGCTTCACCGTGTCATCCAACGAAATTCTCGAAGCGCTCACCGATCCGCTCAACAGCATCGTCTCCGCGGTGAAGAGCGCACTCGAGCGCACGCCGCCGGAACTGGGCGCCGACATCGCCGAGCGCGGCATGGTTCTGACGGGCGGCGGTGCGCTGCTGCGCGACGTCGACCGCCTGCTGATGGAAGAGACGGGCCTGCCGGTCATCGTCGCCGACGATCCGCTGACGTGCGTCGTGCGCGGCTGCGGCAAGGCGCTCGAGAACATGGACAAGCTTTCCACGATATTCACGTCCGACTGACGAAGGTTCCGTCCGCAAGGTGTTCTCCCTCGCGCAGTCACGAACGATCGTTGTGACCGTGATGGCGTAGGCTCATGTCGATGCGCCACGTTTCCGTCGACCCGCCGCCGTTCTTCCATCGCGGTCCCTCGCCGCTGACTCGGCTCGCATTCTTCGGTGTCCTCTCGCTCATCCTTCTTTTCGCCGATACCCGTTTCCGCTACCTCGAGGGCATCCGCGTAGGTGCGGCGGTCGTGCTCTATCCGCTGCATCGCGCGGTGCTGCTCCCGGGCGAAGCAGTGGCGTGGGTCGGCGGCTACCTCGCGGCCAAGCAGGCGCTCACCGAGGAAAACGCCGCGTTGAGGCAGGACCTGCTCGGCGAAAGCGCCGGCGGCGCAAGGCTATTCGCATCTGCAGGACGAGAACAACCGGCTCAAGGTGCTGATCGGGCATGCGAGGCCCGGTATGCCGGCGCCGCCAAGGCCGTCGAAGTCCTCTACACCGGGCGCGATCCGTTCACGCAGAAGCTCTTCGTCAATCGCGGCGCGGAAGCCGGCATCAAGCCGGGTGAGGCCGTCATCGACGAGATCGGCGTCGTCGGACAGGTCACGCGCGTATTTCCCAACATGGCGGAAGTGACGCTGCTCACGGACAAGGATCATGCGGTGCCGGTGCGCGTCGAGCGCAGCGGCGTGCGCAGCGTGTTCTTCGGCGCGGGTGCCGGCCGCGCGCCGGAGTTGCGGTTCATGGCGCCATCGGCGGACATTCGCGCCGGCGACAAGCTCTACACGTCGGGCATCGACGGCACCTACCCGACCGGGACTCGCCGTGGCGCAGGTCGGAAGCGGTCGAGCGCGACACGGGCCAGATGTTCGCGCGCATCACGTGCAAGCCGTTGTCGGGCGTGGACCGCAGCCGGTACCTGCTGGTGCTGGGCAGGGTGCCGTCACCGCGCCGCGGCCGGACGAGCCGGCCGACGCGGACAGCGGTGAAGAAGGGCGGACGCGGCAAGGGAAGGCGCGGCGGATGAGCGTGCTCGCCAAGCCCGCGGTGTTCACGCCCGGCGGCGCCGGAGGAAATCCTGCGGCCGGTGAATCCGTGGTTCATCGCTGCTGACATTCCTGCTCGGGCTCGTGGCCAACATCGCGCCGGCCTCCGGCGTCGTGCTCGCGCTGAAGCCCGACTTCCTCGCCCTCGTCATCCTCTACTGGTGCATCCAGGAGCCGCGCTACGTCGGCGTCGGCGTGGCCTGGATGCTGGGCCTGGTCATGGACGTCGGCGACGCGACGCTGTTCGGCCAGCATGCGCTCGCCTACGCGGTGCTGGCCTATGCCGCCGAATATTTCCGGCGCCGCGTGCTGCGCTTCCCGCTGTGGCAGCAGGCGCCGCAGGTGGCCGTGCTGCTCATGATCTGCGCGCTGCTCGTGCTGCTCGTGCGCGTCGTCGGCGGCGCGCCGCTGCCGCGCTGGACCTACGTGGTGCCGCCCATCGTCGGCGCGCTGCTGTGGCCGCTGCTGTCCGTGCTGCTGCAGTGGTCGCAGCGGCCGACGCGCTCGCCGGCGAGCGTCTGATGGCGACCGGACGACTCGAACGTGGCACGGCGACGGCTCTTTTCCTCACGCGCCGCAACGGCTACGGCGGCAGCCGCGGCTTCGGCGTCGTCGGAGATGCGCAATCCGGAGCGCGAGCTCTTCCTGTTCCGACGCCGGCTCGTCTTCGCCGGCGTGCTGGTGGTGCTCGCGTTCTGCCGGACTCTTCGCGCGCTTCGTCTACCTGCAGGTATTCGAGCACGACCACTTACAGCACGCTGGCGGAATCGAACCGCATCGCGATCGTGCCCGTCGTCCCGAACCGCGGCGTCATCACCGACCGCAACGGCGTCGTGCTGGCGCAGAGCTATTCGGCGTACACGCTCGAACTCACGCCGTCGCGCATCGAGGACCTCGAGGCGACCATCGACGAACTGGCCGAGATCGTCGACGTGCAGCCGCGCGATCGCAAGCGCTTCCGCAAGCTGCTGGACGAGTCGAAGAACTTCGAGAGCCTGCCGCTGCGCACGCGCCTCTCCGACGAGGAGGTCGCGCGCTTCGCCGTCAATCGCTACCGCTTTCCCGGCGTCGAAATCAAGGCGCGGCTGTTCCGCCAGTATCCGTACGGCGAAATCGCGTCGCACGTCGTCGGCTACATCGGCCGCATCAACGACCACGACGTCGAGCGCATCGCCGAAGTGGGACGACGCGGCGAACTACAAGGGCTCCGACTACATCGGCAAGGTCGGCGTCGAACTCTCCTACGAGCGCGAACTGCACGGCACCACGGGCTGGGAGCAGGTCGAGGTCGATGCCGGCGGCCGCGCGGTGCGCACGCTGTCGCGCACGCCGCCGTCGTCCGGGCAACAACCTGCGCCTGTCGATCGACATCAAGCTGCAGGAGGCCGCCGAGGCCGCGTTCGGCGACCGGCGCGGCGCGCTGGTCGCGATCGACCCCGCGACCGGCGACATCCTCGCGTTCGTGTCGAAGCCCGGCTTCGACCCCAACCTCTTCGTCGACGGCATCGACACCGCGAACTGGGCGGCGCTCAACGATTCGCCCGACCATCCGCTGCTCAACCGGCCGCTGCGCGGCGCGTATCCGCCGGGCTCGACGATCAAGCCGTTCCTGGCGCTCGCCGCGCTGACGTCGGGCAAGCGCACGCCGCAGCAGACGATCTTCGATCCCGGCTTCTACCAGCTCCCCGGCAGCTCGCTACCGCTTCCGCGACGACAAGCCGGGCGGCCACGGCTCCGTCGACATGTACAAGTCGATCGTCGTGTCCTGCGACACGTACTACTACACGCTGGCCGGCGAAACCGACATCGACGACACGGCGCGCTTCATGTCGCAACTGGGATTCGGCCGCAAGACCGGCGTCGACATCGACGGCGAGTTGACCGGCGTGCTGCCGTCGCGCGACTGGAAGCGCGACGCGCTTCGCCGGCAAGAACTACCGCGACGAGCATCGCAAGTGGTACCTCGGCGACTCGATTTCCGCCGGTATCGGCCAGGGCTACAACGCGTTCACGCCGATGCAGCAGGCGCTCGCGATCGCGACGATCGCCAACAACGGCGTCGCGTTCCAGCCGCACCTCGTGAAGAGCGTCGTCAACCTGAAGACCGGCGACGAGCGCGACGTCGCGCCGCAGCCGTCGCACACGATCACGGCCAAGCCGGAACACATCGCGGTCATCCGCAATGCGCTGGTCGGCGTCAACAAGGAGGGTACCGGGGCGAGAGCCTTCGCGGGCGCGAAGTACGTTTCCGGCGGCAAGACCGGGACCGCGCAGGTGTACTCGCTGAAGGGCGAGAAATACAGCGCGTCGAAGGTGGACGAGCGCCTGCGCGACCATGCGTGGTTCATCGCCTACGCGCCGGCGGACAATCCGCGCGTCGCGCTTTCGGTCCTGGTCGAGAACGGCGGGTTCGGCGCGGACGTCGGCGGCGCCGATCGCCCGCAAGGTCATCGACTACATCCTGCTCGGCAAGTCCGAGCCCGGGCCCGGCGCGGTGGTCGCGCCGCCGGCCAAGGACAGCGAAGACGAGAGCGACTGATGGCCGATCTCCTCTCCCGCGTCTGGGAAGCGCTCACCCGGCGCATCGACAACTTCCTGTTCGGCTGCGCGCTGGCGCTCGTCGGCGTCGGGATCGTCACGCTGTTCTCCGCGTCCGACCAGAGCGTCGCCCGCGTGACCACGCAGCTCCTCTCGTTCGGCTTCGCGCTGGTGCTGATGTGGGTCGTCGCCAACATCCCGCCGCAGACGCTGGCGCGCGCTCGGCGGTTCCGCTGTACGTGCTGGGCATCGTGCTGCTCGTCGTGCGTTGCGCTGTTCGGCGTCGTCGTCAACGGCTCGCGGCGCTGGCTCAACCTGGGCTTCGCGCGCATCCAGCCGTCCGAACTCATGAAGATCGCGCTGCCGCTGATGCTCGCGTGGTACTTCCAGAAATTCGAGGGCCGGATCAACTGGAAGGACTTCGCCGTCGCCGCCGTGCTGATCGTCGTGCCGGTCTACCTGATCAAGCGCCAGCCGGACCTGGGCACCGCGCTGCTGATCGCCGCGTCGGGATGCTACGTGCTGTACCTGGCGGGCCTGTCGTGGAAGGTCATCGTCGGACTCGCGGCATTGGGCTGCGCCACGGGCCCGTACGTCTGGGCGCACCTGCACGATTATCAGCGCGAACGCATCCTCACGTTCATCGATCCGACGCGCGACCCGCTCGGCACCGGCTACCACTCGTCGCAGGCGTCGATCGCCATCGGTTCGGGCGGCGTGATCGGCAAGGGTTGGCTGAACGGCACGCAGACGCACCTGGACTTCCTGCCCGAACGGCACACCGATTTCATCTTCGCGGTGTTCGGCGAGGAATTCGGGCTGATCGGCAACGCGCTGCTGCTCGTCCTCTACATGCTGCTGATCGGTCGCGCGATGGTGATCACGGCCAACGCGTCCACGTTATTCGCGCGCCTGATGGCGGGCGCGGTGACGCTGATGTTCTTCACTTATGCGTTCGTGAACATGGGCATGGTGAGCGGCCTGTTGCCCATCGTCGGCGTGCCGCTGCCGCTCGTGTCGTACGGCGGGACGGCGCTCGTGTCGCTGTTCATCGGACTCGGCATCCTCATGAGCGTGCAGGCGCACCGCAAGCTCGTCACGACCTGATTCATTTGCCGAAATCCGGCTCGCTGGCTCAAGCCGCGGCGCCAATCGCGCGAACGGCCAATCCCTTCGCCGAACGCCCGGTCGGGTCGCGGCGTCCCATGTAGTCTCGCGCCATCTCCAGCGCCGAGCGTTCGCACGGGGGCAATGCCGCATCGCTTTGCGCGAGCGGCGTCACCCGGTTGCCCCAGCGGATCACGTGCGAGCAGAACGTGAGGCCGCCGCCGAACGCGGGCGTCAGCAACAGGCTGTTCGGCCGCACGCGTCCTTCTTCGAGCGCGTCGACGAGGGCGACGGGAACCGTCGCTGCGGACATGTTGCCGTACTTGTGGACGGTGACGAACACGCGGTCCATCGGCACGCCCGTCCGCTTCGCGACGAATTCGATGATGCGCAGGTTCGCCTGGTGCGGCACGGCGAGGTCGATGTCGGCGGGCGTCTTGCCGCAGCGGCGAAGCGCCTCGGCCGACGCCTCGCACATGCCGCCGACAGCGCGCTTGAATATCTCCTGGCCGTCGAAATCCCAGATCGTGTCGCCGAACGTCACGTCGCCCTGCATCGCGTACCTGAATCCAGCACCGCGGACGCGCAGGATTTCCCGCGCATCGGAATAGCAGCCCAGCTTTTCGCCAAGCACGCCGGCCGGCTCGTCGGATGCCTGCAATACGACGGCCGCGGCGCCGTCGCCGAACAGCACGGCGACGTTGCGGTTGCGCCAATCCAGGAACGGGCTGATCACCTCGACGCCGACGACGACGGCGGTCTTGACTACGCCCGTCCGGATCAACGCCGTCGCCGTCGACAATCCGTAGAGAAAACTCGTGCACGCGGTATTGATGTCCATCGCGGCGGCATTACCTGCGCCGAGCGAAAGCGACAGCCCCGACGCGGTGTTCGGGATCTGCTCGTCGTTGGAGCAGCTGCCGTAGACGACGAGTTCGACGTCGCTCGCCTTGATACCCGCGCACGCCAGCGCCCGCGACGCGGCGACATGCGAAAGCTCGAGCCCCGATACGTGCGAGACGCGCCGTTCGTGGATGCCGGTGCGTTGCATGATCCATTCGTCGGTCGTGTCGACGAATGTCGCCAGGTCCGCGTTGGAAAGCACGGCGGGGGGCATGCACTTGCCCCAGCCGGTGATGGCGGCGTACGTCATTGCATTCCCCCCATGGCATTGTCCTGTCGCGCCGGGTCGCGGGCCTAAGCGGCCCTAAGCCTTCGCGATCGTTTGGATTTGATTTTAGCAGCCCGTCTTGGCGGCCTTTTTGCGCCGCAGCACCCACACGTAGATGGCTATGTTCAAGGCGACGACGACGGCACCGATCAGCCACTGGACGCGCGGCGTCAATCCGGCCGGATAGATCACGGGAATCAGATAATGCTCGACGAATCCGCCGTCGTATCCGGCTTCCCCCGCCTGCCGTCGCAGCGCGTTTTCCCAAGGGGTGAGCGGACAAGTCGTCGCGGTCAACTCGGCGAATGCCGCCCAGGCGACGGCAGGGAGGTGCAGCGCCGACCATGCGCGCCGGTGCAGCGCGAGCAGCCCGCCGAACAGCACGAACACGATGAACGCGAAATGCAGCGCGACGAGGCCGTCGGCCAGCAGGCGGTCCGACATCGCGCTCCGGCGTGCGCCGCGGACCCTATTTCTTCGACGCGGACTTCTTGGTGCCCGTGGCGGCGCGCTTCGTGTCCTTGGAGTCGGGCTTGTAGTCGCCGATGACGGACTTCACCGGGCAGATGCCGAACACGGGACACTTCTTGCAGCCGACGGCGATAGCGACAGGACAAATGACCATGGCAGCACTCCGCAAAGAGTTCGAGGGAAACCGACATCATGGGCGCAAGTCGGGCCGAATGCCAGCGCAGCAAAGAACCGAAGCGCAGGTTCGCGACGTATGCCGGCGATCACGATGCCGGCAATTCCTTGATCATGCGCACGACGGGCAGATGCAGTCCGCCGGCGAGCGGAATGGCGTAGCGATCCACGGGAATGTAGCCGAACGCCGCATACAGCGGCTCGCCGGCCAGTGTGGCGACCAGTTCGACCGACCGGAATCGCGCCTCCGCGATCGCCTTCTCGCAGGCATGCATGATCTGCCGGCCGATGCCGCGACGCGCCCGATCCGGATGCACGAAGAATGCGCGGATTCGCGCCGGATCGCGCGCGGGGTTGAGCGCGTCGCTGTCGCCGGCGGCGCGCAGCGCGTCGCCACCGAAGAGGGAGCGGCGGCGGCTCCAGCCGCCACAACCGGCGATCGAGTCGCCGTCTTCGACGACGAAATAGGTCCGGTCGTCGATCAGCTGCCGGTCGACGGCGAACACCGTACCCAACGCGGCGTCCATTTGCGCGGGCGAATAGTGCGTGGCCTGCAATGCTCGCACCGAGGTCGGGATCAGCGCGGCGAGCGCCGGGACGTCGGACACTCGCGCGATGCGCAGAGGGAACGTCACGGCAATGACGGATTCACGCGGCGTGCCCGCGAGGCGCCGCGGCCAGGCGCGGCGTTCCGGCGTGCTGGGCTACCCGGCGGCCTTTTCGTCGGCGGGCGGCGGCGGCGGCGGAACCTCGGTGGCCGGGACTTCGCTCGCGGCGGACTTGCGCAGCCTCTTCTCTTCCTTTTTCTGCTTCTTGGCCAAGTCTCTCTGGCGCTTCGCGAATTCGTAGTTGGGTTTGGCCAATTGGCGATCCTTTGCGGAAGTAGTTGTCGGCAGCCTGACGCCCAAGAGTATGCCATTTCGCGCGGCGCGGGCCAAAAGTCCCTCTGCCGCCCGGAAGGCGACCGATTGGCCGGCGACAGGCGGTTTGCCACCCGGACCCGCCAGGTCCGGCATCAACGGCGCCCCGCCTTGACCTCGCTCAAGGGTTTTCCGGTCAATCGTTCGATCAGAATCCGTTCGCAAACCTTGAACAGCACGTAGAACACGATGCTGAGATAACTCGAGCCGAGAATCTCGGCCAACTGCTGCAGTGCGCCGTCTTCGATCACCATCGCGCCATACTCGAGGAAGAGGTCGATGTTGGCCTTGAGCACGACGAAGAGATTGACCGAAGTGAAGCCGAACAGCAGGAAGAATGCGCCCATGAGGAGGAAAGTCAGCTTTGGATGCGCGTAGAGAAACGCGACCAGGCGTCGCGGCAGCGGTTGCACGCGCATGGCCCGGCGCACGCGTCCCGCATGCGCCACCCACCGCTGTCGGGGTGGGGGAACGGCGTTCGCCGGTGCCGGTTTCTCGTCCACCACTTTGCCTAGGCAGGCGGCGGCTTCCGCCGCAGCATGCCCGCGTAGATTCCCGGGCTCGAGCCTGCGATCGGAACCGCCCCGACACATCGCGCATAGAACTCGGCAGGTCCAACGCCGCCGACGATCGCATACGCATAGCCTTGCTCCCGCTGCGCATGCAGCGCGGCGAGCAGCAGCGCCCGGCCCAGCCCATGGCCACGTTCCTCCTCCGCGACGGCCTCCGGTCCGAAGAAATTCGGCGCCGTCGCGTCGTAACACGCAAAGCCGCGAATCTGCTGATCGCGAACCGCGATGAAGCAGGCAATCGGCAACCGGCAGCACGCGAACTCGGCTTCGGCGGCGAACGCCGGGAAGTGCGCCCGCACCCAATCGGTCACAAGGGGCTTTTCCGGACTCAAGGCCCGGCGAATCGAAATGCCCCTCGCCGCGGTGAGTGCCAACGCGTCCTGGAGGCTGGGGAGTTCGTAGAGCCGAACGAGCATGTCGTGCATGACCTGGCTCATGCCACGCGCTCCCACTCGGCGACGGGGCCTTTCACCACGCGAAACAGCGGGTGCGCGTCGGGGAGTGTTACGTCGGCGTGCCGGTGCAGGTGCGACGGATTCCGATGTCGCAATTTGGACAAGAGCCAGCCCCATTCGTATCGCAACTGACCTTCCGCTGCGGGAATCCGCTGCGCCGATGCAATGCGGCCGAGCTTGGATCGGTCGAACCGGTAGCCGCGCGATTCCGCTTCGGCGTAGACGCCTTCGAGATACCGATTGATCGCCGACCGGGGCGAGGCGCAATGCCGGAAACGCGTCAATTGCGGATGATGGCGATACCCTTGCGTCCGGCCGCGAAGCACTTCGCGTGCGAGCAGCGCCTCGCGCCAGAGCGCCACCAATCCTTGCGGGTCAAGATACCGAGGATGGAGCGTCCACAGCCGCATCAGTTCGGACCGATCGCGGGGAACATTTGGACGCACGCCTGGGCGATGGTCAATGCCGTGATCGCGGGAATGGTCGGGTCCTTTGCCAGCGCCTCGATCTGCAGCGGCGTCATGAAGACGATCCGCTTGACCTCGGCCTCGCGCCAGAACTTGGCCGCTTTCGTCTCCTCCGCCTTCGAAATGGCGACGCAGATCAGGTCGATCTTGTCGTGGCCAGGCGTGTCGATCCACGCGATGAAGTCGTCGATGCCGGAATCCGCATTCGCGAATTCGCGAATCTGATACTGGCCGTCGAACGGCAGTGCGACCTGGTACGTCGACGTCGAGGCGATCCAGATCGCAAGGACAAGTATCGCGCTCACTTTTAGTCCTGACGTGTATGCCCGGGAGAGCGGGCCATTCTCGCAAAACACCACGGCATTGTCACGCGAGCCCGCCGCCCTATGGCCGCGTGCACTGAAGCGCGACCGGTTCACTGCGGGGGAGTCAGGACCGGAAGAGGCAAACGGAAGACGCGGTCGTTCGGTTCGGGGTCGCCGTGCGGATAGTCGGCCGGCGCGATTTCGGTGAAGCCCAGCCGTGTCAGCAACCGGATCGACCGCAGATTCGCGGGATCGACCGTGGCGAAGAGCGCTGTCACGCGAAGCTCGCGCTCGATATATGAAAGGGCGGCGCGGCACGCCTCGAAGGCAATGCCGCGGCCCCAGAATTCGGGGGCCAGCACATACGCAAAGTCGCCGGTGCGCCGCGGGTAGATCGTCGCCTGCACGAAGCCGGCGCACTGTCCCGACTTGAGGCGCACGATCCAGTTGAGCCACCGGTCGCGAGCGTCGGGCGAGCGACCCTTCGCGAGGATCTCGTAGCGCTTGCGCAGTGCCTCGGGAGACGCGGGAGGTTCGCCGGGCATGTAGTCGTAGATCGCCGCCGCCGACAGCGGGGCGAACATCTCGTCGGCGTGCGCAACGGCAAGCGGCTCGAGGCGCAACTCGTTTGCTTCAATCGTGCGCATCGATCGCGATCGCACGCGACGCGGAATTTCACCGGACGTCGGCACCGCGTTCCAGAAGCAGGTCCCTGAGGACCGAGCGATGACAGCGGGACTCGTCGGCACAGTAACAGCCCACCGAAAAATCGGCGTGATGCGACAGGGCCGCGAGGAGATCGAGCGTCCGGCGATTTTCCGGCGTGGCCATTTCGGCGCGGTATTTCCTGACGAACGCCGCCCATGCGCGCTCCGAGGCTGCCTGCTGCGCGGCCGCGACGGTCTCAGGCTTGGGTGCGAGATTCGGATACCAGACGTCATACCAGTTCTGCGACGCATACTCAGTCGCTGGGACGCCACGCGGAGGGCGCCGAACGGTGCCGACGCGCAGGCCCTCGCCCTTTGCCCTGGCGGAGCCCAGCCGGACGATGCGAATCGCCATGGTCAGCGCGCGCGGAACGCCAGCGAGGGCAAGACCGCAAAGAATGCGAGCAGCGCGTCGTAGACAGCGCTGGAAACAGGATCGCGGGTGGCGAAATATTGCTCGAGCGACAGCCCGCGAAGCCAGAGGACGCCCGTGAATTCGGCCAGCAGCATGAGGGAGAGCGCGACAAGGCCCGCCGCCAGCCACTGGGTTCGCTGGGTCAGGACACGGAAATGCCGAAGCGTCCAGCGCGCGGAGACGACGATGACGGCGAACATCACCGGTGCCTCGGCAAGCTCGGCGGTTCGCGCACCGAAGCGTGGAACCGCCCACAGCGTGCGCACGGTTCCGAGCGCGAATCCGACGGCAAAGACGATCGCGAAATAGAGCATGCCGGCTTTGACGACCTGCATGGCCCAACCGTCCGCAGTCTCGATCTCGTCCATGCTTTTCGCCGCGCAGAGCGTCAGGACGGTTGTTTCGGCACGCGCTGCGCCGGATCGTAGAAGAACGTTTCCTCGGCGACGCGTTCGCCCTCCCAGCGCTGATAGGCGAGTTCCTCCATCCGGGTGACGGTTCCGTCGCGCCACTCGAACCGGAATATCCAGCGAATGACGACGCGGTCGCCGTGGACGAAGACCGGCCGCACGCACGTCGACGTCAATGATTTCGCCAGGGCGAGCACGCGATGTTCGTTGGCGATGTGGGCATCCCTGCCGACGCGCGGCGCCGCCTGATTCTCCCGCATCGAGGCATTTTCCGTGTAGAACTCCAGGAGCGCGCGGTCGTGCGCGTTGCTCTCGACAAGCGCGATGAATCGCTCGAGCGTCTCCGCGGTGGGCATCGCCGTTCCTTCAGTGGGCGATTGCGGCTTGCTGCCCGCGCACGAGCCGGCCCGGCAGCGTCCCGGTGGCGACGCCATCGCGGTGCACGACGGCGCCGCTGACGATGGTCGCGACATAACCATCCGCGCGCTGGACGAGCCGCCGCCCGCCGGCCGGCAAGTCGTGCGCGACTTCCGGTGCGTAAAGATGGAGTCGATTCAGGTCGACGATGTTGAGGTCGGCCTTGTAGCCGCGCGCGACGACACCTCGATCGTGCAGGCCCACGGTCCGCGCGGTGTCGCGGCAGAGCCACTTCACGATTTCCTGCAACGGCAGGCGCTCGCCACGCTGCCGGTCGCGGACCCAGTGCGTCAGCATGAACGTCGGATAACTGCCGTCGCAGATGGTTCCGCAATGCGCGCCGCCGTCGCCCAGGCCCAGCACAGCGCCGGGGTGCCGCATCATTTCCAGGGAGGAGTCGAGCGAGCCGCCTTCGTAGTTGCAGAGCGTGACGTATAGATTGTTGCGGCCATCCTGCTCCAGCATCCGGTCGTACACGAACTCCTCCGGCGTCACGCCGGCACGCCGCGCAAGCGCCGCGATGCTCCGGTCGAATGGCTGCTCGTAGTCCGGCGGCTCGCCCAGCAGGAACATGTGGTCGAACTCGCGCGCGAGGCGGCCCAGGACGATGGTCGGATTCGGGTCCGCTGACTCGGCCAGGATCCGCGCGCGCGTTTCCGGCCGCTTGAGTTCGCGAATCCGCTCCGCGAAGGGCAACTGCGCGAGCTTGACGTAGGACTCGCACGTGTAGAACGTGTTGAGCGTGAGTTCGTGTCCGAGCATCACGCCGATCGCGCGCGAGAGCACTTGCGCCTTGATAGGAATTTGCGCGGCCGTCGCCTCGGCCGCCCAGTCGAGGACGTCGCGCCAGCGCAGCGTCATCGGGCCATACGTGCCTTCCAGCAACGACACCGACAACGGCCGGCCGGACCGTTCGACCAATCGCCGCAGCATGGCGAAGGTCTGTTCAGGATTGTCGAAGTCGGTGATGAGCTGCATGGCGCCCTTGCCCGCTGCCTTGAGCGCGAGCGCCAGCGCCATGAGCTCGTCCTCCGCGGCCTCGAAACTGGGCGTCGATTTCCCGTCGCTGGAGCGATGGAAAAAAGTGCGCGACGTCGAAAAACCCATGGCCCCGGCCTGAACGGCCTCGCCCACGATTTGCGCCATCTGCCGCAAATCCTCGGCACTTGCCGCCTCGCGATCCGCGCCGCGCTGACCCATCACGTATACGCGCACCGCGGCATGCGGGACGTAGCCGCAGACGTCCATGTCGTATTGCCGAGTCGCCAGGAAGTCCAGGTACTCGGGATAGGTTTCCCAGGTCCACGGCAGCCCCTCCACCAGGACCGGATGCGGAATGTCCTCGACGCCTTCCATGAGCTGCACCAGCATCTCGTGCTGGTCCGGCCGGCAGGGCGCGAAGCCCACGCCGCAGTTGCCCATGACGACCGTGGTCACGCCGTGCGCGGAGGAGGGAACCAGCCGGCTCTCCCACGTGACCTGGCCGTCGTAGTGCGTGTGGATGTCGACGAAGCCCGGCGTGACGATCAAACCGCGGGCGTCGATTTCCTCGCGGCCGTGAGCGGACACCGCGCCGACGGCGACAATACGACCAGCGGAGACCGCGACGTCGCCGACGAACGGCGCGCCTGCGGACCCATCGACGACCAAGCCGTTTCTGACGATCAGATCGACATCGTGCGCCACGCTACGGCCCTTTCCCAGCCCAGAAGAGAAGACTGCTTTGGCCGCCCCTACCCGCCAATGAAGAACGACCTGACCGCCTCGATCGTGCACACCCACGAAAAGCCAGTGTCCGCAGCCGGCGTGCCATCGGGCTTCCACGTCGTGACCTCGACCTTGACGTTGGTGA
The DNA here is from genome assembly GCA_963747265.1 of uncultured beta proteobacterium. Classification (GTDB taxonomy): domain Bacteria; phylum Pseudomonadota; class Gammaproteobacteria; order Burkholderiales; family Casimicrobiaceae; genus VBCG01. The sequence continues at coordinate 172,472 of CAVVEH010000011.1, read as the reverse complement.
ATGTCGGCTGGTCGAAAGGATTGCCATCCCGATCGTTCAGGATAAACCCGGCCTGCGCGGGCTGCTCGGTCGCGCTGGTGATAACCGTCGCGAACGACGGCGCAGCGCCGAGCGGTGTCGCTACAAAGTCAGGTTCTCCGGCCAATTTGAACGATCCGCTCGCGCCAAGCCCCTCGGTCACAACGCCGCACAGCAGCGAGTCGATCAGCAACGTCGCCTTGCCGGCCCTGTTGGTCGTCTCACGGCCTGACAGCACCAGGAGATCGGTTTTCGAGCAGAAGCTTCCGCGTCCCAGCAGGCCGTGCCTTTCATGGTGCGCGTTCAGATGTGCCGAATAGCTGTGGTGTTCCAGCGACTTGACGAATCTGCCCAGGACGTCCTGCGGAATGCTTTGGAGTTCCCTGCGCACGCTGGCGAGACTCTTCTTGACCTTGTCGTTCACCGTAGACCCTCCTTGTTGGTTGCGCCGCCGCGCATAGTGTCCTGCCGGACGCGACAGGTTACAAGCACCATGTGTGCGAATTCCAAGAGGACACGGCCGCGGATCATGGTGGTTACTCCGGCCGGCGGCCGACATGCCGCTGCCACTCGCGAATTTCCGCGATGTGGGCCCGGTCATGGTCGCGCATGAGTGCGGGCAGGTCGCGAAGGGCGACGGGGCCGACGGCCTCCTGCGTCCCGCCGCGGGCCCAGGCCTCGGGCTCCAATGACAGCAATGTCGCGATGTTGTCCGCGCGGGCGGCTTCGAACGCGCGCAATCCGTCGGGGAGCGACAGCGCGACGTAGTTCCGATCCTTCGCCACGAGCGCCCCGTCGAAGCCGGGGAGGTGCGGATCGGTCTCGTCGCGCAGCCGCCGGATGCGAACGCCGAAGCCTTCGCGCTCGAGGTCAGCGAGATGCCACACCTGCTCGACGGGAGCGAACGCTCCGCCGGGTCCGGGCGCGCGCGCTTCCTCGGGCGTCAGCGAGCCGAACGCCTCGCGCAGGAACGGACCCATCGCCGCGAGCGACCGCACGAGTTCACTCGTGGTTCGAGGGGGGCTCGAGGTCACCATGCAATCGTCCGTCGACGCGTGTTGTTGTGGGCCTGCAGCCACGAATCGCTACTGGCCGTTCGTTGTGTCTCGCGACATTGTCATGCACGTATTTCCTGCCGGGGCCTGTCACCGACGATGCGCACATCGGCGATCCAGTTGCGCGTCCTGCGCGCCAGCCGCGACGCAATGTCTTCGCCACCGAAGCTGGCGCTGGTTCGGCGCAGCGCCGCGGGGTCGACATGGTCCAACGTGTTGACGTTGACGACCGCGTACAGGTGATTCGCGATCTCGCTGGTTACGAGCGGCACTGCGCCGCATCGCGCGCAAACGTAAAACGTCGCTGTTCCGGTTCCGAAAGTGTACTTCGACACGAGCGACGGATCGCGAAGGGTGGCCGCCAGCCGGGATTGCGGATTGGATGTCCAGACGCCGCCGTGCTTGACGCAGAACGAGCAGTCGCATGCGCGCGCCGGAATCTGCGCAGGGTCTCCGCCCCATTCGAGCTCGAGGGCGATATTCCCGCAGTGACACCCGCCGTTGATGAGCATGCCGCCCTCCGAATTTCGAGCTTACCAATTACCGTTGCGGGTGACCAAAGCTAAACATCGCGGACGGTGCGCCAGCCCCAGATGATCGGCAGGGCGACGAAGATGGCCAGTATCCAATTGGCGGCGTAGAACGTTGACGCGGCAAGAATGGCCAATATCGCGACGAGAAACATCGCAACGCCTTGCGTCCGCGCGAACCGTGACAAATACGCGGCGCCAACCAGCGCCAGAAGAATCGGAAGCGACCCGAGCCAGATGAACCACCAGCGGTCGGCATTCGCGGGCGCCAGCGAATAGGCAAACTGGCCCAGCGCGGACTCGGCGAGCGGGCGCTCGGAGGGGTCCGCCACGAACCGGTAGACGTACCAGTTGAGGGCCGCCAGCAGCGCGGCCAGCAGCGAGAGGAAGCCCGCGATCTGGTCGGAGCGAGGATTCACCGGCATTGGGCTTGACGCGGGGATTCCGCGGCGCGCATCGCGCGGCCACGGCAATGAACGGCGAGGCGCAGTCTCATTCGCCCGACTCCGTGGGCAGCTTCGCGTCGAGCCAGCCGGTGATTCCGGCGGACATCACCTGGACATTGGTGTAGCCCAACTTCTTGGCGCGCCGCGCTGCGCTGGGCGCCTTCCTGCACATCGAGTTGGAACAATAGAACACGAGCGCGCCACTCTTGTCCAGCGGAAGGTCGCCGTCGCTGAAATTGGCGGGGTCGAGATTGCCGGCGCCTGGTACGCGCGCTCGCGTCCAGCTCTGCCGGGAATTCACGTCGAAGACGGACACACGGCCGGGGCTCTGCACCAGTCGATGAAGGTCATCGGGCGAAATCGTCTTGAGTCCCATGAGGAGCGCGAACATGATCTTCTCTCCTAATTGAATATCAAGTGAGCGACGGCGGTCTCGAGATTCCAGTAGATGATCGCGACCGCGACCAGGTCGTACGCCACGTGCATGCACATCAGCAACCAGATCCGGCCCGTGGCCGCGAAGATCGTCCCGAAAACGGCGCCTGTCATCAGCGCCTGTTGCACACCGGGGAGTCCCTGTTCGGGATAATGCGCCAGCGCAAACAAGAAGGCGGTGACAAACACGATCAGGCCCCTGGCGCCGATCCCGGTTCCCAGAAGCTTGCCGAGCCGCTCGAACAAGTATCCGCGATAGACGGTTTCTTCGGCGAAGCCTCCACCCACGATCACCATCAGCAGGATTCCCGGAAGCGCCGCGGCATTCCCCGCCAGGTAGTGATACGCAGGATTGGTTGCCTCGGCACCGAGCAGCGGCATCGCGGCGGACTTGAGCAACAGCTTGAGCAGGCAGCCGGCCACGACGCCGATGGCGAGGTCGCCCATCCAGCTTCGGGGCCGCACATAGCCGATCTCGTGCCAGTCGGTACGCGACCACTTCACCCATCCCAGCACCAGCACGGCACCGATGACGGGAGACAACGCGGTGCCGACCGCGATCACCAATATCGCGAGGATTCCGAACGGGCCAAACCCGCGCAAGCTGGCCGCGGTGCGAGGCCGCCCGACACCCTCAGCGTTGGGAGACGCTTTGGTTGCAGTCTCCATTGCCCGCTCCTCGCCGCGCCCGCGAGCTATTCGACAACCGGCGTGGCTTTCTGGGAAGCGACAAAGATCGTCGCATCGACGACGGCAACCACATCGTGCTCGTCGCCGGCGCTCGTGAACAGGTAGTCGCCCTGGCTCAGTTCCGCACCGCCGATCAGCACGGTTCCGGAAAGAACCACGACCTCTTCGCTGCCCTGATGGGCATGACGCGGAAATCGCGACCCCTTGGCCAGGCGCACGACCGACGAACGGCCGCCGGTCTCGTTGTTTCGAAAAAGACAGCGCTCGATGCCCGGATAATCGGTACTTGCCCACTCACGACCAGCTGCCTTATTGACAAGCATCGGCACCTCCTGCGGTCCATGGCACCCGGCAATGGTAGCGCATGACCTACCGCGGCGTGTGGCTGCGCCTTGCGCGCGCGATGTTCCATAGGGCGATAACAGACACGATCAAGAGCAGCGGATAGATGGCGAGCAGATCGACCCGGATGTTGCATTCGCCTGAGCAAAGAACGCGGGCATGGATGAGGTATTCATAGACGCCGTAGAGCAGCCACAGGAAGCCGGCGATCGCGGCGCTGCGGACGTCGCGCCATAGCCACGCACCCACGAAAATGCCGCCCAAGGCAAAGGCAAGCAGCGGATACGCCACGAAGGTATTCAATCAAGAAACTTCCATGTGGACGCACCATCAAGGCGACGACAGTAGCAGGTGGCGGCGAGCATGCGATCAGCGCCGTTCGAACGCCAGCCGGACGCCCAGGCCGACGAGGATTGCGCCAGAGGACCGATAGATCCACGTCAGCACGCCGGGACGGGAGCGCAGCCAGGCCGACAGCGCACCCGAGAACATCGCGACCGGCGCCTTGACGGCGAACGTCAGGCCGGAAAACGCGAGCCCTAGAACGAACACCGTCAGCGTGGGGTGCAGGGCCGAAGGCGACACGAATTGCGGGAGGAACGAGAAATAGAAGATCGCGACCTTCGGATTGGAAAGATTGGAGAACGCCCCGTCCACAAAGAGCTTGCCCAGCGGACGCGCGGCCTGCGTCCCGATGTGGAGACTGCTGCGTTTGGTCCGCAACAAGCCGATGCCCAGATAGATGAGGTAAGCCGCGCCCACCAGTTTGAGCACGAGAAACAACCACTCCGATGTGCGCAGGATCACACCCAGCCCAAGCGTTGCGAGAGCCGTGTGGCCTACGAGGCCCACGCTCACCCCTGCAGCGGTGACCACGCCGGCGGCGGCGCCTTGGGCAACGGAGCGTGACATGACAAGGATCATGTCCTGGCCCGGTATGGAGATGAGCGCCAGCGACGCGATGGTGAATAGCACCCAGGACGCTTCAATCATGTTTGGGACTCTATGGCTAGGACAGCCGCACCACTGCCGGCCGCTGCGGCGTTGCCGCTTCATGATAGATGTCATCGAAGTATTGCACCAGCTCGGCCTCGGAGATCGAATCGGGAACGGCGATATTCACCGGCGATCGCTTTCCGTCCGAGCCGACCAGCCAGGTTCGCCAGCTTCCCTCGTGCCGCTCGACGAGCATTTGCTTGCCGAACACGTCGAGCTTCACGGGAGCGGACACGTTGGGTGTGACGCTCGCATCCTAGAGCGGGCGCGTCATGAAGACACTGTTCGGATCCGCAAAGTAGTCGGCGAACGGCGGACAGAACGTGAATCCGAAGCGCGCATACAAGTTTTGCGCGGGCTCGAATACCGCCATGGAGCCCGTTTCCAGGCTCAGGCGGGCGTAACGGCGCTTGCGGGCCTCCTCGATGATGTGGGTCAGCATGGTTCGGGCGACCCCTCTGCGCCGGTGGGCCAACGACGTGCGCATGGACTTGACTTCACCGTGTTTCGGATCGAGTTCCTTGAGCGCGCCGCAGCCAAGCAATTCACTTCCCGACCACATGGTCCAGAAGGTGATGTCGGGCTTGCGCAGCGCGTCGATATCCAGCGCATGCACGCTCTCGGGCGGCGACAGTTGCGCCATGTTGGTGAGGTGCTCGTCCAGCAACCTGCGAATCTCGCGCCCGGAGAGATCGTCGAGTCGTATTTCCATCAGCCGGGAAACACCGTGATGAGCTTGATGCGCCTTCGCTGCCGCTGCAACAGGTAGTTCACGAAATCGCCGATGATCAGGTTGGGCTTGCCGGACCCCTTGTTCACGACGCGACAGGACAGGACCTTGGTTGCGGCGCTCCATTGCACGTTGATCGAGCCGCGACGGCCCAGCCCGCGGCTTCGCAGCTTGGTCCAACCGGGCGCGCGACCGGCCTTGCGCTCCAGCAGGATTTCGAACTCATGTGCATCCAGTTTCGGGTCGTTCGCAATGGCGTCGCGCACGCTCGGTCCGGGGTTGCAGACCACTTGCACTAGGGTTTGCACGGGTGACCTCCCTGCCGTCGAAGCGTTGGCAAGATGGAGTGGTCCTGAACCAGATGCTTGTCGAGAGCGGCTCGGCCCGACGGAGAAAGTGACACCACGGCGGCTGATCCCTCCACATGCTCGTGGATGACGTAGCCGCGAGCATTGGCCTCTTCCCACACCGGCAGCCTGGGACAGGAAGTGCGCCAGGCGTCGATGACCTCCGAGTAGGGCCGGCCTTGCGGGCCTATCCATTCGAGCAGGTCCATCACCAATGTGTCGACCGGGTCGGACACAATCGCCTCCTCACGAAGCTATACGAATATTGCCATGACACGTATTCACTGGGCGACAAGCTTGTTCGCGGTCTCCAACAGCCACGCGGACGCCTCCTCCTCGGAGACGTAAACATCGCAAATCAGGCCGAATTGCAGCGCAACCTTTACGCCGAACTTGCGCGGATGGATGTAGTCGGGCGGCGCGATCATTGCCACCACGACAGTGCCCTTCGACTCCTGTGCCCAATCTTCGACCATGAGGAAGCGGTCGACGAGCGACGGGATGGGCAGGTCGATGAATCCCGTCGCATCGACCAGCAGCATCTTCACACCCCGATGACGACAGTATGCGATGGCGCGTGAAACGAGGTCCACGGCATCGACGAGAGAATGCTTGCCGCGCGGACGGTATGTGGCTAGCCCATTGCGGACTTCGAGGGATTCGAGTGGCGGCATCGGACCGTTGGTTTTATTCGGAAACGTCGATCTTGGCAAGGGCATCGGCGATCGTGCTCGCATCGGTGGGTCGCACCAGGCGCGCGGTTTCGTGGCCGTCCCGAAGGAATACCAGCGTGGGCCAGAGCTTGACATCGAAAGAGCGCCCGAGAGGGCGGCCGCTCGCGTCGGCGATCTTGATATGGCGCACGCCAGGGTGCTTGGCAAACGCCGATGCCAGAAGCGGCTGGGCCGCGCGGCAGTACCCGCACCACAGGCTGCCGAATTCGAGGACCGTCGGTCCGGCGAGCCGGTTGACATCCGCGCGTTTGGGCTCGGGTATCGCATACTCGTCGTTCATCGCCACAGGAGACCCCGCGTCATTGCGAGGCGGTCTCGGAGACGCTCCGTCCAAAGCCCAAATCACGCGCATGGAGCGCGGAATTGGCGTCATTGGGCGGTGCGCGTAGAAACATGCTTTCTCCTCGAGCCTCCGACGTTGATGGGCTGCGGCGACGCGCGAATTGCAGTCTGCCGGACCTTGCTCAATGACGCAAATGCCCATCGATACGACCATTCAACCAGCTCCGTAAGATAGGAGGCGGGAAAGCCGGATACGTTGACGATGGTGATCCAATGATAGCGCCCCCGGTACCTGGCGGGCTTCACGCCGGGAACATCCGTCAGCTCGAGAAAGCGATCGGGGGCGACGCGCATGCTGAAACGCCACCGTTCCGGCTGGCTGGTCTTGAAATAGGCGAATTTCTTGCCGCCGATGGCGTAGACAAGAAAATTGTAGGGCGGCCCATACAGCGTTTCAGTGGCGGCCGGAAACACGCGACAGAATGCTTTCAGTTGCGGTACGTTCATGAGCGTGTCGTCACACGCACGCAATGAAGTCCGCGGACATGTGTGCGGTCATGACTGGCCAGACTTCCCGATACCGCCAGTAATAAAGCGTTCCGACAATTCCGAACATCAGCGCCGCAATGGCTCCCGTCGGCCCCTGGTACAAGTGATAGGACATGCGGATCAACGCGCTTACTCCCAGGGCCAACGAGGGTCCATGGGGGGCCAGTGCGTCGATCAGATAGCGTGTCAGAAAGAACTCCTCGAATGCGCCATTAACTGCGGAGAGCAACAGGGCGATGGGCAGGGTCAACGAGATGGAGCGTCCGAACTCAAGAGCGAAATCCATTCCGCCGAGGGCTCTCCCGATAACAGGAAGGACGGTGAAGTCGATAAACATGATCACGCCGAAAAGAAGAAATCCCAGGAACGTAAGCCCCCACGTCACCGGAAACGAAAAGTCTTTCGCCCGCCAGCCACGAGCCACGAGAATCGTTGCGCAAACGGCAAACGCGACGCACTCGATAGTTACGAGCACGACGGCACTGCGATTGTCCAGTTTCGGTATTGGAAAGCCCGCCAAAACTGCGCCGATCGAGCCAACGATGAACCACCCGGCGAAGATCGCAGTGATCAGCGCGATCTCAAAGGCGGACGATGGCCGCGGTCGGGCGTATGACATTGAAGGAATTCTATGTCAGGCGTTAGCCGGCGGCTGGTCCCGCCGATGCGGCGCTTCGGGTTACGGAACGGATGAAGGAACTCTTGGCACCCGTATATCCTCGGCGATCGTCAAAACGATTCGCCAGGTCGATCGGTGCCTGCGTCACGTATCGGTTGCCCATAATCGCTTCCGGAAGTATTCGCGCCAGGAGTTGGGCAGCGACGGATGCGCGCTCGCGCTCTGCAGCAGTACCTGGTTGTCCGAATCGGTCGCGTACAGCGAGACCACGTCCGCGATGGTCAGGCGCTCGTCGCTGCGCGAGAGCTTTTCGATCACATCCCCGGCGCCTACGTCGCCTTCCCGCTCGACAGCGAAGTAGAACCCGGTGCGGCGGCTCTTCAGGAAGCGCCTGACGATGTCGGTATTCCCGAAGCGGATCGCGAGCTTGTAGCACGGCATGCGCGGCTGTGTGACGATCAACTCCGCCGTGCCGATTCGGTAGCGGTCGCCAATCCCGACATCGTCCTCGAGGAGGCCCTCGGTCGTGAGGTTCTCGCCGAATACACCCCAGGGCAATTCCACGCCTGGAAGTTCGCGACGCCAAAAGTCGTAGTGCTCCTCGGGATATGCGTAGACAGCCTTCTCCGGTCCGCCGTGAACGGAGAGATCGGATTGCTCGTCTCCCTCGATGTTGTTGCGAGCGACATGCACGCGACGGGATACCGGCGTCTTGAAGATGGAGGTTTGGACGGGTTGGCCTCGCCACGCCACCTCTCGAGGTCGTCCAACGCTGACCGCCAGAACTTTCATGGGACCCCTGCCTGTGAAGCCAGCGCGGCTACGCAGCCCGTTCCAGGTAACTCTGGAATACGCCGGCGTGGACGAGCGCGGCATCGGCCGAGCCCGGCCAGAGCTCGTCGCTGCGGAAGCGCACGTCGTACGTAGGTTCATCCTGCGCGTCCACGGCGTGGGCATGGGCGTCGGGGAAGGGGTAGGCCGGTGACTCGCTCACGACCACGCCCGTCTTGCCGCGGATGTACGCCGGCATCCGGACATGACCCGGCACATAGTCGGCCCTGACGCGAACACGGTCGCCCGGCTGGAAACGCTCGCGCGTCGGCACGTTGGTGCGACCCGCCGCGCCCGGCGCCGCCAGCGGAACGAGTCCCTGGGCGCGTCTTTCGAGTTCCTCCCGCGTCACGATGCCTTTCTCGACCAGCAATGTCGCCAGGCTGGTGAGCGAGCGCTCGTAGTAACTGGCGGCAAGGTAATGGCGCGGATCCATGCGCTCGATCGCATGGCGATACTCGTCCATGTTGAAGATGCCGCACCGCACCGCAAACGCGTAGAGCGAATTCGCGCGCACTTCCCATGCCGCATGAAAGGCCGGCGCATTGGGCGTGTAGCGAACCGCACCGAATCCCTGTCTGCCGCCAAGATCGTGCATGCCATCCATGGTTGGGATTCCGCTAGAGGCGCGCGACGCCGATCATGCTGTCGCGGGTCACGATGTCGACCAGTTTTTCCTCCGGCCAGCCGATGGTTTCGGGCGGCTGCAACGGCAGCACCATGTAGCGTGTATCCGCCGTGGTATCCCAGACGCGAATCTCGACTTCCTCGGGCAAGTCCAGTCCCATTTCCTTCAGCACCGTGCGCGACTCCCGAACCACGCGCGCGCGGTATTCCAGGTCCTTGTACCAATAGGGCGGCAGGCCGATGATCGTGAAGGCCGTGCACGAGCATTGCGTGCAGCAGATGACGTTCTGCACCGTCGGCGTGTTCTCCAGCACCACGAGGTGGCGGTGGTGCATCGGCATCGCGAGGCCCAATTCGGCAACGGCCGCCCGCCCGTCGGCGAGCAGGCGCTCGCGGAATGCCGGGTCGACCCAGGCCCTGGCCACGACGCGCGCGCCGTTGCGCGGTACCCATTGCTCCTCGGCGAGGCGGCCCAATTCCTCGACGGCCTCGGTAGCCTTCAGGCCGCGCTCGTCGAGCGTCGCCTGGATGGCATCGACTCGCCGCTCCATTGGCGCGGTGCGCTGGATGACGCGGTCATGGTCGGGCATGTCGTCGCTCCGCAATGTTCGCCGAATTCTATGCGCCGCTAGTATTTCCCGTCCCCTATCGCGGGTCAAGCGAGCGCACCGGACGGCGCCGCGCCGAGAACAACAGTGCGCGGGAATACAGCTTGTGAAGGCCAGGCAGCAAGTGAAAGGCGAGACCAAGCGTTCGCGTTCCCGATTTGCGGCTCACGGACGCAGTTGCATTACCCGGCCATCGTCACGCCGGAATCTCGGGCTCGACGAGCGTCGCAAGCTGCGCAAGAGAATCCTGCCATCCGAGATAGCACATCTCGAGCGGAATGGCCTCGGGCAGGCCCTCTTGCACCACCCTGAGTTCGGTCCCGCAAGACACTTGTTTGAAGGTCGCGATCGTCTGCATTTCCCCGGGCAAGTTCGGGTCGTCGAAGCTGTCCGTGTAGCGGATCTTCTCGAAGGGCACCAGCTCACGATACGTGCCGCCAAAGGAGTGACCCTGGCCCGTCGTGAAGTTCGTGAACGACATCTTGTAGGTGCCGCCGGCCTTGGCATCCAAGTGATGCACGGTGCACGTGAAGCCGTAGGGCGGAAGCCACTTTGCCATTGCGGCGGCGTCCAGAAATGCCCGATAGACGCGCTCCGGCTTGGCGCGGAGCACACGATGAAGCCGGATTATGCCAGTGGTCATGAGCTTACCTCCCGATATCGCGAGTGGAAGTTGGGATTAAGAAATCGCCGCATCGAGCAGAGCGAGCGATCTTTCGTCAGGAACGCCGGCGTAGAACTTGTCCAGCGCTTTGCCGAAGACCGTGTCCGTCGGAGCGACAAACCAAAACAAGGTTACGCAAGATCGAAACTTCGCGGCGTCGATCGGGCCAAGCACCTGCACCGCGGTTGAGCCCTCCAACGCATTCATCGTGGCGACGCATTCCCTCAACCGCGGCCCCAGAACCGGATGGCTCAAGTAGGCCACGGCCTCTTGCGCGGAGCCAATGCCGTAAAACGTGGCCATCGAACTGGACCCCAGTCCGCGCAGCTGCGGCAACACGTACCAAATCCAGTGCGTCTGCTTCCTTCCCGCGCGAAGTTCCGCGAGAGCGCTCGAGTAGTCCTTTTCCTGGGCTTTCAGAAACCGGCTGAGGTTGAATGGGTCGGCGTCGCTCACTCCGCAGGCTCTTTCATTTGCGCACGTAGTGAGGAGAGGAATTCGTTCGGCAGTTGGCCGCCCAGACCCCGGCACTTCTTGACCATGGCCCATGCGTCGGCATATTGGCCGCGCAAGTAGTAGGCAGTTGCCCAGGAGGCATACAGGTAGGGCTTGTTTGGTTCGGTCTTCTCGCCATCACGATAAAGCGATTCGGAACGCAGCAGCAGCCGGTCCTTTTCTTCCGCAGAAAGGGACTTGTCGGTAATCGCGCACAGGGTCAATACCCGGGCCGCATCGGGATAGAAGCCTTGGAAAATTGGGGGGTTGAGCGTCAGGGCCTTTTCCATCATCCCTTTCGCATCGCAGTTCTTGCCTCGATCCTGCAGTACCGAAGCAAATCCCCAATAGGCCTCCGGATTCTCCGGATCGATCAGCCACGCCTGGTTGAATCGACGCATGGCCTTTTCCAGATCATCCTGTTGATAGTAGATGAATCCGTTGTTGACAAACGCGGAGCTCGCCTTCCTTCGCGACCCGTAGTGCGCAGTCGTGTCAGCGATGAGCTTCTCGTCGCTGGCTTTGAGTTCCGGCACCAGGCTTCGATCCATGCCCCCGTACATCGGAACTTGATCGATAGGGACGGGCGCGCCCGGCGCCGCGGGTGCGACGCATAACGCGATCGATACCAGAAGCAGCGACAGAGGGTCAGGTCGCCGCACGGCTGAATGCCAACCAGCAAACAAAAGCGTCGGCCTGGCGCTCGAGGGCTTCCGTTTGGCGTTTGAGCTGCAGTTGCTGCCCGTCGCGAATTTGCTCGAGCAGGGCGATGACCTTCCTGGCGTCATCAGTGTCCATGGCGGGCTATCCATTTGCTCGTTGCAGGGCAAGATTGAATCGCTTGCAAGCGCGCTCGCACCTGGATCGATTGTGCCCCTCTGCGAGTCGATGAACTCGCCATCACCATTCCGGATCCCGCGCCGGTCACGGCGCGCTAACGCATCAAAGGCTGCACCCAGGGCCCGAATATCGCAAGTGCCCGTTGCTCGTCGACGGCTTTGGCCTGGGTCAGGACTTCTGGAGGGACCCACTGCGGAAAGGCCGTGTCGCGACTGACGTGGCGACCCGATGATGTGTGCTCCTCGTGGACTTGGGCAAGCTGCTCGGGCGTGAAGCGATTGGCGAGCCGAACAAGAGAGGGCCATAAACGCCTGTGAACCAACGTAATTCTGCCGCCGATGAGCCGGCACACCAGAACCTGGTCCGAGTCGGTGACGGCCCCGAGGATCGCGTAGATGTCGTGACTCCTTGGATGTGCCCACCAGCTGCCCTTGATCGGCCCGCCGACGATGGCCTCTGTAAGGCGAGGCGCAGTCCCCTTGGCCGAGGCCAGCACTACGCCGTGTTCCCGGACGAATGCCAACGCCTCCTCAGCTGTGGCGCACGATGTCATGGCGCAAAAAGCCTGGGAGGGAGGCTGGTTCAACTCCCAGCGAATTCATTGGATTACTCGATTGGCGCGAGCCTGCATCGCCGGCGGAATGGCGACTCCAAGCACTCGCGCGGTCTTGGCGTTGATGATGAGCTCGAACGTCGTCGGCTGTTCGATCGGCAAGCCGCCCGGATTTGCTCCCTTCAGTATCTTGTCCACGTAAATGGCCGCGCGCCGATACAACTCTGGATACGATGGACCGTAGGCCAGAAGTCCACCGACATCCGCATAGTCAGCCGAGCCATAGATGGCCGGCAGTTTATGCTTGAGCGCCAGCTCGACAATCATCTTGCGCTCCTCATAGACGAGCGGACTGTTGACGACAACGACGGCCTCGATGCGCTGACGCGTCATCGCCGAAAACGCTTCCGCGATTTCATCCGCATCCCTGATGCCGAAACTCTGAAGCGCGACCCTCGCACTCGCGGCCGACGCGTCGAGCTCACGCACGGAGGCCATCGATGGAGCGTTCTCCGAGTGCCAAAGTACACCCAGACGTGAGCTCTTCGGGACGCACTCCCGCAACAGCTCGAACCGCTTGGCCATGAGGTCCGGCGTGAGCGACGACACACCGGTTACATTCCCACCGGGTCGCGCAAGGCTTGAGACCAGGCCCAGGCTTACCTGATCCGCGCCGCTCGCCATGACAATGGGAATCTTCCGGGTGGCGTGTTCGGCGGCGACGGCGGCAGCGCCGCCACTGGTGACGATCACGGCAACCTTGAGGTCGACCAACTCCTTCGCCAAGGCGGGGAGCGCGTCGAGCTTTCCCTTTGCGTAACGTTGCTCGATGCTTACATTGCGCCCCTCGACATAGCCGAGTTCGCGGAGCTGCTGCCGAAACGCCTCCCACCATTCCAGGCGCTCCCCCGCGTCAAGGAGTCCGATCACGAACTTCTTGGCGTCGGCCTGTGCGTTCAGCGTGGGGAACAGCAGGAGCGCCAGGCCGGAGGTAACGGCCGCCGAGAGAACTTGTCTTCGCTTCATTCGAAAGGTCTCGAGCCCGTATTCGCTTAGTTCTTGGGTACCGTCTTTGCCGCAGGATCCAGCGTAATCGGCGCGGAGAACGTCACGTCGTAACTCCACTGTTGGCGAAATTCGTTCTGCGTGCCATCGGTCCAGAAACGCCCGGCGACGCGTTTCTCGTCGTATGCGGTCGGCTTCCAGCGGACGAACGCCGCGGAGGATACAAAGGTCGTGAATGCGGGATGCAGCGGCTCGGCGCTCATGATTTTCGCATCAGGATTGATCTTTACCACCAAGGCGACGAGGCCATCCTTGCGCACCATTGCCTCGAGTCGCTCGATGTTCCGTGCGTCGGCAGCCGCGATCTTGCGATCCGAAAGAACGACGATGACGTCCATGTAGCCCTTCTCGGTCGTGCTGTCGACCTCCTGCGCGACGGCGTATTTGAGCGCCGCCGTCTTGCCGTTGGCCACGAGCGAGCCGCTCACTTCCTGAGCCATCACGGCGCCGGCAAACAGCAGCGCTGCGCAAGAAACGATGGGGGTCATGAGCAACGCCACGGGGAAAGCAGCGATTGCGCGAAGAGCCGCCCTGCGTTTATTCATTTTTTTCTGTTCCTTTAAAAAGCGACCATCGCAGCTGCTGGTCGCTTCCACCCGGCACTTGGGATGTGCCAGCCAACGAACGATCGCAAGCTTACCCTTCAGGGTCCCGAGGGGCCAAATTCGCCGAACTCTTGCCCAGCCATGGGGCCCGGCCGTCCGTAGTTTCAGGTGTCGGCATTCTTGGCCGCCGGTTGCACCAACGCCATGCTGTGCCACCAGATGCGGCATTCCGAACACAGGCCGCCGTCAAAATGGGCCTGCAGAATTCCGTCCAGCGCCATACGCGGAAGCGGCTCGCCGGACTTTCGCGCCACAACATTCGTTCCGGTAGACGCCGCCCAAATCCGGAACAACTCCTCGGACGTCACTTGATACGTGACATGCCAGTGTGCGAGCCCGCTGCCAGGGAAGGACGCGAGGACTTCATACATAACGTTAATGTCCGCTTGCAGCTTGACGCGCTGCCAGTACGTTGCCAGCTGCTCGTGTCCGCGCTGTTCGGCGAAAGGGGTGTTACGGTAGATCCCGTCGCGCGTAAACAAGGCGCAAAAGCGCGCTTCGTCGCGCGCTTCCCACGCTTCCTTGTAGCCACGCATGAACTGCTCGATTTCCATTCGGATCTCGCTTCCTCGGAAGGCAGCGGACGGGTTGGCTGTCCTAGCCGTTCACATACCCGTCATCGCCACCTTCGATGGATTGTCTCGACTGAGCCGGCGTTGGGCACACCATCGAACGCTCCGATCACTTGATAACTTCATCTGCACGCTGCAACAGCGACTGCGGGATCGACAGGCCAAGCGCCTTTGCCGTCTTGAGGTTGATGATCAACTCGAACGTCTTCGGTTGTCCGATTGGAAGGTCACCCGGATTGGCTCCCCTCAGGATCCGGTCCACATAGGTCGCGGCTTCACGCAGCACGGCCTCCATCTTCGCTGTGTAAACCAGCAAGGCTTCTTCTTTGAAGCGTGCCACATCGTAGATGGCGGGCAGCCGATACCGAATCGTCAAGTCGTAGAGTTGCTTTCGATGTGCGTAGACGTGCGGGTTTCCCCAGACCAGTAGAGCCTGCTCGCGCTCGGTGGCCATTTCCCGAAACAGCCGATCGAGATCCTCGGGCCGTTCGAACTGGACATACCGTGCTCGGATGCCGAGCGATGCTGCCGCGGCGTCGGTGGCCTTGCGGTACAAGTCCGTGCCTCGTACCGACCACGGGACGCCGCGCAGAACCGCCACGCGACGAAGATTCGGAGCAACCTCCTGGAGAAGTTGGAGACGCTTTCCCATCATCTCCGGCGAATAGAGTTGCATCCCGGTCAAGTTGCCACCGGGTTTAGCCAGGCTCTTGACGCCTTCCTCGGCTTCGAGTTCCCCCGCCGCTAGCGCCACAACCGGGATCGTTCTTGTGTATTTGAGAACGACCTCGGCAACGCCGGCGCTTTGTACCACGATCACCTTCGGGTTAGCTCGCACCAGTTCTGCCGCGAGCCTCTCTAGATCATCTACACGGCCTCCCGCAAACCTTGACTCGACAGCCAGGTTTCGCCCCTCCACGTAACCGAGTTCGCGCAAATTCTCGATAAGGGGCCCAACACCGAGTGCAAGCTCATCAGACCGCGATAGCTGGCCCAGATAGCCGATCGTGTACATCGTCCCGGCTTGCTGAGCCCGGGCGTCATGCGCCAGGATCAGCAAGGTACCCGGGATCGTGCCGATGAACGTCCGCCGGTCCATCACTGCGTCAATTCGTCGCCAAAGGAAGGATCGGCAATACTACGCTGCCGGGCCCTGTTTCCCCAGCGCAACTGGGAATTGCCAGCAGTACCCTCGAAGAACAGCGCCGAGTGTTCGACGGCGGCTTAGTCGGTGGCTTCGATGATGCGCAAATCCCGATCGACCGCCTTGCCCAATACCCGCAATGCTTCCTGGTATTCGGGGCTGTCGTGCGCGGCGATCGCCTGCGGGACGCTTTCGAACTCGATCAGAACCGTGCGTTGGTTGAGGCCGCCGTCATACACCTGGGCCGGGTTCCCCCGCGCGAGAATGCGAGCGCCGGCCCTCTGAAGCGCGGGACCAGCAAGCTTTGCATAGGCGGCGAGCGCCACAGGGTCGTGAATGGAACGGTACGTGGCAATCCAGTACGCTTTAGGCATGGGAAATGTCCGTGGTGGAAGTGCAGTGGTTTATCGAGAATGTAATTCGTGTTCATGCGCCATGAACCGCTCGCCATTGGCTCCCTCGATCTCGTATTGAATGAGCGTACCTGAAGCGTAGCCTTCGGCGATTCGCCCAGGACCGCGCGCCGAGGCGACCTGCGCGCCACGCGCGAAGCGAAATGTCGCCTTTTGCCATCGCGAGCACCCTCTATGCGGGATGCCGACGGTAGACCGCAAGCGGTATCCAGTGCAGTGCCACGACGACCACCGGAAATCCGCCGAGCAGGGCGCGTAGCCACACGAGTGAAGGGGGGAGCGGCAGGGGATTCAGCCAGGTGTAGAGACCATGAATTAGCCAGAAGAGTCCCACAACGAAGACCGTAAGATTGGCAAAACGCCCGGCCGCCGGTCCGAGACTGGCGGCGTAAAGGATCAGGCAACCGGCCAGAAAGACGACAACACTCCAGGAGAAGTTGAGCGCAAAGATGGCCCACATCAGACTGTCGGGAATGCCACCCAGTCCTCGGGCCCACTCCATGTGATAGGGAAGCACGGCGTGATAGAGGGCGATACCGCACTCGAGCACGCCCGCCGAGCCGAGCGACAACCGCCAAAAGATCGACGTCGGCGTTGAGAGATGGGCCATGCGGCATTCTCAATTCGGCAATGCGCTTCAATTGACGATCGGTTGCGGCAATCCGTCAGGACGATCAAGAAAGAAGATCGCCACTTCCTCGTAGGTGGCCCGACCCACGTTCACTGCGCGGTGAACCTGATCAGTGGGCGCAGCCCAGTCTGTCTCTCCGGCAAGAACCTCGATGCGATCGGTCTTTCGGCCATCTCGATACTCGATCGCCAGCGCCTCGCCGCGTACGACCACGGTTATCCGATGAAACGGATCGACATGCCAAGGCGTGGCCATGCCGGGTTCCAGAACCAGCCGCCTGACCAGCGTTGTACCGCGTTGGCTAAGCGTCTCCCCAATCACGTTCGATACCCGCATGCGTGTCGTGTGCGTGAATTCCCCGAATTCCAGAACATCGCGTTGTTGTTTGCCGACGTTAATCATTTGCGTGGGCCCATCGCTAGGCGCCCTTGTTTGCGTAGGCATAGTCGAAATTGATCGGCGGCGACGTTACCGACAGGTACTCGAAGGGCAGGGGCCCGTCGTTGTCGAGGCCGTGGATCTCCCCTTCGGCAAAACGCACAACGTCGCCTGCGCAAATTTGCCGGCGCTCACCATTTGCGAGAAGCAGGTTTCCGGCTCCCGACAGCACAAACCAGATTTGCTCGGAGGTAGCATGCGAATGGCGCGGCTGGGTGGCGTTCGGGGCGACGACCACCTTCGTGAGGGTGACGCGCGCCGATTCCGAGTTGTGCGGCGAAAGAAGCTGCAGCGAGGTGACGCCTGGATTGGCCAAGGTGACGAACTGCTCCGACCGAAGGTGCTCCATGGGGCGCTTAACGAAAATGCCAATTATGCTTGTTTACAATATGGGCTGCGGGCCCGGCGAGTTTCTGACGCTGTGAATTGGCACGCTAGAGACATCGCGCTCAACAGGTGACGAGATCCGTGTGCCCGAAGCCCTTGGTGTAGTCCAGTAGGATCTTCCTTCTGGTCTCATCGTCCATGAGTCGTCTCCATGTTCGCCAACGGGACGGGTCAGGGCGCACCCCCTGCACTTGGACGCTGAATGACCTGGTCCGCTGATTCTGCGCCACCTTCCTCCGTGCTTGGCGGAGTGATGAACCAGTGGATGTGCCCACATCGCTCGCAGATCGCACAATCCGCGATACGATTCCACGCTTCGAGATTGAGAAACGTCATCATCGGAGTGTGAAGCTGAACCTGCTTGGCCCAGAAAGCGTCGTTGCCGCAGACATTACAACGGAGTTGGCGCCCTTGGACGATTACCGGACCATGCTCGCGGTTGCCCTCGAGTTCTCTCCGGAAGCGCCGCGTGAACCATCCGAGCATGGTTGCACCTTAACGTTGAATCAGCGAAGAAATATGGTGCCACGACACCGGCCATTGTGGCCATTTGACCATGCGCAAGCAAGCAACTGGTTAGCCGCCATGACGCTTGCCGGCGCCGCCACGGCACGAGCGTAACTTGGGCCGGCGTCCTATAGCCCCGAAACCCGGAGTCCGAAGGCATCCACGCTGGCCCAGTCCGTGAACTCAATGCAGGCATCCGGGTTGGTGGGTCCGTGTGTCAACCACATGATGAGTCGAATGAGCTGACGGTCGAAGAAGCCGTACCGCTTATAGTCGATCTTGCCGGCGAACACTGCGAGGAGGGTGGGCCGCCAGGTCGTCTTCCGGCTGAAACTTTTCATATAGGGATTCGCCTCGGGTTGGTCCTTTCCAGGTTTGCGGGCAACAACGTTGACAGAGAAAAATGCGCACGGCCTGTCGTCCAGTGAGCGTCGATTGATCCGTATGAAGTCATAGACCTCCCGGCGGTGCTTGCCGTAACGGATGCTGGCACCGACAACGACTTTGTCAAATGACGCCACGACCGGGGTGGGTATGTCACTGAGGGAGGCTAGCGTCACTGCATGGCCATGTGTCTCCAAACACAGGCGCAGTCGGTCGCAGATCTTCAGTGTATGGCCGTCTACGGTCGAATAGGCGAGGAGAATGCGTGCCATCGACTATTGCTTCGCCGATGGGGCCCGCGTCGGACAATTCTTCGCGAAAAACAAGGCACTGCCCGAACACATTGCACAAGTGCGGAAGATGGTCATGGGACTCGTCACTGCACCAATGCATTCAGGACGTTAATCAGAATCCGGGGGATTCGGTCGGGATTGCGATTGACATCGGCCAAGACCTCCTCGACCGTAGCGGTGGCCGGAAGGCCCGCCCAAGTCGACATTTCCTGGGCAGTCGGGCCCAGGTAAGCCATGCTCCAGGACTCGAAAGCTCGCACATTGACTTGAGCCTCGTAGCAAACCTTGACCGATTGATGTCTTGAATCGCTTGCAATGTTCGCCATGAGATTGCGTACGACCGTCTCGTCTCCTTCGAGGATTTGAAAGAACACCCCGTCGACATAGACCAGCGCACCGGTGACGTTGCGCGCTTCATTTCCGGCTCGCGCATCGGCGAGAATTTTCTTGAGGTCGGTGACCGTCATGGACGCCGTGGCTTGCGAAGAATACATAATTTGATAGGGCATTGTGTGCTCCCTGGTCTTGAAGCGGTGCTGTCCGGCTTGGCCAGCGCTTGATCAATCCGGAAACAGCAGCTCGAAGAGCGCCGTCGTCTTTGGCGTCATGTTCTTTGGGTCGGGGCGAAGCACTTCCGTCTCGGGCACCAGCAATTTGGCATAGACCGCTTCATAGACGCGCTTCACGACACCGGGCGCAACCTCCTCGCGGCCATAGCCCGGGAAAAAGCCCAGCAGCCTATAGCCTCCATGTTCGAGCGCCCGCTGCAAGTTGGGGGTCGTCAGCGTTGCCAGCGCGTACTGGAACTGTGCACCCATCGGTGAGGTCGAAAAGAACATCCTAGTTGTTCAGATCAAGTTCAACGACGAGCTGGTCGGCATGTGGTCGGTTGAACGGGAAGTGGAGGCGTTGGCGATGTACGCCCGGCTAATCGTCGTGGCACCATCGCATCGCGGTGCGAAATTGTCGGTCCTTACATCGGTGGGATCCGAAAATGTCTCACGGCCGGACTTCTACCAATACAAAGTATGCCTCGATCGTTTTATTCTAGCCCGCGTTCGCCGTGCCGCCCTAGAAGAGCATACGCGAGATGCGATGCAGCGAAATACGCATACAGCCAAGTGAAAGGAGCGTTAATCGGTATATCGATTGAAGCACGTAGCAACTCCTCGAGCACGATAACGCCGAACGCCATGCCGGCGAAGGCTGCCGCCGCCCGAGCCGCCGGCCCCCCGAGTCGGTAAAAGCGAAACCACAAGAACAGTTCACCACCTGCAATCAACATTGGCGCGAAGACGACGCGCGGCATCCAGGGGCCGAACTGGAGGTGCAGCTGCTCCACACGAGTGGTGTAGCCCCAAAGCTCATAGAGATTCGAGCCGATGCAAAGCCATACCGCAACGAATAGATTTAGACGCACAAGTTGCCACATGAGATTTCGTTTCGGAAGCGTAGCGGTTGCGTCCGGTTAAAGTCGGAAGGTCTTTCCCACAGAAGAGGGTACTACCGCGGGGCCGAAGGCAGATGTGAGCGCGCCCGTCGCACGCCATCCCGTGCAGTGTGCGGGCACAATCGTCTTGAGGTCGAACGCGCGCAAAGCTTCGACCGTATCGGGAATGATCTTCTCCGTGCTCCCTGATAGATGGAAACCTCCCAAAACGCCGTAAAGCGGATGACCTGGGAAGGACTCCCGCGCGTGCGTCAACACATTCACGACGCCAGCGTGCGAACAGGCAGTGAACACCACGACACCTTTGTCCTTCACTTGCACGGCGACGAAGCGCTCATCGGCGATAAGCGGATCCGCCTCCCAACCCGAACCATCTTCGGTGCGGCGATAGTGGCTCGGCAGTCCTGTCTCGAACTTCGTGACTCGCGGTATCTCGCCGCTGACGAAAAAGAGGTCCTCCAGGATGAGCTGTGCATCGGTGGCGTGGATGACGCGGGCGCCATGCTTTTCGAGCGCGGCCGCACTCGGGACATCGTCGAACAAGTGCATCGACCCGTCGGGCGTCTGCGTGGCGCGGGTCCTGTACATTCCCGGATGCATGTACGTGGGGACCTCTCGGCCGCCGTTCTTCATCTGAATCATCTCAAGTGCGCGGAGCATGGCGCCGCCATGATCCCAATGTCCATGGGAAAGAACGATTCCGTCCACGGCGCCCATATCGAATCCGAGGCGCTCGACATTTCTCTCGAAAACCGACGCGTCGGGTCCGGTGTCGAACAAGAGCGTCTTGGCGATCTCGCCACGCCACGCAGTGATGGCACAGGATAATCCATGCGCAGCGCAACACAGGCATTGTCCGGAAAGTATTCGACCGCCCCTTCTCCAGAATCGTCGAAACTCGCTCTCCGTGAACTCAGGGCTCGTCGAAAGGTTGTCCGTCACGTTGTCGACGAGAACCAGGACTTCAACGCGATCGGCGAAGGTCGGGTCACGCATGCCGGGCTCCGGAAGGGTCAGGCGGCACGTTGCGCATGGTTGACCCGCGTATCGACAGCCAGAACCGCTGCCTCCGCAGACAGGCCCGATGTGTCCACGACCACGGTTTCGGGCGGCATGGCAAGGCGCGGAAATGCGCCACTCGAATACAGCTGGCGAAAGCGTTCAACCTGGTTCACTTTGCCAAAACGTGCGCGGTCAGCCGAGGCGAGCCGTTGCTCGAGTTCGCCGATGCCGCAGGTAAGTTCGACGCAGCACACTCGCGCCTCCGCTTTTGATAGCTCCGACACGAGCCTGGTGAGAAAATCGGCGCGCAATGCTTGATCGCCGGCAAGGGTAAAGATGACATCGCCGACGCGCTCCCGCGCCGCACGCAAGAGCAGTTCAAGCCACAACCGCTCGCGCAACTCGATGAATGCAGGCGAGCCGAAAGGAAATAGGGCTTCGACCGTGTCGAAGACGAGATGATTGTGAAATACTCGATAGCCACGAAGATGCGCCAGGCCCTTGGCAACAGTGAGTTTGCCGACACCGGGAAGGCCGCACAAGATAATTATTCGCATGCCATTGCACATTGTGCGCGAGCCAGGCGCGCTCTTGAGGCGCCGCGCATCAGTTCCTTCCGCGTTTCCCTAGCGGTTCCATCCCGTTTTCCCGGATCGCTTGCGAGGCGCCCTCCGAGGCCAGGAACTCGATCAGCCGTCTCCCCGCATCGGTCTCCTTCGATCCTGCTGCGACGGCGGCCGAGAACACCTGGACGAGCTGGATCTCCGCCGGGATCGTGCCCGCAAATTCGACACCCGACGCGCGCAGGATTTCGCTCACCGGCATTACTGCGAGGTCCGCGTCTCCCGACGCCACCATGTCGGTCGCCCCGGTACCGCGGGGTGTGACCTTGACGTTGACCTTGTCCGCGATGCCAAGCCGCGGGAAAAGGTCGCTGGTCAGGTAGATGCCGCTCGTGCTCCCCGGGACGGCAACGACTTTCGCGTTCGTCACGGCTCGCTTGAAGGCTTCCACGGTGCTGACGTCCGGCCTTGCGGCCCCGGCGCGTACGGCCACGCCTAGCGGTACTCGTGCCAAGTCGACGTCGGTTCCTGCGACGATCCGGTTCGCGGCGATCAGCTCGGTGAGGCCCTCCCTGGAAAGGATGACTACGTCGGCGGGAACGCCGCGTGCGAGCTGGGCTCCGATGGTTTGCGGCCCCGTTCCCTGCGACGCGCCGGACCCGGTTGCGACCTTGGTCCCGCTCTTGCGCTCGAACTCCGGCAATAGCTGCTGGTACGCGCCGGTGAAGCCGCCCGAGATGAGCACCTTCAACTGCGCCGCCGCCGGGGTCGGCCACATCAGCAGCGTCGCAATGAAGATGGTGAGTCCGTGAGCTGCGCTCGCCATGCGTCGTGAGAAAGGTTTCATTGTGGGCTTCTCCTCCGGTTCGCTGGCCGTCCCACCCGCGGGACGTCCGGATTGAGCGACGGCTCAGACATCGCTACCCTTCGTCCGCACGAAAGGTCCCATGCAAGTGTTCATGTCTTCAGCGTCGCACATCACGAACATTTCGCCGTCCGGACGAAATCGGATGTATTTTGTTGCCACGTCACCGATGACCATGGTCTCGCCGACACAATCCTTCTTGCCGTTATCCTTCACGATCTTGTCCACCCACTTGTAGAAACCCTTGGGACTTGGTTGATCGGAGATCGTGAATTCCGATTCACCGACGTCCTCGGCGCTTGTTACAAAGGTGGTCCCGTTCGCACGGATCCGGTAGATTTCGAAGCACGAGTTGTCCGGCAACGTGATCTTCCACGTTCCGATGAATGGGTGATCGGCGCGCAGCGATTGAGCGCTCGCCAAGACCGATGCGACGAGGACGAAGACGGCAACGATTGGCTTATGCACGTTGTGGCTTTCCCTGAGAGGATTCGTCCCGCAGGACTACGGCTTCTTCGAAGACTTCGACTTGCCGGAACTGTTGAGGGCGACCGCTTGGCGGACGAGCGTCTTGAAGGCGGACTCGTCGACTTCTTCTCCTTCGTGAATGTCGATCGCACGGCGTACGTTTCCGTCGAGACTCGAGTTGAAGAGTCGGGCCGGATCCTTCAGGGTCGCACCCTTGGCGAAGGTAAGCTTCACCTTATCCTTGTAGGACTCGCCGGTGCAGATGATGCCGTCATGCGACCAAATCGGAGTGCCCATCCACTTCCACTCCTCGACAACGTCCGGGTCCGCTTCCTTAATCAGCTTGCGCATTCTGCCGAGAGTTTTTCCGCGCCAGTCCCCGAGGCCGGCAATTCTTTTCGAGATGAGCTCCGATGCCGGCTGGCCCTGGCTCGCGTCCGACCTTTTCATGTTCTCGTCCTGGAAGTTAGGTCGCGTTGACGGTAATCCTCGCCAGCACTTGGGACACGAGGCGCTTGGCGAAGAATCTGAAGAATGCATAGGACAAACAGGCTGTGGCAATGAAGGAGAGGCCAAGGAAGATATACACGCTGTATGGAGCCGCGACGCCCGGCATTGTGAGAATCGCGGCTGCGCCCGACGCGATGGCGGTGCTGGCAAGGTTTCCGGTTGTGGAAACGCACACGAAGAACAGCAGCCACGCGAAGAAGTACTCACGTTCCGTCGGGCCGGTTGCGAAAGGTTGCTCAGGCTGCTCCGGCATCCGCTTGGGAGCAACCTCCGCCTGTTCGCTCACCGGGACTTGGCTCCGAGCCAATGAAACGAAGTCAGCCCGGACTTGGTGATCAGGAAAAGCACGGTCTCTGACGAGCAGTGACCCAATGGGCGTGAAGACGAACTCGACTCCGCCGGGAACCTCGGCCACTGATGCGACGTGCGACCATGGGTGAAGCAACTCCTCGCCAAGTTGCCGAGACACAACCCCAGCCGATGTCAATTCCACTTCGCAAGTGAACGGGCCGTGCCCGCCCAGCCGCTCCCGGTAGAACGCCTGGGTTCTCTTGTTAAGGGTGGGTCGAGGCAGCAGGTACATGGTGACGACAAACAGACTCAGAGCGATGACCAACCCCATGGCGACGCGGTTGATCATGTCTCCCGGCACGACGACAAGCGCCGCCACCCCCGCAAGAACGGCGCTCGTGGCCGCATTTCCGAGACGCCAGCGGTGCACCAGGGGCGACCGATTCACTGTTCGGTTGGCGACCTCGGCCAAGTCGGCCGTCGAAAACTCGAACTGGACTTTCACGCTTTTCCTCCGTGGGGCGCAGCGAACACTAGTCCACAAATGGGCATGGCAAACCGATCATTGCGCTTGTTGCCTGCGCCCCGCCGCTCTGGCTCCGAGCAGCACCAGCGGCGCCAGAGAAACCAAGAAGACGACGTGATACCAAAGAGGGAACTGCATCCACAGCGAGTAATGTACAGGGACAAAGAAGATCACCAATACCACCGCGAGGAATTTGGCCGCGTTGGGGGCCGAGCGCATTGCCACGGCGCAGACGAAGCCGGCTGCGACTGAGCTGAGCGCACCCAATCCCAGACGGGCGAGCAGCATGGGCAGTGTGAACCTCATCGCGGGTTCGGCTTCGGCGTAGCCGGAAACCAACGCGCGGATGGCGAAATTGCCCACGGTGGCCACAACGATCCAGACCACCAGTCCGAGGAGAACACCGAGGACGATTTTGATCGCCTTGGGCATGAACGTAGGGCTACCTGCGAGAGCCAGCGCGCTGTGCCGACCTGGTTGCTGTTCGCGGAAATGCGGATCGTCCGGTCATCCGCTCATTTGGCTTGAATATGCATCTCGACCCACCATGATGGACCGGGCGGCGGCGGATACTTGGCGCTTTCGAATGCTGGTGTGACGCATTTCGCGAACCTTGAAGTGGGTTCCACAATTACTTGCTCCGGCAACCCGGTTTGCGATACCCGAACGACAATGGTGAAAGGCGCAAGATCCTTTCCGGAAACGGCCTCGGAACACCCCACCATGACGCGCTGCAGCCACAGTCCCGCCGCACGCGCAAATTCGGTGTCGTAACGACTACCGGCGGCGGACTCGAGATTGGAATGCGCGCTTTGAGCGGCGTCGGCAAAGTTCGCCGCGAATGCGGGGAGACCAAGCGTGGCGCTGGCCACGCCGACGGTGGCGACAACAAGCGAGCGGTAAGTGTGCATTGCGCGACGTCTAGGTGCCACAACGGTAAAGATCATTGTGCGAGCGCCCCTGAACACAGGAGGAATGTGAGTACGACGAAGACGAAGTGTGATTTCATGGCACCTTCCAGAACGGCACGAGCGCGGGGACGCGCCGACAGTAGGCTTTGTATTGCTGCCCAAAGCGCTCAGCCATCCAGCGCTCTTCCAGGCGAAGCTTGCGCCACAACGCCCACCAAGCGATCAGAACGGCGAGTACACCGCGCCATTCTCCGCGGGCCATGGCAGAGCCGATGAAGGCAACCAATAGTCCCGTGTAAATGGGATGACGGACTATGGCGTAGGGACCATCGACGATCAGTTCATGGTCATGCTTGATGGTGACGATGCCGCTCCAGTTGCCCCCGAGGTGAACCCGCGCCCAGACCGTGAACAGCATTCCAGCGGCAGCAACGAACGCGGCCACCCAAAACTCCCATGGCGCCCATGGAAACAGTCTCTCGTTGAGAAATGAGCCCGGGACCTTTCCCGCCGAAAGGAGCCCGAAGGCCAACAACAGTGGAAGCACATGCAATAACCGCGAGCCCAAGGGTTCTCGGCGCTCAGCGGGTTTGGCGCCGCGGGAGGCTAGCAACCAATAGGCCATCCACGAAAACCACATGGCGGGGAAGAGGTATCGGTAGACGAGAGACATCGGTGGGCCTTAGGGCGACCTATCGAACGCTAGAACCAGAGATCGCGGATACATCGTCCGTCCCGAGGCAGATCCTCCCATTTGTCCAATCCGTCGAAATGGTCGATCGGGAGATGAGCTATGGGGTCGGGCTCCGTCAGGCGTAGGTTTACCGCAATTCGGCGGCGGCCCTCCCTGTTCGGCTCCAGTGAGCGCCAGTAGGCGACGCAGCCGCACTCGGGGCAGAAGTGAAAGGCAAGCGACTCTCCACGGACGTAGGCCTTGGTCACGCCCGAGACGTGGATTCCTTCGCCTTCGTAGTCATATGCCCACAGCACGCCATAGCGGCGACATGCCGTGCAGTTACATGCGGTCGCCGACTCTGGCATTCCGTGGAACTGCCATTGAACAGATCCGCAGTGACATAAACCTTGGAGCATCTTCGATTCTCGCTTGAAAATAGCACTGATGGCGCGCGGCGACAAATGCGAGCGTTGCTGCGCCTTCAATCCCGGCAGTCGCCAGAAATCAGGTCACGTTCTTCAGGTGATTCGTGTATTGCTCGAATTGCCGCAAGCACGGCGTACGCGCCGTCGGAGAACCTTCATGAGACGATCGAAGTCAGCAGGGACAAGCGCGAACGTTGGTGTCGTTTGGCTCTGCATTGACGGGGCGCAGATCAAGCTAGCCGGCGGTCGGTGCTGACGCTCAGGTTGACGATCAACTCGAAGGTCATGCTCACCACCCGCGGGCCTTTGCCTCGCCCCGCAGCACGCCGAACGCCTCCTTGTCCTTCCCCGAGCCGGCAAACGTCCGTAGCCCGAGGCTGCCAAGAAATGCCTTGAAGGGCCCGCTTGAGAGTCCGTAATACCGCGTGAAGTACGCCACCGCGTCGGGCCCCGTATCGGTCAAGTGATAAAAGGTGACTTGGCGAACCTGGGCGGCGTGCGCATCCCAAGCGCTGAACACCTCGCGGACGAATTCCGCTTGCCGCTGCTCCGAGCTCTTGAGTTCTCCGCTGGAGGGGTATCCGGCTTCGGAGAAGACAATCGGCTTTCCGGGATAAGTGTCGATAAGACTGCGAAAGTCGCCGCGTACCGTCGAAGGATCCTTCACGCCGACGCCAGGGTCGATCGGATAGTAGGTGACGATGACGAGGTCGGCCTGCCGGTTGACTTCGCGCAGCCCTTCCTTTGCCATGCCGACGAGGCCGTATAGCGTGGCGCTCGTCCCCACGTTGAGCCGCGGCCACTTCGACTTGAGCTTGGTCTTTACCGCTTCCAGGAACCGGGCAAAGTGTTCATAAGCCGCCAAGTCCTTTCCCATGCTCACGTCGATCTCGTTGCCAATGGCGAGAAAGCTCAACTCGACGTCGGGTACCTGGGAGAAGACCCACTCCATGCACCTTACGAATCGATCGATCACATACGGGTCGTCTATGGGCTTGCCCCGCAGATCGCGCGGCAGATGAAATCCATTCGTGTCCAGCGGACGCACGAATAGATCGAGCTTCACCCGGGTGGAAGGATAGAAGGCATTGGCGATCGCCAGATAGTTGGGCTTCGGCGCGAACACGCCGGGCGACGTCTCGATGTCGTCCCAGTTTACGGAAAGGCTCACGGCTTCCATGCCCAGCGACTTCGCGGCGTTGAATGCCTTCGAATAGTCGCGGTCCTCCGCCTCGTTTACCTGAATGCCGAGTGTGCGGTTCCCTTTAGGCAGCGGCGCCGCATGCAGATGCACACTGGAAAGCGCCACGATGGCGAACAAGGCACCGATTGCAAGCCTGCACCTCATCGCTCGAACGAGAGGCTAGACGGCATCGCGATTACCTCGGCGAGCGGATCAACCCCCCATGATCGGCAGTCGAATCTTCCCACGAGATTCCGCGCGCGCGAGCCAACCGGCAAGCAAGGCACCGACGATCGGTGCGGCCCAGAAGAGCCAAAGCTGCTGGAGCGCCCAGCCACCTACGAAGAGCGCCGGTCCTGTGCTCCGCGCCGGGTTCACGGAGGTGTTCGTCACCGGGATGCTGACGAGGTGAATGAGCGTAAGGCACAGGCCGATCGTGAGCCCCGAGAAATCGTTCGGTGCGCGCCCGTGTGTCGCGCCAAAGATGACAACGAGAAACATGAATGTCATCACCACCTCGCAGACAAGCGCGGAACCGAGGCCGTACTTTCCTGGCGAGTGCTCGCCGTAGCCGTTCGAGGCGAAGCCGGCTTGCAGATCGAAGCCGGGCTTTCCGCTCGCGATCAGATAGAGCACGCCGGCCGCGAGGACCGCACCCACCACTTGCGAGATGACGTAGGGCAGCACCCGCGACCCGGGAAAACGTCCGCCGGCCCAAAGCCCGACCGATACCGCCGGATTGAAGTGACCGCCCGAGATCGGGCCCAGTGCGTAGGCTCCGGTCAGCACGGTGAGTCCGAACGCGAGCGAGACGCCGGTGAAACCTATGCCCGATTCGGGAAACGTTGCGGCAAGCACCGCACTTCCGCAACCGCCGAGAACAAGCCAGAAAGTACCGAGAAGTTCCGCTGCGAGGGGTGTCATAGCTCACTCTCCCAAGGTCGGGACGCAGGATATGCGCGCGAGGCACGCTGGGACCACCGCGTGTTGGACCCTCGCCGCCCCCAATTAATAGCACTGCTGGCGCGCGGCGACAAATGCCTGTTGCTCACGTCGATGCGTGCTGACGCATTGTATGCCTGTTCAGTGGTCATTCCTCGTCGCCATCAGTTGCCGCGGTCAACGCCTTCACGGCGATCGCAGCCACCAGCGCGGTCACCAGTACGCCGCACACGCCGATGAGAATTGCGAGCACTCGAGTGAGCAATGACTTGGGTGCAAGATCACCGTAGCCGATCGTCAGGCCGGACACGAAGGCAAAATAGATCGACTCGTGTACCGACCAGCCTTCGACCAGGCCGACAACCAGGCCGAGCGCGACGATCAATCCGAGCAGGGCCGACAGGATTGGCCACACGACACGCAATCCAGTTAACAGTCCGGCAATGAAGTGCCTTCTCAGCGTGCGCGAATCCATGCCTTCTCCAAGTTACAAGCTAAGGGGCGACCCGGAGCGGGGGAGGCCACGCACCAGGGGCGTCTTCTTGAGCGCCGTATTAGGCGGTATTCGAGTCGCTTGGGCGCACCGGATGGGAATGCCGGGTTAGCCCGCACTTTGTACGGGTCTCGATTCGTTCGCTACAAGCACAATCTTGCCGATCACGCCGCCCTTGGTCACGAGTCCGACAGGTACGGGAATCAATTCCTTCTTCTTCAGGCATAGGTATTCCGTGTAGGCGCCGCTAATGGGCATTGCGGCCACGACTTGGCCCGGACTAATGTCTGAAACTTGATCGCCCAGCCGTTCGACCACGCCTACCAAGTCCCAGCCAGGCGTGAATGGCACCTTTGGTGTCTCCGGATGTATGCCCTCGCGCGCCATGATGTCAGGCATGGCCACTCCAGCGGCCTCTCGGCTCAGGAGCGTCCTCCTCGACGACATGAAGCACGTCGGGGCCACCATACTGGGAGACGACAATGCGCTGGTGTCTCATAGCAGGATCCGTGGAGCATGACACTCAATCGACCACGATCAGCTCGAGGCATTCCGCTACTGAATCATCCGATCCGCTCGCGCCTGCACCGATGGCGGGATCGTGAGCCCGAGCTCCCGTGCGCGCTTCAGATTGACGGCGAGGACGGTCCTTGAAAGTTCCTGCACCGGCAGGTCAGCCGGATTCGCGCCCTTGAAGATCTTGTCGATGTATTCTGCAGCCACGGGGCCCGCGGTGTCCGCGTCAGTTGAATAAGAAAGCAGCGCGCCCCATTCGACCCAGGCTTCCCGATGTCCCACCACAGGCAACCGCGCATTGTCGGCGAGTTGGATGATGAGGCGGGGATGGTTGGTCTGAAGGTCGGGAGAGGCGACGATCACCGCACCGGCGGTGCCGGGCTTCAGGCCACCGAAGACCTGCCTCAACTCGGCCTCGCTTCCTGCATCTCGCTCGACCAGCGTTAGATGCAGCTGCGCAGCCGCCTGACGCGCGAGCGCCAGCTCTCCACGCGCGTAAGGGTCGCGTCCGTCGAACAACACCAGGACAACCTGGATTTTCGGATCGATCTCCTTCAGCAGCTGCAGCCGCTTGTCGATCAGCTTCAAGTTCGCGACCGGGCCGGTCAGGTTTCCTCCCGGCCGCGCGAGGCTCTTGATATAGCCTGACGACTGAGGGTCATAGACCTGGACGAATACGATCGGGATTTTCGATGTCGCCGCCTTGGCCGCGCGGATGCATTGATCCTCGAAGCCGACGATCACGTCGACGTTGGCGGCGACCCACTCCTTGATGGTTGCCGCGGCGGCGGTCGCGTTGGGCTGATTTCGCCAGTCGAAGCGCAGATTCTTGCCATCCACGTAGCCCATGTCGTTCAGTTTCTGATGCAGCGAGTTCAAGCCGGGCGGTTCATGGTCCAAACCGACGTGGCACAGCCCGATGTGCCAGACCTTCTTCGCTTGCTGGGCGAAAACCGTCTGATCCAGAGTCGCCAGGCAGAGGACCGCGACGAGCCAGGCGGGCCACTGCCTTCCGCGCAATCTCGTGCTCATCAACTCCCTCCTCAAAGCTCCTTATACCCCATGGCCCCGTCCGCCCGCGCCAGGGGCCGAGTACGGTGGGCGTGGATGTCGCGCACGGTCGTGAGCGACGGGTTAGAGACCATCTTCACTCCAGCACTGAATTGGGATTGTCCCTTTCCACAAGGGATAGGTACTGTGCAATTGTGCCGTTCGATAGAGGTTTGACGAGGACACGAACGGTATTTGTTCGACTCCCCATTTGTATGCCGATACGTTTGCGCACTTCGCTATAGCCCAACTTGCGCCAGAAGCGCTCCGCCTTGACGTTGCCTTCGACCACGCCCAGGCGAACCCATTGAGCGCCATTCGACGCCATCCAGGATTCCATTGCTTCGTAGAAAGTCAATGCGACGCCAGTACCATGCAACGATGTGGCGACGATGAAGGTTCCAACGTGCCATACGTGCGCGGCCAGGATGTCGGACAAGATGCCGGCAAATCCAACAAGCTTTCCCGATTCTTCGGTGAATCCGATCAGCCACTTTTTGTTGAACGACATTTCGGCGGGTGGTAAGTCGTCGAACTCTTCTTGGGCCTCGCTCTCGCGCGGCGGGTCGCCATTGACCGCAAGGAAGTACTCGGGGTTCTCCTCAAAGAAGAGCTGCAACGCAGGGACGTCAGAGGCGACGAGAGTCTGGGCCTGAAAATCGCCGAACGAGAACTGGGTGAGTGGCGACGATTGCATGCGTGAGCGGGCGCTAACGACTAAGTTGAGCGGCGCGCCGCTCCCGACGGTGACAACAAGCAACGGCGTACCGGCGCGTCCGCTCGAACGCAATGTTGGGCCTCACGTTACAGCCACCTCCTCACGCGCGAGGTGTACTCCGTGTACGCGTCCTGGAACTTGGACGACAACACCCGCTCCTCCGGCGCGATTTGAAATCGGTTGATATAGAGTACAAAGGCAACGGGACCAAGAAGAGTCCACGCTGAGCAGAGGAAGGCAGCCCAGCCAACGAGGACCAGTGTCAGACCAACGTACATCGGGTTGCGCGTCAATCGATAGATGCCCGTTGTCACGAGTGCGGTGGACTTCTCCGGCTTGAATGGATTGATTGTCGTCCTCGCCCGCCTGAACTCCAGATCGCCGGCTAGGGCCGTTGCTCCGCCGACGAGGGCAATGATGGCGAATGCAACAGCTCGGCTGGAGACTGGCAAGTCGAGCGATACCCCGCGCCGGGCAGCGAACCACATAGCTGCGCTTACGAGCAGAGCGACCGCTGGAGGAG
This sequence comes from uncultured beta proteobacterium, assembly GCA_963747265.1. Taxonomy (GTDB): domain Bacteria; phylum Pseudomonadota; class Gammaproteobacteria; order Burkholderiales; family Casimicrobiaceae; genus VBCG01. The sequence goes on along the minus strand of CAVVEH010000011.1, from coordinate 140,530 downwards.
GAACCTTTAGCTCAAGTGCCCGCATGGGCTACGAACACTGTATCCAGTCGATTAGCTAGCCACGGCACTTGACAGTGTTGCCCCGCTCCTGACGCACGCAGCGCGACGGGACGTGCACCACTTGATCAACGACAAAAACCACTTCCTTTGCGGCAAGTTGAAACCGGTACGTGGTCATGCTACCAGTTGCACTTTCAAATACGACCGCGAGCTTTCCGCCCTTCTTGAGTGCCGTGTACTGAATGTTCGCGTAGCCGGTGACCAGCATGGTTCGGTCCCAGTTCTCGTCGAAGTCGACCAGAACGAATTTGATAGCTTGAAAGCCATTGGCCATGGTGAACCTCCATTTATGTGGGAACGCTGACAGGGACTCTACTCCTGCCAGCGGTTGGACACTGCTAGTGCGTCTGGGGCGAGGTCTTCATGGTGGCTCCCCTTGTGACTAGGACGCATTTGTGTTGGTGGTTGCAACACAGCAGTCGCGTGCCTGTTGGACGGGAGGGCACTTCACCGAGCCATAGGAACAGAAGACGCAGCAGTCGCCGGTCTTTGGCCGAAGCATCGCGTGGCAGCCCGTGCATTCGTAGAAATAGAGGCATGCGTCGGTGGGCATGGTTTCGGTCGCAACGAAGCCACATTGCGGACAAGTGAGCGCGGACTGGAGGATCGGTGGCGGATGCATTGCTTGGCGCCTAACAGATACAAGGTAAGGGGCGATCCGGTGCGATAGCGAAGCCGCGACCGATGCCATTACATGGTACTCGCAGCGACGTTGGCGTGGCAAAACGCGAACGTTCGATATAACTGGGGTTAGGCCTCAGCGATTGCCGCAATGGAGACCTTCAGACCGGGAATTCGAGCGGGCAACTTCGCTCCCTGCCGTGCGGGTGGATTGGAAGGAAACCATTTGAGCCACTCCTCGTTCATTCCCGCGAAGTCGCCTTCCTCGGCGAGCACGACAGTGACGCTCACCACCTTTTCTAGCGAACTGCCTGCCTCCTCAAGGATGGCCCGTATGTTGGACAAGCATTGCGCAGTTTGTTCTTGGATGGTCGTGCCCTTGATGGCTCCCGTGGCGGGATCGATCGGGGCAGTTCCGGAAACGAACACTAGACCGGCTGCCTTGACTGCTTGGCTGTATGCCGGCGGCGGTTTGGCCGCCTTGGGGGTGAACACTATTTGACGGGCCAAGGTAGTTCCTTCCGATGCGTTGGCATGATGACTTCAGGGGCCCAACGAATAGGGCCCGCTCACGCTGCACTCGGCACCATCGATGTCCCGCAGCTTCGCGATGCGCTGGCCATGAAGGTCGGTGGGCGGGGACGTGAACTGAACCCCCTTGCTCAATGCCTCCACATAGAAGCGCTGAATGTCGGATACGCCAAGGCCGAGCTGGCTTGTGCCGGCCCGGTTTTCGGGCGATGCGACATGAAGGGCCAAGGTAGTTGAGCCAGTATCGAATTCACTCCATTCAGGCGACTGAAATCGCAACTTGAGATCAAGTTTGTCAACGTGGAACTGAACGGCCCTGTCCATATCTTCGACAAACTTGATGACGTACGTCAGAGACGTTGGCATCCGACACCTCCAGAACTACGCAGGGTGAAAAGTGTTGCAGCGAGAGTCGCGGCGAATGGTCCCATGGCGCCCAACGGGAGCGACCCGGCGGCGGCGAAGCCCCGCATGCGGGACGTCCGAATTGAGCGACGGGTTAGGCATTGCTATTCCCTGTCCGGACCGGCACTTAGTCCGTGCTGCCGTGGGTTACGGGAATTTCGATCCGCAACGGTCGCGCCATCAGCTCTGGGTGCCTTTCCCGAATGATAGGCACATCTCGCGCCGCCCGATCGGAAATTGAAAACGAGGCGGAATTGGAGACGAAGCCTTTTGAACCGAACAACCCGACGACCTCGCGTTGTGTCTGAGACCATTTCAATTCGCCGACATACACCCACTCTTCGCTCTTGACCTGAAACGGTAGCGAAACCTCCGTATTGAAAACACGTCCCGTCTGCTTGTTTCCCACGTGCATAGCATAGAACTCATACTCGCCTGGCGGCAGGGCGACGCTAAACACCCCACCTTTCCAATCCGGTTCGTCCCAATCTAGCGGTACTGAAGGCTCGGGCTGAAATTCCACCATACCGCGCACCTTTTTGTTTGTGGAGCGAACGTCGATGCGGTAATCCCGCCAGCCGGGAAGCGTGTCAGTCCCAATTGACCCAACCAGATTACCTCGATCCCGAGTGCCAATGTCACTGTCGCGAAACATGATCGCCCTTATGTTGGGAATGTGTAGCGCGCCTGCGTATTTCTCGTAAAAACTTTACGTGCACCCACATAGAATAACTAAGGCCACACAATAGAGAAGACTGCGCAGAATCGTAGACCGTCTCATCGAAGAAACTACCTAGTCTGCGGCCTAACGTTCAAGCTAACAGGCGATGCGTGCGAGCAACGAGCCGCGTACCGGGCCCGTCCGGTTGAGCGACGGGTTGGGGCTCCCGGTCGTCGTTTGCGCCAAGATTCACTTGGCACGTCTCCATGTCACTGTGCCGACTCCGCCGCTGGACGCGGTTGGGGTGATGTATTTGAGTTCGTCCGTGTTGCCGGAAGCAAGCAAGCGCTTCTGCTCCGTCCCATTCCAATTGGGAAATGAGGCACTGTCCACCTTGAAGATGAGCGTCTTGTCTGCCGAGTTGACTGAATAAGTCCCGATCATGGCGATGCTCTTCGACACCACGGCTTTGTTTTCTTCCGGTGTGCCCGTGGCGCGGTTATTCGAGGCGAACCTGGGAAGGTCAGGGCCGATGATCGTGAGCATGAAGTGGCCTTCGGCATCTAGGGTCATCATGCCCTTGGCACCGGAGCCGAACTGATCAGTTCTAGTGCCGTCCCTCTCCGTCACCGACGAGACGAGTGTCCACGTCCCCACGACATCGCTCAAGCTCTGAGCCAAAGCTGTAGACCACGAAAACACGACGGCCTGAGACGCCAAGGCGGCGCCTAAAGCAAGTCTGAGGGTGTCTCTACATTTCACGATTCCTCCTGTCAGGATGGCAATGCGGTTATCGGACGATGGTGTCGATGACGGCGAATGCTTGCCGATGAACCCTAACGTTCAAGCTAACAGGCGGGCCGCGCCGACACATGCAACGGCTGTAAACATGACCAAGGCGCCGGGATAGAGCTTCAACGGTTGGCAAACGGCGCGTGCTGGCGGTTCCTCCTCGAAATACTGCCGGAAGATCGCATTGAACTGCTCGATCCGCTCCATGTCGAGTAGATATAGCTGCACAAACATTACATCGGCGTAGCTGCCGCCGGCCTCGTGCAGCAGTGCACCCAGATTTCGCAAGGCTTGATGCGCTTGCTCGTCAAACCCCAATAGCATCTGACCCGTTTCCGGTGACCGTCCAATCATTCCCGCTGTGTACAGCATTCCATTTGAGGCGAGCGTCGCCTGGGACACAGGGTTGTACATGGCTGCGGCTCTCTTCGTGGCGACAACTCGTTTCACGCTATCTCCTGTAGCTGCACTCGCGGCCTAACGAAACAAGCTAACCAGCGGACCGCTGCGCGGGCGAAGCCCCGCATGCGGGACCTCCGCGCTAAGCGACAGGTTAGGCCGACGGTCCACAGAACGATTTCAGCATTGGTAAGAACGACGCGATGGCACCGTCAGGTGACGAATCCAGCCTTGTTGTGGGTCCCGTCGCAGAATGGCTTTGTAGAGGACCCACCGCAACGGCATAGGCGGAGGTCGAAGCCCACGTGAATTTGGCCGTTGGCACCGGACACCGCCAGGGGCCCGACGCAATTCAAGGGACCATTTGGCATGGGAATGATTGTCAGCCGGGCAACCTCGAGCGGGCGTTTCGGTTCCGAAGGCAAATGCACAACCCCAGCATCGACAAAGCCGACGCGCCGGTGGGCGCCATCGCAATATGGCTTGTTCGACGAGTGTCCACAACGGCAAAGCACGACGCTGGCATTGTCGCGCGGCGCACCTCGGGCATCCAGCGAAAAATCACCAGTAAAAATGTACGGACCGTCGGGACGCACGTAGACAGTTGTCGCGATCATTTTCTAAGTTGTAATTCAGGTCGGAACGCGTACGGCTTGCCGGAGGCCCAACGGACAAGGGTAACCGGCCCAGAGGCGCGGCGGCGAAGCCGCGCCGGCGAGCGTTCCGCGTTGAGCGACAGGTTAGGCGGCATGGGGCCGATTGGCGCGGAGCCAATACCACCAAGTAGAAATACAGGTGGCGATGTAGGTCACGAGGAGCAGAAGAAAGCTGCTTCTGCTCGGCTCCGAGACGTTAGGCGGGTCTTCATTGGTCTGTGAGACCGTTACGACTTCCGGCCACGCAAGGCGTGAGGGAACGAGTAGATAGATCCTCGACACTTCTCGACTGCGGTTCTCTCCCGCAAACGTCGCAACGTAGGCGTGCGATTCACGGAATCCAATCGGTATTGGTGTTCGTTCGCTCATTTGATCCAATATAGTCTGCGCGGGCGGCCAAGGATGAAAGTGACCCCACAACGCGCCCAGCGGCATCAGAATTACGACCGCGGGCGCGGCATACTTCAGCGATATATGGATGGCCTTCCGCAACGGATTCACGTTGCCGCCAAACGTCTAAGTTGAGCGGCTCGCCGCCACCGCACACTCGCATGGAAAGAAGCCGCATTCCGGCGGGTCCGCTCGAACGCGGGGTTGGGCGGCACGCGTCTATGTGCTCTGCAGGATGATGAGATCGATGACGCCAAGAGTCAGGACTCCGAAAATTCCTGATACTGCGGCAAGCTGTCCGTGATCTCGTACCACGGCGCCTTTGAGCCTACGAATTCGTGGCACAAGGGCCTTACCCCTGGGTCATCATCCAGCGAGCCCATGGCCAGTCCATAGCTATGTGGCTCAGGGTCCCAGGAGTTCACAATCGGAGAACCGCATATCCGACAGAACCTCTTTATCGTGTCCTCGGACGAGCGGTAACTCGTCAACAAGTCCTCGCCTCGAACAAAGCGAAAGGACGACTTTGGAACCGAAAGCCTTGCCCGGAAAGCTGTACCGTGAGCCTTGCGGCACATTGAGCAATGACAGTACAGAGCTTCTCCGACAGGGCCAACGATCTCGTATCGGATCCCGCCACACAGACATCCGCCTCTTAGCATGTCTACCTCTCAGCGCTCGACACGCGCTCTTGCCGCCCAACGAATTCTAGCTAACCGGCAACCCGCTTGCGAGCTGCAGCCCCGGATGCGGGACATCCGCGTTGAGCGACGGGTTAGGCACTTGCGTCAAGGACTTCGTGCCCGTAGGAGTTGTCGATGACACAGAGCCAGCGATTTCTTGTGTCCTTCCTGAACACATAAGTAGCCTTGCGCTCTATCGCTGGAAAATTCTTTGCGGACACCAGCGTCTTCGCCAGTACGAGCGCAGTGTCCCCAGTTTCGAGAATAACCATTCCAGCCTGTCGCACGTCCAAGCTCCGATCAAAGTGAGCAGCAATGGCCTCCATTGCGCTCCGGATTTGGACTTTGCCTACAGCATTCTTACCTGGCTTAATCACCAGAACAGCGTCCTCCGTATAGAGATCGATTACGGTGTCGAAGTCCTCCTGATTGATCGCCTTGTCTGCCTTTTCGATGAGCAGCGCTATCGGATGGTTGTTCATTTCACTCTCCACAAAGTGCCTAATGATCCCGATAACCGGCCCGACAGGAACGGGCGAAGCGGGTCTGTGTTCATCGGATGGTTAGGCATCAGCAGTCATCCTCACCATGCCGCGCGGCCCTGCAACGACGGAGGCAGTGAGCCCAACCGATTGGAACGTGCGACAGACCGCGGCGGGCGATAGCCTGAGTTTGCTGTACCTACTTACCTGCATAGACCAACGGTCCCCCTGCTTTTCATAGAGCATGTCGTGCACAAGCACGCGGTCGGATTGCTCCTCGAGAAAGCACGTGTGGATGCGGTTAGCATCGCTGCGGACCGGGATGAACCGTGCGTTGCCGGTGGGCAAGGTGGTGTAGTCACGAAACGTGGCAACAAACCGGCCCCCCGGGGCAAGAGACACTGCGACGCGCTGCGCTAGTTCCGCGACTGCTGTCTCGTCTGGCAGGTGCGTAAGGGTGTCACCCATGCAGAGTACAAGGTCGGCCTTCCGATTCGGCGGCAGATGTTCCGGAAACTGAATAAGGTCGGAGACAACCGCTTCTACGTCCAGTCCCTTGCTGAACGACCGAAGTTGCTCAATCAGGTAGGGCGAGGAGTCAATCGCAAGTACCCGATAGCCAGCACGCGCCAACGGAATCGCGTGCATTCCGAAACCAGCGCCAAGATCTACGGCGAGGCCTCCGGGACCCGCGAAGCCAGCAAGGTCACTCGCACCCAAGGCAAGTGCGTTGTCAATTCCACCGGCCATCCACAGGTACACCGGGGCAAGAAGGGTCTCGTAATGCGCCGCGACGGAGGACATGCGTATTCTGACGCCTAACGTTTGACATGAGGGGCGGCCGCAAGTGGGCGAAGCCCGCTTGTGGACGTCCCCTCGATGGAAGGGTTAGGCCTCGGGTTCGTGGCAAACCACTTCGATGTTGTGCCCGTCCGGACCAATGACGAAAGCTGCATAGTAGTTCGCGTCGTAGTGCGGACGCAGACCAGGCGCACCATTGTCTTTACCACCCGCCTCCAGAGCCGCGCGATAGAAAGCTACGACTTGCTGGCGATTCTCGGCCGTGAACGCCAAGTGAAGATGCGCCGGCTTCTCCTCGGTTTGGTACAGGCACAATGATGCTTTACCCTTTGGGCTAAGCTCGACACCGTACGTCGGCGGCCCCTCCGAGACAACAGCTACGCCGAGCGGTTCGAGTGCCTTGAGGAAGAACGCTTTGCTCGCTGCATAGTCGCTGACTCCGAATTTGACGTGGTCAAACATGAGTTCGCCTGAAGTGTGTGGGCCTGCGCGAGGCCTAACGAATACTAGCTAACCGGCGGCCCGCTGCGGAGGCGCAGCCGCGCACGCGGGACATCCGCGTTGAGCGACGAGCTAGGCTGCACACGCATCGAGGCACATGCTATTGGGGTCCGCGACGGTACCCTTGATAGGTGAGAGTGAGAGCAACGACCAACAGGACGCCCTCAAACGCCATGAACACCAATGTGCTGGTGCCCGCTGCGGCCCGATTGTACTGGCTGGCTGCGAACATGCGAATCAGGCCAAGGAACAAGAGGAACCAACCTGTCAGTGTGACAAGGACGGTCCAGTCTCGCACCCAAAGGTTGTGTACGCGGACGATGGCAAGACCGGCAACGAACATAAGTACGCCTGACAGGTAGACCACCGGGGGGATTTGGCTGTCGTACAGATGCGGCTGAACAAGCGGGAATTCCGAAATGAGCGCCGCTACGAGGGTCGGACCGACCAGGCCCGCGATCTGCTTAGAGTTCGCCACGACATCCTCCGCAGCGGATTGTGCAGCCTATCGATACAAGCTAACCGGCGGCCTGTTGCGCGGCGGAAGGCCCGCACACGGGACGTCCGCATTGAGCGACGGATTAGGCGGCAAGACTTGGCGATAAGGCGGTGGAGACATGTTGGTCAACTATGGCTAACACGTTCGCAAGAATGCGGAGCGCCTATGCCTGAGACGAAGTGGCTCTGGGCGGCCTGGGTCGACTTACGAACAGGGAGCAGACCGCCAGGACTGGCAAGATGATTACAGTGAGCGCGAAAGGCGCGTTCACTATCGCCGAGGCAATGATTGCGCAGGCCCAAAGAATGGCGTTTGCAATGAAATGCTTTCGATACATAGCGACCTCCTGGGTTACACAAATTATGACGCCTAACGGAACCAAGTTAACCGGCGCGCCGGCAGCGGCCGACCGATGGACCAAGGCCGCTCGCGGCGCGTCCGGTTGAACGCGTGGTTAGGCGGCATGGTACTCAATCGACTGGTCGGAACGAGGGAAAGGAAACGCAATCGGGGGAGTGTAACGCACCGTCCGGTTTGCGACCGAATGCGGCCCTTCTGGGCGTAGCCTGATTTCAGGCTAGGGTTGTCCGTGCGTTCCGCCCACGGATCCCAGTGACTACGTTCTGTCGTTGCGACCGAAAGGGATCGGATGAACATACGACGCAAATTCGTATTCACGCTGTTGGCAGGAGCGTTGCTTCCGCGCCGGGCCGTCGCGCAACAGGACACTGTGTTGCGCATAGGCTGGCTATCCAGCGCCGTGGCCGACAACTCGCCATTTTTCGATGCCTTCTGCGGCGGCATGCGCGAGCTCGGATATGTCGAAGGCCGCACTCTGATCATTGACGCGCGCTGGGGCGCAGGTTCCAGCGAGCGGACCGAGCAGCTTGCCGTCGAGCTAGTGGCATCCAAACCGGTTGTCATAGTCGTATCAGGCGGACCGGCGACGCACACGCTGATCCGCGCACGTGCAGTGATGCCGGTCGTATTCGGATACAGCGGCGATCCTGTGGAAGGTGGAGTGGTAGACAGCCTTGCGCGCCCCGGCCGCAATTTCACTGGGGTGACGTTTTTGTCCTTCAACTTGGTGGGCAAGCGGCTTGAGATGCTCAAGGAAGTCATTCCGGGGCTAACAAGGATTGCCATACTCGCCAATCCTCAGCATGCCGGCGAGCAGGGCGAACTGCGAGCATCGCGGGCCGCGGCGAAAGCGCTTGGTCTTGCGCTCGACTACCACCCAGTGCGAAACGACGCGGAGTGCGACGACGCGCTCGCCGCCGTACTAAAGTCACACAGCGAAGCAATGGATGTATTTCCTGACGCATCACTAATGCGCTACAGCGAAAAGATCGCTGCGTTCGCGGCCAAAAATCACATACCTGCAATCTCTGGGTGGGCACAGTTTGCCGAGCTTGGCAACCTCATGGCCTATGGCCCGAATTTGCGCGACTCGTACCGTCGGCTCGCGACCTACGTTGACAAGATCGTCAAAGGTGCCAAACCTGCCGATCTCCCGGTCGAACTGCCGACGACTTTCGAATTTGTCGTCAATCTGAAGTCTGCCGAGGCGCTTGGCATCAAGATCCCGCAGTCATTGCTGCTACGCGCCGACCGGGTGATCTAGCCGGCCCGCGCGCGACCGCTTGCCGCCGATACCGACCTTCGGCCGCAGGGTTGCCGCCTAACGAATACTAGCTAGCCGGCGGACCGCTGCCCGGGCGCAGCCCCGCATGCGGGACGTCCGCGCTGAGCGACGGGTTAGGCGGCATGGTACTCAATCGACTGGTCAGAAGAAGGAAAACGGGGCCAAATCGGGGCAGCGACATGCACGACCCGCCCTCGTGCCAATGCTGACCGCCCGTTCGCTTCCAAGCAGCCGTTAAGCGGCCTTTCGGATGTGAACCGCATAGCGGAGGTCATCCTCCCGGATGTGACGCAGCAGCCAATCTTGGACAAACGCCCGGATTTCCAGCGCTACCACCGCCGCGTCGATGCTGGTGGCGCGCTGGCCCAAGCGGTTGGTTTCGGCGATCAGCGCCTCATGCGCCAGATGGTGGCGCGCCAAGTCGGGATATTTGTACGCCGCCATGAGCGCCTCTTCGTGAGCGAAGTGGAAGGATATGTAGGACAACAGCGCGTGCAGCAAATCGGTGACACAGGTCGCTGCCTGATTGGCGCCAATGTTGATGTCCAGTTGATTGAGCAAAGCAAAGAGGATGATGTGCTCGCCATCCATGTCCTCATTGCCGATGCGATACTCGTCGCCCCAGGTCAGCATCCGCCCCCCGCAGGATAATTGTCGGAAATGCAGAATGGCCGCCGAATGGAAATATTGAGTCCCGCGAAATGCTTACTGTGCGCCAGCTCCGCCGACCTCTTTGGCGCACAGGATTGAGCATATAGGCCTAACGTCGCACATTTGCAAGCCATGTGAATGAGACTGATTACGAGCATCAATCCAGACAACACATCGCGATGACCGGCAAGAGCAAAACCAAAAATAGTGCCAATTGCTGCTCCGGCGATGCCGCCCGCCATGACGGGTAGTGCCGCCAGATATTCGGACATGCGGCCTAACTATGAAGCAACTCATCTCGGCGGCCAGCATCGTGCTCTGCGAAGGCCTCGTAGAAGGTCGCAAGAACTTCCAGGAATCCGGAAGCGTTCGTTGTCGCGGTGTTGGGCGGTTGTTGCATGCGGTCTAACGCTTGAGCTGGGTCGGCTCGAGCGAAGGGTTAGGCGTCACCGTGATCACTGCCGAGTAAGAACCACGTGAGTGGCAAGTGGCGAGCTTTCGTGCCTGGTGCAGGCGTAGCCCAAGGCAGGAAGGTTTGTTCCTTCAAAGAGTCTTTCACCAGCGCCAAGTAGGACCGGCGCAATAGCGATGTGCATCTCGTCGATCAGGCGTTGGCGAAGATACTGTTGAATGACGTTTACGCCGCCACCAAGACGAACATCCTTGCCTTCGGCCGCTTCGCGAGCTTGCGCTAGGGCGGCGGCAATGCCTTCCGTAACGAAGTGGAAGGTCGTTCCTCCTTCCATGACCAGCGGTGCGCGTGCGTAGTTGGTCAGCACGAACACTGGGACGTGATAGACAGGATTCTCGCCCCACCAACCCCGCCAGCTCTCATCTGGCCAAGGTCCGCGAACCGGCCCGAACATGTTCCTGCCGAGAATCCAAGCCCCGATGTTCTGAAAGCCTCGAGCGGCAAAGTCATCATCAATGCCCGCTCCTCCGCCATCGCTACCGAACAAGTTCTTCTGAAACGTTCGTGTGGAGAGGGCCCAGCCATGAAGCGACGTGCCGCCCACGCCGAGTGGGTTGTTGATGTCTTGGTCTGGGCCAGCGCCGAAGCCGTCGAGTGAGATGGTGAAACTTTCTACACGAAGCTTGGACATGTGTTTCTCGGGGGTGTGAGTGACTACGGAAGATGGCCTGTGACGCCTACCGAAACAAGCTAACCGGCGGCCCGTGCGGGCACTAAGCGCCGCACACGGGACGTCCGCGTTGAGCGACGGGTTAGGGGAATGGTACTCAATCGACTGGTCGGATAGAAGAGAAGGTGACGCATTCGCGGGGCGTGTCACGCACCGCCCGCATTCGACCCGACTCGGACGGTTGAAGCCCCTCAGAGACGGTCGGGGTGGGAGGGTGCCGAGGCACGGCGCGCCGAGGTGGCCACGCGGATGAGTGAGGTTGGGAAGCTCAGAATGTTCCGTTTGTTCGCTAACGCACAGATACAGCAGGGGCACAGCGGATAATTTTTCACGCCTAGGATGAATGAGCAATGACAGACGAGACCACCACCGTGCTTCTCATTGAGGACGATCCGGCTGATGCGAGATTGATTCTGGAGGCACTCTCCGCAGAAATAGACAGCCCGTTCCGTGTCGAGTGGGTTAGGCTGCTTTCGGCCGGTCTCGAGCGCTTGAGCAAAGAAGGGGTTGACGTGGTCATGCTTGATCTGTCGCTGCCAGATGTTCAGGGCATCGAGGCGGTGGAACAGGTATGCCTGGCTGCACCAGATCTTCTTATTCTGGTGTTGAGCGGCGTGACCGATGAGGAAATGGCTCGGCAGGCTGTGCTGCGCGGCGCGTACGACTACTTCTCCAAGGGCCACGTCGACGCCCACTGGCTCCCGCGGGCCTTGCGTTACGTCATCGCCCGCAAGACGGCCTTGGATGCGCTGGCGGTCAGCGAGGCCCGCTTCCGGGCGATAAGCGATGCCTCCCCGTTAGGTATTCTGGTGACCGACAAGCAGGGCAGTTGCCTCTACACGAACGCCGCATATCACAGAATTTCGGGACTGAGCTTTGAAGACACACTTGGCATGAACTGGAAGGTCGCCATCCATTCGGATGATCGCGAGCGGGTATTTTCCGAATGGCAAGACGCAGCCCAGAACCAGAAGCCATTTCAAACGGAATTCCGCTTTTTGCGGGAAGACCAAAGCGTGGTGTGGACGCGTGTCAACGCAGCCCCCATGCGCCAAGATAAGAAGCTGTACGGCTATGTGCAAACGGTGGAGGACGTCACCGAGCGCAAGTCGGAAGAGGCTTTATTGCAAGATGCGCAAGAGAGGTTGTTCGAGGAGAAGGAGCGTGCCCAAGTCACGCTCAACTCGATCGGAGATGGCGTACTCACGACGGACACACTCGGGAATATCTCCTATCTCAATCGGATCGCCGAGGAAATGACCGGCTGGCCGTGGCAGGACGCATCAGGCCGCCCGCTCGCCGAAGTATTCAGCGTCATCGACGGCGCAACTCGCCAACCCGCGCGCAACTTGGCTGAGCAGGCGGTGCGGCAAGACGAGATTGTCGGCCTGGACATCCACAGTGTGCTTGTCCGGCGCGACGGGCGCGAGGCCGGGATCGAAGAATCGGCGGCCCCCATACACGACCGGCAGGGTCGGGTCGTTGGTGCGGTGTTGGTTTTCCACGATGTCGGCGACTCGCGAGCAACTGCACTAAAGATGTCCCACCACGCACAGCACGACTTTCTCACCGGTCTGCCAAACCGTCTGCTACTAACTGACCGGCTCACCCAGGCGATAGCGCTGAGCCGCCGTCACGGCAACAAGGTCGCCCTGCTGTTTCTGGATCTGGATCACTTCAAACTCGTCAACGACTCCCTGGGGCATGTGATCGGCGATAAACTGCTGCAGTCGGTGGCGCAACGATTGACTGCGAGCGTTCGCACCTCAGACACCATATGCCGCCTGGGTGGCGACGAGTTCGTGGTACTGCTGTCGGAAATCGACCATCTGGACGCGGCGACCCACTGCGCGGAGAAGCTGGGTACTGCGGTAGCGGTGCCACACCTCATCGGTGGGCTCGAGGTCCATGTCACCGTGAGCGTTGGTATCAGCGTCTGCCCGGATGATGGCCGAGATGCCGAAGCCATGCTCAAGAATGCAGACATGGCGATGTACCATGCCAAGAAGATGGGGCGCAACAACTACCAATTCTTCACGCAAACATAAGCGCCCCGGCCCCAAGTGAGGTGATGGTCCTTTTGCGTTGAAGGATGAGCCTCAGCCACTTTGAGTCCAATACTGATGCTTGAGGTTGAGAGCTGGATGGCCGTCGCGTTCACGCAACCCGATCCGCTTCTCAAGGCGCGAGAGCGAGTCGCTGTGGCGTCGGTGTCATGGTCCTTGGCCCGTTCCGGGGCCGAAGGCCCGCATGCGGGACGTCCGCGTTGAGCGACGGGTTAGGCGTGCCAGGACTCAAACGCAATACCTATCGCAAGAGGCAGAAACATCCCGATGCACATGGACGCAAGCACGTCAGTCGGCCAGTGAACTCCGAGCACGAGACGAGAGATGCCGACGGAAAAGACCCAAACGAACGCAATCAACATGGTGAATTTGCGTGACCCAGGCCAGATTCGGTTCAGGCAAATAACCATCGCGGTGGCGAATGCTGTAACAACCAGGGTATGCCCGCTTGGAAAACTGGAACCCCAATACCACGCTGCGTCCCAAAGGCTCGGGCGGGCGCGGCCGACCACCGCTTTTAAGACGTAGACGATGATGCCGCCACTGATGATCGAAGCCGCGAGCAGCAGTGGCTCAAAGCTCCGCTTGGCGCAAATAAGGATCACTACCATGATTATCACAAGCGGCAACAGAACGCTGGCTGAGGCGCTGGTTGTGGCCACCTCGAACATTCCGGTAAGTGCGGGCGGAACGGTCGCGTGGATGAACTGCAGCACAAGAATGTCAAACGGGCCCGATTCTCGGCTGACTACGTCTTCGCTTACCTTGATCCCGACAACTGCTGCCACAAGCGTTAGCAGGATCGTAAAGCGACGTCTCTCGGCGAACGCGGACCATGCCGGTTGCTTCCAACCTAAATAAACGCTGAGTGCAAGATAGAAGCAGGCGACGATAAGCGCTAGCTTTATGATGTCTTTGACTAACTCGAACGCCACCAGAGCTCCTCCAACGTTTCAAGAATGGAAGGGCCTCAAAGGGGTACTAACGTTGCGGGCGGAACGCGGCCGCGCCAACCTATCATCTTCTGAGTAGGCGTCTGAATGGGGACGCCTAACGAAATTAGCTAACCGGCGGCCCGCCCGTGGGCGCAGCCCACGCACGCGAGACGTCCGCGTTGAGCGACCGTTAGGCCACGCGCACGTGTCGGCACAATGGCGCATGCTTACGCGCTCTCCATCGTGACCTCTACGCCTGACCGGAGTGTGTTGTGCACTTCTGCCACGGCATCCGTTTGGCGAAGCAGCTCGGCAATTTGGGCTGCCGGGGCGGGCGATGACACCTTGGCTCTGTAGCAGATGTTAGTGGCAGCGAGACCAATGCCTGGAAAATCAGCGCTGGCCTCAACTTCGACGGAGTCGATGGAAAGGTCGAGCCTTGTAGCCTCGCGATACAGATCGTTGCAGTAACACGTCGCGAGGGCCAGCATGAGAAATTCACCCCCACTTATGGCCGAACCGCCAGCTGGCTTTGCCGGAACCGAAATGGATTGCTCCGCTCCGGCCGTAGAGACTCCTGCATCGTGGCGAGAGGATGAGCTTCGAACGATGGCCGATATGTTCACGGGGAAACCTGGGCGTCTTGGTCGTGTGGCCAAACGAAATTAGCCAACCAGCGGCCCGTTGTGGGCCGAAGGCCCGCATACGGGACGTCCGCGTTGAGCGACAGGTTAGGGCGCACGTGGTCTCCGACTAGGTGAAGGCGAAAATGCTAGTTGTAGTCAATACGAAGTAGAGCGCCGCTAGACCAAACAAGAAGAGGCCGATCACCAGCCAAGGAAAATACGCGCCGCGCCGAAAGAGAAAGTTTGCGGCCAGAACATGTCCAATTGGGCACACGGTTACTGCGAGGGCGCCAATTAGCAAGATCATTGAGCCCCAGCCCGCCATTGGCTTAAGCCACTCGAGGATTACGAAGGTGCCCACGATCCCGCCTATGACCCAGCCGAGAACGATCTTGGAAGCCCTGGGAGGACCGGCGGCATCTGTCATGGTACTACCCGGTGCGGCGGCGAAGCGCCGCACACGGGACGTCCGCGTTGAGCGACGGGTTGGGCCCGCCTGCAGGCTTACTGCCGCTTGCTGTGGCGATCTCAAAGCACCTCTTGATCTTCAATACCGGCCCACTTGAGGGCGTCCACCCGCTGCCCAAAGGAGAGATATTGGGTGATCTTGCCTTTGCGAAACACGAAGCCATCGGCAAATCGTCCACCAACCCAGTCAGTTGAGTCCTTTAGGCGCACCCAAGCGTGAAGGTACACGACAATTTTGTCTCCGTTTACCAAAAATTTCTCGGGATCGCAGGTTCCTTCGGCCCAACTCCCGCGTCCTCTCGTGACGTGCTGTTGCACTTCCTCGATACCCCGATAGGTGCCAGCTGTTGGAAAGCCCTCGGGTTCAATGCGCACAATCTGCGGATCAAAATCCTTAGTTATGGCCTGCATGTCATTGCGATTGATAGCGGCGAAAAACTGTTCTAGTACTTCAGTTTCGGTACTCATAGATGTCACTCTGAGGCGATGCTAGTTGTGCGGCCTAACGAAATTAGCTAACCGGCGGACCGCTGCGCCGGGCGAAGCCCCCGCATGCGGGACGTCCGCGTTGAGCGACGGGTTAGGCATAGGTTAGCTCCCGGGTTTCTCGGTGACGGAAATGCGATTCAACATATCTTCCAATGTGGAGCGATTCGGGGGAGTAGAAGGGCCACCAAAAAGCGATATGTGAAGATCAATCCATGTGCCAGCTTGAACAAGGTGCGCGCGAACATGCAGATTTGTGCCGTTGGGAACGGCAAGATCATAGAAGATGGCCTGCCAGCTACCGACATTGGTTATGACCACGTTCTGCGGGCTCGGGAGTTGTTGCTTCTTCCAGGCCGCAAGTTCACTTTCCCAGAACGAGGAGATGCCGACGAAGCGACTTGCGGGTTCGAACCAACCAGATAAGACTAGTCGGCGCTTTGGATCAGAAAAGTAGTAGTAGCGAGGATTGCTGGTTGATCCGCCGATGTCTTGTGATTGCTGAACCAAATTCGTGTCTGGAAGCACCATCTGCAGCCGGCTGGCCGGCACGCTCAGGACGTATGCCGATTCTGTTCGAGCAACAGTGATTCGATCGGATGGCTGTGTCTGACCGTTCGCCCCAAAGGCAACACAAGTGAGCAAAATGGCGAATGAGATGCACGTAAGCGACTGCCGCATGTGTTTCCTATGCCTAACGAATACTGGCTAACCGGCGGACCGCTGCGCGGCCGAGGCCCGCATACGGGACGTCCGCGTTGAGCGACGGGCTAGGCCGCAAATTATGACCAGAGGCAGTTCCATCGACGCGGACAGAATCTCGTGACCCATGTGGCCCTCTCGTGACATCGCTACCCGCGCGCCCATTTCTGTAGCCATATGCAAGCGCACGCTGCCGCAACCCAGCCCAAACCGGCGAGCGGCATGTTGGAATGAAATGTCCATATAGCGGCATTGATCAGGCACAGGACTATGGCAAACACTCCAACAAGAATATTAGCCACAGGGTATCGACCGGACTAGAAGATCGCGACGGCCAATGTTTTGCGGCCTAACGAATACTAGCTAACCGGCGGCCCGCTGCGGCGGGCGTAGCCCCCGCACACGGGACGTCCGCGTTGAGCGACGGGTTAGCGGTCATTCACTTTCCCCCTTGAGGCGGCTGAGCAGAAATCGGCCGTGTCGTGTCTTGATCATGAACGGGGACTTCGATTTTCTTGCCAAATTGCTCATACGTTATTACGCTGCCGCGTGGTGCACCAAGTTCGCGAATTTTGTCTTTGATAAAGGATACCCCGGATTCAAGGTTGATCAACTTTACGTTGAGCTCTACCCATTCGACTGAACCGTCGGGGGCGAGGTGGGTGCCCGCACCGGTGACAGCGCCGAGGTGATTTTGCTTTAGCGCGGAATCAAGCGGATCTTCGTACTTGTCGCCGCGCGCGACTGGCAGAATTTTCTCGTTGATTTGGACGAGGACTAAGAGTGGTTTCGATTGCGCGCAAGCCGGCCCAGCGAGCAGCAGTACAAACAGCGCGACGATGATTCGGCTCATCCCTGGACCACGTCACGCCCGGGTGTTCTCTACGAGCGAGGCAATCTGCACGAACTCGACGCTAGGGCGCACACCGTAGAGACCGGCCACCCGCTCGAGTAGCTGATCAGTGAAGAACGCTTTGGCCGCGTCCTCGGAATCCCAGACGTAGAAGTTCGTGGCCTCACGCTTTCCGGAATTGAGCGTGAAGGCCTTTGAGCGTAGCCCCGGCATTCCTTCAAACCTTACGCGTGCAGTCTCAGCGATCTTCTGCACGGCTTGCTCGTCGAAATTGTCTCCGTAGCGAAACGTCACGAATACACCGATCATTTCGCACTCCTTTCGATGTAGTTGCCAAGGTCACCGCGTCATTGTCGTGACGCCCAACGAACCAAGCTAACCGGCGGCGAGCGAACGGCGCGCCAGCGCCGCCGACGAGCGGTCTGGTTGAGCGAGAGGTTGGGCGTCAGAACCACTTGACTGGTCAACTGAGGACTCGGGTTGGGACGCAGGTGGGACAAGCGCTCAATCGATTACCCGATCGGCACGCACGAGAATCGACTGAGGGATCTCCAAACCGATTGACTTCGCCGCCTTGGCGTTGACCCAAAGATCATACTTGCTTGGTAGTTCAATCGGAAGATCGGTGGGGCGTGTCCCTCGGAGAACTTTATCGACGTAGGCTGCGGCTCGCTCAAAGAGCGCGAAAATGTTTGGGCCGTAGGACAAGGTTCCTCCGAAAGTGACATGAGCCTGTGAATTGAACACGCTTGGCAGCCGGTTGCGATTCGCGAACGCTACGATCCGTTCGGCTTCGTAAATCATCAACTGGCTATAGCCGACGTAAAGCGCCTGCGTCCCCAGGCTGGCAATGCGATCGAAGGTCGAGTCGAGCTCTTGGGCCCCCGTGATCGACAGCTCAGAAAGCTCGAATCCGCGATCCCTTGCGGCAGTAGCAATGTAGTCGTGGGCCAGCGGCCATTCTGTTCCATCCATCCTCCGGACTTGGGCGGCCTCGTAAATGTACGAGAGTTTCCGCGCACGCGGTAACAACTCTCGGAGGTAATCTAGGGTCTTAGCGCTTTCGCTAGGTCCGACGAAAAGCGCTATCCCCGTCACATTGCCACTGGGGCGAGCAAATGACTTGGCGAGTCCAATCTCTACCGGGTAATTTACGCCCCAGAACACAATCGGAATCGTCTTCGTCGCGTGGGCCGCCGCTATTGCGCTCTCATTCCCAGGGGCGAAGATTAGGTCAACCCCCTTGCGTACGAGGGCCTGAGCCATTTCGGGCAAACGCTGAACATCGCCTTCGGCCGATGCACGCTCGACCCTGAGGTTTTGACCTTCAATCCAACCAAGCTTTCGGAGAGGCACCCAGAACGGGCTTTGTTCCCACTGCTCGGGAGTGGCAATGGGTAACGCGCTCAGAAGGCCAAGAACGGGGGACTTAAGAGGCTTTGGGTTCTGGGCTCGTGTGGCGAAAGGAGTCGCCACGACGCTTAGAGCGAGCAAACCTTCGACTGCTTCCCGACGATTCATACCTGAATCCTTGTGGCGCGAACTACATTCAACTGAGTCAGGACATCGATGTCTGAGCGAATGCGTGAAAGCATTGCGCGTTCTCGATCGCCACGGCTCAAGTACGATGGCGATGCTGCTGCTTACGCCCAACGAATGCAAGCTAAGGGGCTACCCGGTGCGGTGGCGAAGCCCCGCACCCGGGGAGTCCCCTTGAGCGCCGGGTTAGGGCGCAACAATAATTTGATTGAGCACGCCAACACGAACATGGTCATTTGCACCATTGCTGTTCGCACGGAATGCCATCGTTGTTTCCGTCCATCTTTGTGCCGGGACAATTTCGGAGGAAATACGTGGCTTCCGCGCAGGACGTCATTTGGGAACAATAAATGCGCCCGTCACATTTGTATACCGAAGCAGTGGCGCCGGAGCTTGGCGCAGGCGATGGCATGGTGAGAGGCGCGGGGAAGTCAGCGACGCTGTCTTGCGCGGCGCGCCGCTGATATTGCGAATAGCCATACCACCCAAGGGCAAGAAGGAGGAGGACAGCGACGACATTTCTCATCGCGGCGATACCTTAGTTGCGCCCTAACGGACCAAGTTAAGCGCGGGCCAGCCGGCGACGGCGAAGCCGTGCCGAGCCGGGTCCGCTTGAACGACATGTTAGGCACCACCTGCTGCCTCAGGATTGGATGGAAGGATAACCTTTCCTGCAGCGTCCTTCAGCACGAGAGTGTCGCCAACGGCGTCGAGCCGCCAACCCTTCATGCGTTGCTGCCATTTGGGCGAAAACGAGAACCAAATGCCACGTATTTCTACGCGGGACTCGATCGGAACATCTTCGCGCGAATAAACGCCGGGAAACAGATTCCACTGGAGCGACGGGGAGTCTGCGCCGTAACGCTCCAACGCAAGATCGTGGAGATTGCTATCGCTCGCGTCAGGATCGATAGCGCGAAGCATCGCGTAAGGGGGTAACGTCGCCCGTGCCGACTGCACGAGGCTAATGATTGGGGATTCGATCGGCGAACTGGCAAGCTCGCGCTGAATCCTGGAGTAGGCGGCGTCGGTGATCGTTAGCGAACACATGGTGGTGCCTAACGAATACAAGCTAAGGGGCTACCCGGTGCGGTGGCGCAGCCCCGCAGCCGGGGAGTCCCCTTGAGCGCCGGGTTAGGGCGCTCGTTCTTTGCGCAAGGCAGCAACCCAACCCCCCGAAATGACGAACCGCGGAAACGTAACCCACTGCTCAAGGAAAAGGCGCGACACGAAATTGATTGGCCCGCTGAATGGTTCCGGCGGCACGGCCTCGAGCCGGTGGCCCCGACCTTGGAGCGCGACTGCCACGACAATGCACCCAATGCCAGCGAGAAGCAAAACGAGGGAAGCTTGGACAATTCCTGCCACAACAATAATGGTGCCAGCCAAGAACAGCGGAACGGCAACGATGTGGATCAGCAGATTGGCGCGAGACTGGTGATACTTGGGGTAACCATCGCGCTGCCACCGCAAGAGTTGAACGATGCCCATGGAGTGCCGAGGGAGAGCGCCCTAACGAATACAAGCTAAGGGGCTACCCGGTGCGGTGGCGCAGCCCCGCATCCGGGGAATCCCCTTGAGCGCCGGGTTAGGCGTCGCTGCCCAAGCGGTGCTCAGTCGATGAATTTCCAAGTGTCGGCTCCATCGAAGTGGCGGACTCGGACCGAAGCAATCAAGCGCGGGTCGAAGTTTCCGAGTTTGACTCCGTGCTTGGCGCCTGGCGTTGGGTTCAGCGGTTCCCAATGTGTGACGCAGCCACACGTTTTGCAGCGAATTGTCCGGAGTGTCCTGTCGCCCCATATGTACTCCGAGGTACATTCGGGATGGCCTTCGATCTTGACCGTTCCGAACTCGTAGTACACCGTGGGACCGCCGATACGGCGGCAGAGCGAACAGTTGCAGTCGGTGGCAACCTCGGGTGGATAGGGCAAAGTCAAACGTACGGCACCGCAGTGGCATGAACCCTCGAGCATGTCTCTCCTTCTGACAGTGGCCCTTGGCGCGCGAGGCGCGCCGTGGCTCGGTCGTGACGCCTAACGAATACTAGCTAACCGGCGGCCCGCTGCACGGGCGAAGCCCCGCACGCGGGACGTCCGCGTTGAGCGACGGGCTAGGCCGCAAATTATGACCAGAGGCAGTTCCATCGACGCGGACAGAATCTCGTGACCCATGTGGCCCTCTCGTGACATCGCTACCCGCGCGCCCATTTCTGTAGCCATATGCAAGCGCACGCTGCCGCAACCCAGCCCAAACCGGCGAGCGGCATGTTGGAATGAAATGTCCATATAGCGGCATTGATCAGGCACAGGACTATGGCAAACACTCCAACAAGAATATTAGCCACAGGGTATCGACCGGACTAGAAGATTGCGACGGCCAATGTTTTGCGGCCTAACGAATGCAAGCTAAGGGGCTACCCGGTGCGGCGGCGAAGCCGCGCACCTGGGGAGTCCCCTTGAGCGCCGGGTTAGCCCGCACGCTTGCGACTTTGACGATGTGCGTCCATATAGGCGCGCAACAGCGCATTCATACGGGATTGATAGCCACGCCCCTGGCCACGAAACCACTCCACCACATCAGAGTCAACGCGCAGCGAGAGTAGCGTCTTCGCGGTTGGCGAAACGAGACCGCGCTTTACCACCGCCCGTGCGAACATTTCGGGCGTCCATGCAGGGGCGTCGTCATCAATGACAATACCTGAATCCTTCAGCGCTGCGAGGCGCTTAAGGTCACTTGCCGATTTGCGAGAGGAAGAAACGGGCTTCATGTTTCAGCGCCTTACGGATGGAAATGATTCGAACTTGATCGCCGCGCTCCGCATACACCAACGAAACGACGATACCTTGCAGAAGACCAAGCGCGACATATCGTAGTTCGCCGTAGTCTTCGCGTGTGTCCTCGACGGTAACCAGCGGTCCATCGAAAATAGACGTGGCATCACGGAAATCAATACCGTGTCTGGAGAGATTGGCCTTCCGCTTGGTTTCGTCCCACGTGAACACTGGTGCATTGTAGCTACATTATGTCGCTACGTCAAGACGGGCCGCGTTGACGCACGTGCGGGCTAACGAATGCAAGCTAAGGGGCTACCCGGTGCGGCGGCGAAGCCGCGCACCCGGGGAGTCCCCTTGAGCGCCGGGTTAGGGCCCACGCGGTAACTCCCGAAGCAGAAAATAGCCGTATAGCGCCAACAACAGAAGAAACAAAGTACGTAAAGGAAAGATCCATATGTTCCAGCGTCCCGGGATCGGCGCGTCGAGCTTTTGCAATGGGCTCGCGTACACGTAGGCGGCAAACGACGCGAGAATGGCGATTGCCCAAATCTCTAGGCGAATAGCCGCGATCACGAATTTGGGAAGGCCCACGAGAATATTGGAGGAAAAGGTGGAGGGGTAGGAGGCCACAAACCCCAGACCGAGAATCGCAAGGGCCCAACGCGCGTTGCGCCCAGTCAAACTGAGATAACTCAGCCCCTTGCATCGGATACATCGTAATGGCCTTCGCGAACCGCCAAGGCTCATGCCGTTCGGCAGCAAGTCGGCGAACGAAAAATATGGCGCACCGCAATGAGGACACGCTCTCACCATGGGCCCTAACGAATACTAGCTAACCGGCGGCCCGCTGCCAGGGCGCAGCCCCGCATGCGGGACGTCCGCGTTGAGCGACGGGTTAGGCCGGACATTAGAGCCCCAATGCAAGCGAGAGCGCAACAATAGCCCAGACCAATAGGACCGCACCAGTTGCGCGAGTTCGCGCCTCGGTGGAGTAGAAAAACGCTCCAGACCAGAACGACTTGCTTGCGTGAATTCGGGCGCGAAAATGAATGACCTGGGCCGGGAAAAAGATGCAAGCCACCGATATGGCCAATATCAAGAGCGCAAGAATAACTGTTGCTGTCGATTTCATGGCGGGACAAGTTATGGCGAAGCGGTGCTCGCTAGGTGGGGCTCTAATCCCATTTGCTCCGTACCTTCGCACGTTCAATCAACACTTCCGTTCGCTTGATCTCGGCGGCGGTTGCGCTAATTGGCCCGAACACACGAAACATTGTATTGCCGTTACCCGGGACCGCGAGTCCACGACTATCAAGAAGGAGGGTGTCGATCAGATGATTTGCGCCGTCAAATAGATTTACGCGAAACCAGACGCTCGCGGCGTCACTAGAGGAAGCGTTTTGAACACGGCCGATGATATAGATTCGTTGCCCATCGGGCGCTGAAACGACTCGTGA
Source organism: uncultured beta proteobacterium (assembly GCA_963747265.1). Classification (GTDB taxonomy): domain Bacteria; phylum Pseudomonadota; class Gammaproteobacteria; order Burkholderiales; family Casimicrobiaceae; genus VBCG01. Next base: position 117,705 of record CAVVEH010000011.1, on the reverse strand, counting down.
TTCGATTTCCGACACGGAAAGCTTGGGCGGTGCACTGTGATCCTCGCCAGGTTCAAATGCGTTCCGCATGATGAAGAGAAAGGCGCCAAAGATCGCAAGCATCAGAATGGGCCAAAGAACCTGATATCGCGGATCGCGGACGTTGGCCCACCAAGATTGGTAGCCGTGACAGTGCTGGCAACGTCGGGCGTCAACGGCAATTGGCAGACGGCAATGACGGCACGGTTTCATGTCCATGGCTGAGGTGGCCTAACGAATACTAGCTAACCGGCGGCCCGTTGCGGCGGGCGCAGCCCCCGCATGCGGGACGTCCGCGTTGAGCGACGAGTTAGGTCTCGATGAGCCAGAATATACGGCGCCCGCCATGCGAAGAAGGCGACTCACGGCGACTGAATCAAAATGTACCCACGGTTTTCAACTGTATCGAAGGTTCGCATGCCCTTGATGAGAATTGCCGTTGGCATCCAAACCCAGCCAGCACTTGCAGGATTCACGTCTAGAACAAGGAACGAGTCAGATTCGGCGTCGTATGCGCCAAGCGGGGAAATGTGGCCGCCACCGCGTTGGCCTACGGCATCGCGTTTGTACGCGACGATCACGTAGTTACCTCGACGCTTGAGGTTTTCAACCAAGTCGTTTCGAATGTCTTGCTCGATTTTGTTGTCATCAACTATGTTGAGTCGGGTTGCTGCCCCATTTGCTCTAAGCATTTCATCGAGCTGGCGGACCTGGTAGCCGAAGTCCGGGATCTGTTTTCCGTTGATCGTAAGAGGTTCGCCGAGTACCTGCGCGCGCGTCTTCTGGCCCTTCAGAATCACGTTGTCTTGTGTGAAGCGCGGGATGGTCGGATCGAAGTTGCTCGGAACGAATTGAAGGTCCTCCGCGCGCAGACGGCTTCGATCGCGTGGTAAGTCTGCGCCCCGACCGCGAACGGCGTTGAGTACGATCGCCGCCGACGTAGGACCACAGAAAGCGGCGTTCGATTGCGGCTCGAACTGATTGGCGAGCGCGGGAAAGTCGACTTTGGCATTCGATCGGGACAGACGAGCAAGGCCCTCATCCGACGAGAATGGCACAAGCTCCTGAACGACGCTCGCCGGCGCGTTGTCCAGTGCGAATGCCGTCGGAAGCTGCGCAGCCGCCAGCAAGAAGGCGATAGCCATGCGGGCGATAAGCGACATCATCGAATTCGAGTTTGGCATGGCAGTCTCCGCGATGGGCCGGGTAGTCGGAATAGCGAGACCTAACGAAACAAGCTAACCGGCGACCGCCGCGAGGGCGAAGCCCCGCCGGCGGGCGTCCGCGTTGAGCGACGGGTTAGGGCGCAACAAAGAGCAGCGCGCCACAGCAGCTCATGAACGCAGAAGGCGCACACGGTCGATGACGAGCCCGAGTACGCCATATAGGACAGCCCAGAAGACTCCATTTAAGACCTCAATGTAAATGAGACCCGGACCCGATACCACTTCATTTGGTTGAATTAGACCTAGCCATATCGAGGCTTCATACCCGGGCGTCCCGTGAAAGAAACTGGAAAGCAGACCGAGTAGTCCGGTAAGCAGACCGGGTGGGAAAAGGGGTCCGAAAAAGAAGGTTGAGTAGAGGCCCGTGCTTAGTGGCGAGACAACCAATCCGAACGCGGCACCGGTAACTGCCCAAGTGTGTACCGGAGCGTGTTGTCGCGTATAACGCCAAGCCACAACTGGCGCCACGGCAAGCAGCAGCAGCGCTAATGTGTCCATGGCGAGGTTGCGTCCTAACGAATACTAGCTAACCGGCGGCCCAGTGCGGGCGCGAAGCGCCGCACACGGGACGTCCGTGTTGAGCGACGGGTTAGGCGGCACTCCGGCAACTCTTGTGTATTTTTGGCTCTCGTACATGCTAGTCAGGATAGAAGCCCGAAGCCACTAGCCCGGGAAAGCCATCGATTTTCACCCGTTTGACATAGGCCCATTTCTGCGACGGCTGAGTCTGGCCAGGTTTCGGAAACATGTAGTCGACCCATCCCGACCCCTCGATTTCTGCCGTGCGAATGATGGCATCGTGAAATAGTTTTCCATTTGCGTCTTTCTGACCCTTGACGTTGGTGCCCTCGCGTGCCGGGAAGGCCGGATTCAACAAGACGTTCGCTTGCAGATCGTAGACGAATACATATGTGTCTCCGTGGAACCACTCGGAGTCCTTCACTCTGAATTCGGAAAAAGCAACCTTGCCTTTACTTTCGATCAGCGCCGCCGCTTTGTTGACAAGTGCCTTAGTTTTATCCGCTTTTTCGGACGCCGGTGGAGACGACTGAGAGAAGACCAGCGACGCGACGCTGAGTAAGGTCACGAGGAGAGAGACGCGAGTAAAGAACACCGTTCGTTTCATCGGATGCCTCTATGGATTAGCACGACCCGTATGTGCCGCCTAACGATACAAGCTAACCGGCGGCCCGCTGCCGGGGCGCAGGCGCGCATGCGGGACGTCCGCGTTGAGCGACAGGTTAGGCGTTCGCATCGGGACCAAGAATTTTTAAGCCCGCAATGCCACCAACGATGAGCACGATACAGACAATGCGCGCAACCGTTGCGGGTTCCTTGAACAGAATCATGCCAAATGCTGCTGCGCCAACGGCGCCTATACCGGTCCACACGGCGTACGCAGTACCGATAGGCAACACTTTGACCGCGGCGGCTAGAAGCCAGAAGCTAACCCCCGCGGCAGCGAAAGTTATGATTGACGGACCGAGCTTGGTGAATCCTTCGGAATATTTCATACCGATAGCCCAGACAATCTCCGTGAGTCCGGCGACGATAAGAAGTATCCAGGCAGTGGTATGACTTAGGGCTATGGCCATGATTTTCCCACGCAGAAAGGGACTGGTCGAAGGGTGGCCATTCGGAGTTTGCCGCCCATTTGTGCTCCTCTACGTAGGAGCCGTGTGCGTGAAACGCCTAACGAATACTAGCTAACCGGCGGCCCGCCGCGTGGGCGCAGCCCACGCATGCGGGACGTCCGTGTTGAGCGACGGGTTGGGCCTACGCCGGAGATTTGTGCGACATGGCATGGCTGACGATTACGCCTCGCTAACGGTGACGAAACGGCGCCCGACGAAAAACGCAATTAGGCCCACGCAAATGGTTGCGACAGCATAGTAGATCCAATCATGTACGAAGAGCGTTGGCAAAATAAGGGTCACAGCCAAAGCTGCCTCCGCCACCCACGTAACGTTTGACCGTAATGCGGTTCCGCAGCTGGGACACCGAAATTTCGAACGAAGTAAGTCTAGTTCGAGTGGTTTGGCACAGGCCGGGCAATGTTTCCGCATTAGCGTAGGCCTAACGAAACCAGCTAACCGGCGGCCCGATGCGGACGCGAAGCGCCGCATCCGGGACGTCCACGTTGAGCGACGGGTTAGGCCCCAAAGGTTTGGATGCGCACCTTGGCAACCAAATTGCTATCCCTCGCGGCATGCGCCCGACCTTTGCGGCACAGAGCCACACGCTGCAGCGCCAAATAGCGCAGGCGCCCCAAACAAGGGCCCAATAGAATAGCAGTGAGCCCTCCCCAAATATAAATTCCCCGATGGCGCTACCGATCCAGATCGCAACAAAGATGGTAGCGACAATCCGGACGTAGCGAGGGGAGCGCGCTGCGGGTTCCATGTTCGTGGGGCCTAACGAATACAAGCTAACCGGCGGCCCGCTGCCGGGCGCAGCCCGCATGCGGGACGTCCGCGTTGAGCGACAGGTTAGGCCACGTTCGAGTTGGCAACGTTCTTCTCATAGCAAATGCTCGTTGGGTCAGTGGCGTACTCGCCGAACGGTGCGATACGGACGAAGCCATACGATTCGTAAAGTGCCATAGCCAATTGTTGACGGTTGCCGGTTTCCAGGCGCATGACCGAGTAACCCAGGCGTTGTGCAGCTTGCTCTAGGGCAACGAGTATTGCGGTGGCCACGCCTGCGCGGCGTGCACCATTGACAACGAACATTCGTCGTATTTCCACAGTAAGTGTGTTGATCGGGCGAAGCGCGCCGCAGCCCACTGCGACTTCCCCGCGATAAGCAACGAGATACGTTCCGCGAAGTGGCGTGGGCGGATTAGATGGCCAAGGCGCGTCCGAACCGTGCAGATCAGCATAGAGTATGCGCGCCTCGATTGCGGCCTCCCGGAGCAGCGCCGTGCCATCATGACCCTGCGGATCGACAGATCGGATGACAACTCCCGTCACGGTTGTTTGCGGGGCCTAACGAAATTAGCTAACCGGCGGCCCGCTGCGCGGGCGCAGCCCCGCACACGGGACGTCCGCGTTGAGCGACAGGTTAGGCACCGCGTCTGTTGACAACATAGGCGACGTGATAGGCGAGCCTATACCAATACACAACGGCAACTGTCACAGCAACCAGAAACGGAAATACCTGCCAGAAGCGGCCAACCCAATACGAAAGCGCCCGGTACGCCTCATCCGATTCTGGTACGGGGAGATTCGGTACAAGTATCGAAAATAACCAGTAACCACCCCAAATTGCGACCCACGACGCGAGCGTAGTTTTTACCAGAATCGGCACCGAAAGAAGATAGGCCATTTCAAAGAACTCTCCATCGATGGCGCGCCCATACGATAAAGTGACTTTTTGCGCCCCGGCCAAAGTGACAACTCCAACAACAACCCCCTCGTAAACATAGAGCCAAGAACTGTGGAAAGAGCCATAGGCTCCGGCGTATCCAATCACGACGGCGAAGACCATGGCGAAAACGAAATAGACATTCTTTTCGCTCGCCGAAACGGCCGCAACGACAATTTCGTCGGCTAGCTTCCGGGTGGCCCAGAGGTGCATGTTGCGCGGTGCCTAACGAACGAAGGTAACCGGCGACCCGCGGCCGGCGCGAAGCGCCGCCGACGGGGCGTCCGTGTTGACCAGCCGGTTAGGGCTCATTGCGCGTCCTTTCTCGCCAGACGGAACGTTCCGTGGCCAGGATATTCGCTCGTCCACTGGCCTTCAATCACATTCGCTTTGGGAAATGGAAACACGACCCGCACCTGGCTACATGGTCTACCAATTGTGTATGTGCCGTGAATCTCGTCGCCGACCAGCTTTCCCGAAAGCGCGGTCCATCCAATGGTGCAGGCTTGTGCTTCAGAGTTAACCCGCCCGATCAAGTTCACGCCATCGAAGGCAGTAATCTCGAACTCAAACCGGCCACCAGGTCGATTCGTTGACCAGTCACCCACCCAAGTGCCAACGATCACCTTCGCGTCGTAGACGGGACCCTGCGTCTGGGCGAAAGTGATTTGCCCAAGCATTGTAAGAAAGGCAAAGCACATGAGTCGCGTCACGGCATCTCCTTCACGTATGAAATACGAACGGGCGCCATTCCGATGAACCCTAACGATTTAGCTAACCGGCGGCCCGCTGCGTCGGGCGTCAGCCCACGCATGCGGGACGTCCGCGTTGAGCGACAGGTTAGGCGGCACTATTTGTCGCCCCAGCGCCAACGCGGCGGCTCGCCTTTGACGTAGCAAATTACGGCGAACACTACGCAAAGAAGCGCTGTGTACACAAAGAAGGAAATCCTTTCCCGAGCAGGCGGAAACCAAAAGACCCCTGCGATCAAGAGCAAGACAAAGGCGACGAACACGATCCAGCCTTGCCAAGTAACGGGGAATCCCCAGCCCCAGCCGTAGCGTTTCGCGGGAAACCAAAACTGTTCGGGTTTAGCCATGCCACCCCCAGAACGCGGATTTACACGATGTGCCGCCTAACGAAATTAGCTAACCGGCGGCCCGCCCGTGGGCGCAGCCCACGCATGCGGGACGTCCGCGTTGAGCGACAGGTTAGGCATTGGACGGCCTAGGACGGTTCTTGGCAAATTTTGGAACGTTTGGATTCATGTGGTCCCACGGTTGCGCACTTTCGACCCAAACATCGGCCTCTGGTGCGAACCAGCTAGAGTCGTCGAGACTTGCTGCCTTAACCCCCAAGAAGTCGGGCCGCGCCAAACTTGCCGCAAACAATGGGGTGCCGCAAACGCCACAGAATTCGCGCTTCGCGACACTTCCGCTCTCGGCCACCGTCCGGTGCTCCTTGCACTGGCCTTGGAGCAAACGCACTGAAGCCGCCGACATGATCAGTGTCGCGGAGTAGCCACTGCCGCTGGCGCGTTGGCAATCGCGACAGTGACAATTGACCATTCGAAGCGGCGGTGCGGTGCACTCGTAGCGGATTGCACCGCAGGCGCATCCGCCATGGAACGGTACCGTGATGTTGGTCACCATGGGCCAATGCCTAACGAATACTAGCTAACCGGCGGACCGCTGCGGCGGGCGCAGCCCCCGCATACGGGACGTCCGCGTTGAGCGACGGGTTAGGCGACTAAGCACGACGTTTGTGCGGCAAGTATTTCTCAGCGCAGACGATGATTTGCAGGTTGGTGGGAAGATCAAGACAGTGACGAGCATCGCCGTTCATGGCCTCGTCGTGGTTGGTTCGGATCGGCGGGTTCGTTCCCTCCTGGGGCGGCGCAACGGGCGAGGCGTTAGGACCGGTGCCCGGCGCCTGACTTTGAGCGAGGGCGGTCGCTAACGTAGCAAGGAGTGAGAATACTAAAGTAGCAGCCACTCTTGAGTTCATCAAGTCACCTCGTTGGTTCGAAATAAGAGGCTTGCAGGAGACGGGAGGTGGGGATGCTGCAGACATCGAACTGAGTCGCCTAACGAACTGAAGCTAACCGGCGGCCCGCTGCGCGGGGCGCAGCCCTCGCATGCGGGACGTCCGCGCTGAGCGACGGGTTAGGCCTCAGTTCGCGCCGTTTCATAGGAAAGCGGTGGGAGCATGGCGCAAAGATTGGCCGTGGGCTTGCAGAAGATTACGCAGCATTTGACTAGAGATTTCTCGGCGCTGTCGCGAAGTAGTTCCCGGTGGTCTCGAAGTTGATTGAAGTTGCCGACCAAGGAGTTGAGCTAGCGCCGTGAATTGGGTGGGCGTAAGGAAGATTTGAAATGCCGTTCCCGAGCCGTCTAGCGTGTAATAGACCCAAAACTTCTTGTCCGATTGCCCGAATCCAAAGCTGTAGTTCGTCACTTTCTTCCAGGCCATGATAAAGCTCCCGAGTTAAAAAGAGAGACTTGTGGCCCTGTAGCGCCTTGCGGCGCATCAAGGGTATGTGAAAGTGTAGCTTCAGTTGCCAGCTAGGACTATGTAGGGTCGCGTAGGGCGGATCCTGAGGCCTAACGAATACTAGCTAACCGGCGGCCCAGTGCGCGCGCGAAGCGCCGCACACGGGACGTTCGCGTTGAGCGACAGGTTAGGCAGCATAACGTTCATGACTTGCCCCAGTGTTCCTCAACATTAGCGAGAACCTCGCAATCGCAGAAACCACCGTACTCGCCCAGCCACGGAACAATGGTTGTTTCCGCGAGACCATTGGAACGCAAGAACGCCACCGTGAAACGATTCGTGTGATCGCACCCATCGACAAGGGCGCGATCAAGGTGCTCGAACAAGTCCATGAGCTGCTGCCGAGAAATTGGCATGCGAGCAAATTCTTCGGCACGAGCGCGATCTTCGACCTCTCGACGAAGCAGCTTACGACGCTCAACCTCAGAATGAGATGCCATGGGGAATGCTGCCTAACGAATACAAGCTAAGGGGCTACCCGGTGCGGTGGCGAAGCCCCGCACCCGGGGAGTCCCCTTGAGCGCCGGGTTAGGGCGCAACATGCCGGCCACTAACACGCTGCGGCAGAACTAGCCGCAACAACCAAGCAAACAGGCCGATCCCGACCACGGTGAGCCACGTTTCAGGATATGCCCATTCCATTGAAGGGCGCCACGGATCGTAACCGTCAAGCACCCAGGCGACATAGCTAGTAAGAAATGCGGCGCAGACGAAGGATAGCCAAGGATAGAACAGCGGCCCGCGTACCGAGAGTGCCAGAAGCAGGCCAAACGCAAGCCCTAGCACGAGGACCGATACCACCCCAAAGGCCAGCCGGTGAATGAGTAAGAATGTAGCCTTGTCATTCACGCCAGCACCGCGGAGAAAACTCGAAAGTCGAAGCTGCACGGGAAACCAATAATCACCCGTGAGCTCGAAACACAAACGCATGACCAACGGCCAACATGCGCCGATGGCGATGGCGAGCAAGAGGCCAAGGAATGTCCGGTTTGGTGCCATAGGAGTTGCGCCCTAACGATTTAGCTAACCGGCGGCCCGCTGCGCGGGCGCAGCCCCGCACTCGGGACGTCCGCGTTGAGCGACAGGTTAGGCGTTTTCATGGGGAAACATAGCCACGACACTTTTTCGGGTCAGCAAGATGAAAAGCAGGACATAGAGGGTAACGCTTTCAATTGAAAAAGCGTCGTGCAGGTGCCTGTTTGGAACGAATATTTGCAGCAATATGGAATGTACTGCTAGAAGGCCGATGAAAACAAACGTGGCAATCCTGGCGCGCGGGACACGCGCCGTTAGAAGCACCGCGAGTAACGCCCAGATGGCGCAAATGACCAGTGCCACGGTGAACAAGTATTTCGTCGTGAAGAGGCTCCATTTGTTCTCGGTAGCAACGCGCTCGAGCCAGTAAGGCAGCAGCGCCCTGAACTGATCTATCGGGCCAAAGCTGGGGTATGCGATTGCACCAGTGACCCACGCCGGCCCAAGCAGGACCACAAGACGCATTGCTACCCAAATCACGATCAGCGCGACCGCAATTCCAAGGAGAATTGCACCAGACCGATCGTGGCCGCGCATCGGGAAACGCCTAACGATCTAGCTAACCGGCGGCCCGGTGCGGGGCCGAAGGCCCGCATACGGGACGTCCGCGTTGAGCGACGGGTTAGGCCTCGGGTCTGCTTGACTCAAGCGGGAGATTCCCGGGAAATGTTTTGTGCAATTCGCCACAGTACCCCGCTTGGATCGAGAAGCGTGAAATCGCGCATGGCCCAAGGCCTATTCTCAGGTGTCCCAACATCAACGGCAAAGCGATCGTGGACCCCGCTGGATAGTACGTGAGCGTGCCAGTCGTCGACGTTCTCCACAAGCAAGTGCATCTGGAAGTTGCCCGCGTGTACAGGTTCGTAAAACGCTTGCAGCAAGAAACTAGTTTCGCCATGTCGAACGTAGGCAAGATCATCCGAAGACCATGGGATCTCGAAGCCAAGCGCGAGATAGAACTGCTTTGACTGCTCGAAATCACGCGATGGCACAAACGCTTTGATTTCGACAGCGTCGAGGTTCATGGCGATGGTTTCCGAGGCCTAACGGATCAAGCTAACCGGCGGCCCGCTGCGCGGGCGAAGCGCCCGCACGCGGGACGTCCGCGTTGAGCGACGGGTTAGGCTGCACATGGTGCATCAGTGGCCGGACTCATGTTTTGCCATTTCGGCGGCGAGCTTCCTGATGTGGCCCTTCGCGAGTTCATTGTGGCCTCTCGACAGCCACTTGATGCAATCAACGAGCTCCCAGATCAGCCCTTCGTCTCCATACTCGTAGGCCGCAAAGTCCGCCTGGCGGATGGGCTCACCCTCTGCGACTTAGGAAGTCAGTAGATTGGTCGGATCCCAGACGGAGAGATATGGCCGTTTCAGCCTGAATGTAGTGCCCTGCTCGAAGACGTGAAACTCCACGCTGGAGAAGTCTAGGTAGACCACCTTCCAGAAGGACCCGCCAGCCGAGTGTGTTCCGGTGAACTGATTCAGAATTTCCGAGCGACTGAGCAATCAATGCGCAGCTTGAAGCACGGATTCGCCATGACCTGAGGATGCAATAGCGACCAAGTCCAGATCCGAGACGCGGTCGCCGACGCCATTGGCGTACGACCCGACCAGAAACAATGCCAGCAGGCTCGAATCGGCTTCGGCCAACGAGACCAAGTCGGTCAAGCGGGTTAGGTGCGACTCCGGAGCGCACTGCTCTCGGAGCGTGGCCAGAATCGCGTTCGACGGCGACATGTGGGTGACGGCGTAGTGCAGCCTAACGAAACCAGCTAACCGGCGGCCCGCTGCGCGGGCGAAGCCCCGCATCCGGGACGTCCGCGTTGAGCGACGGGTTAGGCGGCACCGGCATGGCTAAGCATAGCTAAGCGGCGAGATAGAGTGCAAGGACGAGACCAAGGACACCGAGCACGGCCGCCACAACCAGTGGAAACGAACGGTTGATAGCCACGGGGAGATCGGAAACTGGGAGCGACAAGACAAAGTTCCGATGTTGATACGCGGCGAAAAGTATGGTCGCGGCGCCGAGCACCACAAGAGCAATGCCAACGACCGTCGACAGGTGGGGAGTGGTGTCGACGGCAGAAGTGGGCAAGCCCCGCTGCGCCGCAAGGAGGCTGAGAAACAAGCCGAAGCGCGCGACGACAAAGCCAAACGCCATGATTGTGAGGCCAGTGCGGATCCACGCGAGGAGCGTGCGTTCAGCGGCAAAATAGACGCGAGGATCCGACATGGCGCAGTGTGGCGTGTGGCGATGAGCCAGTGCCGCCTAACGAATACAAGCTAAGGGGCTACCCGGTGCGCTGGCGAAGCCACGCACCCGGGGAGTCCCCTTGAGCGCCGGGTTAGGCCCCAGCATGGTTGGCGAGAAGTGAATGGTCGAACCATGCTTCATCCTGGCCAGGTGCGAGTAGGACGCGCCAACCAGGGGCAAGCGCGAGATAAGGCACAAGGGAGGGACAATACTCTGCGAGGTGGGATGCGTGAAGCGGAGCAAAGAAATCCGAGGCCTGGGACATTACTTCGCCGCCCCAGATGTACCAACCGGAGGTGTCGCCGCTGGGTGCATGGCGAAGCGCGTTGAGCGGAAGCGCAGACAACGAGCCGAGGGCGATACCAACTTTCAGATCGGGTGCAGGTGGATCGAAGGGCGATCCGAGGCGCTCGCAAACAGCACGCTGCCGAAGTTGATCACTCATGGGGCCTAACGAATACTAGCTAACCGGCGGCCCGTTGCGGGGCCGAAGGCCCGCATACGGGACGTCCGTGTTGAGCGACGGGTTAGGCCACACGGCCCTGCAGGTTCCGTGGCCGCTGACATTGGCAAGGCTCATGGCTTGGACCGGGACCAGAGAACTGGAAATGTGGTGGGCACTATGGCAAGGATGGCGACCAAGCCAAGGAAGCCGAAGACCCCAAACGCCCAATGTGCAGTGGAAATGAGCCCAACCCCGCCAACGACCAGCGCGAGCACACCGAGGACACCGAGGGCTAAACGAGTACCGCGCGACAGGTGGGGCGCCGACGACGCCGGTGCATGGCCTGGCTCAGGAGGGACAACGCCGATCATAGGCACGCGTGTGGCCTAACGAATACAAGCTAAGGGGCTACCCGGTGCGGCGGCGAAGCCGCGCACCCGGGGAGTCCCCTTGAGCGCCGGGTTAGGGGGCATGATGAAGCATGCTCTGGAAAGCAGGCCATGACCGAGCGACGGGGAGAGCCAACGATGGTTCCATGCCCACAAACGGCAAGCAGACGATTGCACCTGACGGGGCGAACGCAAACATTTCGCCGCCTCCGCTTGTGGCGAAGCCAAGAAATCCAGGCGCCCAGGTTGGGACAGCATAGGCATTGTTATTTTTCTCGACATCGCCGAGGGGCCAAAATTCGCAGCGCCATGGCTGAACGTCAATTTCGCAAATGAGCGGACGCGCGGAATTGTGATACGCGATCAATTCCGGTGGCGCAATGTTCACATGCCCCCTAACGACTTAGCTAACCGGCGGCCCGCTGCCCGGGCGCAGCCCCGCATGCGGGACGTCCGCGTTGAGCGACGGGTTAGGCATACAAGACTATGGTGAGCAGTGCGAGTGGGATCAACGCCAGCAACAACATTACGCCGAAGCAGCCGCGATTTGAACTAGCCTGGGCACGCCCGATTGGAGCACTTTGAGTTTTTGGGGCTTGTGATTCGAGCCATTTGCGATGACACGCGTCGCAAAACAGTTGCTTCGCATTTCGGCGCCAGGCCTCTGAAGTGCGTTTGCTGTGTCGCGAAATGGAACTACAGCGGGCGCACTTGAATGTGGCCGCCGGCGGCTGCTTCGGGCGCAAGAACAGGCGAACCAGGAATGCGACAATGGCCGCGACAACCATTGCGACAATTGCGGTACCGGTCGACACCTTGTATGCCTAACGAATACTAGCTAAGGGGCTACCCGGTGCGGTGGCGAAGCCACGCACCCGGGGAGTCCCCTTGAGCGCCGGGTTAGGGGGCACTTGGCCGAACCAAAGGAACGAACGCCGCGACTAGTGGTGGCACGACGATGAAGAAAGACCACGCCCACATTACGAAGAAGTCTATGTGCGCAGGCATGAGAGACGTCGCGATCGCAAGGCCGACAATACCGATGGCGACAACCCATAGCATTGTTGCAACCGAAACGTAGACGGCCCCGGCCGCGCTCAGGCGCGAAAGCACAAATGAAAAGGGACCGCGTCGCTGCACCGTGAGGCGAGCGAGGTAGGCAACAGCGACGGCGAATACAAGCGATATGGCAAACATTGCGATCTCCATAAGTGCCCCCTAACGAATACTAGCTAACCGGCGGCCCGCTGCGGCGGCGAAGCTCCGCATGCGGGACGTCCGCGTTGAGCGACGGGTTAGGCGTCATCTTCCTAAGGATAAAGCGAGATTTGAGCCGAGTGGTTCGATTGGCGCAGACCGTCGACAGTGTCGTACTGGACCCGATACCTCAAGGTACCAGAGACCTTTGCCGGGACCTCTTTGACACTTGCCACAACAATTCCACCAGGAACAGTATTTGGACAATTTTGCTTTCGAGGCAGCACGTCTGCCTGCCGTATTGTGAGTGCGATCCCCGGCGGGCCCTCAAGAATTTCGACACTAACAATTCCGCTCAAGAGGGACTTACAGTTCGAGATCCAATACACCGCGTTGATGTCCGCGCTCTCATTCGACTTCAAAGAGAATTCCTGCGCCTGAACCCCCGACGCTACATGAAACGCTATTGCAGCGAAACAAATTTTCACCAGGCGCGAGAAAGGCGTTGACCGCATGCAATCTCCCTTCAACGTCTCTGTGGAGTGAATTCTCGGAATGAGTGCATGACGCCTAACGAATACAAGCTAAGGGGCTACCCGGTGCGCGGGCGCAGCCCCGCGCTCGGGGAGTCCCCTTGAGCGCCGGGTTAGGCGCCAAACCTCTTGAGCAAAGAGCGACACGCATCTGCGGCTTCATTCTTTGCCGAAGCCTCACAGGCGTCAATCTCCGGCTGTAGCCTGGCGAGTGCTGATTGCGCCCATTTTTCGCGTTCAGCGCCAAACGGAAGGTGATCGGTGTCAGATTCAATTGCGACAAAGACAACAAAGTCGGAATCATTGTCAGGAACCTCCGCCTCGTGTCGAAGCGCCACAATCTTTCGCGCCCCCACCAAGTAGGGCAATGTACCCGCAAGCATCGAACGCGCAACGGTTGCGATTTGGGATCGGACGCCGGCCACGTAGTCGGGATGCGTCATCCGTTCGGTCATGTTTGGCGCCTAACGAATACTAGCTAACCGGCGGCCCGCTGCCGGGGCGCAGCCCCGCATGCGGGACGTCCGCGTTGAGCGACGGGTTAGGGCGCGGCGGCTTTGCAAGGGTAAGGAGCACGGCTGCCAAAGCAAACGCTACCGCAACAGTCGCAAGCGCGCCGACCATTGGCCAGAGAGTGACGTGGATGGACGAAAGCCCGCCGGGCAACCACGGTTGAATGACGACACCAGCGATGACGGCGGACGAGAGCGAAATGACTGCTGCAGAGATTATGCCTGCCCACCGAGCACCTTTCTTGGCGCGGAACAGCCCGTAACCTTGATAAAGCACAGCCAATGCAACTACCGCCATTAACCAAGTGCCGCGGTGGATACCATATTCCAGAGTAAGCGCGACATCCCAACCCAGGTAAGCCAGCCCTGCGATTGCGAATATAAGCGCAGCGATCCGCACGATTTCAGCGCCCTAACGAATACAAGCTAAGGGGCTACCCGGTGCGCGGGCGAAGCCCCGCATCCGGGGAGTCCCCTTGAGCGCCGGGTTAGGGCGCATCAATCGACCCACCTGACAAACGCGGACTCATGCGCCGCAAGGTAATTGGCAAGGCAACGATTGATCTCGACATCTCCGGCTTCACCCCAAATAGAATCAAACGAAGAAAGGTTCGCTAGGTGTTCGGCCGCAAGATATTGCTCCGCGGAGGAGGGAAACTCAAACGAGCGCCCCTCAACTTGCGCAAGCGCCAACGAAAGGACCTCTGCGGAGAGTGTTGCGCCGAGCTCCCGCAATGACGCAACCACTTCAGAGTGCGGATAGTCTGCGCAGTTGACGAAATACTGAAAGTGACCCCCATTGTTCAGTTCGCTCATGTACCGAAACGCAAGTGCAGGAGCGCGTTGCAGAGGCGCGAGATCACTCAGCGGCTCGCTAGCGCAGAGGTCCGCGAATGCATTCCAGGCAAGACCGTGAAATTTGTCGGCCCCGGAGCGACTTACGTGGCGTGGATTGACCAAGATGCGCCCTAACGAATGCAAGCTAAGGGGCTACCCGGTGCGGGGGCGAAGCCCCGCATCCGGGGAGTCCCCTTGAGCGACGGGTTAGGGCGCATGGGTAATGGATTTGCTGAGCACAACGGTTCGATAGGTTTTGCCGCGCCACTGGGCAAATTCGATGAAACGATAGCCGCGCCGCTGATAGAACGCAATGAGTTGTGCCGCAGGCTCGGCAGTGTCGACACAGAGTTCGGTGTAACCCTGCGATTGAGCCCAGCGCTCCGACCAAAGCAATAGCGCCGAACCGATGCCCTGTCGCTGCAACGAAGGCTCGACCGCAAATTGGTGGGCACTTGCCACGTTGGGAAGGCGAACCCAAGAGGAGGTGGAACGTAGATTGGGACCTTGCGCCGTAATTGTTCCGACAAGTGCGCCATCAATGTGTGCGAGTGCACAACGACCAAAACCCGCCCGACGCAAGGTTTCCTCGGCGGACTGATCCACGGCAGTGTAATTGAGGCCGAGGGTTCCAAAAGGCGCGTAGGCGCGGTGGATTAGATCGGTGAGCTCAGCGATGGAGTCGCCGTCACACAATTCGCGAACCGCGAGGCTCGGTGACACATGCGCCCTAACGAATACAAGCTAAGGGGCTACCCGGTGCGCTGGCGCAGCCCCGCATCCGGGGAGTCCCCTTGAGCGCCGGGTTAGGCATCCGTCACAAACCGAGAAACCTAACGCCAGCCGTCACAGCCATGGCGACAAGTAGCGCGGGTACGGAGACGCCGCCCATTGATCGGATCGTTGCGAGTGCCATGTTGCCGTTCACTCCGCTCTCCAAGGTCCTTTGAATGGCGCGAGAGCCTTGTTGAAAATAGAGTTTATTGGCGAGAAATCCAAGTGGCACTCGCAGAAAGAGAAAAATACCTAACAGCGCAACCCACGACAATTGACGGTCCGACAAATCGAAGCCTGAGAAGAAAAATCCGTAGATCAAGCCCGTCATAATTGCGACCACGAAGGCCAGCCCAAATACCGCGAAACCAACTATGTACATTTTCCGAAATAGGCACCAGGAAATCCCAAAGCACACCGCGTACCAATTGAACCCTGCGGATGTCCCTTCACCGGACAAAAGTCCTCTCCAAGCATGCAAATAATATTCGTCCTGCGCGAATGCTTCAAACGCAAGCCGTCGGAGCGCGTCGGTATCGTCAGCACTTGATACGGCGGATGGTTGGTCGGGAATGGACGCCATGAGGATGCCTAACGAATACAAGCTAAGCGGCTACCCGGCACGGTGGCGAAGCCACGTGCCCGGGGAGTCCGCTTGAGCGACGGGTTATGCGTCCAAACCGAACTAGCGCAACGGTGCGATTGATGGTCACAAAAGGAACCCGCCGCGAATCGCACGGTTCTTCAACTCGGCCACCCATTCGTTTTGGGTGTTAATAAGACATTCCGCCAGGGGCCAGTTAGGCGCGGTTTCGATCAAGTGAACCAAGGATGACGCAAAACCGAAGCATCCATCTTCGCCAAATATTGTCACCAAAGCGCAAGCCTCTTCATCCGTCACCGGCCGCGAGATCGCGCGGTAATGAATTTCATATTCACGAATACGCTCCACTGTGGCTTCGCCTTCGGTGGGAAGCTTGCCGAGTTGCACGAGCTGCGCGACTTCAGGACGCATAACGAATACTAGCTAACCGGCGGCCCGTTGCGGGGCCGAAGGCCCGCACACGGGACGTCCGTGTTGAGCGAAGGGTTAGGCGTCACCTATTTCCCCGCAGAGTTGCAAGCAGGGGTAAGAGATGCCGGCACCGATGCATCCAGAGCTGCTCCTTCCAGCTGAAGATTCGTTCAGCCAATCCAGCAATGTCTTCCGAAAAAACGTGCTGAGTTGGCACCTTGGTTCGATTGGACACGAGGCGACCACCGGCAAAGATGCGACCGTGGACAAGTTCGTTTCGCTGCCTAAAGAGAACCTTTGCATCCTCGAGCGTGCTCTGAAGTCCGGAAAGGTCGCTCGACTTTAATCGACGAACAAGCCGCTGCGCATAATTAAGCTTGCGGCCGACCTGCCACTGCCGCATGGACTCATCGAAGGGCTCGGGTGCGGGGAGTACGCTCAGAAGATCATCGATTTCGACCTCTGCATATGCGGCATATAGCGTCACGAGTCCAAGTGGTCGAACGAGATCGCCTTCGAAAGCTCCGACCATGTGTGGTGACGCCTAACGAATCTAAGCTAACCGGCGGACCGTTGCGGGGCCGAAGGCCCGCACGCGGGACGTCCGCGTTGAGCGACGGGTTAGGGCGCATCCGCGTGGGCTGGTGAGGCCGCGGGCCGCAGCTGATTACGATGAAACACGCGTAAGCACCTAGGACAGGAATATTGCGTGGGATTGGCCGCCGCAAGTGCGCGTGACCGCCTAATACCGCTCCGGACGGCGAAGAGAACGACTGCGAATGCTACGACGAACGCAAGAACCTCTCCGGCAACGCCAAATGTCCAGAGTACCGACAATACCAGTAGGAAGACGGCCCAGAATATGAACTCCATCCCAAGGTAATGACCGAGCGAGAACTTGTCGGACGCGTCATATACCCGCAGCGGCGCCTCGCAATTCGGACACGTGTAAGCGTCAGCCATTGGTCATGCGCCCTAACGAAACAAGCTAACCGGCGGCCCGGTGCGCGGGCCGAAGCCCCGCACACGGGACGTCCGCGTTGAGCGACGGGTTAGGCCTCGGGTCTGCTTGGCTCAAGCGGCAGATTCCCGAGAAATGTTTTGTGCAATTCGCCACAGTACCCCGCTTGGATCGAAAAGCGTGAAATCGCGCATGGCCCAAGGCCTATTCTCAGGTGTCCCAACGTCAACGGCAAAGCGATCGTGGACCCCGCTGGATAGTACGTGAGCGTGCCAGTCGTCGACGTTCTCCACAAGCAAGTGCATCTGAAAGTTGCCCGCGTGTACTGGTTCGTAGAACGCTTGCAGCAAGAAACTAGTCTCACCATGTCGAACGTAGGCAAGATCATCCGAAGACCATGGGATCTCGAAGCCGAGCGCCAGATAGAACTGCTTCGACTTCTCGAAATCGCGCGATGGCACGAACGCTTTGATTTCGACAGCGGCGAGGTTCATGACGATGGTTTCCGAGGCCTAACGAAACAAGCTAACCGGCGGCCCGCCGCGGGGGCGCAGCCCCGCATGCGGGACGTCCGCGTTGAGCGACGGGTTAGGCCTCAGTTCGCGCCGTTTCATAGGAAAGCGGTGGGAGCATGGCGCAAAGATTGGCCGTGGGCTTGCAGAAGATTACGCAGCATTTGACTAAAGATTTCTCGGCGCTGTCGCGAAGTAGTTCCCGGTGGTCTCGAAGTTGATTGCAGTTGCCGAACCAAGGAGTTGAGCTAGCGCCGTGAATTGGGTGGGCGTAAGGAAGATTTGAAATGCCGTTCCCGAGCCGTCTAGCGTGTAATAGACCCAAAACTTCTTGTCCGATTGCCCGAATCCAAAGCTGTAGTTCGTCACTTTCTTCCAGGCCATGATAAAGCTCCCGAGTTAAAAAGAGAGACTTGTGGCCCTGTAGCGCCTTGCGGCGCATCAAGGGTATGTGAAAGTGTAGCTTCAGTTGCCAGCTAGGACTATGTAGGGTCGCGTAGGGCGGATCCTGAGGCCTAACGAATACTAGCTAACCGGCGGCCCGTGCGGCCGCGAAGCGCCGCACACGGGACGTCCGCGTTGAGCGACGGGTTAGGCCACACGGCTATTGAGAAACCTCAAACTGGTTCTCGAGCTCCACCGATGAGTTCGCCGATGGCTCGCTGACCTTTGCCAGGACACGATACTTCCCGAATGGATCCTGGGGCTCGATTCGAATCTGCAAGTACGCTTGACTCAAGTAAATTATTCGAGGTTTGGTCGGAGCCTGGGTGGTGACCCTGTTGCTCGGGACTTGCCCGTAGACTGAGCCATCCGGCTTCAGAATTGTATAGTCAACGACGGCGTCACATGGCGTTCCTTCAGCGCCACAACCGGTAAAGAAAAGCAGTACCCCGACCGAATCGCCACGTTTGACTAGCCCTAGAGGAGGAATGTGGGGGGCATGCGACTCGGGACTATTTTTCCATTCATCGATGAAGGATGCCACATCTGACGTAAGGACAAGGGAGACGCCGGTATTCCCCAGTGATTTTCGGTCCTTCGTGTCTGGAAGCACCTTCCCGGTTGCGTGATCTATCCACTGGGCATTCGCGTCCGACACCAATAGCGCGATGCATATGAGAAGGATGGCGCGCATACGGTTGGGCTGTGTGTGGCCTAACGGACCAAGCTAACCGGCGGCCTCATGCCGGGGCGCAGCCCCGCATGCGGGACGTCCGCGTTGAGCGACAGGTTAGGCCTTCGCGGGGACAAAATGAAGCAATTTGCATAGGACCTCGACAGACTCTTCCACCGATTCAACCGTGTACCTGGTTGAGTTCTCATTTGTCTCGACGACAAATGGGCACGCACCATTCGACGATTCGAACTGAACTTCGAACGGAACGGAGGACCGCTTGAAGTACCAAAGCCCATCATCGTCAGCACCAGGATGAGCTACACGAAGTTGCTCCACGGTCGCGTCAGGGCACGCCTGTTGGAAATTGCGGACGATGCGGTCGATGTCGCGCATGGCGAAGGCCTAACGAATACTAGCTAACCGGCGGCCCGCTGCGGCGGGCGCAGCCCCCGCACACGGGACGTCCGCGTTGAGCGACGGGTTAGGCCACATGTTGCTCCCCAAGTGCGCGGGAAACAATGACGCCAAGTAGGGCGCCCAGAACGCCGGCGACGCACAGGCAAACGGCCAGCATGAGGCCTACGCCGAATGCGATACCGAGGGTAACTGCCCACGGGCCAAGCAGCGTTGCGGCCCAAGCACCGCCGAAATTGCCACCAACCACAAACGCGAGGAAGCCGGCCGGCAAGAGAGCAAGAAGACCAGCACCAGATGCACAAGCGCGGACGATTCTGATGCGCCCGAATGTGGCGATACGCTCGACGAACCGCAATGCAAGCGCGTAGCCGAGGAATGCGCCGCCGATGAGACCGACGGCCATGGCGATCGCGAATAACGTGTGCATGGCTGGTCTAAATGCGGCCTAACGAATACTAGCTAGCCGGCGGACCGTTGCGAGGCCGAAGGCCCGCATACGGGACGTCCGCGTTGAGCGACGGGTTAGGCCTCGGGTCTGCTTGGCTCAAGCGGCAGATTCCCGGGAAATGTTTTGTGCAATTCGCCACAGTACCCCGCTTGGATCGAAAAGCGTGAAATCGCGCATGGCCCAAGGCCTATTCTCAGGTGTCCCAACGTCAACGGCAAAGCGATCGTGGACCCCGCTGGATAGTACGTGAGCGTGCCAGTCGTCGACGTTCTCCACAAGCAAGTGCATCTGAAAGTTGCCCGCGTGTACTGGTTCGTAGAACGCTTGCAGCAAGAAACTAGTTTCGCCATGTCGAACGTAGGCAAGATCATCCGAAGACCATGGGATCTCGAAGCCAAGCGCGAGATAGAACTGCTTGGACTGCTCGAAATCGCGCGATGGCACAAACGCTTTGATTTCGACAGCGGCGAGGTTCATGACGATGGTTTCCGAGGCCTAACGAAACAAGCTAACCGGCGGCCCGCCCGTGGGCGCAGCCCTCGCATGCGGGACGTCCGCGTTGAGCGACGGGTTATGCGTGATGTGCAAGTCTGATGACGGGATAGCTTTGGGTGCTGGGCTGATAGGAGAAGAGCAAGAATGCACCGGAGATTTGCCTGAATGGACCAAAGCGCGACGCAATTAGCTCTTCGCGGGCGGCTTCAAAAGTCAACATGGGTTCATCGGTGAAGAGGCAAACATATACCTGGCAAAAGGGACCGCCGTGAAAGATCTTCGCATCCTTCCGGTGAAGCAGCACAGAAATTTCTGATGTGAGATCGCCAGGACGCCAAACCCGTAAGACCTCTTGGCCTTGAGCGGTTCGGCGGACAGCTTCCTCACATACAACCTCCGCAATTTCAATGGCCACGCGGCCGCCTTTCGCGTCGAGACACGTAAGGTCCGGCGGGTCAGGGGACTGGAGCCGAAGATCGGTTAGACCTAGGGAGAACTCCGTGTTCATTGACTCGACAAATTCCTCAGCAACGCCAAGCTCTTTGCCAGATTTCTCGGGCCACTCGAAGAAAGGGGCGTACTGCCGCCCTGAATTCAGGAGCGCAACGGCGCGTTCCAGCTCATCACGCATAACGAAACCAGCTAACCGGCGGCCCGCTGCGGCGGGCGTCAGCCCCCGCATGCGGGACGTCCGCGTTGAGCGACGGGTTAGGCCTCAAAAACATAGGCCATTAGCTGGTCGTCGACGGGCACGCCGTCAACTATGTATGCGCGCCGCCGGTGACCCTCCACACGGAAGCCGAGTTGTTCGTATAACGCAATTGCGCGCGAATTAGAATTCATTACAAAGAGTTCCAGCCGCGACAGTCCGGCAGTTGGCGCCCAGCGAATGATCTCGGCTAACATGGCACGCCCCACGCCACGGTGCCAATGGGAACGCGATACTCCAAGGAACAGTTGCGCCGAATGGCGAAGCCGTGGAATGGGTGACCCCGAAGCACCAAGAAAGCCAATCAAAGTGTTGTTTGCCTCGGCCAGGAGTGAGCGGCTAAAACCAGAGCTGCCGATCTTCGCGAGCTGCGCGGAAAGCTCGTCAGGGGAAGCAGAATACTCGCTTGGCGCGTACAGCATAAAGTTCGTTTCGCCAAAGATCGCCTTGCGCAATGATATGAGTGCGGCAGCATCTTCCGGTTGTGCGTCGCGGATCGAAAACGCATTCATGAGGCCTAACGAATACTAGCTAACCGGCGGCCCAGTGCGGGCGCGAAGCGCCGCACACGGGACGTCCGCGTTGAGCGACGGGTTAGGCAGCATGTTCATTGAACGAAGTGCCACCGAATGAAACCCGACCGATCGCGGCGGGCGCGTACTCGACATGCACACAGGTAGCAGGGCGACGAACAACTTGTGCGATGGCATGCGTAAGTGCAGTGACCTCGGCCTGGAGCTCTGCGCCAGTAGGCGGCTGGCGTTCGAGGAGGGCAACGAAAACAGGCAATTGAGCGGCGTCCACGAGCGCATCGTTTTCAGCATACCCGTCACGGGGGAGCAACCGCAAACGAACCCAGGATTGACCAGGGGCCGAACTGAGGACGCGGCCGACGGCGTCAGCAAGCGACTGCGTGAGATTGCGCTCCAGCGGGCTCTCTGGGTCAGCGACGAGCTCCACTGTAACGATTGGCATGCTGCCTAACGAATACAAGCTAAGGGGCTACCCGGTGCGGGGGCGCAGCCCCGCATCCGGGGAGTCCCCTTGAGCGCCGGGTTAGGCCCACTAGACCGTGCCATAGGCGAGACCGGAAGAGATTGGCGTGGCCATGGCGACCGCAAGATATGGCGGACCTTGGCGAATAAAGGATTCAAACGGTGCCAGGTCTGAAACTGACCAACACCACCGGTCGGATTTGCCGACGTCAGAAAACTCGGGAGAAGGGGTAAACAACAAGGTAAGACTAAGTTGGTGAATGTCGGAGTCCGCAGCACCACCGCGCCGTATCAATTGGCGTGTGAGGTTGAACTCAAAATGCTCGCCCTTTCCCCAATTGTAGATGCCCCACTGATAGAGAAGGGCATCACCGCGTTGGGTCGCCACATCAGTACACCTAACGGTGCGGTAGAACTCGACCATTGACGAGACCGCGTCAGGAGCCGCCATCGAAGATAACGCGAGGCCGCGTTGCTCAATGAAGCGCTTGAACTCGGTATCAGCGTCGCGAATTCGCACTAGTGGGCCTAACGGATTAGCTAACCGGCGGCCCGCTGCGGGGGCGCAGCCCCGCATGCGGGACGTCCGCGTTGAGCGACAGGTTAGGGCGCCCAGGCTTGGCGAGCAAGACTGCAGCTACAAAATGCCCAACAGAGACACTTCCAACGGCGAAGACTAGCCATAGGACGCCACGCGAGACAGGATCATTGAGGGAAAGCGGCAATGAGTTCGACAGAATAATTGCGACGATTGCCCCGGAGCCGAGTGCCAAGACCACGGAACCGAAGAAAGCGGGCCGACGAGCCTTTGGATTCCGGCGAAATAGACTAACGGCCTGGACTATGAACGCGGCAACGACCACCAAGGTGAGCAATATGCCGATATCGATGCCACGGGAAAACGCTTGCGTGACATCCAAGGCCAAGAGACCCAGCGCAGACAGCGCGTAGATGATCGAAGCGCTCCGCATGTGTGGCGCCCTAACGAATTAGCTAACCGGCGGCCCGCTGCGCGGGCGAAGCCCCGCACGCGGGACGTCCGCGTTGAGCGACGGGTTAGGCCTCATGGCCGCCTCGTGCTGAGGAGCTCCAACAACCCGTCGGGATGAAAGTGGGACCTGAGCAGAGAAGGAATTGAGAGGCTTCCAAACGACATGGATTGGAGCGCCATTGCTCTCCACGCCTGGAATGCTCGGTGACGAATATAGCGCTTCATCGGCAAGTCGCCCATCGTAGACCTGGATGATTTCGTGATGGGGTGCACCGTTATGGGTGAAGATGTTTTCCAAGGTTCCGATGTATTCGAGATCCACGACCTCAGCGCAAATTTCCTCACGAATTTCGCGAATCATCGCCGCAGCACTCGTTTCGCCAAACTCGATGCCGCCGCCGATAGGCCGATAAGACGTCTGTTCTTTGACCGAGTCGCGACGCTCGAAGACGAGAATACGACCATCTCGACGAAAGACACAAATCGCGATGGGGCGGATGCGTTCAGCGACCATTTCGACGAGGAAGCGGCCTAACGAAAAATGTGGGGCCTAAGACTGACGGATAAGATGGCGTCAATCATCCCAAAGGCCAATTCAGGTGGAGAGGGGAACCGAGGAAAATCAACGGGGGAGATTCCTAAAAGGGTGCCTAAAAGATTTTGCAAATGGACTCAAGGCCCACGCCCCGTTTGCTCGACCAGGTTCGCGACAAGATCCGACTGAAGCATTACAGCCTGCGAACCGAGCAGGCGTATTTGGACTGGATTAAACGCTTCATCCTGTTTCACGGCAAGAGGCACCCCGTGGAGCTTGGCGCCGCCGAAGTAGAAGCTTTCCTCACGCACCTGGCGACCGTGCGCACAGTCGCCTCGTCCACGCAGAATCAGGCGAAGAGCGCAATTCTGTTCCTGTACCGCGAGGTGTTGGAGGTGGAGTTGCCGTGGCTCGAGGGCGTCGAGCAGGCGCGCACGCCTCGCCGCTTGCCGGTCGTCTTGACGCGCGAGGAAGTCGCGTTGGTGCTGGACAAACTCGTCGGCACCAATCGGCTGATCGGAAGGCTTCTCTATGGAACGGGCATGAGGATCATGGAAGGCGTTCGCCTGAGGGTAAAGGACGTTGAATTTTCGCGGCGCGCGATTCTGGTCCGCGATGGCAAGGGCCACAAGGATCGGATTGCCGTGCTTCCCGATGGCGTGGCTGGCGCGCTTGCGGCGCACATCGACCGGGTACGAAAGCTTCACGACAAGGATTTGGCTCTGGGTTTCGGCCGCGTCTGGATGCCCGATGCCCTTGCCCGCAAGTACACCGCAGCGCCGCGCGAATGGGGATGGCAGTATGTCTTTCCCGCGAAACGCCGCTCGGTGGATCCGCGCAGCGGCGCGGTCCGCCGCCATCACGTCAGCGACCAATCGTTCCAGCGCGCAATGCGCCAGGCGGTGCGCGACGCCGCCATCGACAAACCCGCCACGCCGCACACGCTGCGCCACTCGTTCGCCACGCACCTGCTCGAATCGGGCTACGACATCCGCACCGTGCAGGAACTGCTGGGCCACTCCAACGTCAGCACGACGATGATCTACACGCACGTCCTCAATCGCGGCGGACGCGGCGTCGTCAGCCCGCTCGACCGCCTTTCGCACCCGCAAGCGCGGTGACTCGCGCCTCCCACAGGTCCTCCAGCGCGTCGGCAAGCGTCGAGGGGATGCGCACGCCGGACGAGCGAACGCCCCAGCGAAAGCGCTTGAAAGGCGGCACGGCCAGGTCGTCGTAGGTGATGAGCGGCAGCGGATGCAGCGATTCGAAGCGCAGCGTCAAGCGCTGCTGCACGGCGCCGGTGGCTGCCTTTTCCGGACGCCAATGCACGGTGGGGACGGGCGCGGTCAACGTGTAGCCGGCGCCGAAGATGCCCTTGGGCGGCACGCCCACGCGGACTAGGAATGCGCGGCTGCCGATCTCGATGTTGCGCACGCGGCCGGAATTCCATTCGGTGTCGAAATGTCCGCGGCGCTTGAGCTGCCGGATGTCCTTCGGCAGTTCGGGCCAGTTCCACAGCGAGGGGTTCCAGGCAAATAGATAGGTGGCCATTTGTAGTTGTCATCCGGTCGTGCTTGCGTCGGCAATGGTAGATTGTGGTCCCAGGATGCGAAATTCTCCCACCTTCCTGCGCGCCGCCGCGCTGTGCACGTGCGCTGCAATGCTGGCCGCGTGCAGCAGCGCGCCGAAGAAGGAGCCGCCGTCCGCGCCGCCGCCGTCGGCCAAGTATTACAAGAACGACGGCCCCGGCGACAATCCGCCGTCCAACCTCGATTCGATTCCCGACGCCACGCCGCGGCTGGAGCCGCTCAACCGCTTCGCCAATCGTCCGTACACGGTCCTCGGCAAGGACTACGTGCCGGCGACGACGCTGCGCGCCTACAAGGAGCGTGGCATCGCTTCGTGGTACGGCCGCATGTTCCACGGCCAGAAGACGTCGATCGGCGAGACGTACGACATGTACGCGATGAGCGCCGCGCACCCGACGCTGCCGCTGCCGTCCTACGCGCGCGTGACCAACGTGGCGACGGGCAAGAGCGTGGTCGTGCGCGTCAACGACCGCGGCCCGTTCCTGCAGGGCCGGATCATCGACCTGTCCTACGCGGCGGCCAATCGCGTCGGCATCGCTTCCAAGGGGAGCGGCGAGGTCGATGTGGAGGCCATCATTCCGGGCGAGGGCGGGACGCTGGTGGCGGCGGCGCCTCTCCCGCCGGTCATGGCCGCCGCAAGTACGCCGGCGGCTTCGGGCGCCACCACCGCGCCGCTGCGCACCGTCGAGGCACCGCAGGCGGCGCCGGTCAGCGCCGAGGCGGCCGGCGGCTTCGCCGTGCAGCTGGGCGCATTCCAGAATTACAACAATGCGCAGACCTTCCTGGCCCATGTGCAGGCGCAACTCGCCACGGCGCAGGTCGAGCCCAAGGTGCGCGAGGCTGGCGGGCTGTACCGTGTTTATGTAGGACCTTATCCCGATCGCGACGAGGCGCGGCGGGTGGCGGACCGCCTCACCAGCGCGTTCGGCTTCGCCACGGCGGTCGGCCCGCATTGATTGCTGCGCGGAACTCCCGCGCCTCGCTTCGGGTCAACCCGTCCTGCCGCGCCTTCGTTATAATCGCTCCAGTCTGCACTCGGCGGATCAAAACAACAGGTCATGCACCGCTCGCTCCGCCTCGCAGTCGCGCTCGCCGCGCTGATCCTCCTACGCTGTAGCGCCCGCGCGCGCCCAGCTCACCATCGAAATCGTCGGCGGCGCCGGCACGGCGGTTCCCATCGCCATCGTTCCGTTCGACGGGGAGCCAGCCGGTCCCGCGGGCATCTCGGCCATCGTCGGCGCAGACCTGTCGCGCTCCGGGTTGTTCCGGCTGGTCGACGCGGACAGCGTCGTGCCGCGCCCGTCGCGCATCGAGGACGTGCAGGCCGCCGTGTGGCGCGGCAAGGGCGCCGATGCGGTCGTCGTGGGCTCAGCCCGGCCGCTGGCCGACGGCCGCGTCGAGGTCCGCTTCGCGCTGGTCGACGTGGTCAAGCAGACGCCGCTGGTGGCGATGGTGTACTCGGTCACGCCGGCGCAGTTCCGCGCCACGGCGCACAAGATCGCCGACGTGATCTACGAAAAGATGACCGGCGATCCGGGTGTGTTCTCGACGCGCATCGCGTACATCACCAAGCAGGGGTCGCGCTTCCAGCTGCTGGTGGCCGACGCCGACGGCAACGATCCGCAGGTCATCGTGACGTCCAACGAGCCGATGCTCTCGCCGCGCTGGTCGCCCGACGGCACGCGGCTGGCCTACGTGTCGTTCGAGAGCAAGAAGCCGGTCGTCTACGTGCAGAACCTGGCCAGCGGCGCGCGCACGGCCGTCGCCAACTTCCGCGGCAGCAACAGCTCGCCCGCGTGGTCGCCGGACAGCCGCACGCTGGCGGTCACGCTCACCAAGGACGGCGGCTCGCAGCTCTACCTGATGAATGCGGACGGCAGCAATCCGCAGCGCGTGATGAGTTCGCCCGGCATCGATACCGAGGCGATGTTCATGCCCGACGGAAAGTCCATCCTCTTCACGTCCGACCGCGGCGGCAGCCCGCAAATCTACCGGTTCACGCTGGGCAGCGGCGCGGTCGAACGGCTTACGTTCGACGGCAGCTACAACGTGTCGCCGCGGCCGTTCCCGGACGGCAAGGGTTTCGCGTTCGTGCGTCGCGATGGCGGTCGCTTCCAGATCGCCGTGCAGGATTTCGCGTCGCGGCAAGTGCAGGTGCTGACGGCGGGACCGCTCGACGAATCGCCGAGCGTCGCGCCCAACGGCAAGCTGATCCTCTACGCAAACGAGGTCGGGGGGCGTGGTATATTGGCCGCGGTCTCGAGCGACGGCCGCGTGAAGCAACGGCTCGTCGCGCCGGCCACCGACGTGCGCGAACCTGCCTGGGGACCGTTCCCGCGGTCCTGACGAACCATGACTTTTCTCTCTCGCGCCGCGCGCTCCACCGCGCCCCGCACCCACCCAGGAGGCTCCATGAAAAATTTCCTGATCGCCGCTGTTATGGCGGCCACTGTCGCTGCACTCGCCGGCTGTTCCACGCAACCCGAGGCGCCCGTCGATGACAAGAGCACGGCAACGCCAGTCACCGGCACCACGCCGGGCGCTACGACCAGCGGCACGACCACGTCGGGCGTCACGGGCTCGCAGACGGGCACCGGCGCCAATCCGCTCAAGGATCCGAACAACATCCTGTCCAAGCGCAGCATCTACTTCGAGTTCGACAGCTTCGTCGTCGAGGACAAGTACAAGGCGCAAATCGAAGCGCACGCGCGCTATCTGTCCGGCAACAAGACCGCCAAGGTCACGCTGCAGGGCAACACCGACGAGCGCGGGTCGCGCGAGTACAACATCGCGCTGGGCCAGAAGCGCGCTGACGCGGTGAAGCGCGCGATGACGCTGATGGGCGTGCAGGACGTGGTGATCGAGACGGTGAGCTTCGGCAAGGAAAAGCCGCGGCGTGACGGACACGACGAAGCGTCGTGGGCCGAGAACCGCCGCGTCGACATCGTCTACTTCGGCGAATAGCATCCGCTGAATGTGCGCCGTGGCCAGACGGGGAGCGATGGCGCGGGGCGTCGTGGCGCTGGCGCTGTTCGCGCTCGCGTACGTACTGCCGCAATTCGCGCACGCCGGTGTCTTCGACGACGACGAGGCGCGCAAGCGCATCGCGGCCACCAACCTTCGCCTCGACCAGCTGCAAAAGGACCTGGAAGAGCGCCTCGTCGACGCTCGAGCGGCAGTTGAAGAGCGGCGCGTTGGTCGACCTCGCCAACAATGTCGAAGGATTGAAGACCGATGTCGCCAAGATCCGCGGCCAGATCGAAGTGCTGACGTACGAGCTCGACCAGGCGCAAAAACGGCAGAAGGACCTGTACGTCGATCTCGATGCGCGGCTGCGCAAGCTGGAAGGACCGCCGGCTGGCACCACCGACGCCGCTCCCGCCGATGCGATGGCGGCCAATGTAACGCCGGGCTCCGGCGCCGTCGCAGGCGCGCCGCCGTCCGCCGCCGAGCAACGCTCGTACGACGCCGCGCTCGACCAGTTCAAGCGCGGCGATTTCCAGGGCGCCATCACCGGCTTCACGGCGTTCGTGAAGAACTATCCCAAGAGCGCGCTGGCGTCGTCGGCGCAATACTGGATCGGCAACGCGCTATTTCGCGCGCAAGGACTACAAGGCGGCCATCGCGTCGCAGCGCCAGTTGCTGCTGACGTGGCCCGACAGCCCCAAGGTTCCCGACGCGCTGCTCAACGTCGCGTCCGCGCAATCGGAATTGGGCGACAACGCCGCGGCGCGGCGCACGCTCGAGGAGCTGATCGGGAAATTCCCGCAGTCCGATGCCGCCGCCAAGGCGAAGCAGCGGCTCGGCCAGCGCTAAGTCGCGCGCCACGTATTCATGCCTAGGACGGCCGCACCGCCGGCAGCAAGGCGGAATGCGCCGTTCGCCGCGCGGCTTGTCGCGTGGCAGCGCAAGCACGGACGCCATGGCCTTCCGTGGCAAGGCACGCGCGATCCGTATCGCATCTGGCTCTCCGAAGTGATGCTGCAGCAGACGCAGGTCGCGACGGTCATTCCGTATTTCGAGCGTTTCGTGGCGGCGTTTCCGGACGTGCGCGCGCTCGCCGCCGCGCCCATCGAGCGCGTGCTGGAGCACTGGAGCGGCTTGGGCTACTACCGGCGTGCGCATCACCTGCATGCGGCGGCCAAGGCGGTGGCCGGGCAATGGGGCGGCGTGTTTCCCGGCGATGCGTCCACACTCGCGACACTGCCGGGCATCGGGCGTTCGACGGCCGCGGCCATCGCCGTGTTCGCCACCGGCGCGCGCGCGGCGATCCTCGAAGGCAACGTCAAGCGCGTGCTGGCGCGCCACCGCGGCATCGCGGGCGCCCCCGGCACGCCGGCTGTGGAAGCCGCGCTCTGGGGCGCCGCCGAAGCGTTGCTCCCCGCGCGCGACATCGAAACCTACACGCAGGCGCTGATGGACATGGGCGCCACCGTGTGCACGCGCACCAAGCCCGAACTGCGTGGCGTGTCCGGTCGCCGCCGATTGCGTCGCGTTCACCGAGGGTCGCATCGCGCGAGTTGCCGTCGCCGCGACTGCGCAAGGCGCTGCCGCAGCGCGCCGTGCGCGTGCTGCTGATCGAACGCGGCGGCGAAATCCTGTTCGAGCGGCGGCCGCCGCTGGGCATCTGGGGCGGCCTGTGGAGCCTGCCGGAACTGCCGCTCGACGCCGACGTGCGCGCGGCCGTGCGGACGCGCTTCGCGGCCGACGTCGTCGTGCGCGACGAGCTGCCGACGATCGAGCATGGCTTCACGCACTTCGCGCTGACGCTGCATCCGCAACGCGTGACGGCGCGCCGCTGGCCTGCGCGCGCCGAATCGCCCGGCACGCTGTGGCTCGCGCCCGCCGATGCGCGCGGCGCGGCGCTGCCGGCGCCGATCAAGAAGCTGATGCGTTCGCTGGAACGCTAGGCTTCTTCGCGTCGGCGAGAATTCTTCCCACCTCGCGCTCCCACGCGAGCAGCGCGTCGTCGTAGATCGCGTAGATGCAGTTGACGCAGCCGCTGCCGCAGCAATCCTCCGGCCGCGGCGGCGTCGGGCGCGGCGGCAGTGCGGGTTCCGGCGCGCTGTCGCTGCCCGCGCTCACCGCTTGACCGTCGCTGCCCACGCGCGCAATTCCGGCGGCAGGCGGCTGTCGGTGTCGGGAATGGCCGCGCGAAGCATGTTGAGTTCCTTCGCGGCATCGGCGAGCTTGCCGTCGTCGTGCAATTTGCGGATGCGCGCGATCCACGCATCGACGTCGACGGCCTTGCCCGAATCCTTCACGGCGGCATCCCTCGTTGCGGCGTCGCCGCATTTCGTTGTCGCTCTCCGCGCTGGACGATTTCTTGGCCAACGCGACTCCGCCAGTGGCGGACGGAGCCGATTGCGCCATTTCGTTGCGCTGGCGCATTTCGTCGCGCGGCGGCGCCGGCCGGGGCGGCTCCTGTGGCGCTGCCGCGAATGCCGGGGGCGCGGACGGTGAACGTGCAGCGGGCGCGACTTGCGAACGCGATGCCGCGGCCGCATCCGGCCTGCCCTGGAATTCGGAGGCCGGCGGTGTGCTCGGCACGGCGGCCAATCCCGGGGCGGCGCTTGGCACGGTGGCCACACCTGGCACCGCACCTCCGCGCTCCTTCGCGAAGGCGGCCTCGGCCGCCTCGCGCTTTCCTTCCGCGGGGAACGGCTGCGGCGCGGCGTCCATCGCTGGCGCCGGCGCTCCCGCGTTGCCCGCCGCGCGCTGCGCCTCGATCTTGGGCGCCTGTTTCATCGGCGCATTCGCGTGCGGAGGCTCTTGCGCGGGCATCTCCTTGAACGCGTGCGGCGCAACCGGGACGGCGGACGGCTGCAGCGTCGACTCGGCTTGCGCGCGCCGCGCATCGGGCGCTTTCTCGCGCACCGCGCCCGCGGGCGCTGCCACTGAGTCGGCGTTCTCGCGAGCATCGTCCTTGCGCTCCATCGGCGCCAGTTTGTCGCGCGCCGACGGCGCCGCCGATGACGCGGGTGGTGACGCGAGGCGAGGCCGCCGGCATGTCGCTGACGCTGGGCGACGTGACGGGCTGGTCGGGCGGCATCGTCTGCAGAACGCCGAGCGCGACGGCGCCGATCGTCGCCGCGGCGGCCAGCGGCATCCACCAGCGCTGCGGACTGGTGGCTTCGGGCGCGGCCGCGTCGCGCGGCACGCTGCCGACGGCGCGACGCGCGGCGGCGCGAATGGCGGCATCGAGATGCCCGGGTGGCATCTCGGCCGAGTGTTCGCGCCACGCTTTGGAAAGCGCCGGGTCGCGTTCGGGGTTGTCGGGTACGATCGTCATCACAATTCCTCGCGCAACGAGGACAGCTCGCCGCGCAGTTTCGCCACCGCGTAACGCAAGCGGCTCTTCACCGTTTCCATGCCAACGCCGGTCATCTCCGCGATTTCCGAGAGCGACAAGCCGCCTTCCTGTTGCAGCAGGAATGCGTCGCGCTGCACGGCGGGAAGCGTGGCCAGTGCCGCGTGCAATCGTTCGCGCAATTGCCGCGAGGCCAATCGCGATTCCGGCTCGTCCCGGCGCGCACCGGGCAGTGCTTCCACGGCGGCACGCGTGTCCTCGTCGCAGTCGTCGTCGATCGATGCGAACTTCACCTGGCCGTTCGCGCGCCAGTGATCGACGAGCCGGTGGTGGGCGAGCGTGTACAGCCATGTCGTGAATTTCGCCGTCGGCGCATAACGGTCGCGGGCGCGAATCGCGTTCATCCAGACATCCTGGAACAGTTCGTCGGCAACGCCGGCATTGCCGCAATGGCGCAGCAGGTAACGGTACACGCCACCCTTGTGCCGCGCGTACAGCATGTCGAACGCCGCCACACGGCCCGCCGCATAGGAGAGCATCAACGCTTCGTCGGAGTCCTCGGCAAAGGCAGCGGCAACTGAGCTGGAAACTGAGTCGGGCGACGCGGACATGGCGCGCCCATTGTATTGCGCCCGGCGGGTAGCAGCGCCGGGCGCGGTCGAGCGTTCGGTGGGCGGGGTCACGGCCCCGCGCCATCGTGGGTCACCTGGGGTCCGGCGCGAAGCGCAGCGCGGCGGGGAACGGATCGGGCTGTTGGCGCCGCGCGTAGTAAGGCTGCGGCAGCACGCCCATCGCGACCAGGTTCTCGCGGCGGTCGTACTGGATCGCCACCGTCTCGGCCGGCGAATCCGTCGCGCGCTCGAAGGCGACCATCGTCACGCGCGAGTCCTCGCTGCGGCCGTGGCCCGTGCCCAGCTTGCCCAGCGACTTTTGCGCGGATTCCAGCGAATCCTTCGCCGCCGGTGGACTTTGCGCGACGTCGGCGCGCTCGCGCGGCGCGCCGGCCGCGCCACCTGCGTCCCGCTCCACGCTGTTCGCCGCGGATTCCTGCCGCCTCGGTTCCGGCGCTGGCACAGGTCGCGATTCCGGATACGCCGGCCCCTCGGCGTTGAAGCGTTTCTGGAAATCGCGCCAGACGATCGGCGGCGATTTTTCCTGGAACACAGCCACACCCACCACGCCGACGTTCAGCGGACGGCCGGTGCGCGCGGCATAGGAGTCGCCCAAATCGGTGAAATAAAACGCGGCGGTGCGGTCCACGCTCTTGCGCCAGCCGGTGATTTCGACCGAGCCCCACGGATCGAGCACGTAGCCCGTTTGCGACGGCGCGGCGGTTTCGCCCGAGATCACGTTCACGCCGTCCACGCTGGTGGCGACGAGGATGCGGCCGCCGGTGCAGTTGCGGATGCGCACCGCGTATTCGTGGCCGGGCGTGCCGACGATGTAGTTGCGCCCGTTCTTCGCGTAAACCGGCAGCGCCATGCCGTCGGCGCGGTCGTACACGTCGACCTGCACGAGGCGCCCCTTCACGTACGGCGATTCGTAGGAATTCGCCTGGGCGGCGCCTGCCATCAGCCCCAGCACCATCAAGAGTGCGGCGGCTCCCCGCCGCCATGTCGCCTGCCTGCCGTCCATTGCTTCTCTCCTTGTCGTCGCTTCGTTGTGCCCGGCTCCATCGCCGGTCTGCCCATTGAAACGGTGGGGCCGCGGGAACGGGGTTGCGCGGGGCGGCGCTCCGGGCGTCGGAGGCGGTGCGTGAGATAATTTCGGCCCATGGACACGGCCTCGTCGACCGCTCATTTGCCGGCCTTGGTCGCGAGCCTCGCCTTCGCGCTGGCGTTCGTGTTCGGTGCCGTGGCCAATCGCGTCAACTTCTGCACGATGGGCGCGATCGTCGACATCGCCACGTTCGGCGACTGGCGTCGCATGCGTATGTGGGTGCTCGCTATCGCCGTAGCCATTGCCGGGACTGGCGTCCTGGTGGCCGGCTGGTCTGATCGACACCGCCAAGACCATCTACACGGCGCCGCAGGTGCGCTGGCTCTCCTGCCTGGTCGGCGGCTTCCTGTTCGGCTTCGGGATGACGCTCGCCTCCGGCTGCGGCAGCAAGACGCTGATCCGCGCCGGCGCCGGCAACCTGAAGTCGGTGATCGTGATGGTCGTGCTCGGCATCTCGGCGTACATGACGCTGAAAGGTCTCTTCGCCGTGTGGCGCGTCAACGCGCTCGACCCCTGGCGCTTCGACGTCGCGGGGTGGGGCGCGGCGACGTCGGACCTGCCGGCGTTGTTGGCGGCGTGCGGCGCGCCGGCGGCGGCCAGGCTCGCGCTGCCGTTCGTGCTCGCGGCGGCACTCGCCGTGTTCGTGCTCAAGGACCGCGAGTTTCGCGCGTCTCCGGAGATGATCGTCGGCGGCATCGTCATCGGCCTGGTCATCGTCGGCGGCTGGTACGTGTCCGGACACGTGGGGTACGTGGCCGAGGATCCGGCGACGCTCGAGGAGAAATTCTTCGCGACCAACTCCGGCCGCATGGAGTCGTTCTCGTTCGTGGCGCCGGTCGCCTACACGCTCGAACTGCTGATGCTGTGGAGCGACACGTCGCGCATCGTCACGTTCGGCATCGCCGGCGTGCTCGGGATGCTGGCGGGCTCGGCGGCCTACGCGCTGGCGTCGCGGACGTTTCGC
The DNA here is from genome assembly GCA_963747265.1 of uncultured beta proteobacterium. Taxonomy (GTDB): domain Bacteria; phylum Pseudomonadota; class Gammaproteobacteria; order Burkholderiales; family Casimicrobiaceae; genus VBCG01. Next base: position 83,787 of record CAVVEH010000011.1, on the reverse strand, counting down.
TGGGAGGGCTTCGGCTCGGTCGAGGATGTCGGCCAACCACATGGTCGGCGCGACGCTGATGGGCTTCGGCGGCGTGACCGCGCTGGGCTGCACGATCGGCCAGGGCATCACCGGGGTGTCCACGCTGGCGGTCGGCTCGTTCCTTGCGCTGGCCGCGATCATCGTCGGCAGCGTGACGGCGGTACGCTATCAGGCCTGGCGGCTGGAGCGGATGGCGTAAGCCGCGCCCGCGGCCGCCGAACGTTAATACCCGATGATCGTCTTCGACCTCCACTGTTCCAACGGGCACGCCTTCGAGGGCTGGTTCGCGTCCGGGGCCGGAATTCGACCGCCAGAAGGCGGCGGGCCTGGTCGTCGTGCCCGGTCTGCGACGGCACCGACGTCGAGCGCCGTCCGTCGGCCAAGGTGCGGGTCGCCAAGGCGCCGAGGCCGCGCCGCCGCCTCCCGCCGCGCAGGACGCGATCGCCGGCATCTCGCCGGCGCTGCTCGCCAAGCTGCGCGAAGTCGTGCGCAACACCGAGGACGTCGGCGAGCGCTTCCCGGAAGAGGCGCGCAAGATCCACTACGACGAGGCGCCGGCGCGCTCGATCCGCGGCAAGGCGTCGCGCGAGGAAGCGGAAGCGCTGTCGGAAGAGGGCATCGACTTCTCGCAGTTGCCGCCGTTCCTGACGCGCGATTCGCACTGAACGGCCTCCGGGCCGCAGCCGCTTCGAACCCTGTTTCCCCTCGTGCGGCGGCCGCGTCGCGGCGCGCTGGGACGCATTTCCGGCGATGCGCGACTTCGGCTATAATCCGCCCTCTTTTGCTGCGGGCCGTTAGCTCAGTTGGTAGAGCAGCGGACTTTTAATCCGTTGGTCGTGGGTTCAAGTCCCGCACGGCCTACCAATCTCCGAGGTCGTCCGGCGGAGTGCGCGGCAGAAGAAGGCGGTTCCCTCTTGCATGCAGGAATGGGTCGTTAGCTCAGTTGGTAGAGCAGCGGACTCTTAATCCGTTGGTCGAAGGTTCAAGTCCTTCACGGCCCACCATTCCCTGACATGGCTCGACTTCTATCGATCAACGTCGGACTTCCGCGCGATATCGAGTGGAAGGGTCGCACCGTGCACACCGCGATCTGGAAGGATCCGGTGCGCGGCCGCCGTCGGGTCTCCGTCACCTACCAGCCTGATCCACTCGATTCGCCGGCAGAAGGAAATGTCCTCATCTGCTGCTCCCGGCCACAGGGTGACGTGGTGATCGACATCTGAGCCGCGTCGCAAGGTCAAAGGATATGGGGGCTGCAAGGGTTCGGCGTAGCTTTTTCGAGCGAGATCCGCTTGAAGTTGGCCAATCGCTCATTGGCATGGAGTTGGGGTCGGATTTGTCCAAGAGCGGATGCGGCGGATTGATCGTCGAGGCAGAGGTGTACGTTGGTCCGGAGGACCGCGCGTCGCATGCCTGGAACGCGCGCAGGACAGCTCGTACCGAGGTTCTGTTCGGTCCCCGTGGCTACGCCTACGTCTTTCAGATCTACGGCGTGCACTACTGCTTCAACATCGTCGTTGGTGCAGGGCGAGTCCCTGCGGCAGTGTTGATCAGAGCGCTGCGGCCAACGTTCGGGTTGGAAATCATGGCGAATAACCGAGGTCTCTCGAGCGTGCCGGCAAACCTGCGGCAGCTTACATCGGGCCCAGGGCGGTTGGCGCAGGCACTCGGAATCGATCGCCAGGCAAACGGGTTGGATCTATGTCAGGCGCCGCTGTGGGTTCGGCGCTCTCCGGTTGGACGCCGTCTGGCCGCTGTCCATGGAATCCGAGCCGGGGCCCGTATCAACGTCGACTATGCCGGGGACTGGGCAAAGCGAAATTGGCGATTCACGCTTTCGGAAGATCGATTTGTCAGCGTTTGACGGCGATTGGACCACTCTTGATCCGTTGGTCGAAGGTTCAAGTCCTTCACGGCCCACCATTCCTTCAAAACAGATTGAGCGCGTTCGTGAGAACGCTAGGACATCCTGATTTCGCGGCGCCCGGTTATCGTGCCAGAAGCTCCATCGCTTCGGTGAGATTCGTGGCGTCGAACTCGGCCGGAAGCGCGGCGCAAAACGCGCGGAGCGGATCAAGGCCCTCGGCGGGCCGGCCGATTGCGATCGCCGCGCGCGCGAGGCTCACGGCGGCACGCAGTTCGAGCAGCGTCGCCTGCTGCTGCCTGGCGATGTCGACGGCCGTGCGTAACGACTGCATTGCTTCGCCCTCGTTGGCGCCGTTCGCGCGCACCAGGCAGACGCCCTGCAGCCGATACAACTCCGAGATGTACAGCCCGACGCCCGGCTCCGTGATGGTCTCGAGCATGGCGCGAAGAACGGGCAATGCTTCTGCGGCTCTACCGGATTTCTCGCGGCCCTCGGCAAGGAGCGCTGCGTAGTACCGGAACAGTGGACCGATGGCGGAGGCTCGCGGAAATTCTGCCTCCATCACTGCCATGCCGGCAGCGAGATCGTTCGTGAAGGCGCGTCCCCAGCCCGATATGAACGACGCGTGGGCGCGAAGCGGCGGCAGGTTGTATTTTTCCGCCAGAGCAAGGAGCTGCTGTGCGTATTGGGCGACAGCCTGGTGGTCGCCGCCGATCTGAGCGGCCATCAGCACGTTCGCCAGCGCGTGACCCTGGCTGTTGGGGTGTCGCAATTCTTCCGCCAGCGACAACGCCTGTTCGCTGTAGCGCTTTGCCTCGGGATAGCGACCCTTGAGACTGAGCGCGGTGGCGCTGACGATGAACGCGCACACCCCGGGATCGTGGCCGCCAAAAACGGGCCCCATCCAGCTATGCCGCGCGCGGTCATAGCGCTTGATGCCCTCCAGGCTGACCTCGAGCGAAGTGGTCGCATCTCCAAGAAATTGGGTGGTTGACCAGCGACAGTGGAAGCCTTCCAGCAGGAAGTCATCGTTGCCCGATTTCCGGGCGAGCTCAATGAGCTCTGCCGAGCGATCGCGGGCCAGATCCAGCCGGCGCCCGACCACCGCGGTGTACCAAAGGCCCCAGGTCGCCTTGTACAGCTCGGTCTCGTCGCCCACCGCGGCGGCGTGCTCCTTGGCGCGACCATAGACTTCCTGGGCCTCGGGACTCTGCGCCCCTTTGATGATCGTGACCGGCGGGCCGAGCTTGAGGAGCAGGCCGAGCTCGCGCCGGGTCTGCTCCGCTCCCTGCGGAAGCTGCGCCGACAGCGTGAGCGCGGCAGTGAAATGCGCGACACCTTCGGCATAGGACGAGCGTGCCACCGCGCGGTCGCCGGCGCGCTCGCGGTACGTCAGCGCGAGGTCGAACAGCCCGGCCTGCTGGAAATGGTGCGCGAGCAATTCCGGCTCCGCCTCGGCGATGAAGGCGAAGTTGGCGACGAGCACCCGGCCGATCCGTTCGTGCAGCTGCTGCCGCCGCGTGCGCAGCAGGTTTTCGTAGGCGACGTCGCGCAACAGCGCGTGCTTGAAGTTGTACGTGTATTCGCCGGCGCCGCCACGACGGTACACGAGGCCCGCTTCGATGAGGCGCAGCATCCCCACGGCGAGTTCCGCGACGGAATACGAGACCACCGCCGCGAGCAGCGCGTGGGAGAACTGCTGTCCGATGACCGCGGCGACCTGCGCGATTTCCCTGGAGGGCCCCAGGCGATCGAGACGCGCCATCAGCGAGTCGTGCAATGTCGCGGGCACGGCGGAGCGCTCCATCGTCGAGGATTCGAGCACGGTCTTGGTGAGTTCCTCGACGTAGAGCGGCACGCCGTCACTCTTGGCAACGATGTCGTCGACGAGCTCCGGTTGGAGCACGCGCGGCGCGGCGATCACCGCCACCAGCTGCGCCGCCTGTGCGTCCGTGAGGCGTGTCAGCTCGAGCGACGACACGTGCTCGCGGCCGGTCCAGGGCGGCGCGAATTCGGGCCGCGCGGTGACCAGCGCCAGCAAAGGCGCCGCCGCGATGCTGTCGACGAGCCGCGTCCACAGCTCTTTGGTGGTCGGGTCGATCCAATGCGCGTCCTCGAGCAGCAGTAGCACCGGCGCATCATTGGCAAGCCTTGTCAGCAGCTCGACCAGTGCCGTCAGCATTGCCGCCTTGCGCTGCGGCGGAGCGAGGTCGACTGGCGCGTAGCGGTCGGTCGGCAGCGAGAGAAGATCCGCGATCAGGCTCGTCGCCCGGGCCCCGCCGCCGGCGCCCGTCGCACCCAGTAACGCCTCCAGCTTCCCGAGCTTCACGGTGTCCGCATCATCCGGCGCGAACCCGGCCGCGCGTTCCAGATGCCGGATGACCGGATAGAGCGCGCTGTTGGTGTGATAGGGCGAGCACTGGCAGGTCACGCGGAACGAGCGCTCGTCGCCGATGTGCTCGGAAAGCGTATCGGCAAGTCGCGACTTGCCCATGCCCGCCTCGCCGGAGATGACCACCGTCTGGCCGTGACCTTCCCTGGCGCGCTGCCACAGGTCGATGAGCCGCGATGCTTCTTCGCTGCGGCCGACGAATGCGCGATGCGCGGCCGCGCGTTTGGCCGCGAACCGGCTCTCGGCCGGGGCCTCGCGCAGCACACGCCACGCGCGCACCGGCATGGCGAAACCCTTGAGCGTATGCTCGCCGAGACACTCGTACTCGAAGCGCTCGCCTAACAGCTGCCGCGTCCGTTCACCGACGATGATGGCGTCGGGTGCAGCGAGCGCCTGCAGCCGTGCCGCCAGGTTCGGCGTCTCGCCGACGATCGAGCGTTCGCGCGCATACCCCGACCCGATGAGATCGCCGATCACCACGATGCCGGTCGCGATGCCGATGCGGACCTGGAACGCGCGCCCGTCGGGCCGCGCAAGTTGTCCGACCGCATCGACGATGGCGAGCGCCGAGCGCACGGCGTGCTCCGCCGCGTCCTCGTTGGCTTCGGGGTAGCCGAAATAGGCGAGCACGCCGTCGCCCATGAACTTGGCGACGTAGCCGTCGTAGCGAACCACGGCGCCCGCGCACGCGTCCTGATAGCGGCGGATCAGCGCGCTCGCGTCCTCGGGGTCGAGAACGTTGGCAAGCTCGGTGGAGCCGACCAAGTCGCAGAACACGACGGTGACCTGGCGGCGCTCGGCGTCGGGGAGGGCGGCGGGATCGACGCGGGGTTCTGTCGTCGCCGGCGTCGGCGAACGATCTGCGTTTCGCTGCCGCGCTTCGAGCGCGCGCAGCAGTTTGCGGCGGTGGCCCAGCGAGAGCCCCAGCTTCTCGAGGTCTGTCTCCCCGAGATCGGCAAGGACATCGAAATCGATGTCGTTGTCGGCGAAAACGCGTGAATGTTGCTCCAGGCCTTGCGCCCTGAGCCATTCGTCAAGGGCAGACATGTGCTTCGCGACTCCAGGTGGGAAGCCGGTGGCGAGTGTACCGCGGGTCCACGCTTCTGTCGCTTGGGCTCCGTCGGTCACGGCAACCGTGTGCTCACCCCGCCATCCACGCCTTCATCTTCGCGCCGTAGACATTGACCGCCAGGCCCGCGAACACCAGCAGCACGCCGGCAAACTGCATCGCGGCGAGCGACTCGTCCAGGAACAACGCGCCGCTCACCAGGCCCGACACCGGGATGAGCAGCGCGAACGGCGAAATCAGTCCGGTCGGATAGCGGTGCATGAGGCCGGCCCACGACGCGAAACCGAATAGTGTCGCGCCCCACGCCAGAAAGAACATGGAGCCCCACGCGAGCCAGCTCGCATGGACGACGGCTTCCCATGCCGCGCCGCCGCCTTCGAACAGGTACGACAGCACCGCGAGCGGCAGCGGCGGCACGAGGCTCGACCAAACGACCAGCGCGAACACGTCGGGCTCGTGGTCACCGGCGGCGCGCTTGGCGACCACGTTGCCGACCGCCCATGCGAACGCCGCGACGATGACGAGGATAAATCCGACAAGCGTTGCGCTCGCTCCGTCCCTCAACTTGTACGCACCGAGCAGCACTATGCCTGCCGTGGCGATGCCGGCGCCGACAAGACTCCGCACCGACAGCCGGTCGCGCAAGTACACGATCCCCAAGCCTATCGTGAAGAACACCTGCACCTGAATGACCAGCGACGAGAGACCCGCGGGCATGCCGAGCTTCAAGCCCAGGAACAGGAGGCCGAACTGGCACACGCCGATTGCGAAGGCGTAGGCGACGACAAAGCCCCACGGCATCTGCGGCCGGCGGATGAAGAAGACAAGCGGCACGGCGGCGAAGAAGAAGCGCAGCGCGGCGAGCGCGAATGGCGGGATTTCGCGCAGGCCGACCTTGATCGCGACGAACGAAAAGCCCCAGAGCGCGACGATCGCAATCGTCAGCGCGAAATCGCGCGGAGAAAGATGGACCTTCAGCGTGTCCGCTTTAGAACTTGATCGTCGCCGGCAGATACTTCGTCATCAAGTCTTCATAGTAGGACTTGAGATCGGCGAGCCTGGGACGGTCAGGGTTCTTCGAGTACAGGTCGTATGGATTGAACTTCTGCACCCACGGCAGCATCGCGCGGTCGGTGTCGTCCTGCAGATACGCGTACGCGCCTTCGCGGTGCCACGCATAGAACGAGTGGTAGCGGATCATGTATTGCGCGGGCTCGGGCAGGTACGCCTTGGTCAGGTGATACAGATATTCGTCGTGGCCCCACGACATGTGCACGTTGGACAATCCACAGCCTTCCTTGTAGATGCCGGTGCCGGTCTGGAATTCGCTGCGCTGCATGTCCGGATTGGCGGCGAAGAATTCGCTGTAAACGACCTTCGGCGAATACGGGCAGCCGATCGGAAACGTGTCGCCCACCACGGCCCACTGCGGCTCCCCGAAGAGGCACAGCACCTTGCCCAGATCGTGGATGAATCCGGTCAGCACCATCCAGTCGGGCTGGCCATCGCGGCGAATGGCCTCCGCCGTCTGCAGCAGGTGGTCGACCTGCGGCAATGCTATGTCCGGGTCGGAATCGTCGACCAGCGTGTTGAGGTAGTCGAGCGCGTCCCACCACGTCATTTCGCGGCGGTTGAAGCGCAGGTATTCGGCCTTTTTGGCGACGACGAAATCGTACGTTTGGTGCGCGTGGTTGAGCCGGTAGAACTCGCGCACGGTGTCGCGCGCCGGCGCATCGTAGTTGCGATAGGCGTCCTTCGGCTTGGAACGGGCGACGGCTTCCATGGCGCGTACTCCGGCAATGCGGGCAGAACGATGATGATACGACTATTTCTTCTTGGCGAAATCTCCGGCGAACGCGTAGCCCAGGTCGTCGGGCTTCAGGTACTTGCGCAGCGCCACGTTGACGTCGGCGGTCGTCAGCTTCTCGATGGCGCTGTCGATCTGGCCAGACGTGGCCCATGTGCGGCCGAGGAACGCCTGGTTCAGCAGCGATCCGGTCACCTCGTTGTCCTGGTTGCGCGAGAGCCGCCGCTCCTGCATCAGTCCGTCCTTGGCGTTCTTGACCTCGATGTCGGTGAAGCCGTCCTTGAGCGAGGCCGCGATCTCCTCGGCAAAGCCCTTGCGGACCTTGTCCAGGTTTTCCGGCGCAAAGATCGCGTAGAGGCCGAAGCGGCTGTTGGCCTCGAACGAGTTGGGCCGCAGGAAGCTGCCCGCTCCATACGAGAGGCCGTCCTTTTGGCGCAGCCGTCTCCCACAGCCGCGACGTCGTCGAGTCGCCCAGCACGTAATTGGCCACGAGCATCGCCGGATAATCGGCGCTCATGTCGGTGAACGGCAGTGGCTCGCCGCCGATGAGGAACGCGTTGGCCTTGTCGGCGAGTTCGAACTTGAGCGCGGCGGGCTTCTTCGGCACCAGCGGGTCCGGCACGCGCGCGTAGGCGCTCGGGCTCTTCCAGTTGCCGAAGAGTTCGGTGACGAGCGCGCGCATTGCCTCCGGATCGAAGTCGCCGACGATCGCCAGTTCCGCGTTGCTCGCGCCGTAGAACTGGCCGTGGAACTTCTTCACCATGTCGGGCGTGACGGCCTTGCCCCACGCGAGCTCCTCGTCCAGCGTGGGCGTATAACGCGGGTCGCCGACCGGATACGGATTGCCTTCACGGCGCAGCGCGCGCGAGGCCACCTGTTGCGGCTCGGTTCGCGACGCTTCCAGCGCCGTCGCACGTTCGCGCTTCAGCGTCTCCAGTTCAGCCGGCGGGAACGTCGGATCGCGCAGCACTTCCGCGACCAGCCGCAGCGTGTCGGGAAGCTCCTTGCGGAAGGTCTGCCCGGTCGCCGAGGCGCCCACTTCGTTGCCGGTCACGCTGACCTTGGCGCGCAGCTTGTCGATGGTGTCCGAGATTTCCTGACGCGTTCGCTTCGTCGTGCCACGCGTCAGCATGGACGCGGTGAACTGGCCGTCAGCCTGCTTGCCGAACGCCGACTTCTGGTCGGCGAAGTGCAGTGACACGCCGAAGTCGACGGCCTCGCCGCGCGTTTTCTTGGGCAGCAGCGCGATCTTCATGCCGTTCGGCAGCGTGAAGCGCTGTGTGCGCGCGTCGAGATTGGCGATGCTCGAGTCGAACGCTTCGCCGGCGACGGCATCGGCGTCTCCCTTGTAGTCCTTGACCATCGCCGCGACGTCGACCGTCGCCGGCACCGGCGCGCGGTCCGGCTTGGCGTCGGGAATGAACTCGCCGATCGTCACGTTGGAGCGCTTGAGGTAGTCGAGCGCGACGCGCTGCACGTCGGCGGCGGTGATCGCGCGGTAGCGGTCGCGCTGCAGGAAGAAGAGCCGCCAGTCACCGAGCGCCACCGATTCGGAAATCGCGACGCCGAATTTCTGCGGATTGGACAGGATTTCGTCGTAGTACTTGGCCGCCTTGGCGCGGAGCCGCGCGACCTCGACCTCCGTGATCGGCTCCTTCTTCAAGTTCTCGATCGTCGCGAACATCGCGTCGCGCGCCGGCTCGACCGCGTCGGCGTCCGGAATCTGCGCCCACAGCGTCAGCGTGCCGGGGTCGTGCTGCGACTCCGTCCATTGCTCCACGGCGGTCGCCTTCTTCGTCTCCACGAGCGACTTGTAGAGCCGGCCCGCGGGCTCGACCGTCAGCGCGTCGCCCAGGACGTCGGTGGCGACGAAGTCCGGATGCGCGCCGCGCACCGTGTGGAACATGAGCGCCACGAACTTGGAGTTGCCGACGCGGCGCAGCGTCACGGCGCGCTCGCCGTCCTGGACCGGGTCGAGCGTGTAGATGGTCGGTAGCGTGCGGCTCGGCTTCGGGATCGGGCCGAAGTATTTGGCGATGAGGCCCAGCGTGGCGTCGACGTCGAACTTGCCGGCGACGATCAGGACGGCGTTGTCCGGCTGGTAGTACAGCTTGTAGAACGCCTGCAACCGCCCGATGTCGACGTTCTCGATGTCCGAGCGCGCACCGATCGGCAGGTGCGCGTAGTTGTGCCACATGAACGCGCTCGCCAGCATCTTGCCGTACAGGACGAGCTGCGGATTGTTCTCGCCGCTTTCGAACTCGTTGCGCACGACCGTCATTTCGGGGTCGAGGTCGCTCCTGCGGACCCAGGAATTGACCATCCGGTCCGCTTCCATCGCGAGCGCCCAGTCGAGGCTCTCGCCGCTGGCCGTGAACGACTCGAAGTAGTTCGTGCGGTCCCAGCCCGTCGTGCCGTTGAACTGCATCCCTCGCTTGCCGAGTTCGGTCATGATGTTGCCGCGCGCCGGCGTGCCCTTGAACATCAGGTGCTCGAGCAGGTGGGCCATGCCGGTCTCGCCATAGTTCTCGTGTGCCGCGCCGACCTTGTACGTCACGTTGACAACGGTCGACGATTTCGACGCGTCGGGGAAGAGCAGCACGGTCAGGCCGTTGCTCATCTTGTATTCGGTGACGCCTTCGACGGTGGCGCCTTGCGTCATGCCGGCCGGGAGGGCGGCATGGGCGCCGGCGGCGATGAACAGAGGGATCAGGAACGCCGCAATGCGGCGCAGCAGCGATGAAGGGAAAGCCATGGCTCGAGGCCTCGGTTGTCGATTGAGGGGGCGGAGTATACGGGTACCGATCGCCATTTTGGCGCCCGCGGGATTAAGCGGGGCTGAACGCGACAGGATGCCGGTGGCGCGCCCTGGACGGCGCCGATGGCGACGGCACGCCTTGGGGGCGCCGGGGGGGCGGGGGGTACGCCGTGGCGGCCGGGGCCAGCCTTCGCTTCTGCGGCCCGGTTTGACGTTTACGTAAACGTCATGTAACGTCGCGGGCGCGTGGGGCGGCAGTGCGCGCCGCGCTGCGGCGTGAGCAGGGACGGGCCGCGGCCGGTTCCGGTAAGCTAGCCCTCCGCCTCCGGTGCGCCGCCTGCAGGCGCCGCCGCTCCCCAGAAGAGGTTCGCGATGAACGACCAAAGCATCCGCCATCCACTGGTCTTCAAGCCCATCAACAAGGTTCGCTTCGTCACGGCCGCGAGCCTCTTCGACGGCCACGACGCGTCGATCAACATCATGCGGCGGATCCTGCAGGCTTCCGGGTGCGAGGTCATCCACCTGGGCCACAACCGGTCGGTCGAGGAGATCGTCAACTGCGCGATCCAGGAAGACGCGCACGGCATCGCGATCTCGTCCTACCAGGGCGGACACGTCGAGTTCTTCAAGTACATGCTGGACCTGCCTGCGCGAGCGCGGCGCCGGCCACATCCGCGTGTTCGGCGGCGGCGGCGGCGTGATCGTCGTGTCCGAGATCAAGGAACTGCACGAGTACGGCGTCACGCGCATCTTTTCGCCCGAAGACGGGCAAAGGCTCGGCCTGCAGGGGATGATCAACGAGATCGTCTCCGCGGCGGATGCGGATCTTGCGCACGAATTGCCCGGCACGCTCGACGCGCTGACCGCAGGCGACCGCTTCGCCCGAACGCGCGCATTGGCGCGGCTCATCACCGGCCTCGAGGTCGGCGCGGTTCCTCCGAAACTGCGCGCCGCGTTGCTGGCGGCGGCTTTGAAGTCCACCGTGCCCACGCTCGGCATCACCGGGACGGGCGGCGCGGGCAAGAGTTCGCTGACCGACGAACTGGTGCGCCGCTTCCGGCTGGACCAGCGCGACGCGCTGAAGATCGCGATCATCTCGATCGACCCGTCGCGGCGCAAGTCCGGCGGCGCGCTTCTGGGCGATCGCATCCGCATGAACGCGATCGAGCACCCGAACATCTACATGCGCTCGTTGGCCACGCGCGACTCATTTGCGTCACCTGGCAGCGAAATCTCGAAGGCCACGCCCGATGTCATTGCCGCGTGCAAGGTCGCGGGCTTCGACCTCATCATCGTCGAGACGTCCGGGATAGGCCAGGGCGACGCGGCGATCGTTCCGCTGGTCGACGCGTCGCTGTACGTGATGACACCGGAATTCGGCGCCGCCAGCCAGCTCGAGAAGATCGACATGCTGGACTTCGCCGACTTCGTCGCGATCAACAAGTTCGACCGCAAGGGCGCCAAGGACGCGTTGCGCGACGTCCGCAAGCAATACCAGCGCAATCGCGAGCTCTTCAAGCAGGCACCCGACACGATGCCGGTGTTCGGCACGATGGCGTCGCGCTTCAACGACGACGGCGTCACCGCGCTCTACCAGGCGCTCGTCGCGAAGCTGACCCAGAAAGGCCTGAAACTCGCCAAGGGTGCGCTGCCCAAGGTCGAGACGCGGGAATCGACGGCGCAGCACGCGATCATGCCGCCCGCGCGCGTCCGCTACCTGGCCGAAATCGCCGAGACGGTGCGCGATTACCACCGCTGGACCGAAGGCGAAACGCGCATCGCGCGCGAGCGGCAGCAGCTGTCGGCTGCGAAGCGCATGCTCGATGAGACCACTGGCTACGAGGCGAAGCTCTTGGACAGCGGACAGGTCGCGGCGGCCGAAGCCGCCCACCGCCTGGACGAAATGATCATGAGCGCGGAGCACGCGCTCGATGCACTGATCGCCGAACGCGAAGCGAAGCAGGATCCGCGCGCGAAAAAACTCCTCGACATGTGGCCGCAGACCAAGGCGGCGTACTCGGGCGACGAGTACGTCGTCAAGATTCGCGGCAAGGAAATCCGCAGCGCGCTGACGACCACCTCGCTGTCGGGAACGCACGTGCCGAAGGTCGCGCTGCCCAAATTCGACGACGCCGCGGAAATCCTGCGCTGGCAATTGAAGGAGAACGTGCCCGGCAGCTTCCCGTTCACCGCCGGCGTGTTCGCGTTCAAGCGCGAGAACGAGGACCCGACGCGGATGTTCGCCGGCGAAGGCGACGCGTTCCGCACCAACAAGCGCTTCCACCTGCTGGCCGATGGCATGCCGGCCAAGCGGCTGTCGACGGCGTTCGATTCGGTGACGCTGTACGGCAACGATCCGGCGGTGCGCCCGGACATCTACGGCAAGGTCGGCAACTCCGGCGTGTCCATCGCCACGCTCGACGATCTCAAGGTGCTGTACGGCGGCTTCGACCTCACCGATCCGGCGACGTCGATCTCGATGACGATCAACGGCCCCGCGCCGACGATCCTCGCCATGTACATGAACGCGGCCATCGACCAGCAGCTCGACAAGTTCCGAGTCGACAACTCGCGTGAGGCTACCGACGACGAGGCCGCCAAGATCCGCGCGTGGACGCTGTCGACGGTGCGCGGCACGGTCCAGGCCGACATCCTGAAGGAGGACCAGGGGCAGAACACCTGCATCTTCTCCACGGAGTTCAGCCTGAAGGTGATGGGCGACATCCAGGAATATTTCGTCCAGCACGACATCAAGAACTTCTACTCGGTGTCGATCTCCGGCTATCACATCGCGGAGGCGGGTGCGAACCCGATCAGCCAGTTGGCGTTCACGCTGTCCAACGGCTTCACGTTCGTCGAGGCGTATCTGGCGCGCGGCATGCACATCGACGACTTCGCGCCCAACCTGTCGTTCTTCTTCAGCTACGGGATGGACCCCGAGTACGCGGTCATCGGCCGCGTCGCGCGGCGGATCTGGGCGGTGGCGATGCGCGAGCGCTACGGCGCCAACGAGCGCTCGCAGAAGCTCAAGTTCCACTCGCAGACGTCGGGCCGCAGCCTGCATGCACAGGAGATCGCGTTCAACGACATCCGCACGACGCTGCAGGCGTTGATCTCGACCTACGACAACACCAACAGCCTGCACACCAATGCCTACGACGAGGCGATCACGACGCCGACCGAAGAGAGCGTGCGCCGCGCGATGGCGATCCAGCTCATCATCAACCGTGAGTGGGGCATCGGCAAGAACGAGAACCCGAACCAGGGCAGCTTCATCATCGAGGAGCTGACCGACCTGGTCGAGGAGGCCGTTCTCAAGGAATTCGAGGCGATTTCCGAGCGCGGCGGCGTGCTGGGTGCCATGGAGACGGGCTACCAGCGCGGCAAGATCCAGGAAGAGTCGATGTACTACGAGCACATGAAGCACGACGGCAGCTATCCGATCGTCGGCGTCAACACGTTCCGCAATCCGCACGGGGACACGACGCCGCAGATGGTCGTGCTCGCACGCTCGACCGACGACGAGAAGCAATCGCAGCTGCGCCGGCTCGCCGACTTCCACCAGCGGCACGCGGGCGAGGTGCCCGCGGCGCTGGCCAAGCTCAAGCGGACGGTGATCGAGGACGGCAACGTCTTCGCCGAATTGATGAACGCTGTCCGCGTGTGCTCGCTGGGACAGATCACCAACGCGCTGTTCGAGGTGGGTGGGCAGTATCGAAGGAGCATGTAGCCGGACCGCGCTGTTCAAGGTTGGGCAAGCCGGTCGCGCGCAGCAGGGAGGCGCGTTTGTAGGACAACACTTGTAGGACAAGCGACGCACTTTGCATTTCGCGGGGGAGTTATGCTAATGTCATGCGTTGGAATTCCCGGGAGGGGCATGAACGTGTTTCAGCTGGTCACCCGCCACCTTTACTTCGGCGTCGACGCAATGCGGTTGCGCGATGCCACCGAGCGTGTGCTGTTGCGCGTCCAGGGCCAGCCGCCCGAACGCGCCACCGTCGGCCTCGATACGCTAGCGCAGGACTTCCGGTTGAGCGTCCGCGAAAGCCTCAACATGGTCGACCAGATGGTGCAAAGCGGCCTGCTCGAGCGGCGGACCGCCAAGGCCGACCAGTACGCGATCACCGACAAGTTCCGCCTGTACGCGCAGGCGCGCATCGTCGAGCCGCTGCCGCGCACGCGCGCGCAGATGCTGCTGACGCACATGCCCGAACTGGCCGAGCACTTCAACCGCACCGCGTCCCGCAACAAGTACGAGATCGAAGCAATCGCCGTATACGGCCCCTACATGAGCCGCGAGCCCGAGTTGGCCGACCTCCCGATCGGCGTGACCGGGCGCCGCCGCGCGCCGCATTCGCGCCCGCTCGCCGGCCGCGCCACGACGTCGCCGACCGCTGGCCATGAGCAGATCCGCAAGCTGTTCGAGGAGCTGAGCAGCTTCGTGCACGTCAAGTTCTACCGCCACCTGCAGGACATTCCGCGCCCGTTCAGCGTGATCTTCAGGGACGACGCCTGAGCAGGCGACTTGGCAAGCGTCTGAGGTCGAGCCTCGACCGCAGCTACCAGCGGCACCCGCCGTTGCCGATCGTCGCCGCGGTGAGCGGGACGACCGCAAGGAGACCCATGCTGGCATAGGCGGTGCGGCAATCGGGTTTCGCGGCCTTGGCGATGTCCTCGGCAAGGTGATCCTTCTTTTCCACGGGCGGCGGCGGCGGCAACAGGTTCAGCACGCCGCGCGAGCCCGAGCCTTCGCTCGCGATCTCGCGCGCGCGCCGGCGCAGCGTTTCCGCGGTGACGCCCGGCGCTGCGCCCGGTGCGGCTGATGGCGTCGTGTCCTCGTGCTTGGACCCGAAGACCTCGTCGTCGACGCTGGGCGCGCCGAATTTGAGGCGAGGCTGTTCGCCCGCGGCGGGCGCCTCGGTGCGCGACGGTACCGACGCCGGCGGTGCCTTGGCGGGCGCTGCGGGCGCCGGTGCTGCGCGTTCGCGCGCGGGCGCACTGCCGGCGGGTTCGCTGCGAGGCAATGTTTGCGGCGCCGGCGTGGCTTCGCGCTCGGTGGCGGGCGCTGCGCGCGCGGGTGCCGGCGTTTCCACCGGTGCCTTTGGCGCGGGCAACTCGACCGGCGGCGCGAAATTGCGTTCGATTCTGGTCGGCGCGACCCGCTCGATCGGCGCCATCGGCGGCATCACCGCCTCGCGCGGCCGCAGTTCCTCGGCGGGGATGGGTTCGCGCTCGACCTTTGCAGGCGCTATCGACTCGGTTGGCGCTGCCGTCGGCAGCGGCTCCTCGCGCGGCTTCAACTCGATGGGCGGCGCCATCTGCCGTTCGATCTTGCGCGGCGTGATCTTCTCCAGCGGTGCAGCCGGCGCCATCGGCACTTCGCGCGGCCGCAGCTCGACGGGCGGCGCGAACTGACGCTCGATTTTCGATGGCGCGAGGCGTTCCAGCGGCGCCATCGGCGGCAGCGGCACGTCGCGCGGCGGCAGTGGAACGGGCGGCGCCATTTCCTTTGCGGGCGCGGGCAGGACAACATCGGAGGGCGTGACCGGCTTGTCGACTTCCACCGGCGCGCTGAGATCGAGACGCGGCAGCGCCTCGGCGGGCGGCGTCCGCGGCGACAGCGAAACGTCGGGAGTGGTTTCGGCAGGTTGGGCGGGCGCCGGCGCGGACTCGGGCGCTGGCGCGCCTGCGGGCACCGTGGGCGTGGCAATCGGCGCCGCTTCGCGTTGCGGCGCAGCCGGCGCGCTCGCCGCGCCCTCCAGCCGCCGGAGAAGCGCCGCGCCCGGCACCTTCGTGTCGGCGCCGGGCGCCAACGTAAATCCCGAGCCGCGCTCGGGAGCGAGTTGCCGCAACGTCACGTCCAGTGAGCCCAGCATGCCGTCGCCGCGCCGCGCACCGCCGCTGATCGTCGTGCCGAAGAGGAGGATCACCAGCATGTGCAGCAGCATCGACAGCAGCACGAACTGCAGCAGTGACGGCTCTGTCCTGGCAGGCTCCGGGAGACGGACGGGTCGGCGGTAGGAAGTCCGGTTCATGCGCGGGCATCAGGCGGGCTGCGGGCAAGTTCCGGCGCCACGCAAAGCGGCACAAATGAGGGCGCTTTGATTTTACTCCCGCGCAACCTGCGCCTCGCGGCGTCGCCCCGGGTTTTCCGCGAACGGGCAACGAGTGTTTGACAGATGAGGGCGGCGTCCCCAATCATCCGGTTCCGACGACGAACACCGCGTCGCCCGCGACCGCGGAACGCGCGGCTCGATGCGGCGACATCGTTCGAAAACACATTGGAGGTTCCGCCATGCAAGCGTCCGCTCGCCGCATAGTCGCCATTTTCGCCGCCCTGCTGGCGTTGCCCGCGGTCGCGGATGTCGCCGTGCCCGCTCCCGGCGCCAGTCCGCGCGTCGATGCCATCAAGAAAGCGGGCGTGCTGCGCGTCGGCGTTCTCGCCAATGCGCCGTGGCTCGTCGAGAACACGTCGGGCGGCGGCGAGGCATGGAGCGGCCCGGCGTGGCTGCTTGCCAACGAATACGCGAAGCGCCTCAACGTGAAGCTCGAGGCGGTGCCCGTCAGCCACGAGACGAAGGTGCCGGTGCTGGCGTCGAACCAGGTCGACATCTCGGTCACGCCGCTCGCGGAAACCGCAGACCGCCTGAAAGTCGTCGACTTCGTCATCTACTCGAATACCAGCGTGTGCATGTTCGGCCTGGCCTCCAACCCGAAGTTCGCGCAGTCGAAGTCCGTCGACGATCTCAATCGCGCCGACATCACGATCGCGTATTACACGGGCGGTGGCGAGGAAGGCTGGGTGAAGGAGCGCTTTCCGAAAGCGCAATTGCGCGGCGTTGCCGGATCCGGCGTGGCGCCGGTCGAGGAGGTGATGGCCAAGCGCGCCGACGCCGTGCCGATCAATCGCGTGCCGTGGGTCGCGATGGGCCGCAAGCTGACGGCGCTGGCCGTGCTGCCGAAGGAGAACAACTGCCAGAACAGCACGGAAAAGGCTGCGCCCGTCGGCATGGCGATCGACAAGAACCAGCCGGCATTCCTCAGCTGGGCGCGCGCCGTCGAGAAGGAAATCGAAGGCAAGCTCAAGGCGGACGAAGCGCGCATCGTCGACACGATGAAGTAGTGCGCCGCGGCGGACCTCGCTTCATGCGCACAGACCGGGGCGCCGCGTGAATTTCGACTTCGCGGTCATCACCGACCACTGGCAGTTCCTGGCGTCCGGCCTGGGCGTCACGCTGGTGCTTGCCGTCCTGTCCGGCGTGGCGAGTCTCGCCATGGGCTTCGTCATCGCGCTGTTGCGTCTGTACGGACCGCGCTGGCTGCGGCCGGCGATCGTGTTCTACATCGATTCGATGCGCGCCATTCCCGTGCTGGTCGTGCTGGTCTGGACGTTCTTCGCGCTGCCGATCGTCGCGGGCATCACGATGCCGCCCTTCTTCGCCGCGCTGCTCGGCCTGACCGTGCACTTGGCGGCATATGCCGCGGAGATCGTGCGCGCGGGCATCGAGTCGGTGCGGCCGGGCCAGACGCGCGCGTCGCTGGCGCTGGGCATGTCGCCGGCGCAGATCCTGCGGCGGATCGTGCTGCCGCAGGCGATCGTGCGGATGCTGCCCGCATTCGGGTCGCTCCTGTCGATCACGATCAAGGACACGGCGATCGCGTCGGTCATCGCGGTGACCGAGTACATGCGGCAATCGGAGACGATCGCAGGGCAGAGCTTCCAGCCGATCGAGGTGTACACGTTCGCGATGCTCGTCTACTTCGTCATCCTGTTTCCGGTCACGCGCGGCGTCGAGCTCGTCTATCGACGCGTCGCGCATCTCGGCCGCTCATGACGTTCGACTGGAGCGTCGTCTGGCAGCACCGCGAAGACCTCGCGCTGGCCACCGGCACGACCATCCTGCTCACCGTCGTCACGATGCTGATCGCGGTGCCGTGCGGCATCGTCGTCGCGCTGCTGCGCCTCTACGCATGGGCGCCGGTGCGCATGGTGGCTACCGCCTACGTGGAACTGTTCCGCAACCTGCCGTTGATCCTCGTCGTGTACTGGGCGTTCTATGTACTTCCGATCATGACCGGCCTCGGCCTGTCGCCGCTGGCGACGGGACTCGCGGCGCTGGCGCTCAACGTCACCGCCTACAACGCCGAGACGTTTCGTGCCGGCATCAACTCGATCCGCCGCGGTCAGATCGAGGCCGCGATGGCGCTCGGCATGAGTCGCACGCAGGCGCTGCGCCGCGTCGTCGTGCCGCAGGCGCTCCGGCGCATCCTGCCCGTGCTCGCGAGCACGTGGGTTTCGCTGTTCAAGGACACGTCGCTCGTGTCGGTGATCGCCGTTACCGAACTTGCCTACGTGGCGATGCAGATCCGCGCGCAGACGTACCGGGTGCTGGAAATGCTGACGGCGATGGCCGCGATCTATTGGTTTTTGGGCTATCCGCAGGCCAAGCTCGTCGACTGGATCCAGCGGCGATTTGCGGTGACCGAATGAACACGAGCGCCGAGGTCGCAAGCGTGGGGATCGTCGCGTGAGCGCCGACGGGCCGCCCCGAGGCGCGAACTCCGCCCCCATTGGGGGCAGCGCAGCGGCCGGAGCTTCCTTGGCCGCAAGCGTGGGGGTCCACCATCCGCGCGCGATGAGCGCCGGCGCGACGATCCTGCGCTACCGCAGCGTCGTCAAGCGCTACGGCAGCTTCCAGGCGCTGGCGGGCGTGGACCTCGACGTGCACGCGGGCGAAGTCGTGTGCCTGATCGGGCCGTCGGGTTCCGGCAAGTCCACGCTGCTCCGCTGCACGAACGGGCTGGAGTCGATCGAAGGCGGAGACATCGAGTTCGAAGGCGCGATGCTGCCGCGGGACGAGCGCGCGCTGCGCGCCGTGCGGCAGCGGATGGGGATGGTGTTCCAGAGCTTCGAGCTGTTTCCGCATTTCACCGCGCAGCAGAATGTGGCCGAAGGTCCGCGCACGGTGCAGCGGGTGGGTGAGGCCGAAGCCGATCGGCGGGCGACGGCAATGCTCGCGAAGGTGGGCCTGGCCGAGAAGGCGGCGAGCTATCCGGCGGCACTTTCGGGCGGACAGCAGCAGCGCGTCGCAATCGCGCGCGCGCTGGCGATGGAGCCGGACGTCATGCTCTTCGACGAGCCCACGTCGGCGCTCGACCCGGAGACGATCGGCGAAGTGCTGAATGTGATGAAGAAGCTGGCCGACGAGGGCATGACCATGGTCGTCGTCACACACGAAATGTCGTTTGCGCGGCGCGTGGGCGACTGGGTCGCCGTCTTCGACGCGGGACGCATCGTCGAGCAAGGGCCGCCGGAGCAGATCTTCGATGCGCCCGAGACGGAGCGCACGCGCGATTTCTTAAGTCATCTCGGCTGGTCAGGGTAGAGTTATAGTCCCATGGCCGAATCCACCCACTGGTCGTTTCCCGCGAACCTGCAGCCCAAGGCCGACGAGGTGCGCTTCGATCTCGCGTCGGCGTTGCGCTCGGTCGTCATGTTGCGCGCCGAGATTCCCGACGATGCGTTCACCGCGCCTATCCTCGGCACCGAACGCTTCGGCAACGGCGTCGTCATTCGCGACGACGGACTGATGGTCACGATCGGCTACCTCATCACCGAGGCCGAATCGATCTGGCTCACGACCAACGACGGAACGGTGGTTCCGGGTCATCCGCTCGCGTACGACTTCGCGTCGGGCTTGGGGCTCGTGCTGCCGCTGGGACAACTCGGCGTGCCGGCGCTGCCGCGCGGGACCGCATCTTCGATCGCGGCAGGCGACGACGTGATCGTCATCGGGCACGGCGGCCGCCAGCACGCACTCGAGGCGCAGGTGTTCGCCAAGCGCGAATTCGCGGGCTTCTGGGAATACGTGCTGGACGAGGCGCTGTTCACGACGCCGCCGCATCCGGAATGGAGCGGCGCGGCGCTCGTCGGGCTGGATGGCCGCCTGGCGGGCATCGGCTCGCTCTTCGTGCAGGAGGCGATCGACGACAAGCCGGTGCGCGGCAACCTCTTCGTGCCCATCGACCTGATCGAGCCGATCCTCCCGGACCTGCTGTCGCGCGGGCGCTCGTCGCTGCCGCCGCGGCCGTGGCTCGGCATGTATACCGGAGAGGACAATGGGCGGCTCGTCGTCGGCGGCGTCGCGGCCGACGGGCCTGCCGATTCAGCCGGCGTGCTGCCGGGCGACGTCGTCGTGGAGGTGGCCGGCAAGCGCGTCAAAGGGCTGGCCGACCTGTTTCGCACGATATGGCGGCAGGGCCCTGCGGGAACCGACATTGCGCTGGGACTGCTGCGCGAAGGCGCACCGACGCGCATCGATGTGCGCTCGGGCGACCGCGACGATTACCTGCGCAAGCCGATGCTGCAATAGCGCGACTAGCAGGGATCGTAGTGCAGGTATCCGATCAGGACGCCGCTGCCGCTGACCACGCGCTCGAGTTTGCCGCACCTCACCATCGGCGCCATCTCGCGCGCCGGATAGAACCGCGGATTGCCGGCGCCCCCAAGCGGCGGATCGGACGCGCTCACCGCGACGATCTTGGCGGTGCCCTTGCCCGACAACTCCGCTTCGCAGTCGACGGCGCGGTCCGACGCCTGGATCACGCGAACGGCGGCCATGCCGTTGCCCGCAGGACCCGCCTTGGCGACCCACTTCGCCCGCGCCTCCGCGTTGCCCAGGCAGAGGCCGATGGCCGGCAGCAGTTCAGTCAGCGAACGCGCCCAGTCTTCCTGCGGCTTTTTTGTGAGGTCCGCGACGGGCGCCGCCTTGACGTCGTAGCCCGCGAGCACCGTGCAGCAGCCGGTCAGCGCTTCGCCGGTCTTGAGCGATAGAAATGCGCGCCACGGCAGCGGCGCGGCATCGGCCATCGTCGAGCGGCACGCTTCTTCGCGCAGCGCGGCGACAAGAGTCTCCTTCGGCAAATGGGTCGAGTCGCCCCGCCACATGATCGCCGCCGGCGTCAGGTTCATGAACGCCAGCGGCGCGCCGTGGAAGATGACCTCGCCCTTGCCCTTGATCGGAAGGCGGTTCAATACGGCCGTCGTGCGGCTGGCTTCGAGCTGCCAGAACGGCTCTTCGCCGCGGCACAGCGCGCCTTGCACGACCACCGCCTGCTGCGCTGCCACGGCGGCGGCCGCGAGCAGCGCGATGGAGGCCAATGCGAATTTGGAACCGATGCGTGCCATGCGCTGCTCCCGGGATGCCTTCGGCGAATCCAAGTGACCTTCGGGCTTGAGTGATCATGATAACGCGGCTATCGTTCGGACAACGGATTCACCGTCGTTCGAGCGACAGACGGGACCAGCTTAGGAGCAGCGCGGTGACCAGCAAGCGCAAGGAACCCAAGATCGTTCGGCCCGATGACATCGATCCGCATCACCGCTGGGACCGACCGCTGCCCGCACCCGGACACACGCAGGTGGACTTCGAGGAGCGCGTCGATTTTCGCCGGCTGCACGACTACCGGTTGGCCCGCACGCGCGCGGCACTTGCCAACTCGGGCCTCGGCGCGCTCCTGTGCTTCGACCAGCACAACATCCGCTATACGACGAGCACCGTCATCGGCGAGTGGGCGCGCGACAAGCTGACGCGCTATTCGCTGCTCACCGGCAACGGCGATCCTTACCTCTGGGATTTCGGATCCGCGGCCAGACATCACAAACTGCACGCGCCGTGGCTGCATCACGACCATTGCCACGCGGGGCTTCTCGGCCTGCGCGGCGCCGTCGGCGGCGACGGCAAGCTCTTCCGCGACGCCGCGCGCGAGATCAAAGTCGATCCTCGATGCCGAGGGTGTGGGCGACGATGCCGCTGGGACTGGACGTGGTCGAGCCGCCGCTGATGCTCGAATTGCAGAAGCTGGGCATCGAAGTGCGCGACGGGCAGCAGACGATGCTCGCCGCCCGCGAGGTCAAGAGCCAGGACGAGCTGATCCTGCTCAACATGGCGGCGGCGATGGTGGACGGCGTGTACCAGGACATCGCGGAGGCGCTGAAGCCGGGCGTCAAGGAAAGCGAAATCGTCGCGCTGGCGACGGCGCGCCTCTACGAAATGGGCTCGGATTGCGTCGAGGCGATCAACGCGATCGCGGGCGAACGCTGCAGCCCGCATCCGCACAACTTCACCGACCGTTTGATCCGCCCCGGCGACCAGGCGTTCTTCGACGTCATCCAGTCGTACATGGGCTACCGCACGTGCTATTACCGGACATTCAACGTCGGCATGGCGACAAGGCCGCAGCGCGATGCCTACCGGCGCGCGCGCGAGTGGATGGACCGCGCGATCGACTTGCTCAAGCCCGGCGTGAGTTCGGATCGAATCGCGCGGTCGTTTCCGACAGCGAAGGACATCGGCTTCGGCAGCGAGATGGATGCGTTCGGACTCAACTTCTGCCACGGCCTCGGACTGGGATTGCACGAGCGACCGCTGGTGTCGCGCCTGAATTCGCTGAAGGAACCCGATCGAGCTCAAAGTCGGCATGGTGTTCGCCGTGGAGACCTATTGCCCGGCGACCGACGGCTTCTCCGCGGCGCGCATCGAGGAAGAGGTGATCCTGACGCCGGCCGGGCCGAAGGTGATATCGCTGTATCCAGCGCAGGAGTTGCCGATTGCCAATCCGCTATTGAACCCGGCACCACGTTTCTGCGACTCTCCCACGGGACGGTGCTGCTGTTGCTTTCCGCGGGCGTTGCCGCGCAGACGGTCTTCACGTATCCCAGCTCGGCAACGATCAGCGTTTATTCGTCCAACGACACGGTCTCGACGTGGACGGAAACCGCGGCGCAGGATTACCTGATTCCGAACAGCCAGGTCTTCATCACGGGTCGCGGCTCCGACGGCGCCAAGTACTTTGGCCTCCTGGGTACGGCGGTCAGTCGCTCGCAGAACGAGTCGGCCGCGGGCGGTGCCGCCGATGTCCTGCGCCTCAATTTTTCCGCTGAATTGACTCGCGCATTGCAGGGTGCGATTGCCGCGCGGCAGGCTCCGGCGCAGTTCGTCCTGGCGGAAAGCCCGCAGGCGGCACAGCTCAAGCTCCTGCCCTCCGCGAAGTTCACCGTCGCCGAGGACAACTCCGCGCGGTTGTCGTTTCGGCTGACCGTGCGCTTTGTCGACGCCATCAGCAATTCCGAAGTCAAGAAGGACTATTACTACACCCGCGGGGGCGTCAAGAGCCTGACCGGCGCGGACAGCTGGTCCGCCGACAATGCCGAGGCCGTCAGGAAATCCTCCGAAGAGGCGTTGACCCGGCTGGCCGATGTGCTTTTCGACGATGTCGCCGGGGCATTTGCCAGTGCATTCGACGCGGACAAGCAGCGCTTTGCCACTTACACCGTCGTGGGGTACGACGGGAAGCCGATAAGGGCGCTTCTGTTGAAGGAATATCCGGATCATCTCGTCATCGCGCCGCTTTTGCGCGGGGAACGTCCCATCAAGTCGGTCGTCGTGATCCTCGAACGGCGCGCGATCGTGTTGCAGCCGCTGTCGTGAGAACCGCATGAGTGAGTCGACCACACACCCGCCGCCGACACTCGGTTGGATCGGCATCGGCCGGATGGGCTTCGCGATGGCGGAGCGCCTGGCGAAAGGCGGCGCGGACGTGACCGTGTGGAATCGCACGCGCGCGAAGGCCGAGCCGCTGGCCGCGCACGGCGCGAAGATCGCCGAATCGCTGCCGGACCTTGCCGCCTGCGACATCGTGTTCTGCATGGTGTCGACGTGGGACGACGTCAAGGAAGTGATTGCCGGACCGAAGGGTCTGCTTTCGGGCGGCAAGGCGCCGAAGATGGTCGTCGAATGCTCGTCGATTTCGCTCGAAGGCTCGGCGGAATTGCGCGCCCTTCTCAAGGCGCGCGGCGTCGAGCTGCTGGCGGCGCCGGTCAGCGGCAATGCGAAGGTGATCAAGGCCGGCCGGCTGTCGTTCGTATGCTCAGGCCCGAAGGCGGCGTTCGACGTGGCTGCTTCCGTATCTTGAAGATGATCGCGCCCGCGGCGAGCTATGTGGGCGAAGGCGAGCTGGCGCGCATCGTCAAGATCTGCCACAACGTCTTCCTGGGGGTCGTGACGCAATCGCTCGCGGAGATCACGGTGCTCGCGCAAAAGGCGGGCGTGCCCCGGCACGCGTTTCTGGACTTCATGAACCAGAGCGTGATGGGCTCGACGTTCTCGCGCTACAAGACGCCGGCGTTCGTCAACCTCGACTTCAAGGTCACGTTCACGCCGCAATTGCTGCGCAAGGACCTGGACCTGGGACTGGATGCCGCGCGGCGCTACGAGGTGCCGATGCCGCTCGCCTCGCTGACGCGTGACGTGGTGCAGACACTGATCGGGCGCGGCATGGCTGACGAGGATTTCGCGAAGCTGCTCGTGCTGCAGGCGCAAGCCTCGGGATTGAAGCTCGAACCGGAGAATGTCGCGGTCGAGCGACGGCCTCGGTTCGTGAGTGCCGGAAGAGACAGGAGACGACGATGACAAGGATTCGGCAAGCGCTGGTTTTTGCGTTTTGCGCGTTGTGCGCGACGCTTGCGTTGGGGCAGGGCTATCCGACGAAGCCGGTGAAGATCGTCGTGCCGTTCACCGCGGGCAGCGCCACCGACATCCTGGCGCGCACGTTCGGGCAGAAGCTCTCCGAAATCTGGGGCCAGCCGGTGATCGTCGAAAATCATCCGGGCGCCGGCGGCACGATCGGCGCGGCGCATCGTCGCCAAGTCGCCACCCGACGGCTACACGCTGCTCGTGCACTCGGCGGCGCAGGCGTACAACCCGTCGATATATCCCAACCTCTCCTACGACACGGCAAAGGATTTCGTGGAAGTCGTGCCGCTGGCCGGGCAACCCAACGTGCTGGTGGTGGCGCCCGCGACCGGCTACAAGACGGTGGGCGAGCTCATCGCGGCAGCAAAGAAAAAGCCGGGAGAACTCAATTTCGCCTCGGCGGGAACGGGAAGCGGCACGCACATCAACGCCGAGAAATTCAAGCTGGCCGCGGGCATCGACGTCGTGCACATTCCGTACAAGGGCACTCCGGAGGCACTCACCGACACGATGACCGGACGTGTGACGTACTTCTTCTCGCCGATTTCCGCCGCGCTGCCCAACGTGCGCGAAGGCAGGCTCGTCGCGCTCGGCGTCAGCACGGCCAAGCGCTCCAGCGCGTTGCCCAACGTGCCGACGATCGCCGAAAGCGGCCTCCCCGGATTCGACTACAACCTGTGGGTGGGCATGTTCGCGCCAGCCGGCACGCCCACCGACATCGTCGACAAGATCAACCGCGATGTCGGCCGCGTTCTGCAAACGCCCGAGGTCAAGGAGCGCCTGGCCGCCCTCGGCGCCGAGGCGATGCCGATGACGCCCGCCGAGTTCCGCAAGTTCGTCCGCGACGAGATCGAAGACTCCGCCAAGGTCATCAAGGCGGCCGGCATCAAGGCGCAGTAAGTCAGCGGCGCACATGCATCGTTTACACGCAACCGCAAGAGCGATGGGTTAAGCTTGGCGCGTAGCAGCGACCCTCGCATAGCCGGGGGCGCCTTTTTCACCGCCGTGAGGAGACCGTCATGAGACTTTCATACACGATGCGCGCGCTGCTCGCCGCCGGCGTAGCCGCGCTGGCCGCCACCGCGGCGTCGGCGCAGGACAGCAAGCTGCGCCTGCTGACCTGGTCGGATTACGTCCCGGCCGACGTCGTAGCCCAGTTCAAGAAGGAGACCGGCATCGACGTCGAGGTTACGCTGTCCAACAACGAGGAGATGATCTCCAAGCTGCGCGCGACCGGCGGCGCCGGATTCGACCTCGTGCAGCCGTCGCAGGATCGCATCATCGGCCCGCAGCAGGAATTCGGCATCTACAAGCCGATGGACATGAGCAAGATCAAGACGGAGCTTTTCATACCGTCGATGCTCGAGGCGACGAAGAAGAACACGACGCTGAACGGCCAGGTCTACGGCCTGCCGCACATCTGGGGCACCGACGGCCTCGTCGTCAACACCAAGCTTGCGAAGATGTCGGACTACCCGGACCTGTGCAAGGCCGGAGTACAAGGGCAAGACCAGCATGCGGCTCAAGCGTCCGACGCTGCTGGCCTTCGCGTTCGCCAGCGGCAAGGATCCGTTCGCGCTGTACAACGATCCCAAGGCGTACGCGGCGCTGATGGACGACGTCGGCAAGCAGCTTGCCGCCTGCAAGGCGAACATCAAGTTCTTCTGGGACAACAAGGACCAGCTGCTGAACGGCGAGCGCTCCGGCGAAATCGTCGGCGCGATGATGTGGGACACCGGCGGCTGGAAGTTGAACAGCGAGAATCCGGAAATCCAGTACATCGCGCCCAAGTCCGGCGCGCTGGGCTGGATCGACACCTTCGCGTTGCCCGCCAAGGGCCGCAACGACGCGGCGGCGTACGCGTGGATCAACTTCAACATGCGTCCGGAAATCGCCGCGAAGGTCGCGGCCTCGGCCGGCAACTTCACGGGCTCCAAGGGCGCGGACCAGCTGATGGACGCGAAGCTGAAGGCGCAGTTCGCGAAGAGCTTCCCGGAAGAAGCGCTGAAAAACGTCAAGTGGTATCCGGCGGTGCCGCCGGGCATCGAGGACATCGAAGGCAAGGTGCTCGATCGCGTGAAGGCGGCGAGCTGACTACGAAGGGCTTGCTGGCGGCGGGGCCGAAATTTCTGACGCCTGCGAGGCTAACCGAATGAGTGTGGAACGGGACCTCGAGGTCGACGGGGTCACGAAGCGCTTCGGCGCGCACGTCGCCGTCCATGAGCTGTCGTTCGCGGTTGCGCACGGCAGCTTTTTTTCGATCCTTGGTCCCTCGGGCTGCGGCAAGACGACGCTGCTGCGGATGATCGCCGGCTTCGTCGCGCCGGACGCGGGCGACGTGCGCATCGGCGGCATGTCGATGCGCGGCGTCCTGCCCAACCGCCGGCCGGTCAACATGGTCTTCCAGCACCTGGCGCTGTTCCCGATGATGTCGGTGGGGGAGAACGTCGGTTATGGACTCGCGCGGCGAGGCGTGGCCGCTGCGACGGTCCGCGACCGCGTCGCGACGATGCTCGCGCGCGTCGGCCTGCCCGGCGCGCGAGGACAAGCGCATCGACCAGCTGTCCGGCGGCCAGAAGCAGCGCGTCGCGATCGCGCGCAGCCTCGTTCTGGAGCCTACGCTGCTGCTGCTCGACGAACCGCTGGGCGCGCTCGACCTGAAGCTGCGCGAGCACATGAAGATCGAGCTGAAGCAGCTGCAGGCGGACTTCGGCACGACGTTCGTCTACATCACGCACGACCAGTCCGAGGCGCTGGTGCTCTCCGATCACGTCGCGGTGATGAACAACGGCCGCTTCGAGCAGGTCGGCACGCCGCAGGAACTCTACTACGAGCCGCGCACGCCGTTCGTCGCGGGCTTCGTCGGCGCCAACAACCGATTGCAGGGAACGGCCGCGCGCGTCGACGGCGACCTGGTGGAGCTACGCAGCGGCAAGGGGCTGGTGGTCCGCGCCAAGGGCGCCGGAGCGATCAACGAAGGCGACGCGGCCGCCGCGTTCGTGCGGCCCGAGATCGTGAGCCTCGCGCGTGCCGCGGCCGAGTTGGCGTCGTCCGGCCAGGTCTATCGCGGTCGCGTCCACAGCCTGCTCTTCGACGGCGCCAATTCGGCGGTGCTGGTAAACGAGTTGACGTCACGGTGCGCAGTTCCACATCGCGTTGCCGCAGACGGGCCGCTTCGCCGACCTGCGCGCTGGCGAAGACGTCGCGTTCGGCTTCGATCCGCTGCGCGCCGTCTGCTTCCGCACGTAGGCCGCCGGCGACCACGATGACCTGCGCCGCGCTCGCGCCTCGCGTTGTTCCTGCTGCTGGCGCCCGCGCTGGTCTGGCTGCTGGGCCTCATCGTGCTGCCGCACATCGACCTGGCCGTGCTGTCGCTGCGCACGCGCGTCGCGCCGCGCGTCTACGAGTGGAGCTTCGACAAATACCGGACGTTCATCGACGAGCCGCTGTACTGGCACACGTTCGTGCGCACGGCGCTGATGTCGATCCTCGCCACCGCGTGCACGCTGCTGATCGCGTTTCCGGCCGCGTGGTACATCGCGAAGATCGCGCGCGGGCGTGCGCGCTCCGTGCTGTTCATCCTGTGCCTGATCCCGTTCTGGGTCAGCGAGACCGTGCGCACGCTGGGCTGGATGATCCTGCTGCGCGAGTCCGGCGTCGATCCCGGCGATGCTGGTCCGCGCTGGGCTTCGCCGATACGCCGCCGGAGCTCCTCTACCACGACGCGACGATCCTGGTCGGCCTCGTCTACACGTCGGTGCTGTTCATGGTCGTGCCGCTGATCAACGCGCTGGAGAGCCTCGACGATTCGCTGATCGAGGCGGCGTACGACCTGGGCGGCAACGCGTGGTCGATCCTGCGGCAGATCGTGCTGCCGCACGCGGCGCCCGGCATTGCCGCGGGCAGCATCGTCGTGTTCATGCTGACGCTCGGCAACTACCTGACGCCGACGCTGCTGGGCGGCAAGAACTCGCTGTGGTTCACCGAGCAGATCTACACGCAGTTCATCACGCGCTTCAACTGGGAGCAGGGGGCGGCGTTCGGCTTCCTGCTGCTGATCCTGTCCACGGCGATCGTCTGGCTGGGGCTGCAGCCTCGCCGGCCAGAAGTTCGGCGACGTGATGCGCCGCTCATGATTCCGTCGCTGCCGCGCTCGAAGGTCGCGCGCTACGGAACGGGCGCGTGCGTCGCGGCATTCTTCGTGTTCCTGTTCGTGCCGCTCGTCGTCGTGGCGGTGTTCGCGTTCAACGACGCCAACTATCCGGCGCCGCCGTGGCGCGGGTTCACGCTCGACTGGTTCATAGGTGGCGGAGCCGAGCGGCCGCGTCGGGCTCTTCGCCGACGGGCCGCTGCTGCGCAGCATCGGGACCAGCGTCGTCGTCGCGAGCTGGGTGACGCTGTTCTCGGTGTTCGTCGGCACGGTCAACGCCTTTCTGCTCGAGCGCGCGCAATTCCGCGGCAAGTCGGTGCTGTCGCTGCTGATGCTGGCGCCGCTGGTCATTCCGGGCGTGATCCTCGGCATCTCGATCCTCGCGTTCGCGAGCCGGCTGGCGCAGTTCGCCGACGACTTGTGGGGACTCGATGTCGACTTCCTGCGACCGGGACTGCCGCTGGTCGTCGCCGGGCAGTTCGCGTACATCGTGTCGATCGCCACGCTGACGATCGCGGCGCGGCTGAAGCGCTTCGACGCGACGCTGGAGGAGGCGGCGTTCAACCTGGGCGCATCACGCGCCGCGGTGCTGCGCACCGTCACGCTGCCCTACCTGCGGCCGGCGCTGCTGGGCGCCGCGGCGCTCGCCTTCCTGATGTCGTTCGAGAACTTCAACACGACGCTGATGCTGGTCGGCTCCGACCCGCCGCTGACGATCATGATGTACGGCCGTATGCGCGAGGGCGCGAGCCCGGTGCTCAACGCCGTGAGCCTGCTGCTGATGGTCGCCTCCGCGCTGCTGGCGCTCGCTATTCCTGCGCGCGCCGGCGCGCCGCGACGCCTGACGCGCCGGTTACTTCGGCCCGTAGGACTCGGGTGTCCAGCCGCCGCCCAGCGACTTGGCGAAGTCGACGATCGACAGGCGCGCATCGCGCGCCGCGACGATGCGCAATGTTTCCGCCGCGAGCAGCGTGCGCTGCGCGTCGAGCACCTCGAGATAGGACGTGCGGCCGGCGTTGTAGCGCAGCGTGGCCATGTCGAGCGCGATGGCGAGGTCGTTGCGGCGGTCGGTTTCCGCCGCCAGCGCGTCGCGCGCCGACGGTTGGCGACCAGCGCGTCGTGCACTTCGCGGAACGCGATCTGGACCGTCTGCAGGTACTCGACGTTGGCCTGGTCGTTGTTCGCCTTGGCCAGTTCGACCTGCGCCTCGATGGCCTTGAGCGCGAGCAGCGGCTGCACCAGCCCCAGGCCGATGCCCCAGATGCCGGCGGGCGACGTGAAGAGGTTGCCGATCTTCGCGGCATCGGAGCCGAAGTCGCCGGTCAGGTTGAACGCAGGGAAGTAGTTGGTGCGGGCCTGCTGCACGCGCAGGTCCGACGCGGCGAGCAGGCTTTCGGCGCGCTGGATGTCCGGCCGGCGCTCGACCAACCCCGAGGGCAGCCCCGAGGGCAGCGACGGCACCTCGGTGGCGGCGTCGATGGTCTCGCCGCGCGCGATCTGCGGCTCGAACACGGCGCGCGGCGAGCGTCCGGTCAGCACGGCCAGCGCGGACTCGAGTTGCCCGATCCCGCGCTTCGCCCGCGCGATGTCCGCCACGACCGCCGAACGTTCCGCCTCGGCTTGCTTCATGTCGTAGTCGCCGATGAGGCCGGCGTCGTAGCGGTCGCGCTGGAGCCGCACGGAGTCGGTGCGCGCCTTCAGCGTTTCCTCGAGCACGACGAGCTCCGCGTCGGCGGCGCGCAGCCGGAAGTAGGTGCTGGCGACATCGGAGGCGACCGTGATGCGCACGGTTTCGCGGTAGTAGCGTGACGCCGCGAGATCATTGTTCGCGGCCAGCGCGCCGCTCCGGTACTTGCCCCACACGTCCAGCTCGTAGGACACGTTCAACGCGACGCGGAAATCGTTGCTCGTGGTCGGGAACCCCGGGGGAATCGGCGCGGAACTGACGGACGAAATGCGCGAGCGCCCCGCGTCGACGTTGAGGTTGATCTCGGGCGCCAGGTACGACTGCGCGAGCAGGACGTTCGCGCGCGCCGCTTCGATGCGCGCAAGCGACGCCCTGAGGTCGAGATTGTTGAGCAGCGCTTCCTCGACGAGCTGGTCCAGCACCGGATCGTTGAAGAGCGTCCAGTAACGCGTGAGCGCCTCGTTCTGCTCGGGCGTCGCCGAACCCTGCGGCAAGTCGAGCTTGGGCGGAAGCGGCTGCGTCACCGCGCATCCGCCGGCGAGCAACGCGACCGCGACGATCGCAATGATCGCGCCTGTTCATAGCCCGTCTCCCACGATGCCGCGCGGCGGATGGCCGGGGGTGTGCGGCGCCTCCTTGTGCGCGATGGTGCGCGCATGTTCCACCTCGTGCATCAACTGCTCCTTCGTGCGGTGCTCCTTGACGCGGCGGTCGGTGATCAGGCGGAAGAACAGCGGCACGAAGAAGATCGCGAGGAATGTCGCGGCAATCATTCCGCCCATGACGCCCGTACCGGTCGAGTGCCGCGCGCCGGCGCCGGCGCCCGTCGATATCGCCAGCGGCAGCACGCCCAGGATGAACGCCAGCGACGTCATGAGAATCGGACGGAACCGCAGCCGCGCCCCTTCGATTGCGCCGGCGGAGGCCGACATCCCTTCGTGCGTCTTGTACAGCGCGAACTCGACGATGAGAATCGCGTTCTTCGCGGCAAGGCCCAGCAGCGTGACGAGGCCGATCTGGAAGTAGACGTCGTTGGTCAGGCCGCGCAGCCACACCGCGGCGAGCGCGCCGAACGTGCCGAACGGCAGCGCCATCAGCACGGAGAAGGGCAGCGACCACTTTTCGTATTGCGCGGCGAGGATCAGGAACACCATGATGACCGCGAGTCCGAGCGCGAACGTCGATGCGCCGGTCGAGCGCTTCTCCTGGAAGGATGTGCCGCCCCAGTCGTAGCTGAAATCGGCCGGGAGTACCTCGTTGGCGATCGCCTCGACGCGGGCGATTGCCTGCCCCGAGCTGACTCCAGGCGCGGCGCTGCCGAGAATCTTCACGGCCGGGAGGTTGTTGAAACGGTCGAGCGAGTCCGGCCCCGACGAATACTTGACCGTCGCCAACGCGGACAGCGGGATCATGTCACCCGCCTTCGAGCGCACGTAAACCGCGCCGATGTCGTCGGGACGGGTGCGGTAGGATGGATCCGCCGACATCAGCACCTGCCACGCGCGGCCGTACTTGTTGAAGTCGTTCACGTAGTAGGTGCCGAGCGTGGCCGACAGCGCGCTGAAGACGTCGCTGATCGGCACGCCGATCTTCTTGGCCTTTTCGCGGTCGACGTCGACATAGAGCTGCGGCACGTTGGCGCGCCACAGCGTCTGCGCGTACCCACCCAGCCCCTTGTCCGAGTTGACGCGTTGCAGGAATTCCTGCGTCACCTCGTTCAGGCGCTTGGAGCCGCCCTCGCCGCGGTTCTGGATGTAGAACTCGTAGCCGCCCGCGACGCCCAAACCGAAAATCGCCGGCGGGTTGAAGGCGATCACCAGCGCTTCCTTGATGCCGGCGGTCTTGCCGAAGAGTTCGCCGACCAGCTGCGGCGCCGTCACCTTGCGCTCGTCCCACGGCACCTGCGTGACGAAGATCGTCGCCGCGTTGTTGCGGAAGCCGCCGCCCAGGAAATCGAAGCCGGTGAACGCGATGACGTCCTTGTTGGCCGGGTTGGAATGGATCGCCTCGTTGACCTTGGCGACGACGCGGTCGGTGCGCTCGAGAGACGCGCCGTCGGGGAGGATGACCGCCGCGATGTAGAAACCCTGGTCTTCGTCCGGCACCAGGCTGCCCGGCGTGAATCTCCACAGGCCGATCACGATGGCGACCATGCCCGCGAACAGGATGAGGCCGAGCGCACCGCGGCGGATCATGAACGTGACGCCGGACGTGTAGTGGCCGGTGACGCGCGTGAACCATGCGTTGAACCACGCGAAGAAGCCACGCTTGGGCGGCTGGTCGTGTTTCAGCACGAGCACGCACAGCGCCGGCGTCAGCGTCAGCGCGACCAGGCCGGAGATCACGACGGCGATCGAGATCGTCACCGCAAACTGGCGATACAGCTCGCCGGTCAGCCCGCCCAGGAACGCAATCGGCACGAACACGGCCGTCAGCGTGAGCACGATGGCGACGATCGGGCCGGTCACCTCGTGCATCGCCTTGATCGCGGCTTCGCGCGGTTTCGCGTCGTCCTCGCGCATGATCCGCTCGACGTTTTCCAGGACGACGATCGCGTCGTCGACGACAATGCCGATCGCCAGCACCATGCCGAACAGCGTCAGCGTATTGATCGAGTAGCCGAGCGCGAACAGCCCGGAGAACGTGCCCAGCAGCGACACCGGCACGGCGACCAGCGGGATGATCGTCGCGCGCCAGCTCTGCAGGAACAGGTACACGACGAGGAACACGAGCACCATCGCCTCGCCCAGCGTGAACAGCACTTCGCGGATCGAGACTTCGACGAACCGCGTCGTGTCGTACGGCACCGAATACGTTAGCCCCTGCGGGAAGCGCGTGGCCATCTCGGCCATGTTGGTGCGCACGCTCTTGGCGACCTCGAGCGCATTCGCGCCCGGCTGCAGGAAGATCCCGACCAGCGTCGCGGGCTTGCCGTTGATGCGGCCGATGAAATCGTAGTCCTTCGAGCCCAATTCGACGCGCGCGACGTCGGACAGGCGCACTGTCGAGCCGTTGGGGTCGGCGCGGACGATGATGTTGCCGAACTCCTTGGCGTCGGTGAGCCGGCCCTGCGCCGTGATCGTGTAGACCAGCTCCTGGTCCTTGGCAATTGGCGCCTGGCCGACCTTGCCCGCCGAGAATTGCGCGTTCTGCTCGTTGATCGCGTTGACGACGTCGGCCGGCGTCAGCTTCAGCTGCGCGAGCCGGTCGGGTTTGACCCAGACGCGCATCGCGTAGTCGTGGGCGCCGAAGATCTGGACGTTGGTCGTACCCGGCAGCCGCTTCAGCCGATCGAGGACGTTGAGCGTCACGTAGTTCGAGATGAAGAGGTCGTCGTAGCCGGCGTCCGGCGCGTAGAACGCCAGCACCTGCAGGAACGACGAAGATCCGCGCTCGACGCTCACGCCCTGCCGCCGCACTTCCTCGGGCAGGCGCGGTTCCACCTGCTTGACGCGGTTGTTGACGTTGACGGCGGCGTCGTCTATCCGCGTGCCGATCTCGAAAGTGACCTGGATGCTCAACACGCCGTTCGAGCCCGAGTTCGAGCTCATGTAAAGCATGTTCGGGACGCCGTTGATCGCGTTCTCGATCGGCGAGGCGACGGTCTTTTCCAGCACTTCGGCCGATGCGCCGGGGTACACGGCCTGCACGGTGACCACCGGCGGCGCGATTTCCGGGTATTGCGCGATCGGAAGCGTGCGCATCGCGGCCAATCCGGCGAGCACGAGGAACAGCGAAATCACGGCCGCGAAGATCGGCCGGTCGATGAAGAAGCGAGAGAACATGGTGACGGCCCGCGATCAGGACTTGGGGGCGGAGCCGGACTTGGCGCCGTCCTTCGCGGGAACACCCTCTTTTGCGGGGGCGCCGGCCGGCGCCGCCGGCGCGGTGCCGGCGAGCTTGATGGGCGCGCCCGGATGCAGTTTGGCCAGGCCGTCGATGATCACGCGATCGCCGGGCTTGATGCCGGTCTCGACCACCCACAGGTTCTGGCCCCCGACCGTCACCCAATCGCCCAGCGTGACCGGGCGCGGCGCGGCGACGTCCTTGCCATCCTTGTCCTTGTCGGCGACGTAGACGAACTTGCCTTGCGCGCCGTCGAGTACGGCAACCTGCGGCACGGCGAGCGCGTTGTTGCGCACGGCGCCCGCGAGCGTCACGCGGACGAACTGGCCGGGTTTCAATGCGCCGTCGGCGTTGGGGATCTCGGCGCGCATTTCGAACGTGCCGGTCGACGGATTGATTCGCGTATCGGCAAAGTTGATGCGGCCGCGGCGCGGAACGACCGAGCCGTCGGCCAGCTTGATGGTGACGTCATACGCGTTGTCCTTCGGCAATGTCAGCCGGCCCTGGCTGACCGCGCGGTTGAGCGTCAGCTGCTCGTTCTCGGAAATCGCAAACGGGACCCAGATCGGATCGGATTGCGAGATCGTCGTGAGCAGCGTGTCGTTGGCGGTGACGAGGCTGCCTTCGGATTTCGGCGCGCGGCTCGACAAGCCGTTGATGGGCGCGACGACCCGCGTATAGCCCAGGTTGAGCTTTGCCTCGGCCAGCTTCGCTTCGGCGGATTTGACCGATGCGGCGGCGAGCTCGGCGTTGGAGACCGCGTCGTCGGCTTCCTTTTGCCCCACCGCGCGCTTTTCGGCGAGCGGTTTCAACCGTGCGACCTCGCGGTCGGCCTGTGCCTTTTGCGCCTGTGCATGCGCGAGGTCGGCCTCGAGCGCGGCCGCCTGCGCGGCCAGCGGCTTGGGATCGATCACGAAAAGAACCTGGCCCGACTTGACCGGTGCACCCTCCTGATAAAGCTTTTGCTCGAGGATGCCCGTCACCCGCGCGCGCACCTCGACTTCCTTGGAGCCCGCCGTCTGGCCGACGTATTCGTAGGTGGCGGGCACGGCCTTGGGTTCGACGACGAACGTCGTGACCTCGGACGGCGGAAAGCCCTGGAACCCCCCTTGTTGCGAAGGTCCGCAGGCTGCGACGAGGAACACGGCGGCGGCGGGCAGAAGGCCGCGGGCGATACGGTGGGCGGGAGGGAACATGAGGGGGCTCCGGGCTTGATCCACGGCAATGTTGTGGCACAAAGGACTTGCCAAGTGCCGCTAGATTACATACATTCACGGATGTTTGTAAAGAGGTACGAACAAAATGGCACGCAGGACCAAGATCGAGGCGCTTGAAACGCGGGAGCGATTGCTCGACGCCGCCGAGGTCGTGTTTCGCCAACGGGGTGTCACGCGGACATCTCTCGCCGAGATTGCGACTGCCGCAGGGGTAACACGTGGTGCCGTGTATTGGCATTTCAAGGACAAGGCCGCGCTGTTTCACGCGATGTGCGACCGCGCGACGCTGCCCCTCGATGCACTGTTCGAGCGCGCGGAGGAAACAGCATCTGCCGATCCACTGGCGACGCTGCGCACGCTCTGTGTTGGTGCACTGCAACGCCTCGCCGCCGACCCGCGCACCCAAGCGGTCTTCGAGGTCATCTTCCACAAGACCGAACTGGTCGATGAGCTGGCCGGCTTCGCGACGTCGCACGAGGATGAGCGTTGCCAGTGCCTGTCCAAGATCGAGGTGATCATCCGCCGCTGTGCCGAAGTGGGCGAGCTTCCGCCCGACATCGATGCGGCACTCGCCGCGCAGGGCCTCAATGCCTTTGTGGTCGGCATCATGCACGAATGGGTGCTCGACCCATCGGCCTACGACCTGGCTTCCGCGGCGCCGGTGCTGATCGATGCTTTCCTTGCGGGATTGGCGACCCGGCCGCCGCGGCGCGCTGCGCGCGCCATGCCGCGCGTCCGGGCGAAGACCACGATCGCCTGACCGGCGTCGCGACAGCGCGCGTTCGTGCATTGGTCCGCAGGAACGGCATAATCGCGGGTTCTTCCCTCCGAACACGGACCGCCATGAGCACAATTCAACGCGTCGGCATCGTCGGCGCCGGCACGATGGGCAACGGCATCGCGCAGGCGTGCGCGGTGTCCGGCCTCGACGCCGTGATGATCGACGTCGCGGAGGCTGCGGTGATGCGCGGCATCGCCACGATTTCGGCGAGCCTCGACCGGCTCGTCAAGAAGGAAAAGATTTCCGCCGCGGACAAGGACGCCGCGCTGCTGCGGATCAAGGGCTCGACCGTGTACGACGAGCTCAAGATGTGCGATCTCGTCATCGAGGCCGCGACCGAGAGCCCGGAACTCAAGTTCAGGATCATCCGCCAGATCGACGGACTCGCGAAACCGACGGCGCTGCTCGCGTCGAACACGTCGTCGATCTCGATCACGACGCTGGCCGCGGTCACGTCGCGGCCCGCGCAGTTCCTGGGCATGCACTTCTTCAATCCCGTGCCGCTCATGTCGCTGGTGGAGCTGATCCGCGGATTGCAGACTTCCGACGCCGCCATCGAGGCGGGCGTCGAATTCGCCAAGCGGCTGGGCAAGGAACCGATCGTCGTGAAAAACAGCCCGGGCTTCGTCGTCAACCGCATCCTGTGCCCGATGATCAACGAGGCGATCTTCGTCCGGCAGGAAGGACTGGCCAGCGCCACGGACATCGATAACGGCATGAAGCTTGGCTGCAACCACCCGATCGGTCCGCTCGCGCTCGCCGACATGGTCGGGCTCGACGTGATGCTGGCGGTGATGAATGTCTTCTACGCCGACTTGGGCGACCCGAAGTACCGGCCGGCGCCGCTCTTGAAGGAGATGGTCGCGGCCGGCTATCTCGGCCGCAAGTCCGGTCGCGGCTTCTACGAGTATCCGGCCACCGCCCGTTGATCGACGGGCGCGCCGGCTGCGCGCGATGTTGTTCGGCGCGGGCGTCCGTGGGACACTCCGAGCCGGGCTTTCATGACACTTTTCGAAGACGGGGATACGATGACACGCGTTTCTTTCATTGTTCGGGCGGCGGCGGTGGTTTTCGCGGCAGCGCTCGCGACCGGCGCGGCAATCGCGCAGGACATCAAGTTCTTCCGCATCGGCACCGGCGGCACCGCCGGCACCTACTATCCGATCGGCGGACTCATCGCCAACGCGATTTCCAACCCGCCCGGATCGCGCGCGTGCGCGGACGGCGGCAGCTGCGGCGTGCCGGGCCTGGTCGCGACGGCGGTCGCCTCCAACGGCTCCGTGGCCAACATCAACGGAATCCAATCGGGCCAGCTCGAATCGGGATTCACGCAATCGGACGTGGCGTTCTGGGCGTTCACGGGCACCGGCGTCTACGACGGCAAGCCGAAGGTCGCGGACCTGCGGCTCATCGCCAACCTCTATCCGGAAACGATCCACGTCGTCGCGCGCAAGGGCGCCAACATCAAGAGCGTCGCGGACTTGAAGGGCAAACGCGTTTCGCTCGACGAGCCGGGCTCGGGCACGCTGGTCGACGCGCGGATCATCCTGGGCGCCTTCGGCCTGACCGAAAAGGACATCACGCCGGAGTACTTGAAGCCCAACCAGGCCGGCGACAAGATGCGCGACGGCGGGCTCGACGCGTTCTTCTTCGTCGGCGGCTATCCGACCAGCGCGATTTCCGAGCTCTCGTCGTCGGGCGCGGGCATCGAACTCGTGCCGGTCACCGGCCCGCAGGTGGACAAGCTGCTCAAGGACTACGGCTTCTTCGCCGTCGACACCATTCCCGCCAACACGTACAAAGGCGTGGGCGAGATCAGGACGATCGCCGTCGGCGCGCAATGGGTGACGTCAACCAAGCAGCCCGACGCGCTGGTCTACGAGATCACCAAGGCCATCTGGAATGACAATTCGCGCAAGCTGCTCGACGCGGGTCACGCCAAGGGCAAGGCGATCACCAAGGCAAACGCGACGGCGGGCGCCGGCATCCCGTTCCATCCGGGCGCCGAAAAGTTCTACAAGGAAGCCGGCCTCATCAAGTAGGCGGCGCGGTTCACTTCACGCAACGCCCGGGGCCGGCTGAAAACCAGCGGCCCCGTTTCCTATGGTCGGTTCTCGACCATTTCCGAGGGTGATGCATGCAGGCCAGCGATCTCGACCGCGCGCGCGTGCTGGAGGAGAAGTTCGATCCGGAAATGCGCTTCCGGCCGATCCGGTTTCCAGCGGCGCTGATCGTCACGTCGCTGCTGATCGTCCTTTCCTGCTTTCACTACTACACGGCGGGCTTCGGCCTGTTGCGCGAGACGACGCACCGCGGCGTGCACCTCTCGTTCGTGCTGGGCCTCGTGTTCCTCGTCTTTCCGCTGCGCAAGAAGATGCTCGAGCACCCGCCGGCGGGGTTCGTCAAGCTGGGCGGCGTGCCGTGGTACGACTGGATCTTCGCCGTGGCGGTGGCTATTTCGGTCCTCTACATTCCGTACGTGTTCGACGGCCTTGCCTTCCGCGTCGGCAATCCGAACACGCTCGATGTCGCGCTGGGCTCGGTGCTGGTCGTGCTGCTGCTGGAGGCGACGCGGCGCGCGATGGGGTGGCCGCTGCCGATCATCGCGCTGATCTTCATGACGTACGCGCTCGCCGGGCCGATCTTTCCCGGGCTGTTCAAGCACTCGGGCGCGTCGTGGCCTTCCCTCATCAACCACCTTTACCTGACGAGCCAGGGCATCTACGGCATCGCCGTCGGCGTGGTTGCGACGTACGTGTTCCATTTCGTGCTGTTCGGCGTGCTCGCAACGGCCATCGGCCTGGGCCAGCTGTTCATCGACATCGCGTCGTCGATCGCCGGGCCGCTACGCGGGCGGACCGGCCAAGGTGTCGGTATTCGCGTCGGCGATCTTCGGCATGCTGTCGGGGTCGTCGGTGGCCAATGCGGTGACCGTCGGGTCGCTGACGATTCCCGCGATGATTCGCCTGGGCTACCCGCGGCACTTCGCCGGCGGCGTCGAGGCCGCGTCGTCGACGGGCGGGCAGATCACGCCGCCGATCATGGGCGCCGCGGCATTCCTGATGATCGAGTTCCTGAACCTGCCGTATTCGACGATCATCGTCGCGGCGATCGTGCCGGCGTTCATGCACTTCTTCGGCGTGTTCATGCAGGTGCATTTCGAGGCGAAGAACAAAGGCCTGCGCGGCCTTACCCGGGAAGAGCTGCCGGACCTGCCCAAGGTGCTGAAGGCGAACTGGCCCACGCTCATCCCGCTGGTCCTCCTCGTGACGATCATCGTGCAGGGCAACACGCCGTATCTCGCCGCGTTCACCGGCATCTCGTCGTGCATCCTGGTCGGCTTGTTCTCGTCGCGGCGGCACACGACGGCGATCCAGTACGTCGCGCTGCTGGTGTCGCACGGACTGCTGCTCGCGCTGATTACCCGGCAGTTCGGCAATTACGGCCCGTGGGTATTCGTGCTGCTGGTCGTGGCGATGCCACTCGTCCACCGCGCGATCGGACGCGAATCGCGCATCGGCCGCGCGGCGATCCTCGCAGCGTTCGAACTGGGGGCGAAATACGCGCTGGCCGTCGGCGCCGCGGCGGCCACCGTCGGCATCGTGATCGGCGTGGTCACGTTGACCGGCGTGGGCTTCAAGCTGTCGTACATCGTGACCGGCGCCGCCCAATCGCTGGCCGAAGGGGTCGTCGCGTTTCTGCCGACGGGTTGGGCGGACCTGCACGCGCTGACATTGCTCGCCGCGCTCGTGATGACGGGACTGGTATGCATCCTGATGGGTTGCGGCATACCCACGACCGCCAACTACATCATCATGGTGACCGTCGCGGCACCCACGCTCGTGCTGCTGGGCGTGCAGCCGATCGTCGCGCATTTCTTCGTGTTCTATTACGGCGTGCTGGCGGACATAACACCACCGGTGGCGCTCGCTGCCTACGCCGCGGCCGGCATGGCCGGGTCCGATCCGTTCAAGACCGGCAACACGGCGTTCAGGCTGGGGCTGGGCAAGGTGCTGGTGCCTTTCGTGTTCGTGTTCGCGCCATCGATGCTGATCGTCGTCAAGGGCTTCGCATGGTACGGAGTTCTTCATCGCGACCATCGGCTGCCTGCTCGGCATCACGTTCCTGGCGTCGGCGCTGTCGAATTATTTCCTGCGGCCGATGCGCCTCTGGGAGCGATTGCTATTCGCGTTTTCCGCGATCCTGATGATCGTGCCCGGTATCATCAGCACGGTAATCGGCCTGACGCTGGTGGTCCCGGTACTCTTGCGGCAGATCGCGGCGGTGCGCCGCCACGCGGCCGCCGCCTGATCCCGGTCCCCGTCGTCGGTAGATCGCATCGGGCGCTCCACTGCGGACCAAATGCCGGTACGATGATGGAAAACGGTATCCCGGGCATCCGACGCCGGGCCGGTGGGAGGAGAGGATGGAGGACGCGCTCGACACGTTTCCGCGTTTGCTGCTGCACCACGCCAGCGTGCGGCCGGAGCATCCGGCGGCGCGCGAGAAGGACCTGGGGATCTGGCAGACCACGACCTGGTCCGGTGTCGGCGCAGGAGGTCCGCGCCCTTGCGTGCGGACTCGCCGCGCAGGGCTTCAAGCGCGGCATGCATCTGGCGATCATCGGCGACAACCGGCCGCGCCTGTACTGGTCGATGACGGCCGCGCAGGCGCTGGGAGGCGTTCCCGTGCCGATGTACCAGGACGCGCCCGCGGTCGACATCGTGTACGTGCTGAACAACGCGGAGATCGCCTTCGCGCTGGTCGAGGACCAGGAACAGGTCGACAAGCTGCTGGAGGCGCAAGCCGCAGGTCGCCGTCCCTCGCGCCACATCTACTACGACGACCCGCGCGGCCTGCGCAACTACGAAGCGGTCACGAGCTTCGACCGCCTGCTCGAAATCGGCCGCGAATTCGACCGCGCGAATCCGGGATTCTACGACGCGGAAATCGCGCGCGGCGACACCCACGACGTCGCCGATCATGCTCTACACGTCCGGCACGACGGGCAAGCCCCAAGGGCGTATGCCAGACGCACGCGGCATTCATCGCGGCCGCGCGCGGCGGCATCGCAGTTCGACAAGCTGACGGCCGACGAGAGCATCCTGTCGTACCTGCCGATGGCGTGGGTCGGCGACAACCTCTTCTCCTACGCGCAGGCGATGGTCGCCGGCTTCACGATCAACTGCCCGGAATCGGGCGATACGGTGATGACCGACATGCGCGAGATCGGCCCGACGTACTACTTCGCGCCGCCGCGCGTGTTCGAGAACCTGTTGACGCAGGTGATGATCCGCATGGAGGACGCAAGCCGCGTCAAGCGCGCGCTGTTCCGCCACTTCACCGACGTGGCGCGCCGCTGCGGCGCGACGATCCTCGACGGCAAGCCGGTTCCTGCCGGCGACCGCCTGCAGTATGCGCTCGGCAATCTGCTGGTCTACGGACCGCTGCGCAACGTGCTCGGCATGAGCCGCATTCGCGTCGCGTACACGGCCGGCGCGGCCATCGGCCCCGACCTCTTCCGCTTCTACCGCTCGATCGGCATCAACCTGAAGCAGCTCTACGGCTCGACCGAAACCTGCGCCTACGTCTGCCTGCAGCCGGACCGCGGCGTCAAGTTCGACACCGTGGGCACTGCCGGCGCCCGGCGTCGAAGTGAAGATCGGCGAGTCGGGCGAGGTGCTGGTGAAGGGGCCGATGCTGCTCAAGGAATACTACAAGCGGCCGGATGCGACGGCCGAGTCGATCGACGCCGAAGGCTACTTCCACACGGGCGACGCCGGATTCTTCGACGACGGCGGGCAACTGAAGATCATCGACCGCGCCAAGGACGTGGGCAAGCTCGACGGCGGCGCGATGTTCGCGCCCAATTACATCGAGAACAAGCTCAAGTTCTTCCCGCACATCAAGGAAGCCGTCGCGTTCGGGCACGGCCGCGATCGCGTGTGCGCGTTCATCAACATCGACGTGGGCTCGGTCGGCAACTGGGCCGAGCGCCGCGGCATCGCCTATTCGGGCTACACCGACCTGGCGCAGAAGCCGGAGGTCTACGAGCTGATCCGCGAATGCGTGGAGAAGGTCAACGCCGAACTCGCCGTCGAAGCGGGGCTCGCCGATTCGCAGATCCACCGCTTCCTGATCCTGCACAAGGAGCTCGACCCCGACGACGACGAGCTGACGCGCACGCGCAAGGTGCGGCGCGGCTTCGTCGCGGAGAAGTACGCGGTGCTGATCGACGCGCTCTACGGCGGCCGCACGTCGCAGCACATCGAGACGATGGTGCGCTTCGAGGACGGCCGCACCAACATGGTGGCGGCGGACCTGCGCATCGAGGACGCGCGGACCTTTCCCGCGCACACGCAGAAGGCGGCGTGAGCACGGGTGCCCAACGAGCATCGGCGAGGTCATTCTGAAGCTCGACAACATCTCGCTGTCGTTCGGCGGCGTGAAGGCGCTCACCGACATCAGCTTCGACGTGCGCGAGCACGAGGTGCGCGCGATCATCGGGCCCAACGGCGCCGGCAAGAGCTCGATGCTCAACGTGATCAACGGCGTCTATCGCCCGCAGAAGGGCACGATCACGTTTCGCGGCGACGTTCGTCGCGACATGGACCCGCACGACGCGGCGGCGCACGGCATCGCGCGCACGTTCCAGAACATCGCGCTGTTCCGCGGCATGTCGGTGCTGGACAACATCATGACCGGCCGCAACCTCAAGATGCAGCGCCACTTTCCTGGAGCAGGCGATCTGGTTGGGCCGCGCGCGGCGCGAGGAGATCGAGAATCGCGCGGAAGGTCGAGGAGGTGATCGACTTCCTCGAGATCCAGCACATCCGCAAGACGCCGGTCGGGCGCTTGCCCTACGGGCTGCAGAAGCGCGTGGAGCTGGCGCGCGCGCTCGCGGCCGAGCCGACGATGCTGCTGCTCGACGAGCCGATGGCCGGCATGAACGTCGAGGAAAAGCAGGACATGTGCCGCTTCATCCTCGACGTCAACGAACAATACGGCACGACGATCGTCCTGATCGAGCACGACATGGGCGTGGTGATGGACATCTCCGACCGCGTCGTCGTGCTGGACTACGGCAAGAAGATCGGCGACGGCCCGCCGGACGAGGTCCGCGGCGATCCAGGCGGTCATCGACGCGTATCTCGGCGTGGCGCATTGAAGGCACTTCAACTGGTCCTTCTTCTTCGAAGTGCTGATCGGCGGCCTGCTTTCCGGCGTCATGTACTCGCTGGTCGCGCTGGGCTTCGTGCTGATCTACAAGGCGTCCGGCGTCTTCAACTTCGCGCAGGGCGCGATGGTGTTCTTCGCCGCGCTTACCTTCGTCGGCCTGCTGGAGCACGGGTCTGCCCCGTGGCTCGCGCTGCCGGCCACGCTCGCCGTCATGATCGTGCTGGGCCTCGTGATCGAGCGCGTCGTCCTGCGCCCGCTCGTCAACCAGCCGCAGATCACGCTGTTCATGGCGACGATCGGCCTCACGTTCTTCATCGAGGGCCTGGCGCAGATCATGTGGGGCGCCAACGTGCGCGGCCTGGAGCTGGGCATCCAGGACGAGCCGCATCCAGTGGGTAACCGACAAGATCGGCATGAGCATCTCGAAGTTCGACCTTGCGGCGGCAGGCGTGGCCGCGATCCTGGTGACGCTCGCTCGCGCTGTTCTTCAACCGCACGCGCATCGGCCGCGCGCTGCGCGCGGTCGCCGACGATCATCAGGCGGCGCTGGCGGTCGGCATTCCGCTGCAGCAGATCTGGGCGATCGTGTGGGGCGTGGCCGGCGTCGTCGCGCTGGTCGCGGGCCTCCTCTGGGGTGCGCGCAACGGCGTCCAATACGCGTTGACGTTCGTCGCGCTGAAGGCGTTGCCGGTGCTGATCCTGGGCGGCTTCGATTCGATTCCGGGCGCCATCGTCGGCGGCCTCATCGTCGGCGCGTCGGAGAAGCTGGCCGAGGTCTACCTCGGTCCGTTCGTCGGCGGCGGCATCGAAGGCTGGTTCCCGTACGTGCTCGCGCTCGTGTTCCTGCTGGTCCGGCCCGAGGGCCTGTTCGGCGAAAAAATCATTCGCCGCATCTGACCGCAAGGGAACGAAGAACCCATGTTCTATCGCGAAGCAGGCCAGTTCAAGACGTCCTACCGGACCGACGCGGCCATTTTCCCGATCCGGCAGGACCGCATCGCCGTCGCGCTGATCATCGTCGTCGCGTTCGTCGTCATCCCGCTGTAGGCAACACCGTACGTGTTCACCGGCATCCTGATCCCGTTCCTCATCCTTGCGCTCGCCGCGCTCGGCCTCAACATCCTGACCGGCTATGCGGGCCAGCTGTCGCTGGGTACGGCGGCGTTCATGGCCGTGGGCGCGTTCGCGTCGTACAACTTCATGCTGCGCGTTCCCGGCATTCCGATCCTGCTGGCGTTCGTCGGTGGCGGCACTATCGCGGCGCTCGTCGGCATCCTGTTCGGCCTGCCCAGCCTGCGCATCCGCGGCTTCTACCTGACCGTCGCGACGCTCGCCGCGCAATTCTTCATCGTCTGGTTCCTGACCAAGGTCGGCTGGATCTCGAACTACAGCTCGTCGGGCGTCATCACCGCGCAGCAGATCGTCATCCTGGGCTATCCGTTCACGACGCCGGCGGCGAAATACCTGCTGGTGTTGTCGATCGTCGCGGTGATGGCACTGGCGGCGAAGAACATGGCGCGCGGCAACGTGGGGCGCTCG
Organism: uncultured beta proteobacterium; assembly: GCA_963747265.1. GTDB lineage: Bacteria > Pseudomonadota > Gammaproteobacteria > Burkholderiales > Casimicrobiaceae > VBCG01. The sequence goes on along the minus strand of CAVVEH010000011.1, from coordinate 38,940 downwards.
TGGATGGCGGTCCGCGACATGGACGTCGCGGCCGAAGTGATCGGCATAAGGCTGCTGCGCACGAAGCTGCTGGCCTTCGCGGTCAGCTCCTTCTATTGCGGCGTTGCCGGCGCGCTCTTCGCGTACGCCTACCTCGGGACGGTGGAGCCGGAAGCCTACAGCCTCGACCTGTCGTTCCGGATCCTGTTCATGGTGATCATCGGCGGCGTGGGCACCATCCTGGGCTCGTTCCTCGGCAGCGCCTTCGTCACGCTCGTGCCGGTGCTGCTCAGCGTGACCGTGCGCTTCCTGGACAGCAACCTGAACCTGCACATCGCCGAGAGCACGATCTCGAACCTCGAATTGATGGTCTTCGGCGCCCTCATCATCTTCTTCCTGATCGTCGAGCCGCACGGGCTCGCGCGACTGTGGCAAATTGCGAAGGAGAAGCTCCGGCTTGTGGCCGTTCCCGCATTGACGGGCGATTGATCTGGCTCATGGCGAAAGGGCGCGGAGCGGTACCATGCAGGATGACAGGAATCCGGCTGATCACGCCGCCGCGGTAAGGTGCGCCAAGTTGGGTTAAGGCGGCGGGACGGCGGGCTGTTTCATCATCGATTCATCAGGAGGAGTTCCATGAAGACAATGAAGACGGTGCTGCTGGGCCTCGCGCTGCTCGCGGCGGCTTCGGTGGCCAGCGCGCAAAACGAACAATACCTGCCGGTGCTGTCGTACCGGGTAGGACCGTACGCGGCCGGCGGCTCCGGCTATTACGGCGGCGCGATCGACTACTGGACGCTCGTCAACATGACCGGTGGCGTCAACGGCGTGAAGCTCAAGTGGGAAGAGTGCGAGACCGAGTACAACCCGTCCAAGGGCGTCGAATGCTACGAGCGGCTCAAGAAGAAGTTCGGCGGGGCAACGACCGTCGAGCCGCTGTCGACCGGCATTGCGTACGGCCTCTTCGACCGCGTCGCGCAAGACAAGATTCCGATGACGACGTTCGGCTACGGCCTCGCGAGTTCCGCCGACGGCCGCGTCTACGACTGGGTGTTTCCGCTCGGCACGACGTACTGGGACCAGATGGCGGCGATGATCGCCTACCTGGGCCAGAAGGAAGGCGGCGTCGAAAAGCTGAAGGGCAAGAAGATCGCGTTCCTCTACCACGATTCCGCGTACGGCAAGGAACCGATCCCGGTGCTCGACGCGTCGGCCGCCAAGTACGGCTTCGAGACGCTCAAGATTCCCGTCACGCCGCCCGGCCAGACGATGGAATCGCAGTGGCTGCAGATCCGCCAGGCCAAGCCCGACTACGTGATCGTCTGGACCTACGGTGTGATGAGCACCGTCGCGCTCAAGACGGCGGCCAAGACCGGCTATCCGCGGGACAAGCTGCTGGGCGTTTGGTGGGCCGGATCGGAAGAGGACGTCATTCCCGCCGGCGACGCATCCAAGGGCTATGTCAGCGCGTCGTTCACGGCATCCGGGACCGGCTTTCCGGTGATGCAGGACATCAAGACCAAGGTGTACGGCGCCAACAAGGGCAACCTCGAGGATCCGTCGCGGCTCGGCAACGTGATGTACACGCGCGGCGTCGTCTACGGGATGATCGTCGTCGAGGCGCTTCGCGTCGCGCAGTCCAATTACGGCAAGGGCAAGGTCATGACGCCCGAACAGTTGCGCTGGGGCTTCGAGCACCTGAACCTCACCGAGGCCCGCATCAAGGAGCTGGGCGCGGCCGGCTTGTTCCCGCCGATCAAGACGAGCTGCATCGACCACGAAGGCTCGGGCATGGTCAAGTTCCAGATGTGGGACGGCACGCAGATTCAAGCAGGTCACGCCGTTCATGGCCGGCGACCGCGCGATGGTGCGCAAGATGGTCGAGGAAACCGCCGGCAAATACGCGACGGAGAAGAAGATCACGCCGCGCGACTGCGGCAAGGAAATGTAGAGGAAGACGACCGCCGTGCACCGCCCCGCGACCGCCGGCTCGTATCTTTCGGTGAACAACATCGAGGTCATCTACGACCACGTGATCCTTGTATTGAAGGGCGTGTCGCTCGAGGTTCCCGAGGGCCGGATCGTGGCGCTGTTGGGCGCCAACGGCGCGGGCAAGAGCACGACGCTGAAGGCCATCTCCAACCTGCTCGCGTCAGAGCGCGGCGACGTGACCAAGGGCACGATCGAATTCCGGGGCACGGCGCGTCGACAAGCTCACGACCAACGAGCTCGTGCGGATGGGCGTTTGCCAGGTGATGGAAGGAAGACATTGCTTCGCGCACCTGACCGTCGAGGAAAACCTGCTGACGGGCGCCTTCACGCGCAAGGTTTCGCGCGCGGACACCGCCACGGCGCTGGAGAAGGTCTATCACTATTTCCCGCGGCTCAAGTTGCGCCGGTCGAGCCAGGCGGGCTACACGTCCGGCGGCGAGCAGCAGATGACCGCCGTCGGCCGCGCGCTGATGGCGCAGCCGTCGATGATCCTGCTCGACGAGCCGTCGATGGGGCTGGCCCCGCAGATCGTCGAGGAGATCTTCGAGATCGTGCGGGACCTCAACACCAAGGAAGGTGTGTCGTTCCTGCTGGCCGAGCAGAACACGACGGTGGCGTTGCGCTTCGCCAACTACGGCTACATCCTCGAGAACGGCCGCGTCGTGATGGACGGCGAAGCGAGCGACCTGGCGTCGAACGAGGACGTGAAGGAGTTCTACCTCGGCCTGTCGTCCGGCGGCCGCAAGTCCTTCCGCGACGTCAAGCACTACCGCCGGCGCAAGCGCTGGCTCGCCTGACCCGTCGCCGCGCCCGGGTTTCCCACCATTGGCTGACCATTTCGACGCGCTGGAAACGCGCGACCCCGAGCTTCGGGAGCGCGCGCAGTTCATGGCGCTGCCGCGGCAGGTTGCGCATGCGAAGGCCGGTTCGCCTGCGTTCGCGCGAATCCTCGCGGACGTCGACGCGGTCGCTGTGACGTCGCGCGCGGCGCTGGCGCGCTTGCCGGTGACGCGCAAATCCGCCTTGCTCGACATGCAGAAGGGCGCGCGGCCGTTCGGCGGGCTTGCCGCGACGGCCTGGGGTCCGGGGACGCGGCGCGTGTTCGCGTCGCCGGGTCCGATTTACGAGCCCGAGGGCGCGCGTCCGGATTACTGGCGGCTGGCGCGGCCGCTTTTTGCCGCCGGCTTCCGCGCGGGCGATCTCATCCACAACTGCTTCTCCTACCACTTCACGCCGGCCGGCTCGATGCTGGAAACCGGCGCGCACGCGCTGGGCTGCACGGTGTTTCCCGGCGGCACCGGGCAGACCGAGCAGCAGGTGCAGGCCATCGCCGATCTCAGGCCCGCCGGCTACGTCGGCACGCCGTCGTTCCTGCGGATCATCCTCGAGAAGGCCGACGAGCAGGGCGTGCCGCTGCCAAGCTTGCGCCGCGCGCTGGTTTCCGCCGAACCATTCCCGCCGTCGTTGCGCGACGCGTTCGCCGCGCGCGGCATCGATGGCTACCAGGTCTATGCGACCGGCAGATCTGGGCACGATCGCCTATGAAACGTCCGCCCGCGAAGGCCTGGTCGTCGACGAAGGCGTCATCGTCGAGATCGTGCGCCCGGGCACCGGCGACCCCGTCGCGCCGGGCGAGGTCGGCGAAGTCGTCGTCACCACGCTCACCAACCCCGACTATCCGCTGATACGCTTCGGCACCGGCGACTTGTCGGCGCTGCTGCCCGGCCTGTCGCGGTGCGGACGGACCAACATGCGGATCAAGGGCTGGATGGGCCGCGCCGACCAGACGACCAAGGTCAAGGGAATGTTCGTGCATCCGTCGCAGGTCGCGGCAATCGTGGGCCGGCATCCGGAAATCGCGAAGGCGCGGCTCGTCGTCGACAATCCCGACGGCAACGACCGGATGACGCTGCACGCCGAAGTTGCCGGCGATCGGCCGCCGGACGTCGGACGCGATTGCCGCTTCGATCCGCGACGTCACCAAGCTGCGGGGCGAAGTGAAGCTGCGACGGCAGGGTGAACTCCCCAACGATGGCAAGGTCATCGACGACATCCGCAAGTTCGAATGACTGGCGTCCCGACGACACGGGCGAATATTCCGCAAATACGGCGCTGATCGCTACGGCGCGAAGACGCGTCCAATGGCGCACGATGACCTGCATGCGGGAATTTAGTCCCGCGCGAGGGGGCGTCAATGGACAACAACGAACAACGCGGCTTCGCCAGCGTGCGGGCCGAACCTTGCGTGCCCGTTCGAGTCGATCGCGCCGACACGCGCGTCGCTGCCGGCAGTGAAGCAACCGTCACCGCCTGCGACGGGCACGCCTTCGTGATGCGCCGTACGCCCGCGGGCGCGCCGATCCTTATGCTGCACGACATGGCCGCGACGCAGCACGCATGGGATCCGGTGCGCGCCGCGCTGCCGCCGTCCTGCGCGGTCTGCACGTGGGACGCGCGCGGGCACGGCGACTCGCGCGGCAGTCCCGAAAGCGCGGTCCCCACGCTCGGCCTGCTCGCGGCCGATCTCGACGCCGCGATCGCCGCGTGCGCGCACGAAGCCCCGGTGCTCGTCGGGCACGGCCTCGGCGCACTCACGATCCTCGAGTACCTTCGCAACTACGGACCGGGACGCGTGTCCCGCGTGGTGCTGGTGGACCAGTCGCCGCGAATGCTCACCGCACCGGATTGGCCATTGGCGCTCTTCGGAGGATTCCGCGCGACGGACTCGCTCGAATTCGAATCGCAGATCCGCGTCGATTTCGCCTCCGCCTGGCTGGCGCTGCAGGCTCGCGGACGCGGTGCCGGTGTGGAGTCGGTGCCGCTCGGCCGGCAGCACGGAGTCCGGCACGCGCTGGCCACGGGCTCGATGCTGGCGCTGTGGCGCAGCATGATCGCGCGCGATTACCGCGCCGACTTGGCCGCATTGCAGGTTCCGCTGCTGGCCGTGCTGGGCGCCGACAGCAACTTGTATGACGCGGCGCTGTTGGGACGCTGGTTCCAGCACAACGTGCCGGGCGCGCAAGTCGCGAGCTATCCGAAGGCGGGCCACGCACCCCACGCCGCCGCCCCGGCGCGCTTTGCGCGGGACATCGCGGCCTTCGCGGCACAGCGGATGCCACCTTCGCGGAACCACGTCGCGGTCGTCGCGCACAATGGCGCAAGCGTGCCGCGCCCGGCGCTTGCCAAGGCCGCGGCGTAAGTGACCAAGGGCTGTCCCATGTCAACCTTGGTGTTTCCCGGCGTGCTAGGATTCCCGCGGTACCCGCCGTTTGCTAATGCCGTGACCGCCCTCCCGCCCGCTGATCCTTTTGCGCCGCTTCGCCAGGACACGCTCCGCGAGATCGCCGCCACCGGCGTCGTCCGCCAGTTTCCGAAGCAGACGGTGCTGATCCACGACGGTGACGCCGGCGACTCGCTGTACATCATCCTGGCCGGACGCGTGAAGGTCTACGCGAGCAACGCGGCGGGCCGCGAAGTCGTCATCGACTTTCACGGTCCGGGCGAATGCATCGGCGAGATGTCGCTCGACGGCTCGACGCGGTCCGCGTCCGTGATGACGGTGGAACCCACGACCTGCGCGATCGTCAATCGCGCGCATTTCCGCGATTTCATCCTCGCCCATCCCGATTTCGCGATGTACCTGATCGAGAAGCTGATCCACCGCGTGCGCGTGACCACGGAGAACGTGAAAAGCCTCGCGCTGTCGGACGTCTACGGCCGGCTTGCGCGCCTGCTCACCGCGCTGGCGACCGACGTCGAAGGCACGCTTGCCGTGCGCGAGAAACTCACGCAGCAGGACATCGCCGACCGCGTCGGCGCTTCGCGCGACATGATCGGCAAGCTGATGAAGGACCTGGTCGCCGGCGGCTATCTTGCCGTCGAGGACCGCACGATCTCGATCCTGCGCAAGCTCCCCACCGGCTGGTGATCGTGGCCCGCCGCGTAGTCGGCGGCCGATGCCTTTCTTTGGGCGGAACCCGAAAGAGTTGTGCGAATATTCCCGTTGCGCGCGACCCATTCTTCTCGCGCAATCCGCGCGTCCTGTCCCTACAGTGTGCTGCATCGGCATCGTGCATCGCGCGTACCGGTGGAGGGGATCCCGCCAGAACCCGGCGCGATCCAGGACAGCAACACGCAAGGGAAGGAATGAAACATGCGCAGAATCAGTCATCGCGACGAACCGGAACATGGTCTCAAGGTCGCGCTCAAGGCGCTGGCCGCCGTCGTCGCCATCGGCATCCTGACGATGGTGGCCGGACAATCGGCCTACACGGTCAGTTCGGGTCCGGTGAGTTCAGCTTCCCCGACTTACCAGATCATCGAGCCGGCGCCCGACGACGCGCCGTACGTCGGCCTCGACACGCCGTCGAATGACGGCGCCGACAAGGGCCACATGATGGCGTCGGGGCCAAAGGACGCGGAGTCCGCGGACCGGCAGGCGCACTAGCGGGGCGCTCGCGGCGCGCCGCCCGCGTCAGCCGGCGGGGGCCGGGACGTCGGCCACCCGCGCCTTCAGCGTGACGAGCATTACGCCGCCCATCACCAGCGCCGCGCCGGCCAACTGGATTGCGTGGATCGGCTCGCCGAGGATCATCGCGCCCAGCCCGATCGTGAAGACCGGTCCCAGCGAGCCGACGAGCGACGCGGAGTTCGCGCCCATCCGGCGAATCGACTCGGCGATGAGCCACGTGGGCAGCACGGTGGAGAAGATCGCCATCGCGATCACCAGCGCGTGGACCGACCACGGCACGGCGAGTGCCGCGAGCGGCCGCGTCAGCAGGAATTGCGCGACGATGAACAGCGTCGAGGCCAGCATTGCCCACGCGATGAACCGGGTGGAGCCAAGACGGATAATCACGCCTCCAGCCTGGACCAAGTAGAGCGCGTAGAGGACCGCGCTGGCGAAGACCAGTCCGCCGCCGGTCAGTGTCGCGTCCGCGTTGCCGGTGAATCGCACGTCGTGCCAGAACACGAAGGCGATGCCGGCGTACGACAGCACGAGCGCCGCGATGGCGCGCCGCGTCACCGGCCGCCCGAGCATCAATGCGGAGAGCAGCACGACGATCGTCGGATACAGGAACAGCACAAGCCGCTCGAGCGAGGCCGTGATGTATTGCAGGCCCATGAAGTCGAGCAGGCTCGCGAGGTAGTAGCCGATGCAGCCCAGCCAGACCAGGCGCATCCAGTCGCCGCGCGACGTCGGCGCCGCCTGCCGCGCGCGCCCCGCCCATGCGGCCATCGCGAGAAAGAGCGGCGCCGAATAGAGCATCCGCAGCGTGAGAAGCGTGATCGCGTCGATGGAATCGTCGCGGTAGGCGAGCTTGATCAGGATGGCCTTGAACGAAAAGCCGAGAACGCCGATCACCGCGCAAAGCGGGCCGACCCAGCGGTGGGACGAAAGCCTAGCGTCAGCCATTCGTGTCGATTCAGCTCCACTTCACGACGCCGGCCCACGCGGTGGCGAGGATCACGGCGCCGAACGCGATGCGGTACCACGCGAAGGGCGTGAAATCGTGGTGGCTGACGTAGCGCAGCAGCCATCGGACGCACAGGAACGCCGATACGAACGCGGCGGCGAACCCGACGCCGAACGCGGACAGGTCGGCGGCGGCGAGCAGATGCCGGTTCTTCACGGCTTCGTACGCGCACGCGGCGAACAGCGTGGGTATCGCCAGGAAGAACGAGAACTCGGTGGCGGCCTTGCGCGACATGCCGAACAGCATCCCGCCGATGATCGTCGCGCCGGAGCGCGACGTGCCCGGCACGAGGGCGAGCGCCTGCGCGCAGCCGACCTTGAGCGCATCGGTCCAGCGCATCGCGTCGACGTCGTCGATCCGCACCGTATCGGGACGCGCCCGTTGCCGGCGCTCGGCCCACAGGATCACAAAGGCGCCGGCGACGAACGCGCAAGCGACCGGGACCGGTGCGAACAGCACCGCCTTGATCGCGCTGCTGAACGCGAGTCCAAGGACGGCCGCCGGAAGGAACGCGATGAAGAGATTGGCGACAAAGCGGTTGGCGCGCGCGTCGCGGCCCAGCCCGCGAATCACTTGCAGGAGCCTCGCGCGATATTCCCAGCACACGGCGAGGATGGCGCCCGCCTGGATGACGATCTCGAACACCTTCGCCTGCTCGCCGGTGTAGCCCAGCAGGGAGCCGGCGACGATCAGGTGGCCGGTCGACGAGACGGGGAGGAATTCCGTGAGGCCTTCGACTAAGCCCAGCAGCAGTGCGACGAGGAGGGTCGGGTGTTCCAAGTGGGGTCCACGGCGGGGGCCGCGAGAGGTCGATGCAGCGACAAAATCAATCGCCGCGGATTGTCGCATACTAGCGGCCTGGGCTACGCTTCCTTCCCTGACCTTCGCGGGACCAAAAGTCGCCATGGACCACGACCTCATCCAGCTCTTCGACGCAGAATCGTCGACGTTCACCTATTTCCTGATCGATCGCGCCACGCGTGAAGCCATGGCGATCGATTCGGTGGACCGGCAAGTGGAGCGCGACTTGGCGCTCATCAAGCGCCTTGACCTGCGCCTGCGCTACGCACTCGAGACGCACGCGCATGCCGACCATGTCACGGGCGCCGCTCGCCTGATCGAGGCTTCGGGCGCGCTGGCGGCGGCCCCGTCGGGCTGCGGCATTCTTCCCGCCAACGTGCAGCTCCAGGACAACGACGAGCTGCTCTTCGGCGTGACGGAGCAGGTGCGCGCGCTGCACACGCCGGGACATACGGCGGGCAGCATGAGCTACCTGTGGCGCGGCAACGTCTTCACCGGTGACGCGCTGCTGATCGACGGCTGCGGCCGCACCGATTTCCAGGGTGGCGATGCCGGCGCGCTGTACGACAGCATCCACGCGCGGCTGTTCTCGCTCCCCGACATCACGCGCGTGTTCCCCGGCCACGACTACCGCGGCAATTCGGTGTCGACGATCGGCTGGGAGAAGCGGCACAACGCAAGACTCGCCAACCGCGACCGCGCGAGCTTCATCGAACTCATGGGCAACCTCAAGCTGCCGAGGCCCAAGATGATGGACATCTTCGTGCCTGCCAACCGGCGCCTCGGAATCCCGCATGCCGCCTGAAGATTCGACCGACCGCGCGGCCATTCTCGCGCGCGCCGAAGCGCGGGCCAGGGACGAAGGTGTTGCGTTCCGCGGCTCCCTCATGCCGGCCGAAACGTGGGCGCTGTTCAGCAAGGGTGAGATCGAGCTGATCGACACGCGCACGCGGGCCGAGCGCGATTTGGTCGGTTACGTGCCGGGAAGCATCCTCATCGAGTGGTACGACTACCCGGCCAGGAAGCGCAACGAACACTTCGTCGACGATCTCAAGAAAAAGGCGGAGCCCGACCGGCCGGTCGCATTCCTTTGCCGCAGCGGCGTGCGCTCCAGGGATGCGGCGACGCTCGCGAGCGAGAACGGCTACGTGTCCGCGTTCAACGTGCTGCACGGTTTCGAAGGCGACAAGAACGCCGTGGGACAGCGCGTCGTCAACGGCTGGCGCGTCGACGGCCTGCCGTGGCGGCAGGACTAGCGACGCCTTCGTTCAATAGACCGGAAAGCGGCCGCTCCAGCCGAAACCGCTGTAGTAGAGATTGCCGCTGCCGAACGCGCCCTGGCCCCATGGGGCATCGTCGATCGTCGCGATGCCGTTCCAGTAGTTGTCGTACTCGGCGCCGATGCCGCCGCTGCCGCCCAGCGTGCGGCTGTAGCCGCCGTCGCCGGCATCGCGCGCTGTCCAGCCCGTGTTCGGCGCGCCATTGAAGCGATCCATGTTGCTCATGCCGAAGCTCGCCGCAGCGACGCCCGCGTTCGCCCGTGCCTGCGACTCCTTGTCGACCCAGGAAGCATCGCCCGAGACACTGCCCCAGCCGTTTGGCGATTGCTGCTGCCACCTCTTGCCGTTCTGCTGGTAGACATTGCCGTTCGCGGAGGCATAGACATTGTTCGGGCGCGAGGCGGGTTGCCACTCGGGCGCCGGCGGTGGCGTGGCGCCAGCAGGCACGCCGTCTCGCGGCGGGCCATTCGCGCCAGCGCTCGCATTGGTGTTCGCCGGAGTCCCGTTGCCGTGCCGGTATACGTTGGCGGCCACGGTGGCGCAGCACGGATACCCGCCCCAGTATCCGGGGTGATAGTAGTCGTTGCCCCAATACGGCTGTGTCCATGCCGGCGTGGCGAGTCCGACGGCAAACGCGAACGTGAAACCCGCGTTGCGGTTGTAGATGGGCATCGCCGCGACGCCGTACGTGGCGGGCGCCGAATACCACGCATCGCCGATCCACGACGGGTACGCATAGCCGGTGCCGTAGACGACGGTGCCGGCATCCGACACCGCGGTGCCGAGATAGCCCGGCGTATATCCCTCGTGCACGGCGTCGGGCGTGACGTCGAAAATCCGCACGAACGTGACGTAATAGACGGGCGACGACGGCGGAATGGCGTAGATGGCGTCGGGGACGGACGTGGCGACGGTCCAGGGACCCGTCACTTGCGCCGCCGTGAACCAGACGCCGGCGCTAACGGCGTAGAGGGAGCCCTGCGCAACTTGAATCACCGGCGCCGACGCGTTGATCGCATAGGTCAGCGTGGTTCCGGCAATGGGCGTGAATTTCGGCGCGCCGTCGAACTTGGGCGTAAACACGGGTCCGTTGATTTTGGGCACGGTGGCGGTTTGCGCGATCGAATTTTCGTTGCGCGCCTGGCGCGCCTGCGGCGTGCCGGCCACGGTCTGCAGCACGACGCCGGCGGGCGAGCCGGCGGGTATCTTCGCGAAGTCCGGCGGCAGTGCGTCGGCGGCGACGAACGTCCACGGTCCGTTGAGCGTCGCGGCGCGGAACCAGCGGCCCGCGAGCACCACGTAGTAGTTTTTGTCGGCGGTGGAGACCAGCACGTCGCTCGCCGTGTTGCCCGCCCACAGCAGCGCGGTTCTGGGGACCTCGATCATCTGCGGCTGGCCGTTGAAGACGACGAGTTCCGCGGGTACCTGGCTCGTATAGATCGCTGGAACGCCTTTCGCCAGCGACGGCGTGGTTTTGGCGCCGGTTCCGCCATCGAGCATGTCGACGACGTGTGTCGCGGCGACCGCCTTGGCGACGGCGTCGATGCCGTCCGGCGCTATGAACGGCGGCGCCCACGGGCCGTCGAGCGACGCCGAATAGAGCCAGCCATCGAACACGTGGATGAAATAGTCCCTTTCGACCGCGCGTTGCAGGATCAGCGCGCGCGTATTGATCACGCGCAGGAATTGCGTGCTGCCCGGAACGGGCCGCAGCGCGGGCGCGCCGTCGATCGGCACGAGGATCGCCGGCGCATAACTGACGATTACCGTGGGCGGCGTGTTCTGCACAGCGACCGGCGGCGTCACCGATGCGGCGAGCGCCGGCGACGCTTTCAACTGATCGAGCGCCACGACGCGCACCGCGGAGGCGAAGCGCTTTCCCAATTCGGCCGAGTACGCGGCGCCGTGGTCGGGCAGCGTGGGGAAATCGCTTTTCGTGATCTCGAGCCTGTCGATTACGACTGTCCGCGCGCTCTTGTCCACCTTGGTGCGGGCGCTCGCGAAAACGACGCCAAAGTTCTCGTCCGTCCTGCCGGCTGTTCGGATGGCTACCGCGGCGCGAAAGTCGATTCGGTCGCCGGCCCATTGGCCGATCTGGGGCTGATAGATGATGGCCGTCGTCGCATTCGACATCTGGACCTCGCGCGGCCATGCGTCGGCGCGCAGGGGCGCGGCATTCGCGGCGGGTTTCTGTGCGGCGGCGGTGAGCGGCAGGGCGATCGCGATCGCGCACACGACGAGGATGGCGCGGGATTTCGGGCAAGGATTCATGACGTGACTTTCATTCCGGACCCGAAGACTAACACCGGTTCACAACTTCAATAGCGCATTGCGCCGCTCGAGGCTCGCTTGCGGCCAATGCTTGGCACGATCGTAGTATTCGGCGACGGCCGGCGTCCCCGGCGGCAGGACAACCCACGGCTGCTTCGACGACGTGAAGATGTGGATGTCCGGAGGCAGGCGGTCCGGGGTGTCGAGCGTGCCGACGCGCACGAAGCGGACGACGTCGCCCGCGCCGCCATAATTGCTCCACAGCGCGATCTTGCACACGGGGCAGCGGGCGATCTTCTGTCCCTTGCCGCTATTCGATGGCGTGTTGACGACTTCCGGCGTCCCCGACAGCACGACGACGCGATCGGCTTCGATCAAGGCATTCAGCGCAAACGATGCCCCGGTCTCACGCTGGCACCACCGGCAATGGCAGCAATGGACGAACAAGGGCTCCGTCATCATGCGGTAGCGCACCGCCCGGCACGTGCAGCCGCCGTCCAGCGGGAAGTCGGAAGGGTTGCTCATTCCGGCGCGGACCCCTGGTGCCGAGCTTAAGCCGGCCGGCCCTTTTGCAGGATTGCGAGTGTCTGCGCCACCAGGTCGTTGTGGTCCGCGGGGATCTGGCCGGTGGGCGTCATCTGATCGACGACGTTTGGCAGCGCCTGTGCGAGGCCGCTGGCCGCCTGGTCGACCGGGATTCCGCATTGCTGCGCGAGCTGGCCCAGCTGGCCATGCCCGAATATGTTGGACAGCGCGTCCGCGGAAATGGGCATGTTCTGGCCGGTGCCGATCCACGATTGCGCCTGCGCGCCCAGGCCGCCTTGCTGGAGCTTGGCCAGCACGCCTTCGATGCCGCCGTTTTGCTGCAGCATTTGCAGCGCCATCATGATCAGCGGGCTTTGGCCCTGCGCCTGCGGGCCGCCGCTGCCCGCGGTGCCGCCCATCATGCTGCCGAGTATTCCGTCGAGCAATCCCATGGTGTACCTCGCTTCAAATTTACGCACGTCCCGGCGATTCTACGCCGCGCGCCGGCGATGTGCTGCCCCCGCGCGGATGTCAGTTGTCGCGCGGCGGCGCGATGCCTAGTTCGGCGCAAAGCTTCGCCACCGTGGCCTTGAGCGTATCCACTTCCCCCTGCAGTTCCGCGACATTGGCGCGCAGCGCCGCCAGTTCGGATACGGTGACGGCCTCGCCGTTCGCCGTAGCTACGCGGACGGCCGCGTCGGGCGCGGGCGGGCCTGCGAGCAGATGTGCCCAGCGCGTTTCGCGCGTGCCGGGCTGTCGCGAAAGCTCGACGACCAGCGCGCCCGCATCGCGCGCGGCCAGTTCAGTCAGGAAGCCCTCGACCGCCGATATGTCGGAGAAGTGGTGCAGCCGTTCGCAATTGATACGCAGCTCGCCGGTGGTCTGCGGCCCGCGCAGCATCAGCGCCGCCAGCAGCGCCACCGATTGCGAGGGAAGATTGAGCACTTTCCCGACGTTGTGCGCGTAGCGCATCACGCGGCCCCCGCTCGATTCGACGGCAAGCGACAGCGCCTTCAGGTGATCGACGACAGCCTGCACTTCGGCCTCGGTCGCCGTCAGGATCGGGTCGCGGCTGGTTTTCTGGTTGCAGCCGGCGACGAGCGCGTTGAGTGTCAGCGGATAGGTGTCGGGTACCGTGTGCTGTTTTTCGACGAGCACTCCCAGGACGCGGGTTTCGAGCAGCGACAGTGTGGGCAGGGACATGGATGGGGGACTTGCGAAGCCGTGAGGCGGGGGACGAGTTTAGCGCGGAAGCGCCGCCACGCGCCGTCCCGGAGGCACGGGGACCGGAGCGCTGGTATCGTGGCGGTATCCGTCAACCGCTTGCGATGATTCCCATGGCCCACGCCCCAGAAGTCACCAACATGGCGCTGTTCTGCGATTTCGAGAACATCGCGCTCGGCGTCCGCGACGCCAATTACGAGAAGTTCGACATCGGCAAGGTGCTCGAGCGGCTGCTCCTGAAGGGCAGCATCGTCGTCAAGAAGGCCTATTGCGACTGGGACAGATACAAGGCGTTCAAGGCGCCGATGCACGAGGCGTCGTTCGAACTGATCGAGATCCCGCACGTGCGGCAGTCGGGCAAGAACTCCGCCGATATCCGCATGGTCGTCGACGCGCTGGACCTCTGCTACACGAAGGCGCATGTGCAGACGTTCGTCATCATCAGCGGCGACTCAGACTTTTCGCCGCTCGTCTCCAAGCTGCGCGAGAACGACAAGGTGGTCATCGGCGTCGGCGTCAAGAATTCCACGTCCGACCTGCTCATCGCCAACTGCGACGAGTTCATCTTCTACGACGACCTGGTGCGCGAAAAGAAGCGGCCGGCCGCACGCCGCGCGCCCAAGGCATCGGCGGGCGGCGAAGCGAAGCCGGCGGCGAAGGCCGCTGCCGGCGCTGCAGGCGCGCCTGCGAAGAAAGGCGACGATGAGCGCCGGGCCGAGGCGGTCGAGTTGATCGTCGAGACGCTCGAAGCGCTGGCGACCGAGCGCGGCGGCGAGGAAAAAATCTGGGGCTCGATGGTCAAGCAGGCGTTGAAGCGCCGTAAGCCCGGATTCAACGAGGCGTACTACGGCTTTCGCTCGTTCAACGCGTTGCTGGAAGCGGCGGAAAAGGCGGGCACGATCTCGCTCGAGCGCGACGAAAAGTCGGGCGGCTACATCGTCCGGCTGCTGGGCAACGACGAGTAGCCCGTGCATTCGATGTCCGCGGAATCGCGGGCAATGCGCAGGCCGTCGTTCCTGAGCAGGCTGCCGGGATTGCGCATTAGCCGTTGGCCTGGGCGTGATGAGCATGCCGTCGTGGGCGTCGGTGCCGGCGAACATGCATCCGGTGCTGATCGTCTTCGGCGCGGCGTTCGCCGGCTTTGGCGGTTGCGTCCTCATTCCCGACCGCTGGCCGCGCCTGCAATCGCTGTCGATCATGATATTCACCGGTGCGTTCGGTCTGGTGATGGCGGCAATGGCGTTCGCGCCACTGCATGCCGACCCCGACGGCACTTACACGATCGCGGGCATTTCCGGGCTACGCACTTCGATCACGCACTCGTTCGGCGCGCTTTCCACGTCGTCGACCGGCGGCACGATGCCGTGGTGGGCACGCATAGTCGCCGGATTTTTCATGGTGATCTGCCTGGGGATTGCCGTTCTCGCTGCCTGGGGTCGGCGAGGCGGATCCCGGCCCGATACCTACGATCACGATGACGCCTGAATCATGCCACGGCAGGCACCTTGATGTCACGCATGCGCGGCGCGATTGGCCCAGCGTTGCCGGGACTGCTCGCGTTTCTGGTCGGCGCTGGTTTGCTGGCGTCGCCATGGTGGTCGAAGACGCTGCCCGCGTCGGACTACCCGCTGGTGATCGTGCTGGGCGCGGTGTTCGCGTGCATCGGGGCGTTCGCGGCGCTGCCCGACAGCTGGCCGCGGCTGCGCACACTGACATTCGCGCTGTTCATGGCGGCGTTCGGCGTCGTCTGCGCCGCGTTGACGTTCACGCCGCTCCATCCTGATGCCGATGGCACCTACCGCATCGGCGGCGTTGCGGGATTCGCGACCAGCGGACCCATGCCTTGGTGGGCGCGGCTCGTCGCCGCGTTCTTCATGATCGTCTGCCTGGGCACGGCGGCGCTCGGCCTGTGGGGACTGGTGCGCGACGCAGTTGTGCGTCCCGCAGGCGACGACGGCGGCTGAAGCGCAGGCGTTGCCTTTCAGTCGGGGCGTCGCGCGCCGCCTATTTGCGTCCGTAAAGGGACGTGAATTCCGCGGTGCCCAATTTGCTGGCGTTGAGCATGTATCCCACCAACGCGCCGGACGCGTTCTCGTCCAGGTCGAGCTTGTCGGCCTTCAACGCGAACACCTTGAAGACGTAGCGATGCGGCTTGTCGCCCTGCGGTGGGCACGGACCGCCGTAGCCGGGCTTGCCGAAATCCGTCCGCGCCTGCACGGCGCCCTTCGGAAATTTGCCCGCCGCCGTGTCGCTGGCGCCGGCCGGCAGCGACGTGACGTCCGCGGGTATGTTGAACACGATCCAGTGCCACCAGCCGCTGCCGGTAGGCGCATCCGGATCGTAAACGGTGATGGCGAAACTCTTCGTTCCGGCGGGCGCGTTCTTCCAGGTGAGCGACGGCGAAATGTTGCCGCCCTCGCAGCCGAATCCCTTGAAGACGTGCGCGTCGGGGATCTTCTGATTGGGTTTGACCTCGGCGCTTTCGAGCGTGAACTTGCCGGCGGCAAGCGCGGTCAACGGAAGCAGCGCGGCAAGCAGCAACAGGAAACGGCGCATGGGAACTCCTCGCGTTTGGTGGAAGAAAGACATGGCAATTTTACTCCGCGGCGGCGTGGATGGAGGGCGCCGCGGCAATCACGCGGGCCATCACGTCCTCGAGCGTCAGGCCCTGCGCTACCCGCCGCGCGTGGTCGATGGCCGCCGCCGGCATCCCCGACTTGACCTCGTCGAATTTGTCGCCGGCCAGCTTGCGGTCGCTGGTCCCGGCGAGGGGATGCGCGAGCACGACGCAGAGGATTTCCGCGGCCCGTTCCGGCGCGTGCTCCGCCATGTCGACATGCGCCGCCCAGATCGCGACCTCGACCATGTTGGGCGAATTCTGTGTTGCGACCGCAATCCGTGCAGCCTGTCCCAGGCAATCGCGTGCGCGGGCGAACTCGCCACATTCCGCCTCGATGCGCGCTAGCGTGTACAGGCACATGGGTTCCACCTGACGATCGGCGCCTTTTTCCACAAGGGCCGTCGCGCGCTCCACGAAGCCCCGTGCGCGCTCGTACTGGCGATCGGCGATGTCGAGTATTGCGAGATTGATCAAGGTAAATGGCGTGCCCAGGCGATTGCCGGTTTCCTCGGCCAGTGTGAGCGACTCCAGCAGGCACGTCCGCGCATTGGCCCCGTCGCCTTGCGCGATGCAGAGGTTTCCCAGGTTGTTGAGCGTGAGCGAGAGGTCGGAGCGGTCCGCGCGTTTGCGGGCGTTTGCCGCCGCCAGTTCGTGCAGCGCGCGAGCCTCCGCGTAATCGCCGGCGGACTGATTCGCCAGCGCCAGGTTCATCGCAAACTTCCATTCACCCCGGGCGTCCCCTTCCGCCTGCGAGCGCTTCAATCCCTCGCGGAAATAGGTCCGCGCATGGTCGAATTCCCCGCGCTGCCAGTGCGTCATGCCCAGCAGGTTGACGCAGCGGAGGATGCCAGGTGCGTCGCGCGCGCCGCGGTAGCTGCGCAGCGCGTCGCGGGCGCGCTCCTGCGCCTCGGGCAGCGACCCTGCGCGCATCAGCAACATGGCGCGCCCCCATTCGATATGGGCGCGGGTGCGCAGGGGGGCCGAGTCGTAGCCGGGCGACCCGGCAGCGCCACTGAAGAGTTCCAGACCCTCGCGCATCCGGCCGCCCCGCTCGAAAAAGAATACCCACGGCAACGTGCCCGAATCCACCAGGTCGAACCGCGGCTGCTGCAGCGCCCATTGCCAGGCGGCGGCACAGTTCTCGAAATCGGCATCGATGGCGGCCAGCGCATCCGGTTGCGCGACGGCGCCGCTGTCGGCGGACCGGGCGAGCATCCCGCAATAATATTGGGCGTGCCGCGCGCGAACCTCCGCCTGCGACTCCGGCCGCTCGTCCAGTTTTTCGTTCGCGAATTGCCGCAACAGTGGATGCAGCGAAAAACGCGCCCCTGGGCTCGCCCGGACCAGCGACTTGTCCGCCAGCGAAGCGAGCGCCGGCAGCGCCGCTTCGGCAACCTGTCGCGAAGCCTCGTGCGTGAAGCCGCCGCGGAAGACGGAAAGCCGGGCAAGGAGGTCGCGCTCGCGCGGCACCAGCAGGCTCCAAGAATATTCGAAGCTCGCGCGGATGCTGTGGTGCTCGGTTCGGTGCATGCGCGCCCGGGAGGCCAGCAGGTCGAGGTTGGCCTCGAGGTCGCGAGCGATGTCCGCGCACGGAAGCAGCCGCGTCCATGCGGCCGCGAGTTCAATGGCAAGCGGCATGCCGTCGACCAGGCGCACGATGTGATGAATGCCGGCTTCCTCGCGCTCCGGGCTGAAATCGGAATTGAGCGGCCGCGCCCGCTCGACGAACAGCCGGACCGCGTCGGATTCCGTGCCGGCGGCGCTTTGCCCACCTTGCGCTCCCGAGAGCCCCTCGAGGCGGAATATCCATTCACTCGGCACCTCGAGGCGCTCGCGCGACGTCACGAGCAACTGAAGGCGTGGGCACTGGCTGAGCCATCGAACCAGCAGTGCCGCACCATCGATCAGATGCTCGAAGTTGTCCAGCACCAGCAGACCCGGGTCCGACTGCAGGTGATTCGCGACCAGCGTTTCCGGATCGGCATCGCCGCGAAGGGAAAGGCCGAGCCTGCGTGCCACGTGGGGCGCAATCTGCGACGGCAGGCTGAGCGCTTCGAGGGACACGAAACCGCGCGCGCGCCTCGCGGCGGCCACTTCGGCACCGAGCCGGCTCTTGCCGATTCCACCGGGTCCGATGATTGTCAGGAGCCGGCAATCCTCCTGGTCCAGAAGCGCGCCGATCTGCTGCAGCTCGTCGCGGCGGCCGATGAACGACGTGACGATCGGAGCCGGCGCGATGATTTCCGCGTCTGCGCGCGAGGTCGTGGGGGTCTCGATCAATTGCCGCAGCAGCGCGCGCGTCTGCGCGCTGGGTTCAAGTCCCAGTTCGTCCAGCAATCGTTCCGAAAACTCCCGGTAGGTGCGCTGTAACTGGTGGGTGCGGCCCGTCGCCGCGAAGGCGCGCATCAGAACGCGCAACGCCTGTTCATCGAAGGGATCCTCCGCGAGCATCCTTTCCGCGAGGACGAGGCAGCGATCATCGTCGACACCCGCGCACTGGCGGGCCACTTCCAGCGACGCTGCCCGAAAGCTGTCGGCGTAGCGGCCGCGCGCCGAGCGAAGCCAGTTCTGGAACGGCTCGCTGCAGTCGGCATCAAGTCCGTCGAGAAGCGGTCCGGTGTAAAGCGCGGTCGCATCGGTCCACCGGCTCTCGGCAACGGCCTGGTCGAACGCCGATACGTCGGTGATGGTCGCGAAGCGCACGCGTTCCCGATCTGCTTCGAGATCGGGCAAGCCGCGCAACTCCTTCGCGGAGTGCAATACCCAGCGCAAGTTGCGGCGCGCGGACACGTTGTCCTGGTCGGGCCAGAACAGATGGGCGAGCTCGTCGCGCGCCACCCAGTCCTTGCGGATCGCGAGATAGGCGAGAAGCTGGAAGCGGCGCTCGGCGCGGAACTGCAACGGACCCTCGCCGATGTCGGCGACGGGTGCTCCGAACAGGCGCAGCCCTGCAGCGGGCATCTGTCCACCCCATGGACCGCCCAGCGGCCGGGACGATTGGCCTGGCAGTCTCGATCAGACTACCCCAGCGCTAACAAGGGCTCAAGGGCGAATATTCGCCGCCACGCCCGCCTCTGGTCGTCGTGTCGCGCGCCCGCCGTTCCTCGGGGCGCCCGCGCCGCTGGCCGCCTAACGCTCGCCTAACGCGTCCTGCCGTAGCTTGCGATCAGGCAAGGAGAGGCGATGAGCGAACCCAGCGTTTTCATTGTGCGCATATGGCGCGGCGTCAAGCCGTTCCGAGCCGCAGTTCGCCCGGTGGAAGACGACGAAACACGCGTCTTTAGCGATCCGGCCGAATTGCTGTGTTTCCTTGAACTGGGTACACCGAAGCCGGCCGACCGCCCGGAGTCCAAATCCCGCCGCGCGTCGCTACCGGCGGAGGAAGTCCGGTCGAAAAAGCAATGAATCAAGGACACCTTATCCGCGCGTTGTCCGGCCGTGGGCCGCAGGAGGGAATCGTGCTGACAATTTCGTTACAACCATTGCTCAAGAGGCAACTCTCTGCGGAACACCCGTGCCGATCGATCAGCGCTTCCAAGAGGCCAGTTGGCTGGCGGTACCTGCTCGGCCTGCTCATGCCTCTCTTGCTCGCATTCGCGCCAAACGAGGGCGAGGCACAGCAGGTCGTCGGCGCGGTGCCCGTCGCGCAATCGCCCGCCGCCGTGGCCGTCAACCCGACAACCAACCGCATCTATGTCGCGAGCCAGGTCAGTCCAGAGCTCACCAAGAACGTTTCGGTCATCGACGGATTGTCCAACAAGGTGATTGCTAGCGCCGCCGCCGGTTATTCGCCCGCCGACATCGCCGTGAACGCGGCGACGAACCGCATCTACATCGCCAACGGCAACTCGGTTCTCGACAACGACGTCACGGTGATCGACGGGAACAACAACACTGTCATGGCAACGATCCCCGTCGGCAAGGCGCCGCGCAGCATCGCCGTGAATGCGGCCACCAATCGCGTGTACGCCGGCAATGCCTTCGATCACAGCGTCACGGTAATCGACGGCGCAACCAACGCCGTGCTCGCAACCGTGCCGATCGGCACGGGCGGCAATCCTCCCTTCGCCGATCCGATCGCCGTCAATCCGGTCACCAACATGATCTACGCTGCAAATTACGAGACCGGCATGGTGTTCGTGATCGATGGTGCGACCAATCTGGCTACGGCAATGCTTGCCGTCTCCCCGAACCCAAAGGCAATCGTGGTGAACCCGGTCACCAACCGGATCTACGTCGCGCACCGGGCGGGCCTGGTCTTATCAGTGATCGACGGCGCCAAGAACCTCGTAACCACGGTCCCGGTCGGGAACGTTGACTACGTGCTTGCGGTGAATACGATCACCAACAGGGTCTACGTCGCCAACGCCCAGGACAACACGGTGACGGTCATCGACGGCGCCAGCAACACGGTGCTCGCAACCGTGGCGACAGCCCAGAATCCGCATGGAATCGGCGTCAACTCTGCGACAAATCACATCTATGTGTCTGGCCAGTCAAGCAACCAGGTCACAGTCATCGACGGCACCAACAATGCGGTAATCAATCTTGCCGTGGGCAATTTTCCGGTCAATGTTGGAATCGACGAGGCTACGAATCGCATTTATGTCCTCGACTTCAAGGGTAACGACGTCACGATTCTAGCCGGGGCTGGGGGAGCGGCGGCCATCGTGACCGTCGACGTCATCGAGTTCTACAACGCGTCGCTCGACCATTACTTCATCACGTACGGCGCGCAGGAGATCAGCGACCTGGACACCGGCGTGCACAAGGGGTGGGCGCGCACTACCAAGAGCTTCAAGGCGTACACGACACCGCAAACGGGTACCTCCCCGGTGTGCCGCTTCTACATCCCGCCGGCGCAGGGCGACTCGCACTTCTTCGGCCGCGGAACGATGGAATGCAACGACACGGCGGCCAAGTTCCCGACCTTCGTCAACGAGGATCCGGCGTTCATGCAGATGTTCCTGCCGGTGGCGGGGGTGTGTCCGGCCAACACGACCGAGGTGTATCGGGTGTTCAGCAACCGCGCCGACGCCAACCACCGCTACATGACCGACAAGGCGGTGCGGCAGACGATGGTGGACAAGGGCTGGCTGGCCGAAGGCGACGGACCCAACCTCGTCGTCATGTGCGCGCCGATGTAACTGAATGTTCGCCTGCGGGCCGGCACTGTTGTGGTGTCGGCCCAGCGGCAATAGACAAAGGAGAACGAGCCATGCTCACGCCGCTGCTGCGAATCGCATCAATCCTTCTGCTATGCGCGAGTACGGCCGCGCTGGGCAATGCCAGCATAACCGATATGACTGGCAAGCTTCTCTCCTCTCCGTCAGGCGGATACATATCGTCGGTGTCCGTCGATCTGATGATCAGTCAGTGTACCGACACATCGGATCTTGATATGGCGGCGCACACGCTCACGGTTACGGAGACCTGTACCGACATCAACGGGGGTGTCGTGAAAACGACCGTTACCGTATACGAGATGTATTGTCTTGCGGATGTCGCTAGCTGCATCGCCCAGATTCTCGCGGATCCGGTGATATTGGATCTGCCCTCCTCCAGCCTCGACACTTCGGGAACGTTCGACAACGGACAGGGTTTCAGCGGGCAGCTCGTCGTCACGAAGGGACTCGCGTCCATTCCGATCGACGCGAATACGAATCTGACCGCCGCGCCCGGCAGGTCGCTTGCGATCGTCGAACTGCCGGCCGGGGCTCCTGCCGGCAACTATCACTTCACACTCCAGGCGACTACGGGGGCAAGTGCGGTAAGGGCGCTGCTCGCCGCGAAGGTGCGGGTGGGCGACAAGACGTACTACCCGCCGACGCTGCCTTGCGTATCCGATTTTGCCTCCGTTCCATATTTCGTATTCTCGGGACAAGGGTCGATACCATTGCTCACTCCGTTCTATCTCGGGCAGATCCAGGGCTGCGACAACAAGGTGTTTGTCTTTCCAAACGTCAGCGCGCCCGTCGCCGTCGACGTGATCGAGTTCTATAACGCCGGTCTCGACCACTACTTCATCACGTACGGTGCGCAGGAGATCAGCGACCTCGACACCGGCGTGCACAAGGGGTGGGCGCGCACCACCAAGAGCTTCAAGGCGTACACGACGCCACAGACGGGCACCTCCCCCGTGTGCCGCTTCTACATCCCGCCGGCGCAGGGCGACTCGCACTTCTTCGGCCGCGGGCAGAAGGAATGCGACGACACCGCAACCAAGTTCCCGACGTTCGTCAACGAGGACCCGGCGTTCATGCAGATGTTCCTGCCGGTGGCGGGCGTGTGTCCGGCCAATACGACCGAGGTGTACCGCGTGTTCAGCAACCGGGCGGATGCCAACCACCGGTACATGACGGACAAAGCGGTGCGCGACGCGATGGTGGCGGCGGGCTGGCTGGCCGAAGGCGACGGACCCAACCTCGTCGTCATGTGCGCGCCGCAGTGAAGCCGAATGCCGACTGACCGCAGCCACGCGAAGGAGAAGACCATGAATGCCAACCATTCAACAGCCCTTGCCATGCTCGCGGCAGTGATCACGCTCGCCGGTTGCGCGAGTCCTTCCGGCAGCATCGAGGTTCGACAACCGCCTCGCGATCTTCCCGAGCCAACGGTTGTCAACCGTCACACGGTCACGTTTCCGCCGGAGCTCGGCGTAACGCGGATAGTCTGCAATTCGGAACCCTTCAGCGGCCACGACAAACTCAAGGTCGTCGCCACCATCGCGGATACCAGCCTCGGGGACGCGCCGCCGTTCTTCACGCGATACGACGTGACCTACACGCAAGCGCCGACGGCGTCCAATCCCAATCCGCTACCACAGACGGCGACTGGTTTCGCGTTGACCTCGCGAAACAACACCAACCCGTCGCGCCCGGGCGGCATACTGCCCGGCAATTTTTCGGGTGTCCAGACGACCGAGGTGGCGCTGAGCTTCTACTCCGCGCGTTCCAACCCCAACGGGCCGCAGCAAAACATCGATCCGGCGGACTCGCCATTCACGGTCACGGTCACCGCCAACTCGGGTGACGCGAATCACAACGGCGTCATCGCCGAAAGCAGACCGCAGAACCACGTCCTCAATTGCACGTGCGCGTTTCCGAGCGATGTCGTCTGCCAATGACGGGCGGCAACGCGCACGAGCACGGCGCCGCGGCGGAAGGTTGTCTAGTGATCAGGCCTTCGAGTAGATCTGCGCACCCTTCTGCACGAACTCGACCGACTTGACCTCCATCCCCTTCTTCAGCGCCTCCTGCTCCGACACGCCGAGCCTGGCCGCATAGTCGCGCACGTCCTGCGTAATCTTCATCGAGCAGAAGTGCGGGCCGCACATCGAGCAGAAATGCGCGAGCTTGGCGCCATGCTGCGGCAGCGTCTCGTCGTGGAATTCGCGCGCCTTGTCCGGGTCGAGCCCCAGGTTGAACTGGTCCTCCCAGCGGAACTCGAAGCGCGCCTTCGATAGCGCGTTGTCGCGGATCTGCGCGCCCGGATGGCCCTTGGCCAGGTCGGCGGCGTGCGCGGCCAGCTTGTACGCCATGATGCCGTCCTTCACGTCGGCCTTGTTCGGCAGTCCCAGGTGCTCCTTGGGCGTGACGTAGCAGAGCATCGCGGTGCCATACCAGCCGATCATCGCCGCGCCGATCGCGCTGGTGATGTGGTCGTAGCCGGGCGCGATATCGGTGGTGAGCGGCCCCAGCGTGTAGAACGGCGCCTCGCCGCACAGCCGCAACTGCTCGTCCATGTTGTGCTTGATCATGTGCATCGGCACGTGGCCGGGACCCTCGATCATCACCTGCACGTCGTGCTTCCACGCGACCTGCGTCAATTCGCCGAGTGTGGCGAGCTCGCTCATCTGCGCCTCGTCGTTGGCGTCGTAGATCGAGCCGGGGCGCAGGCCGTCGCCCAGCGAGAAGGCGACGTCGTACGCCTTCATGATTTCGCAGATTTCCTCGAAGCGCGTGTAGAGGAAGCTCTCCTTGTGATGCGCGAGGCACCACTTGGCCATGATCGAGCCGCCGCGCGACACGATGCCGGTCATCCGCTTGGCGGTCAGCGGGATATAGCGCAGCAGCACGCCGGCGTGGATCGTGAAATAGTCGACGCCCTGCTCGGCCTGCTCGATCAGCGTGTCGCGGTACATCTCCCACGTCAGTTCCTCGGCCTTGCCGTCGACCTTTCTCCAGCGCCTGGTAGATGGGCACGGTGCCGATCGGCACCGGCGAATTGCGGATGATCCATTCGCGCGTCTCGTGGATGTTCTTGCCGGTGGACAGGTCCATGACCGTGTCCGCGCCCCAGCGCGTCGCCCACGTCATCTTCTCGACTTCCTCGCCGATCGACGACGACACGGCCGAATTGCCGATGTTGGCGTTGATCTTCACCAGGAAGTTGCGGCCGATGATCATCGGCTCGGATTCCGGATGGTTGATGTTGTTGGGGATGATCGCGCGGCCCCGCGCAACTTCGTCGCGCACGAACTCCGGCGTGATGACCGGCGGCATGGCCGCGCCGAAATTCTGGCCGGCGTGCTGGCGCATCACGATGGCCGGCATCGTCGCCAGCATTTCGTCGCGCTTCATGTTCTCGCGGATCGCGATGAATTCCATCTCCGGCGTGACGATGCCGCGGCGCGCGTAGTGCATCTGGGAGACATTGGCGCCCGGCTTCGCGCGCCGCGGCGTACGGAGCAGGTCGAAGCGAAAGCCGGCGAGCTCCGGATCGGAAAGCCGCGCGCGGCCATAGCCCGATGTCGGGCCGTCGAGTTCGATCGTGTCGTTGCGCTCGGCGATCCATGCGGCGCGCAGCGGCGGCAGGCCGCGGCGGATGTCGATCTTCGCCGACGGATCGGTATACGGGCCCGACGTGTCATAGACCGCCAGCGGCGGGTTCTTCTCCGCCCCAAACGATGCGGGCGTTTCCGACTGCGTGATCTCGCGCATCGGCACGCGCAGGTCGGCGCGCGATCCCTGCACGTAGATTTTCCGCGATGCGGGCAGCGGAGCGACCGCGGCAGCGTCGACTTGCGCGTCGCGGGCGAAGAATTGGTCGTTGGCGTTCATGGTGCTCCTCGTGGCTGACGCCATCGGGAAGACCATGAGGAGCGGGGGGTGCTGCTCACGCTTCCCTGCGCCGGCATTATCCGAACAGGTTCCAAGGGTGTTCTCTCACCCGGCCGCCATTGATGAACTGCGGCGGCCAGGACCCCTAGCGTTGACGCAAAGTTACGCCGAAATGCCGCGGCCGGCAAATCGTCGTCGCCGCGGCAGAAGAAGCTACTTGGGCGGAGGTGCGGCCATGCCGTAGTTCTTGGTCAGGTAGTCGACGATGACGGGAACCTGATCTGCCGGAACCGACGCGCCATAGGCCTTGATCATCTTCGTGACCTCGGCGTCCCACACCTGGCGATTCATGAACACCGAGTTCATCTGGATGTAGTCGACGCTGTGGCACATCACGCAGTAGCCCATGACCTGGTCGCGGCCCGGTCCGGGTTTCAATTCCAGCTTGGATTCCTGCGCCTGCGCAGCCCACGCGACGATGGCGATGGTCACGGCGGCGGCCAATGTTGCTGCAATCTTCACATTCATGTCCGTTAGCTCCGGTCCGGATGGCGCGATTCACGCGGCATTCAGCGTGATCTTCTGCATGACGTTGTTGTGATAGCCGGGCGGATTGAAGACTAATTCGAACGTCTGCGCCATGCCCTGGCGGTTCGCGGCGCGCGCCATCACAGCATAGTCGCCGGCGCGCTCCGGCCGGAACCGGAAGCGCCACGTCCGGAACGAAAAGCGGCCGAGATCCTCGCCCAACTCCGCCATGTACCAGGTGCGGCCGCCGTCGGTGGTGACGCTGACGTCGCGAATGCCGAATCCGCCGTCCCATGCGACGCCGCGTACCTCGGTGTCGCGGCCGACGGCGATCTTGTCGCCTTCCTTGATGTTCGTGATCACCGAGTTCACGACCATCTCGGTGATCGGCGTCGACGCGTCGGACTCCTGCGACAGGAAGCGGTCGGTGAAGGCGAACTTGCCCTTCGGCACGCGATACGCGGTGCTCATCCAGAAGGTGTCGAGCGGCTTGTCCCGCGCCTCGATCGAAATGAGCTTCTTCATCCAGTACGTCGCCGTCCACCCTGGGATGATGAGGCGCAGCGGCGCCCCGTTCAGGTGCGGCAGTGGCTCGCCATTCATTTCCCAGGCGAGAAGCGAATTCTCGTCCAGCGCCTTGGCCACCGGCACGCTCTTGCGGAAATCGGGTGTCGCCGGATTGACGCCGCCGTCCGCGCCGTCGAACGCGATTTCGAGCGCCTCCTTTTTCAATCCAGCCTTGTTCAGCACGTCGCGCAGGCGCACGCCTTTCCAGCGGGCGTTGCCCACCGCGCCATAGCCCCATTCGACGCCGGGGACGTGCGGATCCGAGAGGCCGCGACGACTGCCGCTGCACTGGCACACGGCGACCAGTTCGACCTGATCGAAACTGCGCTTCAGTTCGTCGAGCGAGTATTCGAGCGGCGTGTTGAGCGCCGGGCCGCCGACCTTGAGTCGCCAAGTCGTCGGATTGACTTCCGGAATGTCGGACAAGTGCCAGCGCACGAAGAACGCGCGATTGGGCGTCAGTGCCTGGTCGAAGTATTCGACCGGTGTCTCGTAATTGGGGGGCCGGAACGAGCGCTTGATCAAAGGCACCTTGCCGGGGAGCGTCTCGAGGACTCCCGATTCGATGGCGCCGTCCGGCAATCCGGCCGCCACGCCTTCGCGCCAATAGGGCGACAGTGCAAGGCCGCCCGCCGTCGCGACCAGAAATGACCTGCGATCCATTTCACCTCCTCCAGGAAGTTTGCAGCGACCGAGCGATTGTGCCGCTATTGTGAGCGCGGCCGCGATTTCCTTGTCAAGCGCAGATTGTGGGCGGCGGCCGGGCGCGCCGAGGCGTGGCAGAATGCGTCGGCGGTCGCCCCCGCACTTCACTCGTGCGGCCGCCAGGAGTCCTTAAAGCCGATGCCCGTCGATTCCCCCGCGTGTTCGCGCTGCCATGCGGCGATCCCGGCCGATGCGCGTTTTTGCCCGCAATGCGGGGCAAGGATTGGCGACGCCGCGACCGGCGACGCCGGCGGACGCCGCGATTTCGCCGCCGGCCGAGAGGCGGCAGGTGGCCATCCTGTTCGCGGATCTCTCTGGCTACACGCGGTTGTCCAGCATGCTCGACGCGGAGGAGGTGCACCGGCTCCTGTCCCGCTATTTCGAACTGGTCGACGGGGTCATAAGCCACCTGGGCGGCACGATCGACAAGCACATCGGCGACGCGGTGATGGCCGTGTTCGGCGCGCCGGTCGCGCACGGCAACGACACCGAGCGCGCGCTGCGCGCGGCGGGTCAGATCCACGACGCGATGGCCACGCTGACGCGCGAATTCGGCCGGCCGCTGGCGTCGCACATCGGCATCGCCAGCGGCGAGGTGGTGGCGGCCGACACGGGCAGCAGTGCGCACCGCAACTACACGATGACCGGGGACGCCGTGAACCTGGCGGCGCGGCTCGTGGAGATGGCGCGCGCCGGTGAGACGGCAATCTCCGACGACGTTTATCGCGCGCTGGCGCACCTGATCGACGCGGATCCGCAGGGCTCGGTGCCGATCCGCGGACTGGAGCGCGAGCTGCCGGTGTGGAAGTTGCGCTCGTTTCGCGCTTCCGGCGCGCAGCAAGGCGCGCTGATCGGGCGCGAGAATGAAGTGCGGCGATTTCGCGATGTCCTGGAGTGCGTCGCGGCCGCGAAGTCGGGTGCGTGCGTTCTCGTGTGCGCGGACCCGGGCATGGGCAAGACGCGGCTCGCCGAGGAATTTCTCGCGACGGCCGCGAGGCTGGGGCACGGTCGCCATTCCGCGACGGTGCTCGATTTCGGGACGGCGCAGGGGCGCGACGCGATCCATCGTCTCTTCGGCGGCCTGATTGGCATCGGCGCCGACGCCGCGCCCGCGGACAGTCGCGCCGCACTTGACCAGGCCATCGCCGAGGGCCGCGTCGCGCTGGCCGATGAACCATTCGCCGCGGACCTGCTGGCGATGCCGCAGCGGCCGGGCAGCCGTTACGACGCGATGGACAACGATGCGCGCACCGTGGGGAAGTTGCGTGCATTGGCCGCCGTCGTCGAGCGGGCCAGCGCGCGCGCGCCGCTGGTGCTGCTGGTCGAGGACGTGCACTGGGCATCGCCGTGGGTCATGGCGTGCGTGCGCGAACTGGCGGCGTGCGCGCAACGATCGCGCTGCGTGTTGGTGCTGACGTCGCGGCGCGAGGGAAACGCGGTCGAGCCTGCATGGCCCGTCGCCGACGTGATCCGCTTCGACCTCGAACCGCTCGCCGCGACGGACGCGCTTGCGCTGGCGAGGACTTTCCTCACCGCCAACCCCGATGTGGCGCTGCGCTGCGTCGAGCGCGCGCAGGGCAATCCGCTGTTCCTGACGCAGCTCCTGCGCAGCGGCGCCGACAGCGCCGCGATCCCGGGCACGATCCAGAGCGTGGTCCTGGCGCGGCTCGACGGACTGCCACCGCAGGACAAGGCCGCGCTGCAAGCGGCGTCGGTCATCGGACAGCGCTTCGAATTGGACGTGCTGCAGCACCTGTTGCAGGACTCCGGCTACGATGGCGCGACGCTGCAAGCGCGCGATCTCGTCCGGCGCGAGGCAGGCGATGGCGGGCACTGGATGTTCGGGCACGCGCTGATCCGCGATGGAGCGTACGCGTCGTTGCTGCACAGTGCGCGGCGTGCGCTGCACCTGCGCGCGGCCGAGTGGTATGCCGGGCGCGATGCGGCGCTCCACGCCGAGCACCTGGACCGCGCCGACGACCCGCGCGCCGCCGAGGCGTATCTGCGGGCGGCGCGAGACGAAGTGGCCGCGCTGCGCATCGAATCGGCGTTGAGTCTGCTGCGGCGCGGCGCCGAACGCGAAGCGCCGCCGCCGATCCGGCACGCGCTTGCGGCGCTCGAGGGCGAACTCTGCGGTGACCTCGGCGACGCGACGGCTGCAATCAAGGCGTTCGAGCGTGCGTTGCCGCTGGCGGCCGACGATCGGGCAGCGGTGCGCCGCGTGGATCGGCATCGCTGCCGGGCACCGGGTGACGAGTACCATCGACCCCGCGTTCGCGGCGCTGGACCACGCCGGCGAACTCGCCGTGCGCAACGGACTCGACCGTGAGCTGTCGCGCATCCATTACCTGCGCGGCAACCTGCATTTCGCGCTCGGCAGTGGTCCCGCCTGCCGGACCGAGCACGAGCGGGCGCTCGAGTTCGCGCAGCGCGCCGGCGATGCCGAATGCGAAGCCCAGGCGCTGAGCGGACTGGGCGACGCGCACTACGCAAAGGGTACGATGCGTTCCGCGCACGCGGCGTTCTCGCGCTGCGTCGAGATCTGCGAAGGGAGGGGCTGGCGCGCTTTGCGATCATGAACAACGCGATGATCGCCATCATCGATACCTGGCTGGGTTCGGGCGATGCCGCGCTGCAGCGACTGGCGCGCGCCGGCGCCGTAGCGCGCGAATTGCGACATCGGCTGGCGGAGGCGATGACCGAGCAAGTGACCGGCTGGATGCTGGTGACGCGCGGCAGGCACGACGAGGCGAAGCCCTACCTCGATCATGCGCTGGCGCTCTCCCGCGAGATCGGCGCGCGGCGATACGAAACGATGTGCCTCATTCACCTGGCCCGCGTTCACTGGGAGCATGGTGAGCCCATGCGGCACGCGCGCACTCTGCGCGAATCCTGGGAGATGGCCGAGGAGTCCGGACGCGGCTTCATCGGCCCGGGCGTCCAGGGCGCGATGGCGCTGATGGCCGCATCCGATGACGAGCGCCGCGACGCGTTGGCGACGGGCGAATCACTGTTGCGCGAAGGCAGCCTCGCGCACTGCCATCTGTGGTTCAACCGGGACGCAATCGAGGCGTCGATCAACAGCGGCGCGTGGGCAGAAGCGCTTCGCTACGCGGATACGGTGGAGGCGTTCACCCGGGACGAGCGCTTGCCGTGGACCGACTTCCACATCGCGGCGGCGCGCGCGTTGGCGGCGGCCGGTCGCGGCGACGGGGATCGCGCCGCATTGCAAGGCTGTCGCGAAATGGCCGCCGCGCTCCAGGAACCCGCGTACCGGTCGGCGCTCGACGCCGCGCTGGCGCGCTTGCTGACGCACTAAAGCCGCGGCAGCAATTTGCCGAATCAGTCGGCGGCCGCGGGCACGCCGATACGGTCGGGGTGGCGCTGCATCCACCACTGCTGGAGCCGTCTCGAAGTAGATGTAGATGACCGGCGTGATGTAGAGCGTCAGCACCTGCGACACGACCAGCCCGCCGACGACGGCGAGGCCCAGCGGCCGCCGCGCCTCGCCGCCGGCGCCGAGCCCGAGCGCGATCGGCAGGCTGCCCATCAGCGCCGCCATCGTCGTCATCATGATCGGCCGGAAGCGCGATGAGGCACGCCTGGTAGATCGCCGCGTCGGGCGCCATGCCCCTGCTTGCGCTGCGCCTCGATCGCGAAGTCGATCATCATGATCGCGTTCTTCTTGACGATGCCGACCAGCATGATGATGCCGACGAACGCGTACATGTTGAGATCGATGCCGAAGAGCAGCAGCGTGACCAGCGCGCCGAACCCGGCGGTCGGCAGCCCGGACAGAATCGTCAGCGGATGGATGAAGCTCTCGTAGAGGATGCCGAGCACCAGGTAGATCACGAGGATCGCCATCGCCAGCAGGATGCCCATGCCGCGCAGCGACGCCTGGAACGCCTGCGCCGTGCCCTGGAAGACGCCGTTGATCGTCGCCGGCAGGCGCATCTCGGCGGTCGCCTGGTTGATCTCGCTTGATCGCGTCGCCGAGCACGACGCCGGGCTTCAGGTCGAACGAGATCGTCACCGACGGCAGCTGGCCGAGATGGGTGATCGCGAGCGGGCCGACGGTCGGCGTTGAGCGTCGCCACGCTGCTCAGCGGCACCAGCGCGCCGGTCGCGGAGCGCACGTAGAGCAGCGACAGCACCGACGGATCGGTCTGGAAGCGCGGCTCCAGCTCCATGACCACCCAGTACTGGTTGGTCGGCGCGTAGATCGTCGACACCTGGCGCGAGCCGTACGCGTCGTAGAGCGTGTTCTCGATCGCCTGCGCCGAGACGCCGAGCGCCGACGCCCGGTTGCGGTCGATGTCGACGGTCACCTGCGGCTTGGTGATCTGCAGGTCGCTGGTGACGTCGACCAGCCCGGGCAGCGTGCGCAGCTTCGCCTCGACCTTCGGCGCCCACTCGAACAGCTCGGTCGGTGCTCGCGCGCCTGCAGCGTGTACTGGTACGAGCTCTTCGTGAGCTGGCCGCCGATGCGGATCGCCGGGAATGTTCTGCACGTAGGCCTTGATGCCGCGGACGCGCGACAGCGGGCCGCGCAGCTGCTGGACGATCGACCTCGGCGCTCGGGCCGCTCGCTCGCGCGGCTTCAGCGTGACGAAGATCGCGGCCGACGTTGAGCGACGGGCTGGGGCCGCCGGCGCCGACCGATGGACATCGCGGCCTCGACGTACGGGATTCTTGCGCACGATGTCGGCGACCTGCCGCTGCAGGCCGACCATCGCCTCGAACGAGACGTCCTGCGCCGCCTCGGTGAAGACGAGGATCTGGCCGACGTCGTCGGCCGGCAGGAAGCCCTTGGGCATCGACGGAGAACAGCACGCCGGTGGCGACGAAGATCGCGCCGAAGACGCGCCATGCGTGAGGCGGCGATGGCGCAGCACGACCGCGCAGCGCTGCGCTCGTAGCGCGCCGAGCACCGCGTCGAACATCCGCTCGCTCCACGCGTAGAAGCGGCCGTGCTTGCGTCTGGTGCTCGTCGGCGAGCATCCGGCTGCACAGCATCGGCGTCAGCGTCAGCGAGACGAAGCCGGAGATCAGCACGGCGACGATGATCGTCACCGCGAACTCGTGCAGCAGCCGCCCGAGGATGCCGCCCATGAACAGCACGGGGATGAACACCGCGGCCAGCGAGATCGTCATCGACACGATGGTGAAGCCGATCTCCTTCGAGCCGTCGAGCGTCGCCTGCAGCCGCGGCTTGCCCATCTCCATGTGCCGCGTGATGTTCTCCAGCATGACGATGGCGTCGTCGACGACGAAGCCGACGCACAGCGTCAGCGCCATCAGCGACAGGTTGTCGAGGCTGTAGCCGAACAGGTACATCAGCGCGAACGTGCCGACGATCGACATCGGCAGCGCGAGGCTGGGGATGATCGTCGCCGAGACGCTGCGCAGGAACACGAAGATCACCGGCACGACGAGCACCAGCGCGAGCAGCAGCGTGAACTGCACGTCGCGCACCGAGGCGCGGATCGACACCGAGCGGTCGTAGAACACGTTGAGCTTGATCGCCGGCGGCAGCTGCGCCTCGAACGTCGGCAGGATCTTGCGGATCGCGTCGACGATCTCGATCGTGTTGGTGCCCGGCTGCCGCTGCACGGCCAGCACGATGCCGCGCGCGCCGTTGTACCAGGCGGCGATCTTGTCGTTCTGCACGCTGTCGATCACGCGGCCGATCTCGCTCAGGCGCACCGGCGCGCCGTTGCGATAGGCGACGATCAGCGGCGCGTAGGACTGCGGCGTTCATCAGCTGGCCGGTCGCCTGCACCGACGTCGCCTTGTCGCGGCCGTACAGCGTGCCGGTCGGCAGGTTGACGTTGTTGTTGCCGATCGCCTGCTCGACGTCGGTGATGCGCGATGCCGCGCGTGGCGAGCGCGTTCGGGTCGAGCTGGATGCGCACCGCGTACTGCTGCGAGCCGTAGACCTGCACCTGCGCGACGCCGCTGATCGTCGAGATCCGCTGCGCGAGCGAGGTCTCGGCGTACTCGTCGACCGTCGACAGCGGCAGCGTCTCCGACGTCAGCACGATGTTCAGGATCGGCGCGTCGGCCGGATTGACCTTGCGCAGCGTCGGCGGCGTGGGCAGCGTCGACGGCAGCTGCTGCGCGGCCGCGGCGATCGCCGACTGCACGTCCTGCGCGGCGGCGTCGATGTTGCGGTCGAGCGAGAACTGCAGCGTGATCGTCGTCGCGCCGTCGGTCGACTGCGACGTCATCGAGTCGATGCCGGCGATCGTCGAGAACTGCTTTTCGAGCGGCGTCGCCACCGCCGAGGCCATCGTCTCCGGAGTTGGCGCCGGGCAGGCGCGCCTGCACCTGGATCGTCGGGAAGTCGACGTTGGGCAGCGCGTTGACCGGCAGCAGCCGGTAGGCGCCGATGCCGAAGATCAGGATGCCGGCCATGACCAGCACGGTCATCACCGGGCGGCGGACGAAGAGCTCGCAGATGTTCACGATGCCTTGGCGCCGCGCTGACGATGCTCGACGCTTGCGCGCCGGGCGCGAGCCGCAGCTGGCCGACGGTGACGACCTGCTCGCCGGCGGCGAGGCCGGTCGCGACGACCGTGTCGTCGCCCTCGGTGCGCGCGACCTTGATCGTGGCGCAGCTCGACGGTCAGGTCCGGCTTGACGACGAAGACGTACTGGCCGTTGGGGCCGTTCTGCACGGCGGCGGACGGCAGCACGATCGCGTCGCGCTGCTCGTGGAGGATCAGCGCCGACGTTGACGAACTGCCCCGGCCACAGCGCCTTGTCGGTGTTCGGGAACTCGGCCTTGAGCTTGATCGTGCCGGTGGTGAGGTCGGTGCTGTTGTCGATGAAGCGTGATCCTGCCCTGCACCGGCGGCTTGTCGGAGTTGGCCAGCGCTGGCCTCGACCTTGAGCTCGCCCTTCGCCTGGTACTCGCGGATGTCGGCGAGGCTCTGCTCGGGCACCGAGAAGCGTCGCGTAGATCGGCACGACCTGGTTGATCGTGACCAGCGGGCTGGCGTCGTTGGCCTTGACCAGGTTGCCCTGCTGGATCAGGATCTTGCCGGCGTAGCCGGTGACCGGCGAGCGGATCGTGCAGTAGTCGAGCTGCAGCTTCGCGCTCTCGATCGCCGCCTCGTCGGCGCGCGACCGTCGCCGCCGCCGTCTCGGCGTTGGTGCGCACCTGCTCGTACGCGTCCTGCGAAATGAACTTCTTCGCGAGCAGGTCCTTGTAGCGCTCGTCCTGCGCCTTCGCGCGGTCGAGCAGCGCCTGGTCCCGCAGCAGGTTCGCCTGCGCCTGCTGCAGCGTGGCCTGGAACGGCCGCGGATCGATCTCGAACAGCAGCGCGCCCTGCTTGACCTCGTCGCCTTCCTTGAAGTGCACGCTGACGATCTGGCCGTCGACGCGCGCCTTGACCGCGACCGTCGTGTACGCCTCGACGTTGCCGATGGCGACGAGCCGGACCGGCACCGTCTTCACGACCACGGGCGCGACGGTGACCGGCACGGCGCGGCGCGCCGGCCTGGACCGCGGCGCGGGGCTCCCGCGTGAACTGGAAAACGAGCGGCGGCAATGATCCCGATCGCCACGACCGCCGCGATCCCCGAAATCAGCTTGTTCTTGCTCGACATGCGTTTTGCGCCCGAAATCGTGAATTTAATCCTGTTTTCGGTCTCTCGCACGCAGCCGGCAATAAATCGAAACAAACGGAGGCCCATCCCGACGGGCGGAGCCCGCGCGGGACCTCCTGCTGCGCCCCGTGACGTGATGATTTGCCGGCCCTGCGTCCCGCCGCGTAAACTTCGCTTCGACGCGGGTGTAGCTCAATGGCAGAGCAGAAGCTTCCCAAGCTTACGACGAGGGTTCGATTCCCTTCACCCGCTCCATCCCTGCGCCGCAGCCAACGAAATCGTGACGAACGCCTAAATGGCAGTTCGGCTAGGTCAGGCCGAACCGCCGGATGAGCCAGGACTTCACCAGTTGCGTCAGCAGCATGTAGCCGACGAGGATTCCAAGCAGCGCCAGCAAGTAGGCGTGCGGCAGCGGCGTCAGTCCCAGTGCATGGGCAAACGGCGAGCTCGGCAGCCACAGTCCGAGCAGAGCAGATTCCGATCGTCGTCACCAGCAGCGGGAAACTCGGCTTGCTCTGGACGAACGGAATCTTGCCCGTCCGGATGACGTGGACGATCAGCGTCTGCGACAGCAGCGACTCGACGAACCAGCCGGTCTGGAACAGCGCCTCGTTGTGCCACGCGTCGAAGAAGTACAGCAGCACGCCGAACGTGACGTAGTCGAACAGCGAGCTGATCGGCCCGATGAACAGCATGAAGCGGCCGATGTTGCCGATGTCCCACTGCCGCGGCTGCTTGAGATAGTCCTCGTCGACGGTGTCGGTGGCGACCGTCGTCTGCGAGAAGTCGTAGAGCAGGTTGTTGACCAGAATCTGCACCGGCGCCATCGGCAGGAACGGGCAGGAACGCGCTCGCGCCCAGCACGCTGAACATGTTGCCGAAGTTCGAGCTGGCGCCCATCTTGATGTACTTGGTGATGTTGCCGAACACCCGGCGCCCCTCGACCACGCCTTGCTCGAGCACCAGCAGGCTCTTCTCCAGCAGGATGATGTCCGCCGACTCCTTGGCGATGTCGACCGCGGTGTCGACCGAGATGCCGACGTCGGCCGCCTTCAGCGCCGGCCCGTCGTTGATGCCGTCGCCGAGAAAGCCGACGACGTGGCCGCGCAGGTGCAGCGCCTTGATGACGCGCGCCTTCTGCGCCGGCGAGAGCTTGGCCAGGACGGAGACGTCCTCCGCTGCCTTGGCCAGTTCGGCGTCGGTCATCGCGTCGACTTCGCTGCCGAGGACGACCCGCTCCACGGGCAGGCCGACCTGGCGGCAGATGTTGCGGGTCACCGCTTCGTTGTCGCCGGTGAGCACCTTCACCGCGACGCCGTACTCCTGCAGCACGCGGATGGCCTCGGCCGCGCTCTCCTTCGGCGGGTCGAGGAAGGCGATGTAGCCGGCCAGCACCAGTCCGTCCTCGTCGGCCACCGTGTAGGTCGTCTGCCCCGGCGGCAGCTCCTTGTAGGCGACCGCGATGACGCGGAACCCGTCGTCATTGAAATCCCGCGTCACCGTGCGCAGCTCGTCGTAGTGCTCGGCCTCGATTTGCACGAGCTCGCCATGCTGCTCGGCGCGGTCGCAGACGTTGAAGACTTCCTCGACCGCGCCCTTGCAGATGAGGATGTGCGGACCGTCGCGCTCGGCCACGACCACCGACATCCGCCGGCGCTGGAAGTCGAACGGAATCTCGTCGATCTTGGCGAACTTGGCGTCCGGCCGCAGGTGCTCGTGCACCTCGACGTGCTCGAGCACGGCGACGTCGAGCAGGTTCTTGAGCCCGGTCTGGTAGTAGCTGTTGAGGTAGGCGTACTCGAGCACCCGCTCCGACTCGTCGCCGTGGACGTCGACGTGCTTCTCCAGCAGCACCTTGTCCTGGGTCAGCGTGCCGGTCTTGTCGGTGCACAGGACGTTCATCGCGCCGAGGTTCTGGATGGAGTTGAGGCGCTTGACGATGACCTTCTTGCCCGCCATGGCCATCGCGCCCTTGGCGAGATTGATGGTCACGATCATCGGCAGCATCTCCGGCGTGAGCCCGACCGCCACCGCGACGGCGAACAGGAACGCTTCCAGCCAGTCGCCCTTGGTGATGCCGTTGACCAGGAACACGAGCGGCACCATCACCAGCATGAAGCGGATGATGAGCCAGATGAAGCGGTGAATGCCGCGGTCGAAGCTCGTCAGAACCTGCTGGCCCGCGACACTGGTGGCGATGCTGCCGAAGTAGGTGCGGCCGCCGGTGGCGACGACCATCGCGACGGCGGTGCCGCTGATGACGTTGGTGCCCATGAACGCGACGTTGTTGAGCTCGAGCGCCGAGGTCGCCCCGGTGACCGGCGCCGCGAATTTCTCCACCGGCAGCGATTCGCCGGTGAGCGAGGCCTGGTTCACGAACAGGTCCTTGGCGGACAGCATGCGCACGTCCGCCGGGACGATGTCGCCGGCCGAGAGGTGGATGATGTCGCCGGGGACCACGTGCGTCAGCGGAATCTCCACCCGGCTTGTCGGCCCGGCGCGCGTCGGAAGCCCGAGGGCTTCGGCACTCCGGTCGAGCCATTCGGCCGGCAGCTTCCTTGCGGAATACGGTCGCGGTCGTGCTCACCATGGCGCGCAGGCGCTCCGCCGCCTTGCTCGAGCGGAACTCCTGCACGAACGACAGCAGCGACGAAAGCACCACCATCACCGCGATGACGATGGCGCCCTTGATTTCGCCGGTGAAGTAGTTGACGGTCGCCAGCGCCAGCAGCAGCACGGACAGCGGCGTGAGGAAGAGCTCCAGCAGGCGCCGCACCGCGCTCTTGTGGTGCTCGTGGGCGACCTCGTTCGCGCCATGCTCCTCGAGCCGCGCCTCGGCCGTGGCCTCGTCGAGGCCGGCCAGCGAGGTTCCCAGCTGCGCCATCGCGGCCTCGGGTGTCAGGCTCGACAGTTCGAGCAATTCCTTGCCGGTCGCCAGATTCGGGACAGCGCCCGGCTTGCCCGATTGGGCATTGCCGATGAGCTGGATGCCGAACAAATTCAGTCTCAGTTCCATGAGCTTCTCCTCGCGCTCGCGACGCGATG
The DNA here is from genome assembly GCA_963747265.1 of uncultured beta proteobacterium. GTDB lineage: Bacteria > Pseudomonadota > Gammaproteobacteria > Burkholderiales > Casimicrobiaceae > VBCG01. The sequence goes on along the minus strand of CAVVEH010000011.1, from coordinate 1,247 downwards.
CCGTGGCGGCTTGCTTGAGCCGTTGATGCGAAGAAGGGGAACGAGGTCCGCAGCGTAACTGCGGGTCCTGCGCGGCCCTTCCGGACGATGTGCTCGAGTCCGGAAGTCGCAGGCAGTCTGGGAGGACTGTGTTGCGGCGGTGTTGCGGGACTAGAGCGAGTGACGCCTACTCGGTATGTCCAATGAGGTCTCCCTCAGCCATTGATGCGCCGCAACATACGCCCGCGAGCGGCGGGTGTCAACCTGTGGTCAGTCACTCCGACCGACAGACCCTTCTATCCTGAAGTTGCGACGAATCAATGAATTGAGCCGACGCACGGGCGATACTTTGCATAAAGACTTTGCTTTGTTCGAACAGTATGCAAACCGTTAACGAATTTCGTTTCAATCTGGAGCGTCGGGATGTTTAGGCAGTTGGCCGTTTTGTGTCTTGCTCTGATTTCCGGAGTTAGCCTTGCCCAAATGATGGGCGGGTCGATTGCCACCAACCAATATTTCCCGCTGGTCGACGGCGCACGCTACGACTACACGTTCGCGAGCGGACCTCGAGTGTCCGCGACGGCCATCATGCATGCCGGACAGACTTGGGCAGGTGCGACGCAGCTGACCGGCATGCACATGACCGCGGTGTGCAAGCTGGCGACTCCATGCACCGACGACACCACCGACTTCTATCGGATGGACCCCGATGGCATGCGTTACTTCGGTGGTGACGGCCGTACACCGGGCGATGTCAACTACATGATGTCGCTGATGAGTCCCGAATGGCTCATCAAGAACCCGGTATCGCCGGGAACCATGATGGGCCCGGGGATGGGTTACCGGAATGCCGAGATGTGGCAGACCATGATCAGCGGCATGAATACGATGATGGGTGGACAGAACTACATGAGCAGCTATCAAGCCCAGGCGCTCGAGACGGTCACGACGCCTGCGGGGACCTTCGTTAATGCTCTGCACGTCCGCGAGCAGCGAGGGAACGGCTATGTACGGGACGTTTGGTACGCGTCCAATGTGGGAATGGTACGGTGGATGGACAGCCAGGAAGAGGCCCTGCTGACCAAAGTCACGCTTCCTGTCGGGCCGGTCCCGCCGGTTTCGCGGGCCGTCGAGTACTACGACGCGGGTCTTGACCATTATTTCATGACCGCGGATGCCGCGGAAATCGCGGCCCTCGATGGTGGGAAATTCCAGGGCTGGCAGCGCACGGGAATGAGCTTCAACGTCGTCGACCCTGCCGCCAGTAC
>CAVVEH010000010.1:0-78718 GCA_963747265.1 uncultured beta proteobacterium | reverse complement strand
GAGGGTTCGCCCCCTGCCAGCAGCAAGGCAAAGCCCGGCCTCAAGCGCCGGGCTTTGCATTTGGTGCCGGCATTTTGTGCTGACACACCAGCGCTTGGAGTTGATCGCTGCGCCATTGTGTGCGCGAAGGCGAAGGGACGACCCGGTCGATCGATTCATGAACGGAACGAATCGTGCGGCCGAATTCGCGGGCAGGGGTAGTATTGTTGGATTGCCAGGCGTTGACGAGGCGATTCGGTTATGGACCGGCGTACTTTCATCGGCACGCTCACCGGCGGTCTCCTTGTCGCGCCACTCACCGCCGAGTCGCAGCAAGCGAGGAAGGTGCATCGGGTCGGCTTCCTGCTGCTTTTCCCGCGGGATGTGCAGCAGCACCTGATCGTGGCATTCGAGGCCGGCTTGCGCGAGCAAGGATACGTGCTGGGTCGCGACGTCGCAGTCGATTACCGTTCCGCTGACGGCCATTTCGATCAGCTGCCCATTCTGGCGGCTGAACTCGTCCGCCTCCGAGTGGACGTAATCGTCACCGGCCTGAATCCCGCTGCGCTGGCCGCCAAGCGCGCAACAGGGACGATTCCCATCGTAATGGCCGCCACCTTTTTTCCGGTCGAAGACGGCCTCGTGACGAGTCTTGCGCGACCTGGCGGAAACATCACTGGCCTCACGCAGGCGGCCGGCGAGGAAGTCACAAAGCGTCTCCAGCTGCTGCGCGAAGTAGTACCGAAATTGACGCGGGTGGCGACGTTGTCGGGAGTCGGCATGTCGTACAACCCGTATTTCCTGAAGACGCTTCAAGAAGCGGCGCGTGGCCTCGGCTTGAGCATCTTGCCGTTCGAGATTGGAAGTGCGGACGATGTCGCTCAAGCCTTCGTCGACATTGAACGCGCACACGCCGATGGAATGATCGTCTTCAATGGTCCGCTCACACTTGCGCACCGGTCCGCAATCATCGGCTCGGCGGCCAAGAAACGGCTGCCCGCCATTTGGGGGACAGGGAACGCGTGGTTGATGGCGGCCTGATGTCCTACGGCGCCGATGTGGCCGATCTGTATCGGCGCGCGGCCGGGTACGTCGATCGAATCCTGAAAGGCGCCAAGCCCGCGGATTTGCCCGTCGAGCAACCCACCAAGTTCGTGCTGGCCATCAACGCAAAGACCGCCCGGACGCTTGGACTCACGATCCCGCAATCGATGTTGTTGGGCGCGGACGAGGTGATTCAGTAATGCCGGCCCCTTCGCTCGACAACAGGTAAGGCTCGATTGTTGGATCGCTGCTTTCGGGAAGCCATAACGACTGGCGTGTGATCAGAGTGCAGGCGTTAGACCATCTAGGATTCTAGGCTAAGTGTCTGAAATGGCGGGATTTAGGCCCGCCGCTTCCGGTCCGGTGCAGCCCGCTTCCGGGCGCGTGGCGACCGGGCAATGGCTCCCGCGCCGGCGCCGACTCCCGATGGCTTGCGTTTCACGAAATGCTTTAGACTACAAGGCGTTAACGGGTAGACTTGCGGAACAACTACGTATTTTCTCCGATCCCAAAGCGCCGCGACGGGTGCGACGGTCGGAGTTAGGGACCTAAGGTTCAATGACGCAGGGAGTGCTCTTCGCGCTGGCGATGGCCGCGTTCGCGGTGGCGATCATCTATGGCCTGGTGCGCCGCAACCGCACTTCCAGCGGCGGATCGCGAAGCAGCGCCGATTCTCCCAACACGGTGGCGCAGTGGACCGAGGGCGAGACGACGCGGCTCCTGTCCTCGGCGGAGTTGCCGGGCCTCTACCTGCTGCGGCCGCGCTTTCTCACCCGCGCCGAAAGCGTCGTCTACCTGCTGCTCAAGGCGGCGTTTCCGCGCCACGAGATCTTCGCGCGCATCCGGCTGGCCGACGTCCTGCAGGTCAAGATCGGACCGCAAGGCATGGAGCGCCTGCGCGCCTTCCGCAAGATCGCCAACCAGCACGTGGGCTTTGTCGTGTGCGACCGCGACATGACGATCGTCGCGATCGTTGACGCGAAGGAACCCGACCAGGTGATCAACCCGCGCGACCAGAAGCTCGAAGTGATCAAGCAGCGCTGCCTGCAGGCGGCGCAGGTCAAGTACCTGTGCGTCTATCCGCCGCAGCTCCCGCGTTATCGCGAACTGCGCGAGCAGATCCTGGGACCCGCCGGGGATCTGGTCTAGCCGAGGGTCTAGCGCGCGGTGTCCGCGGGCACGGCCGCAGGTGCCGCGCCGCTTCGCAATGCCAGTGCCGTGCCGGCGACGATCAGCGCGCCGCCCGCCAGCATGTTCGCGGTGATCGCCTCACCCAGGAACACGAACCCCCACAGCACGCCGAACAGCGGGATGAGGAACGTCACGGTGAGCGCGCGCGACGGGCCGAGGTCGGCGATGAGGCGGAAGTAAAGCAGATAGGCGATTGCCGTCGACGCGACCGCCAGCGCAACGACGTTGAACACGACCCAGGCGGTCACCGGTCCCGGCACAGGCGCGAATGGCAGCGCTGGAAGCAGGATGATCGCCGCGGACAGCTGGCTTCCGCAGGCGAGCGAGAAACTCGACACGCCTTGCATGCGTTTCTTCGTGTACACGCCAGCTAATCCATAGCACAGCGCCGCGGCGAGACAGGCGGCGATGGCCAACACCGTCGCCCAAGTCAGCGGCTCCGGCTGCAGGCCGACGAGCAGCGCCACGCCCGCGAGCCCCAACGTCATGCCGCCCACCTTGCGCATCGTCAGCGGCTCGCCGAGCCAGATCGCGGCGGCGATTGCGCCGAAGAACGGACTGGTTGCGTTGAGGATCCCCCCGGTCGACGCCGTGATGGTCTGCTCGGCATAGCAGAACAGGACAAAAGGAAGCGCGGAATTGACGAGGCCCACCACCGCGAGCCCCCGCCAGCGCGTCCGCAAGTCCGGCAGATTGCGCTGCGCGGCGGCGAACGCGATCAGCGCCAGCGTGGCGAGGGTGACGCGCGCGAATGCGAGCGGCACCGGACCCATCGCCGGCACCGCGTAACGCATGAACACGAAGGAGCCGCCCCACAGCGCCCCCAGCGCGGTGAGCATGGCGAGCGAACGTGCCGGCATCAGTGCTTCGCGGTGGCGCGTAGCTCGAGGTCGAGCAGTTTCTGCTTGCGCCACAGCCCGCCGCCGTAACCGGTCAGCGCGCCGTCGGCGCCGATGACGCGGTGGCACGGCACGATGATGGACAGGCGATTGTCGCCATTGGCGCGGCCGACCGCGCGCACGGCCGTCGGCTGGCTGATCGTCGCGGCGAGCTCCCCGTAGGATTTGGTAGCACCCGCCGGAATGGCCTGCAGCGCGCGCCAGACCGTCGCCTGGAAGGGCGAACCCGTGAGCACCACTGGTGTTTCGAAGCGCATCCGCGCGCCGTCGAAATATTCGGCGAGTTCGCGCGCGATCTGCGTGAGCACCGGATGCTCGCCCGGCAGCACGCGCGCGTTCAAGCGCCGCTGCAGCGCTACGAGTGCGCGTTCGAGGCCGCGCCGGTCGACGAAGTCGAGGAGGTGCAGGCCACGGTCGTCGGCCAGCGCCAGCATCGAGCCCAGCGGCGTTTCCAGCCATTTCGCGTGCAGGATGGTCACGTCGCGGGCGCGCGACGGCGCGGTCCCTACGATGCGGGTGAAGGCTTCGCGGAATCCGCTGCCCGATTCGAATCCCTGGTCCAGTTGCGAGTCGATCACGGTCTTTCCTTTCCTGATGTCGGCGAGGGCCAGGCCCATGCGCCGGGCGCGGTGATAGGCCTGAAATGTCATGCCGCAATAGCGCTTGAACTGCCTGCGTGCGGTCGACGGGTCGATGCCCAGTTCCGCGAGTTCCGCGTCGCGGTAACGGCGCAGCGGTTCGCGCTCTACGGCGACAAGAAGCTTCGCGACGAGTTCGGGCGGCTTGCGGCCGTGATCGAGCGGACGACACTTCATGCACGGCCGGTAGCCGGCATGCAGCGCTTCGGACGGCGTGCCGAAGAATTCGACGTTCTCGCGCTTGGGCGTGCGGACGCGGCAGGTCGGCCGGCAAAAGATGCCGGTGGTACGCACGCCGAGCCAGAACACGCCTTCGTAAGAGGTATCGTGGCGGACTACAGCGCGGTACATCGTTGCGGGGGCAGGCAGGTTCGACATGAGCCGAATTCTAGTCCTGTCGAAAAGGGCCGCCGCCGGAATTCGGGCAGGCAATTCGAAAAGATCGCGCGCTACAGACGGGCCAGCAGTGCCTCCGTGGCATGGCGCATCCGGCGCGCGCGTTCCACCGCATCCATGGTCAGCGTGAGCGTGGCCATCGGAATCTCGAGGGCGATCGGCAGGTCGCGCGGCAACGCCCTCAATAGGCCCAGGAGATCGAGGCCGCCAGCGCCGGGCATCAGTCGCTCGGCGCGCGCCTGGAACAGCAGGCCTTCGGTGTCGGCCGGCCGCGCCGCCGGCGCGTCGCACAGCTGCATGTAGCGGAACCATTCGCGCGGCGCGCCTTCGATCTCGGCGGGTGTGCTTCCGCCGCGGTCGAAATGGATGGCGTCGATCAGGATGCCGGCGTTGGCGCGGGCGGCGGCACGCAGGATGCGCGCGCCTTGCGCAAAGTTGCGCACGTCGGTCCACGGCATCGGTTCGAGGCACGGCGCGATGCCGAAGGGCGCCGCCAGGTCCCACAATTCGCAAAACCGGTCGGTCAGGCGGGACTCGTCGGGATCGTTGCCGGCGATCAATGCGTTGCGCGCGCCGAGCCGCGCGCCGGTTTCGAGTACCGGCAGGAAGTCGGCAACGTTTGTCTCAGGTCTCAAGCGCAGGATCTCGATGTCGAGGACGGCGACGCCGGTGTCATCGAGGCGCGCCCGCACGTCGCGAATTACATGCGTGTCGCCGACGGTTTCGTAGCTCACTTCCTGCGGTGTCGAGGGAACGAGGCGCAATCCGACATGCGTGAACCCGGCCTGCGCCGCGCAGGTCACCATATCGGGCGGCGACAGTTCGATGACCGTCAGCGCGGCGAGCGACAGCAGGCGAGTCACCGCGTCTCGAAACGCCGGGTCACTCGAGCGGGAGCCCGACGTAGTTCTCGGCGAGCGATGCCGCGGCCGCGCGCGAGCTGACGACGTAGTCGAGCTGCGAACGCTGCAACCGGTGCTGGAACACGTCGTCGGCGGGAAAGCGATGGAGCATCGACGTCATCCACCACGAAAAATGCTCGGCGCGCCACACGCGCTTGAGACAAGTTTGCGAATACGCGGCGAGGAGGTCGTCGCGACCGGACTTGAAAAAGGCCACAAGCGCGCGGGACAGGACGTGGACGTCGGCTACCGCCAGATTCATGCCCTTCGCGCCCGTGGGCGGAACGATATGGGCGGAGTCCCCCGCAAGGAACAGCCGGCCGTACTGCATGGGCTCGGTGACGAAGCTGCGCATGCCCGTGATGCCCTTTTCGAGCACGGGACCCTCATTCAACTTCCAGCCGTCGTCCGTTTCGAGCCGCGTGTGCAACTCCTGCCAGACCCGGTCGTCGGACCAGCCGCCGATGTCCTCGTCGGGCGCGACCTGCAGGTAGAGGCGGGTGATCGAAGGCGAGCGCATCGAGAAGAGCGCGAAGCCGCGCTCGTGATACGCGTAGATCAATTCCTCGTGCGACGGCGCCGCCTCGGCGAGAATGCCCAGCCACGCGAACGGGTAGGCCCGCTCGAAGACGTTGAGCACGCCGGCGGGCACCGAAGGGCGGCAGACGCCGTGAAACCCGTCGCAGCCGGCGATGGCGTCGCATTCGAATCTCCGTGTCCTGTCCACCGCGCCGGAAGCGGATGCGCGGGCTCTTGGACTCGAGCGCGTGCACGCTGACATCGGAGACATCGAACAGCACGTCGCCGTGCGCATCGTGCCGTGCCTGGATCAGATCTTTGACGACCTCCTGCTGGCCATAGACGGTGATGGCGCGGCCGCCGGTCAGGTCGGTGAGATCGATGCGGTGGCCGCGGCCGCCGAAGCGCAGTTCGATGCCGTGATGCAGCAGGCCCTCGCGGCGCAGCCGCTCGCCCACGTCCGCCTGCACCAGCAGGTCCACGCTGCCCTGCTCGAGCACGCCGGCTCGAACGCGATGCTCGACATACTCGCGGCTGCGACTCTCGACGATGACCGACTCCACACCCTGCAGATGCAGCAAGTGCGAAAGCAGCAGTCCCGCGGGTCCCGCTCCGACGATGCCGACCTGCGTGCGCATGGGCTGGTGGACCCGCGTGTTCAGCGGGCTTCGCCGTCCATTTCGTTAAGCACGTCCTGCGCCATGTGGAATGCTGCGTTGGCCGCGGGCACGCCGCAATAGATCGCGCATTGCAGGATCACTTCCTTGATCTCGTCGCGCGTCACGCCGTTGTTGAACGCCGCGCGCACGTGCATCCGGAATTCGTCGCCGCGGTTGATCGCGATCATCAGCGCCAGAGTAATCAGGCTGCGCGTGTGGCGGGGCAGGCCCGGACGTGTCCAGACTTCGCCCCACGCGTAGCGCGTGATGAGGTCCTGGAACTCCTCGGTGAATCCGGTGCGATTCTTGAGCGAGCGGTCGACGTGCGCGTCGCCCAGCACGGCGCGGCGGACCTTCATTCCCTCGGCGTAGCGGTCGCGATCGTCCACGGAACATGCCTCCTAGGCGTTGAGAAAGGCCAGCACCGCGGCGGTGAATGCCGGTGTGGCCTCGATGTTGGAAAGGTGCGCGGCATCCAGTTCGGCGTACTTCGCACCCTTGATCCGCTCCGCGAGAAACCGCCCGTCGGCGGGAGGCGTGGCGACGTCGTGCGTGCCCGCGATGACCAGCGTGGGAACGCGGATCGCCGCGATATCGTCGCGCTGGTCCATGTCGCGGATCGCCGCGCAGCAACCGGCATAGCCTTCCACCGGGATGCGCTCCATCACTTGTCGCATCAGCGCGATTTGCTCGGGGTGGCTTGCGATGTATCCCGGCGTGAACCAGCGATCGACCACCGCCTGCGAGACGGCCGCCATGCCGCCGGTGCGCACCGCATCGATGCGCGCGTTCTAGTTGGCCGGCGAGCCGATGCGCGCGGTGGTGTTGGCGAGCACCAGCTTCTGCAGCCGTTCCGGCGCATGGACGCCCAGCCACATCCCCGTCATGCCGCCCAGCGACAGCCCGCAGAAATGCGCGCGTGCGATGTGCAGCGCATCGAGCACGCCGACCACGTCGCGCCCGAGGCGGTCGATGGAGTAGGGGCCCTTCGTTGCCGTCGACGTGCCGTGACCGCGCGTGTCGTAGCGCACCACGCGGAACGTGCGGGCGAGCGCCGCGATCTGCGCGTCCCACATCGACAGATCGGTGCCGAGCGAATTGGAAAGGACGAGCACTGGCGCGCCGTCGGCGCCGTCGATGCGGCAATGGATGCGCGCGCCGTCCGCGTCGACGAACAAGATCGGACGACTTGCCGGTGAAGTGTGCACTCGGCGTCGTCGCCGCGGACTGTCGCGCCGCCAGCGCGCGCTCGACGAACACGCTGGCGCTGCCGGTGTAGTTGCGCGGGTCGAGCAGGCGCTCGAGATCGCGCGTCGACAAGTGCGCGCGCACGGCGGCGTCGGCGTCGAGGACGGCGAGCAGCGGACGGCGCTCGTCGATGCTGTCGCGGCATGCGCGCTCCACGATTTCGTGCGCGGCCTCCTTGCCGACGTGCGCGGCCAGCGCCATCGACACGGCCTCGGCGAGCGTCAAGCCGCCGGTGAGTTGCAGGTTGGTGGCCATCTTCGACGCGTCGACGTCGAGCGCCTGCATCGTGTCGATCGTGTGGGCGAGCGCGCCCGCCGTCAGCATGCAGATCTCGGGCAGCGTTTCCCATTCCGCGTGCCAGCCGCCCAAGCCCCGCTCATGTTCCTGCACCATCGCGGACAGCATCGTGGACACGAGCGCCGGTACGCGTTGCGCGGCGGCCAGCACGACCGCGGAACTGATGGGATTGCGCTTGTGCGGCATCGTCGACGAGCCGCCGCGGCCGGCCGCCGCGGGCTCGAACGCTTCGCCGACTTCGGTCTGCATCATCAGCGAGACGTCGCGCGCGATCTTGCCCAGCGTGCCGACGAGCAACCCCAGCGTCGTGGCGACCTCCGCGACGCGGTCGCGATGCGTATGCCAGGGGACGTCGGGGAGTACCAAGTCGAGATCCTTCGCCAGTGCAACGGAAACGGCGAGTCCCTGTTCGCCGAGCGAAGCCAGCGTCCCGGTCGCCCCGCCGAATTGCAGCACCGCGACGCGCGGTCGCAGGGCGTCGATACGCACGCGGTGCCTTTCGATGGCGCTCAAGTTCCCGGCGGCCTTGAGGCCCAGCGTTACCGGTGTCGCCTGCTGCAGCCACGTCCTGCCGCTCTGCGCCGTGCGAGCGTGCGTTTGCGCGAGCGTGGCCAGCGCCGTGGACAGCGTCGCCAGGTCGCCGGAAACGAGGTCAAGCGCCGCGCGCAGTTGCAGCACGAGCCCCGTGTCCATCGCGTCTTGGCTGGTCGCGCCCCAGTGCACGTAGCGCGCGGCATCCGCATCGTGCTGCGCGACGAGCGACGTCAGCGCCTTGACCAGCGGGATGGCGGGATTGCCGGCGTTGGCGCTCGCACGGGACAGCGCCGGAATGTCGAACAGTTCGGCCCGGCACTGTGCGGCGATGGTCGGCGCCGCCGCGGTCGGAATGACGCCGGCCTGCGCTTCGGCGCGCGCCAGCCCCGCCTCGAAATCGAGCATGCCTTGAAGGCGGCTGCGATCGGAGAAGAGCGCGCGCATCGCCTCCGTCGTGAACAGCGCGTCGGTAAGCCCGGGTGCGTCGACGAGGCTCAAGGCAGGTGACGGATGTGGCGTTGGCGCATTCGCGAACGGCGTGTTCAGCAGTCGAAGAAGACGGTCTCGCCGGCGCCCTGCAGGACGACGTTCCATTCCAGCGCGCCGGGTTTGCCGGCGACGGGCTGCGCAATCAGTGTCTCACGCCGTGCCTGCGGAACGCTTTGCAGCACGGCATCGTCGGCGTTGGCGGGGTCGGCGGGAAAGTAGATGCGCGCGATGAGCTGCTTCAGCATGCCGCGCATCAGAATCAAGACGTTGATATGCGGCGCCTGCAGTCCGCCTCCCGGCGCGGCGACGCGTCCCGGCTTGATCGTCGTGAACTTGAACTTGCCCTGATCGTCCGTGGGCACGCGTCCGAAGCCCTTGAATCCGGGTTCGAGCGGCTTGTCCTGCGGGTCGTCCGGATGCGCGTACTTGCCGTGGGCGTTGGCCTGCCAGATCTCGACAAGCGCGTCGGTGACCGGCGCGCCGTCGCCATCGAGGATGCGGCCTTCGAGGGTGACCTTCTCGCCGGACACGCCGCGACCGACCAGGTTGTCGGTGACGAGCCACGTGAGGCCGATGTGCAGGTACGGTCCGACCGTTTGCGAAGAAGTGGTTTGCAGGCTCATGGCATCGGCTCCGTCAGGCGGGCAGGTAGTTGTCCATCGGCGTTTCGTCGCGGCCGCGGAGAACGATGTCGAATTTGTAGCCCAGCGCCTGTTCGGGGATCGTCGTTTCCCAGTCGAAAACCGAAATCAGTCGCCGGCGCGCGCGTTCGTCCGGTATGCCCATGTACATCGGATCGTACTCGAGCAGCGGATCGCCGGGGAAATACATCTGCGTGACCAGGCGCGTCACGAACGCCGGGCCGAACAGCGAAAAGTGGATGTGCGCCGGCCGCCAGGCGTTGTAGTGATTGCGCCACGGATATTCGCCGGGGCGGATGGTGACGAAGCGGTAGCGGCCTTCGCTGTCGGTCATCGTGCGGCCGCAACCGGTGAAGTTGGGATCCATCGGCGCGTTGTGGTTGTCGCGCTTGTGCGGATAGCGGCCGGCGGCATTGGCCTGCCAGATCTCGACCAGCGTGTTGGCGACCGGCCGCGCGTTGCCATCGAGCACGCGGCCGCCGACGACGATGCGCTCGCCGATCGGATCGCCCGCGTGCTGCTTGGTGAGGTCGAAGTCGTTGGCGCGGATCAGGTCGTGGCCGAAGAGCGGGCCGGTGATTTCGGACAGGGACGGCGGCAGCATCACCAGCGGCTGCGTGGGCGAGCGCTTGACCGTCGATGCGTACGGCGGGTAGACGCAGCGGGGGCTGCGTGCCGCGATCGGGCTTGCGGTAGCCGGCCAGCTGGGCGGTCGCGAGATTCTTCGGTCGGGACGTCATGTCTTCTCCTGCGCTAGACGCGTTCGATGATCATCGGCAATGCCCTGGCCGACGCCGATGCACATCGTGCACAGCGCGTAGCGGCCGCCCGTCCGGTGCAGCTGGTAGAGCGCCGTGGTCACCAGCCGCGCGCCGCTCGCGCCCAGCGGATGGCCGAGCGCGATGGCGCCGCCGTTCGGATTGACGATGCGCGGCGTCGTCGGCAAGTCCCAGGTCGCGGGTCACCGCCAGCGCCTGCGCGGCGAACGCCTCGTTCAGTTCGATGACGTCGATGTCGGCGAGCGTCAGGCCGGCCTTCGCCAGCACCTTGCGCGTCGCCGGCGCGGGGCCGAAGCCCATGATGCGCGGCGCGACACCTGCCGCCGCGGCGGCGACGACGCGCGCCCGGGGCGTCAGGCCGTGGCGGCCGATGGCCTCCTCCGAGGCGATCAGCAGTGGCGCACGCGCCGTCGTTCACGCCGGAAGCGTTGCCGGCGGTGACGGTGCCGTCGGGCCGCACGACGCCTTTCAGCTTGGCGAGCGACTCGAGCGTGGTCTCGCGCGGATGCTCGTCGCGGCTCACGACGACCGGATCGCCCTTCTTCGCCGGCAATCGTGACCGGAACGATTTCGTCGTTGAAGAGGCCGGCGGCGATCGCGGCCGCGGCGCGCTGCTGGCTGCGCAGCGCGAAGGCGTCCTGGTCGGCGCGCGACACCCTGAAGTCCGCCGCCACGTTCTCGGCGGTCTCGGGCATCGAGTCGATGCCGTACTTCGCCTTCATCAGCGGGTTGACGAAGCGCCAGCCGATCGTCGTGTCCTCGATCTTCGCCGCGCGCGAAAACGCGCTGTCGGCCTTGCCCATGACGAACGGCGCGCGCGACATGCTCTCGACGCCGCCGGCGATCATCAGCGAAGTCTCGCCGCTCTTGATCGCGCGCGCGGCGATGGCGATGGCGTCCATGCTCGAGCCGCACAGCCGGTTGACCGTCGTGCCGGGAACGTCGACCGGCAGGCCCGCCAGCAGGAGCGCCATGCGCCCGACGTTGCGGTTGTCCTCGCCGGCCTGGTTGGCGCAGCCGTAGATGACATCGTCGACGGCGGCCCAGTCGACTTTGGCGTTGCGCTCCATCAGCGCGCGCAGCGGAATGGCGCCCAGGTCGTCGGTGCGGACATGCGCGAGCGCGCCGCCGTAGCGGCCGATGGGCGTTCGGATGGCATCGCAGATGAACGCGTTTTGCATGGGTTTTCCAGTTACTCGGGGTAGGTGTCGTTGCGCCGAATGGGTGGCGACTGGAACTAGCCACCGCGAGCGGCACGCCGGTCAGCTGCGTCAACTCGGGCAGCGAAAGGCCGTCGACCATCTCCACCACGCGCAAGCCCCGGGCGTGACGTCGATGACGGCGAGGTCGGTGTAGATGCGGTTGACGCACGCGATGCTGGTCAGCGGATACGTGCACCTGGCGACGATCTTGCTCTCGCCGCTCTTGGTCCGGTGCTCCATCATCACGAAGACCTTCTTGGCGCCGATCGCGAGGTCCATGGCGCCGCCGACGGCGGGAATCGCATCGGGCGCGCCGGTGTGCCAGTTCGCGAGGTCGCCCGTCGCGGAGACCTGGAACGCGCCGAGCACGCAGAAGTCGAGGTGGCCGCCGCGCATCATCGCGAACGAGTCGCCGTGATGGAAGATAGGCGCCGCCGGTCAGCAGCGTCACCGGCTGCTTGCCGGCGTTGATGAGGTCGGGGTCCTCGTGTCCTGCGGCCGGTGCCGGGCCCATGCCGAGCAGGCCGTTCTCGCTGTGCAGGAAGATGTCGCGATCCTGTCGGCAGGTGATTGGCGACCAGCGTGGGCAGGCCGATGCCGAGGTTCACGTAGGCGCCCTCGGGAATGTCGCGGGCGACGCGGGCGGCCATCTGGTCGCGGCTGTAGCGGTTCATGGTCGATTTCCTACGCGGCGGCGTTTGCGTGGAGTTGGCGACTGAGGCGGCAATTGCGGCGACTGGATGGTGGCAGTCGATCGCGACGACGCGCTGGACGAAGATTCCCGGCGTCACGATGTTCTCCGGATCGAGTGCGCCCAGCGCCACCATCTCGCGCACCTGGGCGATCGCGCACTTCGCCGCGCTCGCCATGATCGGCCCGAAATTGCGCGCGGTCTTGCGGTAGACGAGATTGCCCCAGCGGTCGCCCTTGCTCGGCCTTGATCAGCGCGAAGTCGGCGTGGATCGGATGCTCGAGAACGTAGTGGCGGCCGTCGATCACGCGCGTCTCCTTGCCCTCGGCCAGCAGCGTGCCGTAGCCGGTCGGCGTGAAGAAGGCGCCGATGCCCGCGCCGGCCGCGCGAATGCGCTCGGCCAGGTTGCCCTGCGGCACCAGTTCCAGCTCGATCTCGCCGGCGCGGTACAGCGCGTCGAAAACGTACGAGTCGGTCTGCCGCGGAAACGAGCAGATGATCTTGCGCACGCGCCTCGCCTTGAGCAGCGCCGCCAGTCCGATGTCGGCATTGCCGGCATTGTTGTTGACGATCGTGAGTTCGCGCGCGCCTTGCGCGATGAGCGCGTCGATCAGCTCGGACGGCATGCCCGCGGTGCCGAAGCCGCCGATCATGACGGTGGCGCCGTCCTGGATGCCGGCGACGGCGGCGGCGGCGGTGGGAACGGTCTTGTCGATCATGGGTGTTGTCTCCAGACGGAGAGGGCCGCCGTGTCGTCAGGCACTCTTCTTTTCCGCGTGTCCGCCCAGGAAGAGCCGGTTGAGGTCGGGGTCGTTCAGCAATTCGCTCGCCGGTCGGTCGAGCGCCAGGCGGCCCATTTCGAGCACCAGCGCCCGGTTCGAATACTTAAGCGCGGTGCGCACGTTCTGCTCGACCATCAACACCGTCGTGCCGCCATCGGCCAGCCCGCGCAACAGTGCCATCACTTCCTGCACGAGCTTGGGAGAGAGGCCGATTGACGGCTCGTCGATCAGGATCACGCGCGGACGTAAGAGCAGGGCGCGACCGACTTCGAGCTGCTTTTGCTCGCCGCCCGACATCGTCGACGCCTGGTTGTCGATGCGCTCGCGGATCCGTGGAAACCGCGTCAGCACTTCCTCGATGCGGCCGGGGAGTTCGGCGCGAGGCAACGTGATGCCGCCCAGTTCCAGGTTGTGGCGCACGGACAGCGAGCCGAACAGGTTGCGCCCCTGCGGCACGAACGCGATTCCGTCCGCGAGCAGTTCGCGCTGCGACTTGCCGTTGATGCATTTGCCCTCGAAGCGGACTTCGCCCGAGCGCGGCACGAGCATGCCGAACAACGTCTTCAGCACGGTCGACTTGCCGGCCCCGTTGGGTCCGATCAGCAGCGTGATTTCGCCGCGGCGCGCGTCCAGCGTGGTCTCGTTCAGGATCGTGAGGCTCGGCGAATAGCCGGCGACGACGTGGTCGAATTCGATGATCTTGTCTGCGGTCATGACGGTCCCGTTTCGGTTGCCCACTCAGTTGCCAACTCAGTTACCAAGATACGCTTCGAGGACCTGCGGATTCGACTGCACGGTGGTGGGCGGCCCTTCCGACAACACCTTGCCTTCGACCATGCAGATGACGTGCGGGCAGAGCTTCATGATGAAGTCCATGTTGTGCTCGATCACGACGAAGCTGCCCCCTTGCGTCTTGTTCAGCTCGACCAGCAATTCGCGCAGCTGGTCGACGAGGCTGGGGTTCACGCCCGCGCACGGCTCGTCGAGCAGCACCAGTCGCGGCGCCGGCATGAACGCCATCGCGATGTCGATCAGCTTCTGCTGCCCGTAGGAAAGGCTGCCCGCCGGCAGGTGGGCGACGTGCTGCAGCCGGAAGAGCTCGATCATCTTGTCCGCATGCTCGCCCAGCCCCGCATCGGGCTTGGCCAGCAGGCGCGAGATGAGCGTTCCCTTGAACTCCTGCGCCGCGGCGATCAGGTTGTCGCGAACCGACAGCTTGACGAACACCTGCAGCGTCTGGAACGTCCGGCCCACGCCGCGGCGCGACAATTCCAGAGGCGACATGCCGGTGATGTCCTCGTCGCAGAAGCCGACGCTTCCTGACGTCGGCTTGATCTGCCCCAGGATGCTGTTGAACAGCGTCGTCTTGCCCGAGCCGTTGGGACCGATGACGCCGACGATCTCGCCGGGGCCGACGTCGAAGCTCACGCCGTCGACGGCCTTGATCGCGCCATATGCCTTGCGCACATCCTTGACCTCGAGGAAGGGATTCATTTTGTGGCTCCCTTCGCCTTGAAGCGGTCGCCGAACGAGAGAATGCCCCCTGGCAGCCAGACCATCAGCACGATGACGGCGATGCCGAAGAACGCCAGGTACCACTTCTGCATGAACTTCAGCCACTCCACGTTTGACGACCGCAGAAACTCGGGCAGCAGGATGATGATGATCGTGCCGACTACCGGCCCCATGAAGCGCCCGGAACCGCCGACGATCACGGCCAGCAGCATCATGAGCGACGTTGAAAAGTGGAACGGTCCCGGCTCGATGAACTCCACCAGCACCGCGTAATAGACACCGCCGATTCCCGCGCAGGCCGCGCCGATCGCGAATGCGAGCAGCGTGTACGCGGTGATGTTGACGCCCAGGCTCTCCGCGCGGATCGGGTTGTCGCGCAGCGCGGCGAAGGCCCTGCCCCATGGCGACCGCAGCAGCCACCATAGCAGCGAGGCGAGGATGATCAGCGAGATGAACGTGAAATAGAAGAAGGCGAGATGGCCGTCGGTCGACATGCCGAAGACGCTCGGGCGCGGAATGCCGGAGATTCCGAACGTGCCGCCGGTGACCTTCTCCTCGTTGCGCATCACCAGGAACACGAGGACGTTGAAGCCGAGCGTGGCGAAGGCGAGGTAGTGGTGCTGCACTCGCAACGCGGGAAAACCGAGGACCAGCCCGATGGCGAAGCACGCGACGCCGGCGATCGGCAACACGACGAAGATCGGCCAGCCCATCTTGAGCAGTATCGCCGCGTGATACGCGCCGATGCCGAAGAACGCCGCCTGGCCCAGCGACATCTGTCCTGCGTAGCCAACAGTGAGATTGAGGCCGAACGTGGCCATCAGGTAGACGCAGGTCAGCGTCAACAGATAGACCTCGCTGCGCTTGGCGAAGAGCGCCGCGACGGCCACCACGACGAGACCCGCGACCAGCAGAAGGGTCTTGCGTTGCGTATTCATACTTTGCGCTCCTCGGTCTTGCCCAGCAGGCCCTCGGGCCGGAACAGGATCACGCCAAGGAACAGCACCAGCGCGACGCCTTCCTTGTAGGCGGGCGACACGTAGAAGCCGACGACATTCTCGAGGATGCCGATCAGCACGCCCCCCAGCAGCGCGCCGCGCGTCTGGTTGAAGCCGCCGATGATCGCGGCGAAGAACGCCTTCTGGCCAATCGAGTCGCCCATGTCGAACTTAGCGAGATAGGTGGGCGTCACCAGCAAGGCGGCGACCACGGCCAGCACCGCGTTGATCAGGAACACGTACAGGACCATTCGCTTGACGTTGATGCCGAGCACGCGCGCGGCGTCGGTGTTCTGCGCGACCGCCTGCATCGCGCGGCCGGTGACCGTCTTGTTGAGGAAGGCCTGCAGGAAGAAGACGATGAGGCCGGCCATCAGCAGCGTTCCGACGTCGGCGTACGAGATGTTGATGCCGCCGAGCGCGAACTGCCCCGCGGGGAACGGACTGTCGAACGGATGCGCCTCGGCGCTGTAACCGGCGCGAACCATGGCCTTGACGGCAATCGACACGCCCAGGGTCGCGATCACCAGCGGAATCACGCCGTGCTTGATCAAGGGATCGACGATGACGCGCTTGAAGCCGTACCCCAGGACGAGCATCGACACTGCGCATGTCAGCAGGAACGCCGCCCACAGCGGCAGGCCCATCCCCATGAACGCCAGCATGCCGAACGCGGGCAGCATAACGAACTCGCCTTGCGCGAAGTTGATGACGCCGGCCGCCTGCCAGAGCAGCGTGAAGCCCAGCGCGGCAAGCGCGTAAATCGCGCCGGTCGCGGTGCCGGAGAAAATCAGCTGGATCAGGTCGCCCACGGGAGGTCTCCTCGGGTCTGGCGCTCCGCCGGGACGCCCGTGTGGGGCGCCCTGACGGTGCGCGGTGACTCTAGCGGCGCGTTACTTGGCGGAGGCGGGCGGCAGCGTGTCGGTCACGACTTGCTTGCCGTTGACGACCTTCACCAGGAAGCTTTCGCGATCCAGGTCGCCGTGCTCGTCGAAGGTCACGTCGAGCAGAACGCCAGGATTCTCCTTCGCCGAGATCTTGGCGCCGTGCAGCGACTTGGCCAGAAGCTTGGAGTCGACCTTGCCGTTCTTCTCGGTCAGCGCCTTGACGACGTACATCGCGCTGTAGCCCTTCATGCCGTTGTGGTCGCTCTTGTACTTGTATTCCTTGGTGAACTTCTCGTCGAACGCCTTGATCGCCGGCTGCGGCGCGTCGACGGTGAGGCCGACGTGCGCGATCGCGCCGTTGGCGGCGTCGCCGGCCAACTCGATCACTTTCTGCCCCGTCAGCGTCGTCTCGCCGACGATGGGCTTGTCGTAGCCCTGCTTGCGCAATTCGCGCAGCGCGCGCGCTGACTCCTCCTCGTTGGTGTAGACGAACAGCGCGTCGGCGTTGGACTGCTTCGCCTTCAGCACGGCGCCGGAAAAGTCGACCTGACCGGGATCGGTCGAGATGTCCGCGGCCACCTTGATGCCCTGCGCTTCGAGCGCCTTGACCATCACGTCGCGACCGCCTTTGCCGAAGTCGTTGTTGACGTAGATGATCGCCACCGACTTGGCCTTGAGGCCGTCCTTGAGGTAGCGGGCGAGCTTCGGCATGGCCGTCGATTGCGTGAACGACGTGCGGAAGATGTACGGGTTGCCCTGCTGCGTGATGTTGGCCGCTTCGCCGCCGGTGAAGTTGGTGACCTCGGCCTTCTTCGTCTCCGCCATGCTGACGATGATCGAGCCGGAGAACACGGGACCCATGACGACATACGCGCCATCGTCGACGGCCTTCTGCGAAAGCGCCTTGGCCACGCCCGGGTTGGTCTGCGTGTCGAGCGATTGCAGGTCGATCTTGCGGCCGAGGATGCCGCCGGCGGCGTTGATTTCCTTGACCGCCAGCTTGACGCCATTGTCGAAGTTGGTGCCCGCCGTGGCCCCGCCGCCGGACAGCTCGACGATGTCGACGATCTTGATCGGGCCCGATTGCGCGGGTACGACAAGGGGGACGGCCAGCGCCAGGGCGGCGACCAGCGTTCGGACGATGCTCTTCATGGTGACTCCTCCTTTGGAGACTTTGAATGAACTCAATGCTTCTTTTCGCACTTGTTCGATTAACGCCCGTTTGTGCGATCAACGAACCGAAGGTTAGAGGCCGGCGCTCGCGCTCGTCAAGGGCGATTATCGAAATATTGTGCGTTTATCGCACATCGGGTATTGCTATTCGCTGACGAAAGCCATCCGAGAACGATCGCCATGCCCGCCGCCCCGAAATCCGTTGCCGCAAAGCCCGCGCCCCGCACCAGCCGGGCGGCCGCACGTCGAGCCAGGTTCCGCGCCGCCGGCGGGGCCCGAACCAGCCGTCTCGGCCGCCGAACGCATCGAAGCTTGGAGCGGCGATCCCAATTTCATGACGTCGCTCGCGCGCGGCATTGCCGTCATCCGCGCGTTTACGCAGCAAAAGCGGCGGCTGACGATTTCGCAGCTCTCGCAGCGGACCGGCATCCCGCGCGCCGCTGTCCGCCGCTGTCTTTATACGCTCGCCCAGCTGGGCTATGTCAACGCCGACGAAGGCAGAGACTTCAGCTTGAGCCCGCGCATCCTGTCGCTGGGACACGCTTATCTGTCGTCGACGCCGCTGTCGACCGCGGCGCAGCCGCTGCTCGACCGCGTCAGCGACGTCCTGCACGAGTCGTCGTCGATCGCGCTGCTCGAAGGCGACGAAATTCTCTACGTCGCGCGGTCGTCGACCAACCGGCGGATCATGTCCGTCGACCTGGGCATAGGGACGCGGCTGCCGGCCTATTGCACGTCGATGGGACGCGTGCTGCTCGCCAATCTTCCTCCGGCCGAACTGGACGCCTACCTCGGCCAGCGTCAAGATGATCCGCTACACGCCGCGCACGATCGTGGCGCCGGACAAGCTGCGCCGCGAGCTCGACGGCATCTGCCGCGCGGGCTACGCCATCGTCGATCAGGAACTGGAAATCGGCCTGCGCTCGATTGCCGTGCCGGTCCGCGACCACACCGGAACGGTGGTCGCGGCCATGAACATCGGCACCCACGCGTCGCGAGTCTCGCTGGCGGAAATGGAGAAGACGTTCCTGCCCGAACTGGAGTCGGCGGCGAGCGAACTGGGCTCGCTGCTGATGGCGTAACGCTGTCGCGGGCAGCGCCGGCGCGGGCCTTTCAGGACGGCTTTGACGCGACCGGGCTACTTCATGAAATTGAGATAAGCCCAGAGCAGGATCAGCGCGCCGATCATCGACAGGACGATGCCCGCGGGATGGAACCTGCCGTCCGGGCGACTTCCAGACGAGGCTGCCGATGACGCCGCCGACGATGCGAGCCGCCGATGCCCAGCAACGTGGTCATCCAGAACCCAGTGCGACGGCGCCCGGATAGAAGAAACGGGCGAGCAGGCCGACGACGAAGCCGACGACGATCATCCAGATGATGCCCATGATTCCCATGGCAATCTCCCCCAAAAGAGTTTGCTTTCGATCTCGCGCGGAAGCACCCCGCTGCGAGCGTGGGCCATGCTAGCACGTGGAAACTGTAAGTGGTGGCGTCGCCGCGCCGACCAAATGCGCATGAGCGCCACCGATTCGCTTTGCCGGTCCGCGACCTCGGTCGCCGCAGTCATCGTTGCGGGGCTGGCCCTGGCGGCACCGCCGTCGGTTGCCGCGCCGGCGACGTGCCACGCCGCCAGCGGACCGCAAACCACGCCTCTGGTCGAGTTGTTCACGTCCGAAGGCTGCGACAGTTGCCCGCCGGCGGATCGCTGGCTGTCGGCGCAGTTTCCTCCCCTACCTCAATCCGCACCCGCGCGCGCAGGAGCGCTGGCGCTGGCGTTTCATGTCGATTACTGGGACCGGCTGGGATGGCGCGATCGCTTCGCCTCGGCGCAGTTCACGCAACGGCAATACGCTGAAATGGAGGCGAACGGCTCCGCCTTCGTCTACACGCCTCAGGTGCTGGTGCAAGGGCATGCGGTTTCGGACTGGAAATCCGGCAAGGCGGCCGACGCGATCGCCGCGGCCCTGCGCCGCGCACCGCGCGCGGTCCTCTCGGTCGACGTCACGCCGGAAGCGGGCGGGCCGAAAGTTGCCGCCACCGCGACCGTCGCCGATCCTTCCTTGCGCAAGCGCGCTGCGCTGTGGCTCGCCTTCGTCGACAGCGGCCACGTGACGGATGTCGCCGCGGGAGAAAACCGCGGCGTACGCCTTCGCCATGACAATGTCGTGCGCTCGCTGCAGGGTCCCTATCCCGTGGGCGCCAATGGTACGGCGGTGGCGGCGGTCACGCTTGCCTCCCCGGCCAATCCGGGCACATCTCCCGCGATCGTGGCCTTCGTGCAGGACACGCGCAATGGCGATGTCCTACAGGCACTTGCGGCGCCGAATTGCCGCAACCCTTGAGGTGAAACGCCGCCAGCCGACCCAAGACCGACCGGTGGTGGTGGTCCCATCAGCCGGCCGTCTTCAGATACGCGCTAGCGCCAAAATGCAATCCTAGGGTATAAAGCGTCTGGAAAGGCCGAGACAAGGCCTGAGCACCTCGCGCCGGCGCACACTGGGCCGGTGATTCGGATTCCCATCGGAGGAAAACCAGATATGGCCACCAACGTCGCAGCGGCAGGATCGCACCACGACTTCGGCAAGGAAGAAAAGCGGGTCATCTTCGCGTCGTCTCTCGGTACCGTTTTCGAGTGGTACGACTTCTACCTTTACGCCGTTCTGGCGCCGTTTTTTGCCGCATTGTTCTTCCCCAAGGGGAACGAGACCGCCGCCTTGCTGTCGGCCTTCGCGGCCTATGCCGCCGGTTTTCTGGTCAGGCCGTTCGGCGCGTTGATCTTCGGGCGCATCGGAGATCTTGTCGGACGCAAATACACGTTCTTGGTGACGATTGTCGTCATGGGCTTTTCGACCTTCGCGGTCGGCCTGTTGCCGACGTTCGCGCAGATCGGCTGGGCCGCGCCGTTCCTGATGGTGTCGTTGCGCCTGCTGCAAGGGCTGGCTCTGGGCGGCGAATATGGCGGTGCCGCGACGTACGTGGCCGAACATGCGGCGCCGAATCGCCGCGGCTACGACACCGCGTGGATTCAGACCACCGCGACCCTCGGCCTTTTCCTCGCGCTGATCGTCATCGGAGTATGCCGGTTCACCGGGCTCATGACGCCCGCGCAGTTCGGGGAGTGGGGCTGGCGTATCCCATTCCTCGTTTCCTTGGTCCTGTTGATCTTCTCGGTGTACATCCGCCTCAAGCTGAATGAGTCCCCGATCTTCCAGAAGATGAAGGCCGAGGGGAAAGGGTCGAAGGCGCCCCTGACCGACAGCTTCCTCAAGTACCCGAACAACAAGTACGTCCTGCTGGCGCTGCTCGGCGCGACGGCTGGACAGGGCGTCGTCTGGTATACCGGACAGTTCTACGCGCTGTTCTTTCTGACGATTACATTGAAGCTGGATGGGCTGCTGGCCTACGAGATGATCGCGATCTCGCTGGTGTTCGGCACGCCGTTCTTCATCGTGTTCGGCTGGCTCTCCGACAATATAGGCCGACTCAAGATCATCCTTTTTGGCTGTCTGATTGCGGCGCTGACCTATTTCCCTCTCTTCCATGCGTTGACGCACTACGTGAATCCGGCGCTGGAAGCCTATTCCGCCAAAGTTCCGATCACCGTGGCGGCCAACGATGCCGACTGCAACCTGCACATCTTCGTCGGCCCGTGGACCAAGTTCTCCGATTGCGACAAGACCAAGGATTTCCTGACCAAGGCCGGCCTCTCGTTCACCGCGGTCTCGCTGCCCGCGGATGCCGGCACCGCCAAGGTGATCGCCACAATTGGGGACAAGGTGGTCAAGTTCGGCAGCGAAGCTTCGGGCGACGTGGTCAAGTACGACGACAAGCCGCTGGCCGACGCGATGAAGGCGACCGGTTATGCGGGCAAGGCTGACCCCGCGGCCATCAACTGGCCGATGGCCCTGCTGATCCTCTGGATCATGATGATCTACGTCACGCTGGTATACGGGCCAATCGCCGCTTTCCTGGTCGAACTGTTTCCGACGCGCATCCGCTACACGTCGATGTCGCTGCCCTATCACATCGGCAACGGCTGGTTCGGAGGCATGCTGCCGCTTGTCGCGACCGCAATGGTTGCCGCCAAGGGCGACATCTACTACGGCCTTTGGTATCCGATCATCGTGGCCGCGATGACGTTCGTGATCGGAATCATCTTCCTTCGCGACAAGAAGATCACCGACCTGCATGCTGACGATCAGCTCGCCGTACGCGGAACGTAACTGATCCGTAACTTCCACGCGCAAAGCGCCCCGGATACCGAAAGGTAACGGGGCGTTTCTTTTTGGCTCGGTCGAGTGGGCTTGCGGCAGAATGCAGGTTGTCGACAGTCAACGCGCCCTGAACCCGTGCCTCTTCGCAGAACCAACCGCTGGCTGAAGCAATTGGGCCCGGGACTCATTACCGGGGCCGCGGACGACGACCCGTCCGGCATCGCGACCTACTCGCAGGCGGGCGCGCAATTCGGCTACCAACTGGGCTGGACGGTCGTCCTCACCTATCCGCTGATGGTGGGCATCCAGATGGTCAGCGCCCGGATGGGCCGCGTGACCGGGCACGGGCTGGCGTCTAACATCCGCCGGCATTTTCCGCGGCCGGTGCTCTATGCGATCGTGGCCATGCTGGTCTTCGCCAACACGATCAACATCGCCGCGGACATCGCGGCGATGGGCGAAGCGCTGCGGCTCGTGGCGGGCGGGCCGGTGCACGTCTACGCAATCGCGTTCGGCGTCGTCTGCCTGGGATTGCAGGTGTTCCTGCCGTACCAGGTCTACGTTCGCTATCTGAAATGGCTGACGCTGGCGCTGCTCGCCTACGTCGCCGTCGTGTTCACGATCGCGGTGCCGTGGCACGAGGTGGTCCTCGGCCTCGTCTGGCCGAAGATCGTCCTCACGTCGGCGGCGCTCACCGTCATCGTCGCGGTGTTCGGCACCACGATCAGCCCGTATCTCTTCTTCTGGCAGGCGGCGCAGGAAGTCGAGGAGCTGAATGCGGATCCGGTCGGCACCGCCTTGGTGCTCGACCCCGCCGGCGCGCGCCGGCATCTGCGCCGGATCAAGGTCGACACGTACATCGGCATGGCGTTCTCGAACCTGATCGCGCTGGCCATCATCGTCAGCTGCGCAGCTACGCTGCACCAGAGCGGCACCATCGACATCGTAACGTCGGCGCAGGCGGCCGAGGCGTTGCGGCCCCTGGCAGGCGAGTCGGCCTTCCTGCTGTTCAGCCTCGGGATCATCGGCACCGGCCTGCTTGCGGTGCCGGTGCTGGCCGGGTCGGCAGCCTACGCCGTGTCCGAAACTTTCGAGTGGAAGAGCGGGCTCGATTTGCAGCTGCTCGAGGCGCGCGAGTTCTACGGCATCATCGCGTTTGCGACGCTGGGCGGCGTCGCGCTCGACTTCTCGCCGATCGACCCGATCAGGGCGCTGTTCTGGAGCGCTGTGGTCAACGGCGTAATCGCCGTGCCGATCATGGTCGTGATGATGCTGCTGGCCGACGACCCCAAGGTGATGGGCGCCTTCACCGTGACGCGGCGGCTGAAGGCGCTGGGCTGGCTCGCGACGTGGACGATGGCGGCAGCCGTCGTCGCGATGTTCGTGGCGGGCTAGAACCCGTCCCAAAGATAGCTGCGCGCCCCGAATACATCTTTGAAACGGGTTCAGGACGCCCCTAGTCAGTTCACGCTCAGTTGACTATCTGCCGCAACTCGCCCGTCTTGTACTTGGTCGCGATCGCCGCGAGCGGAATGGGCTTGATCTTGCCGGCCATGCCGGCGCAGCCGAACTGCTCATAGCGCTCCTTGCAGATGGCCTTGGCGGCCAGCATGGCGGGCTTCAGGAATTCCCGCGGATCGAACTTGGCGGGATTCTCGTGCGAAGAACTTGCGGACCGCCGCGGTCATCGCGAGGCGGATGTCGGTGTCGATGTTGATCTTGCGCACGCCGTGCTTGATGCCCTCCTGGATCTCCTCGACCGGGACGCCGTACGTCTCCTTCATGTCGCCGCCGTACGCGCGGATTTCCTCGAGCAGGTTCTGCGGGACCGACGAGCTTCCGTGCATCACGAGGTGCGTGTTCGGGATGCGCGCGTGGATCGCCTTGATGCGGTCGATGGCGAGGATGTCGCCGGTAGGCTTGCGCGTGAACTTGTACGCGCCGTGCGATGTTCCGATGGCGATGGCCAGCGCGTCGAGCTGCGTGGACTTCACGAAATCGGCGGCCTCGTCCGGATCGGTCAGCAGCATCTCGCGGGTCATCGTGACTTCCGCGCCGTGGCCGTCCTCCTTGTCGCCGCGCATCGTCTCGAGCGAACCCAGGCAGCCCAGTTCGCCTTCGACGGTGACGCCGATGGCGTGTGCCATGGCCACGACCTTGCCGGTCACGCCGACGTTGTAGTCGTAATCGGCGACGGTCTTGCCGTCTTCCTTGAGCGAGCCGTCCATCATCACCGACGAGAAGCCCAGCTGCATCGCCGACTGGCACACCGCCGGCGACTGGCCGTGGTCCTGGTGCATGACGACGGGAATGTTCGGGTAGCTTTCGACGGCCGCCTCGATCAGGTGGCGCAGGAAGATCTCGCCCGCGTATTTGCGCGCGCCGGCGGAGGCTTGCATGATCACCGGGCTGTCGGTCTCGGCCGCGGCCGCCATGATCGCCTGCACCTGCTCCAGGTTGTTGACGTTGAATGCGGGAAGGCCGTAGCCGTTCTCCGCGGCGTGGTCCAGCAATTGGCGCATGGAGACGAGTGCCATCGGAAATTTCCTCGCGGAGCGTGCGTTCAGGGGACCGCTACTTTACAGGATTCCCTGGGCCCGGCGAAGCGGTGCACCGGCTGCGCGCCGATGGGACAAATCGTCACCCCCGCTGTCCATCGCGATTTGAGCTCTCGCTGCTCGCTTGACGTTCGAAATCGCTCACGTTAGCGAGCGCCGAAATAGGGCGGGTCACGAGCGATGCTCGCCGACCTTCACGATTTTCATCGTGTTGGTGCCGCCGGACTTGCCCATCGGCTCGCCGATCGTGAGCACGATGAGATCGCCATGCTTGACCTGGCCCTTGGCGACCAGCAGGTCTTCCGCCGCGAGCAGCACGGCGTCGCGGTCTCGGCTTTGCTCGAGGTAGAGCGGCCGCACGTTGCGGTAACAGCGCCATCTTGCGCTGCGTCTCGACCTTCGGCGTCAGCGCGAAGATCGGACAGCCGCAATTGTGCCGCGACATCCATAGCGCGCGTGGAGCCGGAATCGGTCAGCGAGGCGATCGCCTTGACCTTGAGGTGGAACGCGGTGAACAGCGTGGCCATCGCGACCGACTGGTCGACGCGCGTGAACGTGCGATCGAGGAAGTCGCGGTCGAGTTCGACGGTGTCGGATTTTTCCGCCTCGGCGCAGATCTGCGCCATCGTGTCCACGGTCTCGACCGGGTACTTGCCCGCCGCGGTCTCGGCCGACAGCATCACGGCATCGGTGCCGTCGAGCACGGCGTTGGCGACGTCGGAGACTTCGGCGCGCGTCGGCACCGGCGCGTGGATCATCGACTCCATCATCTGCGTCGCGGTGATCGTGAGCTTGTTGCGCTCGCGCGCCATCTTGATCATCCGCTTCTGCAATCCGGGCACGGCGGCGTTGCCGACTTCGACGGCGAGGTCGCCGCGCGCCACCATGATGCCGTCCGATGCGTCGATGATCTCCGCCAGGCACGTGATCGCCTCCGCGCGCTCGATCTTGGCGATCAGCAGCGCGCGGCCGCCGGCGGCGCGCAGCAGTTGCCGCGCCATGTACATGTCCTCCTTGGTCTTCGGGAACGACACGGCGAGATAGTCGGCCTCGAGCATCGCCGCCGTCTTGACGTCGTCCATGTCCTTCGACGTCAGCGCCGGCGCGGTCAGGCCGCCGCCCATCCGGTTGATGCCCTTGTTGTTCGACAGCATCCCGCCCAGCACGACACGCGTGACGATGCGCGGTCCGTCGACCGATTCGACGTTGAGGCGGATCAGGCCGTCGTCGAGCAGCAGGACGGCGCCGGCCGCGACATCCTGCGGCAATTCCTTGTAGTCGAGGCCGACGCGCGTGGCGTCGCCCTGTTCGCATTCGGCATCGAGGATGAAGCGTCTGGCCCGGCTCGAGGCGGACCTTGCCGTCGGCAAATTTGCCGATGCGGATCTTCGGTCCCTGCAGGTCGGCCATGACGGCGACCTCGCGGCCCAGCCGCTTCGCGCACTCGCGCACCATGTGCGCGCGCTCGACGTGATCGGACGCGCGGCCGTGCGAAAAATTGAGACGAACGACATCGACACCCGCCGGCGAGCATCCGCTGCAGGACGGCTGGGTCGCTGCACGCCGGACCCAGCGTGGCGACGATCTTGGTGTTGCGTGACACTGGCGGCTCTCCCATTCCGTTTGCGGGCGGTTCGCGCGCAATGTTACGCGGAATCGCCATGGGGCGGGAACTGCGGCAGCGCGCCGCACCGCCGTCGCGGCCGAAAGGTCCCGCAATGGGTGGACCGGCTTGTGGCAGAATCGTGGCCGATCCGATCCTTCAAGGAGCAAGAGCATGCAAATGACGATGCGCGCGATGCAGGCGATGGCGGCGGCCCTGTTTTTGGTGTGCGGAATCGCCGCCGCCTACGACGGGCCGGTCGAAAAGAAGGTCTTCACGATGCCATCGTTTACGACGGTCGGCGGCAAGACGCTGAAGGACGTCAAGGTCGGCTACGAGACGTACGGCAAGCTCAACGCCGCCGGCGACAACGCGATCTTCGTCCCGCATTTCTTCACCGGCAATTCGCACGCCGCCGGAAAGTACAAGGAGACGGATGCGGCGTTCGGCTACTGGGACCCGATCATCGGTTCCGGGCGGCCGATCGACACCGATAAGTACTTCGTCATCAGCGCCGACACGCTGACCAATCTGAACACGAAGGATCCGAACACCACGACCACCGGTCCGGCGACGATCAATCCCGATACGGGCAAGCCGTGGGGCATGTCGTTCCCGGTCGTGACCTTTGCCGACTCGGTGCACGTGCACAAGGCGCTGCTCGACTCGCTCGGCGTGAAGAGGCTGCAGGCGGCCGCCGGCGCGTCCGGCGGATCGATCCAGGCGATGGTCTGGGCGGCGGAATACCCCGATTACGTGCTGCGCGTCGTGCACGTGATCGGTCCCGGCTTCGACATCCACCCCTACGTGATCGAGCTGGTCGACGAGTGGATTCTGCCGATCAAGCTCGATCCGAAGTGGAACAACGGCGACTACTACGGACGCGACGAGCCGCTGGACGGGCTGGCGCAAGCGCTGAAGATTGTCACGATATCGACGCGCGCGTTCGGCTGGGCCGAGAAGACATTCGGCTACAAGTGGGCGGACCCGGCGAAGGACCCGGCGGCGGCGATGGACAACCGTTTCGCCATCGAGGACACGCTGAACAAGGCGGGTGCCGCGCGTGCGAAATCGATCGACGCGAATTCGATGATCTACACGGCCAAGGCCAACCAGTTGTACAACCTGGGCGACGACGTGAAGAAGATCAAGGCGAAGATACTATTCATCCCGGCAGCCTCGGATGGCGTGTTTCCGCCGGAGTTGTCGAAGCGCGCCGCGGAACGTTACCGGGCGCAAGGAGGAATTGCGGAAGTGGCGATCATCGAGGGCGACGGGGGCCACCTCGACGGCGTGTTCAATGTCGCAAAGCAGGGCGAGGCGATCCGCGCATTCCTGGCGAAATGACCGGCCAGATGACTCGCGAAGTGAACTGAAGTTTCAGGCCGTGGCGCGCTTCTCCAGTATTTCCACGGCGGGCAGCGTCTTGCCTTCGAGGAATTCGAGGAACGCGCCGCCACCGGTCGAGATGTAGCCGATCTTCTTCTCGAGGCCGAACTTGGCGATGGCCGCGAGCGTGTCGCCGCCGCCGGCGATCGAAAAGGCGGGCGAGTTCGCAATGGCCTCGGCGATGGCCTTCGTGCCGGACGCGAACGCATCGAACTCGAACACGCCGACCGGACCATTCCACACGATCGTTCCCGCGCCCGCGATCACCGTCTTGAGGGCCGCGACCGTGGTCGGACCGATGTCGAGAATGAGATCGTCGGCACCGACGTTCTCGATCGCCTTGAGCTCTGGCTTGGCGTTCGCCGAGAATTCCCGCGCGACGACTGCGTCGATCGGGATCGGAACCTTGCCGGGAAATTCGTCGAGGATCGCCTTGGCCTCGCCGACCAGATCGGCTTCCGCGAGCGACTTGCCGATATTGCCGCCGGCGGCCAGGATGAATGTGTTGGCGATGCCGCCGCCGACGATCAGGCAATCGACCTTCGCCGCCAGCGCGCGCAGGATCGTGAGCTTGGTGGAGACCTTCGATCCCGCGACAATCGCCACCAGCGGCCGCCGCGGGTGGGCGAGCGCCTTGCCCAGCGCATCCAGCTCCGCCGCAAGCAGCGGCCCGGCACAGGCGACGGCGGCGAACTTCGCCAGGCCGTAGGTCGTCGCCTCGGCGCGATGCGCGGTGCCGAAGGCGTCGTTGACGTAGATGTCGCAGAGCTTCGCCATCCGTTGCGCCAGCGCGTCGTCATTCTTCTTCTCGCCCTTGTTCATCCGGCAATTCTCGAGCAGGAACACCTGGCCGGGCTTCATCGCCCGCTGCCACGGGCCGCCGTCGACCCAGTCGCGGACCAGCGGCACATCGACGCCAAGGAGCTCGGAGAGGCGCCTGCCGATGGGAGCGAGCGACTCCGCGGGCGTCCACTGCCCTTCCGCCGGCCGGCCCAGATGCGACGTGACCATCACCGCCGCGCCGCGCGCGATGGCGTCGCGGATCGCCGGAACCGATGCGCGGATCCGCGTGTCGTCGGTGATGTTGCCCTGGTCGTCCATTGGCACGTTCAGGTCGGCGCGGATGAACACGCGCTTGTCGCGCACGTCGATGTCGGAAAGACGCTTCATGGCCATGACGTCACGAGCATTGGTTCAAATGTGGTAGTCGAGCGGTTGCATCGTCTCGGCATCGACGACACGCACAGCGCGCCCGCGCGCCGCCGCGCGCATCCGCACCAGGTCGTCGCTGATCCGCGAGGCCGTCGTCTCGAAGCAGAACGGCAGCAGCGAATGCACGATGGCGGCCAGGCCGCCGGCCGTCATCTTGGCGCCGAAGCGCAGCGCGAAGCGGAGGTGCTGCGTGTACGTTTCGCCGACCGATGCTGGGTGCGCGGTAAAGGGGTTCATCGCGGCTTAGCTCCCGGTGTCCATCATGTACACCATCATGTGCACGTCGTCGTAGACGCCGTCGAGTTTCTTGCCCCGCAGGCGCGTGCCTTCGAGGGCGAATCCAACCTTGCGGTATAGCGCAGCGGCACGCGTGTTGCGCCCATACACGGTCAGCGAGACGCGCTCGAATCCCTGGACCCGGGCGGCGTCGAGCGCCGCGCGAATGAGCCGTTCGCCCAAGCCGCGGCCGCGATAGTCGGGCAGCAATCCCATGCCGAGAACGCCTTCGTGCGCAGTAGATCGGAATGGACTCGCGGCGCACGTCGCACCAGCCGACGATGCGCCCGCCGTTGTCGGCGACGAACATCGGGCCGCCATTCTCGAGATTCGTCACGACGAACGCCGCGGTCTGCGCAAGCGGAAATGGCTCCTGGAACGCGAGATACTCGCGCTCCTTCATCACGGCGCCCACGCAGTCCGCGAAGCCCTTGATGTCGGCCAGCATGATCGGGCGAATCGTGACCGACCCGGCGCTCATTTCGCGTTCATCAGCGCAACGGTGGTGTCGAGCATCCGGTTGGAAAATCCCCATTCGTTGTCGTACCAGCTCGACACCTTCACCAGCCGTCCCGACACCTTGGTGAGCGTCGCGTCGAACGTCGACGACGCCGGGTCGTGGTTGAAGTCGACCGACACGAGCGGAGCCTTGTTGTAGTTGAGGATGCCCTTGAGCGGCCCCGATTCCGAGGCCGCCTTCATGATCGCGTTGACCTCGTCGACCGTCGTGTCGCGCGCGGCGATGAACGAAAGGTCCACCAGCGACACGTTGATCGTCGGCACGCGAATCGCGTAGCCATCGAGCTTGCCGTTCAATTCGGGAAGCACGAGGCCCACGGCAGCCGCCGCGCCGGTCTTGGTCGGGATCATGCTCATCGTCGCCGAGCGGGCGCGGCGCAGGTCCTCGTGATAGACGTCGGTGAGCACCTGGTCATTGGTGTACGCGTGCACGGTCGTCATGAGACCGTTCACGACGCCGATCTTGTCGTGCAGCGGCTTGACCAGCGGCGCCAGGCAGTTCGTCGTGCACGACGCGTTCGAGATCACCGTGTCGGCGGCCTTGAGCGTCAGATGGTTCACGCCGAACACGACCGTAGCGTCGACGTCCTTGCCGCCCGGAGCGGAAATGATGACCTTCTTGGCTCCCCCCTTGAGATGCGCGCCGGCCCGCTCCTTCGTCGTGAAGAGCCCCGTGCATTCAAGGACCACATCCACGCCAAGCGTGCCCCAGGGGAGCGTCGCCGGGTCGCGCTGCGCGAAGACCTTGATGCGGTCCCCGTTGACGACCATCGCGTCGCCGTCGACGTCGACCTTGCCGGGAAACTTGCCGTGCGCGGTGTCGTAGCGCGTCAGGTGCGCGTTGGTCTCGGGGCTGCCGAGGTCGTTGATCGCGACGATGGCGATATCGTGCTTCTTGCCCCCCTCGTAGTGCGCGCGAAGGATGTTGCGGCCGATGCGGCCGTAACCGTTGATGGCGACTTTGATGGTCATCGTGCTCTCCGGAATGAAACGGTGGAATCAGTGCAATATCGGCGCCGGCAGGTCGGCCGCCGCGACCAGGGAATCGATGTCGCGCCAGCCGTAGCCCGCCTCGACCAGGTCCATGCCGTCCCACGTGAACGGCTGCTCGACCAGCAATTCGGCGCCCAGCTTTTCGTAGAATGCGCGCGCGGTCTTGTTCCCGGCGATGACCCAGACGATGAGTCCGTTGGCGCCGTGCGCGCGCTGCGCGGCGGCAACCGTCGCGACCAGCCGCTGCCCGGTCCCGGTACGCTGCGCTTCGCGAACGAGATAGACCGCCGACAGTTCCGCGTCGAGGCCGTACTTGGTCTCGGCCAGCATGTGGCCCGCCGCAAAGCCGACGACGCCGCCCGCATTCTCGGCGACGAACACGCTGGTCGGATTGGGATCCGCAGTCAGGACCTTCGCCCACAGCGCCGCACTGTCCTCGACCGTCATTGCGGCAAGGTAGGCATCGGGAATCATCCCCTTGTACGTCGTGCGCCACGCATCGACGCGCACCTGCGCGATGGCGAACGCGTCAGCCGGCGTGGCGGGGCGAATGAGCGGCACGCTCATGCGCGGTCAGAGCACGCGCTTGATCGCGGCAACGACATGGTCGACGGTGAACCCGAAGTATTTGAACAGCACGCCTCCCGGCGCGGATTCGCCGAAGGTGTCGATGCCGACGACGCCGGCATGCGGATCGTCGGCGGCGCCGACGTACTTTCGCCAGCCGTCGGTGACGCCGGCTTCGACGGCGACACGCGGGACGCCGGCAGGCAGCACCGACGCGCGATACGCAGGATCCTGGCGGTCGAACGCGCTGGTGCACGGCATCGACACGACGCGCACCGATAGGCCTTCCTTGGCGAGCGCATCGCGCGCCGCCAACGCCAGGCCGACTTCCGACCCGGTGGCGATGACGACGGCGCGAGAGGCCGACGGCGCCAAGGCGAAATCGGCGACGACATAGCCGCCGCGGCGGATGGCGGCAATCGCCGCCGCGTCGCGCGGAACGAAGGGCACGTTCTGGCGCGTGAACAGGAGGCACGCCGGACCGTGCGCTCGCTCGATCGCCACGGTCCAGGCGACCGCGGACTCCACGGTATCGCACGGCCGCCACAGATCCATGCCGGGGATGAGGCGCAAGGCGGCTGCGTGCTCGACCGATTGGTGGGTGGGTCCGTCCTCGCCGAGGCCGATCGAGTCGTGCGTGAACACGAAGATCGAGCGCAGCTTCATCAGCGCGGCCATCCGCAGCGCATTGCGCGAATAGTCGGAGAACGTGAGGAACGTGCCGACGTAGGGAATGAAGCCGCCGTGCAGCGCGAGCCCGTTGGCAATCGCGCTCATCGCGAATTCGCGGACGCCGAAATTGAGGTAGTTGCCCGCGTAGCCGCCGGTGGCCGCGACCGGCACCGATCCGGACCAGTTCGTGAACACGGATCCGGTGAGGTCGGCCGAGCCGCCGATCAATTCCGGCAGGCACGGCGCGAACGCTTCGATGGCCTGCTGCGACGCCTTGCGCGTGGCGATCGTCTCGCCTTTCGCGGACTGCGCGGCGACGAACGCATCCGCCGTCGCGGCAAAGTCCGGCGGCAATTCACCTTGCATCCGCCGGGTGAATTCGGCGGCGAGCGCCGGGTGCGCGGCGCGGTACGCGGCGAAGCGCGCATTCCAATCGGCTTCTTGCATGGCACCCCGCTCGCGAGCGCTCCAGCCCGCGTAGATTTCGGGGGGAATCTCGAACGGCGGATACGCCCAGCCCAACGCCGCGCGCGTTCCGGCGATTTCCTTCTCGCCCAAGGCGGCGCCGTGGGCGGCTTCGGTGCCCGCCTTGGTCGGTGCGCCTTTGCCGATCGTCGTCTTGCAGCAAATGAGCGTGGGCTTGTCGGTCACCGATTTCGCGGCCGCGATCGCGGCATCCACGGCGGCCACGTCGTGCCCGTCGACCTTGGCGATGACGTTCCAGCCGTAGGCCTCGAAGCGCCCCGGCGTGTCGTCGGTGAACCATCCCTGCACATGGCCGTCGATGGATATTCCGTTATCGTCGTAGATCGCGATGAGCTTGCCCAGCCGCCAAGTGCCGGCGAGCGAGCACGCTTCGTGCGAAATGCCTTCCATCAGGCAGCCGTCGCCCAAGAAAACGTAGGTGCGGTGATCGACGATCGTGTGGCCCGGCCGGTTGAAATGCGCGGCCAGCATCCTTTCCGCGAGCGCCATGCCGACTGCGTTGGCCAGGCCCTGTCCGAGCGGCCCCGTGGTCGTCTCGACGCCGGGGGTGACGCCGACTTCGGGATGGCCCGGCGTCTTCGAGTGGAGCTGCCGGAAATGGCGAAGCTGGTCCATCGGAAGCTCGTACCCCGACAGATGCAGCAGCGCGTACTGCAGCATCGAGCCGTGCCCGTTGGACAGCATGAAGCGGTCGCGATCGGGCCAGTGCGGATTCCCGGGATTGTGGCGCAGGTGCCGATTCCACAGGGCGACGGCGATTTCGGCCATGCCCATCGGCATGCCGGGATGCCCGGATTTCGCTGCTTCGACGGCGTCCATCGCCAATGCGCGGATCGCGTCGGCAAGTTGCTTGTCGGAGGCGCGCACGGCAGCGGCGGAGACCGTCATTTTTCGTCGTCTTTCGAAAGAGGTGGGAGGACGCCGGACGCCGCGCGTGGCACGAAGGCGATACTCGTGTGATACAACCTGAAATTATCGCTTTGGCACGAAAATTGTGCAATAATTGCATGTTTAGTTCCGGTGAAAAAACAGGACGCCGGAATCCAATCATTTGCCGGTGCGCGCCAACGTGTGCCGGCCGGGAAAAACGCATCGGACGCCGGATATCGAGCGCGCGACAAGGCCTTAGGGGACGACTAATGGACGGAATCCATCTGTTAGGCGAATGGTATGACTGTCCTGCCGACGCGCCGGAATTCTGCCAGGCAGGTCCGCTGCGTACGCTGTGCATCAACGCAGCGCGCGAGTCGGGGCTGACCGTCGTTGGCGACAGCTTCCACCAGTTCGAGCCTCAGGGCGTGACCGGGACCGTGCTGCTGGCCGAGTCTCACATCGCGATCCACACGTGGCCCGAAGCCGGATTCGTCACCGTCGACGTCTACGTGTGCAATCTGCAGACCGACAACACCGCGAAAGCCGAGCAGGTCTTCCGTGCGCTGGAAGCTGCATTGAAGCCGCGATGGACGCGGTTCCAGGCGATTCATCGCGGAGGCAAGGATGCCTGACCGCCAGGACGACGGCGCGCCGCCTCCGGTCGGGGACATCGCGCCTGGCGCGCTGACCGAATATCTGACCGACGACTGGGCGTTCTTCCTCAAGTCGTCGCGGCAGTTCGAAAAGTTCAAGTCGCCGCACCAGGCGATCGAAGTGCACGACACGGCGCAGTTCGGCAAGCTGTTCCGCCTGGACGGCCATTTCATGACGTCGGAAAGGGACGAGTTTTTCTACCACGAAAACTTGGTCCACGTGCCGGCGATCACGCATCCGCAGCCGGTCACCGCGCTGATCGTCGGCGGCGGCGACGGCGGGTCCGCAGAAGAGTTGCTGAAGCACCCGTCGATCAAGTCGGTGACGCTGTGCGAGATCGACCTGGCCGTCGTCGATATCTCGCGCAAATACCTGCAGCGCGTCCACAACGGCGCGTTCGACGACCCAAGACTGACGCTCAAGATCGAGGACGGCTTTGCGTTCGTGCGCAACGCGAGCGAGCAATACGACCTCATCGTGCTCGACCTGACCGACGCCGGCGGCCCTTCGGCGGGTCTCTATACGCAGGATTTCTATCGCGCGTGCGCGGCGCGGCTGCGCCCGACGGGCGCCATGTCGCTGCATATTGCCAGTCCCATTGCACACCCCGACCGCGTCCGCGAGACGCTTGCGAACCTGCGCAGCGCCTTCGCCGTCGTCACGCCCTACCTTACGTCCGTGCCACTCTACGGCGGCCTGTGGATGATGGCGTGCTGTTCGGCGAGTCTCGATCCCAAGGGCATGTCGATCCTCGACATCGACCGCCGCATCGCGCAGCGCGGCATCCGCAAGCTCCAGTACTACAACGGGGACATGCACCGCGCGGCCCTGGCGCTGCCCAATTTCGTCCGCGCCCTCGTCCCCTGAATCGTCCGCTGTCCGGCGCCGCCATGAGGCGCCGTCCGACTGTCGTTTCGCTCCTTTGGGCGGCCACCGGCATCCGGCCGGCCCATTCCCGCGTTATGGGCAATGTGGGGGCGGACACGCCGGCCGCTTGAAGCCGGCCACCGCATCCTCCATATGGGAGGCAAGGGGCTCAAAGCCCCATGCCATTGGAAGGCGGAACCTGATGAAGCAACTGGAAACAAGGGCGTCGCAGCCGAAACTCGCCGACACGATGAACGGCGCCGATTTCCTGCTGATCGACGGCGTCATATTCGAGACGGGCTACGTGCGCGTGCCGGATGAATTCACGGCCGCCGACGATGTCGTCGTCGAGGCCCGCCGCGGCGACACCGAAATCGACCTGACGCGCGACGAAATCGACGACGCGGTGCTGCTGGGCGAGGGCGTGTTCCGCCTGAAAAGCGGCGCGATCGTGCGGTTCCTGTCCAGCGCGGTGATCCACTAGCGCGGTTCTGCGGCTGCCTGTCCCGACCGGTGGCGTTATGATGGCGCCCACATGTCGCGCCCCCGCAAGTCCTCTGCCTGCGTGACGCTGGTGCTCTTGGGCGCCGCGGCGCTCGCCGGCTGCTCGGACAGTTCGACATCGGGACGCCGCTCGCAATACGCGACCCGGGAAGCGTGCCTTGCCGACTGGGGCGATCCGGCCGAATGCGATGAACAGCGCGCGACGCGCAGCGACGGCTCGAGTTACCGTTATTACGGCCATTCCGGCGGCGGATGGGGCGGCTGGGGCGGCGGCCATGGCACGAGCAGTTCCAGCGGATCGGGCCACAGCATCTCGCACGGCGGCTTCGGCTCCCACGGATCTTCATCGTCATGATCCGCGAAATGGCGACACCACGCGCGAATTGGCGTGAGGACTGCGAGGCCATCGGTTTTTCGTACCACTCCATCGATGGCGTGTACTGGGACGAGTCGCGCTGCTACCGGTTTACCGTCGACGAGATCGACACGCTCGAGTCCGCGGCGGGAGAGTTGCACGCGCGCTGCCTGGACGCCGTCGAACACATCGTCGCGCGCAATCGCTTCGATGCGCTGGCGATTCCCGCGGCGTGGCGCGACCGCGTTGCGCGCTCGTGGCGGGCGAAGGAGCTGTCGCTCTTCGGACGCTTCGACCTCGCGTGGGACGGCAAGGGATCGCCGAAGCTCCTCGAGTACAACGCCGATACGCCAACGGCGCTGCTCGAGGCCTCCGTCGCGCAATGGCGCTGGCTCGAACAGGCGATCCGCCCGGGGAATCCCGACGCCGACCAGTTCAACTCGCTGCACGAGAAGCTGATCGCAAGCTGGCGTGCGTTCGCGGTGACCTGGTCCGCCGGAACGCCCGTGCACTTCACCTGTGCCGGCGACAGTGAAGAGGACTGCGGCAACCTCGATTACCTGCGCGACGTCGCGACGCAAGGCGGCGTCGACGCACGCTTCGTCGCAATCACGGATATCGGATGGGACGCAACGGCAGGCGTCTTCGTCGACGACCGGAACGAGGAAATCCGCGTGCTGTGCAAACTCTATCCGTGGGAATGGCTGGCGACGGAGGCCTATGGGCCGCACCTCCTCGCCTCGTCACTGCGGGTGATCGAGCCCGCGTGGAAGATGCTGCTGTCCAACAAGGGCTTGTTGCCGATCCTCTGGGAGCTGTTTCCGGAGCACCCGAACCTGCTGGCCGCCGCGTTCGACAAGGCGGGCATCGGCGGCGACTACGTCGAAAAGCCGCTCCTGTCGCGCGAAGGCGCCAACGTCGTCATCCATCGCGGCGGCGAGACGATCGCGGCGGACGGCGACTACGGCGCCGAGGGCCGCATCTACCAGGCGTACACGCCCATCCCGCGCTTCGGCGACGACTACGTGACGATTGGCGCGTGGATCATCGGCGACGAGCCGGCGGGCATCGGCCTGCGCGAGGACGTGAGTCCGATCACGCGCAATACCAGCCGCTTCGTCCCCCACTATTTCTGTTGAGTCCCCAACCGAGGTTCACCATGCCGCTCCCCCAAGTGCTCGCCGGCCTGCCCGCGTTCCTGCTCTGCTTCGCGCTGGGACTGGTGCTGCTCGCCGTATTCGTGGTCGTCTACCTGGCCGTCACGCCCTACAACGAGATCACGCTGATCCGCGAAGGCAATTCGGCAGCGGCGATATCGCTGGGAGGGTCGACCCTCGGCTATGCGTTGCCGTTGTCGCGTGCGATCGCGCAAAGCGTGTCCGTGGTGGACATGCTGGCATGGGGCGCGATCGCGCTCATCGTGCAGCTCGTCGTCTACTTCGTTGTCGCGAGAGTGATGCCGCGTTTCCCCGAGGCGATCAAGGCCGGCCGCATTTCCGACGCGACGTTCCTCGCCGCGCTGGCCATCGCGGTCGGGTTGCTAAACGCGGCGGCCATGACCAGCTGACGGCAAAAGCGATTAAAATCGTCAACCCCCACGAATTCGGATGGAAGCTCAAAATGGACAGTCGACGCAGGCAGGTATTGCGATCCGGCGGCGGCCTTACGCTGCTCACGCTCGTCGCCGCGGCCGGATGGCTGCCGCCCGGTCAAGCGAACGCTGCGGACGCCTGGAACCAGGCGGCCTTCGACACGCATTCGCTGGATGAAACCGTCAAGGCGTTGGGCGGGTCGGCGGCTGCGCCGAATCCCGGCGTCACGTTCTTCCAGACTCCGGACATCGCGGAAAACGGCGCCGTCGTGCCGATAGGCGTGACAAGCACCATTCCCAAAACCGAGTCGATCGCCATCCTGATCGAAAAGAATCCGAATACCCTCGCGGCGGTCTTCGACATCCCGGCCGGCACCGACCCATCGCTGTCGACGCGGGTCAAGATGGCGCAGACATCCAATGTCTACGCGCTGGTGAAGGCCGACGGCAAGTTCTACGTCGCGTCGAAAGAGATCAAGGTCACGCTGGGCGGCTGCGGCGGATAGCGCGCAGCCACGAATTCGAGAGGGCAGGAGAAGACATGGCAGATCCGATGCGCATCCGTGCCAACCTGGTCGGTGACTCGACCGAGGTAAAGGTGCTGATGAGCCACCAGATGGAGACCGGTCAGCGCAAGGATGCGCAGGGCAAGACGATTCCGGCGTGGTTCATCCAGAACGTCGCCATCACGCACAACGGCAGGACGGTCCTGTCGGCGCAGTGGGGCACGGCGATCGCGCAGAATCCCTTCCTCGCGTTCAAGTTCAAGGGCGGCGCCAAGGGCGACAAGGTGCAGGTGACATGGACCGACAACCGCGGCGACAAGCGGACGGACGAGGCGACGATCGGATGAACGGCAACCGCATCGATGTCGCGACGCCGCGCGCCGGGGGCGCGGTAATCGGCGGCATGGCGGCTTTGCTTGCTGCGTTCGTCGCGGTGACGGCATCGGCGCAGACTTCCGCCGTCGACGAGATCGCGAAATATCGCGCCGCGCTGAAGGACGGCAATCCCGCCGAACTCTGGGAAGTGCGCGGCGAGGCTCTTTGGCGCCAGCCACGCGGCCCGAAACAGATTTCGTTCGAACGCTGCGACTTAGGACTGGGGCCGGGCGTCGTGAATGGCGCCTACGCGCAGATGCCGCGGTATTTCGCCGACGCGGACCGGGTGATGGACCTCGAGACGCGGCTCGTCTACTGCATGGTCACGCAGCAGGGATACACGGAGGCCGACGCCAAGAAGAATCCCTTCGGCGCCGGCAGCGAACGCAGGTCGGACCTCGAGGCACTGGTGGCCTACGTGACGTCGGCGTCGCGCGGCGTCAAGATGAATGTCGCGTTGAACCATCCGAAGGAGCAGGAGGCCTATCGAGCTTGGCGCGCAAGATGTTCGTGTATCGCGGCGGCACGCACGATTTCTCGTGCCTCACCTGCCATGGCGACGACGGCAAGCGCATCAGGCTGCAGGACCTGCCCAATCTGTCTACCGTCGCCGGCGCGCAGAAGGCCTATACGACGTGGCCCGCGTATCGCGTTTCGCAGGGTGAAGTGCGCTCGTTCGAGTGGCGGCTTTACGACTGCTTCCGCCAGCAGCGCTTTCCCGAACTCCTGTACGACTCAGACGCGGCGATCGCGCTGACGATGTATCTCGCCCGCAATGCCAACGGCGCAGCGTTCGATGCGCCGGCCATCAAGCGCTGAAGGGGACGGCATGCTCTCGAGGACTTCGATTTGGACCGCCGCCGCGGTCGTGTCCGCCGTGCTGATCGGCTGCGCGACGGCGCCGAACGACGTCGAAACCTCGCGGCGCGCGGCGCAGGTGCTCAAGGAATCGTTCAAGGCCAACGGCCAGGCCGGTCTCGACCGGCTGGACCAGGATGACACGCAGCGCCTTTGCACGCTTTATGCGAACAAGCCGCTGCCGAAGGACGTGGCGGAGATGATCGAGAAGATGAACCTGGCATCGATCAAGTGGCCCGCCGACGGAAAATGGATGGGCGACTGGAAAGGCGGCGAGCGCGTCGCGCAGGAGGGCCGCGGCAAGCAGTTTTCCGACGATCCCAAAGGCCCGGTCGGTGGCAACTGCTATGCGTGCCACCAGCTTACCCCGCAAGAGGTTTCGTTCGGGACGATCGGGCCGTCGCTGTACCAATTCGGGAAGTTGCGCGGCTACACCGACGAAACGCGCAAGTATGCGTACGGCAAGATCTGGAACGCCGATGCCTTCGTCGCCTGCACCAACATGCCGCGCTTCGGCCACAGCCAGATCCTCTCCGAGCAACAGATCAAGGACCTGGTCGCCCTGCTCACCGATCCCGAGTCTCCAGTAAATAAGTGATGTTCGGGCCCGCCGCGCGGGCCCGGGTCCACGAGAAGTTTTTCCCCCGTGAACCGCCGCGAATTCCTGCACGCCGTTGCCGCGGCTACCGTTGCCGGGCTACCGGTCAGCGATGCGCGCTCGCTCGACCTCTCAGCCGGTTCGCAGTTCTACGACGGCATCGCGCCCTTCGGCAACGTGAGCCTCTTGCATTTCACCGACTGCCACGCGCAGTTGATGCCGATGTTCTACCGGGAGCCGGCCTTCAATCTGGGCGTCGGCGCGGCCACGGGCCGGCCGCCGCACCTCGTCGGCGAGCATCTGCTCAGATACTTCGAAATCGCTCCCGGCACCCGCGATGCGCACGCCTTCACGTATCTCGACTTTGCCCGCGCCGCGAAGGCCTATGGCCGCATGGGCGGGTTCGCGCATCTCGCCACGCTCGTCAAGAAGCTGAAGGCGACGCGGCCCGGCGCGCTGCTGCTCGACGGCGGCGACACGTGGCAAGGCTCGGCCACATCGCTGTGGACGCGCGGCCAGGACATGGTCGACGCGCAGAAGCTGCTGGGCGTGGACGTGACGACGGGTCACTGGGAGTTCACGTACGGCGCCGAGCGGGTGAAGGAGGTGGTCGCCAGGGACTTCGCGGCCCGCATCGAATTCCTCGCGCAGAACATTCGCACGGCGGATTTCGGCGACCCGGTATTTTCCCCGTACACGATGCGCTCGATCAACGGCATTCCCGTGGCCATCGTCGGACAGGCATTTCCGTACACGCCGATTGCGAATCCGCGCTACTTCGTGTCGGAGTGGACGTTCGGCGTCCAGGAAGAGTCGATGCAGAAGGTCGTCGACGAAGCGCGCGGCAAGGGCGCGCAGGCCGTCGTGCTGCTTTCGCACAACGGCATGGACGTCGACCTCAAGATGGCGGCGCGCGTGACCGGAATCGACGTCATCCTCGGCGGACACACGCACGACGGCGTGCCGCGGCCGACGATCGTCGCCAACCGCGGCGGCAAGACCGTCGTCACCAATGCCGGCAGCAACGGCAAGTTCCTCGCGGTCCTGGATCTCGATGTCGCCGGAGGCAAGGTCGCCGACTATCGCTATCGGCTGCTGCCGGTCTTCAGCGGTCTGCTCCCGCCCGATCGCACGATGGCCGACCACATCCGCGACGTGCGCGCGCCGTTCGCGCGGAAGCTCGACGAAAAGCTTGCCGTCACCGAAGGACTCCTCTACCGGCGCGGCAATTTCAACGGAACGGCAGACCAGTTGATCCTCGACGCGCTGATGGCGGAGAAGGACGCGCCCATCGCGTTCTCGCCGGGATTCCGCTGGGGCACGGCGCTGCTTCCGGGACAGGCCATACGCATGGAAGACCTGATGGATCAGACGGCGATCACCTATCCCTACGTCACCGTCAACGAATACACCGGCGACACGATCAAGACGATCCTGGAGGACGTCGCCGACAACCTGTTCAATCCCGATCCGTACTACCAGCAGGGCGGGGACATGGTTCGCGTCGGTGGCATGTCCTATGCGATCGACCCCGCCGCGGCGATGGGCAAGCGGATCACGCGGATGGAACTGCGCGGCAAGCCGATCGATGCCGATCGCAAGTACAAGGTCGCGGGCTGGGCGTCCGTGTCGGAGGAGGTGCGGTCCGCCGGAGGAGAAGCGATCTGGGACGTGTGCGCGCGTTATCTCCGCGCGAAGAAGACCGTCAACGTGAAGGCGCCCAACGTCCCCGTCATCGAGGGCATGCGGGGCAACCCGGGCATGGCTTGAGTTCCAGGCATCGCCGCGCAGGGCTCCTACGTCAGCGTCACCCGCGCGAACTTGCGCTTGCCCGCCTGCACGACGACGGTCGTGCCCGCCTCGATGACGAGCGCCTTGTCGGTGATGACTTCGCCGTCGACCTTCAATCCCCGCTGCGCGATCAGCCGCAGCGCCTCCGACGTCGAGTCGACGATGCCGGCCTGCTTCGCGAGCTGCGCGATGGGAAGCCCCACTCCGGCAGTCGCGAGTGTGACCTCGCGAATTTCGTCGGGCATGGCGCCGTCCTTGAAGCGCGACTCGAACTCGGTGAGCGCCGCGTCGGCCGCCGCCTGCGAATGGAAGCGGGCCACGATCTCCTTCGCGAGCATCACCTTGGCATCGCGCGGGTTGCGACCTTCCGCGCATTCGCGCTTGAGCGCCTCGATTTCGGCCATCGGCCGGAACGACAGAAGCTCGAAGTAGCGCCACATGAGATCGTCGGAGATCGACATCAGCTTGCCGAACATCTCCTGCGGCGGGTCGGTGATGCCGACGTAATTGCCCTTGGACTTCGACATCTTCTCCACACCATCCAGCCCCACGAGCAGCGGCATCGTCAGGATGCACTGCGGCTCCTGTCCGAAGCTCTTCTGCAGCTCGCGCCCGACCAGCAGGTTGAACTTCTGGTCGGTGCCGCCCAGTTCGATGTCGGACTTGAGCGCGACGGAGTCGTAACCCTGCATCAGCGGATACAGGAACTCGTGGACGGCGATCGGCTGGTTGGCACGGAAGCGCTTGGCGAAGTCGTCGCGCTCGAGCATGCGCGCCACCGTGTAGCGCGCGGCGAGCCTGATCATTCCCGCGGCGCCGAGCGGCTCGCTCCATTCGGAGTTGTAGCGAATCTCCGTCTTCGCAGGATCGAGCACCTTCGACGCCTGCGCGTGGTAGGTCTGCGCATTGGCCACGATCTGCTCGCGGGAGAGCGGCGGGCGCGTCGCATTGCGGCCGGAAGGGTCGCCGATCATCGACGTGAAGTCGCCGATCAGGAAGATGACCTGGTGCCCCAGGTCCTGCATCTGGCGCATCTTGTTCAGCACGACCGTGTGCCCGATGTGGATGTCCGGCGCCGTCGGGTCGAGGCCCAGCTTGATTCGCAACGGCTGGTGAGTCGACTGAGCGCGCGCGAGCTTCGCGGCAACCTCCGCCTCGACCAGCAGTTCGTCGGCGCCGCGCTTGAAGATCGCCAGCTGTTCTTCGATGTTCGTTGCCATTGCAGCACCGGTGCCGGACGGATCCGGATGCCGGGTCCGTTCGTTTGTTAGAATCGCGGCACCTGTCCTAAGTGGTTCCCGCAAAGAGGGGCTCCCGCTCTTGGCCGCACGCAAACCCCCGATTTTAGCGCACGGCGCGACTCGCGCCGTCGTGGCGTAGTCCGCGAGCCCTTCTCGTGGCCGTCCGACGCGAGCTCTACGCCGGCGTGATGTCCGGGACGAGCCTCGATGGCATCGATGCCGTGGTCGCCGAATTCAGCGCAGGCCCGGGCGGATCCAGGGCCGGCGAATCCAAAGCCGGCGAATCCATCCGCGCCCTCGGCGCAACGCATGTGGCGTTTCCGTCCGCGCTGCGCGATGCGTTGATGGCGTTGCAGGCGGCGGGAGCCGACGAAATAGCGCGCGCGGCGCGCTGCGCCAATCTCCTCGCGGACCTCTACGCGATGGCGATCAAGGACGCCTGCGAGGTCGCCGGCGTCGCGCCCCACGACCTGGTGGCCGCCGGCGTCCATGGCCAGACGGTGCGGCACCGGCCGGAGTTGGGCTGGACGCTGCAGATCAACAACCCCGCGCGCGTCGCGGAACGCGCCTATGTCACGGTCGTCGCCGATTTCCGGAGTCGCGACATCGCGGCCGGCGGGCAGGGCGCGCCGCTGGTGCCCGCCTTTCACGCCGCGCTGTTCGGGCACGCGGAGCGCCATCGCGTCGTCGTCAACGTGGGCGGCATCGCCAACCTCACGAACCTGCCGCCGCACGGCGCCGTCAGCGGCTTCGACACCGGACCCGGAAACGTGCTGATGGACCTGTGGTCCGCACGCCATCGCGGCGAACCCTTCGACGCGCAAGGCGCGTGGGCGGCGCAGGGCGCCGTCGACGAGGCGCTGCTGACGTTGATGCTCGCGGAGCCGTTCTTCACCCTTGCGCCGCCGAAGAGTACGGGACGCGACCTCTTTCACGCAGGCTGGCTCGATGCGACGCTGACGCGTGCGCAGTGGAAGGGCCGGACGGAGGATGCGCAGGCGACGTTCGCGGCCCTGACGGCGCGCTCGATCGCCGATGCCGTCCGCGCGCACGCCGCCGGGGCCACCGAGATCCTCGTTTGTGGCGGTGGCGCGCGAAACGTCACGCTGCTGCGCTTGCTCGCCGCCGAGCTCGATCCTCGCAAGGTGATGACGACGGCCGATCATGGCATCGCGGTGGATCACGTCGAGGCGCTCGCGTTCGCCTGGCTGGCGCGCGAGGCGATCGAGGGCCGGCATGCGAGCCTGCCGGCGGTGACGGGCGCCCGCGGCACGCGAGTGCTGGGTGCAATCTATCCGAGG
Organism: uncultured beta proteobacterium; assembly: GCA_963747265.1. Lineage (GTDB taxonomy): Bacteria > Pseudomonadota > Gammaproteobacteria > Burkholderiales > Casimicrobiaceae > VBCG01. Next base: position 35,249 of record CAVVEH010000010.1, on the reverse strand, counting down.
TAGGAAGGCGCCGCCCATCCATTTCTACAGCGACGCCGTTGCCCTCCCGGGGTTGGCGGACTCCCTTTCGGCACCGGCGCGGCCGAGTCCGTAGAGAACGTTGCGCAGGTGGCGCGTGCGGTCATCGACGGCCAGGTGCGCCAATTGCGCCTCGGAAATGGCAGGGCCGACGCGCACGTCGATGCGCTGACCCTCAAGCCCCACGAACTCGCGCAGCAGCAGGATTGTCCGCAGCACGGGGTGAACCAGACCGGCCAATTGGAAGGTCCACGAGTTGTGGCCGGCGAAGTGGACGGGCACCGCGCAGGCACCGGTGTTGGCGATGAACCGCGACAGGTGCTGGCTCCACGGCGGGTCCGTGATGCCCCCGTCGCGCAATCGAAGATGCGAGCACACGCCTGCGGGAAACATGAGCAGCGACCCGCCGTCGCGCAGGTGCCTCAGCGCCTCGCGCATTCCCCGCTGGTTCACGGTGCCGCCCGCGGCGCTCTCGAACGGGTCGACCCAGATGATGTGCGCCGTGTTGAGATCGAATGCGCCGAGCGTGCGGTTGGCGAGGACCTTGGTGTCGGGCCGCCTCGCGAGGGCTAATTCCAGCGCGATCAGCGCGTCGGCAATGCCGAAGGGATGGTTGCAGTAGAAGATGAGCGGCCGGTCGCCGGGAAACGGCGCGTGGCTGCCGGCATCGCGGACGACGTATTCGACGCCGGCGTTCGCGAAAACGCGGCGAATCTGTGCCGGGACATCCGTGTTCGCTCGAGTGACGTCGGCGGCGATGCAGATGTCCTCGAGGCGGCGCACGCCGAGAACCTGCTCCAGTCCTGCAATGAATCCTGCGCCGGGCTGCCAGGTGACACCCAGGTCGCCCAACATTCGTCGCGTATCGGCGAATCGGCCCACGCGCTCACGTTCCCGGCGCCCGGATGACCAGGCGGTAGCAGTCCACGTTGCGGCTCAGGAACTCGTAGGCGGCTCCCCACAGATACAGGCGGAACCGGCGATAGTTGAAGTCGGTGAAATTGCTCACGACGAAGTCGCGGTTCCTCTCGAGATTGGCGGCCCAATGCCGGAACGTCAGGTAATAGTTCATCCGATCGTTCTGGATTTCGAGCGGCTCGAACGGCGTCTGCGCCAGTTTGTCCAGGAAGTCGTGCAGCACCATGAAGGAATGATTGCCGCCAAAGATGTACTTGACCATGAACGTCGACAATTCGTACTTCTTGGTCGCGGCACTGCCGTCGATGAAGACATGCCCGCCGGGCTTGATGAGCTTCAGGAACCGCTGGAGCAGGCGCCGGTAGTCCGGCAGGTGCTCGATCACGCCCATCATCACGATCGCATCGTATTTTTCGTGAGGCTCATACTCGAGGATGTCGGCGAGACGCATCTGCCAATCCGCGTTGCGCTCGCGCGCGCGCTGCGACAGGTAATCGAAGGAGATGCGCGAGTTGGTCACGGCGGTGCTCCGTAGCCTGCGGCGCGTCGCGTATTCCAGCCACGCGCCCCAGCCGGGGCCGATTTCCAGCACATGATCGCCGGGTTTGAGTCCGCACTGGTCGTAGCAGTAGTCGAACTTGCGCAGCGTCGCGGCGTCGAGCGCCTCCTCAGGATCGGCGAAGACGCCCTGCGTGTAGCTTGGCACCTTGGGGTCGAGGAAGCTCAGGAAGAACGCGGGCGGCAGGTCGTAATGGGCGCTGATGGCGCGGCGGTTGGTGCGGACCTGCCCGAACAGTCGCGGCTCCACGAAGCGCCACGCGGCGACCAGCGGATGGATGTCGCGCATCGACCTGCGCAACTCGAACGGGCACAACATGTCGCCGTCCAGGTCGATGTCGCCGGCCACATAGGCATCGCCGAAGCGGCCCTCGTCCATCGTGGCGATCGCGCGCAGCGCGCGCTGGTTCTTGAGAGTCAGGTGAAAGCGCGGATCGCCGCGGCCGAGACGCACGACCTCGCCGGACGGCAGCGTTACGTCGAAGGGGATGGCGGGCTCGGCGAACCGGCGGCCGAATCCGCGCAGCCGCGATCGGTTTGGCGTCTCCGCAACCGTCGCGGGAGGCGAGGCCCCGTCGGCGCCCGTCACCGGCGATGCCTGCTGCGCGGCACTCATTTCTTCTCCTGCGGCGCGTCGAGCGTGGCCAGCAGCGCCCGGGCTTCCTTCTGGTCCGCCATTTCCGGTTCGTCGGCAAACGGGGCCAGGACGCGAAGCAGCAAATCGCGCGCCGATTCCGGCCAAAGGTCCTGGCCATCCGCAGCGATAAGGCGCGCCAGATCGATCGCCGTGCGCAATTCGAAACTGCGCGAACCATGTGCGCGGCAGACTTCGATCGACCGGCGCAGGTGGACGATCGCCGCGGCCGCACCATGCCCCTGCTGGATTTCCAGGCGCGCCCTGACGCGCCAGCATTCCGATTCGAACCAGCGCTCGCCGCCGCGCTCGACGACGGCGAGCGCTTCGGTGATGGCGCGTTCCGCCTCGACCAGGTCGCCGACGCGCATGCAGGCTTCGCTGACCCACGTCAGATACGTCGGCATCCAGTAGACGAGGTTCAGCCGGTGCATGAACGTGAGGCCGCCTTGCAACAGCGCGAGGCCGCGCTTCGCGTCGCCCGCCTGGACCTCGAACCAGCCGATGAAGCCTTGCGCGATCGCTCCCCAGAACGGCAGCTCGCGTTCCTTCGCGAATTCGACGACCTGCTTGGCGAGCACCGCCATGCCCGGGATGTCGCGGCAGAGCGCGCGCAATATGAGCAGGTGGGTCCACGCGTAGCCCAACGTGTTGGCATGCCCGAACGCAAGCGCCTCCTTCTGCGCCTCGTCGCCGATCGTCGTCGACCGTCCCAGGAATCCAAGGTTCCACAGCACGAGCGCGAGATGGCATTTGCTCATGATGCCGAAATCGGTCCCGTACAGGTACGCGAGCGCAGCATGTTCCTTGGCGTCGTACAGCGCGACCGCGGCCTCCAGGTTCACTCGCGCATTTTCGGGCTGTCCGACCAGCAGCAGCGAAGTCCCCATGAGCCTGCGGGCGATCACCTTGGGACCGCTGGCCGGCTGCGCTTCGGCGTGAGCCAGCATTCCCTTGGCCAAGTCGAACGCCTGCCGCACCTGCCCCGTCACCTGTTTGTGCGACCACTCGCAGTACAGAATGGGAAAGATGCGCTCGAATCCCCCGGGGGTCTGTTCGCGCTTGCGGCAAAGGTCGAGCGCCCGCGCGGTGATGTCGGCGACCTCCGGCGCGCCGTATCCCTTGGTGGCGATCAAGGGCCCGATCATCGCCACGCACGCTTCGAGTTCTATCCCTTCGCGGAGCGCGCCGGCGGGCATGTGCGAAGCCTGTTCGAACACGCCGGACGCCTGCGCCATGGCTTCCAGATTCGACGAACGCGCGCCGGAAAGGCGCGCCGCCTTGAGGCCGTAGCGTGCCGCGCGTTCGTATTCGTGCGCTTGCGCCCAGTGTTGTGCGACGAGGTCGGGCTCCAGCTCGCCGATCTCGGGAAACGAAGCCTCGATCGTGGTACCGACCTGTCCGTGCAGCGTGCGCCGCTGTCCGCGCAACAGCGATTGGTACGCGGCGTCGCGCAGCAGCGCGTGCTTGAACCGGTACCCCGAGCGCATCTCGCTGTCGGAGCGCTCGATGATGCCCGCGTCGGCCAGCTGGGAGAGCGCCGCATCCAGTGTCGCGGGATCGCCGCCGTGCAGCGCGGCCAGCAGCTCCGGCCGGAACACGCGCCCGAGGACGGCCGCCAGTTGCGCGACGTGCTTCGCGTGACCGAGCCGATCGAGGCGAACCATCAGCGAGTCGTGCAGTGCCGCGGGCACCTGCGGATCCACCGGCCCGACCGCTTCCACGAGCTTCTGCTGCGTCGGCGTGAAGAGCCCAGTCTCCTTGTAGGCGAGCGTCAATTCCTCGGCGAACAGCGGCGAGCCGTCCGACCGGTCCGCGATCGACCGCGCGATCGATACGGGAATCGGAAACTTGGCGGCCACGCTCAGGATGATCTGCATGCACGCCGCGTCGTCCAGGCGCTTCAGCGCGATGGTGCGCAGCGGCTGCCCCTTGTCGGTAGAGGCGAACTTGAGTTCGTTGCGGCTCGTGATGTTGAGCATCACGTGCCTGCCATTGATGGCCGCGATCATGCGATCGACGAGTTCCAGGCTGGACGGGTCGAGCCAGTGCGCATCCTCGACGACCACCATCAGCGGAAGGTCCTGTTCGACGTGCAGGACGAGGGCCAGCAGCAGGTCGCGGAGCTTGCGCCGCGTGTCCGGCGTGACCGGCGGGAATTTTCGCCCACTCGTGTCGCTGCGCGAGGCCGGAAATGCCAGCTCTTCCAGATGACGTAGCACGTCATCGGCCGGCTTCGCGGGACCGAGCGCTTCTGTCATCCGCTGCAGATTGGCGACGGCGGTGCCGGCATCCGGCGCCGCGGCCGCACGGCGCACGAATTCGATCAGCGGGTACAGCGCCACGTTCTTGTGGTGGACCGACCCATAGAGGTTGACTTCGGCAAAGCGCTCGCCCTTGAGCGCCAGCTTCAGCTCGTAGACGAGCCGCGACTTGCCCACTCCAGCGTCGCCGACGATCGCCACGGTCCGGCCGGATCCGGCGGCCGCCTCGCGCCAGTTGCTGACGAGCGCGTCACGCTCCTCGTCGCGGCCGATCAATTCCGTGGCGCGATGGCGGGAAGCGGCAAACGGATCGTCGAGATTGCTCTCGCGCAGGACTTCGAACGCGGGAATGCCCTTGGTCAGCCCCTTGAGCGTCTGGAGGCCGAGCGCCTTCAGCTCGAATTTGCTTTCGAGCAGCGCCTCGGTCGCGCCGCCGATGACGATGCTGTTGGGCGCCGCGCCGGCCTGCAGTCTCGCCGCGACGTTGGGCGCCTCGCCGACCAGCGCGCCGCTCTGCCGGTAGCGATCGCTGCCCATGTCGCCGATCACGACGAGTCCCGTCTGGATGCCGATCCGCACCTGCAGCCGCTCGCCGTAGCGGCTCTCCATGTCGTCGGCCATCGCCCGGATCTTCTCCCGGATCGCGAGTGCGGCGCGGACCGCGGCCTCCGGGGCTTTCTCGATCGCAACGGGAAAGCCGAACTGCGCCAGGATGCCGTCGCCGGAGTAATTCGAAATTGCCCCGCCAAAACGCTCGATCGCTTCGATGCAGACATTCTGGAAAGCCTGCAGCATCGACCGCACGTCCTCGTAATCGCGCCGCTCGGACATGCCGGTCGAGTCGACGACGTCGCAGAACATGAGCGTGAGCTGACGCCGCTCGCCACTGGCGACATCGTAGCCGCTGCGCTGTTTGGTGGATGCCAAGGTCTCGCTCCGCGTGTGCGCCTAGAACTGTATGACGGATTCGCGGGAGCCCGATGGCACTTCCGGCGCGCCGACCCCGCGCTGTGCGGCCCGCAGCCAGCCGGCCAGCTTTCCGCGCTCGTCGGTGATCATCGTGGGTGCGAAGTACCGCTCGCGGTCGCTGTCCGAAATGTCCGCGGGAAACTCCTGGTACTGGGGATCCAGGACATCGCGGCCGCCCAGGTAAGTGCGCTCGTTCGTCCGGTCGTAGTCGCGCGCGAACGTGAAGAAGCGAAAATTGCTCGCATACATGACGTACCAGTGGAAAGGATTGATGCTGCGCGCATTCCAGATGCGGCACAAGGTGGACCACAGCAGCAGCCGCCGCCGGGCCAGCGATTGCGGGTTGCCGCTCAGCGTCCGCATGAAGCCGGTCAGGTTCTCGTCGGTGTCGGCGACGTTCGCGTAGGCGATCGTCTCGCCGTCCAGCTCGCGCAGCCGCAGGTTTGGCCGCAACTCGCGCCGCTGCACGCTCTCCCAGAAGTCCTCGGTCCCGGCCAGCGGAATCAGCATGCTGAAGAACGCGGGCATCGGCAGCGCCGTCGCCTCGACCAGGTTCGTGATCTGGTCGCGCATTTGTGCCGCGGTGGCAATGCGCGGGTCGAACAGGTACGCGTAGGTGAAGCAGATTCCCAGGCTTTCGGCAAACAGGATGTCGGCGACGACCGAGTCGTGGTTCGACAGATTCTGCTTCTTGTTCTGCCGGCGCAGGAAGGACGTGTCCAGCGATTCGACGCCGGCGAAGAGGGCGCGGCACTTGTGGTCGGCCAGGTGCCGGACGAGGTCGCGATCCTTGAGGATGTTCTGCGTGACCAGCGCGCCCCAGGCGCGGACCTTGCGGTGACGCTTCAGCCGATCGCACATCTCGAGCAGCCGCTCGCGCGAGTCCGAGAAATTGTTGTCGATGAACCAGATCGCCGGATACAGCCTGCCGATGCTGTACCACGGGGCGGCGTTGATCGTGTCGTCGATCGCCGCATCGACGGCGTCGATCGCGTAGGGAGCGTGGCGCGCGCCTTCCGCCGGAATGACGCAGAACTTGCAGCGGAAACTGCACCCGCGCGACGCTTCGACCAGGTGCACGGGCAAGCGGATTCCCGAACGATGCAGCAGCCGGTAGTCGAGGCGGTGCTGAGCGACGCGCGTCTGCGGCGAACGATAGATTTTTCGCAGGCGGCCGCGCTCGATGTCGGCCATGACGTCCGCGACGCTTTCGATGCCTCCGGTGCAGACGGCGTCGAAGAACCGTGCCGCGAACTCGGGAAACAGCGAGCAGAAGTTTCCGCCCGCGACGACCAGGGTTCCGTGGCGCCGGAAATGATACGAGAGCTGGCGCATGCGGTCGAAATCGGCATGCAGTCCGGAGAGGAAGACCACGGCGAATCCGGCGCAGTCCCGCGTGTCGTACGGCCCGTGCCAGTCTTCGTGGTGGAGGACGACCTCGTAGCGCGCCTGGTCGATCAGCGATGCGGCGTGCAGGCCGGCGAGCGGCTGCAACAGGTCGCGCGTGCGGCGTTTGGACCGGTCGCGACGCAGGTGTGTGCAGACCACCAGGATGCGTTGGCGTGCCTTCCGGGAATTCGAGCCCGGCGGTGCCGGCGTCGGGTGATCTTTCGGCACGATGGGTCTCTCAGGCTGGTGGCGCCCGGAAGGGCTCGAGGACCCCAGGATCGAGGCCCAGCGAGGAATAGAACTTGCGCAGGCGGGTGAGCGTCGGCGTTGTCGAGCCGGCGACGAGCCCCAGGAAACGCGCCGCGTTCTTCCACAGGAAATCCGACATCGTCGGATCGTTGGGCGCGAGCAGCGGGCCCAAGTGACTGCGCATCTGCGCGTAATACGCCTCGAATCCCGGCTCTATCCCCAAGAATATCCAGTCCGAGCCGTACATCACGCGGAGTTTCAGCGGATCGTAATGAGCGATCAGATCCGCCAGCTTCTTGATGATCGCCTGCTCTTCCTTGATCTCATCCTGCGAGCGATCCAGGATCGCCGAAAGATCGCCGATGTCGGTGTACAGGTTCGGATATTGGCCGGACTTGATCATGTCGTAGACGAATTGGGTCCAGACGATGTGCGTGTTCGACGGTGGCGTGTCGTCGAAATTCCAGATGCCGCCGAAATGGCCGAGGTTGAGCCGCAACTTCGAATAGTCCAGCCCGTTGACGGGCGCCTTGTCCAGGACCTCCTTCCAATACTTCGGATCGGCGCACTCGGCGTTGGCGTCGCTGGTGCCCTGCGATGCCGCGCAATGCGCCATGATTGGAACGTCGTTCGCGAGGCAATACTGAAAGAGCTCGTCGAGTGCCTTGTCCAGTTCGGCGCCAAGGCCCGGATGGTCCGCGGTCAGCTTGGGCAGGAACTGGCTGTCGGCGCGGTCATAGTTGTGGGTCGCGCGAAAGCCCATTGGCGGATACAGCTTGACGCCCACGAATCCGTAGTCGTTCAGCGCCGCCTTCACCACATCCAGCGCGGTCTTGGGGCGCTTCTTTTTCTTGTCGTCGATGTAGCGCCACGGATCGAACCCGATGAAGCCGTGCACGAGCGGATTCTTGTATTCCTTGCGCGCGACCAGGGCCATCAGGATCGCCTGCTGCTCGAGTTCCAGAGGCGTGGTGTCGATCTCCGAATATTCGAGCCAGTTCGTGATGTCGAGGGTGGCCGGTGTCACCAGGCGCGGCGGGGCCTTGGCATCGGTGAAGAACGTCGGCAGTTCGTCGGTGAGCTGGTAGCGGTAATTCGACAGCCGGCCGGCCCAATAGATCGTGAACTGGGCGACGTACGCGGCGGCGGAAGGGCCCTGGTCGAAAGACAACGGCTTCCGCAGCTTGCGTATCCTCGGGCGGCGCTTGCCCTGGTTCTCCAGCAGCTTGCCGTGCATGCTGCTGTAGAGCGCGTCGATGCTGGCCAGGACCTTTTCGCGGTTGGCCTGCGGCGGGATGCCCGCATCGATGGTGATCCCGATCTGGAACGTCTGGAAGAGCTTCTCGATGAACCTGTCGTTCTCCGGCGAGTTGAGCGGGCCCGGATTGTCGCCGAAGGTCGTGTACTCGTCGACGAATCCGGCCAGCCCTTTCTTGAACATTCTCTCGATATCGTCCGAGTTTCTGGGCGTGGACCTGGCGACCAGCGGATGGGCGAGAATGTCCTCGAGCTTGCGCTTTTCCTTGAGGTAACCCGGTGCCTGGAGCCAGATCGTGTACGTGACGAAGCGGGCCAGCGGCGCCAGGAAGAGCTTCAATACCTCATTCGACAGCACCACGTCGAGAACGAACGAATACGCGGCCTGGTCGCGGATGTTGAATACGTGGCAGTGGATGTCGATCTCCGCGTCCGGCGCCGCGGGCTTCGCGGCGGCGGTTGCCTCCGGATGCGCACCAATGGCGGCGCCCGCAGCGAGACCGCCGAACACCCGAAGCGCCTCGCGGCGCGTCAGCAGTTCGGCAGGCGGCAGGGCGTCGCCCGTGACACGAGCGCGGCCTGCCATGTAGGATTCGGTCACGGTAGCCAATTCCAACCAAACAATACCGGTTCCATCCGCCCCGTGAACGATACGCCCGTTCCATTTGCGCTGCCATATGGAACCCGGACTGACCCGCCGTGGCGATGCCGGTGGTGGGAGCCTTGGCAGGCCGGTGCTTGGCCAGTCCGCCGGATCCGCCCGGGCTCGCAGCGGGCGCAGGGCACTGCGGCGCGGGGTGCGATGTGACGATGCACGAAGCGCTGGCGGCCGGATTGCCGCGCGCTGCGCGTCAGCGGCTCCAGGTATCGGTCGCGGAATCGCGCGAAGACGTGACAGCGGCGCAGGCGCTTCGCTATCGCGTGTTCGTCGAGGAAATGGGAGCGAAGATCGGCGCATGGCGCAGCGCGGTGGAGCGGGATCGCTTCGACCCGTTCTGCGAGCACTTGATCGTGCGCGACCTGCCCACCGGCCAAGTGATCGGAACGTACCGGCTGCTGACGCCGGAGCGCGCCAGCCGGCTGGGCACGTACATCGCGGAGCGGGAATTCGACCTTTCGCGATTCGAGCCGGTTCGCGCGACGCTCGCGGAGCTGGGCCGTGCGTGCGTGCATCCCGGATACCGCCGCGGCGCGGCGATCATGCTGCTGTGGTCGGGCATCGCGCAATTCATCAAGGCCCGCGGTTATCGCTATCTTTTCGGCTGCGCGAGCATCGCCATGAGCGACGGCGGCGCCAATGCCCGCAATGTCTACGAATCGATCGCGCGCGACCATCTCGCGCCGGAGGAGTTTCGCGCGTTCCCGCGGTCGCCCGTCGAGGGCTCCAGCATGCGCGACGCCGCGAGGGCGGAAGTACCCGCGCTGCTCAAGGGCTACCTGCGGCTCGGCGCATGGATCTGCGGACCGCCGGCGTGGGACCCCGAGTTCAACACGGCCGACCTGCTGGTGGTCTTGCCGCTTGAGCGCGTCGAGGCGCGCTACGCGAGGCATTTCCTGCACGCGGATAACGGCGCATAAGACGCGCAAGCCATGCCGCGCCGGCATGGGCGCGACGTCATGGGCCGCCGAACTGGACCAGTTTGGTCGGATCGCCGCCATTGTCGTTGTAGAACTTGACGAGGCGCGCGCGTGTCGCCTTGCCCGTCGCCAGTCCCAGGTAGCGGGACGCGTTTCCCCACAGGAAGTCGTTGACGTCGGAAACGGCGAGGGCGCTTTTCATCTTGTAGTACATCGCCTTGTAATACTGCGAGGCGCCCGGCTCGCGGCCGAGCATCAGCCAGTCGGTGCCGTACATGACGTGGGACTGGAGAAGCGGATCGCTCGCCACCAGCGCGGTCAACTTGGCGATGATGATCTGCGTATTCGCCGTTTCGGCCGGGCCGCGGTCGAGGACGGCGGCGAAATCGCCGATGTCCGTATAAAGATTCGGATAGGCGCCGGACTGGATCATCGCGGCGACATCGAGCGTCCACGCGACGTGCGGGTCGGTCGGAGTGGGCAGCGTGTTGTCGAAATTCCAGACGCCGCCGAAGTGTCCGAGGTTGAGGCGCAAGTTCGTGTATGCCGGCTTGTCCAGCACCTTCTTCCAGTATTGGGGGTCGGCACGCGCCGCGTAGGCATCGCTGGTTCCCTCCGATCCCGCGCAGTGCGCCATGATCGGCACGTCGTTGGTTGCGCAGTATGCATAGAGGGAATCCAGCGCGCTGTCGAGCTTCGGGCCCAGCGTCTTGGCGTTGGTCGGCAAGACCATCCACAGCGGGAATTCCTTGTCCTCGAGGCTCGCGTTGTCGGTGGCGCGAAAGCCCATCGGCGGATACAGCTTCACGCCGACGAAGCCCTTCTGCTCGATGGCGATCTTGACGACCTCGAGCGCCGGGATCGGCACGCCGTTGGCAAGATCGTCGACCTGCCGCCACGGGTCGTATCCGATGAAACCGTGGACGGCGCGCGTCGGAGGCTGGATCAGCGCGATGAGGCTCACCATCTCCGCCTGCTGGAGGAGGGGGGTCGGTACGTAGTCGATGTTCGCGTCGGGCAGCCAGTTCGTGATGTCGAGCGTCGCCGGCGTGAGCATGCGCGGCAGCGACTGTGGGTTGCCGTAGAGTCCCGCCACCTCGTTGGCCAGCTGGAACCGGTAATTCGCGAGATGCGGCGCCCAGTAGAGCAGGAACTGCGCGAGGTAGCTCTTGATGTCGTTGACGCTGCTGCCGCCGCCAGAGGAGGCCTGCACCGCCTGGTAGACGTTGAAGGCGAGTTCGACCGCGTGCTGCTTGATCAGCAGGATGGCTTGAGCCTTCGTGAGCGGCGGCGTGATCGTGACGCCGGGCAGGAAGTTGCCGAACAGCCAGGTCAGGACGAATTGCTCTTCCTGGGTCCACGCGGCAGGGTTGGGGATGCCCGACTTGAAGAGGTCGTACCTGGTGATGAACCGGAACAAGCCGGCGATGAACAGAATCTCCGGGAAATTCGAATTCTGGATGACGCTGGCCGCGGCGGCCGGATTCAACTTGATCGCCTGCAGGACAAGGAGCTCCTCGGCAGCGTCGGGCGCGCAATCGCGCACGATTTCCACCATCAACTTGGCGATCGGCGCGGCCATAGGCTTCAACTGTGGCGTGTTCACGGCGACGTCGAGAATGAACGCGTACGCCGGCAGGTCGCGCACGTTGAAGATGTGGCAGTGGATGTCGATCTCCGCCGCGGGCGGCGGCGGCGGGAACGGCGAGATGGGCCACGGGCAGCCGGCGAGCGTCGACGTCGCGGCCAGCGCCGTCAGCCTCTGAAGGACTTCCCGGCGAGTGAGCAATCCGGCATCGCCATGCGTGTCGTTCATGGTCGCCTCCCCTTGAAGCGCCTGCGTTGGCATTCCCGTGCGGCCGGGCCTCCCCGCCCGGTCTTGCCATTGAATGACAAGTGGACCCCGTGCGCAATAGCCACGAAGAGTGATTATTCTGCAAACGGAGTCGTCACCGCCACTGCCGGAGGCCCTTGGCCGGAAAAATCGCGTCGCCGGGGCCATCGCACCGCGTTATGCTCCTTGCGCAATGCAGCCTTGCTGAGGTCAAGCCGTGAGTGCACTGAAGCGGCATGAATCCATTTCCACTCGCCGTGCACGCGGCGTGGTGGGTCTTTTCGCGCCGTTCCTGAGCGCGCGCCTGCGGACCCGATGGCTCGCCTACGTGCCCTTCTTCGGGTATCTGCTCTACCTCATGGTTAGGCATCGTTCGGTCACGCTGTTCACGGCGGCGAATCCGGGCATCGCGTCCGGTGGCGTCGTCGGCGAGTCGAAGTCGCGCAGCCTTGCGCTGCTGCGCCGGGTCGATGGCGCGGTCGCCGACTTCTTTGTCGTGCGGAAGCGGGCGGATATGCGGGAGATGACCCGCGCCGCAGCACGGGACATGACCCGGATGGGGCTTGCGTTTCCAGTCGTGCTAAAGCCCGATGTCGGCGAGCGCGGCAATGGCGTTGCCGTCATCCGGTCGCGAAAGGAGATGGCCCGGTACTTCCGGCGCGCGACCTGCAGCGTCATCGTCCAGCGGCTGGTCGAAGGCATCGAATGCGGCATCTTCTACGTCCACTACCCTGACCAAACCCGGGGCCGCATCGTCTCGATCGCGGAGACGTGCTTTCCCCAAGTCGAAGGCGACGGCCGCCATACGCTCGACGAGTTGCTGCGACGCCAGATCGATCCAGCGCGCAGGCATGCCGCGCGAGCGCGAATCGGTGCCAGGCGCCTGCGCGAGATTCCGGCGGCAGGGCGGCGGGTGCGGCTCGTCGAGTTGGGCTTCTACTGCCACGAGGCCACATTCCGCGACCGCGGCGGCTGGAACACCCCTGCGCTGGAGCGGGCGATCGAGCGTCTGAGCCGCGCGCATCCCGGCTTTCATTTCGGCCGCTTCGACGTCTATGCCAAGTCGATCACGGCGCTGCGGCGCGGCGATATCAAGGTGATCGAATTGAACGGCGTCATCGCCGAAGCGACGCACATATACGACCCGTCGGGGACCCTAGGTGGCGCGCTGCACGTGCTGCGAGAGCAATGGCGCGCGGCGTTCGAAATCGGCGCCGCCAACCGCGCCCGCGGCGCCGTTCCGATGCCAACGGGACAATTGCTAGCGCTCGTTTGGCGGAAATTCCGAGATTATGCGGCGGCGCTGGCGATCCCCTGATCGCCGCGTCTTGGCGGCGCCGGAAATGGAAACGGGGATCGCATCACGAAATGCGGACCCCCGTTCGGGTGAAGGGACTGCCGTTGTCGTCAGGCCGAGAAACTCGAGCCGCACCCGCAGGTCGTCGTGGCGTTGGGATTCTTGATCACGAACTGGGCGCCTTCGAGGCCATCCTGGTAGTCGATCTCGGCGCCGACCAGGTACTGGTAGCTCATCGGGTCGATCAGCAGCGTGACGCCATCCTTGACGAGCGACGTGTCGTCCTCGTTGATCACCTCGTCGAACGTGAAGCCATACTGGAAGCCGGAACAGCCGCCGCCCGACACGAAGACACGCAGCTTCAAGTCCGGGTTGCCTTCCTCCTCGATCAGCGCCTTCACCTTCGAGGCGGCCGAGTCCGTGAAGATCAGCGGGGCGGGCATTTCGTTCATTGCGTTCATCGTCGACTCCTGTGCTGCGGGCATTGGTTCATTCTACTCCACGCGTCCATTCCGGCTGAACTCGAAGCGGCGCGCTGCTATTCGGCGGACACCCTTTTCAATTCGACCACGCTGGCGGTGCCGGGTTCGACATGATTCAGCTTTCCCTGGATCACCGCGCCCAGGTGCATCTCCAGCGTCCGGTACTCGACGTCCCCCACGATCTTCGCCTTGGACTGCAGTTCCAGGAAATCGTTGGCGGTCACCGGCCCGTTCACGGCGCCGTTCACGACGACGTGCGACACGGCAGATTTCGCCGTCGACGCGCGCCTGTTCGCTTACGACCAGCGTACCGGCCTCGCCGTTGTGCGTGGTCACGTTGCCTTGCACCTGGCCGTCGATGCGCAGTCCGCCGGTGAAAATCACGTCGCCGCGGACGATGGTCCCGGCGCCGATCAGGCAGTCGATGCGCTTTTGCGGCGGGGCGTGCTTCTTCCGTTCGAACATGGGGGCTCCTTCCCGAATCTAAAGCTGCAGCGTTCGCGTGGCCCGGGCACTGGTCTGCCCGGCTTCGAACGCGCGTGCCGTCACTGCCGTCACGCGCATTCCCGCCGGGACGCGGAATCTGCCCTCAACCCGCTGATAATACTTGAATTTGAGCGTAAGTGCCGACTTGGCTCCCGGCTGGTCGTCGGGCAGGGTCAGGACCATGCCATGCGTACCGGCGGGCGCTCCCGGCACCGGCGCCAGCGTGGCCTGCAGGACGACGCCGCCCTCGAACTCGTCCTTGGGGCTGCCGCCGCGCACGACGAGCAGGTTGTAATGCCACATCTCGTCGCTGTCGCGCTCCACCGCCAGCCGCTGCAGCTGCAGGCCGACCTGCTTGCTGGAATCGGACACCAGCTTTTGCAGGAATACCAGCTCCTCCTTCAGCTGCGCGTTCTCGGCCGAAAGCTCGAGCGATTGCTTCTGCTGCGTTTCCTGCGAGCCGCGGGTCATCGCCAATTCGCTCTCCAGCGTCGAGTTTCGCGCGCGAAGATCGAAGGCTTCGGAGCGCAGCTTCGCGGCCTCGGACTCGAGCGTGACGAGCTTCGCCTCGACTTCCTTGCGATTGAAGCCGCCGAAGATCTGGCCGAAGTCGAAGCCCCACCACCACATGCCGGCGATGATGGCGACGAGCGTGAGGATGATCGCGCTGCGTCCCCACCACGGCAGGTGAGTGCGCACCGCCATACGCGGCGCCGAGATGCCGAAATTCTGGCGCACGCGGCGCCACCAGAGAGGCCTTGCCACGCGTCGCTGTCCTAGGGGACGACCGGCGCGGCCGTCAAACCGGTCGTCTCGGGCAGGCCGAACAGGAGGTTCATGTTCTGGACCGCCTGGCCGGCGGCGCCCTTGACGAGGTTGTCGATGACGACGAGCACGGTGACCATGTCGGCGTCGCCCGGGCGATGGATCGCAATGCGCGCGACGTTCGACGCCCGCACGCTGCGCGTGTCCGGCGCCGATCCGCGAGGCATCACGTCGACGAAGGGCTCGCCCGCATAGCGCTTCTCGAAAAGCGCCTGCACGTCTACGTCCGTTCGCGTCAGTCGCGCATACAGCGTCGCGTGGATGCCGCGGATCATTGGCAGGAGATGTGGCGTGAACACCAGGTTGAGCGGCGTCTTGCTGCGCGCGGCGAGTTCCTGCACGGTCTCCGGATGGTGCCGGTGGCCGGCCATGTTGTAGGCGCGGAAATTGTCGGACGCCTCGGCCAGCAGCAGGCCGATTTCCGCTTTGCGGCCGGCGCCCGAGGCGCCCGACTTGCAATCGGCGATCAGGTGTCCGGTGTCCACGATTCCCGCCTCGATCAGCGGGATGAAGCCCAGCTGCATCGATGTCGGGTAGCAACCCGGATTGCCGACGATGCGCGCGCGGCGGATTTCGTCACGGTGAAACTCGGGCAGGCCATAGACCGACTCGGCGAGGAGGTCGGGGCAGGCGTGCGCCATCTTGTACCACTTCTCGAACATCTTGACGTCGCGGATGCGGAAATCCGCGGCGAGGTCGATGATCTTCACGCCGGCGTCCACCAATCCGCGCGCCTGCGCCATGGCCACGCCGTGCGGCGTGGCGAAGAAGACGACATCGCACGCCTTGAGGTCCGTCGCGTCCGGCGCCGTGAATTGCAGCTTGTCGTAATGGCCGCGCAGGCTCGGGAACATGTCCACGACACGCGTGCCGGCCTCGCCGCGCGACGTGATGGCGCGCACGTCCGCTTGCGCATGCGATGCCAGCAGCCGCAGCAGTTCGACGCCGGTGTAGCCGGTGCCGCCGACGATGCCGATCTTCAACATCCTCTTTGCCTCGCTCATGGGGTCCGTCGCATCGCTGCCGATTCTAGCACCGGGATCAGCGATTCAATGACATTGTCATAGGAAATTGCGGCTGGGTCTGCCGGACCCAGAAGCAAGAAAGGCCACCTCGACGGCGGCCTTTGCTTGGGAAGCGTGGCGCCTAAACGGTTCTAGGCCTAGCGCTTCGAGAATTGCTTGCGCTTGCGCGCCTTGTGCAGGCCGACCTTCTTGCGCTCGACTTCTCGCGCGTCGCGGGTCACCAGTCCTGCCTTCGACAGCGTGGGCTTCAGTTGCGCGTCGTAGTCGATCAGCGCGCGGGTGATGCCATGGCGCACCGCACCGGCCTGGCCCGATTCGCCACCGCCGTTCACGTTGACCATGATGTCGAACGTCGCGGCGTGGTTGGTCAGCGCCAGCGGCTGGCGAACCACCATGCGGCCAGTCTCGCGCGTGAAGAACTCGTCGACCGGCTTGTCGTTGACGATGAACTTGCCCGAGCCCTGCTTGATGAACACGCGCGCTACCGACGTCTTGCGGCGGCCCGTGCCGTAGTAATAGTTGCCGATCATGATTTCTTGTCTTCTTTCCCGATTTTCTTCACCGGATCGAGGGTCTTGGGCTGCTGGGCCGCGTGCGGATGCGTGGGGCCCGCGTAGCATTTGAGCTTCTTCAGCATCGCGTAGCCGAGCGGACCCTTGGGCAGCATGCCCTTGACGGCCTTTTCGAGCGCGCGGCCCGGAAAGCGCTGCTGCATCTGGCCGAAGTTCACCGTCCGGATGCCGCCCGGGTACCCGGTATGGCGGTGGTAGAGCTTGTCTTCCGCCTTGTTGCCGGTCACGACGAGCTTGTCGACGTTGGTGACGACGATGAAATCGCCCGTGTCCATGTGCGGCGTGTAGATGGGCTTGTGCTTGCCGCGCAGGCGCAGCGCGATCTGGCTCGCGAGTCGGCCCAGCACCTGGTCGGTCCCGTCGACGACGAACCATTCCCGCGTGATGTCCGCGGGTTTGGCGGAGAAAGTCTTCATCTCAAATCTCTGTTGGATGCGGTTGAGCAAAGTCGACTAGTTTACTATTCAAGGGCTTCCAGCGTCAAGGCGCGCCATTTCGGCCACTTTCGGCCCCCAGGGAAGCGGCGGCCGCCCCTTAGGAAGCGTGCGCTAAGGCGGCGCGCATGGACAAGCGGCAATCGGTGCCAGCCTGAAGCGGCCGCAACCCAAGCATGCGGCATGGCAATACGGACAAAAAGAGGCGCGGTGGTTTAGACCGCGCCTTTAGGATTCCACCATAGGAGGAGAATGGAGGAATGCGCCTGCGGTGCCTAAGGAGGAGTAAGGCGGAGCCGCAGACGAGTCCATGCTCGCATATTGCAGCGCACAACGCAACAATTGGGGTGCGGCGCAGCATGGACAAATGTGTCTTTTGTACGTCGAAGGTGTGAAGAACGCGACATCGGCCACGCCAAATGCCGGGGTGTTGCGCCAAAGTGGGGCAAACGTGAAGACCGGAATATGAAAGCAAGAATCAAGTGGTCGGAAGGGGTGAGCTTCGTCGGCGAATCTGGCAGCGGGCACGCCGTGGTCATCGATGGCTCACCCGAACATGGGGGCCGCAATCTCGGCATGCGCCCGATGGAGATGCTGCTCACCGGCGCTGCCGCATGCACGGCCTTCGACGTCGTGCTGATCCTGAAGAAGGGGCGGCAGCCGATTGCCGATTGCGTGGTCACCGCCGAAGCGGAGCGCGCGCCGGAGGAGCCCAAGGTGTTCACGCGCATTCACTTGGTGTACAGCGTGGCCGGGCGCGGGCTCAACCCGGCACAGGTCAAGCGTGCCGTGAAACTCTCGAAGGAAAAATATTGCTCGGCGACGATCATGCTCGCGAAGACCGCCGAGATCACCTACGAGATCGCCATCACCGACGGCGATCGCGTGCCCTGACGTTTCCCGCCTGCGACGCCTCCGCCTTATTTGGCCGTCGCGGGGGCAGCGCCGCTCGCGGCGGGTTCGGCCGTAGCTGGAGCCACGACGGGCATCTGCTGCGGCAGCAGTACGCCGCGCACCGTGGCGTTGACCGACGCCGTCACTTCCGTGCCGTCCGGCGACTTGAATTCGAGCGTGAGCGGAACCGATGTGCCGTTGCCGAAATCCTTGGTGATGTCGACCAGGCGCAGGTGACTGCCGCGGTAGGCGAGACGCGTCGTCTTGCCGCCGGGAACGGGCATCGAAGCCACGACCTTCGCTTCCCCGGGCTGGCCGTCCTTGATGAGCACCTGCACGAGCTCGACTTTTTTCGCAAAGGGAGTCGACGCGCCCGTCAGCACGAGGTCGGTGTCGCTGGTGATGTCGACGTAGGCCTGACGCTTCGGCCATGCCGGCCGCCGCCGGTCGCAGCCACGCCGTCTTGAGCGTGATGTTGCCTGCAACCGGATCGCCCGCCGCCGCGCCGCAGGCCGCGGCGACCGCGCATGCCGCGAGGGTTCCCCGCAGCGACCGCCGCGATGCGCGCGCGTTCATTGCGCGTCCCGCAGGAGGCGAATGAGCGAAGACGTGTCCCAGCGGCCGCCGCCGCGCGCCTGCACGCGGGCGTAGAACTGGTCGACGAGGGCGGTTCCCGGCAGCGCGGCGCCGTTGCGCGCGGGCCTCGGCCAGGCAAATGCCCAGGTCCTTGCGCATCCAGTCGCACGGCGAAGCCGAAATCGAACTTGTCGGCGATCATCGTCTTGCCGCGGTTCTCCATTTGCCAGGACTGCGCGGCGCCCTTGCTGATCACGTCCAGCACCAGCGACGGGTCGAGGCCGGCCCGGGAGGCGAAATTGATCCCCTCCGAAAGGGCCTGAACGAGGCCGGCGATGCAGATCTGGTTGACCATTTTCGTCAGTTGGCCACTGCCGGAAGCGCCCATCAGCGTCACTGCGCGGGCGTAGGTGGCGAGCATCGCCTCGGCTTTGGCGAATGTCGGCGGCATCGCCGCCGACCATAATCGTGAGCTTGTCCGTTTTCGGCGCCGGCCTGGCCGCCCGAAACCGGCGCGTCGAGAAACCCGATGCCCTTGGCCGCGGCCGCCGTGTTCATTTCGCGCGCAACCTGGGCCGACGCGGTCGTGTGGTCCACCAGGATCGCGCCCGCGGCCATCCCCTGCAGCGCGCCGTCGGCCCCGGTGATCACCGCGCGCACGTCGTCGTCGTTGCCCACGCACATCAGCGCGATGGCCGCGCCGGAAACGGCGGCGGCGGGCGTCGGCGCGCGCTTTCCGCCGATGGGCTTCCACCCACTTCGCCGCCTTTTCCGGCGTGCGATTGAACACCGTGACGTCGTGGCCGGCGCGCGCCAGGTGCCCCGCCATCGGGTAGCCCATGACGCCCAGTCCGAGAAATGCCAATTTCATCGTCGCTCCTTAGGTTTCGGTTTCGCGCTCGCGCCGACGCGGCGGATCGTCAGCGCCGTAGCGCAGCTTCAGCACCAGTATCGCCAGCACCAGCGCGAGCGTCACGGCATTGGCGGCAATGAGCGGCAGCGACGCCATGCGAACGCCGTACCAGAGCCATAGCGCCACGCCTGCGCTGAGAATGAAGAACATGCCCCACGAAATGTCGCGTGCCGAACGCGTGCGCACGATGCGCAACACCTGCGGCACGAACGCGATGCGTCGTCAGGGCGCCCGCCAGGTAACCGAGCCAGTCATGGCCGGCCGCGTCGACCGAGTTCATTTGCGCGGAAGCGCCTTCCGGGACGCGGCGATGGCCGCGCGCACCTGCGCGGGTGCGGTGCCACCGGGATGATTGCGGCTGCCGACGGACCCTTCGAGCGTGAGGACCGCGAACACGTCGTCGTTCGATGAGCGGCGAGAACTCGCGCAATTCGGCCAGCGGAAGGTCGGACAGGTCGCATCCCTTGCCCTCCGCGTGACGGACGGCGCGGGCGACCGCCTCGTGCGCGTCGCGAAACGGCAGCCCGCGGCGCACCAGGTAATCGGCGAGATCGGTCGCGGTGGCAAAGCCCTCGCGCGCCGCGGCGCGCATCCGATCGCTGTCGACGCGGATGCCGCTGCCCACCAGGTCGGCCATGATGGCGAGCGAATCGGCGAGCGTGTCAACCGTGTCGAACAGCGGCTCCTTGTCTTCCTGGTTGTCCTTGTTGTACGTCAGCGGCTGGCCCTTCATCAGCACCAGCAGCGAGACCAGATGGCCGACGACGCGCGCGGTCTTGCCGCGAACGAGTTCGGGCACGTCGGGATTCTTCTTCTGGGGCATGATCGAGCTGCCGGTGCAGAAGCGGTCGGCCAATTGCACGAACGCGAACCGCGGACTCGACCAGAGCACGAGCTCCTCGCACAGCCGCGACAGATGGACCATCACCAGCGCGGCCGCGGCCTCGAACTCGATCGCGAAGTCCCGGTCGGAAACGGCGTCCAGCGAATTGGGGCACAGTCCGTCGAATCCGAGTTCCTTCGCCACTTGCTCGCGCGCGATCGGATAGGATGTGCCGGCCAGCGCGGCCGAGCCGAGCGGCAGGCGATTCACGCGCCGGCGGCAGTCGGACAGCCGCTCGCCATCGCGCGCAAACATCGCGTCGTACGCCATCAGGTGGTGGCCGAACGTGACCGGCTGCGCGACCTGCATGTGCGTAAATCCCGGCATGATCGTCGCCGCGTGGCGTTCGGCCAGGTCGATGAGCGCGCCGCGCAGCGCCGTGAGTTGCGCCGAAAGCGTGTCGATCTCGCCCCTGAGCCACAGCCGCAGGTCGGTCGCGACCTGGTCGTTGCGCGAGCGGCCGGTGTGCAGCCGCTTGCCGGCGTCGCCGACCAGTTCAGTCAGCCGCTTCTCGATATTGAGATGGACGTCCTCGAAGTCGCGCGACCACACGAATTCGCCGCGCGCGATCTCCGCGCCGATCTGCGCAAGGCCGCGCTCGATGTCGGCAAGGTCGCGCGCCGGAATGATTCCCGTGGCCGCCAGCATCCGGGCGTGGGCGAGCGATCCCGCGATGTCGACCGGCCCTAAGCGCCGGTCGAAGTCGACGGATGCGGTGAAGCGCTTGACGCGGCCGTCCACCGGCTCGCTGAACCGTCCCGACCACCCGCCGGCGTCATCGGAGGCGGGAGGAGAAGGCGTTTTGGCGGCGGACATGGCCCAAAAAAGTAATGTCTTGCGTCGGCCGCACACCATGCCGACAATGAATGCCGGGGACTTGCGGTGCCCGTTCCCGCGGCCTTTGAGGGATTCCGCGGTGCCGGATACGGTACGGTACAAGGCGGCGGGCACAATGCTTGCATGCCGCCTCCAATATGGCAGCGATTATAAGACATAACCCGAACCGGCCCGCGTTGCCCGACTTCCGGAATCTGGGGACCGTCCTGCGCATCCTCGTGGCAGTCAACCTCGGGGCAGCCGTCGTCGCGTTCGCCCGTACCCCGCACCTCTCCGCGGTGCTCGCCGAATGGATCGAGGCGACCGCGGTCGTCGAGCCGTACCTCCTGCTGGTCCTCGCCGTGCTGTGGGCGCTGTCCCCGCGCCTGTCGCGACTGCCGTTCGGTGTCGGCGTCGGCGTGGTCGCCGCCGTGACGGTCCTGGCCGGACAACTGCTCTACGCCGCGCTGGACCGGATGCTGCCCATGCCGCAAGGCACGCTGGCGCGCTGGATACTGTTCGGCCTGCTGGCGGCCGGCATCATGCTTTTCTACTTCCATCTGCGCGCCCGCGCGCTGTCGCCGGCCATCACCGAGGCGCGGTTGCAGGCGCTGCAGGCGCGCATCCGGCCGCATTTCCTGTTCAACAGCATCACGGCAGTGCTGTCGCTGGTGCGGACGGACCCGCGGCGCGCCGAAGTCGCCCTGGAGGACATGGCCGACCTCTTCCGCGTGCTGATGCGCGACAACCGCGAACTCACGCCGCTCGAAGACGAAGTCGAGCTCTGCCGCCAGTACCTCGAGTTGGAACAGCTGCGCCTGGGCGACCGGTTGACGGTCGACTGGAACGTCAAGAGCATGCCCGCCGACGCGCTGGTGCCGCCGCTCATGCTGCAGCCGTTGCTCGAGAACGCCGTCTACCATGGCATCGAACCGTCGAGCACGCCGGGAACGGTCTCGATCAACCTCTTCCTGTCGCGCGGCGAGGTCCACGCGATCCTGAAGAATCCCTATCGCAGTTCCGGAGGCGACCATCATTCAGGCAACAAGATGGCGCTGGCCAACGTGCGCGAACGGTTGGCGTTGCATTTCGACGCCGAGGCGAGCCTCGAGTCGCGCGTCAACAAGGACTCCTACGAAGTGCACATTCGCATCCCTTATCGCACGGCCGTGACGGAGACTTCGCTCGCCGCGCCCACAGTGACCGGACCGCAGCCCGCCGCGGCGAACGAACGCTCCCGCGGCGTCAACACGCGGATCGGCACACCGGAGGCCGCCCGTGGCTGAGACACCGCTTCGTGTGCTGATCGTCGACGACGAAACGCCCGCGCGCCGCCGTTTGCGCGAACTGCTGGACGATTGCGCGTCTGTGCTGCCGCTGGCGGTCATCGGCGAGGCGCAACAAGGGTGCGAGGCGCTGGACCTCCTGCAAAGCGCGCCCGCGGATCTGGTGCTGACCGACATCCATATGCCGGACATGGACGGCGTCGAACTGGCCCGCCACCTGCTCAAGCTTTCGCACCCGCCGGTGGTCATCTTCACCACGGCTTTCCACGAGCACGCGGTGCAGGCGTTCGAGGTCAACGCCGTCGACTACCTGATGAAGCCGATCCGCATGCAGCGGCTCTTGAGCGCGCTGCAGAAGGTGCCCCGCCTGCGGCCGGTCACCGCGGAAAAACTGGCGCAGCTGCCCACGTCGGCGCGCCGCTTCCTGTCGGTGACCGAGCGCACGCGGGTCGTGCTGGTTCCGCTCGAGGACATCGTCTACCTGAAGGCCGAGCTGAAATACATCACGATCCGCACCGCGCAGCGCGAATACCTGCTCGAGGAATCGCTGACCAAGCTCGAGACCGAATTCGGGTCGCGCTTCGTGCGCGTCCATCGCAACTGCCTGGCCGCCCGCGACCACATCCGCGGCTTCGAGCGCCGCGTGAACGACGATGGCGACGCGCACTGGGAAGTGCTGCTCGCCGGCGTCACCGAGACGCTGCCCGTCTCGCGGCGCCAGCAGTTCGTCGTCCGCGACATGGGACGCGAAACGGCGGCTTAGCAACAAGCGCGGGTCAGGGCGTGACGGAAGTGCGGATGTAGCCCCGCCGCCCCGGCGGAGCGGTACACTTCGTCACGTTTTCAACCGTCCGTCTGCTCGGCCCTTCCCATGCGCACGCTCGTCTGCGGTTCCCTGGCCTACGACACCATCATGGTGTTCCCCGACCGCTTCGCGCGACACATCATGCCCGAGCAGTTGCGCGTGCTGTCGGTGTCGTTCCAGATCGGCGAAATGCGCCGGGAATGGGGCGGGTGCGCCGGCAACATCGCCTACAACCTTCGCGGCATCGGCGGCGAGCCGGTGGTCATGGCAACCGTCGGCGACGACGGCGACGATTACCGCGAGCGGCTGGCGGCGCTGGATGTCGCGGTCGACGCCGTCCGCCACGTGCCGGGCGCCTATACCGCGCAGGCCTTCATCATCACCGACTTGGACGACAACCAGATCACCGCCTTCCACCCGGGTGCGATGAATTTCTCGCACCAGAATCGGGTCGGCGACGTCGCCGGTGTCGGCTTGGGCATCGTCGCTCCGGACGGCAAGGAAGGCATGAGCGCGCACGCGCGGCAGTTCGCCGAAGCGGGCATCCCGTTCATGTTCGACCCGGGGCAGGGGATGCCTCTTTTCAGCGGCGGGGAATTGCTTGAAATCATCGACATCGCGCATTGCGTCGCCGTCAATGACTACGAGGCGCAGATGCTGGCCGAGCGCACCGGATTGTCGCTGGCCGCGCTCGCCGAGCGCGTCAACGCGCTGATCGTGACGATGGGCGGAGACGGATCGGTCATCCATGTCGGCGGCGACACCTATCCGATACCGGCGGCCAAGCCGACCGCCGTCGTCGACCCGACCGGATGCGGCGACGCCTACCGCGCGGGGATCCTCTACGGGATGAGCCAGGACTGGGACTGGGAGAAGACGGGCGGCTTAGCGTCGGTGATGGGTTCGCTCAAGATCGGCTCGCGCGGCGGACAGAATCATGCCGTCAACCACGAAACGGTGGGGGCGTTGTATTTCAAGACCTTCGGCAGCCGCGTCTGGTGAATGACGTTGATGCGTCGTCGAAGGCCGCGCCCGCGCGCGGCCTTTGCATTCGATGAAGCCGCACAAGAAACCCGCGCATCACGGGCCCAACGCGCCGCCGGTGCGCCTGTATCGTTATGTCCGGACGCTGGTGCACGTCGGCGCCGGCGTCGCGACGACAGTGTTCGTCTTTCCGCTGGTTTCGCCTTCGCGCAAGCGTGCGCTGGTCAAGCGCTGGAGCGTTCGCCTGCTGCGCATCCTCGCCGTCGACGCGCGCGTCCGTGGCGACATCGTCGCGCGCGGCGGCAACATAATGGTCGTCGCAAACCACATCTCGTGGCTCGACATCTTCGTCCTGAACTCAGTTCACCCCGTGCGCTTCGTCGCAAAGTCCGAGCTCGCACGCTGGCCGATCGTCGGCACCATGATCCGGGGCGCGGGAACGCTGTTCATCGAACGAACCAAGCGGCGCGACACGCGGCGCGTCAACCACCATGTCGCGGAAGTCCTGGCGGGCGGAGACGTCGTGGCGATCTTTCCCGAGGGCGAAACGACCGACGGGCTCGACATGCTGCCGTTCAAGAGCTCGCTGTTGCAGCCCATCGTCGAGACGGCGGGGCACGTGCAGCCGGTGGCGATCCGGTATCGCGGTCCCGACGGCGAACTGTCCGTGGCGCCCGCGTATGTCGGCGAGACGACCTTCGCCGAATCGTTCTGGAGCGTCTGCGGCGCGCGCGCGCTCACCGTGGAATTGATCGCGACCGACGCGCTTCCCGCGCGCGACAGCCACCGGCGCCACTTGGCGCGCGTCGCTGAACACTCTATCCGAACGGCTTTGGCTGCACCGCATGACGCGACGGAACCTGCAGCACCCGCCGGTCATCGAGGCGGACACCGGTAAGCGTCCCGCCCCACAGGCATCCCGAGTCGAGCATCAGCACGTTCGGTGCGAGCACTAGGTCCTGCGTCGACCAGTGCCCGCACACGACCGTCATGCGCGCGCTCTGCCGCGTCGGTTGCGCGAACCATGGCAGGAAGCCGTCGGGCGTGTGTTCGGTGCCGCGTTTTTCGCGGAAGTCCATCGTGCCGTCAGCCGTGCAAAAGCGCAGCCGCGTGAAGGCGTTGACGGCGACACGGAGGCGGTCGTATCCGGTGAGCTCGTCGCGCCATTGCCGCGGATCGTCGCCGTACAGGACGCCCAGGAATTCGCTTCGCGCGCTCGCCGCCGAGCATCGCCTGCACTTCGCGCGAGAGCATGAGTGCCGTCGCCGGCGTCCATTGCGGCAGCAGGCCCGCGTGCACGAGCAGCCGCTCGCCCTCGACGACGACCAGCGGCCGCGCCTTGAGCCACGCGATCAGCTCGTCGCGGTCGGGCGCTTCGAGAATGGCGTCGAGCGTGTCCTCGCGATGCGGCCGGCGATGTCCGGCGGCGATCGTCGAACAGGTGAAAGTCGTGGTTGCCGAGCACCGTGGTCGCCGCGTCGCCCAGCTTGCGCACTTCGCGCAGCACCGCCAGCGACTCGGGGCCGCGATTGACGAGGTCGCCGACGAGCCACAGGCGGTCGGAAGCGGGCGAGAACGCGATCAGGTCGAGCAGCTGGCAGAACTCGGCATGGCAGCCCTGGATGTCGCCGATCGCGTAGTGCGCCATGTGCGTTGATTCGTCGGGAATTCGTGACGGAAGATATCGAACGCGCGGCGGCGGCTGTTAGAATCGACCGCGCATTCATTCTAGCAAGCTTCGTGCACTTTCCCTTAAACCCTCCCCAGCGCGAAGCGGTGCGCCACATCGACGGTCCGCTGCTCGTGCTGGCCGGCGCCGGCAGCGGCAAGACCCGCGTCATCACGGCCAAGATCGCCCACCTGATCGAGCAGGGCGTCGACGCCGTCGCGCATCGTCGCGATCACGTTCACCAACAAGGCGGCGCGCGAAATGCGCGAGCGCGCGCAGGCGCTGTCTGAAGGCGCAGGGCAAGGCCGGACGAGGCGGCGAAGGTCGTCATCGCCACGTTCCACGCGCTGGGACTTGAAGATCCTGCGCAGCGAAGCGAAGGCGGCCGGACTGAAAGTCGGGCTTCTCGATCTTCGACCCGGCCAGGACCTCGAATCAGTCGTCGCCGAACTGATCGCCACTCGCGACCGCGGCCGCGCGCGCGCGGCGCAGTGGAAGATCAGCGCGTGGAAGAACGCGCTGGTGACGCCGGCAGTCGCGATGAAGGCGGCGCAAGCGGTGACGACGAGATCATTGCCGCGCGCGCGTATGCCAACTACGGTGAGGCGCTGGCTGCGTACCAGGCGGTGGACTTCGACGATCTCATCGTGCGCGTCGTGGAACTGCTCGAACGCGATGCGCGACGTCCGCGCGCGCTGGCAGGCGAAGTGCGCGCACGTGCTCGTCGACGAATACCAGGACACCAACCCGGCGCAATACCGGCTGCTGCGCGCGCTGGTCGGTGCCATGACGCCGTTCACCGCGGTCGGCGACGACGACCAGGCGATCTACGGCTGGCGCGGCGCCACGTCGACAACCTCGCAAGCCTGCCGCGCGACTATCCGGAGCCTCAAGGTCGTCAAGCTCGAGCAGAACTACCGCTCCACTGTGCGCATCCTGCGCTCCGCGAACTGCGCTGATCGCGAACAACCCGAAGCTCTTCGAAAAGCGACTGTGGAGCGAGCTGCGGCAATGGGTGACGCCATCCGTGTCGTGCCGGCCGCCGACGACGAGGCCGAGGCGGAAATGGTGGTGCGCCGCATCTCGGCGCTGAAGTTCGAGCGGCGCGCGAAGTTCTCCGACTTCGCGATCCTCTACCGCGGCAACCACCAGGCGCGCGCCTTCGAGACCGCGCTGCGCGGACAGAACATGCCGTACGACGTGTCCGGCGGCCAGTCGCTGTTCGACAAGGCCGAAGTGAAGGACATCGTCGCGTACCTGCGGCTCATCGCGAACGACGACGACGACCCGGCGTTCGTGCGCGCAGTCACGACGCCGAAGCGCGGCGTCGGGCAGGCGACGCTGCGCGGCTGGGCGACATCGCGGCCGCGTCGCCACGAGAGCCTTTTCGCCGCCGTCTATGCGCCGGAGCTCGCGGCAGCCATTCCGGCGCGACAGCACGAAACGCTCACGCAATTCTGCACGCTGATCAACAACCTGCGCTTTCGCGCCGAACGCGAACCCGCGGGGCGGCTGCTCAACGAACTGTACGCGGCGACCGGCTACGAGGAATGGGTGAGAGCGACGCAGGACAAGCGCGAAGCGATGACGCGCACGCAAAGCGTGCGCGACCTGATCGACTGGCTGTCGCGCAAAGGCGAGAAGCGACGATCGCAACCTGCTCGAACTCACGCAGATGGTCGCGCTGATCACGATGCTCGAAGGCCGCGACGGCGACGGCGTCGATGCCGTGCACCTGTCGACGCTGCACGCGGCGAAGGGCCTCGAATTCCCGCATGTATTCCTGGTGGGCCTGGAGGAAGGGCGTGCTGCCGCACCGCGAATCGGTGGAGCGCGGGCACGGTCGACGAAGAACGCCGGCTCATGTACGTCGGCATGACGCGCGCGCAGCAGTCGCTGCACCTGTCGTACTGCCGGCGGCGCAAGCGCGCCGGCGAATGCAATCGACCTGCACGCCGTCGCGCTTCATCGGCGAACTGGCGCAGGAGGACCTGCGCTACTGCGGACACGCCGTTGCCCCCGGACGAGGCGGCGAAGGAAAAATCGGCAGGCAGCGAGCGGCTCAAATCGCTGAAGGCGATGCTGGCGCGCTGAGGACTCGCTTGTCGCTCGCTTGTTGCTATCTGGCGGCGGCCACCATGTAGTCGACGGCAGCCTTGATGTCGGGGTCGGTCAGCGCCAGGTTGCCGCCTTTGGGAGGCATGACGCCGCCCTTGCCGGTGAAGCCGCCGATGGCGTGCGTGTACAGCACGTTCACCCCTTGCGCGATGCGCGGTGCCCATGCGGCCTTGTCGCCGAACTTGGGCGCGCCGGCGATGCCGGCGCCGTGACACACGGAGCACGTGCCGTCGAAGATCTTCTTGCCATCGGGCTTGCCCGCGGCGGTGGCGGCCGCTGCGGCGCGACGGGCAGCCGCCGCGGCCGGGACAGGGGCAGCCGCCGCAGTTGCGACAGGTGCGGCCGAAGCGCTCGCGACCACTGCGGGCGCGGCCGCGGGTTCCTTCCACGTCGCGCCCGCCTTGTTGGCCATGAACGCGACGGCACGGCGAACTTCGTCATCGGTCAGGTCGGCGTTGCCGCCTTTGGCCGGCATGACGCCCGACTTGCCCTGATATCCGGCGATCGCGTGCTGATCGAGCGTGGTCTCCCCCTGCGCGATGCGCGCGGTCCACGCCGCCTTGTCGCCAAACTTTGGCGCTCCCGCGAGTCCCGCTTCATGGCAGGTCTTGCAGACTTGGCCGTAAACCTGCTCGCCAGTGAGCGCACCCTTGGGCCCGCCCGCATCGGCCAGCACGACATTGCCGACGGGCTGGATTCGCGACAGGACGCATGCTGTCGTCCTCGCTGCATGCCCTTCTCGCCGCTCGTCACGAGTTGCGATACGAGCACGGCCAGCGTGATCGGAACCGCAAAGGCGAGCAGCACGACGATGATGAGCTGCCGGGGAGTCTTGATCGGAGAGGTGTGCTCGTCGGTCATGGCGGATTCGGTCGTTGAAGTGGTCCCGAACGTGCGTCACTGCACGCTGGGCGCTCGATTGGGTATCGCAATTGGCTGGCCCGGCATTATACCGGTCCATGTCGTCGCGGAGACACCGCCCTGGACGCTATGCCCGCGAGGGGCCTAAAATGCGCGTTGTTCGTCGCAACACGCCATAACGCGCCCGTAGCTCAGTTGGATAGAGTATTGGTTTCCGAAGCCAAGGGTCACAGGTTCGAATCCTGTCGGGCGCGCCACATTCCTCGTCGAAAGGGGCTGGCACACACGGCGATTGAAGCGTGTTGAGCCGGAGGCGCCCCGTTCGTCCTCTGACCGACAGGCACGTCGTGGCCTTCCGTCCGGGGTAAACAGCCAGACTGGCGACGTCCAGTTTGCCTCGCATACTCAGCGACATCTCGAAGCGCCCTGGATCAGAACCGCCGCGTCGCTCTCGTCTGCCGCTCCGCGCAACGCGCGTATCATGCGACACGGATCCTGTTGCAGCACGGCTTCAGGGTCATGTGCATTTCCGGAGGAATGTTGTCTCGGGCCATGCTCCGGTATGTTGCAAAGGGTGGCAGCACGGACCTGGAACGAAGAGCTGGCTGAACGAACACATTTGGATGCCGCAGTCTTTGGCGCAATCGGGAGTCAACGTTATGTACATGAATGGAATCCACAAGGTCGGCGCGACTTGGTACTCGCGATGGCTCACCCTCGTCGCCTTCGGCCTTGCGATCGTGTTCGCCACGCATGCAACCGCGCAGGCACCGGCGGCACCGGGAGGCGCGGCACCGCCGATGTCCGCGGAAGAGCTGGCCAAGCTCGTCGGCCCGATCGCGCTCTATCCGGACGATCTCGTCGGAATCATCCTGCCGGCTTCGACCTTTCCGGTCCAGATCGTGCAGGCGGCCCGCTTTCTCGACAAGCGGAAAGCCGATCCCAAGCTCCCGGTCGATGAGAAGTGGGACGACTCCGTCAAGTCGCTGCTCAACTATCCGGATGTGGTGGGCAAAATGAGCGACGACCTCGATTGGACAACGGCGCTGGGCGAGGCGGTCGTCGCGGACCAGACTGCGGTGATCGATGCCGTGCAGGCGTTCCGCCGCAGGGCGCAGGGGGCGGGCAACCTCAAGTCGGACGACAAGCAGGTGGTGAAGGTCGAACAGCAGATCGTGTACATCGAACCGGCGAATCCGGAGGTGATCTACGTCCCGCAGTACAACCCGACGACCGTGATCGTTTCCAGCCCGACGCCCGTGTACGGCTACTACCCGACGCCATACCCGTCGTACTACTACCCGTATCCGCCCGGCGCCGCACTGGCGACGGGCATCATCTGGGGCGCTGCGATCGGTGCGGCGTGGGGCGGCAACCGTTACGGCTGCTGTGGAGACGCCAACATCAACGTCAACCGGAACACGAACATCAACACGGGCAACATCAATCGCGGCGGCACGGGAGCGCGGGCCACCGGTGGCACTGCGTGGAAATCCAATAAACAGCCCGGCCAGGTAGCCGGATCCACGGGCCGGACAGCGTCGTCTGCGCGCGCAGGCGATGCGCGCGCGGGTGGGTCCGCCGGTGCCGGTGCCGGTCGGTCACCGGGGCAGGCCGCGGGTAGTGCGTCGGCGGGTAGAGGGGCCGGCGGTGGCGGCGACGCCATGGGCGGGTACGGCTCGGGACGGCAATCCCAGATGGACAGTTCGCGCGGCGCATCGAGTCGCAGTTCGATGTCGAGTTCAGGCGCGCGGTCGTCGGGAGGTGGTGGTGCGTACGGTGGTGCCGGCGGCGGTGGCGCGCGCGGTGGTGGCGGCGGTGGCGGCGGACGCGGCGGCGGCGGCGGTGGGCGCGGCGGCGGCGGCGGCCGGCGTTGAACGAGAGGAGAGCCGTCATGCGCACATTCACTTTCATCGAAAGCAAGGTATCGCCCATGAACCTCATCCGCTTCTTGAAGTCCCTGCGCCAGTTCGCACTGGCGTTGCTGGTTGCCGTTCCTCTCGTCGCAGCGGCCGCGCCGCAGGAAACATTCGCGACGCCGGAGGCGGCGGTCGACGCTTTCATGGCAGCGCTCAAAGCCGACAGCGACTCGGCGATGGTCGGAATCTTCGGCGAAAAGCACAAGGATCTCCTCATCCCGTCCGATCGGGCGGAGGCAAGCGCCACCCGCGCAAAGATCTTCGCGGCCATGCAGACGCTGCACGTGCTGCAAGAACCGAGCGCGGATCGCCGGGTACTGATGATTGGTGACGAAGCATGGCCTTTCCCAATCCCCCTCGTACGTGTCGACGACCGCTGGCGCTTCGACACCGATCAGGGTGCGGAAGAGGTCGTCAATCGCCGCATCGGGGCGAATGAGCGCAACGCCCTCTACGTTCTGCGTGCCTACATCGATGCCCAGCGTGCGTACGCGACAAGCGACCGCGACGATGACGGCGTGCTCCAGTACGCGCAGAAGTTGGCCAGCACGCCGGGCAAGCACGACGGTCTCTACTGGCGTGCCGACACCGCGAAGGGCGAAGAGGAAAGCCCTTTCGGTCCGCTGATTGCCGAAAGTTCGGCCTACCTCAAGGGCCACGTCGCAGGCGACCCGTACCGCGGCTATGACTTCAGGATCCTGACTCGCCAGGGCAAGAATGCCCCGGGCGGTGCCTACAGCTATGTGATCAACGGCCGGATGATTGCGGGCTTCGCGATGGTTGCCTTCCCCGCCGATTACGGAAAGAGCGGCGTGATGACGTTCATCGTGAGTCACAACGGCAAGGTTTACGAGCGGGACCTCGGAAAGGATTCGGCCAACGTTGGCGCAAAGATGACGACCTTCGATCCCGGCCCGGGCTGGAACGTCGTGCCTCGCTAAACAACCCGCCCCCGGTCATTGCGACCGCCGCTTCCGCAGGCGTCAATCGTAGGTGCGGCGGAAGTAGAGGCCCAGGCTCGAGATAATTCCGGCTTCGGCGCGCAGCGTCAGCGTGCGCGTCAGCGCGTATTCGATGCGCAGCGCGTTGTTGGCCACCGTGAGTCCCTGCTCGTAGACAAGCGTCAACCGGTCGTTGATCCGCTTGCCGAATGCAACGACCTGGCTCGTCGTCCCGGACGTGACGGCGCTGCTGCGCTCGCGCAGCGAAATGTCGTCCAATCCGATCGAATTGGCGATGCTCGTGCCAAAAGGCTTCTGACCCTTGCCCAGCAGCGATGCCGACGCCGATCCTAGCGCGGCCAGGTCGGCGCGCGATGCGCGATCGAGCCCTTGGCCGGTCATGAGCCACGACAGCTTCTCGCCGTCCGGCACCGGTGGATTGGAAACGAGCCGCACGCGCGGCACCCGCACTGTTCCGGTGACTTCCACGCCGGCTTCGACGGCGACGTTCTTGCGCAGCGCGACGACGTCGATCGCGGGGTTGTCGGCGGGACCGTCGAAGATGAGCTGGCCGCGGTCGATCTCGAGGCGCTGGCCGAACACGAAATAGGTTCCGTTCACCGCGCGGATCGTGCCGCGAGTGACGAGGCCGCCGCTCGCGTTCGTCGTGACGCGCAAATTTCCCGCGAGCCGCGTATCGAGACCCTCGCCGGAGAAGCGCAGCGAATCTCCGAGCGCGACGTCGAGGTCGAGGACCAGCGGCAAATCGAGCGCCGTCGCCACGTCGTCGGCGTTACGCGGGCGGCCCTCAATGACGACGTCGTTGCCAAGCGTGCCGACGCTCGCCGGCTCGTAGTCAATGCGGCCGTCGTCGATGCGCACGCTGCCGCGTACGGCGAGTTTGTTGTTCTCGACCGCCAGCGTGCCACTGCCGTCGACGGCA
The DNA here is from genome assembly GCA_963747265.1 of uncultured beta proteobacterium. Classification (GTDB taxonomy): domain Bacteria; phylum Pseudomonadota; class Gammaproteobacteria; order Burkholderiales; family Casimicrobiaceae; genus VBCG01. Next base: position 2,852 of record CAVVEH010000010.1, on the reverse strand, counting down.
AGCCGCAGGTCCGGGCGGTTCACGACGCGAAACTTGTCGGCCTTCCAGGTCACGCGCGCCCCCGGCCCGGACTTCGCACCGCCGCCGGCCGGCGCGCGCGCGAGCGTTCCCTGCGCCGAGAATGTGCCATCGCCTCCGGCGAACGTAAGGTCCTCCAGGACCAGCGACCGGTCGGCGAAATGCGCGCGCAGGCGGCCTTCCTGCCAATGCAAGCCGTACTGCGGCACATCGACGCGGACGGCATCGGCGCTGAGTGTACCCGCGAGCACGGCGTTGGCCAGCGTTCCGCTGCCGGTGACGTCGAGGTGCGCGCGGCCGTCGACGACGGCAAGCGTGCCCAGCCACGGCTGCAGCGGCTTGAGCGAAGGCAGGTCGGCGGCCAGCGTCGCCGTCATCGGCGCGCTGAAGGAGATGCGACCTTCGGCATTGGGCGGCGCGGCCGCGATTGCCAGCGTTGCGTCGGCATTGCCGGCGCGCAGTGAGCGCAACGTGCCGGTGGCCTTGACGCTGTCGTCGACGAACCGCGCATCGACGTCGAGTGTCGTGATGCCGAGCGCGAGATTCCTGGAATCGGGACTGGCACTTTCGGTGCCGAAGAGATCGCCGCGTTCGCGCCGGACGTGCAGCGTTCCGTTGAGATGCGGCGACGCGGCCAGCGACCAGTCGCCATTGATCACCATCGTCGACGCAAGCGGCGACTTGACGCCGGCCAGCTGCGTCACCGCATTGAGGGGGATGCCCCCGAATTCGCCGCGTGTCGTTATCTTTCCCTGGTCCCAGCGAAATTCCTCGAGGCTGGCGACGCCTTCGGCGACGTGCAATCGGGCGCTGCCGACGCGCAGGTGATCGCGCGCCCACTCGATCGTCGCGGGTGCATCGAGTTGCAATGCGTACGCGCCGCGACTTTCGAGCGCGTCGAGCGAGCCTGCCCACGCCAGCGAAGGCGCGCCCGGATCCTTGAATCCGCCGGTGAAGCGCGCGTGCGCGTCGACGCCCTCGCCGTTGAATGCGAAGGCGGCCGTGTGGTGCGCCAGCGTACCCGCGCCGTCGATCGTCAGCGTTGCCAGTTCGCCCTGCGGGGCGCTCACGCGCGTGGCCGCGAGCTTCAGCGCGATTCCGCGCGTGGCGTTCGCGGCCGGGTCCAGCGTGAGTCCGCCGGGCGCGATTCCGGCGCGGGCCTCGAGCATTCCCACGCGGAGCAGCTTTCCCCATTGCAGCGCGTCGCCGCGGACATCGACGTCGAGGCCGTTGCCGCCGGGGTCGCTGGTCAGCGTTCCGCGAACGTGCAGTGCGCCGCCGATTGCCTCGGGGATCGCGGCGCCGGCATGACGCGCCAGCACACCGCGCAAATCTTCCAGCCGGGGCGCGTCGACCTTGAAGGCGAGCTTGTCGCCCGCAGTGCCGGCGGCGCCGGTGACGGCAATCGTCGCCGAGGCGACGGCAACATCGGCGGCGACGCCGCGGATCGCCGTGGGACTCGCGTCCGCATGCAGGTGGCCGCTGACCGCGACACCTTCGAGCCGGCTGCCTTGCGCCAGCGCGATGTCGCCTTCGACATTCCATGGCGAAGCCAGGCGTCCGCGCGCCGTGATCTTGCCGTCGAGATTGCCGGCGGGAAAGGCGCCGAACCTCGATGGATCGAAGTGTGCTGCGTCGGCCGTGACGTCGAAGGCGCGCGCCGGGTCGAGCGTGACGAAGCCTCGCCCCGTCACCTCGCCGCCGCCCGCGCGGCCGCGAAAGCGCTCGATGTCGATGCGCTTGCCGGTGACGGTGGCGGCGAAATTGAGCGCCATGTCGGATTGCGTCAGTTCGGCGCGCACCGATTGCGTGGACTGCGCCACCTCGGCGGCAGCCGTGCCGGCGAGTCGTGTCGCGATCAGCGACGAATGCACGCGATGCAGGTCGAGATCGCGCACGGCCAGTTGCAGGGCGGTCGCCGCACCGTCGACCGGAAGCGTCGCGCGGCCGGTGACCCGCGCGTCTCCGGGAAGGCGCGCGTCGATGTCCTGCAGGACCAGCACCCGGCCGTTCCAGTCGAAGCGCGACGTCAATTGTGTGAGCGGCACGCGGCCGGCGTCGAGCGCGCCGGCGTCGGCGTTGCTCGCCGTGAGCGTGCCGGCAAAACCTTCAGCGACGGGCAGCGCGTCGATCGCGACTGTCAGCCGCGTCGCGGGCAGCGTTGCCACGAAGCGCGTGACGTCGACGTCACGCGCATCGATGTGCGCGTCGACGACGAGGGCCGGCGCGAACGGCGCAAGGGTCACATTGGCGACGAGTGCCGCATCGCGCGAGGTGCCGGTCGCGGCCAGCGCCACGCGCGACAACGGCCCGCTCGCGACGAGGTCGGCGCGCGTATCGCGAAATGCGCCGTCCCCGGTAAACGCGAGCGCCGCCTTGATCGGAAATGGCGCGACGGCGCCGATCTCGGCGCTGCCTTCCAGCGTGCCAGCGTCGGCGACGAAGCGCAGCCGCGAGACCGCGTGCCGAGTTGCGCCGCCCGCATAATCGAATGCGACGCCGGTGATCGTGCCTGTGCGCGTGCCGACGCGCCACTCGAGGCGCTCGACGCCGACGTTGCGGACATCGGCTTCGAGGGGAAGCGAGAGGTCGGCCGGCAGCGCGAGCGGGCCCTGGGAGGGCTTGATCGTGAACGCGAGCCGGTGCGCACCCAATCCGGAAACGTCGATGTGTCGCGTGAAAAGGCCGATGGCGCTCCACGTCAACGCCACGTCGTCCGCCTCGACGAGGACGTCGTCGCCGCGCCAGCCGATTCGCGCGACGCGCACCGTGCTGAGGGGCGAGCCCGTGGCGCCGTCGACCGACAGCCGCCCTTGGCTGGCCGCGATGGCGCG
>CAVVEH010000009.1:0-238425 GCA_963747265.1 uncultured beta proteobacterium | reverse complement strand
AATGGCTTCACCTTTTCACTCTCCGCCGCTATGCCCTGGTCATCGTCGGCTTTCTTCGCCGAGGGGGCTGGCTGACTAAAGAATGCATCCGATGGATTGAACGCCTCTAAAACCTGGTCGATCAGGCTGATTTGCCGGTTTTCGTCGTTTTTGGCTTGTTCCCAACCGGCATCCCAAATCTTTCGCAGCGAAGTCTCGGCAATCCGGCGGGTATAATCATCGCTATCATAATTGGCCCGAATGGTTAACGCCTTCAACGTCGCTGCTGAACATTCGATCGACCATGCGCACGCTCCTGGCAATATCATTGGCCTTGTCGCCGATCCATCCGGCGGCAATCTGTCGAAAATCCTTGTCAAGCTCATCGTCTTCCGGCTGATTGAGCACATCGATCACTTCGATCAGGACGATTTCCTGGTTGGCCTCAATCTTCCAGGCAGCGTTCCAAATTTTCTGGGAGTTCTCACGAGCGCTCTGGCGCGTCTTCGACCTCATCCTTTTTGTCCATAGCCAGCTCGACCAGACCATTAAGCGCTTTAACCACCAGGCGATCGCCGGCGGCGATATCTTCCGCCTTACTCCCCATCCAATCCGCAGCCGCCTGTTTCAGTTCACGCTCCCCCGTTCCAATGCTTTTTCGAGCAGGTTCAAACTGGTGAAGCGCCGGTCCTGAAGCGGATCAAGCTCCCAGACCTGGTCCCATATCGTGCACAGTGCCTCGATGGCAGCCCGGCTGACTTCATCTCTATCTTCGGTTGTCGACCGTTTGATCAGGATATTGACCACATCATTAACACGTGATCATTTTTGGCGATATCGCCGGCTCTCGTCGCGATCCAGTCGGAAGCTGCCTTACGCACTTCCCAATCGTCCGCCTCTTCTTCCTCGATGCGAAAGACCTTGATAAAGCGATTGATAACTGCCAATCGGTGAGCTTCTTCATTTTCCCTGGTTTTCCAGCTGGCGTTCCAAATTTTCCGGCTACGATCCCCAGGCGACGGCTCGCACCCGTGCGTCCCGATCTTCATTCATACTTTGGATCAATACATCCAGGACCTGACCAATCAGACGCTCATCCTGAGCGATGGTTTCGGCTTGCGAACCAATCCAACTAGCGGCCTGCTCTCTAAGCTGGGTGAAATCGCAGGTGTTTGTGTCCTCCTATGGAGGGCGATAAAAACCGGTTCAGGATGGCCTGGCGATGGGTGTCCCAGGCAGCTTCCCAGATCTTGATCACCGCCTCTATTGCGCTCTTAGTTACCTGATCGTCTTCTTCCCCAGTGCAACGATCCATCAATACCTGCAGGATTTCGACCTGAGCGCCGAGCTGGGCGAATTCACCCCGGCCTGGCCCAGGTTCGACACCAGCTCCCGGCGCGCTTTCCAATCCTGGGGGTTATTTTCCAGGTTTTCCTCCAAACTAACGATCATTTGGTGAATATCGGTATTGGCAGCTTCTTTTGACAGTGTCCCAGCCCTCCAAAAATGTACCACCCTAAATTGGACAATAAGTATGAAAAGTATACCATTAACGGGAATGTTAACGAATTGCCTGGGCGCCCTTTGCCCGGTAGTATATTCTTCATTTTTTCTGTTTTATTTTCGTTAGAAATCCCGAAAATCCGGTTGACATTCTTTCCCAACCCCGGTATAATACCCCCTCGCACTGCCCCGGCAGCTGTTTTGCTGGGGCAAAATCTTGTATGCCTTCCGATTGGAAGGGATCGATCCCCAACTTCCCCAACCCGTGGCGTATGACAGGTGGAATGCCTGTCGTGTTCCAATCTGGCGCGGCGGCGGTGGCGAAGTGAAGCTTGGAGGAGAAGCTTATGAAATATGCAATCGTGGAAGATGGCGGCAAGCAGTACAAAGCCGTCGAAGGCGGCACCATCGAAGTGGACCGCTTCGCCGCCGAAGAGGGCGAACAGCTCGACCTGGAACGCGTGCTTATGGTGGTGGATGGCGATACTATCCAGGTGGGAGCGCCGCTGGTAACCGGCGCACGTGTGCAGGCGACGGTGGTCTCGCAGGTGAAAGGCCCGAAGCTGGTGGTGTTCCGCTACAAGCCGAAAAAGCGCATCCGCGTCAAGACCGGCCACCGTCAGAAATACACCCGCTTACAAATTGATTCGATCGTCGTCGAATAACGATAGAAGAGAGAGGTTGATATGGCTCACAAAAAAGGTGGCGGCTCCAGCCGCAACGGTCGCGATAGCCGAGGCCAGCGCCTGGGCGTGAAGGTCTACAGCGGCGAGACTGTCCGCTCCGGGAACATCCTGGTCCGCCAGCACGGGACGCGCATCAAGCCTGGCCGCAACGTGGATGTCGGCAAGGACGATACGCTGTTTGCTACCGCCGACGGCGTGGTAGTCTATGAGACCGTGCGCGATGACCGCAAGCTGGTCAGCGTTGTGCCGGCGGAAGCGCCAGCACAAGATTAGAATTTTCCATAAAAAGTGAAACGGAGCGATCGAAACTCGCTCTTTGCGTTTCAGGAAAGAGGATTTACTGATATGAAACAAGGTATTCACCCCACTTATTATCCCGATGCTCAGGTGATCTGCGCCTGCGGAAACACCTGGACGACGGGCTCCACGAAGAAACTCATCCATACCGATGTGTGCTCGAACTGCCACCCCTTCTTCACCGGCGAGCAGCGCATCGTCGACACGGAAGGCCAGGTAGACCGCTTCTACAAGAAGCTGCAGGTCCGCCAGCAGTACGTGGCAGACAAAGAAGCGCGCGCTTCGGCCCGCACCTCCATGGAGCGGACGGTAGCCGAGCTCGGACTGGGCGACCGCCCGACCGAGGCGCTGGCCAAGGCCGGCATTACGACGGTCGGCCAGGTGCTGGACAAGATGGAGCTGGGCGAGAGCGCCATCCTGTCGGTCGAGGGATTTGGCCGCAAATCGTTGGCCGACCTCAAAAAGAAGCTGCGCAGCTTCGGATACGAGCTGCCGGAAGCAGCCCAAGAAATTGTGGTCTAAACAGATCAGACACCCCCGGTTTCAACCAGAAATCGGGGGTGTTTTCTATCTTGCAGGTTATACGATGGGGGCGGTAAAATACCACCACCAATCCTCCCATGCCAATATAAACAAGGAGTCGCATGAAACATCACACCGGATCCATCGAAGTCATCACGGGTTCCATGTTCAGCGGCAAGACCGACGAGCTGATCCGCCGCTTGCGGCGCGCCACGATCGCCCGCCAGAAGGTGCAGGTTTTCAAGCCTGCCATCGACAACCGCTACGCGGTCGAAAAGGTCACTTCGCACGCCGGCGGCGATTTTGCGGCCCTGCCGATCATCCACGCCGCCGAAGTAGTCGAAAAGCTGGACCCCGAAACGACGGTGGTGGCCATCGATGAAGCCCAATTCTTCAACGACGAAGTGATCAACGTGGCGCAAAGCCTGGCTGACCGCGGGATGCGCGTGATCGTGGCCGGCCTGGACACGGACTTCCGCGGCGAGCCTTTCGGTCCGATGCCGGTGTTGATGGCGAAGGCGGAGGTGGTGGACAAGCTGCACGCCATCTGCATGGTGTGCGGTGAGCCGGCCTGCCGGACCCAACGCCTGGTCAACGACAGGCCAGCCCGTTACGACGACCCGGTGGTGATCGTCGGCGCCTCTGAGATGTACGAAGCGCGCTGCCGGCAGCATCATGAAGTGCCGCGTGATTGAGGTTTCACCACAGAGTGACCGACATCGTCGCGGGCTGCAAACCGACGATCGGCAAGACGAGCAGCGATTCGCCGAACGGGAAGGTCAGCGTCGACGGAATGGTGGCGCTGTTCGTATCGACGCCGTTCACGGTAACGTCAACGTCGTCGACCGGGAAGAACGGGAATCCCAGCAGCGTGCGCGTGACGAAGAACGGGTTGACGTCGGACGTCGCGAAACCGACGCCAATCACGGCCTGCGTGGAAATGAACTCGAGGACAGGCGTAGCAGTGGTCACGGTTTGGGGCGGAGACGTCGTCGTCGTGACCACCGGGCTGGTCGTCGAAGCCGTGACGGTATACGTGCCCGTAGCAGCCAACGGGCGACCGACATATCCGGAACCGAGATCCACGCCGGCGGGAATGATCAACTGGTCGCTGGTGATATTTCCGCCGGTAGTGCCGAAAATGCCATCGACGATTCCGACCGGGTTCTGGTCGGTAATGGAAAGATTGACGGTCGTGTCGGTCGCCGCCCTCTGCTCGTAGGGATACACGGTGTTCTCGGGGACATACCAGCGCACGTAGAACCCGTCTTCGGTGCTGTCCAGCCTTCGTGCCATGTCCAAACTGCCGATCTCGAGGTGCGGATTGACGACCGAGATGCCGAGCTTGACGGCGGGCGATGCGTAGGCACCGGCGCTGGCGTCGATGGTGACCGGCGCGCTCGTCAGGTCGACACCGGTGACCGGCACAACAGTGAAATAGCTGTCCGCCGGAATGGTCACGCTCGAGGGCACCGATACCTTCGACGGATCGCTGCTGGTCAGGTTGACGATCATCGGACCGTCGTCGTAGAAGAAATTGCCGTCGACAATCCGTTCGATCACAAGCGGGTAGCTCAGAGCCTTGCCGATGACGTAGCTTGTGACGGGGAACGTCAGCGCGGCATTGCTGGAAACCTCCTGCACAGCCGAGGTCGTCGACGCGAGACCAGTCACGCTGGCCGTCACCGTGTACGTTCCAGTCGTTGTCGGCGAATCCACGGCGATGACGCCACTGAAACCGCTGTTCGCCGGGATTGCCGCCTGCGTGAGGACGCTGCCGCCGGTCACCTGATCGTGGAAACCGCCGACGATCCCCGCCGGGCTTTGGTTGGTAATAGTCAGGCCGACATTCAGCGAGTTGACCAACGACTGGGAGACGTTGGAAACGGGCGGCAGGACTCGTATCTGGAACGCATCCCGGCGGTTGTTGGGAACACGCACGCCGGCCAATCCGAGGAAGTCGAACGACGGGGCTTGGACCGTGACGTCGGCGGGACTGGGATTGGCGTACCCCGACGAGTTGGTCGCGGAGATGTAGACGGGCGCCGCAAAGTCCACACCAGTGACCGCAATGGCTGCCCGGTCATAGCCGGCAGGTGTCGAAACCGACGCGGGCACGCTGACCTTCGTGGGATCGCTGCTCGTCAGTGACACCGTCACCGGCACGGGGCTCAGGAACGGATTGCCTGCGACAAACAATTGCACGATCAGGTCCGAGGTCGCCATGCCCTTGCCAAGGACCATGCTGGCCGGCGAGAACACCAACATGCCCGGATCGACCACGTTGGCGTTGAACGTCGCGGGAGCGAGGCCGACCGCCGTCGCATCGATCGTCGTCGCGCCCTTGGCGATGCCCATGACGTCGATGGTCGCTGTGGCGTTCTTTTGGCCTGGGAGCACGGTCACGCTCGACGGCACCACGGTCAACGTGCCCGAATCCGCGCTGGCGAGATTGATGGTCACGGCCTCCGTGGGAGACTGGGAAGTGAGCGCGACCTGATACGTCTGCACGACGCCCTGCGGAATGTCGAAGCTCGTAACCGGCTTCAACTCGATCACGAAATTGCTGACGGCAAAACCCATCGTCGCCGTCTGGTACGCCGAAGCCGTCGCCGTGATGGTCACGTTCCAGAAGCCGGCGTTGATGTACGTGAAGGCGAACGGACTGCCGTTGCCCACGCCGAAGGCATCGAAAGTCGCGGTGGTAGCCCCGGCCGGCACGTTGATCGACGCGGGCACGGTCGCAATGGCCGTGTCCGAGCTCTGCAGCGAAATGGTCAGCCCGCCTGCAGGCGCCGGATTGCTGAGCGTGATCGTCAGCGTGCGCGTCTGGCCGATCGCCACTTGCGAGTTGGTGAGAACCAATGCCTGCGAGCCGCCGGTGATCGACGCAGTCCCATCGACAAAACCCGTCGCATGGGCCATGAGCGTCGCAGTGCCGTTGGCCACGCCGGTGGCGTTGAAGGGCGCGCTGACGCCGAACGCGGGAATGACTACGGCTTGCGGGCACGCTGACGAAACCGCTATTCGAACTCGAAAGCGTGACCGGAATGCCGCCTGCCGGGGCTGCCTGATTGGAATGCACGCTCATCGCGAGCGTGCTGCCGATGTTCACTTGTCCCACTGAGGGCACGAGCGTCAACGTGGGCGGCGCGGTCACGGTGAACGGAATGCCCCCCATCGCCAGGAAACCCGGGCTCGAGACCGTGACCGACATCGCCCCGGCGGAGACGCCGAGCAGCGGAGCGTCCACGGACATGGCGCCGGCCGGAATCGTGACCGTCGCCGGAACGGACGCAATGGCGGGCGCGCTGCTCGTCAGTGAGACAACGATGTCGGTCGCCGAAGTCTCCGCGACCTCGCCGCCGCCGCCGATTCCAATCGTGATGGGAATCGTGTTGCCGACGGCGACCGTCGATGTGGACAGCGAGATGAAGAATCGCGGCGTCTCCGTCGTCACCGGGGAAGATGCCGTCGTGTACCCGGCGCTCGTCGCGGTCAACGTGGCAGAGCCGACGGCCACGCCTGTCAGCTGCACGCTCATCGAAGTGGCCGCGGCCGGAATGGTCACGGTCGCCGGCACGCTGCACACGGACGTCGGCGCGCAGCTCAGCGCAACGTCGATTGCCGCCGCCGTGCTGCCGGTGCGTGTGACTTTCACCTGGTTGGGCACCGACGTCATTCCGGCGCCGATGAAGACCACAGGCGGAAGCTGCAGCGCGGGACTCGTGACCGTTTGCACGCTCGACGTGCCGGAACCGATGCCCGGCGCGCTGGCGGTGACGGTGTAGGTTCCGGCAACGGTCGGCTGATCTACGTACGCGGCGCCGCTCGCATTCTGTCCTGCCGGAATCGTCAGTTGCGTCACGACGCTGCCGCCGACCGCGTTGTTGTGGAAGCCGGGGACGATGCCCGCCGGGTTCTGGTCCGTGATGGAAAGATCGAGCCCGATGTCGGCCGTCGAAGTCTGAGCCGAGTTGTTGCTGTCAGGAACGTACCAGCGCACGGAGAAGTCGTCGCGCTGGCTGTTTGTCGTGACACGCGCGTTGTCGAGCGACTGGAACAGCACCGACGGCGCGACCACGGATACCGAGATCGGCGTCGGCGGCTGGTATCCCGCGGCGGTCGCGGTGATGGTCACCGGTGTGGACGTGATGTCGACGCCGCTCAACTGCAGAATTGCGAAACTGTTGCCCGCAGGAATGGTCACCGTCGCGGGAACCGATACCTTCGACGGATCGCTGCTCGTCAGCGTCACGGTCACCGGAACCGGATTGAAGAACACCGCCGCGCCGCTGAACAGCTTGATCAGGTAATTGGAACTCCCCGCGGTGATCGTGAGGCCCTTGCCCAGGATAACGCTGCTCTGGTTGAACGCCATGTTCCCCTGGCCGAGAACGTTGACGGTAACGACCTTCGAATTCAGGCCGGGCGCGCTCAACGTCAGCGTCGTGGCCCCCGTCGCGACGCCCTGCACGTCGACCGTCGTGGCGGACAGCGTCTGGCCCTGCGCCACCGTCACGCTCGCCGGCGAGACCGTCGCGGTCGCCGGGTTGCCGGTGCCGACGTTGACCGTCACGCCGCCGACCGGCGCCGCTTGCGACAGCTTCACCTGGTAGGACTGCGTCACGCCCTGCGGCACGTTGATCGTTCCGGAGGGCGCGACGTCGAGCGTGATGTTCGCGACGGTGACGCCCGTCGTGCCCGCACCGTAGCCGGCCGCGGTCGCCGTGATCGTCGCGGTTCCCGCCGCGACGCCGGTTACGGTCGCGCTTCCCGTGGTTGCGTCCGCCGCGATTGCGACCGACGCAGTCACCGTCGCCACCGAGCCCTTGTCGCTCGCGAGATTCACCGTGATGCCGCCCGCCGGCGCGGGTATCGACAAGGTAATCGGCAAGGCCACGTTGAGCCCCGGCGCAACCAGCACATTCGCCGGGACACCGATGCTGGCCGTTTGCGCGTTGACCAGCGCCGTTGCGTCCCCATAGCCGGTCGCATGGGCCGTGATCGTCGCGGACCCTGCGGCGACGCCGGTAGCGTTGAAGCCGACGCTCATCGCGTTGGCAGGGATCGTCACGTTGGCGGGAACGCCGACCGCGGCGCCGTTGCTGCTGGCGAGTGTCACCATGAGCCCGCCCGCGGGCGCGGCGAGCGACGACGTCACGGTCATCGGCAGCGTGTAGCCGATGCCGACCGTCGCGTCGGCGGGCGAAAGCGCGAGCACCGGCGCGGGCGCGCCGACATTGACGACGCCCTGCGCGACCACGTAGGGAATGCCCGTCAGGCCCCAAGTGACGTCCGTATTGATGTCGCCCGCCGGAACCAGGATGCCGTTCAACGCGTTGCCGGCCGCGGCGAGCCCCGCGCCCGTCGGCGACGAAGCGAGGTCGACCGTGATCGCCGGGCCCTGGTTGCTCAGCAGCGTGACGTGGTTCAGCGCTGGCGACGCACCGGTGATCGACACGCCGGCGCCATATTTCACCTGGACGTAATCGAGCTGCGTCGCGCCCGCGATTGTTCCTGCGCCGAATTGCAACTGGCCCCAATCTCCCGGCGCGGGCACCGGATTGGGATTGGGGACGTCGCGGAATGACGTAATGACGATCGGCGAAGGCGCAGTCCCCACGGCCGAAAGCGAGCCGTTGCTGACGACGAGGTTCGTTCCCGCGTTCATGTAGACGGTCACGCCGGCATCGATCGTCAGCATCGCGCCGGAGCCGATCGTCACATCGGACGTCACCGTGTAGGGTGCGCCGGCCGCCGTCCATGTCGTATTGACGTTGAGCGGGCCGCCGACGTTCGTCCCCGCCAGCGCCGATCCGCTCGCGGCCGCAAGCAGCAGCACAGCGATGAACGCGCGCGCAATCATGTTCAGCCCGAGCCGCACGGTCGCGTCAGCGGCTTGCCCGCATTGGCGGCAATGCTTTGCTGTTCCCGCAGATATTGCTGGTAACCGGCGAGGCCGCCGCCCAGGAACAACACGTCGCGCACGTGCTCGCGGCGAATGGCCTCGCGCCACTGCATGGCCGTCGCATCGTCGCGCGCAACGATGACGATGGCCTCAGTCTGCGCCGTGGCGGGCATGCGGGCGATGTCGGCGCGCGCCTGCGCTACCGCCGCGACGACGCGGGACGCGCTCGCCTCCGCGTCGACGCGGCGAATCTGCGCGAGCAGCGGCGGAACTTCGTCGCTCGCGCGGACGTCGATGCCGACGACAAGCCATGGCGCACCACCGGCGTGCCGGTGAAATTCGCCCGCGCTCATCACGTCGAGCGCTTGCGCCGGCCCCGTTACCGCCAGCGGCTCGCCGGCCGCTTCCCATGCGCGAATGCCGCCACGCAGCAGTCGCGCCTGCGCAAATCCCGCGCGCTTCAGGTCCCCGCATGCGCGAACGAGATCGGCATCGTCGAATCCCGTGCCGACGAGCACGATCGGCGCGCCCTTCAGGAATGCCTTGCCCGCGACATCCGCAAGCGGGATCTGCAATGCGCCCGCGATGCGTACGCCGCGCGTTTCCATGGCGGAACGGACATCCACCCACGTCGGGCGGGCGCCGCCCCGCGCGCGCGCCGCCTCGAGGTCGAGCCAGCACGCGTCGTCGCGCGCTACCGGTTCGCGGCGAACCTCGCGGCGCGGCGCCGGCGCGGCGTCGGCCTGCTCGGCGAGCGCCACCTGCGTGCACTCGAGCGTGACGGCCGGCGCGGTTTGACCCGAAACGGACCACGCCGGGACCAACGCCGCGAGCGCCAGCGCTCGCCATGCGTTGACACGCCGCGATGTCAGCGCGCGCATCGTCCGGTCCTCACGGCGTTGCCGCCTTGCACGTCGAATTGCCGGAACCGACGGTAAAGTCGAGCTGCGATTCCCGCAGCTGCGCGGTCGACGTGTAGCTCACGCGGATGCTGCCCGCGAGCTGGAAGCCGCCCGTCATGGCCGGATAGTAGTAATCGGCCGTCGCCTCGTAAGGCTGGCTGTTTCCCGGCGTCGCCAGCGTCGCATTCACGGGCTTGCCGTTGATCGTTTGCACGGCGACTTCCATCGTCGCCGCGCCGGCGTCGGCTGAGGCAGCGATGTGGAATTCGAGCATGTTGCCGGCGGTGAGCGGCAGCAAGCTGCCCGAATAGGTTCGGCTGAAGAGCAGCTTGGCGCCGTCGGACACGGTATAGGTGCCCTGGCCGTTGCCGTTGTAGACGAGCGTCCAGCCGTACGTCTTGCCGGAGACCCAGTCGAGGCTTTGCTGCGTCGACAGGAACGCGACGCTCGGCACCGCGCCCAAGCTCCACGCCCAGTCGAGACCGGTCGCGCGCCGTCCGCCACGCACTTCGAGGCCGGCGCCGGGGAGCGACGCGAACGGCACGGGACCCGTGAACTGCTGGACGAAGTCCGCGCCCGTCGCGGCAATGGGGGCCGTGTCGGCCGAGCCGCACAGCGGCAGCCCGAGGAACCAGCGTTGTTCCGCTTCCTGCAGCCAACGGCCTGTCGCGATCTCGTAAGGACTGACATCGATGCTCGTGATGCTTTCGAGCAGGTTGCCGGCGGACAGGAATCGCTGGATGGCGACCTGGTCGTGGCCGTCCGCAAGATTGCTCTGTCCATCCTTCAGCAATATCACGGCGGCATCGCGCGTGACCCGCTCCAGCAATTTCTTGAACGTGAGCCCCGTGAGGTCCGCGATGAGCTGCGGTCCGAATTGGTCGGACCCTGCGACGGTGATCGGGAACGAATAGCTGCCGAACGGAACCGGCGACGCGCCAACCAGCTTGTTCACATCCGTCTGCAGCGAGTACGTTCCCGAAACCGGGGGCATCCGCAGGCCAGCGTCGACCAACGCGGTCTGGTTGGCCGGCAACGGGAAGCGCCACGTGACCTGCGTCGCGGTGGTCGCCACCGGCGCCGGGTTGGCGTCCGCCAGCGTGACGCCGGCGGGCAGCGTCGCGATCACTTCTATGTTTGCGTCGGCGGCCTCGTTGACGATCGTCGTCGTGACAGGGACGTACGAACTGCCGACGAACGCGGCCGCCACTTGCGGCGCGCGCGTGCCCAGCATGTCGACGACGAATGCGTGCAGCGCCGTTTCCGACGCCGGTATCTGCAGCGTCCCGATCAGATCGAACGACGTGACGATGCCGCGGCCCTGGCCGTAGTCGTTGGTGACGATTGCCGGCGGCTTGCCGCCGCCCGCAAATGCCGCGTACGTCTGGCCACCACGCAGTTGCAGCCGTCGCGCGTCGCCCGCCGTGGCGATCGTCCCGGCGACGCCCGCGATGGTGATATCGAGATTCTTGCCGACCAACCCCTTTTCCGTGCGCACGCCGGTGGCCTCGTCGAGCGGATCGGTCACCGAGCCGTCTGGTCCATCGAAGATGAAGATGTTGCCGCGGAATGCCGCTTCGCGGATTTCCTCCATCAACGCTGCGGGTAGCGCCGTGTCCGACGACAACCAGAACGCGTTGTAGCGTCCGCTGCGGAAATCGTTGAGGAAGGCGGCCGCGTCGAAGACGACCTTCACGCCGTAGCCCAAACCGCTCAAGTAGCCGGTAAGGAAATTCGCCCGATCGCTGACGCACGATGCTCCGCTTCCCGAACCGCAGCCGACGAATGCCAGCACGCGCGACTCGCGCAGGATCGCCTGCGTAACGTTGAGCGTGCCGGCATCGGGATTGAGCGTGACGCTCGCGCCATTGTTCGCGAGGTTGGGATCGGTGACCGTCGACGCGATCGTCGCGGCATTGGTGATCGGACCGCTCACGGAAATCACCTTGACCGTCAGCGCGAGCGTCGCGGTTGCGCCGCTCCCGAGGTCGCCGACCGTCCAGATGCCCGCCACCGGATCGTAGCTGCCCGCGCTGGCAACCGCGCTGACCAGTGAGATGCCGGCCGGCACGGCGTCCGTGACCTTGACTGTCGTCGCCGTTCCCGGCCCGGCATTTGCCGCGACAAGCGTGAGCGTGACGTTGGCGTTGAGCGGAATGGTCGTGGTACTCGCCGCCATCGTCACCGACACATCGGCAGTCAGCGGCGCAGGGTTGGCCTTGGCGAAGAGGTAGCCTGTCGCATTGACGCCCGCGCCGAGCACGATGCCGCTGATCGTGTCGCCGGAAGCGCACGCCGCCTGCCGTGCCGACGGCGAGTTTGCCGTCGACATAGCCGGAGACTGCCGCCACCTTCACGCTGTACGTGCCCGGGCGCAGTTGCACGAAGCTCCACGTGCCGCCCGGATTGGTGAATCCCGACGTGTTGACGCTCGCGCCCTGGTCGTCGATGCCGGTCAACGTGACCATGACGGCGCCCAGGCCCGTTTCGCCCGGGTCCATCACGCCGTTGTTGTTCGCATCGGCGAATACCGTCCCCGACAGCGACGCAAAGCCGCTGCCCGCCAATCCCACCGTATAGATGCCGGTCGTGTTGGCGTCGAAGAAGTTGACGAAGTACGACCAGGTGAGATTGGCGTTGCGCGTCTGGGACAGCCAGACGTTTTCGGAGGGCAATGTCTTGCCGTCGGAGCGCAGCACAGGGCCCGGCTGCGCTTGTCCGGCGAAGGGATCGGGGAGTTTCACGTACGCGAAGCCGGTCGTCGCCTGGAATGTGAGGTTGTACTTGCCCGGCGCGCCGGGCAGCAGATGGGCATTGGCGGATTGGTCGGTGACCAGCGTGTCGACGCCTTCCGACTCGTAGACACGCAGCACGTCCACGTCCAGTGCGAGGAAATCGCGGATGTTGTCGCGCCCGGCCAGGTCGACCTTGACGTCGTGGACGAGCAGGTGCGTCGAAATACCCTGGATCAGCGACGTAAGCGCGCCGCCCAGGCTGTCGGCATGCGTGTAGCCGGCCGCCAGGTCGATGAACTTCCCGGACAGCGTGGTGACCATGTTCCAGCGGCCCACGGCCGCGGTTCCCGGTCCGATGTCGCCGAAATTGATGAGCAGCGTCTTGTCGGCGGGCTGGTCGTTGACGTAGCTGTCGAGGATCTGGAACCCGATCAGCAGCCCCTGCTTGTTCTCGACGATCTTGGGCTGCGCCGATTCGATCGAAGTCTTGGCCGCGACGCCGCCGCCCACGTTCTTGATCCGCACGCCGAGCGTGAACGGCACCGGCGGTTCGATTTCCGGCGTGAACGGGTCATCCGCATAGACGTCACCGGCGAGGAAATAGTCGAGCGCCAGCAGCGGCTGCGGCTTGACGGTGACGAAGTCGGGCGTGACGGCCACCGTGGACGTGTTGCCGAGCAGCGAATACGTGAGGCTGGCGCCGATGAAATAGAGCTTGCCTTGCGGCGCAATCCCACCGGTGCCGGCGGCCGGAATGATCAGCCAGTGGATTTCGCCGGTCGTCTTGGGCGCCACGGCGCCGCTGCCGTCGATCGCGTTGATGCCCGTCAGCGAGTCGATGCGAATGAAGAACGCGGCGCTGGTGTTGTTCGGATCGGTCGTCGCGATGACCGAATTGCCCGCCTGATCGGCGAAGGTGAGGTTGATGCCGACGTTCTGGATGGGGTCCGTGTCGAGGCCGTTGTTGATGCGCATGACGGCATCGAATGCCTGCCTCTCGAGCGAGAGCTTCTGCTTGATCTCGATCTTGACCTGGGCGCAGACCGCATCCTGGGACAATGCGGGCGCGGCGAACAGGATGGCCGCCAGCGCGGCGAGACACAGCCGGAGGACGTGCGCAACGCGGGCCGACACGATCCGCGGCATGCTGCTCTTCGCCTCTCCCCTCACAGCGCGGAAAGCCGCACTGAGTTTCGTTCCCCTAAGCCTGCACTCCCGCAGGCCACGAACAGGCGACCGGACAACGGTCCTCGAGCCGGCAAAATAGTACTACGGCACGTGGCCGATGGCGCAAGCCGTTCGGCGGCGAGCGCCCTGCAACGCACATCCGCACCTTGCCCCAGCCTCTCGACAGCATGACCTGCTGGCAACCGAGGTCAACTGTCACTTCCTACAGGTGTCAGGCGCGAACAGCCGTGAACAGGGGCGGTCGGGCAAATGCCGCGAGCATATGAGCAAGGGAAATGGGGTGGCTGACGGGACTCGAACCCGCGACAACTGGAATCACAATCCAGGACTCTACCAACTGAGCTACAGCCACCATTGATGCAGGCCGGGGTCGCGTCATGCCGCCACCGGATTGCGCGCGCCATGACCGTGCACGCCCGCAAGACTGCCATTTTATCGCACTTTGGCATCCGAAGTGCCCGATAGGGGCGCGTGCGGGCCGAGGATACAATCCATTCCGGCCGCAATCTCGGCCGCCGGATTTTGCCCACGCACTCTCCGAGGATCCCCTTGCCCGATTCCCCCCTGCCCGACAAGCCTCGCGACGACGCCCTCGTCAAGGCTTACAACGATGTCGCGTACACGAGCTTCCCGAACACGGCGAGCCACCCCGACCGTCTCGCGGCGATCGCGACGCTGCTGGGCCTCGATGCCGCGCCGCTCGCCACGTGCCGCGTCCTCGAAATGGCATGCGGCGACGGCACGAACCTCGTGCCCCTCGCCGCCGCGCTGCCGGACGCGACATTCGTGGGATTCGATTTCGCCTCGAAGCCCGTCGCGCGCGCGCAGCGCATGGTGCGCGACCTCGGGCTTGCCAACATCCAGATCCTGCAACTCGACTTGCGCGATCTGCCCGAAGACTTGGGCACCTTCGACTACATCATCGCGCACGGCTTGTACTCATGGATTCCGGCGGACGTGCGCGCCCGCGTGCTGCCGCTGATCGCGCGACACCTGGCGCCGAACGGCGTCGCCTACGTGAGCTACAACACGCTCCCCGGATGCCACATGCGCCGCGCCGTGTGGGAAATGCTCAGGTACCACACGCGCGCCATCCCGGACTTGCCGGCCAAAGTCGCCGCGGCGCGGGCGTTCATCGCGCTGGTGGCCGAACCCGTCGCGGGCGAGCACGGCAGCGAGCAGGCCCTGCGCGCGGAAGTGCGCCACGCCGGCGAGGGCATCGACTCGGGCCTCGCGCACGACGACTTGAGCGAGCCGAACGATCCCGTGTATTTCCACGAATTCATGGCCGACGCCGCGCGTGCCGGCCTCGCGTTCCTCGCGGAGACGCAGCTCAATACGATGATGGGCGCGGGCGTCGCGCCGTCGGTGCGCCAGGCGCTGGGAAAGCTCGACCGCTTGGCGCGCGAGCAATACCTCGACTTCGTCCACTTGCGGCGCTTTCGCCAGACATTGCTGTGCCGGGAGAATGCGCTGTCGCGCTTCGTCGTGCAGCCGGCGCGCGCGCTCGGCATGCAGGCAATCCCGTCGCTCGACTACCGGCGCGCGGCCGCGGCGGGGACTGCCGCGCCCAATCCCGATCCTGATACGCAAGCGATCAAGGAATACCTGCTCGCACGATGGCCGTTGTCCGTTCCCGTGGCCGAACTCGCGGACGAGCACGTGCGCTCGACATCGGCGGCGGGCGCGCCGCAGCGTCCGGTCGAATTCATGTTGGCCGAACTCTACGTCGCTGGTCTCGTGGATCTGCGCACGTGTCCCGGCGTCGCTGCAGCCGCTCCCGGGGAACATCCCGAGGCGTTCGCCGCGGCGCGCTGGATCAGCGGCGAAGGCGACATCCTCCCCAATCTCTATCACGAGGCGATCCGGTTTTCCGATCCCGCCGTGCGCAAGCTCCTGGGCCAGCTCGATGGCACGCGGACGCGCGACGACCTGGTCGCGGCGATCGGCGGGCCACTGTCCGCGCCCGACGGCCGCGCGAAGCTCGAGGAAGTGCTGACGATGCTCGCCAAGAACGCCATGCTGGTGGCGTGACGTGTAGGAGGCGCGGCGCGTCCCGCGCACCTGGGCCTCGGAGTTTCGGCCTTGGGCTCTTCGATTGCGGTTCTGAACGTCGGTCCCTAGGTAATCACGTCGGCCGGAATTCACGAATATTCCGCTTGAACGCCGTGCGTTAGAAGCCTATGTTAAACGCTAGGGAGTGGAGAAAGTCCACCCGTTTAGGCTGGGCAGATTGAATCGATCCGGGATCAACCGGCGCGACCAATTGTCATCGGCAAGGGGAAAAGACGATGAACCGTCAATTGATCTGTGGATTCTTGGCCATGGTCGGGCTAGTGTGCGCCACGGAGGCTGCTGCAGTTTCAGAAGCAGACCTTACAGTCAGCATCGCCGCGCCTGCCACGGTGCAGGCGAGCAGCCCGATGAGCTACGTTGTCACCCTGCGCAATCCTGCCCTCCACAAGAGGACCTGCGTGTTCGATCCACAGACGCATCACCGTGATTGCGAGATGGAGGTGATCAGCAAGAACGCGTCCGCCGTAAAGGTCACGGTTTCGCTACCGTCCGTGACGGTGACGACATCGCCTCCGTCCTGCACGTTTGCCCCGCCCGTACTGACGTGCACGGGCCTCCAGGTTGATGCGGACAGTCTCGTCGTCATTCCATTCAACGCCACATCGCCGGCGACAGCCGGATCGGTCGTCGCGACAGCCACGGTGAATCCGTTGCCCACGAACATCGCGGAGCGCTCGCGAGGCAACAACGTCGCGCACGCGACGACCACGGTGACCGCGCCGGTTCAGCCCCCGGTGCTCCCAGATCTGTTCGTTTCAGGCTCGGGCAATCCGATTACGGTCAGCCTGACCGGGCCGAATGTCTATACGGATATCGATTTTTCGATCAGCAATATCGGCACGGCGCCCGCGCAAAACGTCGAAGTGCTCCTGCAGACGGGCTCGGGCGCTCGAATGGCAATGCTTACCACGACAAACGGGTTTTCGTGCGGTACGCCGGGCGGATTCGGGAACCGCGTCGGACTGGATTGCGTCGGCGGAAACCTTGCGCAGAACGACACGGCACATATCATCGTTCGCCTCGCATTCGTGTCGCTCGGCAACAACGCGGTATCGGCGCGCGCCGATCCGAATAATGCAATTCAGGAACTCACGAAGACCAACAACGTCGGGATCGTGAATATCCAGGTGCAGTAACGGCGAGAATCGCATCGGGTGACTATCACAATTGCGCGTTGGAGGCATCAGGGCGCGCGTACTGCTGAGGCAACGATCTCACCGGCCAGATCGGTAACGGCACGCGCGCCACCGCGAACTGCCTGGTTCCCGGGAGTTCTCCGGGCACCTGCGTGCCCGCGCCAACCATCGTGTCGCGGGCCACGGGTTCACGTCGGCGTCCGCTCCCGTCGCGGGGGGATGGATGCTGCCCTAGTCACCTCGCTTGGCACAGACTATTAGCGTCCCAGCAGCTCCTTCGCCACCGCGACGACGCGCTCCGGCTCGAAGCCGAAGTGCTGCTGCAGCGCCTTGAGCGGCGCCGACGCGCCGAACGTCTGCATGCCGATCACGCGGCCCGCCGTCCCGACGTAGCGCTCCCAGCCGAACGTCGACGCCTGCTCGATCGCGACGCGCGCCGTGACCGCCGGCGGCAGCACGCTGTCGCGATACTCCTGCGTCTGCTGCTCGAAGATGTCCCACGACGGCATCGACACCACGCGCGAGCGGATGCCCTGCCGCGAGCAGCGTCTCGTGCGCGTCGCACGGCGAGGCTCACTTCGCTGCCGGTCGCGATCAGGATGACCTCCGGCTTGCCGCCGGGCGCGTCGGCCAGCACGTAGGCGCCGCGCGCGACGCCGGCGGCCGACGCGTACTTCGTGCGGTCGAGCGTCGGCAGCGGCTGGCGCGACAGCACGAGCACCGCCGGCCGATGCCGCAACTGCATGACGCACCGGTACGCCTCGACCACTTCGTTGGCGTCGCCGGGCCGCAGCAGCGTGAGCCCGGGAATCGCGCGCAGCGACGCGAGCTGCTCGATCGGCTGGTGCGTCGGGCCGTCCTCGCCGTCGCCCATCGCGTCGTGCGTGAACACGAAGATCGTCGGCAGCTCCATCAGCGCCGACAGCCGGATCGCGGGCCGCGCGTAGTCGCTGAAGATGAAGAACGTGCGCGCCGAACGGCCGCAGCTTGGTCAGCGACAGGCCGTTCACGATCGCGCCCATCGCGTGCTCGCGGATGCCGAAGTGCAGGTTCTTGCCGCCGGGCGTGCCCGGCTGGAAGTCGCCCGCGCCGTCGATACTTCAGCGTCGTCTTGTTCGACGGGCCGAGGTCGGCCGAGCCGCCGAGCAGCCAGGGCATGTTCTGCGCGAGCACGTTCAGCACCTGGCCCGACGCGTCGCGCCCGGCGACGCCTTTCGCGTCGGCGGGGAACACCGGCAGGTTGCGTCCCAGCCCGCCGGCAATTCGCGCCGCTGCATCTGGTCGACTCGCGTCGGCCAGCTCCGGATACTGTCGCGCGATACGCGGCGAAGAGTTCGTTCCACGCCGTGTGCGCCGCCGCGCCGCGCGCGCCGATGCCCGCGGCGAAGTGCTCGCGCACGCCGTCGGGCACGAGGAACTGCGCGTCCTCCGGCCAGCCGTAGGCGCGCTTGGTCAGGCGCACCTCCTCGTCGCCGAGCGGCTCGCCGTGCGCGGCGGCCGTGTCCTGCCGGTTGCGGCGAGCCGTAGCCGATGTGGCTGTCGAGGATGATGAGCGTCGGCCGGCCCGTGGTCTTGCGGAAGACGTCGAGCGCGTGCTCGATGCGGTCGATGTCGTTGGCGTCGCCGACGCGCAGCACGTTCCAGCCGTAGCCCAGGAAGCGCGCGGCGACGTCCTCGGTGAACGTGATCTGCGTGCTGCCTTCGATCGTGATGTGATTGTTGTCGTAGATCCAGCACAGGTTGTCGAGGCCGAGGTGGCCGGCGAGCGACGCGGCCTCCGAACCGACGCCTTCCATCAGGCAGCCGTCGCCGCAGACCGCGTAGATGTCGTAGTCGAAGACGTCGAAGCCCGGGCGGTTGTAGCGGCTCGCGAGCCAGCGCTGCGCCGATCGCCATGCCCACGCTCGTCGCGATGCCCTGGCCGAGCGGGCCGGTGGTCGTCTTCGACGCCCGAGACCCAGTGGTATTCGGGATGGCCGGGCGCCTTGCTGCCGAGCTGGCGGAAGTGGCGGATGTCGTCGAGCGTGACCGCGGGCTTGCCGACGCGTTTCGTACTCGGCGTTCACCGCCTGCGTGCCGGTGAGGTGCAGCACCGACCACAGCAGCATCGACGCGTGGCCGTTGGAGAGCACGAAGCGATCGCGGTTGGGCCAGATCGGGTCCTGCGGATCGAAGCGCATCACGCGATTCCACAGCGTGTAGACGAGCGGCGCCAGCGCCATCGGCGTGCCGGGATGGCCGGAGTTGGCGGCCTGCACCGCGTCGATCGACAGCGTGCGGATCGTGTTGATGCAAAGCGTGTCGAGATCCTGCGTCGCGGTCATGGTGTCTCCGTCGTAATCGGTGCGGTTCAGTGCGGCCTGCCGGCCGGCCGCCGCGATCGGCGAGGATCACGGCGCGCGTCGCTGTTCACGCGGCCGGCGGGAATCGACGCGATCGCCGCGCGCAAGTCGCGCGAGCATCGCGCACCTTCTCCGCGCCGGTGACCACCCACAGCACGCGGCGCGCGCGGTCGAGCACCGGATAGGTCAGCGTCATCCGCGGATGTCCCTGGTACGGCGCCGTCAGCGCGACATCGGCGTCGGTGACCTGCAGCACCGGATCGCCCGGCACCAGCGACGCGGTGTGGCCGTCGGGGCCGAGTCCCAGATGCACGAGATCGAGGACCGGCGGCGACGCCGGCGATCGCCTCGAGCTCCTGCGCGTAGCGCTGCCGCGGCCGCGGCGAGGTCCGGCGCCTCGACCGGCATCGCGTGCAAGTTGGCCCGGCGGCAGCGGCGCGCGCGTCAGCAGGCTCTCGTGCGATGTGCGTCAGATTGCGATCCGGGTCGCCGTGCGGGGCGACGCGCTCGTCGACCTGGAAGAGGTGCGTCTTCGCCCACGGCATCGGCAGCGCGGCCAGCGCGCGCAGCATCTGCCACGGCGTGCGGCCGCCGCTGACGGCGAACGCGAACGTGCCGCGCGCGGCGACCGCGTCCGCGCGCGGCGTCGCGCGATGAACTCCGCCGCGCGCTGCGCGACGGCGTCGGCATCGGCCAGCACTTCGATCTTCATGGGGATCCGGGGTCGCGTGGCATGCCGCGGCCACGCTCCTGAGTCGTCCACGACCGGGTTGTGCCAGCCGCCCGGCGGCGCCACGCGTCTGCACTTCCGGCGGGCCCCACGTGCCCGGCTGGTACTCGTAGCACCGGCGTGTCGGCGCGCAGCACCGGATCGACGATGCGCCAGGCCTCCTCGACGTAGTCCTCGCGCGCGAACAGCGTCGCGTCGCCGCGCATCGCGTCGCCCAGCACGCGCTCGTAGGCGTCCATCTCGCCGGCCGCCGGATGCCGGCTGCGATCATTTCCGCCGGCAGGCCGACGGTCTCGTCCTCGGGCGACAGCACGTTGACGCCGAGCGCGATCGTGATGTCGGGGCTGATGCGGAAGCGCACGTGGTTGGGCGGCTGGTTCGGCAGCGAATAGACGGTCGGCGGCTGCCGCAGGCGGACGAACACCTCGGTGCACGTGACCGGCAGGCACTTGCCGGCGCGGATGTAGAACGGCACGCCCTGCCAGCGCCACGAATCGATCTCCAGCCGCATCGCGCAGAAGGTCTCCGTCTTCGAATCGGCGGCGCACGCCGGGCTCGGCCTTGTAGCCGTGGAACTGGCCGCGCACGATGTCCTGCGGCGTCGAGCGTGGCAATCGCCTTCAGCACCTTGACCTTCTCGTCGCGGATCGACTCGCTGTCGGTGCGCGCCGGCGGCTCCATCGCGAGGTTGGCCAGCACCTGGAACAGATGGTTCTGGACGACGTCGCGCATGGTGCCGGTCTGGTCGTAGAACGCGCCGCGGCCCTGGATGCCGAAATCCTCCGCCATCGTGATCTGCACGCTCTCGACGTGATTGCGGTTCCAGAACGGCTCGAGGAACGCGTTGGCGAAGCGGAAGAACAGCATGTTGTGCACCGGCCCCTTGCCCAGGTAGTGGTCGATGCGGAAGATGTGCGCCTCGTCGAAGTTGCCGTAGCAGGATCCGGTTCAGCGCGCGCGCCGACGCGAGGTCGTGGCCGAACGGCTTTTCGACGATGACGCGCGCGCCGGCGGTGCAGCCCGCCTTCGCGAGCTGCTCCACGACGGCCTCGAACAGGCTCGGCGGAATGGCGAGGTAGTGCGCCGGGCGCTGGGCGGTGCCGAGTTCCTGGCGCAGCGCGGTGAACGTCGCCGCGTCGGCGTAGTCGCCGTCGACGTAGCGCAGCAGGCCGCACAGCTTCTCGAACGCCGCCGGATCGAGCCCGCCGTGCTTCTCCAGGCTGTCGCGCGCGCGGGCGCGGAACTGGTCGAGGTTCCAGCCCGCCTTGGCCACGCCGATCACCGGCACGTTCGAGGTGCCCGCGCTTGATCATCGCCTGCAGCGACGGGAAGATCTTCTTGTACGCGAGATCGCCGGTGGCGCCGAAGAAGACCAGCGCGTCGGATGGCGCGTCGTTGGTCGTGCTCGCCATGCGTGGCCTCGCCATCGAACTTCGCTTGCGTCATTGCCCTCGGCTTCTCGAGGTGGCCGCCGAACTCGAAGCGCATCGCCGACAGCAGCTTGTCCTGGAAATCGGCCTCGCCGCGCGAGCTGAAGCGCTCGTACAGCGCCGTCGTGAGCACCGGCGCGGGCACGGCCTCGTCGATGGCGGCCTTGATCGTCCAGCGGCCCTCGCCGGAATCGGACACGCGGCCCGAGAACTTCGCGAGCGTCGGGTCCTTGATCAGCGCGGACGCGGTCAGGTCGAGCAGCCACGACGCGATCACGCTGCCGCGCCGCCACACCTCGGCGATGTCGGGCAGGTTGAGGTCGTACTGGTAGTGCTCGGGATCGCGCAGCGGCGTGGTCTCGGCGTCGATCGCGTGCGTCCTGCTTGCCGACGTTGGCGGCGCGCAGGATGTTCATGCCCTTCGGCGTAGGCGGCCATCAGGCCGTACTCGATGCCGTTGTGGACCATCTTGACGAAGTGGCCGGCGCCGTTCGGTCCGCAGTGCAGGTAGCCCTGCTCGGCCGTGCCGCCGGCCTTGTCCGCGGCCCGGCGTGCGGTCGATGTCGCCGATGCCGGGCGCCAGCGTCGTGAAGATCGGATCGAGATGCTTCACGACCTCGGGCTCGCCGCCGATCATCATGCAATAGCCGCGCTCCAGGCCCCACACGCCGCCGCTGGTGCCGACGTCGACGTAGTGGATGCTCCTTCGGCGCCAGCTCCTTCGCGCGGCGGATGTCGTCGACGTAATAGGAATTGCCGCCGTCGATCAGGATGTCGCCGGCGTCGAGCAGCGGCAGCAGGTCGGCGATCGTCTTGTCGACGACCGCCGCCGGCACCATCAGCCAGATCGGCGCGCGGCTTGGCGAGCTTCGCCACGAAATCGGCGAGCGACGACGAGCCGGTCGCCTTCTCCGCTGACCAGGTCCTGCACCGCCTTCGGCGACATGTCGAAGACCACGCATTGATGGCCGTCCTTGAGCAGCCGGCGCACCATGTTCGCGCCCATGCGGCCGAGTCCGATCATTCCGAGTTGCATGACGAGTATTCGCTTTATCAGCGTAATGCGCTTTGCTTTTCGAAGATGTCGACGAACTCCCGGTAGCGCGCGCGATCTCGGCGACCGCGGCCTCGCGCGTCAGCGTCTCCGGCGCGCAAGCCGACCAGCGGCTCCCAGAAGTCGGTGCGGCCGACGGCGAAGCCGATGAAGCCCGGCACGCTGGCCGCGATGCGCAAGCCACTCGTGCACCTTGCGGTCGTCCTCGCCGCGGCCCAGGACGATGCAGCCGACGCGGTCGCGGCCGCCGCGGCGCGCCGCGGCGACGATCGCGATCGCAGTCCTCGCGCCGGTCGAGTCCTTCGATCTTCCAGACGTCCGGCTCGACGCCGGCGTCCTGCAGTTCGCTCGATCGCCTGCACCATCAGCCGCGGCCGCAGCGTCGAGGTCGTAGGCCTTGGTGTCGCCGCCGAGCGCCGCGAGCTGCGCCTTCTCCGGCGGCACCAGCAGCTCGAACATGAAGCGGCTGCGGCCGGCGCCTTGCAGGTAGTCCGACAAGCGCTTCAGGCGCGCGGCCTGGCGCTGGTTCAGCGCCGCGTCGCCGCCCGGGTTGTAGCGGACCAGCACCTTGCAGAAGGTCGGATGGAATGCCTCGATGTGCGCGGCGAAGTCGTCGCCGTACTCGAAGTCGAATTCGTCCTGGCCGCTCTTCTCGGCGGGACAGGCGGTGGTGAACCCTTGCGCCGCCGCGTCGCGCAGGATCGCCGCGCCGAACTGCTCGTCGACGAGAATGCCGGCCTTCGCCTTGGGCACGCCGGCGGCGACCGCGGCCTTGAAGCCGTCGTAGATCACCTGCTTGGCGGCGGCGATCTGCGCGGTCTGCTCGGCGATCGAGCGCGCCCGTCCAGCCGAACATCTTCGTCTCGAACGAGCCGCGATGGTCGAACGGCAGGATGTACAGCGGCTTGTCGTAACCGCGCGGTGGCATCGATGGCGTTCATCTCTGCGTTGCTTGCGGTAGCGGCGGATCAGCGCGTTGGTCGAGCTGTCGTGCGCGAGCTTCGGCTCCGCCGCGCCTTCCAGCTCCGGAATGATCCGCTGCGCCAGCACCTTGCCCAGCTCGACGCCCCACTGGTCGAACGAATCGATGTTCCAGATCGCGCCCTGCGTGAACACGCTGTGCTCGTACAGCGCGACGAGCTTGCCCAGCGCGGCCGGCGTCAGCTGCTCGAGCAGGATCGTGTTCGACGGCCGGTTGCCTTCGAACACGCGGTGCGGCACGAGCCAGTCCGGCGTGCCTTCGGCCTTGACCTCCGCCGCCGTCTTGCCGAACGCCAGCGCCTCGGCCTGCGCGAACACGTTGGCGATCAGGATGTCGTGGTGCCGGCCGAGCGGATTCAGCGCCTTGCGCGAAGGCGATGAAGTCGCACGGGATGAGCCGCGTGCCCTGGTGGATCAGCTGGTAGAACGAGTGCTGGCCGTTGGTGCCGGGCTCGCCCCAGTAGATCGGGCCGGTGTGCGTAGTCGACGCGGCGTGCCGTCGAGCGTCACGTGCTTGCCGTTGCTCTCCATCGTCAGCTGCTGCAGGTACGCGGGGAAGCGCTTCAGGTACTGCTCGTACGGCAGCACCGCGACCGTCTGCGCGCCGAAGAAATCGGTGTACCAGACGCGCCAGCAGGCCCATCAGCACCGGCAGGTTGCGCTCGAACGGCGCGGTGCGGAAGTGCTCGTCCATCTCGTGGAAGCCGGCGAGCATCGTCGCGGAAATTCGTCGGGCCGATGGCGAGCATCGTCGACAGGCCGATCGCCGAATCCATCGAGTAGCGGCCGCCGACCCAGTCCCAGAAGCCGAACATGTTGGCGGTGTCGATGCCGAACTCCGCCACCTTCTCGGCGTTGGTCGAGACCGCGACGAAGTGCTTCGCCACCGCCGCCGCGTCGCCGCCCAAGCCCGCCAGCGACCAGTCGCGCGCGGTGTGCGCGTTGGTCATCGTCTCCAGCGTCGTGAACGTCTTCGACGAGATGATGAACAGCGTCTCCGCCGGCATCGAGGTCGTGCATGGCCTCGGCGAAATCGGTGCCGTCGACGTTGGAGACGAAGCGGAACGTCATCGACGCGGTCGCTGTAATGCTTGAGCGCCTCGTAGGCCATCACCGGGCCGAGGTCGGAGCCGCCGATGCCGATGTTGACGACGTTGCGGATGCGCTTGCCGGTGTGGCCCTTCCACGCGCCGCTGCGGACGCGGTCGGCGAAGGCGGCCATCTGGTCGAGCACGGCGTGGACGTCGGGCACGACGTTCTTGCCGTCGACGACGATCGACGCGCCGCGCGGCGCGCGCAGCGCCACGTGCAGCACCGCGCGGTTCTCGGTGATGTTGATCTTGTCGCCGCGGAACATCGCGTCGATGCGCGCGCGCAGGCCGGACTCCGTCGGCCAGCTGCAGCAGCAGCTTGAGCGTTTCGTCGGTGATGCGGTTCTTCGAGTAGTCGAGGTAGATGCCCGGCGGCTTCGAGCGGTCAGGCGCTCGCCGCGCGTCGGATCGTCGGCGAACAGCTGGCGCAGGTGCAGGTCCCTGACGCTCGCGTAGTGCGCGGCGAGCGCCTTCCATGCCGGGCGTGATGGTCGAGGAGGCTCGGGAGGCGCGTCGCGGTCATGCGCGTGCGTCCTTCGAGGTCGCGGCTAGCGCGAGCGCTTCGTCGCGCGGCGGCGGGCCGCGCGGCTGCGCGACTGCGCGTGGCGCGGTGTCGGCCCGTGCCCACAGCCGGAAGCCGCCGACGAACGCGTTGGCGTTGTCGCCCAGCCGGCATCCGGGCGGCAGCTCCTTCAGCTGCTTGCTGTTGCCGCCGCCGAGCACGACGTCGTCGGGCCGGAAGCGCGGCGATCAGGCGCGCGACGACATCCTCGACGTGCTTGCGCCACTTCTTCTTGCCGAGGCGCTCGAGCGCCGTGCACGCCGACGTAGTCCTCGTACGTCGCCTTGCGATACGGCAGGTGCGCGAGTTCCATCGGCACGACGACGCCGTCGACGACCAGCGTGGTGCCGAGGCCGGTGCCCAGGCCGAGGAACAGCATCGTGCCGCCCTTGTAGCTGCCGAGCGCCTGCATCGCGGCGTCGTTGATGATCTTCACCGGGCAGCCGAAGGCGGCTCGCGTAGTCGAACTCGACCCAGCCCGGGGCCAGGTTGTGCGGCTCGGTCACCGGCTGGTTGTGCTTGACCACGCCCGGGTAGCCGATCGACACGAGGTCGTACTTCCAGTCGTGCAGCGAGTTTCTTCACGCCGGCGACCATCTGTCGCGGCGGTCATCGTTGGGCCCGACGCGAATTTCCGCGGCTCGCCCTGGCCGGTGGCCAGGATCTTGACGTTCGTGCCGCCGACGTCGATGACCAGCACCTTCATCGAGTCGCCCCTCGCTCGCTCGGAACGCTGCGGCGCTAGGCCGCCTTGCCGAGCGAGCGCGCTCTTCGAGGCGATCACGCCCATCAGTTCGTTCCACGACTTGACGAACGACTCGGCGCCTTCGTTCTGCAGCTTCGCGGCCAGCGCGTCGATGTCGATGCCGGCCTTCGCGAATTCGCGCCAGCACCGCTTCGCAATCGCCGCCGTCGGCGGGCGTCGTCGCGCCGACCTCGCCGTGGTCGGCGAACGCCTTCAGCGTCGCCTCCGGCATCGTGTTGACGGTGAACGGCGCGGCGAGCGCCTTGACATACAGCACGTCGGACGCCTTGGGATCCTTGGTGCCGGTGCTGGCCAACAGCAGTCGCTGCGGCCGGCCGCCGGCGTTCATCACGCGCCGATAGCGCGGCGAGGCGACCAGGTCGCAGTACGCCTTGTAGCAGCGCTGGCCGATCGCGATGCCGAGCGTGTTGGTCAGCGCCGCCGGCACCTTGCCCGCCACCGCGACGTCCCAGCGGCTGATGAACACCGACGCCACCGACGCCACGTCCGGAGTCAAGCCCGGCCGCGATGCGCCGCTCGATGCCGCGCAGATAGGCCTCGGCCGCCGCGACGTAGTGCTCGCGCGAAAAGAGCAGCGTCACGTTGATCGGCACGCCGGCGAAGATCGCCTCCTCGATCGCGGGCAGGCCTTCCTTCGTGCCGGGAATCTTGATGAAGAGGTTGGGACGCCCCGCGCGCGCATGCAGGTCCTTGGCCACCGCCAGCGTCGTCTTCGTGTCGTGCGCGAGCAGCGGCGACACTTCGAGCGAGACCCAGCCGTCCACGCCTCGCGTGCGGTCGTAAACCGGGCGGAACAGGTCGGCGGCGCGCGTGACGTCGTCGATCGCCAGCTCGAAGAACAGCGCCTCGCCCGACTTGCCGGCCTTCAGCTTGCTGCGGATCGCGGAGTCGTAGTCGCTGCTGTTCTTGATCGCGTTGTTGAAGATCGTCGGATTCGACGTGAGTCCCGTCACGGACAGCTCGTCGATGTAGCGCTTGAGCGTGCCGCTCTCGAGCAGGTCGCGCGTGATGTTGTCGAGCCAGAGGCTCTGGCCGATGTCGTGAAGTTTCCGGGTCGCTTTCATCGTTGCACCTCTAGGGATTCCATGCGGTGACGAGAACTCTAGCGTCCCCGGGTGACGTGCGTGGGGCGCTTCAGGGAAAGTCCGCTGAATGATACTCCAGAATTTGCCGGCCGCCCGTGGCGCGCCGGTTCGGTGCGCGCTGAATCCTGGCGTCGTTGCTAGCCAAGCTTCGGCGTTTCGTTCCAGAGGCGGATCACCGGCTCGGACCGGTCGTGTTCGTAGCCCAGCACCGACAGCGCGGCGGTTCCGAGAACGAAATGGCGGCCCGCCGACACGTCCTGGCCGAGCCAGCGGGCGGCCAGGACGCGCAGGAAATGGCCCGAGGAAAAAATGAGCACGTTGCCATTGACGTCGCGCACGCGGCGCACCACGCGATCGGCGCGGGCGCCGATTTCCGCCAGCGATTCGCCGCCGGGACAGCCGTCACGAAACAGCAACCAGCCGGGACGGCGCGCGTGGATCTCGCGCGTCGTCAGCCCTTCGTATTGGCCATAGTCCCACTCGACCAAGTCGCGGTCGACTTCCGCGACGCCGCCAAAGCCGGCCAGTGCGCAGGTGCGCGCGGCGCGCTGCAGCGGACTCGTGAACACCTTCGCGAACGCGATGCCCGCGAGCCTTGCGCCCAGCCCCATTGCGTTCCGCTCGCCGCGCTCGGTCAGCGGCAAGTCCGTCAAGCCGGTGTGCTGGCCCGACAGGCTCCACGCGGTTTCGCCGTGGCGCGCAAGGTAGACGACCGGCAAGGTTTCACTCATCGCGACGCTAGCAGCTGAAGTTGATCTGGGTGCCCAACGCCCGGGGCTTCCCTTCGATCGTCCGCGCGGGCGCAACGGCGGCGCTTGCCGGGCAAGCGCGGCACCGCACTGATCCTACGCAAACAGAAATGCCGTCGTGCTGCTGAGGCAGCGTCTGGTCAGGCCTTCTTGACCCAGGCCGTGCACCAGCCCTTCGCGTTGACGAGGTTTCCCTGGAAGATCGCGCAGGGACCGTCGGCCGCACCGGCCTTGCCCGTATACAGGCTGCAGGTGCTGCACGTCGCCGTCTTGTCGGTGCGCTTCGTGGACTTCGCGGCGTCGGTCACGTAGCCCAGCGCGCTCGCGGTCGGATCGGATTCCTTGACCGTGTCGACCGCCTGCGCGGTCCCGCTCAACAGTGCATTGGCGAACGGCGCCGCCGCGAGCCCGATGGCGGTAATCTTGAAGAAGCGACGGCGGCTGGCAGGGGAGGATTCTCTGGACATCGTGGTCTCCTGTGAGATCGGCTGCAAGAAGTTGACGGGGACAAGGGACTTAAGCTGCGACAATTGCCCGGACCGGCGGGCCCCTGGGCGCCGGTGAGACTCTACTACGACATTGCATCCAAGCGAAGGATCGCCGATGAGCTTTCCGACCGTGGCCGGCGCCGGCGGCCTGCCCAAGGTCGCGCTGTCGTCCCGCGACGGCGCGCGCGCGGAGATCTATCTGCATGGCGCGCAGCTCACGTCCTGGGTCCCGGCGGGATCGTCCGCCGACCGCATCTTCCTGAGCGCGCGATCGCGCTTCAGCGACGGCGCGGCCATTCGCGGCGGCATTCCGGTGAGCTTTCCCCAGTTCGCCGCGCAAGGGCCGCTGCCCAACCATGGCTTCGCCCGCGTGCTGCGCTGGGAGTTGGCGCGCGCGGGCCTCGATGACGACGGCAGCGCATCCGCCATTCTGCGCCTCACCGATTCGGACGCGACCCGGCAACTCTGGCCGCACGCTTTCGCACTCGAGTTGAGCGCCCGGCTGTCCGGCGTGTCCCTCGTCGTCGGGCTTGGTGTCGTGAATACCGGTCCCACGCGCTTCGAGTTCACCGCGGCGCTCCATACGTACCTGGCCGTGGCCGACGCGGCGCAGACGACCGTCCATGGACTGCAGGGTGCCGCCTTCATCGACAAGGTCCGCGGCGACCCCGATTGCCGCGAGGCGAACGCCGTCCTGCGCATCGATGGCGCAATCGACCGCGTGTATCGCGCGGCGCCTCCCGACCTCGAAGTCCGCGAGCCGAGCCGTGCGATGGCCGTGCGCGCGACCGGCTTTCCGGACACCGTCGTCTGGAATCCCGGCGCGGCAGGCGCGCAAGCGCTGGCCGACCTCGGGACGAGCCAGCAGCGCGCGATGCTGTGCGTCGAGGCGGCGGCGGCCGCCGCACCGATCGTGCTCGCCGCCGGCGCGGCGTGGCGCGGCACCCAATCGCTGACCGCGTGCTGAAGTCGACGGCGCATTGCCAAGTAGACTAGAGCCCTCGATCCGCGCTCCGGACGCTAAGCTCATGGCTTCGAACGACGACCGACCATCGCCCCACCAGCACGCGCCCGGCCATCCGCCGCTGACCGCGGAGGAACAGCGGCTGGCCGCCGCGCGCGACGGCAAGGCGCCGTGGCGGATGTGGGGCCCTTACTTGAGCGAACGGCAATGGGGCACGGTGCGCGAGGACTACAGCGCGAACGGCGACGCCTGGAATTACCTGCCGCACGACCACGCGCGCTCGCGCGCCTACCGGTGGGGCGAGGACGGCATCGCCGGCATCTGCGACAACCGCCAGCAGCTCTGCTTCGCGCTTGCGCTGTGGAACGGCAAGGACCCGATCCTGAAGGAGCGGATGTTCGGCCTCACCGGTCCCGAGGGCAATCACGGCGAAGACGTCAAGGAGTGCTACTTCTACCTCGACAACGTGCCGAGCCACGCGTACATGAAGTACCTGTACAAGTATCCGCAGCGTGCCTACCCGTATTCGGATCTGGTGGAGACGAACCGCCGCCGCACGCGCGCCGACCCGGAATACGAACTGCTCGACACCGGCATCTTCGACGACGACCGCTACTTCGATGTCTTCGTCGAATATGCAAAGGCCGCGCCCGACGACATCCTGATCCGAATCACAGCCTGCAACCGCGGCCCCGATCCCGCGCCGCTGCATCTTCTGCCCACCCTCTGGTTCAAGAACGTCTGGTCGTGGTACCCGGATACGCCGGGACTCGTGATGCCGCGCATCGCCATCGCCGACGCCGCGCCCGGCATGCGCGTGCTCAGGACGACGCATCGCCAGATGCCATCGTATTTGCTCTATTGCGACACGCCCGACGAGTGGCTCTTCACGGAAAACGATACGAACACCGAGCGCATCTTCGGCCGCCCCAATGCGCAGCCGTACGTCAAGGACGCGTTCGACAATTACCTCGTGCACGACCGCAAGGACGCGGTGAACCCGGCGCATACGGGCACCAAGGCCGCTGCGCACTACCGTCGGCAGGTGCCGGCCGGCGAGTCCGTCGTCGTCAAGCTTCGTCTGTGCACGGCCAGAAACCTGCCCGCACCGCTGGGCACTCAGCGACTCGGCGTTCGACGCGACGTTCGCGACGCGCAAGCACGAAGCGGATGCGTTCTACCATCGCGTTACGCCGTTTCCGATCTCCGACGACATGCGCAACGTCCAGCGCCAGGCGTTCGCGGGCATGCTGTGGAGCAAGCAGTACTACCGCTACATGGTGAACCGCTGGCTCGACGGCGACAAGGCGGGCTTCAAGCCTCCCGAGGAGCGCAAGCATGGCCGCAACCATACGTGGCGCCACTTTGCCGCCGGCGACGTGCTGTCGATGCCGGACAAGTGGGAATACCCGTGGTTTGCCGCGTGGGACATGGCGTTCCATTGCGTGCCGCTCGCGATGATCGATCCCGACTTCGCGAAGGATCAGCTGCTCCTGCTGATGCGCGAGTGGTACATGCACCCGAACGGGCAAATCCCGGCCTACGAGTGGGCGTTCAGCGACGTGAACCCGCCGGTGCACGCGTGGGCCGCGATCCGCGTCTACCAGATCGAGCACAAGATGTACGGCCGGCGCGACCGCGCTTTCCTGGAGAGGGTCTTTCAGAAACTGCTGCTCAATTTCACGTGGTGGGTCAACCGCAAGGACGCCGAAGGCAACAACATCTTCGAGGGTGGCTTCCTGGGGCTGGACAACATCAGCGTGTTCGACCGGACATCCGGGCTTGCCTACGGGCGGCAACCTCGAGCAGGCCGACGGCACGAGCTGGATGGCGATGTATTGCCTCAACCTGCTGGGGATCGCGCTCGAGCTCGCCAAGGAGGACGACGTCTACGAGGACATCGCCACCAAGTTCTTCGAGCACTTCGTGTACATCGGCGCCGCCGTGAACAGCATGGGACGGACGGCGGGCTGTGGGAGGAAGCCGACGGGCTACTACTACGATGCGCTCAAGTTTCCCGACGGCCGCTGCATTCCGCATCAACGTGCAGTCGATCGCCGGGTTGATCCCGATCTTCGCCATCGGCATCGGCGAGCAGCGCGGCGTGGCCGCGTTCCGCGATTTCGACGACGCGGCTCAACTGGTTCGCGAAGTACCGGCCGGACCTGCTGCGAAGGCCTCGCCGACATGACGCACCACGGCGTCACGACCGCGTCCGCCTGGCGCTCGTCGATTCGCACAAGCTGCGGCGCATGCTCGACCAAGCGTGCTCGACGAGGAAGGACTGCTCAGTCCGTTCGGCGTGCGCTCGGTGTCCAAGCGGCACGCGGCCAATCCGTTCATCCTGAACTTGGACGGCCAGCAATTCGACGCTCGACTACGAGCCGGCCGAATCGACGTCGCGGCCTGTTCGGCGGCAATTCGAACTGGCGCGGTCCGATCTGGTTCCCGCTCAACTTCCTGCTCATCGAAGCGCTGCAGAAGCACCACTACTTTCTCGGCGACGAGTTCAAGGTCGAACTGCCCGCGCGGTTCCGGCCACGAGGCCACGCTGTGGGACGTGACGACCGAATCTGTCGTAGCGCCTCATCAGCCTCTTCCTCAAGGACGAGAACGGCAAGCGCCCCGTGAACGGCAACCGCGACAAGTTCCAGACGACCCGCACTGGCGCGACCTCATTCTGTTCCACGAATACTTCCACGGCGACACCGGGTATGGCCTTGGCGCCAGTCACCAGACCGGCTGGACCGGCGTGGTCGCGAAGCTGATCCAGCAGTACGGCGAATACGCACTGCAGGGGACAGCCGGCCGGGCTCACGCGTGAAGACAGCCTTGGCGCGTCGCACGTGACGGGTGAGTGCCTCGTGATGCCGCGTCGCTGCGAGGCAGAGTGGCTTGAAAGCGACGCATGGGCGGCTTCGCGTCGGGCACCGTCGGCGGCTTCCGCACGCGGCGCTATCACGCGCTGCTGCTCACGCCACGGCAGCCGCCCTCCGACCGCGTCGTGCTCGTCAACGGCATCGAGGCGTGGGTCGATACGCCGCACGGCAACTTCCCGCTCAGCACGCAGCACTACGCGCCGGACGTCTATCATCCGCGCGGCATCGACGCGTCTCGTCGCGATTCACGCACGAGCCGTGGCCGCGCTGGACCTTTCGTGGCCCGGCGGCATCGACGTCGTGCACGAATGCATCGTCGACCGCGACGACGGCAGCTGTCCTGCTGTGCTGGTTTCTCGCGCAGGCACCATGCCGGGCATACGGCTGCACGTGCGGCCGCTGCTTGTCAGGTCGCGACTATCACGCGCTGATGCGCGAGAACGCCGCATTCTTGTTTCGCGGCGCAAGTCGCGGGGGGCAACGTGACGTGGCGACCCTATCGCGGACCTGCCCGCGATCGCCGCGCTCAGCAACGGCGCCTACGAGCACGAGCCCGCCTGGTATCGCAACTTTCTCTACACGCGAGGAAGCGGCGCGCGGACTCGACCACATCGAGGACCTGGCCTCGCCCGGCACCTTCACCTTCGACCTGATCGCGGCGCGAGGCCGTCCTCGTGCTGCGCGCCGGCGACGGCCTGGCCGATCGACGCGGAGGCGCTCGCGGCGCGAGTGCGCGCGCGACGAGGCGGCACGGCGCAAGCCGCTGACACCGCTCGACCGCGCTGCCGAGTCCTACATCGTGCGGCGTGGCCGCGGCCACACCATCATCGCCGGCTTCCCGTGGTTCACCGACTGGGGCCGCGACACCTTCATCGCGATGCGCGGGCTGGTCATCGGCGCGCGAAGCTACGACATTGCCGCATCGATCCTGCTCGCCTGGGCCGACACCGTGTCGGAAGGCATGCTGCCGAACCGCTTTCCCGACCATGGAACCGAGCCCGAGTTCAACGCTGTCGATGCATCGCTGTGGTTCGTCATCGCAGTACACGAATTTCTGGCGGCGGCCGACGCCGCCGAGCCGTCCGCGCGCGGCTGACTGGCGCCGTCGACGCGATCCTCGACGGCTACGCGGCCGGAACGCGCTTCGGCATCCGGATGGACGACGACGGCCTCCTCGCCTGCGGCGTGCCCGGCGTGCAGCTCACGTGGATGGACGCGAACGTCGACGGCCGCGTGATCACGCCGCGGATCGGCAAGCCGGTGGAAATTCAGGCGCTGTGGATCAACGCGCTGCGCTGTCGCGGCGGACCTCGCTGGCGCGCTCGCGGACCGCGCGCAAGCGACGTTCGGCGCCCGGTTCTGGAACGCCGCCGCGAGTGCCTATACGACGTCGTCGATGTCGATCATGTGGCAGGCGGCGGACGCCCGCGTGCGGCCGAACCAGATCTTTGCCGTCGGCGGATTGCCGTACTGTCTGGTCGGCGGTGAACGCGCGCGCGCCGTCGTCGCGGCTGTCGAGCGCGAGCTGCTCACGCCTATGGGACTGCGCACGCTGGCGCGCAGCGACCCTCATACCGCCGCGCTGCGAAGGCGGCAGTCGCGCAGCGCGACGGCGCCTACCACCAGGGTACCGTGTGGCCGTGGCTCATCGGCGCGTTCGTCGACGCGTGGCTCAATGTCAACGGCGACGATGCCGCGCGTCGCGCAGAAGCGACGCCAACGCTTCCTGGCGCCGCTGCTCGCGCACCTGGACGTCGCGGGTCTCGGCCACGTCAGCGAGATCGCCGACGGCGACCCGCCGCACACGCCGCGCGGCTGCCCGTTCCAGGCCTGGTCGCTCGGCGAATTGATCCGGGCGCTGGCGCGAACAGAACCGTCCGACTCCTGAATGGCGTAGACGCGCGCCGCCCGCCCACACTAGAATCGCCGCCGTCACTATCCCCAGGAGCGACTGTGAAGTACTCTTGTTTGGGATGCGTTGCATTCGTGCTCTCTGTCGTGGCCACGACGGCGGCGGCGCTACCCGAGACTTTCTCGATCCAGCAGATCTTTTCGAGCGCAGACGGAACCGTTCAGTTCGTCGTGATTCACGACAAAGGCCAGAATGATTGCGACGCCGGCGAGAATCGCTGGGCCGGTTTGACATTGGTGAGCACGGGTCCGGGTCCCCAACGCACGTTTACCTTTGCCACGAATCTTCCGACGTGCAAAACCTCGGGTCGTAACATTCTCGTCGCGACGGAGGGATTCGCCGCGCTGGGGATCGTCTCACCGGACTACGTCATGCCGAACGGCTTTCTGCAAATGCCCGGCGGCGCCGTCAGCTTCGGGGGCATAAGTTACATGCCCTACACGACGCTCCCGAACGACGGCGTGACGGCTTTGAGGTTCGACGGCACGCCGATCCCGAATGTTGCGACCAATCTTGCCGGTGCGTCGGCGTCGGTTGTGCCAGGGCTGGTTCCTGTGTTCGCCATAGTGGTCGAGTTCTACAACATGGGCCTCGACCACTACTTCATCACCTACGGGGCGCAGGAGATCAGCGACCTCGACACCGGCGTGCACAAGGGCTGGGCGCGCACCGGCATTTCCTTCAAGACCTACACTGCACCGCAAACCGGCACCTCACCTGTGTGCCGCTTCTACATCCCGCCCGCACTCGGCGACTCGCACTTCTTCGGGCGCGGCACGGCCGAGTGCGACGCCACCGGGCAGAAGAATCCGAGCTTCGTGAATGAGGATCCAGCGTTCATGCAGATGTTCCTGCCGGTGCTGGGGGTGTGTCCGGCTGGCACCATCGAAATCTACCGTGCGTTCAGCAACCGGCCGGACGCCAATCACCGTTACATGACCGACAAGACGGTGCGGCAGACGATGGTGGACAAGGGCTGGCTGGCCGAGGGCGACGGGCCGAACCTCGTCGTGATGTGCGCGCCGAGCTAGCGAGCCTTAGTCTCGTCGTCGGTGTCGGCGCGGCCGCGCGAATCCGCAAAGTCCTCGCTGGCCGCCGCTCCGCTCTCGGTATGCCAGAGTTCCGCGGCGGGGACGCCGATCTTCCGGCGCCAGTTCGGGCGCTCGCGGTCAGTGCCCGGCAGGTTCTGCGCCACCGTTTCCGCGGCGAGATCGTCCGCCTGCAGCAATACCAGCATCGCGGGCGCGGCACCGATAAACCGGTGAACATCGCGCGTCACGCCGGCATCGTGCGCGCGGTCGGGATTGGCCGGCGTCAATGCCTCGAGCCCCTCCGCGCGCGCCGCGGCCGCGAGGGCGTCCTTTTCCGCCTGTCTGTCGTCTCGCGCGCGGCGTGCGGCGGTGTCGTCGAGAAGACGCAGTGCGTGCCGTTCGCCGATGTCCGCGCCGTTCCACCACCCCGCGAATGTCGGCAGGTCGTGTGTCGAAACACATGCGACCGCCTTGGCCGCATAGCGGGATGGCGCATGGAATTGCGTGTCGTCCCTCTGGAACCACAGCGGCTGGTACGACAGCACGTCCGATTGGGCGAGCCGCTCGCGCAAACCTTCGGGCACCGTGCCCAGGTCTTCGCCGATGATGGCGCAGCGCGCGCGCACACTCTCCAATGCGAGCACGCCGAGCAGATCCTCGAGCGGATAGCGAACATACGCACCGTCCGCCCCCGCCGCGCCGTCGGGAATCCAGAAAAGACGCGCCAGGCCCATCACGTGATCGATCCGCAGCAAACCGGCGTGCCGCATGTTCGCGCGGATGAGCGCGCGAAAGCCCTCGTAGCCGTCGTCGTACTGCGCCTGCGGAATCGGCGGCGGCAGGCTCCAGTTCTGCCCGTCCGCCGCGAAAGGATCCGGCGGTGCGCCGATCGAAACCCCGGGCGCGAGCGCGGCCTGTGCCGACCAGCTTTCCGCGCCATCGCGCGCCGCACCGATCGCGAGATCGCGACAGAAGCCAAGCGCGAGACCGTCGGCTCGCGATGCGGCCGCCGCGTCGCCCAATTGCGCATCGGCCAGCCATTGCAGATAGAGCGCGAAGCGCACGTCGCCCGCGTGAGAGCGCGCGAACTCCGCCACGGCCGCCCCTTCCGGCTGCCGCAACGCCCGCGGCCATTCCGGCCATGCGGAGGTCGAATGGACCGCGGCAATCGCCTCGAACGTCGCGAAACGCATCAGCGTCGGACCACCGGCGCTCGCGAAACGGTCGAAAGCCGCGACGAGTGCGTCGTCGCGTTCCCGCGCTTCGAACGCCCGGAAACATTCGGCGAGCACCGCGCGCTTCACCTGCCACACGCCGGCATAATCGATGTTGGGTTGTGCCGAAAGGCGCGCGATGGTTCCTGATTGCTGGTCGAGCATCCGTCGCGCCTGCGGCGACGCCGCGAGGTCGGGCACGCGCTCGAGGTCGATGTAGATCGGGTCGAGAAACCGTCGGTCGGACGGTTGATAGGGGCTCGCGCGCTCGCGATCCGCGCTGAACAACGCGTGCAGAGGATTGAGCGCGACGACGGAACCGCCCGCCCGCGCGGTGGCGGCACCCGTCTCGCGCAATGTCGTGAAATCGCCGATGCCCTGGTCGCCTAGCCGGCGAAGCGCATAAAGGTGCGCGGCAAGGCCGAAGCGGCGGCCGCCGCTGCGCAGGACCGGCGGCAAGTAGCAGGTGCGCGGCGCGACGATGAGGCGGCACGCCGACTCGGGCCTGTCCTCGATGGCGACGGCATAGCTTCCCGGCGCCAGTGGCGGCAACGCAACGAAGCGCCGGAATATGCTTCCGCCATCGGCCGCAACGACCGAGTCGCCGGGCAGATCGTCGACGCTGAATGGCACTACTCGCACCTCACCGTCTTCGCGGCGAACATGCAGCAAGCCACGGCGTGGCCACTGCGAGTCGCCGACGGCGATCGCGATGCGGAGCACGTCACCCTCCGCGACGACGAGCGTTCGCGGCAGCACGCGCCGCTCGCGCCGCGCGGCGAGTTCGGCGAGTCTCGCTCGTGCCTGCCCCGTTGTCGCCGCGCCGAGTCCCATTGCCGTCAGCAACGCACGGCGCGTGTCGTCGCCGACGACGTGCGCTTGTCCCCCCACATCGATCCATTCCGGCGCAATGCCCGCGGCGATTGCCAGGCGATCGAGCACGTCCGGTTCGATGCCGGCGCCGGGTTCCTTCTTTTCCGCTTGGGCTTCCTCGACCAGAACCACCACCGACCGTGCCGCGATCAGGTCGTCGTTTTCATCGGCGCCACTCGGTACACCGGACGGCAGCGCCGTGTCGATGGCTCTGCGCCAGCGAAAGCCGTCGCGCGTGTCGGGCCAGCGGATGGCGACAGCGCGGTTGCCGGCGTTGAGCGCGATCGCGATATGATCCGCCGCGGCGGTGGCGGTCGCGGGCGCATACAGCACGACGACGATCACGCGGCCTTCGGGATGCGCCCAGTCCTCTTCGGTCATTGCGCTGCCATCCGGGTGCCGCCATTGCACGTCGGGCATGCCGGTCGCATCGCCCGGCTCGCCGCGCAGCCAGCGGTCGTCGCCAAGCGCGCCGTGGTCATGGCGCAGCGCCGTCAGCGAGGCGACGAATGCGCAAAGCTCCCCGTCCATCGCCGCCCAGTCGAGCCATGACGTGGCGTTGTCCTGCGAGTAGGCGTTGTTGTTGCCATTCTGCGTGCGGCCCGATTCGTCGCCCATTGCGAGCATCGGCGTCCCTCGCGAAACGAAAAGCGTGGCGAGCAGGCTGCGTACATCACGACGGCGCTTCTCCTCGATCGCCGGGTCGGCGGCCGGGCCCTCGATGCCGTGGTGCCACGAAAAATTGGCGTCGGTGCCGTCGCGGTTGCCCTCGCCATTGGCTTCGTTGTGCTTGCGCTCGAACGAGACCAGGTCACGCAGCGTGAAGCCATCGTGCGCGGCGACGAAGTTGACCGAGCAGGAGGGCGGCCGCCTGCGCGCGCCGAAGACATCCGCCGAGCCTGCGATGCGCGTCGCCAGTTCACCGGTCATGCGCGCGTCGCCACGCCAGAATCGGCGCACGGCGTCGCGGTAGCGGTCGTTCCATTCGCGAAAGCCGGGCCCGAAGGCGCCCAGGCGATAGCCGCCGTCGCCGACATCCCATGGCTCGGCGACAAGCTTCAACTCGCGCAGCACGGGATCCTGTGCGATCGCGGCGAGCATCGGCGCGGCAGGATCGAAGCCGCGCCCAGTTCGACCGAGCGTGGTGGCAAGATCGAAGCGGAAGCCGTCGACGCTCGTCGTCACGGCGTAGTAGCGGAGCGCGTCGAGTGCCAGGCGCATTACCGGTCCACGGTCGAGGGCGAGCGCGTTGCCGCAACGGGTATCGTCGTCGACATAGCGTCCGGCCTCGTCCAGGCGGTAGTACGTCGCGTTGTCGAGCCCCCGCAAACTGAGCGTGGGGCCGCGTGCGTCGCCTTCGCCGGTGTGATTGAGCACGACGTCGAGCAGCACCTCGATGCCCGCAGCGTGGAACGCCGACACGCAATGCGCGAGTTCGGCAATGCCGCCCGGCGCCAGCCGCAGGTCGGGAACCATCAGCGCAACCGGGTTGTAGCCCCAGTAGTTGGTGAGGCCGAGCGGCCCCAAATGCCAGTCGTCGATCGCGGCGGCAACGGGCATCAGCTCGACGGTCGTGACACCCAGCCCGACGAGGTGCGCGAGCGCGGCCGGATGAGCCAGGCCCGCGCAGGTCCCGCGCAGTGGCGCCGGAATTCCGGTATGCAGCTTGGTGAACCCCCGCACATGCAGTTCGTACACGAACGTGCGCGTCCACGGCGTACCCGGGCGGCTCACGGCTGCGGCGACGGCGTCCGGTTGCACGATCGCTTTCGGCACGAACGGCGCGCTGTCGCGGTCGTCGCGCGCGGTGCCATCCGGTGGTTGTCCGAATAGACATGGATGCAGCGCGAACGCGCGGTCGAGCGCCCGCGCATACGGATCGACGAGGAGCTTCGCCGGATTGAAACGGTGGCCGTTTCGCGGGTCGTACACCCCGTGCGCGCGCAGCCCGTAGCGGCAACCTGCGTCGATGCCCGCGACGAACCCGTGGAAGACGTCGCCGGTGCGCTCGGGCAGCGCGACGCGCTCCAGTTCGCTCTGCCCCGGCGCATCGAACAGACACAATTCGATCGCCGACGCGTGGGCGGAAAACACGGCGACGTTGACGCCGCCCCGAACCATCGTCACACCGAGAGGCTCGGGGCGCCCGGAAT
The DNA here is from genome assembly GCA_963747265.1 of uncultured beta proteobacterium. Classification (GTDB taxonomy): domain Bacteria; phylum Pseudomonadota; class Gammaproteobacteria; order Burkholderiales; family Casimicrobiaceae; genus VBCG01. Next base: position 199,186 of record CAVVEH010000009.1, on the reverse strand, counting down.
CGACGCGGCGCATCGTCGCTCGTCCTAGCGCGGATGGCCCGCGACGAGGTCGCGATACATCTTCGCGTAGTGCTTGGCGGGCCGGCCCCAGCCGACATCCACGGCCATCGCGTGCTGTTGCATCCGGTGCCACGTGGCCCGCTGATGCCACAGGCGCACCGTGCGGTCGAGCGCCAACGCCAGCGCGTCGCGCGTGACGGGCGCGAACACGATGCCGGTGCCCGAACCGGCCGCGAGCGCCATCTCGGTGGCGTCGACCACCGTGTCGCTCAAGCCGCCCACGCGCGCGACCACCGGAATGGCGCCGTAGCGCAACGCGCACTGTTGCGTGAGGCCACAAGGCTCGAAGCGCGACGGCACGACGAGCGCGTCGGCGCCGCCCTGCACGACGTGCGCAAGGGCCTCGTCGTAGCCAATGTGAACGGCCACGCGCCGTGGATCGCGCCGGGCGGCGGCGGCAAAGCCTGCCTCGATCGGCCCGTCGCCGGAACCCACCAGCACGAACTGCGCGCGTAGATCGAGGAGGCCCGGCAGCGCATCCAGAAGCACGTCCATCCCCTTCTGCCACGTCAGGCGGCCGACGACGCCGAAAAGCGGCGCAGTGGCGTCGGTCGCGAGCCCCAGGCGCGCCTGCAGCGCCGCCTTGTTGTCGGCGCGCCGCGCGAGGCGCTTCGCGTCGAAGGTCGCCGGCAGGTGCAAGTCGGTCGCGGGATTCCAGCGGTCGGTGTCGATGCCGTTGAGGATGCCGATCAACGCCGCGGACCGGTGCCGCAGCAGGCCGTCCAGACCCATTCCGAACTCCGGCGTGCGGATTTCCGCCGCGTAGTTGGGCGACACGGTCGTGATGCGATCGGCGAGTGCCAGCCCTGCCTTGAGAAAGCCGATGGTGCCGTAATACTCGACACCGTCGATCGCGAACGCGTGCGGCGGCAACCCGAGTGTGGCGAGCAGCGACGCCGGATATTGGCCCTGGAAGGCCAGGTTGTGCACGGTCATTACGGTGCGCGGGCGCGGCGCGCCGCCGTAATGCAGGTATGCGGGAGCCAATCCGGCCTGCCAATCGTGCGCGTGCACGACATCGGGCACGAAGTTCGCCACGCCGCCGCGCCCGATGGCGGCAGCGGCAGCGCCAAGCGCGGCGAAGCGCAGCGCGTTGTCGGGCCATTCGCGCCCGTCGGCGCCGACGTACGGGCTGCCCGGCCGCGCATAGAGATGCGGTGCGTCGAGGACGAAGAGGTCGAGGCCCGCGACGTTCGCGGCGAGAAGCCGCGCCGGCGCGCCGTGCATGGCGGCAAACGAATGCACGGCCTCCGCGTCGCGCAGCGCGTCGACGACGGCAGGATAGCCCGGCACCAGCGTACGCATCGCGACGCCTTCGCGCGCAAGCGAGGGCGGCAGCGCGCCGGCGACGTCGGCCAGTCCGCCCGTCTTGACCAGCGGAAAGACTTCGGACGCGACCGAAAGAACGCGCAGGTTCGCGCCGCCCCTCATTGCGGCATGCGGTCGATCATCGGCTGCGTGATCAGGCACACGCCCCGCTCGGTGCGGCGGAAACGCGCGGCGTCGGCCTCGGGTTCCTCGCCCACGATCAACCCTGCCGGGATGCGCACGTTGCTGTCGATGATGACGTTGCGCAGCCGCACGCCGCGGCCCATGTCGACGCCGGGCAGTACGATCGCGTGGTCGATGTCGCCGTAGGAATGCACGTGGACGTTGTCGCACAGCAGCGAATTGCGCAGCGTCGATCCGGACACGATGCAGCCGCCGGAGACCAGCGATGAAATGGCCATGCCGCGCCGGCCGTCGATGTCGTGGACGAATTTCGCCGGCGGCGTGATCTTGGCGTACGTCCAGATCGGCCAGTCGCGATCGTAGACGTCGAGGTCCGGCACGACGTCGGTCAAATCGATGTTGGCGTCGAAATAGGCATCGAGCGTGCCGACGTCGCGCCAGTAGGATTCCGTCTCCGAATGCGACCGGACGCACGATTGCACGAAGTGGTGGGCCACCGCGACGCCGTGCTCGACGATGTACGGAATGAGGTCCTTGCCGAAGTCGTGGCTGGAGTGCGGGTCGGCCGCGTCGCGCCGCAACTGGTCGTTCAGGAAATCGCGCCGGAACACGTAGATGCCCATGCTCGCCAGCGCGACGCCCGGACGATTGGGCATTTCCGGAGGATGCTCGGGCTTTTCGAGGAAGGCGCGAACGCGATCGGCCTCGTCGATGTGCATGATGCCTAAGCCCGACGCGCCGGCGACCGGCACTTCGATGCACGCGATCGTGACGTCCGCGCCCTCGTTGACGTGCTGGATCAGCATCCGCTCGTAGTCCATCTTGTAGACGTGATCGCCCGCCAGCACGACGATGTACTCCGGCTCGTAGCTGTCGATGATGTCGATGTTCTGGTAGACGGCGTCCGCGGTCCCCGCGTACCACATGTTCTCGACGACCCGCTGGCTGGCCGGCAGGATATCGAAGCTCTCGTTGCGCATCGGCTGCAGGAAGTTCCAGCCGCGCTGCAGGTGCCGGATCAGGCTGTGCGCCTTGTACTGCGTGGCCACGGCGATGCGCCGGATGCCGGAATTGATCGCATTCGACAGCGCGAAGTCGACGATGCGCGCCTTGCCCCCGAAATACACGGCCGGCTTCGCGCGCGCGCTGGTGAGTTCGTGCAGCCGGCTGCCGCGGCCGCCGGCAAGAACGTACGCCATCGACGAGCGCGCGAGCGGCGTCGAATACGTCACCTTTTCGTTGCCCGTGTCCATGCGCGCCTCCTAGGACTCCTGGCCGCCTTCGTGGACGAACCAGACCGTGGCCAGCGGCGGCACCACGACTTCCGCCGAGCACGGGTAACCATGACTGGGGTTGGCGCGCGCGGTGATGCCGCCCATGTTTCCCTGGTTCGACCCGCCGTAGAGCGCGGAGTCGGTATTGAGTATCTCCCGCCAGCGTCCGGCGAGGGGAAGGCCGATCACGTAGCCCGCGTGCGGGACCTCCGTGAAGTTGGTGACGACGGCGACCGGCGGTGCGCCATCGCCAGCCGTGCGCAGCCATGCGAAGACCGAGTGCGCCGCGTCGTCGACGACGATCCACCGAAAGCCCGCGGCGATGCAGTCCTGGTCGTGCAGCGCCGGATGCTTGCGATACGCGTCGTTGCAGTCATGCACCACCGACTGGACTCCACGATGCGCGGGCGAATCCAGCAGGTCCCAGTCGAGTCCCGCCTCGAAATTCCATTCGCGGCGTTGCGCGAACTCCTGGCCCATGAAGATGAGCTTCTTGCCGGGATACGCCCACAGGAAGCCATAGTACGCCCGCAGCGTCGCGAACTGCTGCCATGCGTCGCCGGGCATCCGACTCAACAGCGACCCTTTGCCATGCACAACCTCGTCGTGCGACAGCGGGAGCACGAAATTCTCGGCGAACGCATACGTGAGACCGAACGTCATGCTGTTGTGGTGCCCCCGGCGATGGACCGGCGGCTGCCGCAGGTAGGACAGCGTGTCGTGCATCCATCCCATGTTCCACTTGAAGCCGAAGCCCAGGCCGCCCGCATAAGTCGGCGCGGAAACCTGCGGCCACGACGTCGACTCCTCGGCGATCGTCACGACACCCGGGTGTTGCGCATAGACGGCTTCGTTCAGCTTGCGCAGGAAAGCGACCGCCTCGAGATTCTCGTTGCCGCCGTGCCGGTTGGGCAGCCACTGCCCTTCCTTGCGCGAATAGTCGAGGTACAGCATCGACGCGACGGCATCGACGCGCAGCCCGTCGACATGGTAGCGCTCAAGCCAGAACAGCGCGTTCGCGATGAGGTAATTGCTGACCTCCTGGCGCCCGAAGTCGAAGATCGCCGTATCCCAGTCCGGGTGCCTTCCCGCGCGAGGATCCGCATGCTCGTAGAGCGCCGCGCCGTCGAACAGGGCGAGACCGTGCGCATCGGTGGGAAAATGCGCCGGAACCCAGTCGAGGATCACGCCGAGGCCCGCGCGGTGGCAGCGGTCGACGAAGCGCGCGAAACCGGCCGGCTCGCCGAAGCGGGACGTCGGCGCGAAGAGACCAATAGGCTGGTAGCCCCAAGACGGGTCGTATGGATATTCGCTCACTGGCGTCAATTCGAGATGCGTGAAGCGAAGGCCGACTGCATAGGGAATCAGTTGATCCGCCAGTTCGTCGTAGGTGAGCCAGCGCCCGCCTTCGCCGCGGCGCCACGACGCCAGGTGCACTTCGAGGATCGACAGCGGCACGCGCCGCGGGTCCTGTCGCGCGCGGGCCTCGAGCCACACCCCATCGGTCCACGTGAATCCCGACGTATCGCGCACGACGGACGCCGTCGACGGCCGCAACTCCGCGCCGAATCCTACGGGATCCGCCTTGAGCGCCAGCAGCTTTCCGCCCGCGCCGATGATCTCGTATTTGTACAGCGCGCCCTCGGCCAGCCCCGGAAAGAACATTTCCCAGACGCCGGTGTCGATGCGCTTGCGCATCACGTGTCGGCGTCCGTCCCACGCATTGAAGTCGCCGACGATCGACACGCGCACCGCATGCGGCGCCCAGACGGCGAAATGCACGCCGGCCACGCCTTCATGCCGGATCGCGTGCGCGCCGACGTGGTCGTAGAGGCGCGTGTCCGACCCTTGTCCGAGCAGCCAGTCGTCCATGGCCCCGAGCACCGGACCGTAGGCGTACGGGTCGTCGATCGACCATGCGGCGTCCGCGTTCGACGCCTGCAACAGGTAGGCGGTGCGGTGCGGCAGCTCGCCTTCGAAGAATCCTGCCGCGTCGCGGCGGCCAAGGTGCGCCAGCGGCTCACCGCCGCGCGTCGTGGCAACCACGTGTTCGGCGCCGGGGACGAACGCGCGGAGCAGCCATTTGCCGCCTTCTTCGTGCAGACCCAGCACGGAGTAGGGATCGCCGTGCCGACCCTTGACGATGGCCTCGATCGCGTTCGCGGATGTTGGCCGGGGCGACTTCATCGGCTGCCCGGTCCGACGTTCCAGATTTCGGCGGCGTATTCGCGGATTGCGCGGTCGGCGGAAAACCAGCCGACGCGCGACGTGTTGAGGACGGCGGAAGTCCACCACGCTTCGGAATCGCGCCATCGCTCGTCGACGCGCAACTGCGCCAACCGGTAGGCGTCGAAGTCGGCGGTCACCATGAAATAGTCGTGATGGAGGATGCCGTCCACCATGTCGCGGAAACGGTTGGGATCGTCCGGCGAGTAGACGCCCGAGCGGATGGCCCCCAACGCACGGGAGAGTGCCGGCGACGCGGCGATCGCGGCAGCGGTTCCCGCGCCTTCGCGGCGCCGCGCGTCCACTTCCGCGGCGGTAAGGCCGAACAGGAAGAAATTCGCGGTATCCACGCGTTCGAGGATTTCGATGTTGGCGCCGTCAAGCGTGCCGATCGTCAATGCGCCATTCAACGCCAGCTTCATGTTGCCCGTGCCCGAGGCCTCCATGCCCGCGGTCGAGATCTGCTGCGAGAGGTCCGCGGCCGGGATGATCGCCTCGGCCAGGCTCACGTTGTAATTGGGCAGGAAGATCACTTTGATCAGTCCGCGCACGCCGGGATCGCCGTTGATCACCTTCGCAACGTCGTTGACGAGCTTGATGATGAGCTTCGCCTGGTGGTAGCCGGCCGCCGCCTTGCCCGCGAAGATCTTGACGCGCGGCACCCAGTCGCGCGCGGGATCCGCGCGGATCGCCTCGTGCAGCGCCACCGTCTCCACGATGTTGAGCAATTGCCGCTTGTATTCGTGGATGCGCTTGACGTGCACGTCGAACAGCGCGTCCGGATCGAGGCTCACGTCGAGCCGCTCGGCCACCAGCCGGGAGAGCGCCACCTTGTTCGCGCGGCGCACGGCCGCGAAGCGCTCGCGCAGCGCCGCGTCCTGCGCCAGCGGCGCGAGTTCAGCGAGGGCATTCGCGTCGTCCAGCACGCGCGGCCCGATTGCTTCGACGATGAGCTGCGTGAGCCCGGGGTTGGCCTGCTGCAGCCAGCGCCGGAACGTGATGCCGTTGGTCTTGTTGACGATGCGGTCGGGATAGACACTGTGCAGGTCGTGGAACACGGTGCGGCGCATGAGCTCGGTATGCAGCGCCGACACGCCGTTGACGCGGTGCGACCCCAGGAAAGCCAAATGCCCCATCCGCACGTGGCCGCCATTGTCGCCGGCGACAAGCGAGACGGCGTTCAGGAATCCGCTGTCATCGCGGCCTCCCGCGCGCCGCGCGGCCAGGTGACGCGCGTTGATCTCGTGGATGATCTGCATGTGCCGCGGCAGCATTCGCTCGAGCAACGGCACCGCCCAGGTCTCCAGCGCCTCCGGCAGCAGCGTATGGTTGGTGTAATTGAAGAGCGACGTCGTGACCTTCCACGCAACATCCCATGGAACGCCGTGCAAGTCGACCAGGAGCCGCATAAGTTCGGGCACGGCGATGGCTGGGTGCGTGTCGTTGAGCTGGATCGCGGCATGGTCGGCCAGCGACGCCAACTCGCCGTGCAACTCCTTGTGCCGGCGGATGAGATCCTGCAGCGACGCGGACGCGAAGAAGAATTCCTGGCGCAGACGGAGGGTTTGGCCGGCGGGTGTCTCGTCGCTGGGATAGAGGACGCGGGAAATCGCCTCGAGCCGCACGCGATCGGCCAGTGCGCCGACGTGGTCACCGCGGTTGAAGTCCTCGAGCGAAATCGGATCGGCGGCGCGCGCGGACCACAGTCGAAGCGTATTCACGCGCCGGCCGCGCCAACCGGTGATCGGCGTGTCGAACGCCACGGCGGACACGGATTCCTCCGGATGCCAGACATGGCCGGGCGTTCCGTCGCGGTGGACGAACTCCTCCACGGTGCCGCCGAAGTCCACGCGGTAGACGACGTCGGGCCGCTCGAATTCCCACGGATTGCCGAACGACAGCCAGTCTTCCGGCAATTCGTGCTGCCACCCGTCCATCACGACCTGCCTGAAAATGCCGTGGTCGTACCGGATGCCGTAGCCGTATGCCGGGATTTCCAGCGACGCCATGCTTTCCATGAAGCACGCGGCGAGGCGGCCCAGGCCGCCGTTGCCCAGCGCCGCATCGGGCTCGAGCTTGCACAATCGGTCGAGATCGACGCCTAAGAGGTCGAGCGCGCCGCGCACCGTCGCCGAGAGCCCCAAGTTCGACATCGCGTCGTTCAGCAGTCGGCCGATGAGGAATTCGAGCGAGAAGTAGTAAACGCGCTTGCCCCCGTTGCGGCCCTTCTCGTGCGCCGATTCGAGCCAGCGATCGACGATGCGGTCGCGCACCGCAAGGGCGGTCGCCATGAACCAGTCGTGGTCGAGCGCTCCGCCGGGATCCTTGCCCACCATGTAGGTGAGCTTCGCGAGGATCGCGTCGCGCATGTCGTCGGGAGTGCCCGGCATCTGCGTGTTCGTGGGCGGCGCGGGGTTTGCGTTGTCGTTGCGGTCGGGACTCATGCGGACTGGGTGGGGAAATCGAGGTTGAGCGATGCTGCCTGAACCGATAGCGTAACAGCGCGGCGCGAAGATGTCCGCGACCCGCCTTCGAGGGGAGCCTCGCCCGCGGCTGGCCGGCTCCGGTTGTAAACTTCCCCGACCGCAGCCAGCGGATTGCCAGGAGAAGCCGCCATGTTCGACAAGACATTGCCGTGCGCATGGTGCGGGTTGGTTGCGCTGGCCGCCCTCGCGATCGCCGCGCTGGTCCCCGCAGCGCCGGCGGCGGCGCAACAGACGCAGGTGCAGCGCGGCGAGTACCTGGCGCGCGCCGGCGATTGCATCTCGTGCCACACCGCGAAGGGCGGCGCGCCGTACGCCGGCGGACTGCGCCTCGACACGCCGTTCGGCTACATGCTGTGCGCCGAACATCACGCCCGATCCCGAGACCGGCATCGGGCGCTGGTCGGCCGACGATTTCTATCGCGCGCTGCACGACGGCGTGAACAAGCGCGGCCAGGACATGTACCCGACGATGCCGTACGACTTCTACACCCGGGTGACGCGCGAGGACATCGACGCGATCTTCGCGTATCCTGCGCACGGTCAAGCCGGTGCGCAATCGCGGTGACGATCAATCACCTGTACTTCCCGTTCGACCAGCGCTGGTCGATGGCGCGCGTGGCGCGAACTCTACTTCAACGAGGGCGCGTACAAGCCGGATCCGGCGCAGATCGCGCGTCGTGGAATCGCGGCGCCTACCTGGTCGAGGGCCTCGGCCATTGCAGCGACTGCCATTCGCCGCGCAACCTGCATGGGCGGCATCGAGAAGAGCAAGGACTTCAACGGCGCCGTCATCGACGGCTGGTTCGCGCTCGACCTCACGTCCGACATCGCCACCGGCCTCGGCGCGTGGACGGTCGACGAGATCGCGACCTACCTCAAGACCGGCGTCGTACAAGGGCAAGACGACGACGCTGGGTCCGATGGCCGAGGTCGTGCAGAACAGCCTGCGCTACCTGACCGACGCCGACCTGCAGGCGATGGCCGAATACCTGAAGTCGATTCCGCCGGACTCGCGCGCTGCGCACCGGACGCAAGACGCCCGACCCGACGCGCGCGGCAGGCGCCGACGCTCTACATGGACCACTGCGGCGGCTGCCACCAGGCGTCGGGCCGCGGCATGCCCGGGCGTGTTTCCGCCGCTCGCGGGCAACGGCGTCGTCGTCGCGCCGGACCCGGCGAACATCCTCAAGGTCGTCGATCGGCGGCATCCCGGCGCGCGGCGGCTACATCCCGATGCCGAGCTTCGCCGGCCAGCTGACCGACGAGCAGATCGCCGACATCGCCAACTACATCCGGACGAGCTGGGGCAACAGCGCGCGCGCCGAACGTCACGCCGGCGATGGTGGCGAAAATGCGTGCGGCAAGAAGGTAGCCGCGACAGAGTGCGATTGGAGGGTCGATTCCGACGTGCTAGCGGAGCCTCAGCGCGTCGCGTATCTCGTCGTTGGTTATGTATCGGCTGGGAATCGGGATGGCGAATGAGGGTCCTTCGGCGCAGCCCAAGGATATATTCATTGAGGTCGACGAACAATTGCCTGTCCCTGAGATAGAACCCCAATGTCCATAGCCTCGACTTGAGGATGCTTTCTGCTTCCTGCTTCAGCCGGCCGACTTCATCCCCGCTTGTCCGGCCGACGAGATAGGTCGCGACGTAATCGACCATGCCGTCCCTTATCGCGGCATCCTCTTGCCTGTTCAGCACTTCACCCAGCTTGTACACCTGCCCCGTCTCGCCGTTCGCAGTCATCGGCAATACCTGACTGTGGCAACTGCCCTGGCCGCCTGTATGCTCGCCCGTAGCCATCGAAGACCACGCTGAAGATGTCCGCCGCGTTGAACGTGACCTCGTACCGCAATTGGGTGATGGCCATGCCTGCCGTGCACGCATAGCCGTCGGCAATTTTCTTCATGGCTTTGTTGACGGCGGGCGATTTGTCCTTCCCGATCAGCACGGGGTAAACCACGTCGGCGCTGCATACGCACTTGCCCTTGTTCTTCTCCTGGCATACGGCCGCAAAATACCTTCCCCAGAACGGATCGTTTGCAAATCGCGTCGCCACCCCGGGACAGCCTTGCGAACGTCCGCGCAAACGTCCTCAAAGTGCACCCGAGTCGAAGGCGTAGATGCCGTTCTGCAGCACGGATTGGCGGAATTCAGCGGCGAGTATCGACGGGGCAGAAAAGCCGCCCGCCAGCGCCCAGACCAGCAATGCCGCTAGATGCTTTGTGCGCCGTCCGCTAAGGTGTCCAGTCTGCGCTCGCATGCCGCTCCCGCAACTCAGTGGGGTTGGTGAGGGTCCGGACAGGCAGCATCGGTGGTGCTCGCCGTGCCAGCGTTGTCCGCCGCATCCCTCAGCAGGTTGATCCGGCGCACGAAGTCCACCAGCACGCTGCCGGACCAGCCGAACGCGAACAGACCCGACATCGCGATGATCGGCGCCAGCATCCGCCATCCGTCGGGAAGGATGAACGTCCCATAACCGACGGTCGTGTACGTGTTGCCGGCAAAGAAGCCCGCCGATCGCCAGTCCGGGACGAGGTTCGAATAGACGAGCGCCATCGTCCACAGAAGCATCTCGACGGTGTGCAACGCCAGCAGCATGAAGACGATGCTCCCCATCAGCAGGTCCGCGCGCCAGCGTGACGGGCGCTGCATGATCGCCTGCGACCGGCGCGTGACGTGCGTGGTCACCGTGCGCACACCGGCGGCGTGCACGAGAATGATGAGGACCAGCATCGCCCCGCCGAAGAAAAGGTCGGCCGCCGGCATGAACTGGGACAGGTGCTGGAACACCGGCAGTTGCTCGAGATCCGAGGCGCCGCGCTCGAGCGTGCCCGGAATTTGCTGGAGCGCGTCGGGCGAGGGCGCGGTCGTCGCGGTGGCGAGGAGGATGGGATGGGTTTCCACGACGGAAGGGGTTTGGTACGCCCGACAGGACTCGAACCTGTTACCCCCGGCTTAGAAGGCCGGTGCTCTATCCAAATGAGCTACGGGCGCGGAATTCGAAATATTATCCGGCTTTTCGGGAGCAAGCGATGCAGATTTCGGTGACCCGCGACCGCGCGGGCAAGATGCGGCACCTCATCCACGTGCGCCAGCATGTCGTGGCGGTCGATGAATCCGAGGCGCAAGGCGGCGAGGACTCCGGCCCGTCGCCGCACGACCTGTTCGACGCGTCGCTCGGCGCGTGCAAGGCGCTCACGGTGCTCTGGTACGCCAACCGCAAGCAGATTCCCGTCGACGACATCCGCGTGAACGTCGAACGCGACGACGCCGATGAGCGCGCCGGCGTCTATCGCTTGCGCACGACGCTGCACATTGACCGGCGCGCTGAGCGACGCGCAGCGGCAGGAGTTGCTGAACGTCGCGGGCAAGTGCCCGGTACACAAGCTGATGACACAGGCCACGATCGAGATCGCCACCGAACTCGCCCCGTTAGCCTAGGAGCCCGCCATGCCCGTCATCGATCAACTGCATCGCGCGCGACAAGGATCTTGGCGGCGGCTTCACGGTTCGCCGCCTGTTGCCCGCGTCCGCCCGGCAAGCCGTCGGGCCGTTCGTGTTCTTCGACCATTTCGGCCCGGTCACCACGCGACCGGGCGACAACCACGACGTGCGCCCGCATCCGCACATCGGCCTCGCGACCGTCACCTACCTGTTCGAAGGCGCGATGATGCATCGGGACACGTTGGGCTCGGTGCAGCGCATCGAGCCGGGCGCGATCAACTGGATGACGGCGGGCCGCGGCATCGTCCATTCCGAACGCGCGCCGGACGATCTGCGCGGCACGACGCACGTCGCGCACGGCCTGCAGCTCTGGGCAGCGCTGCCGAAGGCCTTCGAGGAATCGGCGCCCGACTTCAGGCACACGCCGGCGGCAGCCATTCCCGCCGTCACGCAGCCGGGCATCACGATCCGCGTTCTGATCGGCGAGGCATTCGGCGCGCGATCTCCGGTCGCGACGTTCGCGCCGACGCTCTATCTCGACGTCGCACTGGCAGCGGGAGCCGCGCTGCCGCTCGCCGCCGGCGGGAGCGACGTTCGAGCGCGCGATCTACAGCGTCGACCATCCGCTGGTCATCGACGGCGCCGAAGTTCCTGCGTTCACGATGGCCGTGCTGGCACCCGGCGAGCCACGCGACGATCGTCGCGCCACGCGGCGCACGGTGCGTGGTCGTCGGCGGCGAACCGCTCGATGGCCCGCGTTTCATCTGGTGGAACTTCGTGTCGTCCAGCAAGGAGCGGATCGAGCGGGCCAAGGAAGACTGGTCCGCGCAGCGCATGGGGCAGATTGCCGGCGAGCACGAGTGGATTCCGCTTCCGTAGCGGTATCCGGTCCCCGCGCCCGCCCCCTCCTCGATTCCTACGGCGAAATCGGCCTCTGTCCGAATTACGCCGCGCGCCCAGTGCGCGATGCTGCGGCTGATGCACGAGCCGAAAGGATCGCGTGCGGCACTATTTGAGCTGTGAGAGGGAGCGTTGATGCCGAAACCCGCCGACTCCGATGAACCGCGGCGCACCGCCGCGCTGGCGCTCTGGCGCTATGGACATGACTACCTGAAAGCCGCGCAGACGCTGTGCGAGAGCGATCGGGTCACCTGCGACGAATCGCAGGCGCTCCACCACTTGGCGGCGCAGGGCGTCGAATTCGCGCTCAAGTCGTTCCTGCGCGCGCAGGGTGTCCCCCATGCCGATCTCAACACGCGGATCGGACACTCGCTGCTGGACGCCTTGCAGGAGTCGCTCGCGCGAGGCATGCCGTCACCGCCGATCGACGTGATGCGTGCCATCCAGGACATCGCCCCGTACCATCGCAACGACCAGTTCCGCTACGTGCCGGCGGAGCACGGGGACTTTCCCGATCTCACGCCGCTACTCGCGGCCGGCATCTGGATCCTGTCGAACGTGGCCGAAATTGCGGTGGCCGACTATTACGTCTACTACGGTCGTGGTTCCATCGCCGACGAAGGCGCGATGCTCCGTCGCCTGCGCGCCGATCTGGATGTCACCGCGAGCAAGATTCCGCGGTTGCAATGATCGTCGGCACCGTCCTCCTGCCGCGGTCCCTACCCGGCGGGCAGCATCCCGGACGTTAACTCGATGCGTTACTCCTGATCGGCACCCGACTTGCCCCGTTTTCGGGGGCGCTTCGAGTTGGACTTGGACGGGGATCTCATGTGCTTGACGACCCCGGCAATTGCGCCGACGGCAGCTCCTACGGCAGGGCCGATTACTGGCACAGGCATTGCCACCAGAGCGCCAATGCCGGCGCCCGCCGCCGCGTCCTTGACCATGTCGTGCTTCCCGGCTTTCTTCAAGAATTTCCCCGCGCCATCCGCCGCCTTCGATGCGAAGACTTTGGCCTTTGCGGCGGCGATCCGCGCATCCTCGTGATCGACTTTGCCGTCGTCGTTCAGATCGCTAACAACGACGGCCGCCTCGCCAATCTTCTTCCCCGCATGCCTGGCGGCCTTTGCGACCTTGTCGCCCGCGGTCTTGATGCGTTGCTTGGTCATGAATCACTCCTTCTCGACTGGACCCGGAGCGCGGATGCCAGGACGGCGACGGTTACATCGGAATTGGGCTACGGGACCAGGATTCCTCGGTCGCCCGCAGGGCCGAGCCCCGCTCCGCTATGTTCTGCCGAGCCGCTCAATTGTCCTTTCTGAGTTTCGCCAGCCAGTACTCCATCTGCCGGCCCGCAGCCTCCCGGCCACCGAGTCCGAACGACAACGCCACGGCCACGGCGACAGCCCCGAAGGCCAGCAGGAACGCGAGGTTCACGATGTCGTCAGCGACGCCCATCGCGCGCAGCCCCATCGCGGTGACCAGTCCCAGAATGGCAACCCGCGCGATGCCGGCAAGCCCCGCGGAGTGCGTGGTGTCGGCGCGCCGGATCGCGCCGTGCGCGACGTTGGCCAGCCAGAAGCCGATGATGAGGATCGTGGCGCCGAGGACGATGTTGCCGCCGAATTTGATGAACAGCGTGAGCACGTCGCGAACCTGGGTGAATTCGAGACGGTTCGCCGCTTCGACGGTCGCGAACAGCATCGCAAAGAACAAGACCAGCATCGACACCAGCCGCGACGGCTGCACGCCCCCGGCAAAGGCGTCCGTGAGGCCAAGCTTCCCCGGCAGCGTGTCGAAGCCGATGCCGTTCAGGAGGCGCTCGAGCAGCCCGGCGGCAAATCGCGTGACGTAGTACGTGACCGCGAGAATCAGCGCTGCGGCAACGATGTTCGGGACCGCGGCGAGCATCTTGCCGAGCATGTCGGTCGCAGGTCTCGAGATCGCTTCGATCTTGAGCGCATCCAGCGCGGCGATCAGCGCGGGCACGAACACGAAGATCAGCACGATGGTGCCGACGATCTTGGAAATGCGCAGCGTCGAATCGAGTCCCATGCGGTGCGCACCCTGATCGGCGCCCGCCGTGGCCAGGATGTTGGTCACGAGGCCCGCAAGCACTTTTCCTACCACCCAGCCGACAAAGCCGATGAGGAATGCAGCGACCAGGTTCGGAACGATGTCGAGGAACTTGGTCACCATTGCCTTGACCGGATCGAGCAAGCCGCCCAGGTCGAAGACATTGAGGATCGCGGGCACGAACAGGAGGATCACGAGCCAGAAGAGCATGTTGCCCACACTCTTGCGCATCGGCTGCATTCCGGCGTTGGCCGAGAGTTTTTCGTCCAGGCCGCTCGCATCGAGCACACGGTTGACGATGGCGCGCAACGCGACCGCGGCAAGCCAGGCAATGAGCACGAGCAGCATGCCCGCGATCAGACGCGGCAGATACGCGGCGATCTGTTTGACCAGGACCTCGAAGGGCCCGGAGGCGAGCGTCAGATCGAGCGTGTTGAATACGCCGATCAGCGCGATCAGGATGATCAGCCAGAAGGCTACGGCGGAAACCCCCGATTCCAGGTCAAGCTTCTGCTCGGTAGTGTCGGCGATCCGTTTATTGAGTCGCACCGCGGCGAGCAGTTGCTTGACTCCAGCCCGCGCCGATACGGCGACGATCCAGCCGACGATGAGTATCACGATTGCACCGAGGATGCGAGGCAGTTCCGCACCCATTGCGTTTCCCAACGAATTGCCTATTGCCGAGAAGTCCATGATGCCTCCCCTGCGAGAATGTCGGTAAGGGCCAATTCTCCAAAACTTGTCGCCAGCCGTGCGTTTCAGTGGCGCTGAGTTCGAGCGCCAGACCCTTGCCGGACAACAATCAATACGGCGGACTGACCACGACGAACTGCGACCCCTGCGGGGCATACCAGGTGCCGCCGCATTGCTGGTAGACCATGCCGCCGTAATTCACCGGCGCGCAGCCCGGCGGGACAGTCTGCACCATCGACCCGATGACCGCCGAAGTTACGGCAACCGCCGCCCCGACCGCGGCCGCGGTGGCTACCGGGTGATAGTCGTTGTCCCAGCCGTTGTTGCAGCAGTTATTGCCGCTCACGTTCACATTGACATTGCGGTCCACATTGACATTGTTGACGTTGTTGACGCTGGTGTTCCGGACGTTGTTGGTGCGCGCGTCGGCCTTGCTGTTGTTCACCTGCGCGTTCTGCCGGGCTCCACCGCCCGCCTGCGCTCCACCGCCAGCACGAGCGCCGCCACCACCGCCGGCCGCAGCTTGCGCGCCACCCCCACCACCGGCCGCGGCACGCCCACCGCCACCGCCGCCGCCGCCACCACCCCGACCGCCGCCGGCGGCATCGACACCGGAAGCCATGACCATGCCGGCCAAAGCGAGGACGGCCACCGCGGCCGCAGGCAATCTTCCGAATGATGTCTTCATGATGGCGCTCCTCTACTGGGTCTTCCGCGGAACGATCTCGATCTTGGTCGCACCCTTCGGCGGCGTGAACTTGAACACCGAGTCCTTGAAGGCCGGCTTCAAGTTCCAATCGATCAGGGAAACTGACTGCGGACGCTCATCGTCGTTGCGGTTGGTGATCACGACCTTGCGTGGCAGCGGCTTGCCGCCGGTTGCGATCCAGATTTGCCAGTCGATCTTGCCCTTGCGGAACGCGTAGTGGTCACAGATTTCGCCACCGATGAAATCCTGCCCAGCATTCATCGCCGACTCGAATTTGTCGAGCGGCGCCGCCGGGGTACCGAAGAGGAAAAGATCCCGTAACGGAAGCTCGACGCCATACTTCTGCTCGAGCTTGTCGACCAGCCCGCCGATCGATTCGGTGAATTCCACCGTCGAGTAATATTTCTGCGCGGGCGTATAGAGAGTGACCGTCTTGCCATCGTAGATGATTTCGCGCGCGGAACGGGCGGTTTGCATCAGGGCGCGAATCTTGTTCGGGCGCTCGACGTCCATCTTCGCCGTCGCCGAGTGCTGCAGCTTCTGCCCATCGGCCAACACGCGCTCGCCGGTCACCTCGGTCGCCACGTGGAAGCGCTTCAGCGACTGCAGGAACGCCCCCATGTCCTTGAGGGCCTGAATGGACGCCGGATCAACCGCATTGGCCGGCGGTTGGGCGGAGCTGGCAGGCGCCGTCTGCGCCCGGACGCACGGTGCCGCAACCGACATCGCCAGCAGGCCGAGCACAAGAAATGTTCTTACCATGGCTTCCTCCCTAGTGATTGCACCGGCCATTCACGCAGCATACCGCCTCCGCCCTCTTGGCAGAGCGAACACTCGCACATTTAACGCTCGCGCTTTGTCTATCTTATTGACCGGTGTCAAGAATCCACCGGACGAGCGGCCATCGGCGCGCGGGCACTGCGGATACCCCGCTTTGACCCAGGACAACGACTCCCTAAGGTGCTCCTTGACATCGGGGCGCTGGAAGTCGACAGTCATAAGCGGCGCTGGGTTGGGACGGCATAGAGCTTGCGCTCAGTACCGTACTCGAAATGGGCGTCCGTGCAGGCAAACCAACTTCAGGGGATGAAAATGATGCGCAACATTTCGCTTGGTACGATCGCCGCGGTGGCGCTGCTGGCTGTCGCAGTACCGCAATCCGCGCAGGCGCAAGGCATGGCGCCCAAGGCGGCGCCGTGCAATCTTGCATGGTGCCCGGTTCTGGTGCAGGTCGTGAAGAACACCTCCGGCGCCGACGTCGTGTGGGTTTCGTTCGATCAAATGCGCCTGGCGCCGAAGTACTCAGGTGCAACGATCATCTGGGAGCTCGTCGGCAGCCCCGACTATGAGTTTCGCGTCGACAGCGTCACTGCCAAGGGAACCAACGCGGCAATGGCGCCCGCGCAGTTTCCGCTGCGGCTCATCTCGCCAACCCAGTACGCGTACGATGACTTCAACAGCAACTCGCTGACGTTCGATTACGAGGTTCGCGTCTACAAGAAGGGCACGCCGATGGGTTCGACGCCGCTCATGTCGACCGGGTCCGTCGTGAACGCTGGCGGCTGAGTCTCCACCGCTCGCCGCCCGGGCCTGCGGGCGGCTTCCCGGACCGGCGCAGCGCCTCCACATGGCTGCGCCCGGCCCGCGGAGACCGGCACACGCTTCGCTTTGGTGCAGGCTCCCAAGGCGACATGCATAAAAGGGGAAGAATCATGAATCGTCGTATGATGGTTTTCGCGATGGCCGTTACGCTGGCCGCGCCCGGCATCGCGCTCGGAGCCGACAAGGCGAAGGAGCAGGCGGAGGTGAGCAAGGCGGGGCAGGACGCGCTCGCCGCGGTGTACGCCGCGGCACCCTCGGCGCGCAAAGCGGTCGAGTCCGCGGCAGGCTATGCCGCGTTCAGCAACTTCGGCATGAAGATCTTTGTCGCCGGGGGCGGTTCCGGCAAGGGCATCGCGGTCAACAACAAGACAAAGGCGACGACGTACATGAAGATGGCCGAAATTCAGGCCGGCTTGGGCTTCGGGGCCAAGAAGTTCCAGGTGGTCTGGGTGTTCGAAACCGACAAGGCACTCAGCGATTTCATCAACTCCGGCTGGGAGTTCGGCGGACAGGCGACCGCCGCGGCGAAAACCGCCGACAAAGGCTCCGCCTACCAGGGCGCGGTCGCGGTCGGGCCGGGGGTCTGGATCTACCAGGTCACCGAAAAGGGTCTGGCGCTCGAACTCACCGCCAAGGGGACCAAGTACTACAAGGACAGCGACCTGAACTGAGGCTCGCGACGGCAACCGGCCAATTCGATATTGGCCGGGCCCCGCGCTCAATCGCGCCTTGCGCGCGACTGATTGCCAACGCATTCTGGTCGGGGTGAGAGGATTCGAACCTCCGACATCTTGCTCCCAAAGCAAGCGCGCTACCGGGCTGCGCTACACCCCGACGACGCGCGAATTATGCCATTTCGGCGGATAGTCCCGGCAATCTTGTGTTCTCATAGTGCGCAAGGCCCCGTCCCGCGCCGGGGCGCCGGCCCGCCTAAAGGATTTCCATGAGCACCACCCGCCACGTCGCCGTCCTAGTCGGCAGCCTTCGCAAGGACTCGCTCAACCGCAAGATGGCGGAAGCGCTGATCGCGATGGCGCCTGCGCCGCTCAAGCTCACGATCCACGAAATCGGGCAACTTCCGCTCTACAACGCGGACTACGAGGCGGACCCGCCTGCCGTCGTCACCGAATTCAAGCAACGGCTTGCGGCCGCCGACGCGGTGCTCTTCGTGACTCCCGAATACAACCGGTCGGTGCCGGGCGCGCTGAAGAACGCGATTGACGTGGGTTCACGGCCGTCCGGCAAGAGCTCGTGGAGCGGCAAGCCCGGCGCCATCGTCAGCGTGTCACCCGGCGCGATCGGCGCGTTCGGCGCGAACCACGCGTTGCGGCAATCGATGGTGTTCCTCAATGTTCCCGATGATGGCGCAGCCGGAGGCCTACATCGGCCACGCGGCGGCGATGTTCGACGACGAAGGGCGCGCTGACCAACGAATCGACGCGCGAGTTCATGATGAAATTCCTGCAGGCCTTCGCGCAGTGGATCGAGCGTAACGCGCCGCGCTGAACCTGATTCGCGCAGCGGGCTCACCGGCCGAACTTGCGGATGACCGCGAGCGCCTCGTCCATCGCGCGATCGCCGTCTCCCGACCTGACCGCATGCTGCACACAGCCGTGCAGGTGATGCTCCAGTAGCTGCAGCGCGAGCGCGTCGAGTGCGGATTGCACGGCGCTGACCTGCGTCAGCACGTCGATGCAGTAGCGGTCGTCGGCGATCATCTTCGCGATGCCGCGCACCTGGCCCTCGATGCGATTGAGGCGCTTTTCCAGTGCCGGCTTGTCCGTCCGCGCAACCGCGGGATGCGCGGGTGCGGCTGTCTTACGCGGCGACGTCATAGCCGGCATCCTCGATCGCCGTGCGCAGCGCGGCGGCGCCGGTGCGCGCGGGATCGAACGAGACCCGGGCCGCGCCCGGCTGCAACGTGACGGACACATCGCTCACGCCGGGAACGGCCTTCAGCACGCGCGTGACGCTGGCCACGCACCCGCCGCACGTCATGCCCTGCACATTCAAGGTAATCGTTTCCATGGCCTGGCTCCTTTGAAAAATCATGCGCGGCCGGGGCGCCAACGCTTCAGCAGCAACGCGTTGCCCACGACCGAAACCGAACTTGCCGCCATCGCCGCGCCGGCGATGACGGGATTCAAAAGGCCCGCCGCCGCCAACGGGATGCCGAGTACGTTGTAGGCGAACGCGAAGAACAGGTTCTGGCGGATCTTCGCAAGCGTCGCGCGCGACAGCAGTATGGCGTCGACGACCGCGTTCAGGTCGCTGCGTATGAGCGTGACGTCGGCGGCCTCGATGGCGATGTCGGAACCGGCGCCGATCGCGAAGCTCACGTCGGCGGCCGCGAGCGCCGGCGCGTCGTTGACGCCGTCACCCACCATGCCGGTCACGACACCTTGCGACTTCAGCGCGCGCACGGCATCGGCCTTGCCGGCGGGCATGACGGCGGCGCGGAAATCCGTGATGCCGACGGCCGCCGCGACCGCCTGCGCCGTCGCGGCGTTGTCCCCGGTCAGCATCACCACGTGGATGCCGGCTGCCGCGAGGCGCGCGACCGCGCCTGCCGACGACGGACGCACCGCGTCGGCCAGCGCCAGCACGCCGAGCAAGCGGCCGCCGGAAGCGATTCCGATCAGCGTCTTCCCGCCCGCCTGCAGCGACGTCAATGCATCATCGGCGATGGTTACGCCCATCGCGGCAAGATAGTCGACCGAACCCAGCAACCATTCCTCCGGATCACTGGCCAAGGTCCCTTGCACGCCCCTGCCGGGTACTTGCGCGAATTGCGCGAGCGGCAGCGGCGCGATCCCTTCGGCACTCGCCGCGGCGAGCACCGCCTTGGCGAGCGGATGCGCGGATCCCTGCTCGAGCGACGCCGCCGTGCGCAGCAGTGTCGCGCGCGGCGCGCCGTCGAACGCGACGACATCCGTCACGACCGGCCGCCCTTCCGTCAGCGTCCCCGTCTTGTCGACGATCAGCGTTTGCAGCCGCCCCGCCTGTTCCAGGGCCGAGGCGTTGCGAATCAGGATGCCGGATTGCGCGCCACGGCCGGTCCCCACCATGATCGCCGTCGGCGTGGCGAGGCCCAGCGCACACGGACACGCGATGACGAGCACGGCGACCGCGCGGACCAAGGCGGCGGTCGCATCGCCCGCCAGCCACCACGTCAGCGCGAACGTCAGCGCGGCGATCGCCACGACGACCGGGACGAAAACGCCGGAGACCTGGTCGGCCAGGCGCTGGATGGGCGCCTTCGACCCTTGCGCCTCTGCAACCAGACGGACGATGCCCGCCAACAGCGTCGCGTTGCCCACGCCGGTGGCTTCGCACGTCAGCATGCCATCCTGATTCAGCGTGCCGGCGAAAACCTTCGCGCCGGCACTTTTCGGCGCCGGACGGCTCTCTCCGGTCAGCATGCTTTCGTCCGCGCTCGAGCTGCCGTCGCGGACGACGCCGTCGACGGGAAAACTCTCTCCCGACCGGACGACGAAGCGATCGCCGGCAAGGACTTCCGCGAGCGGCAGGTCGATGGTGGCACCACCGCGTACGACGTGCGCGATCCTGGGTTGCAGTCGAAGCAGCCCTTCGAGCGCTGTCGACGTGCCGGCCTTTGCGCGCGCCTCGAGCAGCTTGCCCAGCAACACGAGCGTGATCACGGCGGCGCCCGCCTCGAAGTACACGTGCTGGTCGTGCAGCCCGAGCACGGTGACGATGGCACTGAATGCCCAGGCCATCGTCGTGCCGAGCGCGATCAGCACGTCCATGTTCGCGCCGCCGCCGCGCAGCGCGTGCCATGCGCCGACGTAGAACCGGCGTCCGATCCAGAATTGCACCGGTGTCGCCAGCAACAGTTGCCACCCGCGCGGGATCAGGTCGGCGTGCGCTGCATGCAGCAGGCCGCCGGAAGCCAGCATCGGTACCATTTGTGCGAGCAACGGCAGCGTCAGTAACACGGAGACAATGAGTTCCCGCTTGAGCGCCGCATACTCGCGCGCCTTGCGCGCCTTGTCGCTCGCGCGCTCGTTTTCGGACTCGCGCCGCACGCTCGCGCCGTAGCCTGCACGCGCGACCGCCGCGAGCAACAGTTCGGGCGTGGCTAGCGTCCGGTCGAAGCCGACCGACGCGATTTCGGTGGCGAAATTGACGTTCGCGCGCACGCCGGGCACGCGGTTCAGTGCCTTTTCGATGCGTGCCGCGCAGGCGGCGCACGTCATCCCCGTCAGGCCGAGTTCGAGCCGGCCCGTCGTCGCAGTTGGCGAGCCGGGCGCGGGCAATGGGAGGGCGGCCGGGGCGTCCACCGGGGCAACATATACCCGGCCAGGGTATATGTCAAGATACGCGAGAAGGGTATGTCGGGGCGGTCAGAACGGGATCTTGCCGGTCAGCACGTCCTTGTACATGACCCAGTCGCCGCAGAGGCTGTAGAGCGGAAACGAGAAGGTCGCCGGCCGGTTGTGCTCGAAGAAGAAGTGGCCGATCCACGCGAAGCCGTATCCGGCAAGCGGCGCTGCGGCCAGCCACCAGGCATTGCCGGTCGCCACGGCCGCGACCAGGCAGGCGATCACGAGCGACGTGCCGCCGAAGTGCAACCTCCGGCATGTCCTGTTCGCGTGTTCGGACAGGTAGAACGGGTAGAACTCGGCGAACGTCGCGAAGCGCTTGTCCATGGCCCCTCCGGCGGTCAGGACTCGTTCTTGAGCTGCGGAAAGAGGATGACGTCGCGGACCGACGGCGAATCGGTCAGCAGCATGACGAGGCGATCGATGCCGATGCCCTCGCCCGCCGTCGGCGGCAATCCGTATTCCATCGCGCGGACGTAATCGGCGTCGAAGTACATCGCCTCCTCGTCGCCGGCCTCGCGCGCGTCGGCCTGCGCCTGGAAGCGTGCGGCCTGGTCCTCGGGGTCGTTCAGCTCGGAGAATCCGTTGGCGAGTTCGCGGCCCGTGATGAAGAGTTCGAACCGGTCGGTGACGGCCGGATTGGCGTCGTTCGCGCGCGCGAGCGGCGACACGTCGGTCAGGTATTGGACGATGAACGTCGGCTGGACGAGCTTGACCTCCGTTGTCTCCTCGAAGAGCTTGAGCTGCAGCACACCCAGGCCATCGGTACGTAGGACTTCGACATCGGCCCGATCGAGCGCCGCTTTGAGGTAATCGCTCCGCTCGAGGTCTTCAGGCGAGTGCTCGGGATTGTATTTCGCAATCGCCTGCGCCATCGTCAGGCGGTCGAAGGGCTTACCAAGTTCTATGGCCGTGCCCTGGTAGGTGACGGTCGTCGTGCCCAGCACTTTCTGCGCCACCTCGCGCAAGAGCTCTTCGGTGAGGTCCATCAGGTACAGGTAATCGCGGTAGGCCTCGTAGAACTCGAGCATCGTGAACTCGGGGTTGTGACGCGTCGAGATGCCTTCGTTGCGGAAGTTGCGGTTGATCTCGAACACGCGCTCCAATCCGCCGACGACCAGCCGCTTCAAGTAGAGCTCCGGCGCGATGCGCAGGAAAAGCTCCATGTCGAGCGCGTTGTGGTGCGTGGTGAACGGCCGCGCCGCGGCGCCGCCCGGGATCGGATGCATCATCGGCGTCTCGACCTCGAGATAGCCGCGGTTCACGAAGAATTCGCGGATGGCCTGCACGATCTGCGAGCGCTTGACGAAAACGTCGCGCGTCGCCGCGTTGGTGATGAGATCCACGTAGCGCTGGCGGTACCGCTGCTCCTGGTCCGTCATGCCGTGGAACTTCTCCGGCAGCGGCCGCAGCGCCTTCGCGAGCAGGCGAATCTGCGACACCTTGACCGACAGCTCGCCGGTCCGGGTCTTGAACAGCGCACCCGTCGCGCCGACGATGTCGCCCAAATCCCAGTGCTTGAACGCGTCGTGCGTGTCGGCGCCGACCGCGTCCGCGGTCACGTACAGCTGGATGCGGCCCGACATGTCCTGGATCGTCGCGAAGCTCGCCTTGCCCATCACGCGCTTCAGCATCATCCGGCCGGCGACCGCCACGGTGATGCCGAGCGGCTCCAGCTCCTCGTTGGATTTCCCCCCGTGCCCTGCGTGCAGCTCGGCCGCGAGCGCGTCGCGCCGGAAGTCGTTCGGGTAGGCGTTGCCCTGCGCGCGCAACGCGGCGAGCTTGCCGCGGCGCTCGGCGACGATCTGGTTCTCGTCCACCGGTGCCGGAGGCGGCGGACTCTTGTCAGCGGACATTCCTCATTTCCCCCCAATTCTCCCTTCTACACCCCTTGCTTCAGGCTCGCGGCGATGAAATCGTCGAGATCGCCGTCGAGAATGGCCTGCGTATTGCCGACTTCGTAGTTCGTGCGCAGGTCCTTGATCCGCGACTGGTCGAGCACGTAGGACCGGATCTGGTGGCCCCAGCCGATGTCGGTCTTGGAATCCTCGAGCTTCTGCTGTTCGGCCTGGCGCTTGCGCAGCTCGTGCTCATAGAGCTTCGACTTCAGCATCGTCATCGCCTCGGCGCGGTTGCGGTGCTGCGAGCGGTCGTTCTGGCACTGCACGACGATGTTGGTGGGCAGGTGCGTGATGCGCACGGCGGAATCGGTCTTGTTGACGTGCTGGCCGCCCGCGCCCGATGCGCGGTACGTGTCGATGCGCAGGTCGGCGGGATTGATCTCGACGACGATCGAATCGTCGACTTCCGGATAGACGAACACGCTGGCGAACGACGTGTGTCGCCGCGCGTTCGAGTCGAACGGGCTCTTGCGCACGAGCCGATGCACGCCGGTTTCGGTCCGCAGGAAGCCGTAAGCGTAGTCGCCCTCGACCTTGATCGACGCGCTCTTGATGCCGGCCACTTCGCCGTCGGATTCCTCGAGTACGTCGGTGCGGTAGCCTTTGCGTTCGCAGTAGCGCAGGTACATCCGCAAAAGCATCGACGCCCAGTCCTGCGCCTCGGTGCCGCCGCTGCCCGCCTGGATGTCGATGAAGCAGTTGGCGGGGTCGAGCGGATGGCTGAACATCCTCCGGAATTCCAGATCCGCGACCACCTTGCCGATCTTCGCGGCGTCGCTCTGCACGGCGCGCACCGTCGCGTCATCGGCTTCGGAACGCGCGAGCCCGAACAATTCGGTGCTGTCGGCCAGTTCCGTTTGCAGCTGCGTGAGCACGTCCACGACACCCTCGAGCTGCTTCTTCTCGCGGCCCAATTCCTGCGCGCGCTGCGGATCGTCCCAGATCTTCGGGTCTTCGAGTTCCTTCGCTACCGCGCCTAGCCTCTCGGCCTTGACGTCGAAGTCAAAGATACCTCCGCAGTTCACGCGTCCGCGTGGAAAGGTCGGCCAGCGTGTTGGCGAGGGCATTGAGCTGCTCGGCTTCCATGATGAATTCCTTCGGCGAAACAGGGAATTATACTCGCCGTTACCGGCGCCGCCGCGGGCCGTTAGAATGGTGCCTCGACCCCGCGCGGCCTTCGCGGCCGCCCGCCACCTTCACCGCCGTCATCCGGAGAATCCCATGGCGACCTATTTCGTCAACAAGGAACGCGTCGACGTCGCAGCCAACGTTCCGACAGACACTCCACTCCTGTGGGTGTTGCGCGACAACCTGAACCTCACCGGCACCAAATACGGCTGCGGAATGGCGCTGTGCGGCGCGTGCACGGTCTACCTGGACGGCCAGCCCATCCGCTCGTGCGTAACGCCGCTGTCGGCGCTGAAGCCGGGCACCGAGATTACGACGATCGAGGGCCTGAGGACCAAGGAGGGCGCGGCCGTGCAGGCGGCGTGGGAGAAGCTCGACGTGCCGCAATGCGGCTATTGCCAATCCGGGCAGGTGATGGCCGCGGCCGCGCTGCTCGCGAAAAAGAAGCGGCCGACGGATGCCGACATCGATGCCGCGATGGCGGGAAACATCTGCCGGTGCGCAACCTACGTGCGCATCCGCGCGGCGATCCACGAAGCCGCCAAGAGCCTTGCCTAAAGGACCGACGCCATGAACCCCATGCGCTTGAACCGCAACAGCATCGATGGCGCCGGCGCGATGTCCCGCCGGACGTTCATCAAGACATCGGCAGCCGCGGGCGCCGGACTCACGCTCGGACTGTGGTTCGGCACCGACGCGGAACACGCGCTGGCGCAGACCGCCGCCGCGGGTCCGCCGCCGAACGCCTTCGTGCGCATCGGCCGCGACAACACGGTCACCGTCATCGCCAAGCATCTCGAGATGGGACAAGGCGTCTATACCGGATTGCCGACGCTCGTCGCCGAAGAACTCGACTGCGCGTGGTCACAGGTGCGCGTCGAGGGTGCGCCGGCAGACAATACGCTTTACTACAACACGATATGGAAAGCCGCGTTCAATTTCCCGGGACAAGGCACCGGCGGGTCCACGGCGATGGCCAATTCGTTCGAACAGTACCGGCAGGCGGGCGCCACCGCGCGCGCGATGCTCGTCGCCGCCGCGGCCCAGCGGTGGAACGTTCCCGCGGAAGCCATTGAAGTGAAGGCGGGTGTCGTATCGCACGCGAGCGGCAAGAAGGCGACGTTCGGCGAACTGGCCGACGCCGCTGCGCAGCAGCCGGTGCCCGCGTCGGTGAAATTGAAGGACCCGAAGGACTTCGTCTTCATCGGCAAGCGCGTTCCGCGCACGGACTCGAAGGCTAAATCCAACGGCACCGCGCGCTTCACGCAGGACGTCAAGCTGCCGGACATGCTCACCGCCGTCGTGGCGCACCCGCCGCGCTTCGGCCAGAAGGCGACCGATTTCGACACCGACAGTGTTGCGGGCGTCCCGGGCATCCGCTTCGTCGTTGCGGTGCCCAACGGCGTCGCCGTGGTCGCGACGACCTTCTGGGCCGCGAAGAAGGGCCGCGACGCGCTGAAGGTCACGTGGAGCGACGCGTCCGGATACAACCTGTCGTCGTCCGACATCCTGGCCGACTACAGGAAGCTCGCCGCAACGCCGGGAACGCCCGCGCGCGTCGACGGCGACGCAGCGAAGGCGATCGCCGGCGCCGCGAAGACGCTCGACGCCTCCTACGAATTCCCGTACCTCGCCCACGCGGCGATGGAGCCGATGAACTGCGTGGTCAAGCTCACGCGGGACAGCTGCGAGATCTGGAACGGCGAGCAGTTCCAGACGCCCGACCTGATGGCGATCGCGGCATCGACCGACCTCAAACCCGACCAGATCAAGCTCAACATGCTCTTCGCCGGCGGCAGCTTCGGCCGGCGCGCGAGCACGCAATCGGACTACATCCTCGAGGCGGTCGCCATCGCGAAGGCGCTTGTCATCAACGGCAAGCCGGGGATCCCGATCAAGCTCGTGTGGACGCGCGAGGACGACATGCGCGGCGGGTTCTATCGCCCGGCCTATCTGCACACGCTGAAGGCCGGACTGGACGGGAGCGGCAACATCGTCGGGTGGCAGCATCGAATCGTCGGCCAGTCGATCAATGCCGGGACGGCGCTGGCCGGCGCCATCATCAAGAACGGCATCGACCTGACCAGCGTCGAAGGCGCGTCCAACTTGCCCTACGCCATTCCCAACCTCGCTGTCGACCTGCACTCGCCATCGTTCGGCGTCCCGGTGCTGTGGTGGCGCTCGGTGGGTTCCACGCACACCGCGTACTCGACGGAAACGTTCGTCGACGAACTGGCGGTCGCCGCAGGCAAGGACCCGGTGGCGTTTCGCAAGGCGATGCTCGCGCAGAAGCCGCGGCACTTGGCCGCGCTGGATCTCGCCGCCGAAAAGGCGGATTGGGGCAAGCCGCTCGCGCCGGGCAAGGCGGGGGAAAAGCGCGGCCGCGGCGTCGCCGTCCACGAGTCGTTCAACAGCGTGGTCGCGCAGGTGGCCGAAGTGACGGTGGGCAAGGACGGCAAGTTCCGCGTCGACCGCGTCGTCTGCGCCGTGCATTGCGGCACCGCGGTGAATCCGGACATCGTCAAGGCGCAGATGGAAGGCGGCATCGGCTTCGGCCTGTCGGCGGCGCTCCATGGAAAGATCACGCTGAAGGAAGGCGTCGTCGAGCAGTCCAACTTCCACGACTACCCGGTGTTGCGGATCAACGAGATGCCGGCGATCGAGGTCTTCATCGTCCCGTCGAACGATCCGCCGACGGGCGTCGGCGAGCCCGGCGTGCCCGTCATAGCGCCGGCGGTGGCCAATGCGCTGGCGGCCGCGACGGGCAAACGGGCGCGCTCGCTGCCGCTGTCGCTCGCGTGATATAAGCATCCCGACGCGGAAACGATCCAGAGGCCGCATCGGGGGAAGAGATGATTCAAGCGATCACCAGGCTGGCCGCGTTGGTGCTGGCCATGACCGCCGCCGCCGCGCACGCGGATCCGGGTGTCACGCCCACGACGATCCTCATCGGCGAGTCGGCGGCCTTTTCCGGTCCTGCGCAAGCGCTCGGCAACGAAATGCGCGCCGGTGCGTTGGCCTACTTCCAGGCGGTCAACGCGGGCGGCGGCGTCAACGGCCGGCGCATCGAACTCCGCTCGCTGGACGACGGCTACGAGCCCGATCGCGCCGCCGCCAACACGAAGAAGCTCATCGACGACGGCGTGTTCCTGCTCTTCGGCTACGTGGGCACGCCGACGTCCAACGCGTCCAAGCCGATCTTCACGGCCGCTCGCGTGCCGTTCGTCGGTCCGTTCACCGGAGCCGAGTCGCTGCGCAATCCGGTCAATCGGTACATCTTCAACGTCCGCGCGAGCTACTTCGACGAAACCGACAAGATCGTCGGCCAGCTGGTCGGCCAGACGCTCGACCGCATCGCCGTCTTCTACCAGAACGACGACTATGGCAAGGCCGGCCTGCTGGGCGTCGAGCTGGCGATGAAGAAGCGTGATTTGAAGATCGTCGCCACCGGCACCGTGGAACGCAACACGGTCGACGTCGCCGCGGCGGTGGCGGCCATCGGCAAGGCCGATCCGCAGGGTGTGGTGATGATCTCGGCGTACAAGTCCTGCGCGGCGTTCATCAAGGCGATGCGCGCGGCTGGATACAATCCGCAATTCATGAACGTGTCGTTCGTCGGCAGCAAGGCGCTGGCGGCGGAGGCGGGCCCCGCGGGACGCGGCGTCGGCGTCACGCAGGTTGTCCCGTTCCCGTGGAACATAGCCACGCCGATCGTGAAGGAATACCAGCTGCTGTACACGGCCTCGACGAAGAAGGACGACTACTCGTTCACCAGCCTCGAAGGATTCCTCGCCGCCAAGGTGCTGGTCGAGGGACTGCGCCGCACGGGAGCCGATCTCACCCGCGAGAGATTCATCACCGCGATGGAGAGCATGCGCGACGTCGACGTCGGCGGCTTCCTGGTCACGTTCACGCCCACCAACCACAGCGGCTCACGCTTCGTGGAACTCACGGTGATCGGCAAGGACGAACGCTTCTTGCGCTGAAGCTTCCGGCGGACCCGCGGCGCGTTTCGGCCGCGGCGACTTCCCAGGCCGCCACCCGAGCGGCGATAATCGAGTGCGGGCGGCGGCCATCGAGCGCCGCCGGATTCACCCTTTCGCATGTACACGCCCATCGGATTCAAGCCCCAGCACGTCATGCCCGAAGCGCTCGGCGCGGACGCGCATGCATTCGCGTACCGCGACGGCAAGATCCTGGTGCGGAGGCAACGACGACGCGCCCGCCATTCCGTCCTTTGCGTCGCTCGGCGCGGCGGGAATTGCCGGGACGCCGCACTTTCTCGGCACGCTCGACGATGTCGCGTGCATCGCGCTGGCTCTCCCGGACGATGCGCCGGAGCCGGCAGGTCTCCGGTACGTGGGCCTGCGGACGCTGTTCCTGCGCGTGCCCGACGCGATGCTGGCGCTGGCGGGCCGCGCGTTCCAGGTCGTCGAATGGGATCGCACGCATCGCTTTTGCGGCCGCTGCGGCACGCCGACGCGCGCCAAGGCCGACGAGCGCGCCAAGGAATGTCCGAAGTGCGGCTACGTCGCGTACCCGCGGGTTTCGCCGGCGATGATGGCGCTCGTCACGCGCGGCCGCGAGATCCTGCTGGCGCGTTCGCATCGCTTCGTCAACGGCGTCTACAGTGCGCTCGCGGGATTCGTCGAGCCGGGCGAGACGATCGAGGACTGCGTGCGCCGCGAGGTGCGCGAGGAGGTCGGCGTCGAAGTGGACGGGATCACGTACTTCGCCAGCCAATCGTGGGCCTTTCCGCATTCGCTGATGATCGCGTACACGGCCGAATACGCCGGCGGCGACTTAAGGCTCGAGGACGCCGAGATCGCCGACGCGCGCTGGTTCAAGCTCGACGCGCTCCCGCCTCTTCCGCCGAACGTTTCGATCGCGCGCCGGTTGATCGACGCCACCGTTGCCCGGCTCCGCGGGTGACGGGCAGCCGCGGGCCTTGCTGCTAGAATCCGTGTCTGGCCGCGAAGATCCGCGGCCGCGTTCGTCCATGCCGGCCGATCCCATGCGCCCTCATCCCCTCCTGTTCGCCGTCGCTGTCGCGCTGGCCGCGCAATTCGCGCTCGCGCAGACGCCGCAGACGCCGCCGACGAGCGATCCGCGCGAGATGACCGAGGCCGCGCGCAAGGCCTATGCGCAAGGCTTGAAGGACGCGCGGAAGCTGATCGCCGAGAAGAAATACGCTGAGGCCATCGCCGTCCTCGACAAGACGGCCGCCGAGCGGCCCCGCGAACCGCAGGCGCGCTTCCTGAGGGGCGTGGCATTGGCGGAGTCGGGCAAAACGGACGACGCCATCGCCATCTACCTGTCGCTGCTCGCCGACTTTCCCGAATTGCCCGAGTCGCACAACAATCTCGCCGTCCTGTACGCGCAAAAGGGCAACTATGAGGGCGCGCGCGACGAACTCCTGGCCGCCTTGCTGGCCGCGCCCGACTACGCCATCGCGTACGAGAACCTGGGCGACGTGTATACCCGCTTGGCCGGCGTGAACTATGAAAAGGCCATTGCCCGCGACGCGCGCAACAAGACCGCGCCGCCCAAGCTGAAACTCGTGCGCGACGTGCTCGGCATGCGCACGGCGACGCCCGCGACGGCCCCGGGGGCCACGACACCCGCAGCACCGGCCGCAGCCGCCGAATCGCCCAAGTAATCATTTTCGCCCCAACCTGTACCAAGGAGACACTTCCATGTTGCATCGATTGTTCTTAGCCGCCGCCTTCGCCTTCGCCGCCTCGACGGCGCTCGCCGCCAACCCGCAGGTCGAACTCGACACGTCCGCCGGCGTCATCAAGATCGAGCTGTACCCGGATGCCGCGCCGAAGACCGTCGCGAACTTTCTGGACTACGTGAAGGCCAAGTTCTACGACGGCACGCAGTTCCATCGCGTGATCGACGGCTTCATGATCCAGGGCGGCGGCTTCACGCCGGACTTCGTGCAAAAAGGCACGCGGGCGCCCGTTCCCATCGAGGCGGAATCGTCGAGCAAGGCGGGACTCCTGAACGTTCCCGGAACCGTCGCGATGGCGCGCACGAGCGACCCCAATTCCGCGACGTCGCAGTTCTTCATCAACGTCAACGACAACAAGTCGCTCAACTTCGCCCCCGGCAATCCGGGCTACACGGTGTTCGGCAAGGTCGTCGCCGGCATGGACGTCGTCACGAAGATCGCCAAGGGCGCGACGGGCGCCGGCGGCCCGTTCCCCAAGGACGTGCCCGTCGAGAGGGTGATCATCAAGTCGGCGAAAGTGGTCACGCCCGCGAGCTGAGCCTAAGGAGACGCCATGTCCATAGTCCTGCGCACCAATCACGGCGACATCACGCTCGAGCTCGACGCGGAAAACGCGCCGGCCAGCGCCGCCAATTTCCTGCAATATGTCCGCGACGGCCATTACGACAACACGCTCTTCCACCGCGTGATTCCCGGATTCATGATCCAGGGTGGCGGCATGGAGCCTGGGATGAAACAGAAGCCCACGCGACCGCCGGTGGCCAACGAGGCGACCAACGGCGTCAAGAACAAGGAGTACACGGTGGCGATGGCGCGCACTTCGGAGCCGCACTCGGCCACGGCGCAGTTCTTCATCAACGTCGCCGACAACGATTTCCTCGACTACACGTCGCCCAGCACGAACGGCTGGGGCTATTGCGTGTTCGGCAAGGTCGTCGCCGGCAAAGACGTCGTCGACAAGATCAAGGCCGTGCCGACGGCCACCACGGGCTTCCACCAGAATGTCCCGCGCGAGGACGTCGTGATTCTCAAGGCAGAGGAAGTGAAGGGCTAGCGGATTCGCGGGATGGGGGCGGACCCTTGGGCCTTCCCTAGAGACGCATGGCGAGAGCCGAATCGACCGCATGCGACCGACGCTCTTCCTGTCCGACCTTCACCTGTCACCCGACCGCCCCACGGCGGTTGCGGCATTCCATGCGTTTGCCGCAGGCCCGGCGCGCAACGCGGCTGCGGTTTACATCCTGGGCGACCTCTTCGACTGGTGGGTCGGCGACGATCAGCGGCGCGATCCGTTCATCGCGCCGATCGAGAAGTCGCTGCGCGCCATTGTCGACGCCGGTGTCCCGCTGTTCGTCGCGCACGGTAACCGCGATTTCATGCTCGGCAAGGATTTCGAGCGCGCGACCGGCGCCACGCTGCTGCCCGAGCAATTGCTGCTCAACCTTCACGGCGTGCCCACGCTCATCTGCCACGGCGACGAGCTGTGCACGGACGATGCGAAGTACCAGGCCTACCGCGCCCGCGTCCGCGCGCCCGAGGCCAAGCAGCGCCTGTTGCGCCTTCCCTATCCCGTTCGCAGGCTCATGGCCGCGTGGCTGCGCCGCAAGAGCAGCAGCGACAAGGCGCTGAAGCCCGAGTACATCATGGACGTGAATGGCGCTGCGGTTGAGCAAGCGTTTCGCGCCCACGGCGCGCAGCGCATGATTCACGGCCACACGCACCGGCCCGCGCGCCACGTTCACGCCGTCGACGGCACGATGCGCGAGCGCTGGGTGATGGCGGACTGGCACGACCGCGGCCACTATCTCGCGGTGGACGAGCAAGGCGTCCACGAGCGCGAGATCGCTTGAGATGACGCGCGACCGCGGCCGTCAGGGCGCCGATACCGAAGTAGCTTAGCGTCAGGCGAGCGCCTGGCGGAAGTCGGCGATGAGGTCGGCGCCGTCCTCGATGCCGACCGAGATGCGGATCAGCGAATCGGCGATGCCCATGCTCGCGCGCCGCTCGGCGCCCATTTCATAGAAGATCGTGTGCGCGACCGGTATCGCGAGCGTCCGGTTGTCGCCTAAGTTCGACGACAGGACGACAGTGCGCAAGCGGTTGAGGAAGTCGAACGGATCGATGCCGTCGCGCAATTCGAAGGAAAAGAGGCCGCCGAAGTCGCGGAACAGTTCCGCGGCGAGCTCGTGCTGCGGATGTCCGGCGAGCCCGGGATAGTGGACGGCGCTGACCTGCGGCTGATCGAGCAGCCACTCGGCGAGCGCCTGCGCGTTGGCGCAGATGCGCTCCATCCGCAGCGCCAGCGTTTCCGCGCCGACGGCGATGTGATGCGCCTGCTCGGCGGCCAGCGTGCCGCCCCAGTCGCGCAGACCCTTTTTGCGCAACTGCTGCAGCCCCCACAGGTGCGGCGGCAGCGACTTGTAGGCTTCCGCGATGTTGGGGAACGTCGTCCAGTCGAAAAGACCGGTATCGGTGACGCTGCCCGCGAGCGCATTGCCGTGGCCGCCGATGTACTTCGTCAGCGCGTTGACGATGAGGCCCGCGCCCACGTGCTTCGGCCGGAAGAGCCACGGCGACGTCATCGTGTTGTCGACGATGTACAGGAGCCCGCGTGAACGGCAGAGGTCGCCGATTCTCTTCAAGTCCGCCACCTGCGTGCGCGGATTGGCGATCGTCTCGACGAATACGACGCGGGTTGCGGGCGTCAGCGCGGCCTCGACGTGGCGCACGTCCGTCGCGTCGACGAACGAGACCGTATGGCCGTGCGATTCCAGCGTGAGCAGCGCGCTGTTGGTGTTACCGAAGATGAACTGGCTCGCGACGATGTGGTCGCCGCCTTTCAGAAGTGCCAGCAGGATCGCGCCGATCGCCGCCATGCCCGTGGCGAAGGCGACGGTTCCCACGCCGTCCTCCATGCCGTTGACCTTGGCCTCGAGCGCGGTAGACGTCGGGTTGCCCTGCCTGCCGTAGGAGTAGCCCGCCGCGCGGCCCTGGAACACCGCTGCGAGCTCGCGCGCGTCGCGATAGCCGTACGCGACCGAAAGGTGCAGCGGCTTGTGCAACGCGCCGTGCTCCACGGCCGCGTCGCGGTCGGAATGGAGGATCGCCGTCGTGAATCCGCGCGAATGTTTTTTGTCACTCATGGCTTGGTCGGAGTGCCCTTTCCGCACAAACAAAAAACCCGTCAGGCTGGCCGCCAAACGGGTTTTGTGTGCCCCGCCAAGTATCCCTTGGCTGGAGCGAACCTCGCTTTAGCGGAATTTATTACGCGCCCGCAAGCTGAAGCTTCAAATCGGCGCAGTTAACAGCATACCTGTCCACGGCCTCGCTGTCAATAATTGTAGTATACGGGGCGCGCGCATGCACCAGCGGGTAGGCGAGGCGCCACAATACATAATTCAAGGAAGTCCATGAAATACCGCTTTGCCGCAACCATCGCCCTGTCCATGACCCTGGCTGCAGGTTCCGCGGCGCAGGACCGGGAACTCGTCTTCGGCGTCACGGAAGGTGTCACGTATCAGGCAACGCCCAAGGAAATCCGGGACAAGTTCACGCCGCTCGCCGAATACCTCGGCAAGGCCGCGGGGCGGCGCGTCAAGGTCGTCCTCGTGCCCGCGTACAACGACGTGCGCGCCGGCATGGCGAAGCAGGAATACGACTTGGTATTCATCCATCCCGCGCACGTCGCGATGGCCGAGATCAAGGATGGCCGCTACAAGGCCGTCGCATGGACCAGCGGATTCACGGACTACACCGTCTCCGTTCTGGTCAACGCCAACGAACCCATGAAGTCGCTCGATGACCTCAAGGGCCGCACGCTGGTGACGCCCGATCCCGACTCGATCACCGCGATGATGGTGCGCGCGATGCTGCGCACCGGGAAGCTGCCCTTCACGACCGCCAAGCCGGACGCGGCGAACGCCAAGGAGATGGCCTCCAGCATCCGGATCATCACGACGCGCTATCAGGATGCCGTGCCGTTCTACATCGAGAACGGATTTGCGCAGGCGGGCGCTACGGCAGCGCGGTCCGTGGTCAAAGCCTGGACGGACAAGGGCGGAAAGGTGCTGGCGCAATCGCGCGCGGTCCCGATCAAGCAGCTGCTGGTCGCGAAGACGATGCCTGCCGATGAACAGGAGCGCATCCGCGCGGCGCTGCTCTCGATAGGGCAAAGCAAACCGGGACACGACGCGCTGGATGCGATCGGCTACAAGGGATTTGTCGCGCCGAACTCCGAAGTCGAATCGTCGACGATCGCCTGGCTCGGCCTGTAGGCACCTTCGCCCGCATCGCGCCGGCGAGCACCTACCCCGCCTGCTTTTCCTCCTCCAGCAGGTCGGCCTCCGCCTGGCCGCGCAATTCGTCGCGCTCGAAGGCCAACTGCGACAGGTAATCGGCAGTGATGTCGCCGGTGATGTACTTGCCGTCGAAGCACGACGCCTCGAAATTCGTCAGCGCCGGATTGGCGGCGCGCACCGCTTCCTTCAGCGCGTCCAGCTCCTGGTAGATGAGAAGGTCGGCGCCGATCTCGCGCGCGATCTCGGCCTCGGTGCGGCCGGTGGCGACCAGCTCGCTTATGTTCGGCATGTCGATGCCGTAGACGTTGGGAAAGCGCACGGGCGGACTCGCCGACGCGAAGTAGACTTTGCGCGCGCCCGCTTCGCGCGCCATCATCACGATCTCGCGCGACGTGGTGCCGCGCACGATCGAATCGTCGACCAGCAGCACGACCTTGTCGCGGAACTCGATGCCGACCGGATTCAATTTCTGGCGCACGCTCTTCTTGCGCATCGCCTGGCCGGGCATGATGAACGTGCGGCCGATGTACCGGTTCTTGACGAAGCCCTCGCGGTATTTGATGCCGAGCCGGTTCGCAAGCTCGAGCGCCGACGGCCGGCTCGAGTCGGGAATCGGGATCACCACGTCGATGTCCTGCGCCTCGGGCATGTTGCGGATCTTCTCCGCCAGCGCGCCGCCCATGTTGAGCCGCGTTTCGTACACCGACGTGCCGTCGATCATCGAATCGGGTCGTGCGAGGTAGACGAACTCGAAGATGCACGGATTGAGCGACGGATTGTCCGCGCATTGCCGGGCATGGAAAGCACCGGTGTTGTCGACGAAGATCGCCTCGCCGGGCGCCACGTCGCGCAGCACGTGGAAGCCCAACGGCTCGATGGCGACCGACTCGGATGCGACGATGTATTCGGAGCCTCCCATCTGCTCGTTCTTGCCGATGATGAGCGGCCGGATGCCGTAGGGGTCGCGGAACGCCAGCATCCCGTAGCCCGCGATCATCGCGACGACCGCATAGGCGCCCTTGCAGCGCTTGTGCACGCCGGCCACCGCTCGGAAGATCGCATCCGGGTCGAGGCGATGGTGCTGCGCGGCGCGCTCGAGCTCGAGTGCCAGCACGTTGAGCAGCACTTCGCTGTCGGAATTGGTGTTGACATGGCGAAAGTCGAGCTGGAAGAGCTCGCGCTTCAGCTCCTCGCTGTTGGTCAGGTTGCCGTTGTGCCCGAGCGTCACTCCAAACGGCGAGTTCACGTAGAACGGCTGCGACTCCAGGTCGGAGAACGCCGAGCCGGCGGTCGGATACCGGCAGTGGCCGATGCCCGCATAGCCGACGAGATCGCGCATGTTGCGCGTACGGAACACGTTCTGGACGAGGCCGGGGCCCTTGTACATGTGGAAAATCGGACCTTCGCTCGTGACGATGCCCGCGGCGTCCTGCCCGCGATGCTGCAAGAGCAGGAGGCCGTCGTACAGCAGCTGGTTGACGGCAGTGTGCGCGACGACGCCGACGATTCCGCACATGGAGCTTTTCAGACCTTTCTGTTCGCCGGGGCAGCGGCTGGCGCGCGGCCCTCGCGGGAATAATCGAGTCGCTGGGCCCATTCGGGCGGCAGCCACGGCTTGAGCGACAGCGCGGCGGCCGCAAGAGGCGGGGCAAGGGCGGCATTCTGCCACCAATCGAGGCGCGGCAGGGTGGTGAGACCCGCGACCAGCACGAAGGCCATGACGAGCACCGCGCCACGGGCGACGCCGAAAACCGCCCCCAGGAAGCGGTCGACGAAACCCAAGCCGGCCTTGCGGATCACGCTGGCCAGCGGCCACGCGATCAGCGCGCCCATGACGAGGCACGCGATGAACACGGCGACGAACGCGATCAAATAGCGAAACACCGGATTGTTTCCGATCTCGGGAAGCATTCCGCCGAGCAGCGGCGTCAATGCGACCGCAGCGACGAAGCCCAGCACCCACGCGAGCAGCGCGATCAATTCGCGCGTCACGCCGCGGAAGAATGCGAACAGCATCGACATTCCGACCACGGCGATGATGGTCCAGTCAAAGGCGTTCATCGCGGAGTGCGTGAGCCTACTTCGCCGCCGCGACGATGCCGCTGTATCCGTCGCCTTTCAACTTGTCACGCACGATCGTCGCGTCATCGCGGGTTGGATACGGGCCGACGCGCACGCGCCACAGCGTGCCCTTGCTCGTCTTCAGGGGCTCCGTATATGCGGGGTATAGGGCCTTTTTCAACTTGTTGGCAAGCGCATTGGCGCCCTTGTCGTCGGCGAACGCCGCGAGCTGCACCGAAAAGCCCTCCCTCGGCGCGTCGGCGGGTGGGGGCGCCGCCTCCGTTGGCGCAGGCGCCGGCGCGGCGGCGGGCGACGGCGTCGGTGCGGCAGCCGGCGCGGGCGCGCCCTTCGTGCCCGACCCCAGCATCCTTTGTTCGGCCTGCGCGATCGACTTCTTCGGCACGAGACCATTGCCGCCCGCGGCGGACGGCTCCGGCGATGCGGGTGGCGTGGGCGCGGACATGGGCGGCGCAGACACCGGCGGCGGTTCCGCCTTCCCCGATTCCTTCGCCGGCTCCTTCGGCGCTTCTTTCGCGGGCTCTTTGGCCGTTTCGCTCTTGGCGGCGTTCTCGCGGACCGCGGGCTTCACGCCCTTGTCGGACAGCCGATTGACGAACTTGGCGTTGTCCTCCGGCGGAATCTTGACCGACACGTCGTCGCCGAGCGGTTTGGGATCGTTCTCGAGCAGCATGGGCACGATCACGGCGGCGCCCAAGGCCAGGACGATCGCGCCAAGCAGGCGGCGGCGCGCGCGGCGGCGCAATTCATCGACATTGATATCGGGGGCTTCGGCCATCGGGGGCATCCGCAAGATTCGTTCAGCGCCGAGCGGCCGCCAGCACGGCGGCGACCGTGAGGAACGAGCCGAAAACCAGGATTCTATCAGCCTCCCCCGCGGTTTCCCGCGCCGCCGCGAAGGCGGCGCCGATGTCCGCGAATGTCCGCACGGCAGATGCATCCACGCCAGACGCCGTGAGGGCGGCTTGCACGATGTCGGCGCCGGCGCCGCGCGCGCCCGGCAGCGCCGCAATGAACCAGCGATCGACGCGCGGATGCACAGCCGCCGCGACGCCCGCGATGTCCTTGTCCGCGTACATGCCCAGCACCGCAAGCGTTTGCGGGTAGTAACCCATCGCGCCCAACTCGTCGGCCAGCACGGTGGCCGCGTGCGGATTGTGCGCGACGTCGAGAACGATCGTCGGGCGGCCCGGCAATACCTGGAAGCGCCCGGGAAGCTCGACCGTGAGCAGACCTTCGCGCAACGCGCCGCTGCGCACGGGCAACTGGTCGCGCATGAGATCGAGCACGGCGAGAACGGTCGCCGCGTTGTTCAGCTGATACGCACCGCGCAGCGCGGGAAACGGCAGCCCGAAGCGCTCGCCGCCCGGCCCCCAGTACTTCCATTGCGTGCCTTCGTTCGTGAAACCATAGTCGCGGCCGATCCGCAGAAGGGGCGCGCCGACTTGCCTAGCGTGCGCGAGCACGCTCGCCGGCGGATGGGGATCGGCGCAGACGGCGGGACGTCCGGCGCGGAACACGCCGGCCTTCTCGCGGCCGATATCCTCGCGCGACGGTCCCAGGTAATCCATGTGATCGATCGCGACGCTCGTGAGCACCGCGACCGTGGCGTCGACGACGTTCACCGCGTCGAGCCGGCCGCCCAGACCAACTTCGAGGACCAGCGCATCGAGACCGGCGCGCGCGAAAAGCCACAACGCGGCAAGCGTGCCGAATTCGAAATACGTGAGGAGTGCCGGCGCGCCGTCCCGGCCCGGCGTGGCAAGGCGCGCATCTTCCACCGCGTTGAATGCCGCCAGCAACTGGGTATCGGTGGCGTCGACGCCCAGGAGGCGGATCCGTTCGTTGTAGCGCGTCAGATGGGGCGACGTGTACAAGCCCACCGAATAGCCAGCGCACCGCAGGATCGACTCGAGCATCGCGCACGTCGAGCCCTTGCCGTTGGTTCCGGTGACGGTCACGACGGGACAGGCGATGGGGGCGTCGAGGTTCGCGTGCACGGCGCGCACGCGATCGAGGCCCATCGCAATGGACTTGGGGTGCAGCGTCTCGAGATACGCGAGCCAGGCGTCGACGGTGGCCGGGCGGCTCATAGGGTGTGTCAGGCGGGCGCACCCGCCTGAACGCTGATGTCAGGTCAGGTCGCCGGCGCGGGCTGGCGCGTGAGCAGCGCCAGGAGGTTCGCGAGTTCGTCGCGCAGCTTGCGGCGATCGACGATGAGGTCGAGCGCGCCCTTCTCCACCAGGAACTCGGCGCGCTGGAATCCTTCCGGAAGTTTCTCGCGCACCGTCTGTTCGATGACGCGCGGGCCGGCGAAGCCGATCAGCGCGCCCGGTTCCGCGATCACCAGGTCGGCGACGAAGGCGAACGACGCCGACACGCCCCCCATCGTCGGGTCGGTCAGAAGCGAGATGAAAGGCAGGCGCGCCTTGGTCAGTTCCTGCAACACCGCCGCGGTCTTGGCCATCTGGAACAGCGAACTGACGCCTTCCTGCATGCGGGCGCCGCCCGATGCGGAAATGCACAGGAACGGCACACGATTCTCGTACGCGACGCGCACGCCGCGGACGAAGCGCTCGCCGACGACCGAGCCCATCGAACCGCCCATGAAGTTGAATTCGAAGGCCGCCAGCACGAGGGGCACGCTCTTGATGCTGCCCTGCATGACCACCAGCGCGTCAGTCTCGCCGGTTTCTTCAAGCGCATCGGCCAGGCGCTCCGAATATTTCTTCTGGTCGCGGAACTTGAGGCTGTCGACCGGCACGACTTCGAGGCCGATCTCGAAGCGGCCTTCCGGGTCGAGCAGCTGTTCGATGCGTTCGCGGGCGCCTACCCGCGAGTGGTGCGCGCACTTCGGACAGACGTAGAGATTGTTTTCGAGGTCGGTGCGATACAGCACGGCCTCGCACGACGGACACTTGACCCACAGGCCTTCCGGCACGGGCGTCCGTCGCTCGCCGGGCGCGCTCTTGATGCGCGGTGGAAGGAGCTTCTGCAGCCAACTCATCGTAGTGTCCCCAAAATTCTGCGATTTATTTTACTCAACTGAGTCTACTCAACCGAGCTGAAACCGGTGCGGCCTTGCGAAAGCCCCTCGATCACGCCGCACGCTTGTCCGGCATCGCGTCGAGCGCTTGGCGTATCCCCTGCAACCACGCGCCGGCCCGCGCCGCAGCCAGATCGGGAGGCCCCGACTCCATCTCCTCGATGATACGCGAGCCGATGACGACGGCGTCCCCGTGCACCGCGATGGCCCGCGCGCTGGCGGCGTCGCGAATCCCGAAACCGACGCCCACGGGGACGCCCACCAGCTTGCGAATTTCCCCGAGCTTGGCCGCGACATCGGTTGTGTCGAGATGGCCTGCACCCGTCACGCCCTTCAGCGAAACATAATAGACATAGCCGCGTGCCACGCGCGCAACGGCGGCGATCCGCGCCTGCGACGTCGTCGGCGCCAGCAGGAAGATGGGGGCGATGTCGCGCTTTGCCAGCAGCTGCGCGAAGTCCGTCGCCTCCTCGGGCGGATAGTCGACGACCAGCACGCCATCCACGCCGGCTTCCTTCGCGCGATCGGCGAAGCGTTCGGCGCCCATCGCCTCGATCGGATTCGCGTATCCCATCAGCACGATCGGGGTCGCCGCGTCCTTGGCGCGAAATTCGCGGACGACGTCCAGGACGTCGCCCAACCCCACGCCCTGTGCCAGAGCCCGCTCGCCCGCGCGCTGGACGACCGGACCATCGGCCATCGGGTCGGAGAAAGGGACGCCCAGTTCGATCAGGTCGGCGCCCGCCGCGACCAGCGCCTCCATGATCGGGCGCGTCGCGCGGAGCGACGGGTCGCCGGTCATGACGTACGGAATCAGCGCCGTGCGGCCCGCGGCCTTCTGCCGCGCGAAGGTGGCGTCGATGCGATTCAAGCCCGCGCGCCGCCCGCTTTGATCCCGTCGCGCTCGGCGACGGTGTTCATGTCCTTGTCCCCGCGGCCGGAAAGATTAACGAGCAGGATGTTGTCCTTCGGAAGCGTTGGGGCTAGCCGCGTCGCGTAGGCGAGCGCGTGCGCCGATTCGAGCGCGGGGATGATGCCCTCGATGCGGCAGCATTGGTGAAAAGCCACAAGCGCTGCGTCGTCGTCGACCACTTCGTATTGCGCGCGTCCGGAATCCTTGAGCCACGCGTGCTCGGGACCGACACCGGGATAGTCGAGCCCCGCAGAGACGGAGTGCGTCTCGATTATCTGGCCGTTGGCGTCCTGCAGGAGATAGGTGCGGTTGCCGTGCAGCACCCCGGGCCGCCCCGCGGTCAGCGACGCCGCGTGCTTGCCCGAGGCGATGCCCTCGCCGCCCGCCTCGACACCGACGAGGCGCACGTCGTCGTAGGGAATGTACGGATAGAAGATGCCCATCGCATTGCTGCCGCCGCCCACGCACGCGATCACGACGTCGGGCTGGCGCCCCGCGAACTCGGGCATCTGCACGACGCACTCGTCGCCGATCACGCGCTGGAAATCGCGCACCATCATCGGATACGGATGCGGACCGGCAACGGTGCCGATGATGTAGAACGTATCCTCGATGTTGGTGACCCAGTCGCGCATCGCCTCGTTCAGCGCGTCCTTCAGCGTCTTCGATCCGGATTCCACGGGGACGACGGTGGCGCCCAGCAGGTTCATCCGGAACACGTTCTGCGCCTGGCGCTTGATGTCCTCCGACCCCATGTAGACGACGCATTTCATCCCGTAGCGCGCGGCGATCGTCGCCGTCGCGACGCCGTGCTGTCCCGCGCCGGTTTCGGCGATGACGCGCGGCTTGCCCATCCGCCGCGCCAGCAGCGCCTGGCCGATCGTGTTGTTGATCTTGTGCGCGCCCGTATGGTTCAGGTCCTCGCGCTTCAGCCAGATCTGCGCACCGCCCAGTTCGCGCGACCAGCGCTCAGCGTGATACACGGGCGATGGCCGGCCGACGTAGTGCAGAAGCTCGTGCGCGAACTCGGCGCGAAACGCCGGATCAACGCGGTACCGCGCGTACTGTTCGGTGAGCTCGTCGAGCGCGCGGATCAGCGTCTCTGCGACGAATACGCCGCCGTAGGGGCCGAAATGGCCACGCGCGTCCGGAAGGTCATACATCTGCATCACGCACTCCCTTGACGAATGCCACGATCCGGGCGGCTTCCTTGATGCCCCGGCGAGGCTTGCCGTCGGCACCCCGCTCCTCGACGCCGCTCGACACGTCGACGGCCCACGGCCGCACGGCGCGAATCGCGTCGCCGACGTTCTCGGCGTCCAGCCCGCCCGACAGGATCAGCGGCGCCGTCAGGCCGGCGCGCACCGCGGGCGAAAGCCGCGACCAATCGAACGCATGCCCGGTTCCGCCGGGCAGGTCGCCCGACCGAAACGTGTCGAACAGGTACCCCGCTGCGTCACCGTACCGGGCCGCGTATTCTAGCAAATCGACGCCCTCCTTCATGTGCACGGCCTTGATGTAGGGACGCTTGAAAGCGCTGCACAGCCCCCGCGGCTCGTCGCCGTGGAATTGCAGGACGTCGAGCGGCACCGCGTCGAGCACCGCCTTCACCTCCGCAGGGTCCGGATCGACGAAGAGCGCGACATGCGTCACGAACGGCGGCAGCGCATCGGTTATCTCCCGCGCGCGCGCGACGTCGATGCGGCGCGGCGTGCCCGGCCAGAACACGAGACCGATGGCGTCTGCGCCCGCGTCGGCCGCCGCCAGCGCGTCGTTGACACGTGTGATGCCGCAGATCTTGATGCGTG
Source organism: uncultured beta proteobacterium (assembly GCA_963747265.1). Lineage (GTDB taxonomy): Bacteria > Pseudomonadota > Gammaproteobacteria > Burkholderiales > Casimicrobiaceae > VBCG01. The sequence goes on along the minus strand of CAVVEH010000009.1, from coordinate 157,004 downwards.
TGCGCATGCTGCTCATGCTCCCGCGAGCGTTACGGGCCGCACTGTGGGCGGCAAGCCGAACCGCGCGTCGTAATCGGCGCCGGTGAGGTACAGGCCATCGGCGGCAAACGTCGGCGCAGCGCGCGTGCGGTCCCGCGCGGCCAGCAATTGCGCCACCCAGTCCGGGTCGTGCCTTCCAGCGCCCACGCTGACCAGCGCGCCGACGATATTGCGAACCATGTGATGAAGGAAGGCGTTGGCCGAGAAGTCGAAGCGGACGAACGGTCCTTGCTGCTCGACCGCAATGCGCGTGAGCGTCTTCACCGGCGTCTTCGCCTGGCACTCGGCCGCGCGGAATGTCGAGAAGTCGTGCGTGCCCATGAGGTGCATTCCGGCCGCATTCATCGCCTCGATGTCGAGCGGATGATGGTACCAGCCCACGTAGCCGGAAAGGAGCCCCGGCCGCTCCGCGCGCGGCAGCAGCATGTACGTGTAGTGGCGGCCCATGGCGGCGAAGCGCGCATGGAAATCGTCCGCGACGGGGCGCGCCCACAACACGGCCGCCGCGGTCGGCAGATGCGTGTTGACGCCGCGCACCCACGCGGACTCGGGACGCGTCGCATCCGATTCGAAATGGACGATCTGCGAGACCGCGTGGACGCCGGCATCGGTGCGCCCGGCCGCGGTCACCGTGACGGCGTGGCCGGCAATTTCGGCGATGGCGCTCTCGAGCGCGTCCTGCACGCCGCAACGCGAAGGCTGCGCCTGGAAGCCGCAGAATGCGTGGCCGGAATATTCGACGGCGAGTGCGAAGCGCATGTCAGGCAACGACAGTTGGAGAAAGGGAGCGGCAGCAGTCCATCGAGCCGCCATCGTACGGCATTTCACCGGGGACGGAACCGCACGGGGGCCGCGCACCTTTCTTCAATCCTGTAGGACAGCAGCCCGGGAACACCATTTTCGGCGCTCTGAAGCCCGCTTACCGCGTGTAGGACTGCGCCCACATCGGCTCGGCGCGACCGCCGATTACTTCCGTCCAAAGGAACGGCAAGACTCTTCACGTGCGTGGAATCTTGCGCGGTTCGCACAAGGCCATAGGAACGACCATCTTCCGCAAGCGGTTTGGCGCATAGGGGGAAAACGGTCCACGGATACATCGCCGAGGGCTACCGACCCCAGAACCCGGCGCGATGTGCGCGCCGCAATGACGCAGGCGCGAATGCTTGGGAGAAGAGACGGGACGTAGGACGGCTCCTACGTCGAATTCGACGAAATCCCGGTGGGCGGCGCGCACGATGCGCGGCAGAATCGAAATCCGCTCCGGCCGGGATCAGGAAGAGGACCATTGTCATGCGCTTGTCGCTGCGCTTCGTCCTTCCGTTGCTCCTCGCGCTGGGTGCGTTCGCGTGGGCAGCCGTTCCGCTCGTCGACGCGTGGATGACCCGCTGGTATATCCGCGACCTCGACACGCGGTCGAGCTTCGTCGCCAACACCGTGCAGGAGCCCCTGGACGAATTGCTGCGCTCGGGCGCGACCGGAAGAATCGCCGGCTATTTCAATCGCCTGACCGATAACGAACGCCTCTACGCCGTCGGGCTATGCACGGACAACGACGCTCCGGTCATCGCGTCGAGTGCCTTCCCCGCGCAGATCCGGTGCGGCGATGTCGCCGTCCGCGACGGGCAGCAACGCACGCTCGTCACGACCAGCGGCACGTTGCGCGTGATCGTCCGGCCCACACCGCTGGAAGCCGCACCGAACGCCAACCTGATCCTCGTCCACAACCTCGCGTTTCTCGCGAGCCGCACTGAAGAGTCGCGCCGCTACCTCTTCTATTTCTTCCTGGCCCTGAGCGCGAGCGTCGCCCTGATCACCGTCGTCATCGCGCAGATGTCGTGGCGCGGCTGGGTATCGGGGCTGCGCGCGCTGCTGCACGGCGAAGGCATCCTTCGCCGCTCGCGCCGAGGCCACCGCGCCCGAGCTGAAGCCCATCGAGCGCGACGTCAGCGCGCTGCTGCGGGACTTGGAGCGCGTCTACCGCCCCATCGACGACAGCCAGCAGCGCTGGACGCAGGAAACGTTGCGCGCGACGCTGCGCGGCGAATTGCGCGGCAACGACATCATCGTCGTCTCGAACCGCGAGCCGTACATCCACGTGCGCAGAGCCGGACGGCATTCGCATCCAGCATCCGGCGAGCGGCCTGGTCACGGCCCTGGAGCCGATCATGCGCGCCTGCTCGGGCACGTGGATCGCGCACGGCAGCGGCACGGCCGACCGCGAAACGGTGGACCGCTACGATCGGCTCGATGTCCCGCCCGACAATCCCGCCTACCGGCTGCGGCGAATCTGGCTCACCGACAGAGGAAGAGTCCGGCTATTACGACGGCTTCGCCAACGAAGGCCTGTGGCCGCTCTGCCACAACGCCTACGTCCGGCCCGAGTTTCGCAAGTCCGACTGGGACTATTACCGGCTGGTGAACGCGCGCTTCGCCGACGCCGTCGTGCGCGAGGCGCCAGCGAGGATCCGGTCGTGCTGGTCCAGGACTATCACTTCGCGCTGCTGCCGCGGATGATTCGCGAACGGCTGCCGAACGCGACGGTCATCACGTTCTGGCATATCCCGTGGCCGAATCCGGAGGCGTTCGCCATCTGCCCGTGGCGCAGCGAGCTGCTGCACGGCCTGCTCGGCAGCAGCATCCTGGGCTTTCACACGCAGTTCCATTGCAACAATTTCCTGGACACCGTCGACCGGCTCATCGAGGCGCGCGTCGACCGCGAAACGTTCACGCGTCTCGCACGGCGGCGAGCGTCACGGCCGTCCACCGCTATCCGATCTCGATCGAATGGCCGCCGGCGGCGCTCGCTCACGCGACGAGCGTCGACGAGGCGCGCGAGGCTGTCCGCGTGCGCTTGGGCCTGCCCCGCGACCACAAGCTCGGCGTCGGCATCGAGCGGCTCGACTACACGAAGGGCATCGTCGAGCGCTTTCGCGCGGTCGGCCGGCTGCTGGAACGTCGACCCGCGCTGGGTCGGGCAAGTTCACGTTCGTGCAGATCGCCGCACCCAGCCGATCGGCGATCGAACGCCTACCGCGACTACTCGGACGCGCGTGCGCACGCTGGCCGACGAGATCAACGCGCAGTTCGCCAACGCCGCGCGCCCGCCGATCATCCTGCTTGCCGCGCACCACGAGCCGGAGGCCGTCTACGAGTACCACCGCGCCGCCGACCTGTGCTTCGTCAGCAGCCTGCACGACGGCATGAACCTCGTCGCCAAGGAGTTCGTCGCCGCGCGCGACGACGAGCAGGGCGTGCTGATCCTGTCGCAGTTTGCCGGGGCGTCGCGGGAACTATCCGGAGGCGCTGATCGTCAACCCTTACGATGCCGACCAGTGCGCCGCCGCCCTTCGACTCGCGCTCTACGATGCCCGCCGACGAGCAGCGCGACCGCATGCGACTGATGCGCAGCGTCGTCCGCGACTTCAACGTGTATCGCTGGGCGGGCTGCATGCTGCTCGACGCGGCCGCGATGCGCCAGCGCCGGCGATTCGACCTGCGCGTCGATGCCAAGTCGATGATGGCCATTGGCTGAGGTTCACTTCAGGCGATGCCGGATTCGAAAGCCGCGAGATCCAAGCGCAAGCGCAGCGATCCGCCGCCGCTGGCACCCGACTGCGCGCTTTTCCTCGACATCGACGGCACGCTCGCCGAACACGCGGCGAATGCCGACGACGTGCGCATCGACGCCGAATTCATACGTTCGTTGCCGCGCGTGGCCGACTACTTGGGCGGCGCGCTCGCGCTCATCACGGGCCGGTCGATTGCATCGGTCGACCGGCTCTTTCCCGACGTCCGAATGCCGATCGCCGGCCAGCATGGCAGCGAACGCCGCGACGCCGTCGGCGCCATACATTTGCACGTGGCGGATCCGGATACCTACGCCCGGTTGCGCAGTCGCTGGCCTCCTTCGCCGCCCGTCACCCGGGCCTCATCCTGGAGGACAAGGGCCGCACGCTGGCGTTGCATTATCGAGAGGTTCCGCGACTGGCCGCCTACGTGCACCGCAAGCTGCGCGTCGATCGCCGATTCGATCGGAGGCGGGAGCTTCGACCTTCAGCCGGGCAAGCGAACACTGGAATTGCGGCCCGAAAGGCAGGACAAGGGAACCGCCATCGCCGAGTTCATGGGCGAGGCGCCGTTCCTGGGCCGCAGGCCCGTGTTTGCGGGTGACGACAAGGCCGACGAATACGGCTTTGCGGTTGTCGACGACGCCGGAGGATGGTCCATCAAGGTGGGCCGCGGACGCTGCACGCGCGCTATCGACTGCAAGAACATCGCGGATGTCCGCCGCTGGGTGATGGCGCCAATCGTGGCCGATGACGCCGATTTGCAGCCGGGTACGGCATGCACGACCTCGATCTCGCACTGATCGGGAACGGCCGCATCGGCGCGCTGGTGGCGGCTTCCGGCACCATCGTCTGGGCGCTGCTTTCCGCGCTTCGACGGCGACCCCAAGTTCTGCGCGCTGCTGAACGGATCGACCCAACGACTCGGAGGACGGCCTGTGGTCCATCGAACTCGTCGGCGGCGTGCGATCCGAGCAGTCGTATGTCATGAATACCGCCGTGCTCACGACGCGCCTTGACAGACGGCGCGGGTGGCGTCGTGGAGATCACCGACTGCGCGCCGTGCTTCTTCCAGTATGGCCGCCTGTTCCAGCCGATGACGATCGTCCGTTCGCTTCGCTGTCTTGCCGGCAAGCCCCGCGTCGTCGTCCGCCTGCGCCCGAGCGACGCGTATGGCCGCGGCCGGCCGCAGCGGACCATCGGCAGCCGGCACGTCCGGTATGTGGGCAGCGACCTCGTGTTGCGCCTCACCACGGACGCGCCGGTCACGGCGATCCTCGAGGAGCGGCCTTTCCTGCTCGAGGACACCGTGACGTTCCTGCTGGGCGCCGACGAGGCCGTCACCAGCGATGTGCACGGGGTAGGAAGGCGTTTCATCGAGGAAACGCTTACTCACTGGCGGGGATGGGTTCGCCGCCTCGCCATCCCGTTCGAGTGGCAGGATGCGGTCATCCGCGCCGCCATCACGCTGCAACTCAACACGTTCGACGACACCGGCGCGATCATCGCGGCGATGACGACGTCGATTCCCGAGGCGCCGGACTCCGGCCGCAACTGGGACTACCGCTACTGCTGGCTGCGCGACAGTTACTTCGTCGTCAACGCGCTTGAACCGCCTCGGCGCGACCGAGACGATGGAGAACTACCTGCGGTACATCGCCGGCATCGTCGCGAGCGCCGGCGACAAGCCGATCCAGCCGGTCTATCGGATCAACGGCGACGCCGCGCTGCCCGAGCGGGTCGAGGAAGCATTGGCCGGCTATCGCGGCATGGGCCCGGTGCGCACCGGCAATGATGCGTTCCGGCAGACGCAGCACGACGTATACGGCGCGGCCATCCTCGCGGCGACGCATTCGTTCTTCGACCGGCGCCTGATCCGGGGCGGGGATGTGGCACTGTTCGAACGGCTGGAACCACTGGGATTGCGCGCCATCGCCGCCCACAACCAGCCCGACGCCGGCATCTGGGAGCTGCGCGGCACCGCGCGTGTCCACACGTATTCGAGCGTGATGTGCTGGTCGGCGTGCGACCGGCTCGCGCGGATCGCCCGCCGCCTCGGACTGTCGGAGCGTGCGGCCGCGTGGTCGGCGGCCGCCGCAAGCATTCGCGAATTCATCGAAACGCATTGCTGGAACAGTGAACGGGGCACCTACGTCGGCGCGGTCGGCGGGAAGGAGACCGACGCCAGCCTGCTGCTGCTGGCCGAGCTCAACTTCACGACGCCCCAAGATCCTCGCTTCGTATCGACGGTCGAGGTCATCGAACGCGACCTGATGCGGGGCGATTACGTCTATCGCTATCTCGAGCGCGACGATTTCGGCGTGCCGCAGAACGCGTTCGTCGTCTGCACGTTCTGGCTGATCGACGCGCTCGCAGCGATCGGCCGCACCGATTCCGCGCGCACCCTCTTCGAGAAATTGCTGGCGCGCCGAAACCGCCACGGCCTGCTGGCCGAGCACCTCGATCCGGGAACCGGCGAGGCGTGGGGCAACTTCGTCCAGACGTACAGCATGGTCGGCCTCATCAATGCCGCCATCCGTCTTTCGGTGCCGTGGGAGGACGCGTTCTGACGCCGGTCGCGGGCCCACGCGGAACGCGATTCGCCTAACCCTCCAGCTTGGCGTCCATCGAGATCTGCGCCTTCATGAGCTTCGACACGGGGCAGCCCGCCTTGGCCTTGTTCGCGAGCTCCAGGAATTTGACGCTGTCCATTCCCGGAACGATTGCCGACACCGTCAAGTGGCTGGCCGTGATCTCGAAGCCCGCGCCGACCTTTTCCAGCGTGACGGCCGCGTGGGTCTCGATCTTCTGCGGCGTCAACCCGGCCTCGCCCAGGATGAGCGAAAGCGCCATCGAAAAGCAGCCAGCGTGCGCAGCGCCTATCAGTTCTTCGGGATTCGTGCCCTTGCCGTTTTCGAAGCGCGACTTGAATCCGTAGGCCGTCGCATTGAGAACGCCCGACTCCGTAGAGATCGTGCCGCCGCCATCCTTGAGGCCGCCCTTCCAGACGGCCCATGCCTTCCTGATCATGCTTTGCTCCCTCCGATGAGACGAGAAACGCCCAGTAAGTTTGCCGCAGCAAATTCCCAGTTGATGAGCTTGTCGAGCACCCCGTTCACGTAATCGGCGCGCCGATTCTGGTAGTCGAGATAGTACGCATGTTCCCACACGTCGATCGTCAACAGCGGATTCAGGCCTTGCGTCAGCGGCGTCTCGGCATTGCCGGTCTTCACGACCTTGAGCGTGTCTGAATCCTGTACGAGCCACGCCCAACCGCTTCCGAATTGGGTCGTCGCCGCGGCAGCCAATTCCTTCTTGCACGCGTCGAGGTTGCCGAAGGCCGCGTCGATCCATTGCCGGAGTCCGGCAGGGGGCGCTCCGCCACCCTTGGGGCGCATGCTGTGCCAGTAGAACGTGTGGTTCCAGGCTTGCGCGGCGTTGTTGAAAACCGCCGATTCGTCGGCCTTGCCGGCCGTCTTGGCGATGATGCTCTCCAGCGACAAGTCGGCAAGTGCCGTGTCCGCGATCAGCTTGTTCAGCGTGTCGACGTAATTCTTGTGGTGCTTCCCGTAGTGGACGCCCAGCGTATTCGCGGAAATGACGGGGTCCAACTCGCCTTCCGCATAGGGAAGCAGTGGCAGGACATGCGGCTTCGTTTTTTCCATCGTGTCATGAACGCTCATTCGCGCTTCCATTCAGGTTTGTCGTGTGCCCGTGCGGACGATGATGCGGAAAAGGGAAGCGGCCGCTGGGCGCGGCCGCTTGTCATTGTCATGCAGGGGTTGTTTCATTCCGCGCCCGGCATCCTCGCTCCGACGGGTGAGGGAGACGCCGGACTTGGAACCGCAACAATGACGAGTTCATTGTCCCGGAATCGTGGCTGACGAACAAGTCGGACAAAGGCGGATATTGCCGTCGGCGCGTTCCGACGCGGATCAGGTCGCCGCTAGGCAGTCTTGGCGGTGAGGTTGTCGATCACCGAGCGGACGCCGGCGACTTTCGCGGCAACGTCCTTGGCACGCTCCTTCATCGCCAGCGAGTCAACGGAGCCGCTCAGCGTCACGACGGCTTCCTTGGTCTCCACGCCGATCTGCAGCGAGCGCAGGCCCGGCTCCGCAAGAATCGCCGCCTTGACCTTGGCGGTCAGCGCCGTGTCGTCCAGCGCCTCTGCCGTCTTGTTGGCGGCCTCGTTCGTCGTCGCCGCGACCTTGTCGGTCGCACGATCCATCTTCTGGCCGACGGTCTCCGACGAATTGCGCTGGTCACAACCCGCCGCCGTCAATGCGGCCCCGAGCACCAGGGCCACGCAAAGCGATTTGCTGTTGAATCCTTCCATGGAAATCTCCTTTCCTTCGAGGTCTAGGGTCTGTCGCAGCGTAGGTTGCTCCTCTTGTCGCGGGGCTCGACCGCCCGTGGGCGGGCACTACGCAGCGGCGCGCTTGAAGTTCGCGAAAACGTAGCCGTCACGGCGGGCGTCGAATTCCTCGATCAATGCGACCAGCTCGTCGAAGCGCCGGCCGGCGGGCGTATCCGGGTCCGCCAGCAGCAATTCCTCGAGTTCATGAATCGCCAACGCGTATTCGCCATCGTCGTGCAGTGTCATCGGGTCGAGCAGATGTTTCATGACACCCTCGCATGTTCGGCGTCGGTCCATCGAGCGATGTCCCTTCGCCACCATTCCACCGGTTTGCTCCGCATCTTCGCGACGAGGATGCGCGCCTTCTCGCGAAGCAGGTCCCACTCCGCGGGGTTCTCCATCTGCATCGCCAGCATCATCAGCGAAGCGCCCGCGATGCCGGACATGACGGCGATCACGCCGAGAATGCGCACGGCGGCGATCGGGGCTGTCCCGATGAGTACGCATCCCGCGACGGCCCCCGCGGCAAAGAACACGATTGTCGGAACATGCCAGGATAGATGAGCGGGCGTTCTCATGATCGGGCTCCTAACGGAAAGGATCGAGCACGCTGTTGCGATGGACGCCGATCGACCCGGGGATGGGGTACGACTCTTCCCCCGCAGCCTTTTCCGGGCCCTCGAACAATTTGAGCATCACGCCCAGGACCAAGAGCGCGATCGATCCGAATAGCAGATAGGCTGGCAACCCGGCCGTCCATTCCTGCGCGAATGACGCATCGAATGCCATCGCCGGGGTCCCGGCCAATGCGGCGACCAGGCCGCCAACAGCCGATGCCCGGATGCGGGTCATCTTCGATTGTGGCGTAAGCATGATGGGAAGCCTCCATGTGGGTCACGTCGATGGTCGTCATTCTGAGTATGCTGATCGGCGCGGCAAATCGGCCGGTTTGTCATTTGGCTGTCGGCCGCTGTCCCACGCCACCGGGCCGTTGGCCACGACGGGTCACGACGCTATCGCTCACATTCGATGCCGAGGCGCCGTGCGTGGGCCGCGGTCCCCGCGTTGCCGCACCGAGAAGAAGTCGCCCCAGGAATCGGGCCCCGCCGCAAGTCCATCGTCGGCGTGGTCCTACACGAGGTTCCGCGTCCGGGTGATGAATGCCGATCAGGAGAGCGACGTAGGATCTCGTTCAGCGGTCGTCTTTCGCCCGCAGAAAATTGGGAGGCCTTCGATGAAGACGCTCGTATCCGCCGCCGTCGTCGCCGCCGCGCTCGCGACGTCGTTAATGTAATGCTCGGGCGCTGGCTCGATCGGCGTAACGAGCGCATTGCCCGCGCGAGTCACGAACTGGTCGAGTCCTGGGAAAGCGAGGGCGGCGCTGTTCGGCTCCCCGAAAGGGCGCCGCCGCGCGATTGAACGCCCCTCCGGTCCCTGCCGGCCCATTGAGGGCTCTCCGGCTCTTGGGTATAGTCGGCCCCTCCCCCCTTGGCTACGTGCGCCAGACGCCGCTCGTGAAGTCGGTGCTCCCCTTGAGAGTTGTCGCGCCCCTCGTGCTGGGCATCGTCGCCTCGCTCGCGATCGCCGTGTATGCCGAATTGGGATACCGTCGTCTCGAGGCGGCCAACCGGCAAATGGAGGCTGCGCTCGAGATGCAGTCCACGCTGCACGAGACGCTGGCGCTGATCACCGACGCGGAGACCGGGCAGCGCGGCTTCCTGCTGACCGGCAAGGACGAATACCTCGAGCCGTACAAGAACGCCGTTCCAAAGCTCGAAGGCGAAGTCAGCAAATTGCGGGAATTGCTCGTCGCCAACGGCAGCGCCGCACAGCGCGAGAGCGCCGGGCGGCTGAACACGCTGCTGGGCAGCAAGCTCGCCGAGCTGGAAGCCGCGATCGCGCTCTATCACAAGGACGGTGCCGCCGCCGCGATGTCGCTGCTGGACACGGACATCGGCAGGCGGTCGATGGATGCGATCCGCGCCGAAGTCGACGGCATGGCTGCCATGCAGCGCAGGCAGTTGGACGAGGCGACCAGTCGCTGGACGCGCGACATCGAGTTCGCGCGCCTGGGAATGTTGACGATGACGGGGCTGACGGTGTCGCTGCTTCTGATTGTGTGGATCTTGGCGCGCCGCGACGCGCACAGGCGCGAAGTGTCCCGCCTCACGGCCCAGCAGGAAAACCAGCGGCTGGAAATGCTGGTGCAGGAGCGAACTGCGTCGCTGTCGGAGCTCTCCAACCATCTGCAGGAAGTCCGTGAGGAGGAAAAATCGAAGCTTGCGCGCGACATTCACGACGAACTGGGAGGCATCCTCGTCAGCGCGAAGATGGACATGGCCTGGGTCGAGGCGCGCACAAAGTCGCGCGACCCCGAGGCCGCCGAGAAGCTGACGCGCGCGATGCAGGCGCTGGACGACGGCGTGCAGATCAAGCGACGAATCATCGAGGAGCTGCGCCCCACGCTGCTCGACAACCTGGGATTGTCGGCGGCGCTGGATTGGCAGGTGCACGAGATCTGCGACCGCGCGGGCCTCAAGTGCTCGATCACGACGCCCGCAGACGACAGCATGATCGCGCCCTCCGTGTCGATCGCACTCTACCGGATCGTGCAGGAAGCGCTGACCAACATCGTCAAGTACGCGCGGGCGAAGAACGTCAGCGTCGAGCTTGTGCTGGCGTCCGATGCGTTGACGCTGCTCATCGAGGACGACGGCATCGGAATTCCCGAAGACGCGCAGAACAACCTGCTCTCGCACGGCATCACCGGCATGCGCCAGCGCGTGCGGGCGCTGCACGGGGATTTTTCCATCGCGAAGCGGCCGGAAGGCGGAACGATCATCGAGGTCAACATGCCCGTCGATCGCAATGCCGGGAAGCAAGAGACGCCCGAGCCATTGGGCGCGTGATTCGCTGTCGCGCCGGACAGGTCCGGCGGTTCAGTCAGCCGTCGATACGGCGATGTCCGTGCGCACACGCACCGCCGGTTGCGATTCGCTCATCGCGCAAGTCTCCGGCGCGCCGCGTGCATCACGGCCCTCGCCTCAGCAGGCCGGCGACGAGCGACACGAGGAAGAGGACCAGGAATATGAAAAACAGGATCCTGGCGATTTCGGCCGCACCGGCCGCAATGCCGCCGAAGCCGAAGAGCGCCGCGATGATCGCGACGATAAAAAAAATCAGGGCGTAGCGCAGCATGATTCACCTCGGGCTTTAGGACAAGAAACGGGTGACTGCGGTGTTGCATCGAAACTGTGCCCTCAAGCCTGCGAATGGCCGATCGGCGGACTCCCGATACCGCTGTCGCACGGCGTCCTACAGGGCAAATGGGGGCGGGGTTTCGCCGCGTCGCGGCGTGCGTCGTTCAACTTCCGGCGATGGAATTGCTACAGCGACGCTGTCAGTGCGCCGCCGACGGCTCGCTGCCGGCCAGCTTTGCCAGCACCTCGCGCACCCGGTGAAATTCGCGCGACTTGTCGAAGAAGTAGTCGGCGCCGAGCATCAGGCTGCGCTCCTTGTATTGTGGAAATGCGTAGTTGGTGAAGACGATGATTTTTGCGTGCGTCGGACGGCTTCCCTGCCCGATCACCTTGAGCACGCCGAGCCCGGTACCCTTCTTGAGCTGCAGGTCGAGCACCGCCGCATCCCATTCGGACATGCGCAGCAGGGAAATGGCCTCCGCCTCGGTTTCCGCCTGGCCGACGATGCTGACGTTGGGGATCTCGGCGAGCGCTTCGGCAAGGCGAGCGCGGATTATCGCCGAGTCCTCGACGATCACGACGCGCAGTTTCGGTTCGTCCACAAATGTTCTGCCGGGGAATGCGGCGCTTTCGCCTTCGACAAGAATCATGCTCATCTTTGTCCGAGTCGAGCGCCACACTTCAGTTTCCCGGACAGACAATGAAAACCATAGCACCGGGTTGATGAAGGCGATGTCGGCGTTTGTCCGACATTTCGCCCATGATTCCGTCGTTTCCCTTCGATTGTCGACGACAATCAGTCGATCAGGCCGTTCTTGATCGCGTAGTAGGTCAGGTCGGCGTTCGACTTCATGCCCATCTTTTCAAGCACACGCGTCCGGTACGTGCTTATCGTCTTGACCGAAAGGTGGAGTTCGTCGGCGATCTTCGACACGGCCGCGCCCGCCGCGAGCTTGCAGAAGATCTGGAACTCCCGCTGCGACAACTCGCCATGCAGCGGCTTGTCGGCGTCGCCCGTGACGCCATCGGCCAGGATCTGCGCCAGCGCCGGGCTGACGAACTTGCGCCCGCGAACCACCGTGCGAATCGCGCCGACCAGCTGGTTGGACGCCGCCTCCTTGTTGAGGTAGCCGGCGGCTCCTGCGCGCAGCAGGTTCACCGCATACTGGTCCTCGGCGTAGCCGGACAGCATCAGGATCGGCAGTTCGGGACGAACCTGCTTCACCGTTTTCAGCGTGTCGATGCCGTTCTTGTCCGGCATCGAGATATCGAGCAGCAGCACGTCGAACTCGCCGGCGCGGACTAGGGCAATGGTTTCGTTGCCGGTCGCTGCTTCGCCCGCGACCTGCATGTCGGGCTGGTCGGCGATGAACTGCTTCAAGCCGGCGCGCACAATCGCATGGTCGTCCGCAATGAGGATTCGGATCATGGCTTCCGGACCTTTCCCGGCGCGCGGCGCCGATTCTCGGGATTCTAGCAAGCTCATGGCGAGGCGGCGACCGAGCCGGATTGATACTCGGATGGAGCCATCGTAGGGATTGAGGTGCCCGCGGCGCATAGGCGACGGCCGGAAATGAGCGTGGGACGTGTCCTACACACCCGCGCTGGCTATTCTGCGATCAGTCCTACATGGGGCAGCAGACTGTGTCGCACGGTCTCGGCCTTCCAGCGCCGACAACGCCGCGAGCAATCAACCGATGGGAGTCGTCACCGGCCGCCCGTCATCGCGACCGCATCCGCATCCTCGACGAGCGTGTGCAGGCGCGGTGGTTCGAAGATTGGCGTGTCGGCTTTCCCACGGATGACACGGTGATCCAGCGGGTCGCCGGATGGCGCGAGCACGCCGGCGCGTGGAATGACGTGGGACGCCGCGAACTGCGGATGATGTTTGGGGAGGCGGACGCGCTGTAGCGTCAAAGGGCGCGCTTCCCTGCGCGCGGATCGTCCGAGCCGCCGGCTGCCCGGACTGCCGCGAAAAGTGATCAGGCCAGCTTGGCCAGCAGCGCCTTGGCTTCGGTCTTCTGCTGGTCGTCGCCTTCGTGGAGCACTTCCTGCAGGATCTCGCGCGCGCCTTCCACGTCGCCCATTTCCTGGTAGGCCTTCGCCAGGTCGAGCTTGGTGGCCGCGTCGTGCCATTGGCCGTCGAGCACCGACGGCGTCGGGTCCTCGAACGTGGAACGATCGGGGTCGAACGAGAGGTCGAGCTTGTCGAGTTCGAGCGCCGCCGCGGGTCGCGTCAATTGCGGCGCCATGTTGCTCGACGGTCCTTCGCCTGCGGTTGTCGCGAGCGCGGGCTCGACGCGCGGCTTGCCCATCGGCGCAGGCTTGTCGGCATCGTCGAGCTTGAAATCCATGTCGAATCTCGCGGCCTCGCCAAAACTTTCCCTGGCCGCTTCGACCTTGTCCGACACCGTTGCCGCGTGCGTCTCCATGGCCGCCTTGCCGGCGGCCATTGCGCCGGCCAGCGCCGCCGTCGCAGCACCTGCGGCCGCGGCACCGGCGTCCACTGCCGTCCTGTCTAGGTCGCTCTGATGGATCTGCTCGTCGGCCTTGGCCGCGGCGCCGGACGACGGCGAGATCGAGATCTCCTCGTCCATCTGGTATTCGAGTCCGTGATCCTCGTCCGCCTTTGCCGCGGGAGCCGGGCTGCCCGACATCGCAAGCGGATGAACGTCTTGCGTCGCGCCGGGCGCGCCGCCTTCGACGAACATCGGATTGTTGGGATCGAGCTGGCGGCCGAGCGCCACGGCCTTGTGCCATGTTTCGCCCTGGCCGTTGCACACCGCGTAGAGTTCCGACGCGACGGTCTCGAACGCCGACGGCTTGTTGTGTTGCGCGTGGATTTCCAGGAGCTTGAGATAGATCTCCTGGCGCTGCGGGTCTTTCTTCAGCGCGTCCTTCAGGATTTCCTCGGCCTGCGCGTCGCGACCGTAGGCCAGGTAGACCTCGGCTTCGGCGATCGGGTCGACTTCGTCGGTGTCGATGTTGCCCAACCCCTCGCGGCTGAAGTCGCTCGCGAGCGAATTGTCGCCGGTGTTCACGACACCGCCGCCCGTGGACCCGAACACCGTGTTGGTTTTGATGTCGGTTCCGGAGATGATGCTGTCTTCGAACTTGGTCGTCTTGCGGCGCCGTGTCGTGACGAAGAACGCGAGCGCGCCGAGAATCACGATCGCGACGACGCCTATCACCCACAGCGGCGTTCCGCTCAACAGGTCTTCGAAGAATCCCGGCGGTTCGGGCGCCTTGACCGGCGCCTTCGGCACGGCCTTGGGCGGCGGCGCCTTGGTCTCGGGCGGCTTCACATCGGTAGCCGCCGGGGCCGGCGCACCGGTCTTCGCATCCGCGGCAGCCTTGGCGTCAGCCGCGGCCTTTGCGTCCGCGGCAGCCTTGGCATCCTGAGCAGCCTTCGCATCGGCCGCAGCCTTGGCATCCTGAGCAGCCTTCGCATCGGCTGCCGCCTTCGCCTCGGCCGCAGCCTTGGCATCTGCCGCCGCCTTGGCGGCCGCGGCATCGGCCGCGTTCGAAGCCGGTGTGGCCGGCACAGTGAGCGGCGGCACCACCGTCGGCGCCTTGCCCTTGGCGGCGTCGGTCTGCATCTGCGCGATCTGGTTCTTCTGATCGATCGCGCGCTGCATGTCCTTCAACGTCTTTTCGAGTTCGGCGATGCGGCTCTGTGCTTCGCGCAATGCTGCGTCGCGCGCGACCGCAGTCTCCGCGGCGCCCGCGCCCTTGCCGACACCGCCTTCCTTCGACAGTTTCAACTGGTCGCCGCCCGGACGCGCGGCCGGTGTCTTGTCTTCGACGGCGGTCCCGATCTTGCCGCCGACTGCGCGGCTGGCAGACTCATCTGCCATCGGCGCCGCACCAGCGACGCGGTCGCGATAGGCGCGCCAATCGGCAGCCTGCACGTGCACGATCTTGGTCGCTTCGGCAGGTTGCGCGGCCGACGATTCGACCGCGTTCGGGATCGTGATGATCGCGCCCGCGCGCAGACGGTTCATGTTGGCGCCGTCGAACGCACCCTGGTTGCTCTTGAACAGCGCGACCAGCATCTGGTCGAGCGTGACGGTTTCCGGCTTGTACTCCTTGGCGATCTTGGACAGCGTATCGCCATGCTTGACCGTGTACGAGTCGCCCTCGGCGCGCGGCGCAGCGGGCGCAACACCGGCGGTCGGCGCGGCAGACGGTTGCATGCCGCGCGGCGCGACGCTGCCTGCGCGAGGCGGTGTGACCGGCTCGACCTGCGCGACATCGGTCGGCGTGCCCGGCGGGTCGAGGAGGAACGTGTAGTCGCGGACCACGCGGCCCGACGACCAGTTCACTTCCACCATGAGATCGAGATACGGCTCGTTCATCAGCGCGGGCGACGAAACGCGCAAATAGGTTTCGCCGTTGGCGCCGCGCTCGATCGTGATGCGCGCGCGTGACAACACGGCCTGATACTGCAGATTGTTCTGACGGTACAGTGCGGGATCGGCGACCTTGGCCACCAATGAATCGAGTTCTTCCCGGGAACCCGGCAGGAGCTCGATCTTCGCCGAAAGCGGTTGGCCCAGCGCCGACTCGACGGTCAGCTTGCCAAGACCGAGCGCATGGGCCGACAGGGGCAGCATGAGCGCGCCCGCAACCAGGCCGTACGTGACGATGGGTTTTACTCGCATGCCGACCCCTTCGGGAATGCTTGTTTGGCTCAAGCTAACATAACATCATGGATTTAGCGGTGCAAGCTAAACCTCGGTATTAGCTTGGATTTTTCCTCCCTCGCGCCTGCGGATTCGCACGAGATTCATGCCACTGTTCTAACGGCGAGCGCTAGCGCTAGCGTACCGCATTTGCCGCCGCTACAAGATGTAGTGGCGGGTTGCGGCGCCGCGCGCTGTTGCGTTCCTGCCGTCAGGACATGCGATCCGCGCTCGTCCCAGGCTCTTCGCGACTCCGCATAAAGCTTGGGGAAACGCGGCGTCCGGCGCTGGTCACGCGCGCTTGCCCGGTTTGCAGCAAGCCGCGATCCGCTTTCCCGCGCCGGATGGCGCAATCCGATCAAGTCGTGAGCAAGATTCGCACCATGCGGCGCAACGGCTCGGCCGCACCCCACAGCAACTGGTCGCCGACGGTGAAGGCCCCCAGGTATTCCGGGCCCATCGCGAGCTTGCGCAAGCGGCCGATCGGGAATGGCGAGCGTGCCTGTGACCGCCGCCGGCGTCAGTTCGCGCATGCTGTCGTCGCGGCGATTGGGAATCACCTTCACCCATTCGTTGGCGCCAGCCAGCATCGCCTCGATCTCGGCGAGCGGCACGTCGCGCCGCAGCTTGATCGTCAGCGCCTGGCTGTGGCAGCGCATGGCGCCGATGCGCACGCACAGCGAGTCCACGGGAATCGACCGTGCCTTGTCGCGGCCGAGGATCTTGTTGGTCTCGGCGCCGCCCTTCCACTCCTCGAGGCTCATGCCGTTGCCCAGGTCCTTGTCGATCCACGGGTATGAGCGAGCCCGCCAGCGGCACCCCGAAGTGCTCGGTCGGGAAGCGGTCGTCGCGCAGGATGCCGGCGACCTCGCGGTCGATGTCGAGGATGGCCGAGTTGGGATCGTCGAGCAGTCCCTTCGCCGCGAGGTGCGCCTCGCCCATCTGCTGCAGCAGCTCGCGCATGTTCTGCGCGCCGGCGCCGGACGCCGCCTGGTAGGTCATGCACGTCATCCACTCGACCAGGTCGCGCTCGAGCAACCCGGCCAGCGCCATCATCATCAGGCTGACCGTGCAGTTGCCGCCGATGTAGTTGCGGACGCCCTTGCCAAGCGCCGCGTCGATGACCGGCCGGTTGACCGGGTCGAGGATGATCACCGCGTCGTCCTTCATGCGCAGCGTCTTGGCCGCGTCGATCCAGTAACCGTTCCAGCCGCTGTCGCGAAGCTTCGGATACATCGCCGTCGTCCAGTCGCCGCCCTGGCACGTGACGACCGCGTCCAGTCCGGCGAACGCCCGGACGTCGTTCGCGTCCAGCACCGGCTCCGTGTCTCGCCTGCCGATCGTCGGGTCCCGCTGCCGCCCGCCTTCGACGTCGAAAAGAACACCGGCTCGATCGATTCGAAATCGCGCTCCTCGCGCATTCGCTGCATGAGGACCGATCCCACCATTCCCCGCCAACCCACAAATCCGACTCGCATGATGATTTCCCGTTCAGATGATTTCGAAGGCAAAGTCTTTCGAAGCGTGCTGCGTCATGCCGGACGTTTTCGCTTAGCCGCAGGGACTTTGCCTTTCGCCGCGATTCTCTTCGTCGCTATGTGCTTGGCCGGCGCCAGCCGCGCCATCGTGTAGGCGTCGATGAAGCGTCCGTCGCGGAACGCGTACGACTTGAGCGTGCCTTCGATCTCGAATCCGAACTTGCGGTACAGCGCGAGCGCCACCGCGTTGTCCGTGTACACCGTCAACTCGATTCGCGTGTAGTTGAGCCAGTTGTCGGCCAGGTCGATCGCCGCCGCCAGCAGCGCGTTGCCCACGCCGCGGCTGTGCCAGTCGTCGCGCACGGACATGCCGAGGCCGGCCGCATGCCGGCGGCGCGGCGACTTCGACGCGAGGTGCAGGCCGAGGTTGCCGACGACCTCGCCGCCGACCTCCGCCACGAGGACGTAATCGTCCGCCGGCGAGTCGGCGAGCCGCTTGCGCCACTTCTCGACCGACGGGAACGGCACCTGCAGCGTCCCGGCCATCGCCTTCGGCGTGGAGAACGTCGCCTGGATCGCCTCCGCATCGGCAACTGCGGCGCGGCGAATCGTGATCGCGGGCGTCGCGGCCATCACGATCGCTCGCAACGCGGCGACCACCGCCTCGCCCATCGCCCTCGTGCCGATGACCTTCTCGCCGGGCAGCGCGATGTCGCCGGTGCGATGGCCCTGCTGCAGCACGCGGCGCACCGCGCCTTCGATGCGCTCGCGCTGTATCGGGCGCGCGAACGTGTAGCGGAACATCATCGCCAGCGACAGGATCGTCGCCAGCGGATTGGCCTTGTCCTGGCCGGCGATATCCGGCGCCGAGCCGTGGATGGGCTCGTACAGGCCCTTCTGGTTCGCGTCGAGCGACGCCGACGGCAGCATGCCGATCGAGCCGGCCAGCATCGACGCCTCGTCGGACAGGATGTCGCCGAAGATGTTGCCGGTGACGATCACGTCGAACTGCTTCGGATTCTTGAGGAGCTGCATCGCGGCGTTGTCGACGTACATGTGCGACAGCGCGACGTCCGGATAGTCCGCGGCCATCGCGGTCACGACTTCGCGCCACAGGATGCTCGTGTCGAGCACGTTGGCCTTGTCGACCGAGCACGAGCCGCTTGCTGCGCAGGCGCGCCGTCTCGAAGCCCAGCCGCGCGATGCGCCGGATCTCCGGCACGCTGTAGAGCATCGTGTCGAAGCCCTCGTCGTCGCCCGCGGCGTTCTTGCGCCGCCCGCGCGGCTGGCCGAAGTAGATGTCGCCGGTCAGCTCGCGCAGGATCATGATGTCGAGCCCCGCGACCACCTCGGGCTTCAGCGTCGACGCCGCCGCGAGTTCCGGATACAGGAGCGCCGGCCGCAGGTTGGCGAAGAGGCCGAGCGCCTTGCGAATGCCGAGGATGCCCTGCTCCGGCCGCAATTCGCGCGGCAGCGTGTCGTATGCGGGCCGCCGACGGCGCCCATCAGCACGGCGTCCGCGTCGCTGCGCGAGCTGCAGCGTCGCCGGCGGCAACGGATGTCCGGCAGCGTCGTAGCCCGCGCCGCCGATCGGCGCGGTTTCGGTCGCGATGGCGAGGCCTTCCGCGCGCAGCACGGTCGAGCACCTTCAGTCGCCTCGCGCCACGATTTCGGGTCCGATGCCGTCACCCGGCAGGATCGCAATCTTCATTGTCAATCTCCATGAAACAAAAGCGGCGCCGATTCTACCCTGGCGCCGCTTCTACACGAGAAGTACTTCTGCGCGCTATATCCAGGGTTGCTCGGCCAGCCGTTTCGTTTCGAACGCGCGAATCGCCTCGGCATGCTGCAGCGTCAGGCCGATGTCGTCCAGGCCGTTCAGCAGGCAATGCTTGCGAAACGGCTCGACGTCGAACGCGAACACCAGCGAGCCGTCCAGCGTGGACACGATCTGCCGTTCGAGGTCGATCGTCGAGCTTGAAGCCCGGAAAGGCCAACGTGTCGGCGAAGAGCCGGTCGACCTCCGACTCCGGGCAGCACGATCGGCAGCAGGCCGTTCTTGTAGCAGTTGTTGAAGAAGATGTCGGCGTACGACGGCGCGATGAACGCGTGGAAGCCGTAATCCGCCAGCGCCCACGGCGCGTGCTCGCGCGAACTGCCGCAGCCGAAATTGCGGCGCGCGAGCAGGATCGACGCGCCCTGGTAGCGCGGGTCGTTCAGCACGAAATCCGGATTGCGCGGCCGCGCTGGCATTGTCCATGCCGGGTTCGCCGTGGTCGAGGTAGCGCCACTCGTCGAACAGGTTGGGACCGAAGCCCGACCGCTTGATCGACTTCAGGAACTGCTTCGGGATGATGGCGTCGGTGTCGACGTTCGCGCGGTCGAGCGGCGCGACGAGTCCGGTGTGGAGGCGGAAGGGATTCATCGTTCGCGCTTCCGGTCAGACGAGCCGGCGCACGTCGACGAAATGTCCGGCGATCGCGGCGGCCGCCGCCATCGCCGGGCTGACCAGATGCGTGCGGCCGCCGTTGCCCTGGCGGCCCTCGAAATTGCGGTTCGACGTCGACGCGCAGCGCTCGCCGGGCTCCAGCCGGTCGTCGTTCATCGCGAGGCACATCGAGCAGCCGGGCTCGCGCCATTCGAAGCCCGCGTCGCGGAAGATCCGGTCCAGGCCCTCGGCCTCGGCCTGCGCCTTCACGAGGCCCGACCCGGGCACGACCATCGCGAGCTTCACGCTCCTCGCGACATGCCGGCCGCGCGCGACCGCCGCGGCCTGCCGCAGGTCCTCGATGCGCGAATTGGTGCACGAGCCGATGAACACCTTGTCGATGTGGATGTCGCGTCATCGGCGTGTTCGGCCGCAGTCCCATGTAGGTCAGCGCGCGCTCCATGCCGTCGCGGCGCGTCGCATCGCGTTCGCGGTCGGGGTCCGGCACGCGATCCGTCGATGCCGACGACCATCTCCGGCGACGTGCCCCACGTGACCTGCGGGCGATCGCCGCGGCGTCGAACACGTGCGTCGTGTCGAACCTCGCGCCGTCGTCGCTCGTCAGGTCGCGCCACTGCGCGACGCGCGCGGTCCCACAGCGCGCCCGTCGGCGCGAAGGCGCGGCCCTTGATGTAATCGAACGTGCGCTCGTCCGCGGCGACCATGCCGGCGCGCGCGCCGGCCTCGATCGCCATGTTGCACATCGTCATCCGCGCTTCCATCGACAGCGCGCGCACCGCCTCGCCGGCGAATTCGATCGCGTGGCCGCTGCCGCCCGCCGTGCCGATGCGGCCGATGACCGAGAGCACGAGATCCTTCGACGTCACGCCGGGCGCGCAGGCGGCCGTCGATGCGCACCAGCATCGACTTCGACTTCTTGCGTGAGCAGGCATTGCGTCGCGAGCACGTGCTCGACCTCGGACGTGCCGATGCCGAACGCGAGCGCCGCGAACGCGCCGTGCGTGCTCGTGTGCGAATCGCCGCAGACGACCGTCATGCCGGGCAGCGTCGCGCCCTGCTCCGGACCGATGACGTGGACGATGCCCTGCCGGCGGTCGAGGAACGGGAAATAGGCCTTGGCGCCGTGCTCGCGGATGTTCTCGTCGAGCGTCTCGACCTGCGTGCGCGAGATCGGATCCTGGATGCCGCGGTTCCAGTCCTTGGTCGGCGTGTTGTGGTCGGCGGTGGCGACGACCGACTGCACGCGCCACGGCTTGCGGCCGTGCAGCTGCAGGCCCTCGAAGGCCTGCGGGCTCGTCACCTCGTGGACCAGGTGCCGGTCGATGTAGAGCAGCGCCGTGCCGTCCGCTTCCTCGCGGATCACGTGGCTGTCCCACAACTTGTCGTAGAGCGTGCGCGCCGTCATGTCGGTCCGCCCGTATTGACGCGGAAAGGTCATGGGGCGGATTGTCATTATTGCATAGCAGCATGGCGCTGTCAGCGCGCGGGCCGCGGTCAGCGCCCCCGACTTGCGTCCTCCGATGCGGATGACGAGCGCCGCGACCAGATCGGCCACGTCCGGCGCGGCGGCGTCGAACGCGGTTGCCGGTGTGCGACGCAGCCACGTGAGCTGCCGCTTGGCGAGCTGTCGCGTCGCGGCGATGCCCTTCTCGCGCATTGCGCCGCGTCGATTTCGCCCGTCGAGGTATTGCCACGCCTGCCGATAACCGACGCAGCGCATCGACGGCATCGCCGGGTCGAGCGCGAACCGCCGCGCAGGCCGCGCAGTTCGTCGACGAGTCCGGCGTCGAGCATCGCGTGCGAAGCGCTGCGCGATCGCCGCATGCAGCGCCGCGCGATCGGGAGACAGCAGCGCAACCGGAATCGTCGGGCCCAGCGCTGCGGGTCGGCCGTCGCGGCGGCCCTGCAGCGTCGAGAGCGGCTGGCCGGTCAACCGGTGGACCTCGAGCGCACGCTGGATGCGCTGCGCGTCGGTCGGCGCCAGCCGCGCGGCGGTCGCCGGATCGACGCGCGCAAGCTCGGCGTGCAGCGCGGGCCAGCCTTCGCGCGCGGCGCGCGCATCGAGCTCCGCGCGCACGCCGCGCATCGGCGCGCGGCAGCGCGGACAGGCCCTCGGTCAGCGCCTTGAAGTAGAGCATCGTGCCGCCGCACAGGATCGGCGTGCGGCCGCGGGCGCGGATGGCCGCGACGCAGGCCAGCGCATCGCGTGCGAAGTCGCGCCGCGGAATACGGCTGCGTCGGGTCGATGATGTCGATGAGGTGGTGCGGCACGCGCGCGCGGTCGGCGGCCGACGGCTTGGCGGTGCCGATGTCCATGCCGCGATAGACCTGCGCCGAATCGACGGTGACGATCTCGCCGCGCAAGGCGCTCCGCCAACGCAAGCGCGAGCGCGCTCTTGCCCGACGCGGTCGGGCCCATCAGCAGGATGGCGGGAATCAGCGACAACGCGGGCGCGGTGGCATGCGGCGTCACCGCCCGCGCATGAAGAGGCGGTCGAGGTCGGACAGCGACAGCTGGTACCACGTCGGGCGGCCGTGGTTGCACTGGCCCGAGCGCTCGGTGGCCTCCATCTCGCGCAGCAGCGCGTTCATCTCGGGCACGTGCCAAGCTGCGATTCGCGCGCACCGAGCCATGGCAGGCCATCGTCGACAGCAGCTCGTCGCGATGCGCGGCCAGCGCCTGCGTGCCGCCGAACTCGCGGATCTCGTGCAGCACGGCGCGCGCGAGCGCGACGGGATCGGCGTCGGACAGCGGCGCCGGCACGCCGCGCACCGCGAGCGTGGCCGGACCCAGCGCCGACATCGCGAAGCCGAGCGTTTCCAGCGCCTCGCCGTTCTCCTCGACGGTGGCGACCTCGAGCGGCTCGGCGGCGAACGTCGCGGGCACCAGCAGCGGCTGCACCGGCAGGCGCGCGTCGAACGCGGTCTTCAGCCGTTCGTAGACGATGCGCTCGTGCGCGGCATGCATGTCGACGAGCACGAGGCCGGCGCGATTCTGCGCGAGGATGTACACGCCGTGCAGCTGCGCCAGCGCGAAGCCCAGCGGATGCGGATCGTCGGCGGGCATGCGCGGCGGCGCTGCGCCCTCGCTCGCGCGGCCGAAGAGCTGCGCGTAGAACGCCGACGGCTCGCCCGCCGGCGAGCGCAAGCGGCGACTGCGTGCCGCCCCGCGGAGGCGCCCGGCTGCGCCGTCCGACTGCGGCGATGCCGAATCATCGCGCGGATCCGAAAACTGGCGCGGGTTCGCGGCGGCAGGTGCGCGGCCGCGACGCCGAGGCGCTCCGCCGCGGAGACCGCGGGCTGTTCCGCGGCGCTGGCCGCCAGCGCGCGCTCGACCGCGTGCCGGACGAACTGGTGGATGGCGCCGGAATCGCGAAAGCGCACTTCGGTCTTCTGCGGATGGACGTTGACGTCGACGCGGCGCGGATCGAGTTCGAGCCACAGCGCGTACGCGGGCTGCCGGTCGTGATGCAGCACGTCGCGATAGGCTTCGCGCAGCGCATGCTGCAGCACGCGGTCGCGGACGTAGCGGCCGTTGACGAACAGGTACTGGCCGCCGCCCTGCGCCGCGTAGGCGGGACGCACGGCGAAGCCCGTCGAGCCTGACGC
Organism: uncultured beta proteobacterium; assembly: GCA_963747265.1. GTDB lineage: Bacteria > Pseudomonadota > Gammaproteobacteria > Burkholderiales > Casimicrobiaceae > VBCG01. The sequence continues at coordinate 133,621 of CAVVEH010000009.1, read as the reverse complement.
CCGCCGGCGTCGCGCGTCGACCGTCGCCGCGTGCAGCACGAAATCGTCGCCCAGCAATTGCTCGACGCGGACGCGCCGGCCCGCCGCCGACCAGCCGATGCGACGACGCGCGCGTTGTGCTGCAGCGTGAAGCCCGTCGCCGGATGCGCGAGCGCGACGCGGCGAAACGCCTCGTCGCAATGCGCCCACTCGGTGGCCTCGGTGCGCAGGAACTTGCGCCGCGCCGGCGTGTTGAAGAAGAGCTCCTCGACGGTGACGCTCGTCCCGGCGGCCAGCGCCGCCGGCGCGATCGGGCTCACGGTGCCGCCGTCGACCTCGATGCGCCACGCGTGCGGCTTGCTCCTGGCGCGCGACGCCAGCGCCAGGCGCGACACCGACGCGATCGACGCCAGCGCCTCGCCGCGGAAGCCGAGCGACGCGATCGCCTCGAGGTCGAGCACCGAGCCGATCTTCGACGTCGCGTGGCGCGCGACCGCGAGCGCCAGGTCCTCGCGCTCGATGCCGCTGCCGTTGTCGACGACGCGGATGCGCTTGATGCCGCCGGCGGCCAGGTCGACGTCGACCTGCGTCGCGCCGGCATCGAGCGCGTTTTCGAGCAGTTCCTTCAGCGCCGCCGCCGGCCGCTCGACGACCTCGCCCGCGGCGATCTGGTTGATCAGCAGATCGGGCAGCGCCCGGATCGACGGCCATCAGCGCTTCAGCCCCTGCGACCAGCGCGCGTAGATGCTGTCGGCGACGCTGGTTCGAGCGCCGCGACGCGCGCGGCAGATCGGAGAGCAGGTCCGCGGCCGTCTGCAGGTGCGCGCTCGACCGCGCCGGCAGCTCGTCGGCGCCGGTGCTGCACCACGTCTCGACCAGTTCGCGCGTCATCTCGATGTGGCACTGCAAGCCGATGTGCCGGTCGTCGATGATGTAGCCCTGGTTGGCGTTGAAGCCGTTGGTCAGCACGCGCGTGGCCATCGGCGGCAGGTCGAATGTGTCGTAGTGCCACTGGAACGCGGCGAAGCGCGGCAGTCCGCCGAACCATTCGCGGCGCGCGCCGCGGTCGCAGACGTCCACGTGCAGCCAGCCGATCTCGGTGGTCGGCGCGCGCGCCACGCGGGCGCCGAGCGCCTTGGCCATCAGCTGGCCGCCGAGGCAATGGCCGATCACGGGAACGCCATCGCCGATCGCATCGCGCACCAGCCGCACAGCGGCGCAATCCACGGCAGCGGGTCGTTGACGCTCATCGGACCGCCCATCATGCCGATGCCGGAATACGCGTCCGGCGTCGATCGGGCACGGCGGCGCCTTCGTCGAGCGGATGAGTTCGATCGGGATCGTCTGCGTCCGACAGCCATTCGCCGAAATGGCCCGGGCCCTCGGTGGGCGAGAAGCGGAAGATGGCGACGGGGCGCATGGGCGGCCGATTTTAACAGCCGGGCAGCGCTACATTTGCTTGAAGAGATGCGTGAACTGCCGGGAGATCGGCAGCTTTTCCGGGCGGTTCTTGAGCAGCACGAACTGGCGCTCGGCGTCTTCGCGCAGCACGCCGGACACGGCGTCGAGATTGACGATCGTGCCGCGGTGAACCTGCCAGAATTTTTCCGGATCGAGTTCGGCGAGCAGATCCTTCAGCGGCGTGCGGATCAGCGCCTCGCCGCTCGCCAGCACGACGCGCGTGTACTTGGTGTCGGACTGGAAATAGACGACGTCGCCGACCGGCGATCAACTTGACCTGCTTGCCGACCGCGGCCTTGATCCATTTCATCCGCGGCACGTCGGACTTGATCGTCGCGCGCAATTCGGCGACGAGCGCGGAGAGGTCCGCCGGCGGCGACGCGAGCTTCCGGCGCAGGCGCTCGACCGTTGCCGCCAGCCGGTCGATCTCGACCGGCTTCAGCAGGTAGTCGACGGCGCCCGCATCGAAAGCCTTGAGCGCGTACTGGTCGTACGCGGTGATGAACACGACGTGGCAATCGCCGCCGATGGCCGCCGCGACGTCGAGGCCGGTCTTGCCCGGCATCCGGATGTCGAGGAACGCGATCTGCGGCCGCCGTTCGTTGAAGAGCGCGAGCGCGGCGTTGCCGTCGGCCGCCTCGGCGACGATGTCGAGTTCCGGCCACGCCTCGGCCAGCTTTTCCTTCAGCCGCTCGCGCATCAGCGGCTCGTCTTCGGCGATCAGTGCCGTCGGGCGTGTCATCGGCGAGGCGCTTTCGGGAACAGGTGTGCGCGAGCGAACCGCAAAGCCTTCGAGCGGCAGCACCAGCCGCGCGACGAAGCCCGCGCGGCACGTTCGCATCGGTCTCGAGCGTCGCGCGCTCGCCGTACAGCAGCGCCAGCCGCTCGCGGATGTTGGCAAGGCCGATGCCGCGCACAGCCGGGCGCGCCGACCATGCCGGCGCCGGTATCGGCGACGGTCAAGCGCAATACGGGCGCCGTCCGGGTGTGCTTCGCGCTCCGCGGTCACGTCGATGCGGCCGCCCGACGGCACGCGGCTCGATGCCGTGCTTGATCGCATTCTCCACGAGCGTGATCAGCATGCCGGGCGGCAACGCCGCGTCCTCCAGGTCCTCGGGAATGGCGACCGACCACTGGAGCCGTGCACCCAGCCGCGTCTGCATGATGCGAAGGTACGCGCGGATCATCGCTGCGTCCTGCTTCACCGTGGTCGCCTCGTCGCGCAGCGTCGGCGTGGACGCGCGCAGGAAACGGATGAGGTCGCTGATCAGCCGTGCGGCGTCGGGCGCATCCCTTCTCGGCCAGCTGCTGCGCGCTGCCCAGCGTATTGAACAGGAAGTGCGGCTCGATCTGCAGCTGCAGCAGCTTGAGCTTCGACTCCGCCAGCTGGCGCGACAACTCGCTCTGCCGCGCTTCGGCCTCGAGGTTCGCGGTCAGCGCGCGATATTCGCGGTTGCGCAGGTTGGCGATCAGCGCGACGATGAACGTGTACAGGAAGCCGAACACCAGCGCGCCGGTCACGACGTGGCGCAGCAGCGCGCTGTCGTGCAGCCAGTCGAACGGGTTGACGCCCTTGATGAGCCCGGCGATGCTGGCGCCGACGAACGCACCGAACAGCGCGAGCAGCGGACCGACCACCGCCAGCCGGAACGCCTTGCCGCGGAACTTGCGGTAGCCGAACCAGGCGGACAGCCCGGCCCAAAGCATCACGACGACGAAGGCGTTGAACAGGATCGCCGCTTCGAGGAACGCTCATGTTCCAGGGCAGGCTGCGACGCGATCCACGCGGCGCCGGTCGTCACCAGCAATGATGCCGACCAGCCATTGCCATCCGCCGCCGTGATAGAACCACTGGTCGAACGAGCGCACGTCGCGCCGTTCGATTTCGGAGAGCGACGCGAGCATGCGTTCGGCGAACGCTGTCGTAGCGGGATCTTCAGCGGACCGGGCATGCGGTCATCGGGATGCGGTGGGGGCCCGACGGCGCGGCCGCGCATTGTAGGCGCCGGCGCGTCGCGCCGGCTGCGTCAGGCGGGACGAATTGCGACCGGGCAAGGGAGCGAACGGCGCGTGCGGCGCGATGACGATGACGATTACAGCCCGCGCGCGATCCGCGCGTAAGCGCTGTGATTGTGGATCGACTCGAAGTTCTCGGCCTCGACACTGAAGCCCGCGAAGCGCGGATCGGCCGCCAGCCGCACGGCGACGCCGCGCACCAGGTCCTCGACGAAGCGCGGATTGTCGTACGCGCGCTCGGTGACGTATTTCTCGTCGGCGCGCTTCAATATCCCGTACAGCTCGCACGACGCCTCTTCCTCGGCGATGCGCAGCAATTCGTGGACGAACAACGGGCTGCATGGGGCGCACGGTGATCGTCACCGTCGAGCGCTGGTTGTGCGCGCCGTAGTCCGAGATTTCCTTCGACGCCGGGCACAGCGACATCACGGGCACGGCAACCGCGACGGTCGCCGCGAATTGGCCGTCCTTGAGCTCGCCCGCGAGCCGCACCTCGTAATCGAGGAAGCTCGGCACGCCCGAGACGGGCGCGATCTTGCGCACGAAGAACGGGAAGGCGAGTTCGATCCGGCCGCCGGGCGCGTCGAGCCGCGCGACGAGGTCGTCGAGCAGCGTGCGCAGACTCGCGACCGACAACGGCGCGGCGCCGGCACCCGCGCGCTCCTCGAGCAGCGCCACCAGCCGCGACATGTGCGTGCCCTTGCGGTCCTCCGCCAGCGCGACGTAGACGTTGCACAGCGCGATCGTGTGCTGCGCGACGCCGTCGTGGTCGGCGAACGACAGCGGGAACTTGATGCCCTTGATGCCGACCTGGTCGATGGCGACGTTGCGCTCGTCCGTTCCGGATTGCACGTCGGGAATGGGCATCAGGCGGCCGGGTTGTTCGGGGCGGTTCATGATCTCGGTATTGTAGCCGCAGTGCTGCGGGCGCCGCTTTCAGGCCGCCGGCTTGACGCGCGGCTCGACCTTGTGCCGGCCGAATTGCGGGCCGAAGTGCGCGGTGATCGACGCGGCAATGCCCTTGGCGTCGAGTCCGACCTGCGTGAGCAGGAACGCCGGGTCCCCGTGGTCGATGAAGCGGTCCGGCAGGCCGAGATGAAGTATGGGAACGGCGATCCGCCTTCGGCCGCGAGCAGTTCGGCGACGCCGCTGCCGGCGCCGCCGGCCACGACGTTCTCCTCGACGGTCACGAGCGCATCGTGCTCGTGCGCGAGCTTCAGCGATCAGTTCGCGCGTCGAGCGGCTTCACGAAGCGCATGTTGGCCACCGTCGCATCGAGTTCTTCGGCGGCGGCGAGCGCAGGATGCAGCATCGAACCGAACGCCAGGATCGCGATGCGATGCGGCCGGCGCTTGCCCTCGCGGCGGATTTCGCCCTTGCCGATCGGCAGCGCCTGCATCTGCGGCCTCGATGCGCACGCCCGGCCCGGACCCGCGCGGATAGCGGACGGCGGACGGGCGAATCGAGCGTGCAGCGCCGTGTAGAGCATCTGCCGGCACTCGTTCTCGTCGGCGGGCGCCATCACCGTCGATGTTGGGCAGGCAGCGCAGGTACGAAAGGTCGAACGCGCCGATGTGCGTCGCGCCGTCCGCGCCGACGACGCCGGCGCGGTCGATCGCGAACACGACCGGCAGGTTCTGCAGCGCGATGTCGTGGATCGGCTGGTCGTAGGCGCGCTGCAGGAACGTCGAATAGATCGCGACGACGGGCTTCATGCCTTCGCACGCCAGGCCGCCGGCGAACGTCACCGCATGCTGCTCGGCGATGCCGACGTCGAAATAGCGGTCCGGGTATTCCTGCGAGAAGCGGACGAGGCCCGAGCCTTCGCGCATCGCCGGCGTGATGCCGACGACGCGCGAAGTCCCGCGCCGCCATGTCGCACATCCAGTCGCCGAACACCTGCGTGTAACTGGGCTTGCCCGGCGGCCTTGGGCACGATGCCGACGGCCGGATCGAACTTGGTCACGCCGTGATAGAGGATCGGGTCTTCCTCGGCCTTCGGGTAGCCATAGCCCTTTCTTCGTGACGACGTGCAGGAATTGCGGACCCTTCAGCTCGCGGATGTTGGCGAGCGTCTTCACCAGCGCGTCGACGTCGTGGCCGTCGATCGGACCGATGTAGTTGAAGCCGAATTCCTCGAACAGCGTGCCGGGCAGCACCATGCCCTTGACGTGCTCCTCGGCGCGCCGCGCGAGCTCGTGCATCGGCGGCAGCTTGGACAGCATTTCCTTGCCGCTGCGGCGCACCGTGTTGTAGAGGCGCGACGACAGCACCTTCGCCAGGTACTGGTCGAGCGCGCCGACCGGTTCGCTGATCGACATGTCGTTGTCGTTCAGGATCACCAGCAGGTCCGCGCCGCTGATGCCGGCGTTGTTCAGCGCCTCGAACGCCATGCCCGCGCTCATCGCGCCGTCGCCGATCACCGCGACGACGCGGCGGTCCTCGCCCTTCAGCCGCGCGGCCAGCGCCATGCCCAGCGCCGCCGAGATCGACGTCGACGAATGCGCGGTGCCGAACGTGTCGTATTCGCTCTCGACGCGGCGCGGGAATCCGGACGGGCCGCCCGCACTGCCGCAGCTTCGCCATCGCTTCGCGGCGGCCGGTCAGGATCTTGTGCGCGTAGGTCTGGTGGCCGACGTCCCACACGATGCGATCGTGCGGCGTGTTGAAGACATAGTGCAGCGCGACCGTGAGTTCGACCGTGCCGAGGTTCGACGACAGGTGCCCGCCGGTCTGCGACACGGACGCGACGCAGGAACGCGCGCAGCTCGCGGGCGACGTCGCGCAGCTCGCTGCGGTCGAGCGCGCGCAGGTCGGCGGGCTTGCTGATGCGTTCAAGCAGCGGGTACATGGACTGGTCAATGATTGCGCAGAACGATCCAGTCGGCCAGTTCGACCAGCCGCCGCGGGATGCGCCGCGAAAGGGCGCCAGCGCGCGCAAGCGCTTGTGCCCGCAGCGCATCGGCGTGCCGCTTGGCTTCCGCGAGCCCCAGCAGCGAAACGTAGGTCGGCTTGTTGCTGGGCCGCGTCCTTGCCGGCGGTCTTGCCCAGCGCGGCGGCCGAGCCTTCGACATCGAGCACGTCGTCGACGACCTGGAACGCCAGGCCCGCCGCGCCTGCGTACGTCATCGAGCGCGGCCGACTCTTCCCGCGCGAGCGGGCGTCCGCACGTGGCGCCCAGATGCACGGCTGCGCGAATCAGCGCGCCGGTCTTCATCCGGTGCATCGTCTGCAGCTCGGAAAGCGACAGCGTGGTCCCCGAGCTCGCGAGGTCGATCGCCTGCCCGCCGGCCATGCCGGGCGCGCCGGCCGCGACCGCGAGCGTCGCGCACGCGGCACCCGATGCGCGCATCGCGCTCTCGCCCAGCACGCGTGAACGCCAGCGCCTGCAGCGCGTCGCCCGCGAGCAGCGCCGTGGCTTCGCCGAATGCTACGTGGCACGTGGGCTTGCCTCGCCGCAGCGTGTCGTTGTCCATGCACGGCAGGTCGTCGTGCACCAGCGAATAGGCGTGGATCAGCTCGACCGCCGCGGCCGCGGCGTCGACGTTGGCCGGGTCGGCGTCGGCAAATTCGCCGGCGGCGTATGCGAGCAGCGGCCGCATGCGCTTGCCGCCGCCCAGCACCGCATAGCGCATGGCCTCGTGCAGCTGGGCCGACGGCGCATCGGCCCGCGGCAGCGCGCGCTCCAGCACGTCCTCGATCCGGCGTTGCCGCTCGCCGGACCAGACCGGGAAGGCGAGGTCAGGATGCATCGACTTGCCGCTTCGACGGAAGGTCGGGGAACGTAGCGTCACACCGCATCGGCGTCGCCTTCGGGTGTCTGCGCCTCGTCGGGTTCGAAGGCCTTCCGCACGCCCTGCTCCAGCACATCGACCTGCTGCTGCGCGTCCTTGAGCGACGCCTGGCAGTACGTGAGCAACGTGGCACCCCGCTTGTACGCGGCGAGCGCGTCCTTGAGCGGAAGCTGGCCGCCTTCCATCGTCGCCACGATCCCCTCGAGCTCCGCGAGCGCGGCCTCGAACGTCGGTGGAGTGTCGGTGGGTTTGGCCATGTCGATGATGTCGGCATTCAACGCGAAGGAGCGGCAAGCGTGCCCTCGCGCGCTGCGGCGAAAGATACGCTAAGGTCTTGACCTGTTTGCGTAAAGCTGAATATACTACCATTTTTTGACGACGCGGCCAGAGCGAATAGTTTCCTTTTCGCGCGGCCGACTTGGCAAAGCGGTCCGGGGCAAGCAGGTCCCGGGTTGTTGGGTTGGGTTGGTTGCTAGCAACCGAATTTCGCGAAAGGGTTGGCCGTATGTCGGACCTCGCAACGGCCGGGCGCCTGCGGCAGGCAAGCACGCAGTTCCCGGTTTCCTGGTATTGCGACCCAAGGGTACTCGAAGCGGAGCAGCGCTTGCTGCTGTCGCGCGGCCCCGGCTACGTGGGTCACGAATTCATGGTGCCCGAAGTCGGCGATTTCCAGGCGCTTGCCGCGCGCGGGGAATCGCAGATGCTCGTGCGCAACGCTGACGGCGTCGAACTCCTGTCGAACATCTGCCGCCACCGCCAGGCGCTCATGTTCAACGGCCGCGGCAACGCGCGCAACATCGTGTGCCCGCTGCATCGCTGGACCTACGACTTGAAGGGCGAGCTCCTCGGCGCCCCCCATTTCGCCGACAAGCCCTGCCTGAACCTCGCGCGCGCACCGCTGCAGCGCTGGAACGGACTGCTCTTCGACGGCCCGCGCAATGTCGCGCGACGACCTGGCCGCGCTGGGCGTCAAGCACTTCGACTTCTCGGGCTACATGCTCGACCGCGTCGAGATGCACCAGTGCAACTACAACTGGAAGTCGTTCATCGAGGTGTATCTCGAGGACTACCACGTCGGGCCGTTCCATCCCGGGCTGGGCCAGTTCGTGACGTGCGACGACCTCAAGTGGGAATTCGGTGACTGGTATTCGGTGCAGACGGTCGGCATCAACAACAGCCTGTCCAAGCCGGGCTCGCGCACCTACGAGCGCTGGCACAAGGCAGTGCTCGACTTCTACCGCGGCGAAATCCCGCAGCACGGCGCCGTGTGGCTCACGTACTACCCGAACGTCATGCTCGAGTGGTATCCGCACGTGCTCGTCATCAGCACGCTGGTCCCGCAAGCGGTTGACAAGACCCTCAACGTCGTCGAGTTCTACTACCCCGAGGAAATCGCGCTGTTCGAACGCGAATTCGTCGAGGCCGAACAGGCCGCGTACATGGAGACGGCAAAGGAGGACGACGAAATCGCGGAACGGATGGACGCCGGCCGGCTGGCGCTGTACCGTGCGGGACGGAGCGAGATCGGCCCCTATCAATCGCCGATGGAAGACGGCATGCAGCACTTCCACGAGTTCTACCGGCGCGAAATGGAAGCGCATATCGCGCATTTGTAACGGCCGCGCCGCCGCCACGCGGGTGACCAACTCCTGAAGGCGCAACCGATGTTCACCACGCTGATATCGACCGCCGAGTTGAGCGAAGTCCTCGGCCGGCCCGACATCGTGATCTGCGACGTTCGCCACGATCTGGCGCGCGAGGGGTGGGGCGCGGCCGAGTACGCGAAGGGGCATGTGTCGGGCGCGCAGTTCGTGGATGTCGACCGCGACCTGTCGGCGCCGAAGTCGGGGAAGAACGGCCGGCATCCGCTGCCTACGCCGGAAGCCGCCGCGAGCCTGTTCTCGCGGTTGGGCATCGACGAGCGCAAGCAGGTGGTCGCGTACGACCAGGGCAACGGGATGTACGCCGCGAGGCTGTGGTGGATGCTGCGCTGGCTGGGCCATGATGTGGTGGCCGTGCTGGACGGTGGATTCTCCAAATGGACTCGCGAAGGCCGTGCGGTGACGACCGAAGTCCCCGCGATCGCAGGAGCGTCGTTCGGCATCCGCCGCGTCACGCCGACGGTCAACGCGACCGGCGTGCGCGCGAGCCTCGACCGCCGCACGCTGTTCCTGGTCGACGCGCGAGCACCCGAGCGGTTTCGCGGCGACGTCGAGCCCATCGATCCGGTCGCCGGCCACATTCCAGGCGCCCACAACCGACCGTTCACGCTGAACCTCGATGCCGACGGCACGTTCAAGGCGCCGGCCTTCCTGCGCGCCGAATTCTCGGCGCTGCTCGACGGCAGGTCGCACGAAACGGTGGTCCACCACTGCGGCTCGGGCGTCAGCGCGTGCCACAACATCCTGGCGATGGAAATCGCGGGCCTGCCGGGCACGCGCCTCTATCCCGGGTCGTGGAGCGAATGGAGCGCCGATCCTTCGCGTCCGATCGAGCGGGGCAGCTAAGGTCCGCGTTCGCGGCACGCGGCGCCGGTCAGCGAATCGGCAATTCCCAGGACGCGAGATTGCGATAGACCGGTCCTTCCGGCCGCAATTCGGAGCCGATCAGGAACAGACGGTCAGCGCGCCACAGGATGGGCGGGTGGCGCGTGCGCGGCAGCGGCTGCAGGCAACGGCGCGCGAGCGTGACGTGCGGCCGAAACGGCCGCGTCTCGAGTTCGAAACCGGCGGCGACGAGCGCGTCCGCCAGCGTCGAATGCAACGTCAGCAGCGCCGGCGGCAGCGCGCCCGGCGCAATCCACGCCACACCGGACGCCCGCCACGCCCCGAGCGAATCGAAACTCAGCACGAATCCCTTGCGGGGCATTGCCTCGCCCACTTTCTGCAGCACCGGCAGTTCCGACTTGGCAACGTCGCCGATGAACGCGAGCGTCAGGTGCGCGTTTTCGGGCGAAACGGCGCGGCCGCGCGAGCGCCGGGCGACGTCGCGGCCCAGCGCGGCCAGCGTCTCCTTCACCTCGTCGTCCGGGGACAGTGCGAAGAAGGCACGTATCGGACGGGGGGCTTCCGGGTCGGTCGGCGTACGAACAGGGAGCGATGCGGTGTCGGTCATGTTCTATCCGACCACGGCCGGCGCCTGCGGTTCGGTCGTCCGGCGAAAAGGTTCGACGGCTGGCCAAAAGACAAACGCCGCGCCACCCGTTGCAGGTGTCGCGGCGTTGGAGAGCGGGCACGGCGGGCGGGTATGCGCTGCGCGACTGGGGTAATGGAGCGCAGCGCATACCCGCCCGCCGTGCCCTCCTGTTGCGGTGGCGGCCTCGCGCTAGCCGTTGGCCACGTGCAGCTCGGCCTTGGGCTTTTCGAAGAACTGCTCGTCCTCGGTCGATCCCTTGAGCGCGGTCGTCGACGCCTGGCTGCCCTGCACCGTCTGCGTGACCGCGTCGAAATAGCTAGTGCCCACTTCGCGCTGGTGCTTGATGGCCGTGAAGCCCTTGGACACCGCGGCAAATTCGGCTTCCTGCAGCTCGACGAAGGCCGTCATCTGGTTGTGGGCATAGCCGTGCGCCAGGTTGAACATCGAGTAGTTGAGGCTGTGGAACCCGGCCAGCGTGATGAACTGGAACTTGTAGCCCATCGCGCCCAGTTCGCGCTGAAACCGCGAAACGGTGGCGTCGTCCAGGTTCTTCTTCCAGTTGAACGACGGCGAGCAGTTGTACGCCAGCATCTTGCCCGGGAACCTGGCGTGGATCGCGTCGGCGAAAGCCTTGGCGAAGTCCAGGTCGGGCTTGCCCGTTTCGCACCAGATCATGTCCGCGTACGGCGCGTACGCGAGGCCGCGCGACACGGCCTGGTCGAGTCCGCTGCGCGTTTTGTAGAAGCCCTCGATCGTGCGCTCGCCGGTGAAAAATGGCTTGTCGTTGTCGTCGATGTCGGACGTCACGAGATCCGCGGCTTCCGCATCGGTGCGCGCGAGGATGAGCGTCGGCACGCCCATCGCATCCGCGGCAAGGCGCGCGGCGATCAGCTTGTCGACGGCTTCGCGGGTGGGAACCAGCACTTTGCCGCCCATGTGGCCGCATTTCTTCACGGACGCCAACTGGTCCTCGAAGTGGACGCCCGCGGCGCCTGCCTCGATCATCGCCTTCATCAGTTCGAACGCGTTGAGCACGCCACCGAAGCCGGCTTCGGCGTCGGCGACGATCGGCGCGAAGAAATCCATTTCCCCCGTGCCTTCCATGTGCTGGATCTGATCGGCGCGGATGAACGTGTTGTTGATCTTCTTGACCACCGCAGGCACGGAGTTGACCGGGTACAGCGACTGGTCCGGATACATTTCGCCGGCGATGTTCGCGTCGGCAGCGACCTGCCAGCCCGACAGGTAGATCGCCTTCAGCCCGGCCTTGACCTGCTGCATCGCCTGGTTGCCGGTCATTGCGCCGAGCGCGTTGACGAACGGCTCCTCGTTGACGAGCTTCCAGAGCTTGTCGGCGCCGCGGCGCGCGAGCGTGTGCTCGATGTGTACGGAGCCGCGCAGGCGCACGACGTCCTCCGCCGTGTAGCCGCGCAGAATGCCCTTCCACCGCGGATTTTCCGCCCAGTCCTTCTTGAGTCTTGCCGCTTCGAGGTCGTAATTCATCGCTGCTCCCATCAGGTGGCCTACACCGTCGCGCGCTGCGGCGGCACGTTGGTCATCGACGCAATCCGCGCACTTGCGCGGCAGCGCCTTCGCTGCACGGACCGGCCAAGGATTGCTTGGGCCGGCCTGGCGGGCGTGGATGGGTGAACCACACCGCTCTCTGTCGCAGTCCGCTTGGTGCTTGTCGGATTGCGGCTCGTGACAACGCGACGTTAGCAAGGTGACCGCAGGATTACAAGCCGAAATGGCGCACTGCAATGTAGGAATTCATGTAATTAATCATATAGTTAAAAAGCATTTCCGTCTGGCGGAACAATTGCAGCCATTTTGTGATCGTCTGTTGCTGCGATGCATTGGGCAAGTGCAAGGCGCGGCAGCGACAGGGCGCGGCATTCGATGGCCAAGTAACTGTTTTTAATTGATAATTTTACGAAATCGTCAACGCGGGCATATTGGAAGAAGTCGATTCTGCATGAAATGCATTTCCACAGGACCGCGACCAAAAGCGCAACACCGCCTCCGTGCGCACCTTCTGGGTCAGTCTCCGCTGCGCGCGAAACGCAGGCGCGCCACGAGAGCGCGCAGTACGGAAAAGAGGATGACGCCGGCCACGCCAGTCGCGAAACTCAGCGCCAGGTCCTGCGCGCCGACGGGTGCGAAGCCGAACAAGCGTTGCAGAGGCATCCAGTAAATCACCACCGCCAGCGCTGACAGTGCGCTGCCCACGACCCACCACAGCGCCCGATTCCCGCCGCGGAAGACGCGCGCGAACTGCGGGTGCGGCGCGCGATGCGCAAAGATGAGCCCGAGGTTCCCTGCGACCAGCGCCACGAAGCCCATTGTCCGCGCTTCGCTGGCCGGCACGCCGGCCGACTGCAGCCACGCGTAGAGCAGCGCGACCACGATCAATACCGCACAGCCCTGGATCAGGCAGGCAGCGATGGTCGCAGCGTCGAAGAGCGGCGCGCGAGAGTCCCGCGGCGGACGGCGCATCGCATCGTGCTCGGGATGCTCGGCCTCGAACACGATCGAACACGTGGGATTGATGATCAATTCCAGGAACACGATATGCGCCGGCCCGAACATCAGCGGCCAGCCGCACAGCATCGGCAGCAGCGCCATGCCGGCGATCGGCACGTGCACCGCCAGCACATACGACATCGCGTGGCGCAGGTTGGCGTAGATCCGGCGGCCGAGCCGCACCGCGGCAACGATGGACACGAAATCGTCGTCGAGGAGCACGAGCGAAGCCGCCTCGCGCGCAACGTCGGTGCCGCGCCGGCCCATCGCGATCCCGATGTGGGCCGCTTTCAGCGCGGGCGCATCGTTGACGCCATCGCCGGTCATCGCGACGATTTCGCCGTTCTGCTTGAGCGCCGCGACGATCGCGAGCTTCTGCTCGGGGGCGATGCGCGCGAAGATCGCCGTGTTGCGTACGCAGGCACGCAGCGCGGGCCCGTCGAGCGTTTCGATCTCCGGCCCGGTGACGAGCGCGGTGGCCGGCAGGCCGGCCCGCTGCCCGATGGCGCGCGCAGTCGCCGCGAAATCGCCCGTGATCATGACGACGCGAATACCGGCGTCGCGGCACTCCGCGATCGCGTGCGGCACATTGGCGCGCAATGGATCGGCGAACGCGACGAGACCTAGCCACGCGAAGCGGAAAGCGCCGGGATCGGCGGGCCAGGGCGGGCCGGCAGATTCGGCGCGAGCGACGCCGATCACGCGCAGACCTTCGCTCGCCAGGACAGTCGCCTGCGTGTCGATGTCCAATCGGTCCGCCGCGGCGAGGCCGCACAGGCCGGCGACCGTTTCCGGGGCGCCTTTGGTGGCGATTACTGCCGCGCGACCCGGCGCAGCCGACCAGACATGCGTCATCGCGAGGATCTGCGCCGAGAGCGGATATTCGTGCACGAACGTGAGGCCCGCGGCGGGAGAGCGCGGCAGCGCGGTCAAGGCGAGTTGCTGCAGCGCGACTTCCATCGCGTCGAAGGGCCGCTCCTCGGACGCCAGGAATGCCGCCGCCAGCAGCTCTTGCTCGGCTGGCAACAACGCGGCGGCGCGGGCATTGTCGCCATCGAAACGTCGCTGCCCGGAGGCGGTCGCAAGGCATTGCACCTCCATGCGGTTTTCAGTGAGTGTACCGGTCTTGTCGACGCACAGGACCGTCGCCGCGCCCAGCGTCTCGATAACATTGATCCGCCGCGTCAGCACGTTGCGCTGCGAGATGCGCCATGCGCCCGCCGCCATGAACACGGTCAGGATCACCGGAAATTCCTCGGGCAGCATGCTCATCGCCAGCGCCAGGCCCGCGAGCACCGCTTCCAGCAGGTTTCCGCGGGTCACCGCGTAGAGAACCGTCGCCGTCAGCGCGAGCAGGACGGCCACCACCGCGAACCAGCGAACCAGCACCGCCGTCTGGCGCTTGAGCGGGCTTTCCGCCTCTTCCAGCGTCTCGAGCGCGCGGCCGATCTGACCGATCGCCGATGCCGCGCCCGTCGCCAGCACGCGAGCTGTGCCCCCGCCCCGCACGACCATCGACCCCGCGTACACGCATGGCAGGCCATCTCCTCCCGCGCGCATCGCCGCCAGCGCAACGGCTTCCCCTGCCGCCAATGCGCGTTTGCCTACGGGCACGGATTCGCCGGTGAGCAGCGATTCGTCGACCGAAAGGTCATGCGCCGCGATCAATTCGGCGTCCGCGGCAACGCGGTCGCCCTCCTCGAGCAGCATGATGTCGCCCGGCACGACCTCGCCGCCGGCGATGACTTGCGGCACGCCATCGCGAATTACGCGAACCCGCGGGCTCGACAGGTCGCGCAGCGCCTCGAGGACGCGCTCCGTCTTGCGCTCTTCGACGATCGTGATCCCCAGGACGATGCCCACGAACGCGAGCAGCAGCAACGCCTCGCCCGTGTCGCCCAGGACCAGATAGAGCAGACCCGCGGCGACGATCATCAGGAACATCGGCTCGCGGAACACGCCGACCGTAATACGCCACAGCGTCCGGCGCGCCCGCGACGGAAGCTCGTTGCGGCCGGCGGCGGCCAGCCGCTTGGCTGCTTCGGCCCGGGTCAGGCCGCGCTCAACCAAAGCCTCGTGCAAGTCCGCTGGTGCCGCCATGCGCAATGACCTTGCCTTATGAAGCGCGACGTAGTGAAAACCGGGGACAACAATTATGCTATGGGCGGCCGCCCGGCTTTCTTGACGCAGCATAAGGTTTGTCGCCAGAGGTAGCTTCGTGCGCACGCGATTCGCTATTCTTGCCGCTGCCTTGCCGGTCGCCGTAGGTGTCGCCGCCCAAGGCACGGCGAACGTGGCCGGTCGCGACCTTGCGGCGACCTGCGCCAGTTGCCACGGAACCGGCGGCGTCAGCGCGGGGGGCCCCTCGTCGCTGGCCGGTCGGAGCAAGGGCGAACTCGTGGATGCGATGCTGGAATTCAGGTCCGGCACGCGCCCGGGAACGGTGATGCCGCAATTGGCCCGGGGCTATACGGACGAGCAGATCGCGCTCCTCTCCGCCTGGTTCGCCGCGCAACGGCCCTCGCCATGATGCGCGGCGAGGCGAACGCGCAGCGGCGCGAATTTCTGCGTTCCTTGGGGGCCGCCGGCGTGGCCGTGTCCGCGTTGGCGGGTTGCGCGACAGTCCCTCGCGGCATCGGTACGGGCAGGGTCGTCGTGGTCGGCGGCGGCTACGGCGGCGCCACCGCGGCGAAATATTTGAACCTGTGGAGCGGCGGCGCCGTCGACGTCACACTGGTGGAGGCCAACGCGACGTTCGTGTCGTGTCCGCTGTCGAACCTGGTGCTTGGCGGGAGCAAGCAGATGGCGGACATCACCGTCGGCTATGACGGTCTCGCACGGCGTGGTGTGAACCTCGTGCGCGATACGGCCACGGCGGTCGATCCGCAAAAGCGCATCGTCAAGCTCTTGAGCGGCGGCGAACTTCGCTACGACCGGCTGATCCTGTCTCCCGGCATCGACTTGCTCTACGACCGCGTGCCCGGCCTCAACAACCCGGAAGCGCAGGCGCGCGTGCTGCACGCGTGGAAGGCGGGACCGCAGACGGTAGCGCTGCGGCGCCAGATCGAGGCGATGCGGGACGGCGGCGTGTTCGCGATCTCGATCCCGCGCGCGCCGCTGCGCTGTCCGCCCGGGCCCTACGAGCGAGCGTGCCAGGTCGCCTGGTACTTCAAGCGGGCAAAGCCCCGCGCCAAAGTCCTGATCCTCGACGCCAACGAGGACGTCCAGTCGAAGAAGGCGCTGTTCCTGCGCGCGTGGAACGAGGAATACAAAGGCATCGTCGAGTACCTGCCGAACTGCGTCCTTACCGACGTCGACGTGCGCACCCTCACCGCCAAGTTCGAGACGGCCGACGACGTCACCGCCGACGTTCTGAACGTCATCCCTCCGCATCGCGCGGGAAGCATCGCGGCGCAGGCCGGCGTGATCACCGCGAACGACAGCTGGTGCGAGGTGGACTTCCTGTCCTTCGAGTCGATCAAGGTGCCAAACATCCACGTGCTGGGGGATTCGATCCAGATCGCGCCGTTGATGCCCAAGTCCGGCCATATGGCGAACCAGCATGCCAAGGTTGCGGCGGCGGCCATCCTGGCGTCGTTCGCAGGCATGCCGGTCAATCCGGCGCCGGTCGTCAACAATACGTGCTACAGCTTCATCACCGACCGCGACGCCGTGCACGTCGCGTCCGTTCATCAGTACGATCGCGCGCAGAAGACGTTTTTGCCGGTGCCCGGCGCCAATGGTTTGTCGGCGGCGATGAACGTGCAGGAAGGCGAATACGCGTTTGCGTGGGCGAAAAACATCTGGGCTGACGCCCTAACGTAAAACCGAAGAGCGAAAGCGCCGCGGACTGGCGGCGCTTTAGTCTCACGGCGCCACTGAAGCGTGCGCCGATGTCTTTTCTGGGAGATGGCGAATGGACTTGCAATTCAAAGGCGATGTAGCGCTCGTCACGGGCGGAAGTTCGGGTATCGGCCGCGCCGCCGCGATCGCGTTTGCGCGCGAGGGCGCCAAGGTGGTCGTCGCCAGCCGCCGAAGCGACCAGTCACAGGAAACGGTCCGCCTGATCGAGGCCGCCGGCGGCGAGGCGCTGTTCGTGCGTACCGACATGAAAAAGCCGGCGGAGATCGGGGCGATGGTGGCGCGCACCGTCGAGCACTTCGGCAAATTGAACTACGCGTTCAACAATGCCGGCATCGAAGGCGACCCGTTCGTACCCGTGGCCGAATTATCCGAGGCGACGTGGGACGACGTGATCGCCGTCAACCTGACGGGCGTGTTCCTGTGCATGAAGCACGAGATCCCGCACGTCCTCAAGACGCAGGGAGCGATCGTCAACATGGCGTCGGTCGCGGGGCTCACCGGCGGGCGCGTCGGAACCGCCTACTTCGCGAGCAAGCACGGCGTCGTGGGCCTGACCCGCGCGGCCGCGATCGAATACGCGACGCAGGGCATCCGCATCAATGCCGTCGCGCCGGCGGTCATTCGCACCGACATGACGGAGCGCGCGTTCTTCCATGACGAAGCGCTAGGCGTGCAGGTCACGGCGATGCATCCGATGGGACGCGTCGGCAGACCCGAGGAGGTGGCGGAAGCCGTCATGTTTCTGTGCTCCAAAGGCGCATCGTTCACCACCGGACACGTGCTCCCGATCGACGGCGGGCGCCTGGTGAGATAGGCGAAGGATGGGCCCAGAGCGTGGGATCACAACGGCGGAGTTCGGCTGCGGATTCAACCGGTGGATGCAACACACTAGACACTGCGTAAGCAGAAGGAGTGTTGCAAATGAGATCGCGGATCCATTACACGGAGAGCCAGAAGGCGCTGATGTGGGAGCGCTGGCAGAAGGGTGAGTCTCTCCAGCAGATCGCCCAGTTGTTTGATCGGAACCACTCGTCGATACAGGGGATTCTGGCCGCGACGGGCGGGATCCGTCCGGCCCCGCGCAGCCGCTGCCGATGGGCGCTGACCCTGGCCGAACGGGAAGAGATCTCGCGCGCGGTGGTTGCGGGTCACTCGATGCGTTCGATCGCGGCGCAACTCGGCCGAGCGCCGTCCACGATCAGTCGGGAGATCAAGCGCAACGGTGGCCAAGAAGGCTACCGAGCGAGTCAGGCCGACCAGTCCGCCTGGGATCGAGGTCGGCGTCCCAAGACCGGTAAACTGGCACGAACCGAGCGCTGGCGCGCCTCGTGGCCGGCAAGCTCCGACTGCAGTGGTCACCGCAGCAGGTTGCCGGTTGGCTCAAGCGCACTTATCCAGACGATCCGAGCCGTCAGGTGTCACCCGAGACCATCTATCGCAGCCTGTTCATCCAGGCCCGCGGCGCCCTGAAGAAGGAACTGGTGGCGCATTTGCGGCGCAGCCGAGTGATGCGCCGGTCGCGCCATCACACCCAGAAGACGGACCAGCACGGCCGCATCACCGACGCCGTCTCGATCAGCGAGCGTCCGGCCAACGTGGCAGACCGGGCGGTGCCCGGTCACTGGGAAGGCGACCTGTTGTTCGGCAGCAAGAACAGCCAGATTGCGACGTTGGTCGAGCGTCAGACACGCTATGTGATGCTGGTGAAGGTTGCCGGCAAGGACACCGAGACCGTCATCGACGCGTTGATCAAGAACGCGCGCAAGTTACCGGACCAGCTCTACCAGTCGCTGACCTGGGATCGGGGCAAGGAGATGGCCGATCACAAGCGCTTCACCCTGGCAACCGACATCAAGGTTTACTTCTGCGACCCTCAGAACCCCTGGCAGCGTGGCAGCAATGAGAACACCAACGGGCTCTTGCGGCAGTACTTCCCCAAGGGAACAGACCTCTCAGGCTACTCGCAAGCCAAGCTCAACGCCGTGGCCAGAAGATTGAACGAGCGCCCTAGGAAAACATTAAACTTCGAAACACCAGCTGAACGATTCCACCAAACTGTTGCGTCGATCGGTTGAATCCGCAGCCAAGAGCGGTCACTCGCCAGCGTGGGTAAAACCCTATCGGCAGGCGTAGTATGGTTGGTCTTCCGATCGTCGACGTGAAGATTCGGTAATGGATCGGCGTGCGTTCATCGAAGCAATCGCGTGCAGCATTTCTGCCGCAGCGTTCGCTGCAAGAGCGCAGACCGCACCAACGGTTCGACGCATCGGAGTTTTATCGCCCGATGCGCCGCCAACTCAAGCCGACATCGAGTTGAATTCCGCGCCTTTGCGCGCACTCGGCTGGGTGGAAGGCCAGAATTTGCTCGTCGAACGACGCTACGCCAACGACAGAGCCGAGCTCCTCCGGCCCTTCGCGGAGGAGCTCGTTCGGCTCAAGGTGGAGATCATCGTGACAGCCGGCACGCCCGCTGCGCTGGCGGCCAAGAGCGCCACGACCACCATACCCATCGTCATGGCCACCGTAGGGGACCCCATCCGCGCGGGTCTCGTCGCGAGCTTGGCTCGGCCTGGCGGCAATATCACCGGCTATTCCATTGTTAGCCCAGAGCTCGACGCAAAGCGTCTCGCCATGCTGCGCGAGTTGTTGCCGGGCTTGCAACGCGTCGGCGTGCTGGAGCTTTCGACCAACCCGTATCATCGCGCCGTGCGCGAAGAGTTCGAGCAGACGTGCAGGTCTCTTGGCTTGCAGCCGATCATTATCGAAGTCGCGGCGGCAGGCGATCTGGAAAATGCGATCGCAAAGATGGCTCGCGAACGAGCGCAGGCGCTATTTGTGCAAAGCGACGGTCTATTCGAGGATAATCGGGTTCCGCTCATGAGCGCTGCATCGAGGTATGGGTTACCGACCTTCGCCGCGGGAAAAGCGATGCTGGAGGCTGGCGCGTTGATTTCTTATGTTAAGAGCGCTGCGGAGGGACGCCAACGCAACGCCGCATTTATCGACAGAATTCTCCGCGGTGCAAAACCTGCCGATCTCCCAATCGAGCAGCCGACCAAATTCGAACTGGCAATCAATCTGAAGGCAGCGAAGGCACTCGGAATCACTGTCCCGCAGTCACTGCTGCTGCGCGCGGATGAGGTGATTCAGTGATGGCCGTAGCGCTCTGACCGCAGCGCTTTGCTGCTCACCGCGGTCTCCCGGTAGCTGCTTCCTTGAGTGTCCGCTTCGAAGAAAATCGGCCATCTGCTTCGTGTCGAAAGCCGTCGTTCGTGATTGCCCTTGTCGGCCACGAGCCGCCGGTCATTCGGCGCCGTAAAACGAATACGCCGCCAATCGGCGGCGTATTCGTTTTACGGCCCTTCGTAACAGTTAAGCCACCGGCGCTTCCTCCGGCGTTTCCTCGAACACGAGCTTGACCTTCTCGTCGGCGCCCATGTCGATCGTCACCTTGCCGCCGCCGGTGAGCCGGCCGAACAGCAACTCGTCGGCCAGCGCCTTGCGGATCGTGTCCTGGATCAGCCGCGCCATCGGCCGCGCGCCCATGTGCGGGTCGAAGCCCTTCTTCGCCAGGAACTCCTTCAGCGCCGGCGTGAACGACGCGTCGACCTTCTTCTCGTGCAGCTGGGCTTCGAGCTCGAGCAGGAACTTGTCGACGACGCGCAGGATGACGTCGTGGTCGAGCGAACCGAACGAAATGGTCGCGTCCAGCCGGTTGCGGAACTCCGGCGTGAACATGCGCTTGATCTCCGCCGACTCGTCGCCCGCCTGCTTGGTCTGCGTGAAGCCGATCGAACCCTTGGCCAGTTCGCTGGCGCCCGCGTTGGTGGTCATGATGACGATCACGTTGCGGAAGTCGGCCTTGCGTCCGTTGTTGTCGGTCAGCGTGCCGTGGTCCATCACCTGCAGCAGGATGTTGAACACGTCCGGATGCGCCTTCTCGATCTCGTCCAGCAGCACGACGCTGTACGGATGCTTGGTGACCGCCTCGGTGAGCTGGCCGCCCTGGTCGAAGCCGACGTAGCCCGGCGGCGCGCCGATCAGCCGCGACACGGCGTGGCGCTCCATGTACTCGGACATGTCGTAGCGAAGCAGTTCGACGCCGAGGCAATACGCCAGCTGCCGCGCGACTTCCGTCTTGCCCACGCCCGTCGGGCCGCTGAACAGGAAATTGCCGATCGGCTTGCGCGGATTGCCGAGGCCCGAGCGCGCCATGCGGATCGCCGACACCAGCGCGTCGATGGCCTTGTTCTGGCCGAACACGACGTTCTTCAGGTCGCGGTCGAGCGTCTTCAGCGCATTGCGGTCGTCCGACGAGACGCTCTTGGCCGGGATGCGCGCGATCTTGGCGACGATCTCCTCGACCTCGGCCTTGCCGATCACCTTCTTCTGCTTCGACTTGGGCAGGATCTTCTGCGCGGCGCCGGCCTCGTCGATCACGTCGATCGCCTTGTCCGGCAGGTGCCGGTCGTTGATGAAGCGCGCGGCAAGCTCCGCCGCGCTGGTCAGCGCCGCGGGCGCGTACTTGACGCCGTGGTGCTGCTCGAAGCGCGTCTTCAGGCCCTTCAGGATCTCGATGGTCTCGGCGATCGACGGCTCCGGCACGTCCACCTTCTGGAAGCGCCGCGACAGCGCGTGGTCCTTCTCGAAGATCTGCCGGTATTCGTTGTACGTCGTGGCGCCGATGCACTTCAGCGCGCCGGTCGACAGCGCAGGCTTCAGCAGGTTCGACGCGTCGAGCGTGCCGCCCGAGGCGGCGCCGGCGCCGATGATCGTGTGGATCTCGTCGATGAAGAGGATCGACTTGGGATTGTCCGCGAGCTGCTTCAGCACGGCCTTCAGCCGCTGCTCGAAATCGCCGCGGTACTTGGTGCCGGCCAGCAGCGCGCCCATGTCGAGCGAATAGACCTGGTATTCCTTGAGCAGCTCCGGCACGTCGCCTTCGTTGATGCGGCGCGCCAGGCCCTTCGGCGATGGCGGTCTTGCCCACGCCGGCCTCGCCGACCAGCAGCGGATTGTTCTTGCGGCGGCGGCACAGCACCTGGATGACGCGCTCGAGCTCGTGCTCGCGGCCGATCAGCGGATCGATCTTGCCGGACTTGGCGAGCGCGATCAGGTTGATCGTGTAGGCGTCGAGCGCGCCCTGCGACTCGCTGCCGTTCTCGTCGTCGCCCTTCGCTTCCTGCTTTTCCTGCTTCTGCTGCGGCGTCTTGGTGATGCCGTGCGCGATGTAGTTGACGACGTCCAGGCGCGTGACGCCGCGCTGGTTCAGGAAATAGACGGCGTGCGATTCCTTCTCGCCGAAGATCGCGACCAGCACGTTGGCGCCGGTGACTTCCTTCTTGCCCGAGGACTGGACGTGCAGGATCGCGCGCTGGATGACGCGCTGGAAGCCCTGCGTGGGCTGCGTGTCGGCGTCCGAATGCGGCGCCAGGCGCGGCGTGTGCTCCTGGATGAAGTCGGACAGGACGCCGCGCAGCTCGTCCAGGTCCACGCCGCAGGCCTTCAGGACCTCGGCCGCGGACGGGTTGTCCAGCATCGCGAGCAGCAGGTGCTCGACGGTGATGAACTCGTGCTGCTTCTGCCTGGCCTCGACAAAGGCCATGTGGAGGGAGACTTCCAGTTCCTGCGCAATCATCGACCTTCCTTCACTTCGGTGCGCCCGACCGGGAAGATTCCCGGCCCGGCGGCCTATAACGCTTACGTCTCCTCCATCGTGCACTGTAATGGATGCTGGTGCTTGCGCGCGATGTTGATCACCTGTTCGACCTTTGCCGTGGCGACCTCGCGCGTGTAGGTGCCGCAGACGCCCATGCCCTCCCGGTGTACCTGCAGCATGACCTGCGTGGCCTTTTCGCGACTCATGGCGAATACAGTTTGCAGGACGACGACGACGAAGTCCATCGGCGTGTAGTCGTCATTCAGCAACAGCACCTTGTACAGCGGCGGCGGCTTGACCTTGACCTTCTGCGCCTCGAGTACGGTGCCGTGCTGTTCCTGGTTGGACATGTCCTGTCTACGATACTCCGGATCAAAGTGGGGTCAATGTTTGATGATTGCAACAGTTTTATCAAGTGGGACAGGGATGAACGGCGGCACCGCTTGACGCTGCTGCGCGAAACCCGAACGCCGACAAGCGCAATCTTTGACCCCACGCTCGCGTCGTGGATGTTGCAGAATCGCGCGTCGGCACGCGATCCGCCGCGTCGGTCCGCCCGTCCGCGAACAGTCGCCTCGCCGCAACGGAATCGGCGACGACACGCTTGCTCCAAACGCTGTACACCGCCCAATCTCCAGGCGGCCGAATCGTTCGCGATCAACGAAAAGCCCGCCGAGCGGCGGGCTTTGTCGTCGACGCGACGGCGATCTGCAGAGCGCGCTACATCCGCTCGATCATCGCCTGGCCGAAGCCGGAGCAGGACACCTGCGTCGCGCCGGGCATCAGGCGCGCGAAGTCGTAGGTCACGACCTTGTCGAGGATGGCCTTTTCGAGGCTCACTCTCGATCAGCGCGGCGGCTTCCTTCCAGCCCATGTGCACCAGCATCATCTGCGCCGACAGGATTTCCGAGCCCGGATTGACGTAGTCCTTGCCGGCGTACTTGGGCGCCGTGCCGTGCGTCGCCTCGAACATCGCCACCGTGTCGGACAGGTTGGCGCCCGGCGCGATGCCGATGCCGCCGACCTGCGCGGCGAGCGCGTCGGACACGTAGTCGCCGTTCAGGTTGAGCGTGGCGATCACGTCGTACTCGGCCGGCCGCAGCAGGATCTGCTGCAGGAACGCGTCGGCGATCACGTCCTTGACGACGATCTCGCGGCCGGTCTTCGGGTTCTTGAACGAGCACCACGGGCCGCCGTCGATGGGCTTCGCGCCGAATTCCTTCTGCGCCAGCGCATAGGCCCAGTCGCGGAAGCCGCCTTCGGTGAACTTCATGATGTTGCCCTTGTGCACGATCGCGACCGACTTGCGGTCGTTGTCGATCGCGTACTGGACGGCCTTGCGCATCAGCCGCTCGGTGCCTTCGCGCGACACGGGCTTGATGCCGATGCCGGACGTCGCCGGGAAAGCGGATCTTCTTCACGCCCATCTCGTTGATCAGGAAATCGATGAGCTTCTTCGCCTGCGGCGATTCCGCCTCCCATTCGATGCCGGCGTAGATGTCCTCCGAGTTCTCGCGGAAGATGACCATGTCGGTCTTCTCGGGTTCCTTCACCGGCGACGGCACGCCCTTGAAGTAGCGCACCGGGCGCAGGCAGACGTAGAGGTCGAGCTGCTGGCGCAGCGCGACGTTGAGCGAGCGGATGCCGCCGCCCACCGGCGTGGTCAGCGGGCCCTTGATCGAGACGACGTAGTCCTTGAGGATCGCCAGCGTCTCGTCCGGCAGCCAGACGTCCGGCCCGTAGACCTTGGTCGACTTCTCGCCGGCGTAGATTTCCATCCAGTGGATCTTCCGCTTGCCGCCGTAGGCCTTGGCCACCGCCGCGTCGACGACCTTGATCATCACCGGCGTGATGTCGAAGCCCGTGCCGTCGCCCTCGATGTAGGGGATGATCGGGTTGTCGGGAACGTTGATGCTGAAATCCTTGTTGACCGTGATCTTTGCGCCGCCGGCGGGGACCTTGACGTGCTGGAACGTGGGCATGGGAACTCCTGGAGTGATGCTTCGGAAACCTGCGCGCGGCGCGCATGTTGCGACCGGCCGGATCGCCGGAAACCGTTAATTATCCGTGAATTCGATCGAATCCTGCCATGCGGCCGCGCTGCGCGAATTTGGCCTGCGTCAAACTCCGGCGTCGATCCTTTTCAACAAGCCCTTCGGCGTCCTCTGCCAGTTCTCCGGCGACGGCACGCGCCCGACGCTGAAGGACTACATCGACGTGCCCGGACGTCTATCCGGCCGGGCGGCTCGACACCGACAGCGAGGGCCTGCGTCGTGCTGACGGCCGACGGCGCGCTGCAGGCGCGCATCGCGGATCCGAAGCACAAGCTCGCCGAAGACCTACTGGGTGCAGGTCGAAGGCGACGCCGACGCCCGCGCAGCTCGCCGCGCTGGCGCGCGGCGTGGACCTCGACCGACGGCACGACGCGGCCCGGCGCAGGCGCGCCTGATGCCGGAGCCCGCCGGAACTGTGGCCGCGCGATCCGCCGATTCGCGTGCGCCGGAAGCCGATTCCCACGGCGTGGCTCGAACTGTCCATCGGCGAAGGGCCGCAACCGCCAGGTGCGCCGGATGACCGCCGCGGTCGGCCTGCCGACGCTGCGCCTCATCCGCTGGGCGGTCGGTCCCTGGACGCTCGAGGGCCTCGCGCCGGGCGCCTGGCGGCAGCGGATGTCGGGTACCGGCGTGCTATCATCGCGCGCCGTCCGCTGACCGGAATTTCCGTCCGGATCGCGCGACTTACGCCGCCCGCGGCGCCGCGCGTCCATTTCTCGCGCCCCACAACGACAGACCCCTGCGATGATCCGCCGCCTGCTCGCCCGCCTGATGCCCGGCCGGACGAAGCGTGACCCGAAGATCTACGCGCGCGACCAGCATCCGGTTCGCCGCGAGCAGGTTCCGCGCGGCGCGCGCATGGTCACCGACAAGCTGCAGCAAGGCGGCTTCAAGGCGTTCGTCGTCGGCGGCGCCGTGCGCGACCTGCTGCTGGGACTCGACGCCGAAGGACTTCGACATCGCGACCAACGCGACGCCGGAGCAGGTGAAGCCGCTCTTCCGCCGCGCGTTCATCATCGGCCGCCGCTTCCGCCTGGTGCACGTCCACGTCGGCGCGGAAGTGCTGGAAGTCTCGACGTTCCGCGCCGCGCAGACCGGCGACGACGCCACCGACGAGCACGGCCGCCTCCTGTCCGACAACGTCTACGGCTCGCAGGCGCGAGGACGCGGCGCGCCGCGACTTCACGATCAACGCGCTGTACTTCGATCCGACCACCGAGGAAATCTGGGACTACGTCGGCGGCGTGGCGGACGTGCGCGCGCGGCGGCTGAAGCTGATCGGTCCGCCGGTCACGCGCTTTCGCGAAGACCCGGTGCGCATGCTGCGCGCCGTGCGGCTCGCCGCCAAGGTGGGCGTCGCGATCGACGCCAAGACGGCCGCGCCGATCCCGAAGCTGGCGGGCCTCATCCAGAACGTGCCGCCGGCGCGCCTCTTCGACGAAATGCAGAAGCTGCTGCTGTCCGGCCACGCGGTGGAGACGCTGAAGAGCCTGCGCACGCATGGGCTGTCGCACGGCCTGCTGCCGCTGCTCGACGTGATCCTCGAGCAGCCGCTCGGGCCCGAAATTCATCGACGCCGCGCTGGCCGGGACCGACCGCCGCGTGCGCGACGGCAAGCCCGTGTCGCCGGCGTTCCTGTTCGCCACGCTCCTGTGGCACGAGGTGCTGCAGACGTGGAACGCCGCGAAGGGGCGCGGCGAAAAGCCGCTGCCCGCGCTGTTCGACGCGATGGACCACGTGCTCGAGCAGCAGGCGCAGCGCATTTCCATTCCGCGCCGCTTCGAGGCCACGATCAAGGAGATCTGGTCGCTGCAGCCGCGCTTCGAGCAGCGTGCCGGCGCGCGTCCGTACCGGCTGCTCGAGCATCCGCGCTTTCGCGCCGCCTACGATTTCCTCGAACTGCGCGGGATCTCCGGCGAAGTGCCGCCGGCGCTGGTCGACTGGTGGACGAAATTCCAGGACGCCGACGACGCCGCGCGCGAGGCGATGCTGAAGCCCGACGAGGCGCCGAAGAAGAGCCGCCGCTCGCGCGGCCGCGGGCGCAAGCACCGCGACGATGCCTTTGCCGGCGGCAGCCGCCCGACGCGGGACCGGCCGACAGCGAATAGTGCCGGCGCTAAGCGCGCGATGGCGACCGTCGCGTTCGTCGGGCTGGGCAGCAACCTCGCGCACCCGCGCCGGCAGATCGCGCGCGCCGTGGCGGCGATCGCGCGCCTGCCGCGGACGCGCATCGTCGCGCTGTCCCCCAATTACGCGACGGCGCCGCTTGGCCTGCGACGTCGACGCAACCCGACTACGTGAACGCCGTCGTCGCGCTGCGCACGTCGCTGTCGCCGCGCGCGCTGCTGCGGCGTCTGCAGGCGATCGAGCGCCGCCAGGGACGCGCGCCGCACCGCCATGACGCCGCGCAACTCGCCGCGGACGCTCGACCTCGATTTGCTACTATACGGCCGCCGCCGGATTCGGCTGCCGCAGCTGACGCGTTCCGCATCCGCGCATGCACGAGCGCGCATTCGTGTTGACGCCGCTGGTCGACATCGCGCCGGCGATCGCGATCCCCGGCCGCGGCCTTGCGCGGTGCAACCGCCGCGCGGTGCGCGGCCAGCGGATCGCGCGCACCCGCAGCCATTCGTGGCACTGATCTCCCGCCGCACCGCCAACCCTCCTTTTTCCGCGCCACCATGGATCTCGAGAAGTGCCGCTACGTCGTCGTCGAGGGGCCGATCGGCGCCGGCAAGACGAGCCTCGCGCGCCAGCTGGCGACGCACCTCGACGCCGAGATGCTGCTGGAGCAGCCCGAGGACAATCCGTTCCTGTCGCGCTTCTACGACGACATGCCGCGCTTCGCGCTGCCGACGCAGCTCACGTTCCTGTTCCAGCGCGCCGACCAGCTGCGCGGAACTGTCGCAGCTCGACCTGTTCCGGCGCCCGACGGTCGCCGATTTCCTGCTCGACAAGGATCCGCTGTTCGCGCGGCTCAACCTGTCCGACGACGAGTACACGCTTGTACGAGAAGGTCTACGGGCACCTGAAGCCGCAGACGCCCACGCCGGATCTCGTCATCTACCTGCAGGCGCCGGTCGACACGCTGCTCCATCGCGTCCGGCAGCGTGGCGTCGACTTCGAGCAGGCGATCCCCGACGAATACCTGGCGCGGCTGGCCGACGCCTACTCGCGGTTCTTCTACCAGTACGACGAGGCGCCGCTGCTCATCATCAACAGCGAACGGCTCA
The DNA here is from genome assembly GCA_963747265.1 of uncultured beta proteobacterium. Classification (GTDB taxonomy): domain Bacteria; phylum Pseudomonadota; class Gammaproteobacteria; order Burkholderiales; family Casimicrobiaceae; genus VBCG01. The sequence continues at coordinate 105,903 of CAVVEH010000009.1, read as the reverse complement.
ACTTCGTCGACGTGCCCGCGCACCTCGACCTGCTGCTCGCGCGCGTGGCGAGCATGCGGGCGCGCCGCGAGTTCTTCAACCTCGGGCAGAGCGCATGAAAAATATTTCCCGTCTGCTGGCGTTCGCCGCGGCCATCGTCGTCGCATCCGTCGCCCTTGCGCAGGAGCCGTACCCGGCCAGGCCCATCCGCCTGATCGTGCCCTTTCCGCCGGGTGCGGGCACGGACTCGGTCGCGCGCTTCGTCGCGCAGAAGTTGGGCGAGTCGATGAAGGCCTCCATCGTCGTCGAAAACCGGACCGGCGCCGGCGGCGCGATCGGCGCGACCGAAGCCGCGCGCGCGGATCCCGACGGCTACACGCTGCTCTTCGTCGCCGGGCCGTTCACGACGGTCGCAGCGTCGGCGAAGAATCCCGGCTACGATCCGGTGAAGCAGTTCGTCCCGGTGGCTCCCATCGCCGCCGGGCCGCTGGCCTTCGTCGTCGCGAACGGAGTTCCGGCCAACACGATGCGCGAGTTCATCGCGCTCGCGAGGCAGAATCCCGGCAAGCTCAACTACGGCTCGGCTGGCACCGGGAGCATCAATCACCTGGCGCTCGAGTTGCTGAACGTGCGCGCCGGCACGAACATCGTGCACGTGCCGTATCGCGGCATCGCCGACGCGACCAAGGACCTGCTTGCGGGCAACATCCAGGCGATGACCGCGTCGATTCCGGCGACGCTGCCGCAGGTGGCCGAGAAGAGAATGAAAGTGCTGGCCGTGACGGGGACGAAGCGCATCCCGCAGCTGCCCGACGTGCCGAGCTGGCAGGAGGAAGGCGTTGCCGAACGCCAACGTGATCAACTACTGGGGCATCGTCGCGCCGGTGGGCACGCCGCCGGCCATCGTCGCGAGGCTCAACGCCGACGTGCAGAAGGTGCTGGCGCAACCCGACGTGCGCGAGCGCCTGGAGCGCGAAGGCGCGGAAATCATCAGCGGACCGCCGGAGCGGCTAGCGGCGTTGATCGAGACGGATCTCGCGAACTGGAAGAAGCTGATCATCGAGGCGAAGATCACGCTGGAATAGCGGTGCCCTTGCCTGCAGAGGGGCGCAGCGCCAGCCAAGTCCCGAACACGGCAAGGACGACGCCCAGCACCGACGTCCCGGTCCATCGGTATCCCTCGAAGAGTGTGGACAGCGCCATGGCGATGACCGGGGTTGTCACGGTGACGAACGCCGACGGTCCGGCGCCCACGCGCTTCAGAAGCGTGAGATACGCGCCGAACGCGAACACGCTGCCGAACACGGCGAGATAGGCAAGCGAAAGCACATAGGCAGCGCGCCCGTCGAACGTCCATGGCGTGCCGGCCAGCGTCGCGATCATCGCGGCGACCAGCGCACCATAAGCCATGCCCCACGCCGTTCCGGGCAGCGTCGGAATGCCGGCGCGGTGATTGCGCACGGCGATTATGTTGCCGCCCGTGGCGATCACCGTCGCCCCGAGCGCGTACGCGATGCCCAGCGCCGCTGCGCCCCCGCGCTGCGCCTCGAGGAGTTCGGGAAGGAAGAGGAGGGACACGCCGCTGACGCCAAACACTGCCGCGACGAGCGTGCGAAGGGTCAACGGTGTGCCATAGGCGAGCCGCATGCCGACCGGGCTCATGAACACCATCGTCGAAAAGAGCACGGCGACGAGCCCCGACGACAAGTACTGTTCCGCCCAATAGACCGCCACGTAATTGAAGCCGAAGAACGTCGCGCCGAGCACCGCGAGGAACGCGTGATCGCGCCGCGAGAACCGCAGCGAGCGGCGCGTCGTCGCACACCACGCCGCCAGCATGAGCGCCGCCAGCGCGAACCGGTACGCCACCGACGCCGCCGGCGCGACGACGCCCAACTGGTAGGTGATCGCCAGCCACGTCGAGCCCCAGATGACCGTCGGGACAAGGAACAGCCAGGACGTCCTGACGTTCATGCGGCTCCAATCGTGAAGCGTGCAACACCTAACGCGGTGGCGAGCGCCTCGACTTCGCATTCCAGCGCGCGCGCGAACGCCGCGCCGCGAGGCCTCGTCCTGGCGAAACCGACCGAGACCACAAGCGTCTCCTTGGCAATCGCCGCGTTCGCCCAGCCAATCACGTCGTCGCGCCACAGCAACGGAAGCGCGTAGTAGCCGAAGCGGCGCTTGCCGGGCGGCGTGTACGCCTCGAACCGGTAGTCCCAGCCCCAGAAGAGTTCGAAGCGCCGCCGGTCCCACACGATGGGATCGAAGGGCGCGAGCAGCCGGACACAACTCTCCGGCTCCGTCGCCACCGCTTCGTCCTCGGGCATCACGAAGGCAGTTCCTTCGCCATCGACGCGGCGAAGCCCGCGGCCGTCGCGCATTTGCGCGAGAACCTTGGCACGAACGTCGGGGGGAACGGAAGCGCCGGGCACCATCCACGTGAGATGCCGAAAGCTCGCCTCGGGCAACGGCGCATAGAGACGCAACAGCAGCGTGAAGATTTCCCGCGCGCGCGCAACAGAAGCGCGCCGGCGCGGAAATGGCGAGGCGAGATCGTAGAGGCGGATCCCGCCCTCCCGCCGCGCCACGCGCAGCTTGCCGCGGTACTGAAGCGCTTCGAGCATCCGTGTCGTCGCCGCGGAATTGCCGCCCCAGCCGTTGCCGATGCTGCCCTTGCCCAGCACGCGATGGAGGTCGCGCGGATGCGTGACGCCGTGTGCGCGGATGTGCGCGACGATTCGCGCCGCCATGCGCGGATGCTCGCGTTCGACGCGCCACGTTCCCTTCGGTCGCGGATGCAGCAGCGCCTGCGTCGTTGTCGGCAACACGCCGTAGACGTGCACGTAGTCCTCGGCCAGCGGCATGTCCGGATAGGCGCGGTCGAGATCGCCGACGCGGTACCCGGCGACGCGATGGCGCAGGATCAAGTCGGCCGCGCGCGCCGGCGCGCGGATCGGGTCGAGCTGGACGAAGCCCAGCGCGTCGATCGCGGCGGCCAGCGCGGTGGGCGCGAACAGCGAGCGGCGGACCGCATGCGCGCGCAGCGCCTGGAGGCTGACCTTCTCCATCACGCCGCCCGCAACGCGTCGACGATCTTCATTCGCGCCGCGCGCGCCGCGGGCAGGAACCCGCCGACGAATCCCATGACCAGCGCAAACGCAATCGACGCCAGCACGATGGAGGGCGTCAGCGTGAAGCCGAACGCGATCTCGGCGAACGTCTGGAAATTCATCGTCGAAATCGAGAACGCCTGCATGCACGCCGCACCGACGAGGCCGACCAGGCCGCCGACCAGGCCCAGCAGCAGCGCCTCGCCGAGGAACGCCACCAGGATGGCCGCGCGCGAGAATCCCAGCGCGCGCAACGTGCCGATTTCATTCGTGCGCGACGCCACGCTCGCGTACATCGTGATCATCGCGCCGATGATCGCGCCGATGGAGAAGATCACCGAGATGGTGATGCCCAGGTAGAAGATGAACTTGGACAGCGCTTCCGACTGATCGGCGTAGAACTTCGTCTCGCGCTTGGCCTCCAGCGTGCAGCCGGGGGTCGCTCTCGATTTGCTCCTTGACCGCGTCGAAGCGGGTGGTGTCGGCCAGCTTGAAGATCGCGGCGGAAAAGGCCACGCGGCGGAACGCCTGCAGCAACTGCTCGGCGTCGCCCCAGATTTCCGAATTGAAACCGGTGCGGCCGGCGTCGAACACGCCGACGACGGTCCAGTCGCGCTGGGCGAAGCGCAGCGTCTCGCCTAAGGCCGCGCCGCGAAAACCGTCGGCAATCGCGCGGCCCGCGATGATCTCGGACGTGCCGGGCTGAAACATCCGCCCCTCGACGATCTTCACCTGCGGCCGCAGCACCAGGCCGGCCGGCGTCGCGCCGCGGATCACGACGTTCGACGGCTTGCCCGAGTCGCGCTTGGGCAGGTTGATGAGCACCACCGGCTCCTTGGAGATGAGCTTTTGTCCGTCCTCGCCGGTGGCGATGTCCGGAAGGGACTCGACGATCGCGGCGGAAGGACGGTCGACGCCGCTCTGCACCTCGGTCTGCGACCCGCGGCGGATGACGATGACGTTGTCTTCCTGCCCGGTCGCGACCAGCGTGTCCTCGAGTCCGGCGGCCAGCATCAGCACCGTCGCGAAGACGTACACGACGAGCGCCATGCCGCCCGCGGTGAGCGCGGTGGTCAGCTTGCGCGCGGTGAGGTTGCGCGCGACGTACGAGAGCGGGATCGTGGTCATCACGCGATCGAGCGCAGGCCGTCGACGATGCGCACCTTGGCCGCGCGCCACGCCGGCACGCCCGCGGCGACGACGCCGACGACGAGCGCGGCGCCGAGCTGCATGAGCACCGTCTCGCCGCTCACGAAGAAGACCGGGAACAGCGTGCCCATCGCGCCGGCGAAGGCGTTCGCGATCGGAAATGTGAGCAGGATGCCCACCGCGCCGCCCACCAGCGCGATGCCGATCGACTCCGCGAAGATGAGGAGCGCGACGAAGCCGTTGCGCGAATCCCAGCGCCTTCATCGTCGCGTACTCGCCGTAGCGCTCGCGCGCCGTCATCGCCATCGTGTTGGCCATCACCGCCATGATGATGATGATCACGACGAACGACACCGCCTGCACGGCGACCAGGATCGCCTCGGTCATCGCGACGAATCCCAGCTGGAACGCCTTCTCGGTCTCGGTCAGCGTCTCGGCCAGCGAATTCTTGAACGTCGCGTCGATCGCCTGCGAAATCGCCGCGGCCTGCGACGGGTCGCGGATCTCCACGATATAGACGCCGATCTGGTCGCCGCGTCGCGGATATTTCGCCTTGATCGTCTCGTTCAGGTACTCCCAGTGGAAATAGAACTGCGTCTCGTCGGTCTTGGCGTCGACGCCGTCGTAGATCGCGCGCAGCGTGAACGTCCACGTGCCGGGGAAGATCGTGCCGCGCAGCGGTATCTGGTCGCCCAGCTTCCAGCCGTACTGGTCGGCGAGCTTGCGGCCGACGACCGCGCCCTTGCGGTCGACCAGGAACGCCTTCTTCTCCTCCGGCTTGATCACGAATTCCGGGTACATGTCGAGGTACGTCGGCCCGTCGATGGCGAATTGCGGGAAGAAATTGCGCTCGGTGATGTAGACGCCGCCGAACCAGTTGGCCCACGACACGGCGGAAACGCCGGGCACCTGCCGGATCTTCTGCGCGTAGGTGAGCGGCAGCGAGAACACCAGCGAGATCGCGTTGCGCGTGACCAGCCGCGCCGACGACGTCGCCTCCGCGCCCGCGTACCAGGCCTCGACGATCGTGCGCAGCAGTCCGAATGCCGTGATCGCGACGACGATGCCGACGATCGTCAGCGTCGTCCGCAGCTTGTGCCGGAACGCGTTCTTGATGACGAGGAAGACGACGAACATCGCGTGGACGTTTGCGCAGCGCTAGCCGACCAGCACGCCCTTTTCCAGCTGCACGATCTTGTGCGCGTGGCTGGCGGCCTTCGGGTCGTGCGTGACCATGATGATCGTCTTGCCCAATTCGTCGTTCAGCTGCTCGAGCAGTCCCAATACTTCCTCCGCGGTCGTCCGGTCGAGGTCGCCGGTAGGCTCGTCGGCGACGATGATCGTCGGATCGGTGATCAGGGCCCGGGCGATGGCCACGCGTTGCTGCTGGCCGCCGGACAGCTCGTTCGGGAAATGCGTCGCGCGGTCGGAGAGCCCGACCAGCGCCAGCGCCGTCTCGACACGTTCCCGCCGTTCGCGACGCGACAGCGACGTGAGTTGCAGCGGCAACTCGACGTTCTGGAACGCGGTGAGCACCGGCATCAGGTTGTAGAACTGGAAGATGAAGCCGACGTTCGCGGCGCGCCAGGCGGCGAGGTCGCCTTCCGACAGGCGCGCGATGTCGATGCCAGCCACATGGATCTCCCCGGACGTGGGCTTGTCGATGCCGGCGATCAGGTTGAGCAGCGTGGACTTGCCCGAACCGGACGGCCCCATCAGCGCGATGTAGTCGCCTGCCATGACGTCGATGTTGATGTCGACCAGGACCGGGATGACCTGCTCGCCGCGCGTGTAGTACTTGGTGAGGCTGCGGATGGAGACCAACGGTTCCTCGTCGCCGCGGTTCACGGCGCGCGTGACGACAGCCGGTGCTGCGGCGGACGACTCGCTGTGCATGGCCAATGCGCCCTATTTCGCGAGCTTCACCAGCGCGCCCGAAGCGAGATTCTCCGCGGGCTTCAGGACGACCTTGTCGCCGCTCTTCACCTCCCCCGTGACCGCCGTCAGGTCGCCGATCTTCTTCCCGGGCGTGACGGGCACCGCGATCGCAACCCCGTCGCTGATGACGAAGACGATGGCGCGGCCGTCGCGCTGGACGATGGCGTCGGCCGCGACGGCGACCAGCGGCTTCTGCTGTTCCGCCGTCACGTCCTGCGACAGGAAGCTCACCTTCGCGCTCATCTCCGGCAGGATGCGCGGGTCGATCGCGTCGAACTTCACCTTGGTCATCACCGTGGCCTTGGCGCGATCCACCGTCGGCACGATGCGGCTGATGCGTCCGCGGAACCGCGAATCGGGCAGCGCATCGAGCAGGATCTCCGCCGGCTGGCCCACGCTGATCTTCGACAGGCTCGACTCCGCGACGTCGGCCTCGACCTCGAGCGTGCTCATGTCGGCCATCGACACCACCGCGCCCTTCGAGTCGGTCGCGTTGGAGAACGGCGTCACGAGGTCGCCGACGTTGGCGCTCTTGGACAGGATGACGCCGTCGAACGGCGCGCGGATCACCGTGTAGTCGACCGAGACCTGCGCGTTGCGCGACGCGGCCTCCGCGGCGCCGATGTTCGCGCGCGCATTGGCCACGCCGGCGGTCGCCTTTTCGGCGCGCGCCTTGGCGGTGTCGACGGCCGACGCGGAAACGAAGCCCTTGGACAGCAGGTCCTGGTTGCGCTTGAGCTGCGCCACCGCGTCGCGTTCCTCGGCCAGCGCCTGTTCCAGCGCGGCCCTGGCGGCGGTCACGTTGGCCTGCGCGCTCTGCCCTTGCGCCACCACGTCCCGCGCATCGATGCGCGCAATGATGTCGCCGGCCTTGACGCGCGAGCCTTCGGCGACACCCAGCCATTCGAGCCGCCCGGTCGCCTTGGACGAGATCGCGGCCTTGCGCTGCGCCACCACGTAGCCGGTCGAATTGAGCAGCACGAACTGCTGCGACGGATAGGTCGTCACCACGGACGTCTGCTGGACGGCGACCGGATGCGGCTGCAGCGCGAAGAAGCCGCCGGCCAGCGCCAGCACCAGCAGGAACGTTCCCCACACCAGCCAGCGCCGGCGCCGGCGGGAGGCCACCGGGGCCACGCCGCGGTCGATGCGGAGTTTGGAGAGGTCGGGCGGAGCGGCTTGCGTCATGGCGGGCGACTGGGAAAAAATGAACGCCGCGGACCACGGCGGCGGATCGTCATTCTACCGGTTTGCCCCACCCCGATTTCTTCGCCCCGCCCAGGGGCTTGGGGTCGGCCGACCCGCCGAATCGCCGGCGGATGCCGTCCGGCAGCCTCAAGCGGCGGACCCCTTGCATTTTTGGCGGGATGCGCCCAAAATGCGAATCATTCGTATTACCATCCTACTTGAGCCCAGCCTGGCCGCCCGCAGTCGGCGTCCGGCCAGGCGACGGAGACCGACGAAATGCTGACTACATTGCTCGTGACGCTGCGCGAAGGCATCGAAGCCTTCCTGATCGTCGCCATCACGCTGGCGTACCTGCGCAAGACCCACCGGGTCGCGCTCAGTTCGGCGGTGCTGTGGGGCACCGGCGTCGGCGTCGGAGTCTCGGTGCTGGCCGGCTATCTCTTCGGCCAGGCCGAGAACAAGCCGATCTGGGAAGGCTTCCTGGCGCTCGCCGCCGCCATCATGGTGCTGTCGATGGTGTTCTACATGCTGCGCGCGTCCAAGCGCATGCGCGCCGACATCGCGAGCAAGGTCGAAGCCGCAGCGCTCAAGTCGAGCACTGGCGCGTGGCTCGGCGTGTTCGCGTTCGTGCTGGTCATGATCGTCCGCGAAGGCATGGAAACGGCGCTGATCCTCACCACGCTCCTGTTCGAACAGGGTTCGCGCGACCTGCTGATCGGCGCGACGCTCGGCGTGCTGCTGGCCGGCCTCGTCGCGTGGGCCTGGTCGCGCTACGGGCAGCGCGTCAACCTGAAGCGCTTCTTCCAGGTGACGTCCGTGTTCCTCATCCTGTTCACCATCCAGCTCTTCATCTACGCATTCCACGAATTCAGCGAGATCGGCGCCGTCCCGGGCATCGACAACGAGTATTGGCATGCGCTGAGCGAGCCCTATGGTCCGGAAGGCCAGTACGGCGAATGGCTGACCTACCTGATGGTGCTCATTCCCGCAGGCTGGCTCGCGCTCGCCTGGTGGCGCGACCGCGGTGCGCCGCCGCCTTCGGCGCGCGCCGCGTAAAGGCCCGCGATGTACATCTGCGTTTGCAACGCGGTCACCGACGGCGAAATTCGCGGCGCCGTGAAGTTGGGCGTGCGCTCGCTGTCCGACCTGTCGGCCACGCTCGGCGTGGCGACGTGCTGCGGCCGCTGCGCCGACTGCGCGCGCGCGGTGCTGGCCGAGTCGCTGGCGGACCAGCGCGAGTGCGCGGGCTGCGGCGACGACTAGTCACTAGGTCCCTTTCCGCCCGCATCGTTGCCCGCAGTTGCGCGCCTTGGCGCAGCAGTCCATCATGTCCGTCGCCTCGCTCGGCGCAATTCTTCCGGGATGCCGCCACGAAGGACAATCAGCGATGAAGGGCCACAAGCAATGAAAGGCCACAAGGAAATACTGCGGCACCTCAATGCCGTGCTCACCAACGAGCTCACGGCGATCAACCAGTACTTCCTGCATGCGCGCATGTTCCGGAACTGGGGCTTCCACAGCTCGGCGACCACGAGTACCACGAGTCGATCGACGAGATGAAGCACGCCGACAAGCTGATCGAGCGCATCCTGTTCCTCGAGGGCCTGCCCAACCTGCAGGACCTGAACAAGCTGCTGGTCGGCGAGAGCGTGCCCGAGGCGCTCGAATGCGACCTGAAGCTCGAGCGCGCCGCGCACCCGGTGCTGAAGGCGGCCATCGCCCATTGCGAGAAGGTCGGCGACTATGTCAGCCGCGAGTTGTTCGAGGACATCCTCGAGTCCGAGGAAGAGCACATCGACTTCCTCGAAACGCAGATCGACCTCATCGAGAAGGTGGGCCTCGAAAACTACCTGCAGTCGCAGATGGGCGAAGGCGGCGCTTCGTAGCCGCTAGCCGCCTTCGAGTGGCGTTGGCTCCGTCACGGCGGTCACGCCGCGGCGGCTCGCATCCACGCGTCGACCGAAATGATCGCGAGGCCTGCGCCGATGCAGCGCGATGCCGATCCACTCGTTGCGCGTCAGCCGCTCGCCGAAGACCGCCATCGACGACAGCAGCGCGATGACCGGGAATGGCGAACATGTTGAGCGACGCGGTGCCGGCCGGCAGCCAGCGCAGCACGGCGATCCACAGCAGGAAGCCCAGCGCCGTCGACACCGCGCCGACCTGCAGCAGCAGCAGCACGTAGGTCGCGCTCCATTGCGTCGCGCGGCAGGTCGAGCACCAACGGCAGCACCGTCAGCGGCAGCACGCCGACCAGCATCTGCCACGCGATGAAGTTGAGCGCGTCGAAGCGGTGATCGCGCTGGAAATACTTGGTGGCGATCGTGCCGGCGGCCCAGCCGAAGCCGGACAGCACCGCCCACAGCTTGGGCGCGAGTGTCGCCGTGCCAGTGCCACGGCTCGACCACCAGCGTCATGCCGGCCAGCGCGCAGGCGACCGCCAGCCACTGGAACCCTTCACGCGCTCGTGCAGCACCGGCCACGCGAGGAGCAGCGTCCAGAACGGCATCGTGAACACGAGCACCGACGTGCGCCCCGCGCCGCCGCCGGCCAGCGCCATCGTCGTCGAGCCGAAATTGATCGTCGTCTGGAAAATGCCGGTGACGATGACGGCGAGCCACGATTCCGGCAGCAGCGGCCGCCGCTGCCACAGCAGCACGGCGAACAGCACGAGCGGTGGCGAGCCACGTCCGCTGCACGTTGAGGATGACCGGGCTCGCCGACTGCAGCGCGAGCTTCATCACGACCCAGTTGCTGCCCCAGATCAGCGTGAGGAACGCCAGCGCGACGTAGGCGCCGCGCCGCGAACGCACGGCGAAGCGCTGCGGCATCAGGCGAGGAACGACTCGAGCGCGTGCGCGACCGCCTCGGGCTGGTCGTGATGCAGCATGTGCCCGGCGTCGGCGATCGTGACGAGCGTGCGCGCCGGGAACGTGCGCCAGCCGCCGCGCGATCTCCGCCAGCGGGTCGCCGCCGCCGGCGAGCCAGCGCGGAATCGTCGGAATCCGTCGGCCGCGACCCACAGCGCCGGCGCGGTGATCCGATGCCAGATCGCGAACATCTCCTCGAGGCGATACACCGTCGGGAACGGCAGCTTGTGGCGCGGGTCGGCGCGCAGGCGCGCGGTGCCGTCGGGCAGCGCCTCGCCCCAGTGCGCCGCCAGGAACTCGGCCTTGTCGCGCGGCAGCCGGCGGTTGTTCTTCTGCAGGCGATCCGCCACGGCGGCGAGATCGCGGTACGGCGCGAGCACCGGCGGATCGCTCGAGCGCGTCGAGCCACGCGGTGAATTTCTCCGGTGCGACGCGCGGCAGTCTTCGCCGGGAATGCCGAAGCCGTCGAGCGAGACGACGCTGCGGACCGCGCGCCGGCCGCACGCCCGGCGTACATCAGCGCGACGTTGCCGCCCAGGCTGTGGCCGGCGACGTCGACGGTCTCGTCGCGGGCGCCAGCGCGCGCACCAGCGCGTCGAGGTCGGCGACGTAGTCGGCGAACCAGTAGCCGTCCGTGCGGCCACGCGGTCAGGCCGAAGCCGCGCCAGTCGGGCGCCAGCACGTGCCAGTCGCCGGCCAGCGCATCGACCAGGAACTGGAACGACGCGGAGACATCCATCCATCCGTGCAGCAGGATCAGCTTGCGCGCGCGCGGATCGCCCCACGTGCGCACGTGGTAGCGAAGGCCGCGAACGTCGACGAACCGCGACGCCGAAGGCTTCATCCGCGCCTCATTTCTTCTTGCATTGCGCGACGCCGTCCTGCCAGCCGGTGCGATAGTTGCCGTCGCCCGCGAAGCGCGCGGCGTCCTTCTGTGTCGGTGCCGCGCGCGGTCGCGCAGCCGTCGCCGAAGCCCAGCCGATACGTCGGCGGAAAGCCCTGCAGGTTGACCGGCGGCGGCGGCGGCTCGACGTAGGGCTTCGGCGCGGCGGCTTCGGCGGCGCGGCGCGGCGTCGCCGGCGGCGGGCAGACGGCGGCTCCGGCGGCGGCGCACGCGTCGCGCAACCCGCCAGCGCGGCGAGCAGCAGACGACGACTTGCGAAGCGAATCAAGGACATTGCGCAGATTTCGGGAGGTGGGCCGCGACCGCGCGCGACCGCATGGACAGCGGCGCGAACGGAGTAGAATTCTAGCATCCACGCACCGTACCGAAATGACCGCTCCGTCCTTCGTCCACCTGCGGCTGCACAGCGAATTCTCGGTCGTCGACGGCACGGTCAGGATCGACGCCGCGGTGGCGGCGGCGGCGCGCGGACGGCATGCCCGCGCTGGCGCTCACCGACCTCGCCAACGCGTTCGGCCTCATCAAGTTCTACAAGGCGGCGCGCGGCGCGGGCGTGAAGCCCATCGTCGGCTGCGACGTGTGGATCACGCACGACACCGAACGCGACCGCCCGTTTCGCGCGATCCTGCTCGCGGCATCGCGCGACGGCTATCTCAAGCTGTGCGACTGGCTGTCGCGCGCCTACCGCGAGCAACCAGCATCGCGGCCGCGCCGAAATCCGGCGCGAGTGGTTCGCCGAAGGCACCGACGGCCTGATCGCGCTGTCCGGCGCGCGCGACGGCGACGTCGGCCACGCGCTGCTGCAGGGCAATCCCGCGGGCGCCGCGCGCGCCGCGCGCGAATGGTCGGCGTGGTTCCCGCAGCGCTACTACCTCGAAGTGCAGCGCGCCGGACACGCCGACGACGACGCGCTGGTCGCCGCCACCGTCGCGCTCGCCGGCCGAGCTCGCGCTGCCCGTCGTCGCCACGCATCCGATCGCAGTTCCTCGCGCGCGAGGACTTTCGCGCGCACGAGGCGCGCGTGTGCATCGCCGAAGGCCACGTCCTGTCCGACGCGCGGCGGCCGAAGCGCTTCACGCCCGAGCAGTACTTCACGACGCAGGCCGAGATGGCCGCGAAATTCGCCGACCTGCCCGAGGCGCTCGCCAACACGGTCGCGATCGCGCAGCGCTGCAACCTGACGATTCCGCTCGGCAAGCAATCACCTGCCGGAATTCCCGACGCCGGCCGGCGTCACGATCGACGAACACCTGCGCAACGAGGCGGCGGCGGGCCTCGAGCGGCGCCTGGCGCAGCCTCTATCCCGACGCCGCCGTGCGCGACGCGAAGCGTCCCGAATACGTCGCGCGCCTCGAGTTCGAGACGAAGACGATCCGCAGATGGGCTTTGCCGGCTACTTCCTGATCGTCGCCGACTTCATCAACTGGGCCAAGCGCAACCAGCGTGCCGGTCGGTCCGGGGCGCGGCTCCGGCGCGGGTTCGCTCGTCGCCTATTCGCTCGGCATCACCGATCTCGATCCGCTGCGCTACGCGCTGCTGTTCGAGCGCTTCCTCAATCCCGAGCGCGTGTCGATGCCCGACTTCGACATCGACTTCTGCCAGAACGGCCGCGACCGCGTCATCGACTACGTCAAGAAGAAGTACGGCGCGGACTCGGTGTCGCAGATCGCGACGTTCGGCACGCTGGCGGCGCGCGCCGCCGTGCGCGACGTCGGCCGCGTGCTCGACATGCCGTACCTGTTCGTCGACGGCATCGCGAAGCTGATTCCGTTCCAGCCCGGCAAGCTGGTCACGCTGAAGCACCCGCCTGCCGCCGAAGGAGGACCGCGAGACCAACGTCATCTACGCGCGCGAGGCCGAGCCGCTGCTCGGCGAGCGCGAGGCCGCCGAGGAGGAAGTGCGGCAGCTGCTCGAACTCGCCGAGCAGCTGGAGGGCCTGCCGCGCAACGTCGGCATGCACGCGGGCGGCGTGCTGATCGCGCCGGGCAAGCTCACCGACTTCTGTCCGCTGTACGTGCAGCCGGGCGCGGAGGCGATCCTCTCGCAGTTCGACAAGGACGACGTCGAGGCCGTCGGCCTCGTGAAGTTCGACTTCCTGGGCCTCACGACGCTGACGATCCTCGACTGGACGCTGAAGTACGTGCGGCAGCTCGATCCCGCGGCCGACGTCGTGCTCGACGACGCTGCCGCTCGACGACCGCGCCGCCTACGACATCTTCAGGACCGGCAACACGGTCGCCGTGTTCCAGTTCGAATCGCGCGGCATGCGCGAGCTCCTGAAGCAGGCGCCGCCGACGCGCTTCGAGGACATCATCGCGCTGGTCGCGCTGTACCGGCCCGGACCGATGGAGCTCATTCCCGACTACGTCGCGCGCAAGTCGGGGCGCGAGCGCGTGCCCTATCCCGATCCGCGCCTCGAGCCGATCCTCGAGCCCACGTACGGCGTGATGGTGTACCAGGAACAGGTGATGCAGATCGCGCAGGTGATCGGCGGCTACACGCTGGGCGGCGCCGACCTGCTGCGCCGCGCGATGGGCAAGAAGAAGCCCGAGGAGATGGCCACGCACCGGACCATCTTCGTCGACGGCGCGACGAAGAACGGCGTCGACGCGCACGGGCGAGCCACGCCTCTTCGACCACATGGAGAAGTTCGCGGGCTACGGCTTCAACCGGTCGCACGCGGCCGCCTACGCGCTCATCGCGTACCAGACCGCGTGGTTCAAGGCGCACCATCCCGCCGCGTTCATGGCCGCCAACCTGTCGCTGGTGATGGACGACACCGACAAGGTCCGCCACTTCCGCGACGACGCGATCGCGCTGGGACTGACGATGCTGCCGCCGGACGTCAACGCGTCGAACTACCGCTTCGAGCCGGTGGACGCGAAGCAGATCCGCTACGGCTGGGCGGCATCAAGGGCACCGGCCAGGCGGCGATCGAGGCGATCGTCGCCGCGCGCGCGGCGGGCGGCCCGTTTCGCGATCTCTTCGATTTCTGCCGGCGCGTCGACAAGCGCGCGGTCAACCGGCGCGCCGTGGAAGCGCTGGTGCGCGCCGGCGCGTTCGACGCGATCGAGCCGCGCCGCGCCGCGCTGCTGGCGTCGGTCGGCATCGCGCTCGAGGCCGCCGAGCGCGCGGCGGCCAACGCGGCGCAGGTCTCGCTGTTCGGCGAAGAGTCGGCGGACCACGCGTCCGTCGGCCTCGTCGCCACGCGCGACTGGACCGACGCCGAGCGGCTGCAGAACGAGAAATCCGCGGTCGGCTTCTACCTGTCCGGGCATCCGTTCCACGGCTACGCCGCCGAGCTGGCGCCGGTCGTGCGCACGTCGCTCGCGGACCTGGCGCCCGCGCAACGACCGCGTGCTGGTCGCGGGCATCGTGACGCAGATGCGCGTGCAGAGCGGGCGGCGCGGGCAAGATGGCGTTCGTCACGCTCGACGACGGCCGCGGCTCGGCGGAGATCCTGGTCTACAACGAGATCTTCGACGGCGTGCGCAACCTGCTGCGCGACGACCAGCTCGTCATCGCCGAGGTCAAGGTCACGCAGCGGATGACCGACGACGGCGAGGTCACGGGCCTGCGCATCATCGCCGAGAACGTCTACGACCTGGCGGCGATCCGCAGGAAGTTCGCCAAGGGGCTGAAGCTCGCGTGCAACGGCAACGCGTCCGCCGCGCGGCTCGCGGAAATCCTGCAGCCGTTCCGCCCGGGCGACAAGCCGGTCACGATCTCCTACCGCAACGAGCGCGTCGGCGGCGACGTGGCGCTGCCCGAGGCATGGCGCGTCAACCTGGACGACGCGCTGCTCGACCGCCTGCGCGAGTGGCTGCAGCCGGAAAACGTGCAGGTGCTGTACTGAGCCGCTGACGCGTTCCACCGCGTTTCGCGGCTTCGCAGGCGCCGCAAGAAGATACTTCGGCCGCGGACTCTGGCGGCATCGCGATTTCCTGCTGCTGTGGAGCGCGCAGGGCATCTCCGCCGTCGGCTCGCGCATCACGCGCACCGCGCTGCCGATGGCCGCCATCCTTGTCGTCGACGCGACCGCGTACGACCTGGGCTTCCTCGCCGTCGCGCTGTCGCTGCCCGGCGTGCTGGTCGCCTGGTTCGCCGGCGGCTGGGTGGACCGGCATCGCCGCCGTCCGCTGCTGATCGCCACCGACCTGATCCGCGCCTGCGGTGCTGCTGGCCATTCCGCTCGCGGCGCTGCGCCAGCGTGCTGTCGCTGCCGGTCCTGTACGCGGTCGCCGCGATCACCGGCATCTGCACGGTGCTCTTCAATCTCGCCGACCACGTGTTCATCACCGACCTCGTGTCGCGCAAGCGCCTGCTCGACGCCAACGGCAAGCGCGAAGCCGCCGACGCGGTCGCCGAGATCTCCGGGCCGGCGTTGGGCGGCGCGCTGGTCGCGCTGCTGACGGCGCCGATCGCCATCGCCGCGGACGCCGCGACGTTCGTCGCGTCCGCGCTGCTCATCGGCGCGCATCCGGCAAGACGGAAACGATCCGGCAGCCGGTCGCCGACGACGTCGTTCGTCGACGACGTGCGCACCGGCATCCGCGTCGTCTGGCGCACGCCGGCCGATGCGCACGCTGTTCTGCGCGATGACGATGTTCACGCTGTGCGGCAGCTTCATGGCGTCGCTGTACACGCTCTACGCGCTGCGCGAGCTGGGCCTCTCGCCGGCGCAGCTCGGGACTGGCGATCGGCTGCGGCGGCATCGGCGGCCTGGTCGGCGCCGCGCTCGCGGCACCTGCCGCGGCGCGCTGGGGCACGCGCCGCACGCTGCTTGGCGTCGCTCGCCGTCACCGCCGTGATGCAGGCCTTCATTCCGCTGGCGCCCGCCGATGCCGTGGATCGCGATGTTGTTCCTGATCGCCGCGCAGATCTTCGGCGACGGCGCGATGACCGTCTATCTCGTCAACGAAACGACGCTGCGCCAGCGCCTGCTGCCGCCGGAAGCGCTGGGCGCGCCGCGGCGACATGGCAGGTCGCCGCCGGCTTGCTGACGCCGGCCGGCGCGCTGCTGGGCGCGGTGCTCGCCGAGACGATCGGCCTGCGGCCGACGCTGTGGATGCTCGCGGTCGGATTCGCCGCGGCGCTCGCGTGGCTCGTCGCGGCGCGCCGCGCTGCCTGTCGCGGCACGCCGACGGCGCGAGCTAGCTAGTAGAATCCGCGCCGGACTACCCTCCGGAATCGTCGCCATGCCACTGCCCATCTCGATGCGCTACATCGCCATTCGCGAGCCCGGTCCGCCGGACGTGCTCGTACCTGGCCGAAGGACCGCTGCCGCAACTCAAAGCCGGCGAAGTGCTGATCGAGGTCGCCTATGCAGGCGTGAACCGCCCCGATTGCCTGCAGCGCGCCGGCGCCTATCCGCCGCCCGCCGACGCGTCGCCGATCGTCGGGCTCGAAGTCGCGGGACGGATCGCCGCACTGGGCGAAGGCGTCACGACGTGGCGCGTCGGCGACGAAGTCTGCGCGCTGACGCCCGGCGGCGGCTACGCGGAATACTGCGCGACGCCCGCCGGCTTCTGCCTGCCGATCCCGCACGGGCATGACGCTGCGCGAGGCGGCCGGCGTTCCCGAGAACTATTTCACCGTCTGGTACAACGTCTTCGACCGCGTGCATCTCACGGCCGGCGAATCGATCCTGATCCACGGCGGCACCAGCGGCATCGGCCTGACGGCGATCCAGCTCGCCAAGGCCTTCGGCGCGACGGTCTTCACGACCGCCGGCAGCGCGGACAAGGTGGCCTTCTGCAGCGCGATGGGCGCCGACCACGCGATCGACTACAAGACGCAGGACTTCGTCGCCGAGGTGGCGCGGATCACGGGCAAGCGCGGTGTGGACGTCGTGCTCGACATGGTCGGCGGCGACTACGTCGAGAAGAACCTGAAGTGCCTGGCGCTCGAAGGCCGGCTGACGCAGATCGGCACTTCTCAACGGCAACCGCGCCGACATCGACATGCATCACATCATGGTCAAGCGGCTGACCGTCACCGGCTCGACGCTGCGGGCAAGCCCGCCGGCGCGCAAGGTCGAGCTCGCCAACGTCGTTGCGCGAGAAAGTCTGGCCGCTGTTCGCGCAGCGCCGGCTGAAGGTCGTGATCCAGGAGACGCTGCCGCTCGCGCGAGGCGCGCGATGCGCACGCGCTGATGGAATCGGGCCGGCTGATCGGCAAGGTGATCCTCAAGGTCGGCGGGTAGAGCCGATCCTCGGTTGCGCTCCCGGGTTGCCCTAATACGTCGCGCGGCCGCCGGAGAGGTCGAACACCGCGCCGGTCGAGAACGAGCAGTCCTCGCTCGCCAGCCAGCACACCATCGCCGCGATTTCGTCGACGGTGCCGAAGCGCCCGAGCGGAATCTTCGACAGCATGAAGTCGATGTGCTGCTGCGACATCTGGTCGAAGATCGCCGTGCGCACGGCGGCCGGCGTCACGCAGTTGGCGCGGATGCCGGTCTTCGCGAGTTCCTTGCCCAGCGACTTCGTGAGGCCGATCACCGCGGCCTTCGACGCGCTGTAGGCCGACGCGTTCGGATTGCCTTCCTTGCCCGCCACCGACGCGATGTTGACGATGCGGCCATAGTCCTTCTTCTGCATCACCGGCACCACGGCGCGGTTGCACAGGAACACGCCGTGCACATTGACGTCGAACACCTGCTTCCAGGCGTCGACCGGGTAGTCGGCCAGCGGAACGTTGGGACCGGTGATGCCAGCCGAGCAGACGAGCGCATCGATGCCGCCGAACGCCGCGACCGTGCCTTGCGTCGCGCGGTCGACGGCAGCCGCGTCGGCGACGTCGAGCGCGAACGTCAGCGTCTCGCCACCGATGTCGGCCTTGGCCTGCGCCAGCGCCTTCGGGTCGCGATCCCACAGCGCGACGCGCGCGCCGCTCGCTGCCAGCCGGCGTGCCACGGCGAGACCGATGCCGGCGGCGCCGCCGGTGATGGCCGCGGCGCGGCCCTTGAAGTCCAGTTGGTTCATGTTCAGGCTCTCGCTGCTGATGGAAATGGGTTGCAACGTTCAGGCGCGCTGGAACAGCACCAGCCCGATCAGGAGTGCGGCGACCGCGATGATCCCGAGGATGCACATCAGCGCGAACATCGTGTGTTTGGTCTCACCGTGAAAGACCAGCAGGTCGTCGATCAGCTCCGCCACCTGTGCGTTGGTCGCCAGCGATGGGGCCGGGACCGCATCGTGAGCGACGGCCTCGCTCGCGCGTG
The DNA here is from genome assembly GCA_963747265.1 of uncultured beta proteobacterium. Lineage (GTDB taxonomy): Bacteria > Pseudomonadota > Gammaproteobacteria > Burkholderiales > Casimicrobiaceae > VBCG01. The sequence continues at coordinate 87,540 of CAVVEH010000009.1, read as the reverse complement.
GTTCGGCGACATCGATGGGGAGGATAAACGAAAAATTCGTGATGACCAGCGCGCGATGCGCGAGCGTGTCCCAGACCTTGGTGCGCTTCCCGTCGCGGACTTCGTATCCCAGTCCCCGGGACTCGGTGCGGGAAACGCGCTCGCCCGCGTCGATGAAGAACTTGGTCGGCAGCCTGCCGGAAAGCGCAACCCGGACGAGCGTGTCGAACTTCGCACCCGCCATCGGTATGTTGATCTGAAACTTCGCCGGGGAGCGATCGGCGGCGATGTCGGACTCCGGGATGTAGATCAGCGACCCCGTGTCGCTGGCGCCGTTGCGCGCGCCATTGTCCTTGCTGCGGATGCGCAGGGTTCCGGAGAGTTCCTCGAGGCGGTCCCCGGTCGCGAGCTTGACGGACTCGCCGTTGTAGACCACGACTTTCATCACCAGGACGCTGGCCTTCCTGTCCTCGATGATGAGCCGCGCCTTGGTCGGCCGGAATCCCACGAGCGGCATGCGCTGAATCCGTTTGTTATTGGCCGTAGGAGGGTCACGACGCCAGCCGCGATTCTAAGGCAACCGCACGGCGAATGCGCCCTGGCCGACCGACGGAGCGGAGCCGGGCGCGCACCCACCGGTGGGCGCGCGGTCGCGATTCCGCCTCGAGTTTCGGATCCTAGCGGGACTCGTGCAGGACCTGCTCGACCTCGGCAAAAGTTCGCGCGACTTCGGGGATTTGCAGCGCCATGCCCAGCTGCCGGGCGATCTGCGTCGCGGAAAAGATTCCGCGAACGGAAACCTCGGCCGGCGAACGCACTTCCGCCACGAGGCCGTGGTGCCGCCCGGCTTGCGTGAGCGACGCGACGATGTGGCCAACCTTGGCGGCACGCACGTCCTCGATCCGCATGGCGGCGACCGCGTCGATCGGCGTCATGACGTCCGCCACCACCAGCTCATTGCGCCGGACACCCCGCGCGTGGCTGACGCGTACCGGGCGCTCGCCCAGCACGTCGGCGGCGGTAATGAGGCCGGTTACCCGGCCTTCGGGTGTCGCGACGAAGAGCGACCGGACGCCGCGCGCGATCATGTATTCGTTGGCGGACACGAGCGATGCGTAGCTTTCTATCGTGACGGCCGCCACCAGCGAGAGGTCGGTCATCACCTCGATCGCCGGCGAGTCCAGCGTCACCTTGTTCGGCGACGGGCGGACCAGCATCGACGACGTGTAGGGCGCAAGCGAAAAAGCGGCCAACGGTGGATATTGACGAAGCATGTCGGATACCTCGGCGGATGAAGTGCTGCCGATTTATGGGATCAATTACGCGATCGCGCAGAAGAAGACCCTGTCGGGTCCGAAGCCTTCGGCGACGTAACCGGAGCTGATCATTTGCTGCTGCGTGGCCTTGTCCGCCGTATAGCGGTGGCCGGCATCGGCGCGATTGTTCCACAGCCGGTAGACCGGCACCGTTCCTGCCGGGCACGCGCCCGTCGTCGAATACGGCGCGGGTATGACGAACGTCGCGCCGTTTTCGAATATCCAGGCGCCGGCCAGGAAACCCTGTTCCAGGGCGTCCTCCTCAGGCAGCACCCACGTGAGGAAATGCGAATTCAAACCGTGGTCCGGCTTGCCGTACCACCGCTGCACGATGACGCCGCGGTCATCATCCTGGCCCGTCACGTAGGCCAGGAAGCTCTGTCCGGTCCGCACCCACCCGGGATGTACGCCGGTGTCGAGGTCGAAGATCTCCGCGCCGTTCTGCGTGCTGTGGTACTGGTCGAGCGCCGCGTTGTAGAACTCCACGACGGGCGCGACCGTCGTCGGCGCGGCCTTGGCGCCGATGTCGATGCTTCCCTGCGCCAGCGCGCAGCTCGCGCCATGCGTCACGGTCACCGTGTAGTGTCCCGGCGGCAGCGGACCGAATTTGCCCACATACGGGTACGGTCCGAGCACATCCGTCGCCGGCACCAACGCCGGGTTGTCCACGGTCTGCGTGTCGATCGTGATCTCGTTGTTGGCGCCGATCGTCGTGTGCACGGCAATGACCAGCGTCGGGTCGGCGCGGCTGAAACTGACGGTCCACCACGCGACGGGTTCCGACGACGCCGGACGCCCGGGGCTGAATTGAATGTTTTCCGGCTGGGGACATGTAACTGCCGCGCGCGCCGGCGACGCGCCAACCAGCGCCCCGGAAAGCAGGATGCCAAGCAATCGAACGATGTTCATCGGGATGGGCCTCTTGGACGAAGCGGACTTAGCTTCGCCTTCAGCAGGTACGCCTTGGCTCAAGCGTAGGCCAACCGCGAGCGCCGCGCAACTGCCATGTTTCGCGGGCGGCAGCGGTCAGGGCGAGTCTTTCTTCCCGGCCTCGATCGCGTGCAGGCGACCTGTCAGATACTGGACGCGATTCAGTGCCGCATGCAGCGCCGCGGTCAGGCCGCCGACAAGCAGCCCGGTGAACAGGAATGAGCCGAGTCGCAATGCGAATGCCGCGTCCGTGAAGAAAAGCTCGTGAACCGGCGCCATGTAGAAATATCGCGCGACGAGCATGCAGAGTGCTGTGCAGACGAATGCCGGTCCGTACCCGCACACCCAGCCGCTGAATGCGATCGGCAGGAGCCAGACGACAAGCGGGGAGTCATCGGGAATGTAGGGAGAGACGAGAGCACGCAGCCCCCACGCCACACCCGTCGCCGCCACCGCAATCGCATAGCCGACGCTCGGCTTTGGAAATGGATTGCCGCCCTCTCCCTCGGGATCGGCGATGTGCAGCTCGCCGGATGGTTCGAGCGCATCGGTTTGTCCCTCGAGCCAGTAGGCGAGCGCGAGCATGCCTATGCCCGGGATGCCGAAAGACAACGCTCCCATCGCAACGGCGCTGATCAGGTTGGACGACGATTTGGTCAGCCAGAGCGCGCCGAAAACGACGCAGACCGCAACCAGCAGCAGGATGACGCCGACCCGATGGAGCGCACTGACGATTCGATCGGTGACGAAGTGAGCCAAACGCCCCCCTGAGAAGTCCAGCCGGACGCAATTTTCCACGGGGCCGATATTCGCGGGCAATAGGGCCCTGTCCTACAAGGGGGACAGTAGCACGCAATCGTTGTCGGCACATTCCCACCGCATCTTCCGCATAACGCTCATGCCGCTGTGCCATCCACCTAGATACGCTTCACATTGTAGGCGGCCGGGCGCGTTCCAGATAACGATGGACCGGACGACTGCAACGTTGCGCCCGCCGCGCGGGACGGTGGGCGACAGGAGCCTTCAGATGGATGACCCTACCGCCCTTTACGGTTTGCTGCTGATCAACCTGGCGATCATCCTGATCCTATGCGTGATGCCGAAGTCGCATGCGCGCCGGCATGGGACTCGCTCGTCGCTGCTGGCACGCGACTGACGTCACCCGCGGACTTTCGTTGCCCGCTTCGCGGCACTTTCTGCGCCAATCTGCGCTACAGCTGCCGCTCGAGCGGGAGCATCAGCGTATAGAGGTCGGCCTTCAGGCGCTGCCAGAGCGTGGTGTCCGGCTCATTGCTCCAGTCGACACGCTTGCCGTCAACTTCCGTCTGCCATTTCATTGCCAGCGGCGCCGATTCCGGCAGCGAGCACGACCTGGTAGCTGTTCGCGGACGCCGCGAATTCGTTGAAGCGCCGGATTGACCTGTGCCGCGAGATCGGGGCTCTCGATCAGCAAGCCCACTTCCGTGTTGAGTTCGAACGATCGCGGATCGAGATTGGCCGATCCCAGAAACACCGTGCGGTCGTCGAACACGTAAGCCTTGGCGTGCAACGCGAACGGCGCGCCGCTTGCGCCACTGCTGCCGCTCCGGGCGCCGCCATGCGACCCATCGCCGGTCGTGCCCGGCACCGGCCGAACTTCGAAGATCTCGGCGCCCGCGGCCAGCAGTGCGCGCCGGTATCGGCGGTAGGCGCCGTGAACGGCCGGGACATCGGTAGACGCCAGGGAATTGGTGAGAATTCGCACGTGCACGCCGCGCTTCAGCAGGCGTTCAAGCGCCGCTTGGCCGTCGGGTCCCGGAATGAAATAGGGCGATATGACGATGAGGTCATGACCGACGTCGTTGATCATCGTGTCGATGGCCGCAGCCGTGGGAAAGCGCAGGCCGGCGCTCGCGCCCGGCTCGGCTTTTTCAGGCGGGTCGGCGATCATCGTCGCGCGCGCCCATGCGAGCGGGATGCGTCCGTCGAGCAAACCGGCAAGCGGATTGCCCGCCTCGAGCCGGCGCATGATCGCCGGCACATCCGTTTCCGCGCGATTCTCCGTAAGCTCGGCACGCACCTCGCTCATGGGCGTGCTGCGGCTGGGACAGCGCTTCCTGTGGTATCGCCAACGCGCAATTCCAGTAGGCATCGAAGCTCTGCGCGAGGTCGGGCACGACCGGTCCCATCGCCGCGACGTCGAAATCCCCGAACCGTATGGCGACGGCGCCGGTATCGAAATAATCGTCCGCCACATTCCTGCCGCCGATAATGGCGATCGTGCTGTCCGCGATCAGCAGCTTGTTGTGCATCCGGTGGTTGAGGCGCGGCGCATTCACGACGAACTCGATCCGCTGCAGCAGCGAGACGTTGCCGCGATAGGCGAACGGATTGAACATGCGGATTTCGATATTGCGATGGCGGTCGAGCGTGGCCAGCGTCTTTCGCGCGTTCCCCAGTGCAAAGGCATTGAGATCGTCGATGAGGAGCCGGACGCGCACTCCCCGGTCTGCCGCATGCAGCACGCCATCGAGGAGCAGTTTTCCGGTGTAGTCTTCGACGAAGACGAAATACTGGATGTCGAGCGAGCGCTGCGCGGAACGGATCAGTTGGGTCCGCAGCAGCAGGCCGTCGATGCCGCGCGGGAAGAGACTGAATCCGGACAGTCCCGGATGCGCCGCCGTTTGCGCCGCAACCTGCCGGCCGAGCGTCGTAGTCTCCGGTTGCGCGAATGCGGTGCTGACCGTCTTTGGATAATCGCTGCCGGGCGGCAGCGACGCGCAGCCGGTGACCAGCAGGAGGGCCAGCAGGATGGCAAGCTGGGTTGAACGGATTCCGGTCGTGAAAGGAATGCAGTCATGAGAATCTGGTTGGTCGCGGCGCTGCTCGCTGCCGGAACGGCAATAGGGGAGCCGCTCCCAGACGATCAGGACATCGACGTAAAGGTCGTGCGCGACGGGCCGCAGATGATCGTCGACGTTGCATTGCGCGTGCGCGCGAGCCCGCAGGACGCCTGGGGCGTGCTGACGGACTACAACGGCATGGCGCGATTCGTGTCAACGCTCAGGTCCAGTTCGATCGACAGGCGGTCCGGAAACGAACTGCAGGTGACGCAACACGGCGCCGTGCAGTTCGGCTTGTTTTCCATCCCCTTCTCCACGGTCCGGCGCATAACGCTTTTCCCCTACCGGGAAGTGCGAACCGATGTGGTGGACGGCAGCCTGAAGTCCTCGCAGTTCGTGACCACGCTCGTGCCGGCTGCCGACGAAACGCAGATCCTTCAACACGGAACCGTGGTGCCGGATGTCTGGATTCCGCCTGGGATTGGGCCGGCGATCATCGCCGCGCGCACGCGCAAGCAATGGCAGGAATTCCGCGCGGAGATCATGCGCCGCGCAACGGGCACGCCGGCCGGTTCGCAATCGGCGGCACCTCGCTAGATAGTCCGCCGCGCCCATCGCATCGGTCGCGCAGACTCAATACTTCTTGTGCTCCTGCGCCTCTTCCGAGATCTTGGATCCTGCTTTCGACACGTCCTGGCCAGCGCCATGAATGGTGTTGCAGCCGGTCAATGCGGACGATCCGAGCGCGAGCGAGAACATTAGCAATACGATCTTCGTGGTCATCGCAGTATCCTTTCGTCGATAGGGCCAGAGGCCCGAAGTGTCCATCGGAATTTCCGTTGCGCCCTGACTATGGACAACGGCCGCGGCTAACCGAATCGGACAGCCGCGCAATCGCATGTAGGACTGCCGCGCGGTCCGCGGCGGCATCTGCTTCTCGACGCGACGGCGTGGAGCGCTCTGCAACGTGTAGGTGTAGGCCATGTCCGACGCGCAAATCCGCGTCGAACCGCGTCCCCGCCGATGCCGAGTTTGCTAACGTGAAGGTCGCATCCCTGAACAGCGAGGCACGTCATGATTTCCCTTTGGAAGATCGCGTCGTTGGCCGTCGCAGCAGCCCTGTGCGGATGCTCGACGATGAAGGATTCGACCCAATACAACGATCTGCCGACGCACTACTGGAACTCGCTCGCCACCGAACCGGAGCGTGACAATCCGGTGAGCCCGTAGCGCTTCGCGATCAGGCGCCGATGGCGACTGCGCCGACGACGCCGCAACAGCCCAGACCGGTGACCGCGCAGCGGCGGACGCCGCCGCAAGCGACCGTGGCGACTCCGCCGCCGTCCCGGGAGGCGAACGCTCGGCATCCGACGCCACGGCCGCTGCAAACCAATCAGGCAGCAGCGCAAATTGGTGTTGGCGAGTCGCACCAGCCGTCGCGATTAGGGCACACTTACACCAATGAACCCTCGCCTACAGGCGGTTGCTGCCCTCGTCGCGTTGGCCAGCGCTGCGGTCGCGCTCGCCGCGCCCACCCTGAATGTCGGCTCCAAGCGCTTCACCGAGTCGTACATCCTGGGCGAGATCCTGAAGCAGACCGCGCAATCTGCCGGCGAGGCGAGCGCGACGCACAGCCAGGGACTGGGCAACACGGCCATCGTGCTGAACGCGCTCACGACCGGCAGCATCGACGTCTACCCCGAATACACGGGCACGATCGCCAAGGAAATCCTGAAGCTCGACGCGGTTCCGTCGCTCGCCGAACTCAACGCGAAGCTGGCGCCCATGGGCCTCGCGGTCGCCGTTCCGCTGGGCTTCAACAATACCTATGCGCTGGCGATGCGCGCCGACGATGCGCGCGCCAGGAGCATCGCGCGGCTGTCCGACTTGAAGGCGCATCCCGACGTGCGGCTTGGGCTTTCGCAGGAATTCATCGGACGCGCCGACGGCTGGCCCGGATTGAAGCGCACCTACGAGCTGCCGTTCGACACGCCGCGCGGCCTCGATCACGGGCTCGCGTACGAAGCCATCGCGCAACGCCAGGTCGACGCGATCGACATCTACTCGACCGACGCCAAGCTCGACAAGTACGGCTTGACGGTGCTCGAGGACGACCGCAAGTACTTCCCGCGCTACGACGCGGTGCTTCTGTATCGCGCGGATCTTCCGCAGCGCTTGCCGCAAGACGTGGGCCGCGCTCGCCAAGCTCGAAGGGACCATCGACGATGCGTCGATGCGCCGGATGAACGCGGCCGCCGAGCTCGAAAACAAGGACTTCGCCACCGTCGCGGCGAACTTCCTGGCCCGGCAGCCGGCGACGGCCGTCGGCGCGGCCCGTCCGCGAAATCAGGCGGGTTCGACGACTTCTGGCGCAAGCTCTTCGGTCCCGACTTCGTTCGCCTGACGCTCGAACAGCTGGGACTCGTCTTCCTTTCGCTTGCGGCCAGCATCGTCATCGGCATCCCGCTCGGAATTCTCGCCGCGAAGCGTCCGGCGACGGAAGGCTTGATCATCGGCGCGACCGGCGTCGTGCAGACGATTCCCTCGCTCGCGCTGCTCGCCGTCCTGATTCCGCTGACGGGGCGCATCGGCGCCGTGCCGGCGTACATCGCGCTCGCGCTTGTACGCGCTGCTGCCGATCGTGCGCAACACGCATGCGGCGCTCACGCAGATTCCGCGCGGAATGATCGAGGCCGCGCAGTCGCTGGGCATGCGGCCCGGCACCATCCTGCAGAAGATCGAGCTGCCGCTGGCCGCGCCGACGATCCTGGCCGGCATCAAGACGTCGGCCGTGATCAACGTCGGCACCGCGACCATCGCCGCGTTCATCGGCGCCGGCGGCTACGGCGAGCGCATCGTCACGGGCCTGGCGCTGAACGACCACGCGATGCTGCTGGCCGGTGCGATTCCGGCCGCCGTGATGGCGCTGCTGATCGAACTCGGCTTCCGCTACGGCGAGCGCTGGCTGCTCCCGGCGGGGCTGCGGCGCGCGTCAGCATAGACGTACGCTTCGGCCCGCCACCGAGCCAGGACCTCATTTCTCACGCGCCGTGAGGCTTGCGTCGGTCCGCACGGACACGAAATCAGCACGCTGTCGAATGGCGGTATGTACTGCGCACTCGTGGCATCCGTTGGTCAGCCTTTTGCCTACGACCAGACCAGGTTGCACCAGTCCGGTCCTCGGCGCATGATAATTGGAGCGTCAATTGGGCTCTCGCGTTCGCATCGGGCCCCGGTTAGCTGATTCCGTTACGCATCACACAAGGATGACGCCCACATGTTCCGACTACGATCTCTCGCGATATTAGCCGGACTCGCATTGCTGACATCCAACAATGTCGTGGTCGGATTGCCTCTGCTTTCCGCACCGAGCTCAGTGCATTTTCCTAGTGGAGTCGCGCTAGGCAGCGTAACCGTAACGAATATTGGCAGTACCACCATCACGATTTCCGGTCTTACGTTCACCGGCGACCCGCCGGTGTATCCCTCGCTCGGCTACTTCATCCTCGAGCCAATGACAATTACATCTTGCAATATCGCTTACGTGATGCCGCCTGGAGGCACCTGTATCGTCAACTATGGATACGTACAAATCGCCCCCGGTGCGAACTCGGAATTGGTGTCGTTGACCCTCGGCTTCAACGCAACGGCATCGTTCGAAACCATGTTGGTGAACCTTGTCGCGGACCCGCCGGCCAACCAGGGGCGATTGTCGGCTAGTCCGATTGTAAGTTTCGGCTATCAGCCAGTCGGCACAGCCAGTGCGAGGCAAGCGATTGCTGTAACCAACGTTGGAACCGCAGCCGTATCGATTTCCAGCGTGTACCTGAGCGACACGACAAATTTCGCCGATTCAACGTCGGGCTGTTCAACAGTTCCGGTCGGATCCTCCTGCACGATCAACGTCACGTTCTCGCCGCAATCCACGGGCACTTACAATGCCTCGATAACCATAACCAGTGATGGTGCTGGCAGCCCGCAATACATTTCACTTGTAGGGGTTGGTTTAGGCGGAGGGGGGCCAGCCTTCGCTCCTGTTATCGAGTTCTACAATGCCTCGCTCGATCACTATTTCATTTCTGCCAACGCGCAAGAAATCAGCGATCTCGACAACGGTGTGCACAAGGGGTGGACCCGGACAGGGCAAGGCTTCAACTCATATGCATCAGCCTCCGGAGGCGTTGATCCGGTGTGCCGCTTTTACATTCCTCCACAGCACGGCGACTCGCACTTCTTCTCGGCGGACGCCAACGAGTGCGCAGCGGTTCTGCGCAAGACGATGACCGATCCGAATTACAGCGGCTATGTCAATGAGACGCCGAGCGCGATTTACGTAACCCTTCCGGATACTCAAACGGGCGCCTGTCCTGCCGCGACGATTTCCGTATACCGCCTTTGGAATCAGCGCACGGACTCAAATCATCGCTACACGACGAGCGCGGCGACAAGGGACCAAATGGTCGCGAGAGGTTACAAGGTGGAGGGCTACGGTCCAAACCCAGTCGACATGTGTGCGCCACAGTGAGCGCCGCCTCCGCAACGGCCCACCTGAATCGATTGGGCGGGCCGGTTAGATTCGCGGCGTTGTCGCAGCGCTTAACCTGACATTTCCTGGTGCCCGCGCATACTTGGCAAGCTTGCCAAGGCGAGAGCGAGCGCGAAGATGAAGTACAGCAGAGGCATTACGGTTTCATAGTCCATGATGGCATCTCGCGTTTGAGGATACTCCTTCGAATTTACCGACAATTATTGTCATTACTTGGGTCCTCTTCCGCGGTTAGCAGCCTTGTTGGCTCCCTCGATCAGGACCGTTACGTCGCAGGTAGTTGCTGCATCGCAACTCTGCACGCCAGCAGCGTTCACGTTGTAGACGTACATGATGTAGCCGGTCCAGGCCGCGAGATTCTCGCCGACCGTGACGTAGAAGGATGGATAGAATCCCTGTTGCGTCGAGATTGTGTTCGTGCCGTCGGTCAGGACAGCTCGATGCTCGACTGCCTCCGAATTGGAAGCGTTTCCCACCTGGATCAGGAAGCGGCCACTGGCCGGTGTGACGAACCACACGACGGCCGTATCATTGCCGACCATGGTCGCCGTCTGCGTGTAAGCGTAGCCATATTCGTTGAAGGCCGCTTCATAGGGAAGGCTGTCGGCCTGGGCAAGCGTGGAAACGAACAGGAGTGCGAAGGCGATGCCCATCACTTTCGGGCCTCCTTTGCTGACTCGACTCATTCCCTTCTCAGTGCTCATTCGCGTGAAATGAAGACGTCCGCGGGAAAATAGCTCGGCGATTTCCGCGAGCTGGCCGGCGGGCCTGAGTTGCTTGTGGATGGTCATGGTCATTGTCCTTTTCGTACTCTGTTCGAATCTACCGGCAATCATTGTCTGCGTTTGCAGGTTGGCCCCCGGTCAAGACTCCGTCTGTGCGTTAGCGCTTATTGCACCGCATTCCCGATCGCCGGCTACTTAGCCTGCAAACTCTAGCCAAGTTGGGTGGAACCACGCAAAGAAGAATATGCGAGTGCGGCAGCGCACAGACATTGCAGCCGCGGCCGGGGATTATCAATCTCACTTGTCACGTTACCTCGGATAAGGGTTCGCAAAGGAAATGCTCATGAACCGTATCATTTACATTGTCGGCTTCGTTGTCATCGTCATCTTTGTCTTGGGCTTTCTCGGCTTGCGGTAGATCTGCACGCGGGCGCCCTTGGCGCTCTCGATTGGCTGCCTGGAAATGTCCGGGAAATTCTTACGCCCAGAAAGGGAAGCGGCTGATACGCCGTCCAGGTGCACCTGGCGCACCCTTCAGTCGTGGTGTCGCATTAGACCCTGAAGCAGGAAAGGGACAGAGATGGGCTGGTTCAAAGAAATGTCGGGTTCCGATGCTACCGCGGGGGTGAGCGGCCGGGATGACACGGGTATCACAAAGCGCCGACAGTTGGCGCTGCTGGAGCGTTATGTCGCAAAGGTCCGTAGACGGTGACCACATCATGAGCAAACTCACCACCGCTGCACGCAAGAAACTTCCGCCCTCCGACTTCGCATTGCCCGGGGGCCGCTTCCCCGTGGGGGACAAGGCACACGCGCGCGACGCCAAGGCACGCGCCTCGCAAGCGTTCAATGCGGGGCGCCTCAGCGCGGCGGAAAAGGCAAAAGTCGATCACAAGGCCGACGCCGTTCTCACAAGGAAGGGCAAGTAGACACACTCCACGTTGGAAGGCTTAGCGAGAAGCCATGACCGAAACGCGAAAGAGTCATCTTTACCCGAAGGCGGATCAAGACAAAGGGCGCCATGGGGCCGCCAGAGCGAAGCGTCGCGCCGGAGTATTGGCCGCGGCTGCGACGGTCTACCGAGGGGAATTCGAGCGCGACTTTGGCCCAGACCTTGATGAGCCGCTTGACGTGACTGAATCCGGGCACGAATTCTGAATGCCCGAGATGCAAGTCAACCCCAAAGTGCGTGGGCTAAGTCCAGTGGCGCTTGTCCTGACTAGCAGTCCGATGAATCTGGCCGCCCGGCAATCGCTCGTCCGTCCGGCGGCGCACCATTTCACCTAGTCATGCAAAAGGTGATGTGTAGGGCAGCAGCCGGTCGAACTCCGCCTTAACTACCTGGTAGCACTCGCAGGAACGCGCCTCTACGCCCGCGCGATCGAGCACAGTGATCTGCCCTCGCGAATAGCGAATCAACCCGGCCTTCTGCAATCTCCCCGCAGCCTCAGTGACCCCCTCGCGGCGCACGCCGAGCATATTGGCGATCAATTCCTGCGTCATCGAAAGTTCGTTCGATTGCAACCGGTCGAGGCTCAGCAACAGCCACCGGCATAACTGCTGGTCCACGGAATGATGCCGATTGCACACGGCTGTCTGCGCCATCTGCGTGATCAGCGCCTGGGTGTAGCGCAGCAGGAGATGCATTGTCGGTCCGAACCGCGCGAACTCTTCCTTGAGAAAATCGGCCCTGAGCCGGAATGCGTGCCCCGCGCTTTGAACAATGGCGCGGCTAGGCGTGGTGTCGCCGCCCATGAACAAGGAGACACCGAGAATGCCCTCGTTGCCCACGATCGCAATTTCGGCGGAAGCGCCGTCCTCCATCACGTAGAGCAGCGAAACGATGGACGTGGTGGGGAAGTAGACATGGCGCAACTGACCACCGGATTCATAGAGGGCCTCACCGAGGGACAACCGTATCGGTTCCAGATGGGATGCAATCCGCTCGTAGTCGCTGCTCGGTAGGGCGTCAAGCAGATGATTTTGATGGGGAGTATGGCGCGCGGATTCAGCCATGGGCGACCTCTCCTTCTCCTGCCTATTTGAAATGCGACCCCGAAATGGAAGTAATCGCGCCGCAGTATTTAGCCAGCAGTTTGATACCGGATGGAGAAATGATCAGGACGCTGGCGCGATGATCGTTCGCGTGCTTACGCCGGATTACGATTCCTCCCTCAGTAAGCTTGGCCAGCTTGCGGCGAGCCGTGGAGCGCGAGCAGAAATTCAGCAGCAGGAGTTGTTTCTGCGTTAGTGGTTGTCCCAGCTCCTGCGCATATCCAATCTCGACGACGATATCGAATTCGACAAGGGACCTGAGGAGCGGTAGTTGCAGCCTTTCAAACTCTCTGATCTTTTTCAAACCCGTGAATAACTTCATGATTTGGCTCTTTTTCATTATTGATTGTGCCGATATAGTGTGGCTCAACCATTAGGCTGGCAAGCATAATTAGTGTCCTTTTTGGCACACACATCACGCCGTAACTATCGGGCCCGTTGCTTCGGCCCGGGCGACTTACGCTTGCAATCAATAGCGACAGTCAAGGCAGAACCGATGCGTTTCTGGCAAGCGCGGCCGTTTTACGTGTTTGTTTTTTTTCAATGGATGGCCATAGTTCTCGTCGTCCTACGACTGACACGATGAAGGGTGGCCTTTTGCAGCGTCCGCACCCTCGCGAAAGCGGCCCGCCAGGATCCCGCCCGAGAGAAGAGGCAATGCGCGCGGTGCCGCACTGAACCGTTATGTGCGCCAGCGAGCAGACAGGGCGATAGGCTCACCGTATTCTCCAACCCGGCGCAGTGACGGACATCCTGCGCGCATCCGACTCACGGAACAATCAAGATCGGAAGTCCCTACAGCCGGCCAAATCCGTCCGACTTTTTCCAAAGGAGAATTAACATGCTCATCAAGATGACAGCCCGGTCCGCGGGGCTATCCGCGATCTTGTTGGTGGGTGCGGTAGGAGTACTTGCGAGTTGCGCAATGATGGCGCCCATGGTGGGGGGCCAGAAGCTGGTCCTGAGTGGCGCCGAGGAAGTGCCACCCGTCGTCACATCAGCCAGCGGCAACGCAACCGTGGACATCAAATCCGATCGCTCGGTAACGGCGACAGTCACCGTGACCGGCATGACCGCTACGGCATCGCATATTCATGAGGCTGCGGCGGGCGCCAACGGACCCGTGATCGTTCCGTTCGTCAAGACCGGTGACAATACCTTCGCCGCGGCCGACGGCGCAAAGCTGACCGATGCGCAGTACGAAAGTTACAAGGCTGGCAAGCTGTACGTAAATGTGCATAGTGCCAAGAATCCGGGCGGCGAAATCCGCGCGCAGCTCAAGGGCAATTTTTGATTGATAAGCGAATGACCTAAGACGAGAAAGTCATGACCGAATCGAGAAAGAGCCCGTATCACCCGAAGGAATACAAGGAAAAATCACAACACGCCGCGGCCCGTGCGCTACGTCGCACCGGCGCCGTGTCGACGGGCGCAGCGGCGTACCGGGAAGAATTCGGGCGCGACTACGGCGCGGATTTGGACGAGCCATTGGACGCGACGGAATCAGGGAAAGAATTCTAAGCACGGGGGACACGAGTTGGTCCAGCCTCCCTCGACCATCGTTTGTCTTCCGCAGGGCATCGGGACCGCAACGTCTACACGAATTGGCCTTCGGTCCGCTTTAGCCCCGGGCGCAGCCTGTGCTTACTTCCTGGGTCCTCCCCATAAAAGGAATGGCCCGATTGAGAGTCGGGCCATTCCCGAGAGAAAAAGCAAGTGGCATCGCCACGTTTGTTGCGCTTGTAGCTATTGCTCTCCTCCAGGCAAACTAATAACGCGCAGCGGCTTTAGGCGGTTGCAGCAGCGGCGATCTTATGAAAGGTGGAGTTCGCAACCTCGTAGGTTTCAACCCGAGGAGTTCCGTCGACCAGTTTCGCCAGCATCTTGGTCACTTCTGCGTAATGCCCGCGGTCGTAGGTGTCGGCGTTCTGCTTGTTGTCCCACAAACTCAAACCGAAAGCTTCGGCTCCGCCCGGGGAAACGAACGTGATTTCATCCCGAAACCCGCTTTGCTTGCGAAGCATGGGAATGACATCCTTTTCGAGCCGCTGGGTAAACTCGACCGTGCTGTTGGGCTTCAACTTCATGGATACGCGACGTGCATACATATGAATCTCCTTGCGTGTCATGGCGGAGGGGCATTTCAGGTAACCATCTCTAGTTACTAGGACTGGAAAGCCGCCTCTGTCATTAACGATGATGGGTTAATTCACTTGACTTGTCAAGAACTTTCTGGAAACATCTTTCAGCTCTTAATCAAACTGGGTTAACTTTGGAGACATCCAGTGGATGTTTGTTTGATCATCAAGCAGCGGCTGGAACAATTGGGGTTCGACCAGAAGGACTTGGCGGCAGCCACCGAAGTTACCGAGTCCTATATCTCTCAGGTGCTGACCAGGAAGAAGTTGCCTCCTGCGCCCGATCGAACGGACATCTACGAGAAGATGGGCAGATTTCTCAAGCTGTCGAGCGGCAAGCTTGCAAAGCTGGCTGAGATTCAGCGAAGGGAAGCGTTGAAGAGAAATTTCGAGGACCCGCCGGCGCCTTTGTTTCATGAGGTTCGAGAGGTGGTACTCCGGAAGTGCGCGCCTGAAAGGCAGCAAGAGATACGAACGATTTTTGAGAAGCAACCCTTTGGTGAGCTCGAACGTCTCGTCACACAGAAACTACTGGACGTGATCAAGCGAGTTGCCAGGGAGGAACTGAAAAGTGAAAAGTGGCTCCACGAAGTCGCTCGACTCAGTGGACGAAGCTATAAGCAAATTCGGGTCGTGATCCTCGAGTTTCTGGACACAGACGTCTTCCATGTATCGCTGGAGAACTGCGTTTCCTTCCTGGATCCGTTGATCGAGTCCTGGGATATCGATCTGGCGGACTTCGCTATGCAAATTGTGCTTAACCGAAGGTTGGTCCCGGCGCATTCGAGGCGATTTGAGTTTGTTGAAACGGAACTCGGCCAAACTGTCGGAGGTGAGCCAGGGCTAAAGCGATTCCTGGGAAATGCTTCACTCAGTAGCAATGTGACTCAGGAGGAAATAGAATTTCTAAGACGATTGAGGGTCAAGGGAAAGCGACCCACTCCGCTCTATTACTATCGAGAGTTGCAGAATCTCAGGGACCCGCTGCATTTCGTAGGCGGCCAAATTGACGAGGTGGCTGCCTTACCCTGATTGGTTTTATGCGCATTCCAACTGGCGTAGGAATGTCTCCATGCGGCCCTGTCTACAGGGGCACACACATGACGACCAGATTCGGCCCGTCACCCTCGGCTAGCCAGCCCTTGGGGACAACGTCGACGCTTTGAATTCTTTCCGCTGATGCACGTTCTTGCATCGAACGAGTATATCCCGGCCCTTCTTGTGATCGCGGCGCCTTGCCGACGGTTGGTGGTGTAGGCGTGTGTCCGGGGGCGGCGTCCTGGAAGTCTTACGTGCGCAAGTGCCGGATTGCCGTTCGTCAAGTAGCAGCCGCACGGCGTTGGTCGTCGCTCGCTTCGCCAGCCGCATGGCGCAGTGAAGCGAGTTAGCCGCTCGGGAGCGGCTTCACGCCGGCCCGGATACAGCGCGCCGCGTAGCGCCCCAGATCGGGGCCGCTATTCGATAGTTTGGTGCCGGCAGTAGGAATTGAACCCACGACCAACGGTTTACAAAACCGCTGCTCTACCCCTGAGCTATGCCGGCCCGACGTGATTTTACCGCGACAATGGTTTCGGCCTGATCGTGGGCCCGCCCACGAAAGGACGCGCTACTTGATGATCTGCAGGTGCGACGAACGCGCCTTGGACTTGCGGCCTTCCTTGGGCGCCTCGGGTTCGGCCGGATCGGGATCGCGCGGTGCGGTCGCCGCCACCAGCGACGCCACCGGATCCTGCGTGCCGGAAAAGGCGAAGCCGTAGCCCGTCTCCTTCGCGAAGATGCCGGTGACCGCGCTCATCGGCACGGCGACTTCCTGCGACGCGCCGTTGAAGCGCGCGGTGAACTGCACCCATTCGTTGTCGATCGTCAGCTTGCGCGTGGCGGTCGAACTCACGTTGAGGACGATCTCGCCGTTCTTGACGAAGCTCATCGGCACGCGCGTCTGCGCGTTGACCTTGACGGCGAGATAGGGCGACAGCGCGTTGTCCGCGCACCATTCGCAGATGGCGCGGATCAGGTACGGCTTGGCGGATTGCTCGGACATGGGGGCAGGATACTACGCGCGCCGGCCGCGAGGTCAAGTGCGCCGTACGCCCCCGACCCGGCCTCCGCACGGTCGGGCCGCTCGCACATCGCGTCGTCGGCCGGTGTCGCTCGCGCGGCGACGCGCCCTTCGGGCCTTGGCTTTGCCCGCCGCGCTCACGACTACTTCCGCATGCCGCGCTCGGCCGACGTCAGCGCCTCCGAGAACGCCGGGCGCGAAAACAGCCGCTCGGCGTATTTCATCAGCGGCGCCGCCTGCTTGCCCATCTGGATGCCGTAGTAGTCGAGCCGCCACAGGAGCGGCGTAATCGCCACGTCGAGCATCGAATAGTCCTCGCCCAGCATGTGCTTGTGCTTGGCGAAAACCGGCGTGATCTGCAAGAGCGAGTCGCGCACCAGGCCGCGCGCCTTCTCGGCGTTCTTCTGGTTGTTGCCTTCGAGCGCGTCGATGTGGACGAAGAGCTCCTTCTCGAAGCGGTGCAGGAAGAGGCGCGCGCGCGCGCGCATGACCGGGTCCGCCGGCATCAATTGCGGGTGCGGGAAGCGCTCGTCGATGTATTCGTTGATGATGTTGGACTCGTGCAGCACGAGGTCGCGCTCGACGAGCACAGGCACCTGGTTGTACGGGTTCATCACCGCCAGGTCCTCGGGCTTGTGGTCCAGGTCGACGTCGATGATCTGGAAATCCATTCCCTTCTCGTGCAGCACGATGCGGCAACGCTGGCTGAACGGGTCGGTAGTCCCGGAGTAGAGGGTCATCATGGTCTGGTCCTTCTGCGCGTCAATCGCGCGCGCGGTCTCATTGCATCGGTTGCGCTGCGGCCGCTCATGCCGAAGCGGGCGTCCGCATCGCCTGAAAGCAACGGGGCACGAACGCCGCTCGTGCCCCGCGCCGGCGTGGGTAATTGGGCCGGGCTTAGTGAACGTCCTTCCAATAGGAACGCTTCAGCGCATAGGCAAAAGTGAAGAGTACGCCCAGGTAGATGAGGACGATGATCCCCAGGCTGATCCTTTTGTTCTTGTCGGGCTCGGCCATGTAATCGAGGTAGTTCACGAGGTCGGCGACCCACGACTGGTACTGCACCGGCGTCATCGTGCCGGGCGCGTCCGGATCGGGCTGCACGGTCAGCACGAGCCACTTGCCGTCCTTGCCGGGCTCGAGCTTGCTCAGGCCCTTGACGGCGATGGCCCCGGCGATCGCCTTTTCATGATCCTCGTACTCGGTCTCGACCAGCTTGGCGGCGCCGGATAATTGCCACGCGACATGCGGCATGCCGACGTTCGGGAACACTAAGTTGTTCCAGCCGGTTGCCGAGTTGTCGTCGCGGTAGAAGCCCAGGAAATAGTTGTAGAGCCAATCGCTGCCGCGCACGTGCGCCTCCACGGACAGGTCGGGCGGAACGGTGCCGAACCACGCCTTGGCATCCGCCGGCGCCATCGCGGCGACCATCGTGTCACCGATCTTCCTGCTCGCGAACATGAGGTTGTCCTCGACCATCGCCGTGTCGATGCCGAGGTCCGTCAGCCGCTTGTAGCGCATGTACTTCGCGCTGTGGCAGTTGAGGCAGTAGTTGGCGAAGTTGCGCGCGCCCCGCTGCAGCGACGCGGCGTCGAGGCGGTTGACGGGCGCAGGCTCCATGCGCAGATCGGCGCCGCCGGACGCGAGCGCCGCGCCCGATGCCACCAGCAGCGCGACCGCGAGAAGGTGGACGAGCTTTCTCATGCCTACGTCACCCTTTCCGGAACCGGCTTGGTCTTGTCCCGCGCCGTGTACCAGGGCATCAGGATGAAGAAGAGGAAATAGATGATAGTGAGAACTCGCGCGACCACCGTGGCCTTGTCGGCCGCGTAGAACGGGAAGCCGTCGGCGAACTGGCCCCACACGGTGACCGGCACCACGCCCAGGTAGCCCAGGATCAGGAAGGCGATCACGAACACCGCCAGCCACGATTTGTACAGCGTGCCGCGGTAGCGAATCGACTTCACCTTGCCGCGGTCCAGCCACGGCAGCGCGAAGAAGATCATCACCGCGGCGCCCATCGCCAGCACGCCGTAGAACTGCGTCGCCGGCAGCAACGGGAACAGCTTGGAGGGAACGGCGCGCAGGATCGCGTAGTACGGCGTGAAATACCACACGGGCGCGATGTGCTCGGGCGTCTGCAACGGGTTGGCCGGCACGTAGTTGTTGGCCTCGAGGAAGTACCCGCCCATGTCCGGCACGAAGAACATGATGATCGAGAATACGGCCAGGAAGAAGATGACGCCGACGATGTCCTTGATCGTGTAGTACGGATGGCTGTAGATGCCGTCGAGCGGCAGGCCCGTCGCCGGATCCTTCGGCTGCTGCTTGATCTCGATGCCGTCGGGGTTGTTGGAGCCCGTCTCGTGCAGCGCCATGAGGTGCGCGGCGACCAAACCGATCAGCAGCAGCGGGAACGCGGCGACGTGGAACGCGAAGAAGCGGTTCAGCGTGATGTCAGAGATCGTGTAGTCGCCACGAATCCATTGCGACAGGCCTTCGCCGATGAACGGAACCGTCGCGAACAGGTTCACGATCACCTGCGCGCCCCAGTACGACATCTGGCCCCACGGCAGCAGGTAGCCGAAGAATGCCTCGCCCATCAGGCACAGGTAGATGAGGCAGCCGAAGATCCACGTCAGCTCGCGCGGCTTGCGGTAGCTGCCGTACATGAGCCCGCGGAACATGTGCAGGTAGACGACGACGAAGAACATCGACGCGCCGGTCGAGTGCATGTAGCGGATGAGCCAGCCCCAGTCGACGTCGCGCATGATGTACTCGACGGACTCGAACGCGCGGGCCGCGTCCGGCTTGTAGTTCATCGTGAGCAGGATGCCGGTGACGATCTGCAGCACCAGCACGAACGCCGCGAGCGAGCCGAAGTAGTACCAGAAGTTGAAATTCTTCGGGGCGACGTACTTGCCCCACTGGCTTTCCCACAGAGCGGTCAGCGGAAAGCGCGCATCGATCCAGTTCAGTATCTTCTGCATGCTGTTCCGATCAGGCTTCCTTGCCATCGTCACGGACGCCGATGGCGATGCGCGTGTCGGACAGGTACTTGTGCGGCGGAATGACGAGGTTCCACGGCGCGGGCACGCCCTTGTACACGCGGCCGGCGAGGTCGAATTTCGACTGGTGGCACGGGCAGAAGAAGCCGCCCAGCCAATCCGGGCCCAGGTCGGCGGGAGCGACTTCCGGCCGGAACGTCGGCGAGCACCCCAGATGCGTGCAAATGCCGACGGCGACCCACATCGAATCCTTGATCGACCGGTGCTCGTTCTTGCAGTTCGCGGGCTGCTGCGACGCGTCGGAATTGGGATCGGCCAGCGTGATGTCGAGCTTGGGCAGCGAATCGAGCATCGGCTTCGTGCGGTTCACCAGCCAGCACACCTTGCCGCGCCATTCGACGTCGATCTTCTGGCCCGGCTCGATCTTGCTGATGTCGACCTCGATCGGAGCGCCAGCGGCTTTCGCGCGCGCGGACGGCCAGAACGACATCGCGAACGGCACGACGGCGGCCGCCACTCCCACGCCGCCCACGACACTCGTACCGATCAGCAGGCGGCGCCGGGTCTTGTCCACGGCGCTATCCGCATTGTCGTTCAGCGCAGCTTCGGCCATCCTCATTTCCCCAATGCGCATCGCAAGAAGCGCGGAAACCGAAGGTGCCCCTCCCGGTGGAGGAACGCCCTGTCAGTCGCCAGTAAGCGCGGCGCGTTCGCAAAAGCTGTGGATTATACGGGATTTGCCCAGTCCGCCGGAAGCCTCGGCACCAAAATGGCCCCGAATGTGCTATCGAATCAGACGCTTGGACGCCACGTCCCCGCCGGGACCATAAACCGCTCGGGCGGCCGGAAATGCCGCAATCTATACTTTCACCATGCTTCGCCGATTCTGGCTCTTCTTTGCGCAGGCCTGCACGCTCTGCGTCGCCGCGCTGTTCGTCGTTTCGACGCTGCGTCCCGACCTGCTGCCGCGCCTTACCAGCCGCGTGGGCAACGTGATCGTCACGCAGGAGACCTTGACGCCCGTCGTCGCGGCGAAGGTGGCCTCGTATGCCGACGCCGCGAAGAAGGCGATGCCGGCCGTGGTCAACATCTACACGAGCAAGGAAGTGACCTCGCGCAATCCGCTGGCCGACGACCCGCTGTTCCGCCGCTACTTCCCGGACCTTTCGCGCCCCGCGACGCAGCGCCAGACGAGCCTGGGGTCGGGCGTGATCGTCTCTCCCGACGGCTACGTGATCACCAATCACCATGTGATCCAGAACGTCGACGACATCCAGCTCGTGTTGAACGACGGCCGACGGTTCAGCGCCAAGGTCCGCGGCACCGACCCGGAATCGGACATCGCGGTGCTCAAGGCCGAGGCGACGAACCTGCCGGCGATCACGCTCGGCCACGCGGAGGACCTGCAGGTGGGCGACGTCGTGCTGGCGATCGGCAATCCGTTCGGATTCGGCAACACGGTGACCGCCGGCATCGTCAGCGCACTCGGACGCAACTACCTGGGCGTCAACAACTTCGAGGATTTCATCCAGACCGATGCCGCGATCAACCCGGGCAATTCCGGCGGTGCGCTGATCGACACCGCCGGCAACCTGATCGGCATCAACAGCACTATCTTTTCGCAGACCGGCGCGTCGAACGGCATCGCGTTCTCGATTCCCGTGTCGCTGGCGCGCACGGTGTTCGAGCAGATCATCCGCGACGGCGAGGTGACGCGCGGCTGGTTCGGCATCGAGCCGCAGCCACTCACACCCGACCTCGCGCAGTCGCTGGCGATCGCTCCCGCCGAAGGCGTCCTGATCCGCAGCATCCAGCATGGAGGCCCCGCGGAACACGCGGGAATGCTGGTGCGCGACGTCGTCGTGGACGTGGGAGGCAAGCCCACGCACAGCGTGCCTCAGCTGCTGGCGCGCATCGCCGAATTGGCACCCGGGTCGAGTGCCAAGGTGCGGCTGGTTCGCGACGGCAAGCCCGTCGACCTCGACGTGACGGTGGGCAAGCGGCCCAAGGCAGCCGAGTAACCGCAGCGCTACCTGGTGGCGGGCGGAACCGCCTCGGACTATTCGGTGGCGGGCGGAACCGCCTCGGACTACTTGGTGGCGGGCGGAATCGCCTCGGACTATTTGGCGACGGCCTCTTCCTCGGCCACGTCGGCGTCGGGAACGCTGACGAAGCGTGCGAGCACGAGCCCCAGCTCGTACAGCAGCCACAGCGGCACCGCGAGCATAAGCTGCGACACGACGTCCGGCGGCGTGAAGATCGCGCCCACGATGAACGCGCCGACGATCGCATACGGGCGGATCGAGCGCAGTTTGTCGAGGCTTACGACGCGCATCCGCACCAGCACGACGATGACGACGGGCACCTCGAACGTGATGCCGAAGGCGACGAACATCGTGAGGACGAACGACAGGTATTTCTCGATGTCGGTCATCATCGTCACGCCGGCCGGCGTGTACCCGGCGAAGAAGCTGAACATCACCGGGAACACGAAGAAGTAGGCGAACGCCATGCCGATGACGAAGAACACGACGCTCGACGCGATCACGGGCAGCGCGAGGCGCTTTTCGTTGCTGTAGAGCCCGGGAGCGACGAACGCCCACGCCTGCCACAGCACGTACGGCAGCGCGATCAGGAACGCCGCCATCAGCGTCACCTTGAGCGGCACGAGAAAGGTGCCGGTGACGTCCGTGGCGATCATCTGCGCGCCGCTCGGCAGCGCGCGCAGCATCGGCCGGGCAAGCAGCGCGTAGATCTCCTTCGACCACGGGAACAGCACGACGAAGACCACGAGCACGGCGATGATCGAATGCAGGAGGCGCGAACGCAACTCGACCAGGTGCGACAGGAACGTATCCTGCGCCGCGCTTTCGGGTGTGGGGTCGGCCATCGGGGTGCGGCGCTAGATCTTGTCGAAACCGGGCAGCGAACTCTGGCGCGGCTCCGTGGGCGCGGCGTCCGCCGGGTTTGCCAGCTGCGCCGCGCCGGCCTCGTTGGCACGCGAGGCGAAATCGGGCGGCGGCGGCCTCGGCGGGTCGGCCGGCGATGTTTCCGTGCCGGCGGCGTTCAACTGGGCCTCGACGTCGCGCACGCCCGCGTGCACGTTCTGCGCCGCGGATTCGACCGATGTCTTGAACTCCTGCGCGGCGCCCTGCACCTGCTGTTGCAGCTTGCGCAGCTCGTCGAGTTCCATTTCGCGGTTGATGTCGGCCTTGACGTCGCTCACGTACCGCTGCAGGCGCCCGAACAGGAGCCCCATCGTCCGCGCTGCCTTGGGCAGCCGCTCGGGCCCGATGACGATCAGCGCCACTACGGCGATGAGGACGATTTCGGAAAAGCCAACGTCAAACATGCGCCGATGAATTCCCCAAGGAGCCTACGACCGCGTCGTTTCCTTCTTCGCCTCGGCGTCGATCGTCTGACCGGGAATCTGCTGCGCCGGCGTTGCATCGGCGGCCGTGGTTCCGGCGGCGCCATCGGCGTCGGTCTTCATGCCTTCCTTGAAACCCTTCACCGCGCCGCCCAAGTCCTGTCCGATGTTGCGCAGCTTCTTGGTTCCGAATATCAGCACGACGACGACCAGTACGATCAGCCAGTGCCAGATGCTCAAGCCACCCATGATGATTCTCCTTTGCTCACTTCGTCCGCCGGATCATGGGACCCAGGGGTTCCGGGCCGCCGATCACGTGGACGTGGACATGCTGGACTTCCTGTTGCCCGACGCGGCCGGTGTTGACGATCATCCTGAAGCCATCGCCGGCACCCTGTTCCTTCGCGAGCTTTCCCGCCAGCGCCAGGATCTTGCCCAGCACCGGCGCATCGTCCATCGTGGCGTCGTACAGCGTCGCGATGTGTTTTTTCGGCACGATCATGAAATGCACGGGCGCCAACGGCCGGATGTCGTGGAACGCGAGCACGTCGGCGTCCTCGAACACCTTGTTGCCCGGAATTTCGCCGCGCACGATCTTGCAAAAGATGCAGTTCGGATCCGATGCGTTCATCCTGAATTCCGTCGCTAAGAGCCCCGGCTCGCGTCGGTCCTGTGGTTGTGGGTCAACAGGCGGTTCGTCAGCGCGAGGCCTTCTCGGTGTGACCGGACATGCCTTCGCGCCGCGCCAGTTCCGCCAGCACGTCGGCGGGGCCCAAACCATGCCGCGCGAGCAGGACCAGGCAATGGAACCACAAGTCCGCCACTTCAGCGGCAATGCGGATTTTATCACCGTCCTTCGCCGCCATGACCGTCTCCGTCGCCTCCTCGCCGATCTTCTTGAGTATCGCGTCGTCGCCCTTCGCGAAAAGCGCGGCCACGTAGGACGCCGCGGGATCGGCGCCTTTGCGCGATTCGATGGTCGCGGCAACGCGCGCCAAGACATCGGATGCGGAAGGGGAATCAGCCATCGCCGTAAATCGCCTTGGGGTCCTTAAGAACCGGCTCGACATCATGCCACGCGCCGTTTTCGAGGCGCTGGAAGAAACAGCGCTCGTGGCCGGTGTGGCAACTGATGCCGCCTTCCGGCTCGACGATGATGAGGATCGCATCGCTGTCGCAGTCGAGGCGAATCTCGCGCACGCGCTGCACGTGGCCGGAAGTTTCACCCTTGCGCCATAGCTTGGCCCTGGAGCGCGACCAGTAATGCGCTTCGCGTGTCGCGTGTGTGCGCTCGAGCGCCTCGCGATTCATCCAGGCCAGCGTCAGCACGCGCAATGTCCCCGCGTCCTGCGCGATGGCCGGCACCAGTCCCTGTTCGTTCCAGCGCACCGCATCGAGCCAGGACATCAGGCCATCCTCATTTCGAGGCCCGCCGCCGCCATCACCGCCTTGGCCTGCTGGATCGTGAATTCGCCGTAGTGGAAGATGCTGGCGGCCAGCACTGCGTCCGCGCCGCCGACCTTGATGCCGTCGACCAGGTCGTTGAGATTGCCGACGCCGCCCGACGCGATGACCGGCACGTCGACCGCCTCGACGACCATCCGCGTCAGCTTGAGGTCGAACCCCGTGCGCGCGCCGTCGCGGTCCATGCTCGTCAGGAGGATCTCGCCCGCTCCCTGCGCCGCCACTTCCCGCGCCCAGTCGACGGCGTCTATGCCGGTCGGCGTGCGGCCGCCGTGGATGTAGACCTGCCACTCGTCGACCGCGCACTTCTTGGCGTCGATCGCCGCCACGATGCACTGCGCGCCGAAGTGCGACGACGCTTCTCCGAACAGTTCCGGATTGGCCACCCCCGCGGTGTTGATGCTGACCTTGTCGGCGCCGGCATTGAGGAGCGCGCGGATATCGGCGATCGTCGACACGCCGCCACCCACCGTCAGCGGGATGAACACCTGCGAGGCCACCGCCTCGATCATGTCGTAGAGGAGGCCGCGGTTTTCGATGCTCGCGCGGATGTCCAGGAACGCGAGCTCGTCGGCGCCCTGCTCGTCATAGCGCCGCGCGACCTCGACCGGATCGCCGGCGTCGCGCAGATTCACGAAGTTGACGCCCTTGACGACGCGGCCGTCCGCGATGTCGAGGCAGGGAATGATGCGTTTGGCGAGGCCCATATCAGCGATCAGCGGTCACGACGGGCGCCAGGGGTCCGGCGCAAGGAAGATCAGCCGCCGCGCGCAGCCTTGAGCGCTTCCTTGAAATTGAGCGTGCCTTCGTAGATCGCGCGGCCGGCGATGGCGCCGATGATGCCGTCGGCCTCGTGCGACGCGAGGCGCTCGATGTCGGCGATCGTCGACAGCCCCCCGGAGGCGATGACCGGCACCTTGATTTCGCGCGCCAGCTTGACGGTCGCCTCGATGTTGACGCCGGAGAGCATGCCGTCGCGTCCGATGTCCGTGTAAATGATGCCCTCGACGCCGTAGTCCTCGAACTTCCGCGCCAGGTCGACGACGTCGTGCCCGGTCATCTTCGACCAGCCGTCGGTGGCAACCTTGCCTTCCCGCGCGTCGAGCCCCACCAGGATGTGCCCGGGAAACGCCGAGCATGCGTCGTGCAGGAAGCCGGGATTCTTGACCGCGGCGGTCCCGATGACGACGAAGCTGATGCCGTCGTCCAGGTAGCGCTCGATCGTGTCCAGGTCGCGGATGCCGCCGCCCAGCTGCACGGGGATCTCCTCGCCGATGACGCTGACGATTTCGCGGATGGCGAGCTCGTTCTTGGGCTTGCCGGCGACCGCGCCGTTCAGGTCGACGAGGTGCAGCCGCTGCGCGCCCTGTTCCAGCCAGTGCTGGGCCATCGCGGCCGGGTCCTCGGAGAACACCGTGACCGAATGCATGTCGCCCTGCTTGAGGCGCACGCAATGACCGTCCTTGATGTCGATGGCGGGAATGATCTGCATGGAGGCAGCAGTGTGGAAACGGAAGGGGGAGCTGCGCAGCGGGTGACGCTATGGGATTGCGAAGGGTGAGTACCGGATGAGTGGCCAGGTGCGCCGTCAGGCGCGTCCGTCCCAGGCGACGAAATTGGCCAAAAGCGAAAGTCCTGCGCGTTGACTCTTTTCCGGGTGGAATTGGGTAGCGAAGATATTAGCCCGCGCAATCGCGCAAGTAAACGGCGCTGGATAGGAGGCCGTGGCGGCCGTCAGCGAAGGATCGTCCGGCACCGGATGGAAGCTGTGGGCGAAGTAGAACCGGGCGCCCTGCTCGATGCCCTGCCAGAGCGGGTGCGCTCGCGTCTGGTGCACGGGGCTCCAGCCCATGTGGGGAACCTTCAGCCGTTCGCCGTTCCGGTCGATCATGCCGGCATGGCGAAAGCGCGCGACGCGCCCGTGCAGGACGGCGAGTCCGGGAGTGGGTCCTTCCTCACTCATGTCGAAGAGCATCTGCAGGCCCAGGCAGATTCCCAGGAACGGGCGCGTCGCCGCGGCTTCCAGCACCGTGGATTTGAGCCCGCTGTCGTTCAGGCCCCGGATGCAGTCCGGCATGGCGCTCTGGCCGGGCAGCACGACGCGCCGGGCCGACAGGATCTCCGAGGGGTCCGATGTGACGACCACGCGGCGGTCCGGCGCGACATGCGCGAGCGCCTTGGCGACGGAGCGCAGGTTGCCCATGCCATAGTCGATGACGGCGATATCGGGCATCTGGATTCTGGAATATCGAGGATGCGCCCGGAGGAAGGGCGAGCGGCGGAAAGACGCAGGATCCGGTCGGAAATTCGATCCCTAGAGGGCGCCCTTGGTCGAGGGCAGGACGCCGGCCGCGCGCGGGTCCCGGGCACACGCCATCCGCAGCGCGCGCGCGAACGCCTTGAACACCGTTTCCGCCTGGTGATGGGCATTGTCGCCGCGCAGGTTGTCGACGTGCAGCGTTACCTGCGCGTGATTCGAGAATCCCTGGAAGAACTCGTGCGTCAGGTCGACGTCGAACGTGCCGATCATCGCCCGCGTGAAGGGGACGTGATATTCGAGCCCCGGCCGGCCGGACAGGTCGATCACGACGCGCGACAGCGCCTCGTCGAGCGGGACGTACGCGTAGCCATAGCGGAAGATGCCCGTCTTGTCGCCGATCGCCGACTTGAACGCCTGGCCGATCGTGATGCCGATATCCTCGACCGTGTGGTGCCCGTCGATGTGCAGGTCGCCCTTCGCGCGGACGGTGAGGTCGAACATGCCGTGGCGTGCGACCTGGTCCAGCATGTGGTCGAGGAACGGCACGCCGGTCGTGAGGTCGGCGCGGCCGGTGCCGTCGAGGTTCAGTTCGACGGCGATCTGCGTCTCGCGCGTGTTGCGCTCGAGGCTCGCGGTGCGGTCGGCGAATTCGGCAGCGGGGTTGGCAAGTGAGTTGGCAGCTGAGTTCATTGGTAGCGTGACAGGGCTTCGAGCAGCGCGTCGTTCTCGGCGGGAGTGCCGATGGTGATGCGCAGGCAGTTCGCGAGCAGCGGATGCCACGCAGCCACATTCTTCACCAGAATGCCCGCATCGCGCAATGTCGCGAACCAGTGCTGCGCATCCGGCACGCGGACGAGGACGAAATTGGCCTGCGTCGGAAACACGTCGACGCGGCGCAGCGCCGCCAGCGCCGCCGCGACGCGAGCGCGCTCGCGGCAAAGCGTGGCGGCCTGCTCGGCGAGCAACGCCTCGTTGTCGAGCAGCACCGGCACCACCGCCTGCGTCAGCGCGTTGACGTTGTAGGGCGGCCGGACCTTCTCGATCTCGGCGATCCACGCCGGATGCGCGGCCGCATAGCCCAGCCGCACGCCGGCCATGCCGATCTTCGACACCGTGCGCACGACGATCAGGTTCGGGAACTCGAGGACCCGCGGCAGGAACGAACTGCCGGCGAACGCGTAGTAGGCCTCGTCCACGGCGACGAGGCCCGGCGCCGCCCGGATGATCCGCTCGACGTCGGCGGCGTCGAACAGGTTGCCGGTCGGATTGTTGGGATACGCGAGCCACACCAGCGCCGGTTCGCTCGCGCGCGATCGCGTCGAGCATCGCGTCGTGTCGAGCGCGAAATCGGCGCGCAACGGAACGCCGACGTAGCGCGCATTGGCGTACAGCGCGTACAGCCGGTACATGACGAACGACGGATCGGGCGCCAGCACGACCGCGCCCGGGCGCGCGACCACCGTGGTCAGCATCTGCAGGATTTCGTCCGAGCCATTGCCCACGATCAGCGCCGACATCGTCCGGGAGGGACAGCGAATCGCCGCAGCGCCTTCTTCACCGCGTCGGCGGCGCCATCCGGATAGCGATTGACGGCGACATTGGCGACGCGCCGCGGCCATCTGCGCGCGTACGTGCGCGGACAGGCCATAGGGATTCTCCATCGCGTCCAGCTTGATCATTCCCTCACGCTTCGCGACCGGATAGGCCGACAGCGCGCGGATTTCGTCGCGGATCGTCGCCTTGATGCACGCGGCGACGAGTTCGGAATCGGCGGGGGTCGATCGACGGCGGCCGACGTTCTCGCGCGTCGGTCCATCGCCGCAAGATTCAGACGGCTTCGGTGACTCGGCCATGAGGATCTCGACGCCGCCGGTCGCGAAATTGCCGAGTGTCCGCGACGATCGCCTGGCCCTGCGGCGACGCGAAGCGGCCGCGGTCACCGACTCCATCGAGTCGAACGTCAGGATGGCGACCAGATAGTAGGGCGCAGGACCGGCGAGCGTCATGATCGGCCCGCGCGTGACCTCGTACCCTTGAGCCCGGGAACCGCCTTCGCGAGCTTCATGTGCGGTCCGAAGTAATAGCGATCGAATGCCGCGGCATCCGAGGGCGGCTTGTACATCGCGATGATCTTGGCCATTCGCTACCTCCGTTCAGAGTTTGTCGATGCCGCGCTTCGGCCGAGCGGGCATGCGCCGTGAGTCCTTCGCCGTGGGCAAGCGTCGACGCGACACCGCCCCAGCTTCTGCGCGCCGGCGCGGGAGATCGCGCAGCACGCTCGAGCGCTTCTCGAAATCGGTCACGGACAGCGGCGAGCCGAAACGCGCGGTACGCCCGGTGGGCAGCACGTGGTTCGGGCCGGCGCAGTAGTCCCCCAGAGATTCGGACGAATAATGCCCGACGAAGATCGCGCCGGCGTGACGGATCTGCGGCCAGCAGCGCATCGGGGTCCGCGACCGCAAGCTCGCAGATGCTCGGGCGCGATGCGGTTGGCCAGCACGCAGGCCTCCGCCAGGTCGCGCGTGCGGACGAGCGCGCCGCGGCGCGCGAACGACGCGGCAATGATTGTGGCGCGGGGCATTTCCGCGATGAGCCGCTGCGCGCTGGCCGCGACGCGATCGAGCAGCGCCGCGTCGGGCGTGAGCAGGATCGCCTGCGCCATCTCGTCGTGCTCGGCCTGCGCAAAGAGGTCGAGCGCCAGCCAGTCCGGATGGGCCGTATCGTCGGCAATGACGAGAATTTCCGAGACGCCCGCGACCATGTCGATGCCGACGGTGCCGAACACCCGGCGCTTGGCGGCGGCGACATAGGCATTGCCCGGGTCCGCAGATCTTGTCCACCGCGGGAATCGTGGCGTGCCATAGGCGAGCGCGGCGATCGGCCTGCGCGCCGCCGATCGTGAACACGCGCGTGACGCCGGCCAGGTGCGCCGCGGCCAGCACGAGCGGATTGCGTACGCCGTCGGGCGTGGGCACCACCATGACGATCTCGCGCACTCCGGCGACGTGCGCGGGAATCACGTTCATCAGCACCGACGACGGATAGGCGGCCTTGCCGCCCGGGAACGTAGACGCCGACGCGAGTCGAGCGGCGTCACGCGCTGGCCCAGCACCGTGCCGTCGGCTTCGGTTACGCTCCAGTCGCGCGCCCTTCTGCCGCTCGTGGAACGCGCGGACGCGCGCGGCCGCGGCGCCGAGCGCGTCGCGCTGCTGCGTCGGTAGCGCGTCGTATGCGCGGCGTGCATCTGCGCGGGCGTGATCTCGAGTGCGGCCACGCGCGGAGCGTCGAGGCGGTCGAAGCGCCGTGTGTAGTCGAGCACGGCGGCATCGCCGCGGTCGCGGACGTCCTCGATGATCTGCGCGACGGTCGCGTCGATCGCCGGGTCCTGCGCCGCCTCGAACGCGATCAGCGCCGCGAGTTCGGCATCGAATCCGGGCGCCGACGTGTCGATGCGCCGCACCGAAAGCGGCCGCTCATGCTTGGCCTCCCTGTCGCCCCTTCGCCATTGAAAGCCCGGCGCGTCGGCCTCCGTTACCTTCGCGCGGCGCCGCGCCCTGCGGGCCTCGGCTTCGCCCGCCGCGCTCATGCCGCAGCCTCCACTTTGGCGGCCCGCGCCAGCGCGTCGAGCAGCGGCTGCACGACGTCGCGCTTCATCTTGAGCGCGCCCGGATGCACGATCAGCCGCGACGAGATCGGCATGATGTCCTCGACGACGACCAGGTCGTTGGCCTTCAGCGTATTGCCGGTGGACACGAGGTCGACGATCGCGTCGGCGAGGCCGACCAACGGCGCCAATTCCATCGAGCCGTAGAGCTTGATCGAGGTCGACGTGCATACCCTTGGCCGCGAAATGCTCGCGTGCCGTCTTCACGTACTTGGTCGCGACCCGGATCCGCGCGCCGCGCTGCACGGTGCCCGTCCAGTCGTACGAGCGCCTTGACGGCGACCACGAGCCGGCAGCGGCCGATGCCGAGGTCGAGCGGCTGGTAGAGTCCCTCGCCGCCATGCTCGAGCAGCACATCCTTGCCGGCCACGCCGGCATCGGCGGCGCCGTACTGCACGTACGTCGGCACGTCGGTCGCGCGCAGCATCACCAGCGACACGTCGGGCCGGTTGGTGGCAAGGATCAGCTTGCGCGACGTTTCCGGATCGTCGGTCGGCACGATGCCGGCCCGCGCCAGCAGCGGCAGCGTTTCATCGAGGATGCGGCCCTTGGACAGGGCGAGGGTCAGCGTGGGCACGGCAGCCTTAGCGCAAGGGCGCGGAGGAAACCACCGATTCTACTGGAGCGGCAGGATGCGCTGCCGAGTCAGCGTCCGGTGATCTCCGCGGCCAGTGCGTCGGCGCCGTAAACCTTTGTTAGTGCCTCGACAATGGCGCGGCCATCGACGGCGATGGCCCGCGCCTTGCGGTCCGTGTACGCGTAGCGCGATCCCAGTCCCTCGAGATTGCCGTCGAATATCAGTCCCACCAGTTCGCCGTTGCGATCGACCACCGGCGAGCCGGAATTGCCGCCGACGATGTCGAGCGTCGAAACAAAGTTGAGAGGCGTGGCGAGGTCGAGATCGCGTTGCTTTTCCAGCCACCTCGAAGGCAAATCGAATGGGGGCTTGCCGCCAAAGGCGAAACTGCGCGCGTACAGTCCCGCGAAGTTGGTCTGGAACGGCATCAGCATGCCTTCCGCGTCATAGCCGGCAACCTTGCCGTAGCTCAACCGCAACGACGCCGTGGCGTCGGGATAAGCTTCCTTGCCATAAAGCCTGAAGCGAATCTTCTCCAGTTCGTCGCTTGCCTGCAGCGTCGGCGTCTCGACCTCGACCGCGTAGCGCTTCGCGAGCGGACGCCGGATTGGGTAGACATCCCGGGCGAGCACGACCAACGGATCGGTCGATGCCAGCACCGCCGCCTTGCCGCCGTCGACCAGTTTCCTGCGCTCGGCAACCTTGTCGAGCCGCGTGCCTTCGATGACTTCCGTCGCGGCGGCCAGCGGCGTCCTGTTGCCCAGCACGCGGACGACAAAAGGATCGTCCTTGCCGAGGAGGTCGACCGCCTCCTGCCAATATCCGGCCAGCCGCGCAATTTCCAGATCCTTGTAGTACGGGTCGTCGGCTGTCAGCTGATGCACGATCCGCGGCACTTTCGATGCGCGGTACTCCGGCAGCCGATCGGCCTCGTCCAGCGTGGCCTCGTTGGCCAGTTCGACGATCTGCCCGGCGCCGGCGAACAATGTCCCGTAGCCATAGCCGACGACCCAGCGGCGCTTGAAGTCGCGCGCCCGCTTTTCGGTGACGACCTCGATAGTCGCCCAGGGATCCGGGTGATCCGCCGTCGCGACGAATCCCTTGCGCAAACGCGCCTCTTCTTCCGTCCTGGCAGCCATCAGATCCGGCTCGCGCAGCGCCTGGTGGGCCCCCACCATGCCCTTCAGCCAGTTCTCGGTGCCGAAGAGGTCATCGGCAGCGCGCCGCGTGGATTCCGGCGATCGCGCCGAATAGTCCTGCAGCACGCGGCGCGCCCGATTCGCACTTGCGATCATCAGCGGATAGCTGACATCACGGTCGAACACAAGCTGCGCGACGGTCAGCAGCCGGTCCGTCGATCCCGGGTGACCTGCGGCAAATATCAGGTCTCCTTCCTTGAGCCCGGTCCTCGCCCACCTGAGGAACCGCGGCGACTTGATCGCCTCGCCCTGCTCATAGGCTCGCATCAACGCAAAATCGAGATCGAAGCGCGGGAAGACGAAGTTGTCCGGATCTCCACCGAAGAAGCCCAGGCGCGCTTCCGGCGCGAACACCAATCGAATGTCATTCCAGACCTTGTAGCGGTAGAGGTGAAAGGCCGCGCCGCGGTAGAGCGTCACCACTTCGCAGCGCATTCCGGTCTTGGCCTTGCATTCGTCCTCGAGCGCGGCGATCACCACATTGCGCTCCGCGGTCGCCTTCGCGTCGTCGGTCGACTTCACCGCGGCGCGGACTTGCGCGGTCACGTCCTCCGTGGATTCGAGGCGCCGCAGCTCCATCCCGGGACAGGTGCGCTCCTGGGCCCGGGTGCGGGCGTGAAAGCCATTCCGGACGAGGTCGTTGCTTTCCGTCGAAAGCGACTGCAGGCAGCCCATGGCGACGTGATGATTCGAAAGCACGAGCCCGTTGGCTGAAACGAACGAACCCGACCCTCCTCCGATGCGCACTGAGGCCAGGCGAAGCGCGTCCAGCCATTCGGCGCTCGGCGCGAATCCGTACCCGGCCTGCAATGCCTTGATCGGCGGGCTGTCGAACGTCCACACGCCTTCGTCCGCGCGGGCAGACCCGACTGTTGCCAATACGAGCGCCAACAGCCCGACCATGTGACGTGATTGAAACCCGCGGCGACGCGAAAGAAGCAAGTCAATCATTTCGTTCACAGTGGAGGCGGACCGGGCGGGGCGTCATTGTCTCTCATACGCGAGATTGCCGGCAATGTACGTCGCGCGAATGGCCCGGTCGTCGCCCAGCGCCATCTGGATCGCTAGCACTTCGTCGAAATCGCGCGCGTGGCGCATCCGGTAGTCGATGAGCTGCGTCGAATTGAGGTCGAGGACCGTGACGTCGGCTTCGCGTCCCGCTTCGATGCTGCCGATGTGGAGGTCGAGGTCCAGGGCGTGCGCCGCGCCGC
Organism: uncultured beta proteobacterium; assembly: GCA_963747265.1. Taxonomy (GTDB): domain Bacteria; phylum Pseudomonadota; class Gammaproteobacteria; order Burkholderiales; family Casimicrobiaceae; genus VBCG01. Next base: position 54,217 of record CAVVEH010000009.1, on the reverse strand, counting down.
GTGTGGCCAGGTACAGCGCGCACGACGGCGGCAGCGCGTACCCTCCCATCTGCGCGACTTCGCAGGCGGCCTGCATCGTGCGCAGCATCGAGAAATTCGTGCCGCCGCCCAAGTCCGTCGCGAGTGCCACGCGCACGGGGCGCTGCGCGCGCTTCGCCGCCTTGAGGTCGAAACGGCCGCTGCCCAGGAAATTGTTGGACGTCGGGCAGTGCGCGAGCGCCGTGTCCGTCGCGTGCAGGAATGCGAAGTCCTCTTCGGTGAGGTGGATGCCGTGGCCGTAGATCGTTCGCGGGCCGGTGAGTCCGAAATGCGCGTACACGTCGACGTAGCGCTTGTGCGCCGGAAACAACTCGCGCACCCAAGCCACTTCCACCAGGTTCTCCGACAGATGCGACTGGACATGGGCGTCCGGGAATTCGCGCTTCAGCGCACCCGCCGCTTCGAGCTGCGCCGGGCTCGACGTCACGGCAAAGCGCGGCGTGATCGCATAGCCCAACCGGCCTTTGCCGTGCCAGCGAAGGAGCAGTTCCTTCGACTCGTCATAGCCGCGTTGCGCCGTGTCCGTGAGATCGGCGGGCGCATTGCGGTCCATCAGCACCTTGCCCGCGATCATCCTCATCCCAAGTGCCTGCGCCTCCTCGAAGAAGACGTCGGCCGAGACCGGATGGACGGTGCCGAAGACCGCGGCCGTCGTGATGCCGTGGCGCAGATTCTCGGTGAGATAGACGTTGGCGGCCTCGCGCGCATGGCCGGCGTCGGCATAGCGGCATTCCATGGGAAACGTGTAATCGGCAAGCCAGTCGAGCAGCGCCTTGCCGCCCGCACCGATGACGGGGACCTGCGGGTAGTGGACATGGCCGTCGATGAAGCCGGCCGTGATCAACGCGTTGGCATAGGCGACGATCGGTGTGCCCGAAGGCAGTCGCGCGGTGACGTCGCGCGCCGGCCCGCAATCGACGATGCGGCCACCCGCCATCGCGACGATGGCGTCGGACTCGTAGCGGCGCGTCGCCGCGAGTCCTTCGACGAACGGATCGCCGGAAAAGGTGACCAGCGCGCCGCGAATCGCCGTGACGCCCGCAGGCGATGTCATTGGCGCGCCGTGCGCATGTTCGGAGGCACCGCGACGCCGGCGTTGGTGCGGAATGGATTGATGTCGACGCCACCGCGGCGCGTGAAGCGCGCGTAGACCGACAGGGCCTCGCACCGGCAGCGCGCCATGACGTCGACGAAGATGCGCTCGGCGCAAGTCTCGTGGAATCCCGGATGGCAGCGGTAGGACACGAGATAGCGAAGGAGCGCCGTGCGATCGATCGCCGGTCCGCGATAGGCGATCTGCACTGACGCGAAGTCCGGCTGGAACGTGATCGGGCAGAGCGACCGGAACAGGTCGGTCTTGAGCACCTGGTCGACCACCGGACCGTCGGCGACCAGCAGATCAGTAGCCAGCTGATAATGCTGGATGGCGACGGGCAGGTCGTCCAGGCGCTCGCCCTCGAGGTCCGCGCAGCGCAGGGCCAGGAACATCGCCGGTGCGTCGAGCGCCGCCTGGACCTGTCCGCCGGTCGCGCGTCCCAAGTCGCGCTCGATGGTCGCGCGGACTTCCGCGGTGTCGTCGAATCGCGTTTGCGCGAACGCGCCCAAGTAGAGCTTGACCGACTTCGATTCCACGATCGCGGGAGAGTCGACCGGCACGACGAACGTTGCGATCGCCACCTGCGGCTTGCCTTCGGAATCGAGCCACGTCAGCTCGTACGCGGTCCACGTGTCCGCGCCGGTGAAAGGCAACGCGCCGGTCACGCCGATTTCGTGGCGCGAAGGCGCCCGCGGCACGGGAAACAGCAATCCCGCGTCGTAGGCGTCCGGATAGGACGTGGCATGCCCGAGCGGCGCGCCGGTCAATTCATTGCCTAAGGTCGTCATTGCCGCACCCGCATGCGCTCGCGCATCACGCGACGCGCGAAATGCGCGCGCCCAGTCCGGACAATTTTTCCTCGATCCGCTCGTAGCCGCGGTCGAGGTGATAGATACGGTCGATCATCGTCGCTCCTTCCGCCACCAGCCCGGCGATGACCAGGCAGGCTGACGCCCGCAGGTCCGTGGCCATCACGTCGGCGCCCGTGAGTTTGTCAACGCCCTTGACGATCGCCGTGCTGCCTTCGACTTCGATGTCCGCCCCCAGCCGCTTCAACTCCTGCACGTGCATCATCCGGTTCTCGAAGATCGTCTCGGTGATGACGGACGTGCCCTGCGCGAGCGATGCCAGTGCCATGAACTGCGCCTGCATGTCCGTCGGGAACCCGGGATAGGGCGCCGTGCGCACGTTGACGGCGTTCAGCCGGCCATCGCCGCGGATGCGAATCACGTCCCCGTCCACGGTGATGGTGGGCCCCGCCTCGCGCAGCTTGTCGAGCACGGCCTCGAGCGAGTCTGCCTGCGCCCTGCGTACCGACACGTCGCCGCCGGTGGCGGCCGCAGCCGCCAGAAACGTTCCCGTCTCGATCCGGTCGGGCATGATCGCGTGGGTCGCGCCATGCAGGCTCGCGACACCTTCGATGGTAATGCGATCGCCGCCCGCGCCCGTGATGTGCGCACCCATCGCGGTGAGGCAGTGCGCCAGGTCGACGACTTCCGGCTCGCGCGCGGCGTTCTCGAGGACGGTCGTGCCTTCGGCCAGCGCGGCCGCCATCATCAGGTTCTCCGTGCCGGTAACTGTCACCAGGTCGAACACGATCGTCGCGCCGCGTAATCGTCCCGTCGCATTGATGTAGCCGTGCTCGAGGTCGATCGTCGCGCCCATCGCTTCCAGGCCCTTGACATGCTGGTCGACGGGCCGCAGGCCGATCGCGCAACCGCCCGGCAGCGAAACACGCGCCTCGCCGCAGCGCGCCATCAGCGGACCCAACGCCAGGATCGACGCGCGCATTGTCTTCACCATCTCGTAGGGCGCCGACGGCCAGTCGATCCGGCGCGCGTCGAGCGTCACGCTGCCTTGGGTCCGGGTATCGAGCGCGACGCCCATCTGCGTCAGCAGCCTCGCCATCGTGTCGACGTCGTTCAGCCGCGGAACATTCGTGAGCGTCAGCGGGTCGGGCGTCAGCAGCGCCGCGCACAGGATCGGCAGCGCTGCGTTCTTGGCGCCGGACACCGTCACCTCGCCGCGCAGCGGCTGTCCGCCTTCGATCAGAAGCTTATCCATGCCGGCGGATGTCCCACTGCGCAGGCGTGAGCGTCTGCATCGACAGCGCATGCACTTCCTCGCGCATCCGGTCGCCGAGCGCCGCGTAGACCAGCTGATGCCGCTTGATCAGCGACAGGCCCTCGAAGGCCGCCGAGACGATGACCGCTTCCCAGTGCTGGCCGTCGCCGGCGACCTCGACGTGCCGGCAGTTCAGGCCCGCTTCGATCGATTGCTTGATGGATTCCGATGTGGCCATGGCCGTTTCCCAAAGTTACGTTCGCAACGATTCGCGTCAGTACCGCAATTTCCAGCCGCGGGCGAGCAGCGTCAGCGCCGTGGCCGACACCGCGACGCAGAAGACCACGACGACGGCGAGGCTGGTCCATGGCGAAATGTCGGAGACGCCGAAGAAGCCGTAACGGAAGCCGTCGATCATATAAAAGAATGGGTTCCAGTGCGACAGCGCCTGCCAGAAAGGCGGCAGCGAATGGATCGAATAGAAGACGCCGGACAGGAAAGTGAGCGGCATGATGACGAAGTTCTGGAACGCCGCCAGCTGGTCGAACTTGTCGGCCCAGATGCCGGCGACGATGCCGAGCGTGCCCAGTATGGCGCTGCCCGCGAGTGCGAACGCGATCGCCCACAGCGGATGCGGCATCGCGAGGAGCGAAGGCTGGAACCACAGCGTGACCGCGAACACGCCCACGCCCACCGCCAGGCCGCGCACCATCGCGCCCAGCACGTAGGCCGCGAAGAGGTCGCCGGGCGACAGCGGCGGCAGCAGCACGAAGATGAGGTTGCCGGTGATCTTCGACTGGATCAGCGACGACGACGAATTCGCGAATGCGTTCTGCAGCACGGCCATCATCACGAGGCCCGGCACGAGGAACGCCGTGTAGGTCACGCGGCCGTCGTAGACCGACACGCGCCCCTCCAGCACATGGGAGAAGATGAGCAGGTACAAGAGCGCGCTCAAGATCGGCGCAGCGATCGTCTGGAAGCTCACCTTCCAGAAGCGCAGCAGCTCCTTGTAGAGCAGCGTGAGCCAGCCGTGGCCCCGCTTGTGCATCGTGCGTCGCTGATTCACCCCGGGCGCGGATTGCGGCCCTGGCGTTCATCTTCCGCGAGGCGCTCCGGTGCCTTCATGATGCGCAGGAACACCTGCTCGAGATCGGTCTCGGCGAGCGCCAGTTCGTCGATCGTGATGCCCTCCTCGCGCAGTGCCGCCAGCAGCGCTTCGAGCTCGGCGTAGTTCTCGAGGCCCAGGTGGAACAATCCCGCGTCCTGCCGGACGATCCGCGCCTGCCACGCGACGGGAACGCGCGGCGCCGCGAGCCGCACGGTCAGCCCGGCGAACTGCGCGAGCAGGTTCTGCTCGCGTGTCGAGCGCGACGACGCGGCCGGCCTTCAGCATCGCGATCCGGCCGCACAGCGCCTCGGCCTCCTCGAGGTAGTGCGTCGTGAGGATGATCGTGTGGCCGTCGCGGTTGAGCTTCCGGATGAAGCTCCACAGCGTCTGCCGCAACTCGACGTCCACGCCCGCCGTCGGCTCGTCCAGCACGATCACCGGCGGCTTGTGCACCAGCGCCTGGCCGACCAGCACGCGGCGCTTCATGCCGCCGGACAGCGAGCGCATGTTGGCGTTCGGCCTTCGACGTCAGATCCAGGTGATGCAGGATTTCGTCGATCCACGCGCCGTTGTTGCGCAGGCCGAAGTAGCCGGACTGCATCTCGAGCGTTTCGCGGACGCTGAAGAACGGGTCGAACACCAGTTCCTGCGGCACGACACCGAGGTTGCGCCGCGCGTCGCGGTAATCGGTGATCACGTCGTGGCCCAGAATCCGCGCCGAGCCGCGGTCGGCGCGCGTCAGTCCCGCGAGGATCGAGATGAGCGTCGTCTTGCCGGCGCCGTTGGGTCCGAGCAGGCCGAAGAACTCGCCCTCCTCGACGACCAGCGAGATACCGTCCAGCGCCTGCACGCTGCCGAAGCGGCGCGCGACATCGGTCACGTCGACGGCATGCATCATCAGGAATCCGGACTTTCAGGAAGACTAGGAAGGGCCACGGACGCAAGTCGCCGGCCGCGCGACGATGCGATCAACGCGCCAACAGTTCCTCGACGCCGTAGACGTGCGCCAGCGCATGGACGCCCGTGCGGAATCGCGGCGAACGCGAGCCGCGAGCCTTCGCCGACCGCGCGCCGCTTCAGCGCCAGCATGACCGCCAGCGCCGAGGAATCGGCGTGCGCGAGACCGGCGAGGTCGACGACGCCGGTGGCAGGCAGCGGCAGCTTGCGCGACGCCTCGAACACGGCCGCGGCATCGGCGAACGTCAGCGTGCCGGCGAACGTCCAGCGCCCGTCCGTCGGCGACGAATCTGCCGCCCGGTTCGTTGCAGGCGCAGCTCGATCATGACTTGGCCGCGACGCCTTGTTGTTCTTGTCGGTCAGCGTCTTGATGAGGCCGTCCACGCCGCCGCTCTTGATCTGCTCGTTGAATTCGTCGCGGTAGTTGGTCACGAGCGACACGCCGCCGACGATGACGTCGTAGGCCTTCCAGCCGGCGGCCGTCTTGGTCATGCCGTAGTCGATCTGGACCGGCGCCTGGCCGGACCGGATGACCTCGGTGCGCACGATGACGTCGGTCGCGGCGGGATCGGCGCGCAGCGGCTTGTATTCCATCGTCTGGTCGCGGTACTGCGACAGCGCGCCGGAATACGTGCGCACGAGCAGCGTGCGGAACTGGTCGACCAGCAGCTTCTGCTGCTCCGGTGTGGCCTTCGGCCAGTTGCGGCCCATCGCCAGCGCGGTCATCCGCTCGAAGTCGAAATGCGGCAGGAGCTTGGTCTCGATCACCTCGCGGATGCGCTGCTGGTCGCCGGCCTGCACCTTGGGGTCGGTGCGCACGATCTGCAGCACGTCGCCGGAGACGCGCTTGACCATCGCGTCGGGCGCTTCCTGCGCGAACGCGACAGCGCAATGCGGCGAGGCGAGAACGAGCGCGCGCGGAGCGAAGGAGTTTCGGAAACAACATCATTCATCGTCCTTTTCTCGGCGGCGGCTTGCCGTCGTAGACATCGTACAGGCGCTTCTGCAGGTAGGCGCGCCGGACGAACGTGTAGGGATCGAGCGACGCCTGGTCGATCAGCGACGTCGGTGCCGAGCGCCTGCGCGCGCAGGTCGATCGCGCCGATGCCGTAGAGTGATGTTGCGCACCGGCACGTAGGGAAGGTAGCCGACCGGGCCGTACCAGACGCGGATGAGGGTGCCGGTGCCGTCGCGCACCGTCGTCGGCCCCCACAGCGGGACGAACAGATAAGGCCCCTGCGGAATGCCCCAGTAGCCGAACGTCTGGCCGAAGTCCTCGTTGCCGTTGGGGATGCCGGTCCGAGGCGATGTCGATCAGGCCGCCGATGCCCCAGCATGTTGACGATCACGCGGCCGAAGTCGTTGCCGGCCTTGTCGGGCTTGCCCTGCAGCAGGCCGTTGATGCCGGAGAAGAGGTCGTCGATGTTGCCGAATACGTTCGAGACGCCCTGGCGCACGAGCCTGGGAACGTAATCGACGTAGGCCTGCGCGATCGGCCGCATCACGTGGTCGTCGAGCGGCTTGTTGACCGCGTACATCGCGCGATTCAACGGCTCGAACGGGTCGTCGACGCGGCCGGGCGCGCTCGCGCACGCGGACAGGAGCAGCGCCGCCAGCAGGGCGATCGCAGCACGCAGGCTCACTTGCCGCCCCCGCTGCTCGCCTTGTCGAACAGGAACTGGCCGATCAGCTTCTCCAGCACGACGGCCGACTGGGTCTTGGCGATCGTCGCGCCGTCGGCCAGCATCACCGTGTCGCCGCCGGCGTCGAGGCCGATGTAGACCTCGCCCAGCAGTCCCGACGTCAGGATCGACGCGATCGAGTCCTTGGTGAACTGGTAGCCGTTGTCGATCTTGAGCCCGACGACCGCCTCGTAGGTCTTCGGGTCGAGCCGGATGCGCGTCGACGCGGCCGACGACGACGCCCGCGGCCTTGACCGGCGCGCGCAGCTTCAGGCCGCCGATGTTGTCGAAGCGCGCCTCCAGCCGATAGCTCGGCACGGTGTTGAGCGACGTCAGGTTGCCGACCTTGAGCGCCAGGAACACGATGGCGGCCAGGCCGATCGTGACGAAAATGCCGACCCACAGGTCGATCGTCGTGCGATTCATACGCCTATTCCCCTGAACATGAACACGGTGAGAATGAAGTCGAGCGCGAGGATCGCGAGCGACGCCTCGACGACCGTGCGCGTCGTCGCCGACGACACGCCTTCGGCCGTCGGCTTCGCGTCGTAGCCTTCGAACACGGCGATCAGGCTGACCGCGATGCCGAACACGACGCTCTTGATGATGCCGTTGGTGATGTCCGGCCAGAAATCGATGGCGGCCTGCATGTTGCCCCAGAACGTGCCGTTGTCGACGCCGATCAGCCGGACGCCGACGATGTAGGCGCCGAAGACGCCCATCACCGAGAACAGCGCCGCCAGCAGCGGCATCGAAATGACGCCGCCCCAGAAGCGCGGCGCGACGATGCGCGCGAGCGGATCCACCGCCATCATCTCCATCGCGGTCGAGCTGCTCGGTCGTCTTCATGAGGCCGATCTCCGCCGTGATCGCGCTTCCCGCGCGGCTCGCGAACAGCAGACCGGCGACGACCGGTCCGAGTTCCCGCACGAGCGACAGGCCGACGAAGATGCCGAGCGAATCGCCGGCGCCATACTTGTTCAGCGTGTCGTAGCCCTGCAGGCCCAGCACCATGCCGACGAACAGCCCCGAGACCATGATGATGACGAGCGACAGCACGCCGGCGAAATAGATCTCGCGCAGCGTCAGACGGAGGCGCCGGAACGCGTCCGGCGAGTGGATCAGCACGACGACGAAGAAGCGCGCCGAGTAGCCCAAGCGCGAGATGGCGGCTGATCGCGCCGGCGCCGACGCGGCGCAGTCCGTTCGCGATCGCGTCAGCCGGCATGGGCGGAGAGCTCCTCGACGTAGCGCGGGCGCCGGATAGTGGAACGGCACCGGACCGTCGACCGCGCCGTCGACGAACTGGCGCACGAACGGGTCCGCCGACGCCTGCACTTCGGCGGGCGTTCCCTGCGCGATGATCCGACCCTCGGACACGAAGTAGAGGTAGTCGACGATCTTCAGCGATTCGTAGACGTCGTGCGTGACGACGATGGACGTGATGCCCAGCGCATCGTTCAATTCGCGGATCAGCTGTCCGACGACGCCGAGCGAGATGGGGTCGAGTCCGGCGAACGGCTCGTCGTAGAGCACGAGCATCGGGTCGAGCGCGATGGCGCGAGCGAGCGCCACGCGCCGCGCCATGCCGCCCGACAACTCCGACGGCCGCAACTGCGCGGTGCCGCGCAATCCGACCGCGTTGAGCTTCATCAGCACCAGGTCGTGGACAAGTTCGTCGGGCAGGTTCGTGTGCTCGCGCAGCGGGAACGCGATGTTCTCGAACACGGACAGGTCGGTGAACAGCGCACCGAACTGGAACAGCATGCCGATCTTGCGCCGCATCGCGAACAGCGCGTCGCGGTCCAGGTCCGGCACCGACTGGCCCGCGACCAGCACACGCCCGGTCTGCGGGCTGCAACTGGCCGCCGATGAGCCGCAGGATCGTGGTCTTGCCGCAGCCCGAGCCGCCCATGATCGCGACGACCTTGCCGCGCGGGATCGTCATGTCGATGCCGCGCAGCACCGGTCGACGCGGGTCGTAGCCGTACGTCACGCCGGCTAGCTCGACGGCGTTCTCGGTAGGAAAGGCGGGCGCGGCGGCGGAGGGTCGTGCTGCGTCGGTCACGCGAAGGGTCCAGGACAATGGGGGACGCCGATTGTAGCCTTTGCGTTGCGGCGGCCGCAATGACTCGCGGTCATTTACGAGTTGGACAGCAGGCGACCCGAGGTCGCTCGTCAGCGCTTGAGGAGGCGCTGCTCGGCGAGATCGAGGCTCTCCGGCCTGCCCAGCAGCACGACGACGTCGCCTGCCTCGAAGCGCCAGTCGTCCTCGGGCCGCTGCGAGCGCACGCCGCGCCGCCGCACGCCGGTCACCTCGACCAGATCGCCGATTTCGAGCTCGCCCAGCGTCCGACCGACGGCGCGGGCGCGCGGCGGCAGCACGACCGAATGCAGCCGCGGCTGCAGGTTGTCGGCGGCATCGGCGGTGTCGGTCGCGCCATGAAAGAAGCCGCGAAAGAGACCGTAGCGCTCTTCGCGAATCGTCCGGATGCGCTTCAGCACGCGATTGAGCGGCACGCCGAGCAGCAGCAGCGAATGCGACGCCAGCATGAGGCTGCCTTCGAGCACCTCTGGCACGACCTCGGTCGCGCCGGCGTCCATCAATCTATCCAGCTCGCCGTCGTCGACGGTGCGCACGATCACCGGCAATTCCGGGCGCAGCTCCTGCACGAGGTGGAGAATCTTGAGCGCCGAGCGCGTGTCGGCGAACGTGATCGCGAGCGCCTTGGCCTTGGCGAGCCCGCCCGACGTCAGCGCCTCGCGCCGGCTCGCGTCGCCGTAGACGACGGTGCCGCCGTCGGCGGCCGCCTCGCGCACGCGCTCCGGATCCGAGTCGAGCGCGATATAGGGAATGTCCTCGGCTTCGAGCAGCCGCGCGAGATTCTGGCCGCTGCGTCCGTAGCCGCAGACGATGACGTGATCCTGCCGGGACATCGTCTTCGCCGCGATCTGCGTCACCTGCGCAGCGCGCGCCAGCCAGTCGTTGGCGGTCAGCCTGCGCACGATCGGCTCGGCGAACTGGATGATGAGCGGCGACAGCAGCATCGACAGGATCATCGCGGCAAGCACCGGCTGCGTCAGCTCCTTCGGAATCAGCGAGTTTTGCGTCGCCAGCGCCAGCATCACGAGCGCGAGTTCACCGGCCTGCGCGAGATAGAAGCCCGTGCGCAGCGCCATCGACAGCGGCGACCCGAAGAGCCGAGACAGCACGACGATCAGCGCGAACTTGGCGAACACCGGGACCAGCAGCAGCACGACCACGAGGCCGATGTTTGCGAACACGACATGGAGATCGAGCACCATGCCGACGGTGACGAAGAAGAGGCCGAGCAGCACGTCGCGAAACGGCTTGATGTCCTCTTCGACCTGGTAGCGGTATTCGGTTTCCGCGATCAGCATGCCGGCGAGGAAGGCGCCCAGCGCGAGCGACAGCCCCAGCAGTTCGGTCAGGCCGCCTAAGCCGAGCGTGACCAGCAGCACGTTCAGCACGAACAATTCGGACGAGCGCTGCCGCGCGACCAAGTGGAACCACATGCGCATCGGCTTCTGGCCGAAGTAGAGTATGAGCGTCAGCGCCACGGCGGCCTTGACGAACGCCAGCCCCAAGTCCTGCATGATGTCGGCCGGCGCGCCGCCCAGCGACGGAATGATGATGAGGAACGCAACGACCGCCAGGTCCTGGAACAGCAGGATGCCCATGATGTCGCGACCGTGCGGCGTACCCAGTTCCATCCGTTCGGCGAGCATCTTGGACACGATGGCCGTCGAGCTCATCGCCAGCGCGCCGCCCAGCACGAGCCCCGGCTTCCAGCCGTAGCCCAGCAAGTGAAGGCCGAGCATTGCCGCCGCGGTGGTGATCGTGACCTGCGCCAGCCCCAGACCGAACACCGCGCGACGCATCGCGCGAAGGTGCGGCAGGCTGAACTCCAGCCCGATCGAGAACATCAGGAACACGATGCCGAAATCGGCGAGCTGCCGCGTGTCCGTGTCGTCGGGCACCCAGCCCAGCGCGTGCGGGCCGACAGCGATGCCGACGATCAGATAACCCAGGATCGCCGGCAGCCGCACGAGGCGGCACACCACGACGACGCACACCGCCGCGGCGAGCAATACGAGAATGAGCTGTAGCGTTGATTGCATTGAGTTCGGCGCCGTGTGTTGCGAGCCGCGCCGCGGCTCGCACGATACTTTGCGACGGGGCCATCCCGAAATTACCACGAACGGCTTGGGGCGGCCCGGCGCCGTTCGTGCATCAAGAGCAAGGGAGAAAACCCACCCCGAGCACCTCATTCGGGCGGAAAGCTATACTTGTCCGATGAACGCGCGAAATGACCCGCATGCGGAGCCGGCCAAGCTCGCCGTCGATCCGGCGCGGGTGCTTTCGCTTGCCCGCGACGTGCTCGCGACCGAATCCCGCGCGATCATGGCGCTGTCCGCGCGCATCGGCGCGCCGTTCGTGGCCGCCGTCGACCTGATGCTCAACTGCCGCGGCCGCGTCGTCGTCTCGGGCATCGGCAAGTCGGGCCACATCGGCCGCAAGCTGGCCGCCACGCTCGCGTCCACCGGAACGCCCGCGTTCTTCGTCCATCCGGCCGACGCGTCGCACGGCGACCTCGGCATGATCACGCCGGACGATATCGTCCTGATGCTGTCGAATTCCGGCGAAACCGACGAGCTGGTCGCGCTGACGCCGCACTTGAAGCGCGAGGGCGCGCGACTCATCGCCTGACCGGCAACGAGCAGAGCTCGCTGGCGCAGGCCGCCGACGTGCACCTCGACGCGGCCGTCGACACCGAGGCCTGTCCGCTCGGACTCGCGCCAACGGCGAGCACGACCGCCGCGCTCGCGTTGGGCGACGCGCTGGCGCTGGCGCTGCTCGACGCGCGCGGCTTCTCGGCCGAGGACTTCGCGCGCTCGCATCCCGGCGGCGCGCTGGGACGGCGCCTGCTGACGCGTGTCTCCGACGTCATGCGCACCGGCGGCGCGCTGCCGGTGACCAGGCTCGCCGCGACGCTGGGCGGACGCGATCGTCGAAATGAGCCGCAAGGGCATGGGCATGACCGCCATCGTCGACGCCGACGGTCGCGTCGCCGGCATATTCACCGACGGCGACCTGCGCCGCTGCCTCGACCGCGTGCGCGATGTCGCCGCCGCCCGCGTCGCCGACGTGATGACGCGGACGCCGCGCACAATCGCCGCGGAAACCCTGGCCATCGATTGCGTCGACGTGATGGAATCGCCGCCCAAGGTGTCGCAGCTGCTCGTCGTCGACGGCGAACACCGGCTGGTCGGCGCGCTGCACCTGCACGACCTCTTCCGCGCGAGGATCGTCTGATGCCCACCGATGCGCTGGTCCGCGCCCGCCGCGTGCGCCTGCTGACCTGCGACGTCGACGGCGTGCTGACCGATGGCCGCATCTACGTCGACGACCACGGCCACGAGACCAAGGCGTTCTCGGCGCTCGATGGCGTCGGCATCGGGCTCCTGCAGCGCGCCGGGATCACCGTCGCATGGATCACCGGCAGCTCCGCACCGGCGGTGACGCACCGCGCACGCCGCCTCAACGTCGCGCACGTCGTGCTGGGCGCATCGGAAAAATACGCGCCGTGGGACGCGCTGCGCGCGCAGCTCGGATTGGCGGCGGCGGATTGCGCGCACATCGGCGACGACCTGCCCGACCTGGCGATATTCCACGCGTGCGGCTTTGCGATCACCGTGCCGCATGCGCCTGCGGCGGTGCGCGAGCACGCGCATTACGTCACCGCGCGCGACGGCGGCGCAGGCGCGGTGCGCGAATTGGCCGACTTCATCCTCGCCGCACAGGGGCGGCACCTCGACCAATCCATCCCGCCGCCGCGAGCCGCGTAGGAACTTCCCGACAATGGCCGACAATCGTCCCACCCGCAGCTGGATCGACCGCGCGACCGCGTGGTCGCCGGTGCTGCTGCTGGGCGGCCTGGCCGCGCTCACGTAGTGGCTCGACGCGCAGGTGCAGCCGCCGCCTCCGCGCGTCGACGGCTCCGCGCGGCACGACCCTGACATCTTCGCGGAAGGCGTGCGCGTCCTGAAGCTGGACCCGGAAGGCCATCCGCTGCAAATGTTGTCGGCGCGCCGCGCCGAGCACTTCGCCGACGACCAGACCACCGATTTCAGCGACATCGCGCTCGCGGAAACGCGCGCCGGCAAGCCACCGGTGCGCGTCACGGCCAACCAGGCGACACTCACCGGCGATCGCGAGAACGTCTATTTCAAGGGCAACGTGCGCGCGATACGCGAGGCCACGCCCGCCACGGCCAGCGAACCGGCATCCGGGCCGCTCACGCTGACCACCGAATACCTGCACGTGTTGCCCAACGTGGACCGAGCGACCACGGACAAGCCGGTGACGATCGCCGACTCGCGTGGGATAATCAATGCGACGGGGATGGAGGCCGACAGCAGGGCCGGCACGATCAAGTTCAAGTCCCACGTCAGCGGACGGATGGAACCCAGGAAATAGCCGATGACGAGCACCGCGTCCTTCCGCGCCCGCAGCCCCATGCGTCGCACATTGCCATCGCCGCTCCCGCGCATGGTGCTCTGCTTCGCCCTTTGCTGCGCGACGTCCCTGCACGCGGAAAAGGCGGACCGCGACAAGCCGATCGACTTCCAGGGCGACACGGGTGGCGGTAACAACCAGACCAAGGAAGGCGAACTCGTCGGCCACGTCATCATCACGCAGGGCACGATGACCATCCAGGCCGACCGCATCACGTTCAAGCAGAACGCGGACAACTCGCTGTCGGCGACTGCCTATGGCAACCCGGTTCGCTTTCGCGAAAAGCGCGATGGCGCCGACGACTACTACGAAGGCTACGCGCAGCGCATCGTCTACGACGGCGCAAAGCGCTTCATAGAACTCTTCGACAACGCGCTCCTCAAGAAGACCGGCGACGAAATTCGCAGCAACTACATCTCCTACAGCGCGGCGACCGAAATATTCTCGGCCGAGGGCCGCCCCGACGCCAGGCCGCCGGCGCCCGGCGACACGCCGCTGGGCGCGCGCGTGCGCGGCACGTTCCAGCCCAAGAGCGACGACAAGGCGGACAAGCCGGCCGCCAAGGACTGGCCGCCGCCGAAGGACTCGCCGCCGCCCCGAAGGCCGACCCCGCGAAAGACAAGGGCGCGACCGCGAAAGCCGCCGCGCCACTGTCGCTCACGCCGTCCGGAGACTTGGCGCCCGCGAAATGAGCAAGCTGTCGGCGGCTCATCTGCGCAAGCGCTACAAGGCGCGCACGGTCGTCCACGACGTGTCGCTCGACGTCGCCAGCGGCGAGGTCGTCGGGCTGCTCGGCCCCAACGGCGCCGGCAAGACCACGTGCTTCTACATGATCGTCGGGCTGATCGCCGCCGACGGCGGCCGCATCGAGCTGGACGGCGAGAACCTGTCGCGCCTGCCGATCCACCGTCGCGCGCGCCGCGGCCTGTCCTACCTGCCGCAGGAAGCATCGATCTTCCGCAAGCTCACCGTCGCCGAGAACGTGCGCGCCATCCTCGAGTTGCAGGACCTCGATGCCGACACGCTGTCCAACCGCCTCGACGCGCTGCTGGAGGACCTGTCGATCTCGCACCTGGCCGAGGCGCCGGCCATCTCGCTGTCCGGCGGCGAGCGGCGGCGCTGCGAGATCGCCCGCGCGCTCGCCACGCGCCCCCGGTTCATCCTGCTGGACGAGCCGTTCGCGGGCGTGGACCCGATCGCCGTGCTCGACATCCAGAAGATCATCGGCTTCCTCAAGGAGCGCGGCATCGGCGTGCTCATCACCGACCACAACGTCCGCGAGACGCTGGGCATCTGCGACCGCGCGTACATCATCAACGAGGGCCGGGTGCTGGCCTCGGGCGCGCCGGGCGAGATTGTCTATAATGAGGACGTCCGCAAGGTCTACCTGGGCGAACACTTCCGGCTATGAATTGAGCACCAAGGCGCAATGAAGCAGACGCTCCAGCTCAAGCTCACGCAGCATCTGACGCTGACTCCGCAGTTGCAGCAGTCGATCCGGCTGCTGCAACTGTCGACGCTCGAACTCAACGCCGAAGTCGACCGGATGCTGCAGGAAAATCCGCTGCTCGAGCGCGAGGACGGCGACGACGACGCGCCGCCGCAGGAATTCCCGCTGGCGGGAACGGCGCCGGGTCCCGTTACCAGCGAACGCGTCACGCGCGACGAAGGCGACAGCGACGGTGATGGCGACGGCATGCAGGGCGCCGATGCCGCGCCCACGCGCGACGACCTTCCGGACGTCACCGATTTCTCCGACTACGGCGGCGGCGGCACCGACGGCGACTGGGGCGGCGGCAGCGGCAGTTCCAACGAAGACGACGATTTCTCGCCGCAGCAGGTCGCGAGCAGCTCGCTGCGCGACCACCTGATGGGCCAGCTCGCGCTGCTCAACCTGCCGCTGCGCGACCGGCAGGTCGTCGCCGCGCTGATCGATGCGCTCGACGACGACGGCTATCTCGCGTCGTC
Source organism: uncultured beta proteobacterium (assembly GCA_963747265.1). Lineage (GTDB taxonomy): Bacteria > Pseudomonadota > Gammaproteobacteria > Burkholderiales > Casimicrobiaceae > VBCG01. Next base: position 38,759 of record CAVVEH010000009.1, on the reverse strand, counting down.
GCTCGAGGAAATCGCGGACATGTTCTCCGAGCACGACGCGCTCGAGCCCGAAGAACTGATGATCGGCCTCAAGTACCTGCAAAGCTTCGAGCCCGCCGGCGTTGGCGCGCGCAATCCGGCCGAATGCCTGGCGCTGCAACTGAAGCTGCTGCCCGCGTCGACGCCGTTTCGCGCCGAGGCGCTGAAGATCGTCGAAGGCCACCTGCCGCTGCTCGCCAGCCGCGACTTCACGAAATTGAAGCGCGTGCTGCATTGCGACGACGCGTGCGTCAAGGCGATGCGGGAGCTGATCCGCAGCTTGAGCCCGCGCCCGGGCGCCGCGTTCGCCAAGGACGAGGCGAACTACGTCGTCCCCGACGTGATCGTGCGCAAGATCCGCGGCCAGTGGGCGGCGTCGCTCAACGAAGCCGCGATGCCCAAGCTGCGCCTCAACCGCATCTACGCCGACATCCTCACGCGCAACCGCGAATCGTCGAACCAGCAGCTCGCGGCGCAGCTGCAGGAAGCGAAGTGGCTGATCCGCAACGTGCAGCAGCGCTTCGAGACGATCCTGCGCGTGGCCCAGGCCATCGTCGAGCGGCAGCGCCGATTCTTCGAGCACGGCGAGGTCGCGATGCGGCCGATGGTGCTGCGCGAGATCGCCGACATGCTGACGCTGCACGAGTCGACCATTTCGCGCGTCACCACGCAGAAGTACATGCTCACGCCGCGCGGCACGTTCGAACTCAAGTATTTCTTCGGCAGCCACGTTGCCACCGACACCGGCGGCGCGGCCTCGGCCACCGCCATCCGTGCGCTGATCAAGCAGCTGATCGCGGCCGAGAACCCGAAATCGCCGCTGACCGACAGCCGGATTGCCGATCTGCTGGGCGAACAGGGCATCATTGTCGCTCGGCGTACCATCGCCAAGTACCGGGAGGCGCTGGCGATTCCTCCCGTCAACCTGCGCAAGGTCCTCTAGCGAACCCAAGCGCATTTGCAGCAGTCCAAGCGGAAAGGCCTCAAAGGAGAGCTTGATGAATTTGAACCTCACCGGCGTTCACCTGGAAATCACGCCCGCGATCCGCGCCTATGTGGTGGCGAAACTGGACCGCGTGACGCGACACTTCGATCATGTGATCGACGTGAACGTGGTGCTGTCGGTGGACAAGCTGCGACAGAAGGTCGAGGCGAACGTGCACGTGCGGGGCAAGGACATCCACGCCGAATCGACCGAGCCCGACATGTACGCGGCCATCGATTGCCTCGCCGACAAGCTCGACCGGCAAGTTGTGAAGTACAAGGAAAAGCTCTCTGATCACCGCACGGACCGCGGAACGATCGAACGCGCGCTCCCGGCACCGGAGCCGGGACCCGGACCGGCCGACTGAATCGAAAAGCCCCCTCCAAGCTGCGCGCTTCGCCCGTCCGATGAACCAGATCGCCGAACTGCTGCCCGCCGCCAACATCGCGCTGGACCTCGACGTGGCGACGAAGCCGCGCCTGTTCGAGGCTGCCGGCGAGCTGTTCGCCGCCAACGGCGCGCTGGATGCCGACACCATCGCCGGCAGCCTGGCCGCGCGCGAAAAACTGGGCTCGACCGGCCTGGGCCAGGGCATCGCCATTCCGCACGGGCGCATCCGGGGCTTGAAGGAGGCGCGCGGCGCCTTTGCGCGCCTGAAGACCGCCATTCCCTTCGACGCACCCGACGGCAAGCCGGTGTCGCAGGTCTTCGTGCTGCTGGTGCCCGAGCAGGCGACCGACCTGCACCTGCAACTGCTGTCGGAACTGGCGCAGATGTTCTCGGAGCGCACGTTTCGCGACAAGCTGGCTGCCGCGACCAGCGCCGGCGAACTCGCGGCATTGTTTCGGGACTGGCAGTCGCCATGATGAGCGACGCGGCGATTCGGCAGGTGAGCGTCGAGCGCCTGTTCGCCGACAACCGCGAGCGGCTGGGCCTCATCTGGCACGGCGGCAAGCAGGGCGGCAGCCGCGTGCTGACGGGCGATTCGGCGCTGAAGCCGACCGTCGGCCAGGTCGGCCACATGAATTTCATCCATCCGTTCCGCATCCAGATCCTGGGCGCGGCGGAGGCCGCCTACCTGCGCGCGCTGCCCGAGGACGAGTTGCAGCGTTCGCTCAACCGCCTGTTCACGACCGAGCTCGTGGCCATCGTCGTCGCCAACGGCGAGCCGATGCCGCAGCACCTGCTCGATCACTGCAACGCGCACCACATCGCGATCTTCACGTCGTCGCAGCCGTCGCCGCACATCGTCGACGTGTTCCGGATCTACCTGGCGCGAGTGCTCGCCGAATCGACGACGCTGCACGGCGTGTTCCTCGACGTGCTGGAGATGGGCGTGCTGATCACCGGCGCGTCGGCGATCGGCAAGAGCGAACTGGCGCTCGAACTCATCTCGCGCGGCAACGGACTCGTCGCCGACGACATCGTCGAGCTGTTCCGCATTTCGCCCGACACGATCGAGGGCCGCTGCCCGGCGGTGCTGCGCGACTTCCTCGAAGTGCGCGGCATCGGCGTCCTCAACATCCGCACGATCTTCGGCGAAACGGCGGTGCGCCCGCGCAAGCTGCTGAAGCTGCTCGTCCACCTGGAAGACCACGGCCACGAGGCGTTCACCGAACTCGACCGGCTGCAGGTCAACGCCACGTACCAGGACGTGCTGTCGGTGCCGATCCGCAAGGTGACGATCCCCGTCGCCGCGGGCCGCAACCTCGCCGTGCTGGTCGAGGCCGCCGTGCGCAACTTCGTGCTGAACCAGCGCGGCATCGACAGCACGAAGGAATTCATCGAGCGGCAGCAGAAGCTGATGGAAGACGGGGACTAGGCGCGACACGCCCCATGGACCTGCTGCTGATCGGCGGGGTTTCCGGTTCCGGCAAGAGCGTCGCGCTCGCGGCGCTCGAAGACTCCGGCTACTACGCGATCAACAACCTGCCGCCGTCGCTGCTCGCCGCAAACCGCGGCGTACCTCGCGCAAAGCGGACAGCAGCGCGTCGCCGTCGCGCTCGACGTCAAGACCGGACCGGGCCTGCCCGGCCTCGCCGATGCGATCGACGCCGCCAAGCGCGCCGGCTGGACCGTGCGCTTCCTCTACCTCGACGCCAAGACCGACACGCTGGTCAAGCGCTTTTCCGAAACCCGCCGCCGGCATCCGTTCTCGAGCAACGAACGCACGCTGACCGAGGCGATCGACTACGAGCGCGCGCTGCTCGCCGAAGCGCGCGAACTGGGCTTCGCGTTCGACACGAGCGACCTTTCCGCCGCCGCGCTGCGCGGCTGGATCAAGGACTTCATCTCGGTCGATCCGTCGAAGCTCACGCTGCTGTTCGAGTCGTTCGGCTTCAAGCACGGCGTGCCGCTGGACGCCGATCTCGTGTTCGACGTCCGCTGCCTGCCCAATCCGCACTACGAGCCGCAACTCGCGCCGCTGACCGGCCGCGACGCTCCCGTCGTGGATTTCCTCGAAGCGTTTCCCGAAGTCGAGCGCATGTACGGCGACATCTACCACTTCGTCGCGAGCTGGCTGCCCGACTACGCGCGCGACAACCGCAACTACCTGACCGTCGCGATCGGCTGCACCGGCGGCCGCCACCGGTCGGTCTATCTTGTCGAGCGCCTCGCGCGGGCCTTTTCGCCGCGCTACCAGGTGCTGACCCGCCACCGCGAATTGCCGACCGAGTCCGCGCCCTAGAGCGGCGCGGGCGACCCGGCCGGCGCTACAATCGACCGATGATCGCCCCACGAACCGTCACGCTGGCATTCACCGGCGCTTCCGGGATGCCCTATGGGCTGCGCCTGCTCGAATGCCTCGTCGCGGCGCAATGCCGCGTGTACCTGCTGTATTCCGCCGCAGCGCAGGTCGTGGCCAAGCAGGAGTGCGACCTCACGCTGCCCGCGCAGCCGCGCGAGGCGGCGCGTCTGTTCAGCGAGCGCTACGGCGCGCGCGAGGGCCAGATCGTCGTCTTCGCGCGCGACGACTGGCTGTCCCCGGTGGCTTCCGGCTCCAATCCGGCCGATGCGATGGCCGTCTGTCCGTGCACGATGGGCACGCTGGCGGCGATCGCGCACGGTCTGGCCGACAACCTGATCGAGCGCGCCGCCGACGTCATGCTGAAGGAGCGCCGTCCGCTGGTTCTGGTTCCGCGCGAAACGCCGCTATCCGCGATCCATCTCGACAACATGCTGAAGCTGGCCCACGCGGGCGCGGTGATCGTGCCCCCGGCGCCGGGCTTCTACATGCGGCCGCAGAGCGTCGCCGACCTGGTCGACTTCGTCGTCGCGCGCGTGCTGGACCAGCTGCACGTGGCGCACGATCTCGTGCCGCGCTGGGGAGAGGATCGCGCTGGCACCCGCTCCCGCGAAGCGAACCGTGTGATGTGGCCCTTCGTCCACGCGGCCGCGACGCGGCAGCCGTACACACTGCCGCTGTTCCCGCTGTCGACGGTGCTGTTTCCCGGCGGCTTGCTGCCGCTCAAGATTTTCGAGCAGCGCTACATCGACATGGCGAAGTCGTGCCTCAAGGGCGGCGAGCCGTTCGGAGTGTGCCTCATCACGCACGGCGAAGAGGTCGCCACGGCGCACGGCGCGCCCCCCGAATTCACCAAGGTCGGCACGGCGGCGCGCATCGTCGACTTCGACATGCCGCAAGTCGGCATCCTCCATGTCGCCACCCGTGGCGAGGCGCGCTTCCAGGTGCAAAGCCACACGATCGAGGCTTCGGGACTCATCATGGGGAGCGTGACGTCCATCCCCGTGGAGCCGCGATTGCCGCTCGCCGAATCGTATGCACCGCTCGCCAGCCTCCTCGAACTGATCGCGAGCCGCGTCGGGCCGCAGAACTTTCCGGCCGAACTCGATTATGGCGACGCGTCGTGGATAGGCTACCGGCTCGCGGAATTGCTGCCGCTGCCTCTCACCATCAAGCAGAGCATGCTCGAGATCAACGACGCCGACGTGCGCCTCAAGGTGCTGCAGCAGTTTCTCGCGCAGCAGGGGCTGCTCCCCGAGAATGCGCCCAAGCTATAATTCGCCATTCGATTCGGAAACGCGCGCGGGCAACCGCGGAACATCATGGCCGGCCACAGCAAATGGGCGAACATCAAGCACAAGAAGGCCGCGACCGACGCCAAGCGCGGCAAGATCTTCACGCGCCTCATCCGGGAGATCACCGTCGCGGCGCGAATGGGCGGCGGTGACGTCTCGATGAACCCGCGGCTGCGTCTCGCTGTCGACAAGGCGTACAGCCAGAACATGCCCAAGGACACAATCGAGCGCGCCATCAAGCGTGGATCGGGCGGCCTCGAGGGTGTCGACTACGAAGAGATTCGCTACGAAGGCTACGGCATCAACGGCGCCGCCGTGATCGTCGACTGCATGACCGACAACCGGACGCGCACGGTCGCCGACGTCCGGCATGCATTCTCGAAGTACGGCGGCAATCTCGGCACCGACGGCTCGGTCGCATTCCTGTTCAAGCATTGCGGCCAAATCCTGTTCGCGCCGGGCACCAACGAGGACAAGCTGATGGAGGCGGCGCTCGACGCGGGCGCCTTCGACGTCGTCGCCAACGACGATGGCAGTATCGAAGTGCTCACCGGTCCGTACGATTTCGTTGCGGTGAAGGACGCGCTGGCCAAAGCGGGCTTCAAGGCCGAATTTGCCGAAGTCACGATGAAGCCGGCGACCGAGATCGAGATGAAGGGCGAGGACGCCGCGAAGATGCAAAGGCTCCTCGATGCGCTCGAGTCGCTCGACGACGTGCAGGAGGTCTACACGTCGGCGCTGCTCGAAGAGACGTAGAAGTCGTCCGCGTGGCCGCGGTCACGATCTCGCGTCGCATCCTCGGCATCGACCCGGGACTGCGCGTCACCGGTTTCGGCATCATCGTCCAGCAGGGAAACTCGCTCGTCTACGTCACCAGCGGCTGCATTCGCGCCAGCGGCGACAGCCTGGCGGTGCGCCTCGGCATCATCGCCCGCGACCTGGCGCACGTCATCGCAGAGGAAGCGCCCGGCGAAGTGGCCGTGGAAAAGGTCTTCGTGAACATCAACCCGAGCTCGACTTTGCTGCTGGGCCAGGCGCGCGGCGCCGCCATCGCGGCGGCCGTGCTGGCCGGCTTGCCCGTGCATGAGTACACGGCGGGCCAGGTCAAGCAGGCGGTGGTCGGCAAAGGGCGCGCGGACAAGACTCAGGTGCAGGAAATGGTGCGGCGCCTGTTGCGGCTGCCGGGCGCGCCGTCGCCGGACGCGGCCGACGCGCTCGCCTGCGCGATCTGCCACGCGCACGGTACTGTCGGCATCGGCGCGCTGCGCGGCGGCGGCGGCACGATGCGCCGAGGACGGCTCGCCCGGTGAAGGCGCGCCGTCCGGCTCGGCGTCCCGTCGCCGTGATCTTCGACATGGACGGGCTGATGCTCGACACGGAAGTGCTGGGACCGCGAACCTGGCGCGATGCGGCGGCGATGACCGGTATCGAATTCGACGTCGACCTGATTCCATTGATGATCGGGCGGAACTACCGCGACACGCGCGCGTTCCTGCGCGAGCACTACGGTCCATCGTATCCGGCCGAGCAACTGACGGCCGCGTGCCTGGTTGCGTTCGACGCGATCGTCGCGCGCGAAGGCATCGCGCAAAAGCGCGGCTTGGGCGACCTCCTCGCCTGGCTGGAGCGGGAGGAAGTGCCGCGGGCCGTCGCAACGTCCACGCGCCGGGACCGGGCCGAAGCGCACCTCGCGCAGCAGGGTCTGCTCGACCGCTTCGCGGTGCTCGTCGGCGGCAACGAGGTCGAGTTCGGCAAGCCGGCGCCCGACATCTTTCTTGCCGCCGCGACGCGGCTCGACGTGGCGGCTGCCGATTGCGTGGTGCTCGAGGATTCCGAACCGGGAATGCGCGCGGCGCTGACCGCGGGGATGATGCCGATCATGGTGCCCGACCAGTCGGCGCCATCGCGCGCGCTGCTCGAACACGACCCGCTGGTGCTGCCGTCGCTGCACGACGTGCGCGAATATCTGGCGCTGCTTCCTTTCTGACGTTCCGTTCATCGCAGTGGTGGGTCCCATGCCATTGTCCGGCGATCGCAACCACCGGCCTGCGGGTTCCCGGCACGGCGGCGCTCGTCAACACACGACTTCGCTTGCCGCGCCACCCGCGACGGCCGGCGCGACCGACGGGCAATGGCATGGGACCCACCACTGCGATTCGACGCGCCGCGCGAACGCGACGGGCGCCATCTCGGCGCGGAGCGGGCCCACCGCTACGGGCGAATCTGCCGCCGTCCGCGCGGTGCGTGCGTCGCGCAGCGGGTAGTCGTGTGTTGACTGCCCGCTGCGCGGCGAAACACGCACTCGACGACAGGTATGGCGGCAGCTGAGCCCGTAGCGGTGGGCCAGCTCCGCACTGCGACGCCGTGCGCCCCATGCCATAATCCCGGATCATGATCGGCCGCCTATCCGGCATCCTGCTGGAAAAGAACCCCCCGCAACTCCTGCTCGATGTCCAGGGCGTGGCCTACGAGGTCGACGTGCCGATGAGCACGTTCTACAACCTGCCGGCAACCGGCGAGCGCGTGACGCTGTTCACGCATCTCGTCGTCCGCGAGGACGCGCACCTGCTGTTCGGCTTCGGCAGCGACAGCGAACGCCGCGCATTCCGGCAACTGCTCAAGATCAGCGGCGTCGGCGCGCGCACGGCGCTGTCGGTGCTGTCCGGCCTTTCGGTCGCGGAACTCGCGCAAGCGGTGACGATGCAGGAGACCGGCCGGCTCACCAAGATCCCGGGCATCGGCAAGAAGACCGCGGAGCGCCTGCTCCTCGAACTCAAGGACAAGCTCGGCGCGGACCTCACCGCCACGGTCGGCGTCTACCGCGCGCCGCCGGCCTCGAGCGACATCCTCCACGCGCTGCTCGCGCTGGGCTACAGCGACAGGGAGGCCGTCGCCGTCGTCAAGAAACTGCCGGACGGCCTGACGGTGGGCGACGGCATAAGGCAGGCGCTGAAGCTCCTGGCGAAGGCATGACCGTACAATAGCCGCATGATCGAGAACGACGAACTCAATCGCGTGATCGGCGCCAAGGTAGCCGGTGCGCACGAAGAGGCCATCGAGCGGGCGCTGCGCCCGCGCGGCCTCGCGGAGTACGTCGGCCAGGAAAAGATCCGCGAGCAGCTGTCGATCTTCATCGAGGCGACGCGCAAGCGCAACGAGGCGCTGGACCACGTGCTGCTGTTCGGGCCGCCGGGGCTGGGCAAGACGACGCTGTCGCACATCATCGCGCACGAGCTGGGCGTCAACCTGCGGCAGACGTCGGGCCCCGTGCTGGAGCGCCCCGGCGATCTCGCGGCGCTTTTGACCAACCTCGAGCCGCGCGACGTCCTGTTCATCGACGAGATCCACCGGCTGTCGCCGATCGTCGAGGAGATCCTGTATCCGGCGCTCGAAGATTTCCAGATCGACATCATGATCGGCGAGGGCCCGGCGGCGCGCAGCGTGAAGCTCGACCTGCCGCCGTTCACGCTGATCGGTGCCACGACGCGCGCGGGCATGCTTACCAATCCGCTGCGCGACCGGTTCGGCATCGTCGCGCGCCTCGAGTTCTACACGGCGGAGGAACTGACGCGCATCGTGAAGCGCTCGGCCGCGCTGCTCAACATCGTCCTCGATCCCGACGGCGCGCTCGAGATCGCGCGCCGTTCCCGCGGCACGCCGCGCATCGTCAACCGCCTGTTGCGGCGCGTGCGCGATTTCGCGGAAGTGAAGGCGCAAGGCGAGATTACGCGCACGGTGGCCGACGCGGCACTGTCGATGCTCGACGTCGACGGCTCCGGCCTCGACGTCATGGACCGCAAGTTGATCCAGACGGTGCTGTCGAAATTCGACGGCGGTCCCGTCGGGGTGGACAACCTCGCGGCGGCCATCGGCGAGGAGCGCGACACGATCGAGGACGTGCTGGAGCCTTTCCTGATCCAGCAGGGCTACCTGCAGCGCACGGCGCGCGGCCGCATCGCCACCGCCCTGTCCTACCGGCACTTCGGCCTGGCCCCACCCGTGCCCGGCGCCGCAAGCGACCTGTTTCCGAGCGAATGAGCGAGGCGCGCGAGACCGAAGGTCGAGCGAAGGCCCGAAGGGCGCGTCGCCGAGCGATTGAGACCGGCCGACGCGCCGATGCTTTCGCATGCGAGTCCGGTGCAATGAGGCCGGAATGAAGGGCGAATGAGCGCCGCAGGGCCGCCCCAAGGCGCTCGCCCCCCTGGGGGGGAACGGCGCGCAGCGCCGATCGGGGGGGGTCAATTGTTACCCTTCCACTTCCCCGTCCGCGTTTACTACGAGGACACCGACGCCGCCGGCGTCGTCTATTACGCGAATTACCTCAAATTCATGGAACGCGCGCGAACCGAATGGCTGGAGGCGCTGGGCTTCCCGCTGGCCGCGTTCGAGCGCGAGCACGGCGTCGTGTTCGTCGTTCATCGCTGCGAGATCGATTTCCGGCAACCGGCGCGATTGAACGATGCGCTCGACATCTCGGTCGAACCGGTCAAGCTGGGAGCCTCGACCATCAAGGCGCGCCAGGACGTGCGCCGCGGCGCTGATGTCCTGACGTCCGCGCTCGTCACGCTGGCGTGCCTCGACGCCGCACGCTGGCGGCCGGTGCGCATGCCATCCCTCCTTGCGACGAAACTGGAGAATCCCTGTTGAACGACCCCCACGCTCACTACGTTCGCTGCCCCCAGGGGGGGCGCTCAGTATCCTTCAGGCGGCCGGGCGGGCACTGAGATGAACCTCCACACCGACCTATCGTTCATCACGCTGGTCATGCAGGCGTCGGTCGTCGTGCAGGCCGTCCTGGTCCTGTTGGTCTTCCTTTCGCTGTGGTCGTGGTGGCAGATATTCCTCAAGATGTTCCAGCTGCGCCGCGCGGCCCGCGACACCGACGCGTTCGAGGACGAGTTCTGGAAAGGCGGCGACCTGGCAGACCTGTACCAGCGGATGGCGCAGGCTCGAACAGGAAGCGGGATGGAGCACATCTTCAGCGCGGGCTTTCGTGAGTTCGCCAAGCACCGCAAGCAGGGCAGTTCGTCCGTCGTCACGATGGACAGCGCACGCCGCGCGATGCGCGCCGCCTACCAGCGCGAAGTCGACGCACTCGAGGGACATCTCGCCGGCCTTGCCACCGTGGGCTCGGTCTCGCCCTACATCGGCCTCTTCGGCACGGTGTGGGGAATCATGAACGCGTTCCGCGGTCTCGCGAACGTGAGCCAGGCCACGCTGGCGAACGTAGCGCCCGGCATCGCCGAGGCGCTGATCGCCACGGCCATCGGTCTCTTCGCGGCCATTCCGGCCGTCGTCGCGTACAACCGCTACACGCACGACGTCGACCGGCTCGCCGTCCGCTACGAATCCTTCATCGAGGAGTTCTCCAACATCCTCCAGCGTCAAGGCTGAGCTGAACCGAGAAGCCATGCGCCGCGCCCGCAAATCGATCAACCAGATCAACGTCGTTCCCTACATCGACGTGATGCTGGTGCTGCTCGTGATCTTCATGGTCACCGCGCCGCTCATCGTGCCGGGCGAGATCGAGCTCCCCTCGGTCGGCAGCAAGCTCACGGCGCCGGCGCAGCCGTTCGAGGTGACGCTGCGCAACGACATGACGCTCATGCTGCGCGACCAGGCGGCGAATACTCCTGCCGTCCGCGTCACGCGCGAGGAACTCGTCGCGCGCATCGTGGCGAAACAGGCGAAGCAGGAGCAGCCGGTCGTCGTCGCCGCGGACAAGAACGCGCGCTACGAGGACGTGCTGGGCGTGCTCGACCTCCTGCAGCGCAATGGCGTGAAGAAGGTCGGCCTGCTCGCCCGCCCGCCGGGAATCTAGCGCGCCGTGCAAAAGTCCGAACGGCCGCGAGCGCCCCGGGAGGTCACACGCAAGTGGCTGGCGCTGATGCTTGCCATTCTCGTGCAGCTGGGATTCGTCGCCGTGCTGGTCTTCTCCGTGCATTGGCAGAACCGGAAACCGGAACCGGTCACCGCCGAGTTGTACGCTCCGCCGGTGAAGGCGCCGGCCCCTGAGCCGCCACCGATTCCCGCGCCTCAGCCTGCACCACCGCCTGCGCCCGTCCCGCCCGAACCCAAGGTCGAGAAGGTCGACACGCATGCGGCGGACATCGCGCTCAAGGCCAGGCAAGAGGAAGAGCGCAGGAAGAAGGTGGAGGCCGACCGCAAGGAAGCGGAGGCAAAGGCTCGCGCGCTGCAGGAGGCGGACGACCGGCGCAAACAGGACGAGAAGAAGAAGCAGGACGAGGTGCGCGCACGCCAGCAGCGCGAGATGGAGGCCATGCGCGCGCAGGCCGAACGCGAAGGCGAAGCCCGCGCACAGGCGGACCGCGAGGTGCAGGCGCGCGCGCAGCAGGCGTCGCAGCGCGCGAAGGCGGAGACCGACTGGATCCGCAGCATTCAGGCGAAAGTCAGGGGCAATGTCATCGTGCCGCCCGACATGCCCGGCAACCCGGAGGCGATCTTCGAGGTGGTCCAGCTTCCGACCGGTGAAATCATCGATGTGCAACTGCGAAAGTCGAGCGGTGTTCGCGCCTACGACGACGCCGTGCAGCGCGCGATCATCAAGTCGTCGCCGCTGCCACGTCCGGAGCGCCCGGAAATATTCCAGCGCTCGCTGACGCTCAAGTTCCGACCGACGGACTGAATTGCGAACAACCCAGCGGCTCGTTGCATGTGCACTCGCGGGTGACCGCTTACGACTCCAAACGGACGGCCCGGGCTCTCCGAAGCGGCCGTCGAAGCGCTCGGTAGCAGCCGATATAACGTCGTAGAATCCAAGCCTTCAATGAATCTCGGGACGGAAAGAACTGCAATGAAACTCTGCTCTTGGTTGCTCGTCACGTCGCTCGGTCTCCTGTCCAGTGCTGCCTGCGCCGTCACCGCTGACGAACTCGTCGCAAAGAACATTACGGCACGGGGCGGGGCGGAGAAGATAAGGGCCATCCAAACCCTTCGGTACACCGGGAAGCTTGCACTGAGCGGGGAATTCACCGCCGAGTTTGTCCTTGTTCGACAGATCAGGCGCCCGAACCAGGTGCGATCGGATGCGACGCTGCAAGGCTTGACGATGGTCCGCGCGTGGGACGGACGGGAAGGATGGGGAATCTCGCCGCTGTTCGGCCGCAAAGACCCGGAGCGTCTGTCACCGGACGAAAGCAAGGAACTGATCGAAATTTCCGACTTCGACGGGCCGCTCGTCGACAGCGCCAGCAAGGGCTATCGCATCGAGTACCTCGGCACCGAGGATATCGACGGAACGGAGGCGCACAAGCTGAAGGTCACGGCAAAGGATGGCGACGTCCAATATGTCTACCTCGATCCCGATCATTTCCTTGTCATTCGCGTCCTCTATCAACGCTCCGTTCGTGGCGCCCAGGTGGAGGTCGAGACCGACCTCGGCAACTACGAAAGGGTCGAGGGGGTTTACTTTCCGTTTTCCATCGATGCGGGGCCCAGGGGCGGGGCGAAGACACGCAAGATAACCATCGACACGATGGACGCCAACGTCGCTCTGAAGGACGAGCTCTTCCGGTTTCCGGGCGCAAGCAAATGAACGCACATGTCCATTTAGGTGTGTGGCTGTTTGCCTGTCTGGCAACCGCGAAGATTGCGATCGCCGCCGACGCGACGACGCCTCCGGACAGCGCCGTAGTCTCGGGCATCGGCATCCGCAACATCGGTTCCGCGACCATGAGCGGCCGGATTGCCGCGGTGGTGGGAAACGTCAACTCCGACGGCAAAGTGACGCTTTACGTTGGAACGGCGAGCGGCGGCGTCTGGCGGTCGCTCGACGGAGGTACTACGTTCAAGCCCGTGTTCGACAAGCAGCCAGTGCAGTCCATTGGTGCCATTAGCGTGGATCCGTCGCACCCCAATGTCGTCTGGGTGGGCACGGGGGAAGCGTGGACCCGGAATTCCGTTTCGATTGGCAACGGCGTCTACAAATCGACCGACAAAGGCGACACCTGGATGCGCATGGGATTGTTCGAAGCCGAGCGCATCGCCAAGATAATTGTCCACCCCGTGAACGGTGACGTGGTCTACGCGTGCGTCCCCGGCAAGCTCTGGAGCGACTCCGACGAGCGCGGCTTGTACAGGACGACTGACGGCGGGAAGTCGTGGCTGCCGATTCTCAAGGGCAGCAACCTGTCGACGGGCTGCTCGTCGATCGCCATGGATCCGCAGAACCCGGAACGCATCTTTGCCGCACTATGGGACTTTCGACGCAAGGGCTGGACCTTCCGTTCCGGCGGCGAATCGCCCGAAGCCCAGAGTGGCAGCGGGCTCCTGGTCACGGAAGACGGTGGCAACTCATGGCGAAATCTCGATGCGTCGACCGCCAGCGGATTGCCGGCCAAGCCTTGGGGGCGGTCCGCGGTGGCCATCGCGCCCTCCAACCCCGCGCGCGTATACGCCGTCATCGAGTCAAAGCGCGGCGCCTTGTTCGTGTCCGACGACGGTGGCAAGACGTTTGTCGAGCGCGATCGCAGTCAGGCGATGGTTTGGCGCCCGTTCTATTTCTCGAATCTCGTGGTCGATCCGAAGACACCTGACCGCATCTTCAAGCCGAATTACATGCTGATCGTGTCCACCGACGGCGGCATGAGCTTCTCCGGAACCAGCGACGGCGCACACGGGGATTGGCACGATCTCTGGATCAACCCGCAGAACCCGATGCACCTCGTTGGTGGTGACGACGGCGGGCTGTGGACCTCGGTCGATGGCGGCAGTCGGTGGTGGAAAAGCGACAATCTTCCAGTCTCGCAGTTCTATCACATCAGCGTCGACGACGCCGACCCATATCAGGTCTACGGAGGGCTTCAGGATAACGCGGTGTGGGTCGGTGATTCCGCCTATCCGGGAGGGATAACCAACAGCCGTTGGGAGGCGTTCTTCGGCTGCGATGGATTCTGGACGTTCGCCGACCCGATCGACCATGACTACCTCTACGGAGAGTGCCAGGGCGGCTACATCGGGCGTGCAAACCGCAAGACGCACGAGATTCGCGACATCCAGCCCAAGGCCGGCGCCGGGGAGAAGCTGCGCTTTAACTGGAACACGCCGATTCATCTGTCCCCCAACGAGAAGGGTACGCTTTACATCGGAGCGCAATACCTGTTCCGGTCGCGCAACCAAGGGCAGAGTTGGGAAAGAATCTCCCCCGACCTGACCACGAACGACGCGCAGAAGCAGCGGCAAGAGGAGTCGGGTGGCATCACGGTCGACAATTCCGCGGCGGAAATGCACACCACGTTGTACTCGATCAGTGAATCACCAAGGGACCCGCGGGTCATCTGGGTTGGCACCGACGACGGCAACGTGCAACTGACGCGCGACGGCGGAACGACCTGGACGAATGTCGCCGGCAAGTTGCCCGGCCTCGATTCCGACAGCTGGGTGTCCTGGGTAGAGGCCAGCCGCTTCGACCCCGCGACAGCTTACGTGGCCGTCGATCGGCACACTTTCGGCGACATGCAAGCCTACGTCTTCCGGACGACCGATTTCGGCGCCACATGGACGCGCATCGCCGGACCGGCACAGGGCTTGCGCGGCTACGCTCACGTCGTCAAGGAGGATTCGGTCAACCCCGACCTCCTGTTCGTCGGAACCGAGTTCGGCCTCTGGATCTCGAACGATCGGGGCGCGAACTGGGCACAGTTCAAGCCAGGCAATTTTCCCGCGGTCGCGGTTCGAGACATCGCACTGCAAACGCGCGACCACGATCTAGTCCTCGCAACGCATGGTCGCGGAATCTGGGTTATCGACGACGTTACGCCCTTGCGTCACCTGACCGCAGAGTTGTTGCTGCGGGACGTGGCGTTCGTTCCCGCACGTCCCGTCCAGCAGCGAATCAATGCCGATGGCGGCTGGGTTGAAGGGGACGCAAAATTCACCGGCGAGAACCCCGCCAATGGTGCGGTCATCACCTACTACCAGCGCCAGCGGCACCTGTTTGGGCCCCTCAAGATCGAGATCCTCGACGCTACCGGCACAGTCATCGACACCATCCCCGCCACCAAGCATCGCGGCCTCAACCGGGTGACCTGGTCCATGCGGGTGAAGCCCCCCATCGTTCCTGCGGCGGCGCAGCTTGCGGGCAACGCGACCCGGGGACCACGGATGCCTCCCGGAACCTACACGATCCGCCTCACCAAGGGGGACAAGGTCTACGAACAATCGCTGGCGATCGACATCGACCGGCGAGCAACCTATACGGCCGCCGATCGCAAGATGCAATTCGACGCCGCAATGCGTGTGCATGCACTGTTTGGACAAATGTCCACGCTCGTCCAGCGGATCAACGGCGTGCGCCAGGTCCTCGAAGAGCGGGCGATCGCGCTTCCGGGGAACGACCCGTTGCGGAAGCAACTCGAGCAGGTGGAAGCGAAGGCCGATGCGATCCGCAAGCAGATCGTCGCCACCAAGGAGGGTGGTGCCATCACCGGCGAAGAGCGCCTGCGCGAGCACACCGACTTGCTGTATGGCGCGATCCTTTCTTGGGAGGGCCGCCCGACTGCCTACCAGCTTGCGCGCACCGAAGTCCTGCAGGCGCAGCTCGGGAAGATCAGCGCGGAGTTCGACACCTTGCTCATGAGCGATCTCGCACAAGCGAACGACGAACTGAACA
Organism: uncultured beta proteobacterium; assembly: GCA_963747265.1. GTDB lineage: Bacteria > Pseudomonadota > Gammaproteobacteria > Burkholderiales > Casimicrobiaceae > VBCG01. The sequence continues at coordinate 23,085 of CAVVEH010000009.1, read as the reverse complement.
CTCGCGGCCTGCCGCGCATTCTCATTCCTGCAACCCCTGTCGTCGCCATGCAGACTTTGCGCAGCGTGGACGCCGAGCACGCAATTCGGGAAGCATTCGCATTGCATTGACGGATCGGGCCGCCCGAGATTCGCGGAATTGTCGCAGCGCTTACGCTGACATTTCCCGATGCGCGCGCATGCTCGGCAAGACTGCCAAGGCGAGAACCCTCCGCCTGCTAGATCCGCGCTTTCTTCTCGACGATCTGGATCGCCGCCCAGCTCCATTCGGCGCGCTGCTCGACCAAATGCCGGAGCGCGACCGTGTAGACAGAGCGGCCGGTGGTCAGGATGACGTTGCGTCCCTCGGTGTATTCCTGCGTCGGGATGATCAGCGTCTTCACGGCGAGCGGCTTGTCCGGCCGCGACGGCGGCGGCAGGTAGAGGCCGGAGAAGCGCGCGCCCATCGTCGAAATGTCGATGCCGTCGACGATGAATCCCATGTCGTCCTTGGGCTGGCGCACCGCGTGCAGCGTCACCGAGACGATGCGATCGGCGATGATCGACATACCTGCCTCGACCTCGTCGGTGCTGACCTTGTTCATTCGACGAACGACACCAAGAACCCAGTTGCTCACGTCGGATTGCCGGACGGCGACCAGCGCGCCCAGCGCCAGGCTTTGTCCGATACCGCCGGACGCCGCGATGCGAAGACCTGCGACGCTACGGTCCCTGACCTGCCACATCGGGTCGGAGAACGACGACAGGCTCGCAACGAGGGAGTCGTGCTCCTCAGGGACGCGCCGCGACTGGACGCGCGACCCGTCGTTGACGGCAAATACCTCGATGTGCTCGTGCAGACCGCCTGCCTCGGCAAGGGTGACGCCGTTGTCCCTCTGCGCGAGTTCCTGGGAAATGCGGGACAACCCGATGCGCACCGTGGCCGTGATCGCGCACTCGATGCGGCGATCGCGGCGCAGTTCGGCGTTGAGGTTGGGCGCCACCGACGGCGCGACCTTTTCCAGGATCATGATGCGCTGCTGGTTGATCGGCGCCGCGGGACCCTGGTCCGTGCCCTCGGCCTGGCGCAGCGCCGCGGTCGCGCGATCGAGTTGCTCGGTCAGCGGCGTGGTGTCGAGGTAGCGCAACATCGAACCGGAGTCGTTGCCGGTGCGCCTGCCCAGTCCGGTGCGGCCGGCGATGTCGACGAAGAAACCCTCGAGCGAGCGCGGCACCGCGTCGATCTGCAGGCGACGGCTCCACGCGCGCAATTGCGACGTGGCCCAGTCGAGCTGCGGCGGCGACATGTTGCCGGTGTTGAGCTGGTGGATCAGCAGGACGTAGATGTATTCCTGTTCGACCGTCCATGGCGTGGTGCTCTGCCCGCCGTTGCCGAGGATGGCCGGCACGCGATCGATGCCGAGCTCCGCCGCGCGCAGGTAGGTGCGGTGCAGCTCCATCCACTTGCCGGGAATCCAGCGTTCATACCGGAACACGCGCAGCTTGGCATCGGTGCCGTAGTAATGCGTGAGACGCGCAAACAGCAGCGGCGCCAGCGGCTTCCACCGCGCATTGGCGCTCTGGTTCAGCGCCTCCTCCAGCGCGGTCTGGTAGGCGAAGATGAAGCCCTGCGAAAGGTCGTAGATGGACTGCCAGATGCGCTCGGCCAGCTTGGGCGCGCTGTCGTAGTTCTCGACGTATTGCTTGGTGAGCTGGCGGCGGTCCGCGCCCAGCGCGGCGTCCAGATACTCGATCGCCTGCACGCGCGAGATCTCGATCGGCTTGCGCGACGAGCGCATGGCGTCGAACGCTCGCATGACCTGCTGCTGCCGTCCGATGACGTCGAGCGCGGGAAGCTGGCGCAACCAAGTCGCCGCCGCTTTCGGCGAGACCAGCGGATCGGCCGCTTCCTTGGTTCCCGGGGTCAAAAAGCCGAACATGGTTCGAAGCTATGCGTCCTAATGCTTTTGTCGCACAAGTTCCCGCGGATCCCGGGCTTGGGCGCGGCCGGGATTTTCGTACGATCCGCCAGCGGAACCTTCATTTATAGTCCATTTCTTCCAGCCGCGCAAAACCACTTCGGTCGTCGGCTACAATTCGTGACCTTGGGCGCGCATTTTGGTTCTTCCGCGCCGAGTTTCCGATCACTTATTCGCGAAAGGACCTCTCCATGTCGAGTCATATCCCGGTACCCGCCACTTATATGCACGATGCATTTCCACGGGTTGCCGGCGTCTTCGCGGTTTTGGCTATTGCAGCGTTGGGAGCATCGGCAATACCCGCCGCCAACGCACAAACCACCGCGCCACCCGCATCTGCACAAGGAGTAAGCAAGTTGGATGCCATACCCAAGGACCTGCAAAAAATCGATGTAAAACAAGGTAATGGAGTGGAAGCAACGCCCGGCAAGGTCGTCGTCGTCCAATACACGGGATGGCTATACGACCCGGCCAAGCCCGACAACAAGGGAGCCAAGTTCGACAGTTCGCGCGATCGGGGCCAGCCTTTCGACTTTCCGTTGGGGGGTGGCCGCGTGATCAAGGGCTGGGACCAGGGCGTGGCGGGAATGAAGATCGGCGGCCAGCGCACGCTGATCATTCCCCCGGACCTTGCCTACGGCGCACGCGGCGCGGGCGGCGTCATTCCCCCGAACGCGACGCTCGTCTTCGATGTCGAATTGATCGAAGTGAAATAGGCAGCCAGCGTCCGCCATGCTTCCGCGCGATAGCGGTGCCCTGATCAAGCGCCGCCTCGACTACCGCCCTCCGGCATTCCTCGTGGACCGGGTGGACCTCGAGTTCGACCTGGACCCATCGGTCACGCGCGTGACCGCCACGCTCGCGTTCCGGCGCAATTCCTTCGCGGCGCCGGCAGACCGGGGCGCCGCGCTGGTGTTGGACGGCGAGCAGCAGAAGGATGTCCGTATCGAGCTGGACGGCAAGCCGTTGCCGACCGCCCGCCTGGCGTTGGACGCCCGCGCGCTGATAATCCGCGACCCGCCCGACGCCGGCACGCTCGTCGTGCATTCCACGGTTTCGCCGTCCAGCAACGTCGCGCTGGAAGGTCTCTACCTGTCGTCGGGCGTGTTCTGCACGCAGTGCGAGCCCGAGGGGTTCCGCCGGATCACCTGTTTTCCCGACCGGCCCGACATCCTGGCCCGGTACACGGTCACGATCCGCGCGGACCGCACGAAGTATCCGGTGCTGCTGTCGAACGGCAACCTGGTGGCCAAGGGTATGCTGGACCACGGCCGTCATTTCGCGACGTGGCACGACCCGTTCCCGAAACCGTCGTATCTGTTCGCGCTCGTCGCGGGCGACTTGGCGGCCCTCGAGGACACGTTCACGACGATGTCGGGCCGCGTCATCGCGCTCAAGATCTATTCGACGCCGCAGAACCTGCCACGCTGCCACCATGCGATGGCATCGCTCAAGCAATCGTTCCGATGGGACGAGGAGCGCTTCGGCCTCGAGTACGACCTCGACACGTTCATGATCTTCTGCGCCGACGATTTCAACATGGGCGCGATGGAAAACAAGGGCCTCAACATCTTCAACAGCCGCCTGTTGCTGGCCGACCCGGCGACGGCGACCGACGACGACTATGCTTCCATCGAGGGCGTGGTCGGCCACGAGTACTTCCACAACTGGACCGGCAATCGCGTCACCTGCCGCGACTGGTTCCAGCTGTCGCTGAAGGAGGGCCTGACGGTCTTCCGCGACCAGGAATTCTCGAGCGACTTGAACTCGCGCGCGGTCGAGCGCATCGGCGCCGTCGAATACATGCGGCGCGAGCAGTTCCCGGAAGACGCCGGACCGATGGCGCACAACGTGCGTCCCGACGAGTATCTCGAGATCAACAACTTCTACTCGGCCACCGTGTACGAAAAAGGCGCCGAGGTCATCCGGATGCTGCATACGCTGTTGGGCCCCGAGCCATTCCGCCGCGGCGTCGACCTCTATTTCCAGCGGCACGACGGGCAGGCGGTCACCTGCGACGATTTCGTCAATGCACTGCAGGACGCGTCCGGCGTCGACCTGGCGCAGTTCAAGCGCTGGTATGGCCAGGCGGGCACACCCGTCGTCACGGCGGCCGGCGTGTTCGACGCGGCGGCATGCACGTATACGCTGGAGCTCACGCAGCGCACGCCGGCAACACCGGGACAGCCGTCCAAATCGCCGCTGCACATTCCCGTGGCGGCAGGCTTGGTCGGGCGCGACGGGCGCGACATGCCGCTCAAGCTCGCGGGAGAGACCGAACCGGGCGCGGGCACGCGCGTGCTCCACCTGCGGGAAGAGACGCAGTCGTTCCACTTCGTCGACGTTCCGAGCCAGCCCGTGCCATCGCTGCTGCGCGGTTTCTCGGCGCCGGTGATTCTCGAATTCGACTACGAAGACGACGAGCTCGCGCTGCTCGTCGCGCGTGACAGCGATCCGGTCAATCGCTGGGATGCCGCGCAGCGCAGCTTCGCGCGCGCCATGCTGGCGCTGGCCGCCGATCATCGCCGCGGTTCCAGGCTCGTGGTGCCGCGGAGCCTGGTCGATGTCGTCCGCTCGCTGCTGGCCGACCGCGACGGTGACCCTGCGCTCGTGGCGCTCGCGCTTACGCCGCCCGACTCCGGATATGTCGCGGCGCGCGTGAACACGATCGACGTCGACGGCATCGAGGCCGCGCGCGGGTTCCTCGAGGGCGAGCTGGCTCGGGTGCTGCGTGCGGAATTCGCCGACACCTATGCGCGCCGGCGCGTGGCGGGGCCGTATGCGCCGACGCCCGAACAGGCGGGCGCTCGCATGCTCGCCAATGTTTGCCTGCGCTACCTGTGCGCGACCGGCGAGGCGCGGGAGCGCGCGATGGCGGTCGCCCAATTCGACGTGGCCGACAACATGACCGACAGCGTCGCCGCCTTGGCAGCGCTCAACGACGGCGACACGACCGAGCGCCGCGCCCTGTTCACTCGCTTCGAGGAACGGTGGCGCGACGAACCGCTGGTGCTCGACAAGTGGTTCGCGCTCGAGGCCACATCGGCGCGCGCGGACGCGCTGGCGCGCGTCAAGCGCCTCCTCGCCCATCCGCGCTTCAACGCAAGGAATCCGAACCGCGTGCGCTCCCTCGTGGGCGCGTTCGCGCTGCGTAACTTTGCCCGCTTCCACGGCCGCGACGGCGCGGGTTACGCGTTCGCCGCGGACGAGGTCCTGGCACTCGACTCCACTAATCCGCAACTCGCGGCCGCCATCGCCGGCGCGTTCAACCTCTGGGAGCGGTTCGCCGAGCCTCGCCGCGGCTTGATGCAGGCCGCGTTGCAGCGGATCGCCGCAGCGCCGGGCCTCTCGCCCGACGTGACCGAGGTGGTGACGCGCACGCTCGCCGATTGATCGACGCCGCGCTGCCGCGCTTCACCGGCCGGCTCGTGCTGCGGCGTTTTCGCGGCAGCGATCTCGCGCGATTCCAATCCTATCGCTGCGATCCGGAGGTTGGCCGCTACCAGGGCTGGACGGCGATGGACGACGCCGGCGCGGCCGCGTTCATCGAGGCAATGACATGTGCGCCCATCGGCGTGCGTGGCGAATGGTTCCAGATCGCCGTTGCCGATTCCGCAACCGACGCCCTCGTGGGCGACATCGGCATCGGCTTCGACAAGGATCGCGACGGTGTGGCGGAGATTGGTTTCTCGATGGCGCCCGCAGCCCAGGGGCTCGGTCTTGGCACGGAAGCCGTCCGGGGCGCGCTCGCGATGCTCTTCGAGGCAGGGGCGGACAGCGTCGAGGGCATCACCGACGTGCGTAACGTACCGTCGATCCAACTGCTCGAACGCGTCGGAATGCGCCTGGTGCGCGTGCAGGAAGCCACGTGCAAGGGTGAACTGTGCACCGAACACGTTTACGGAATCGCGCGTTCAACTTGGGCAGTGACCGGGGCCAATCACCAGTAGGTCTCCACCGTCACATGCCCCGGCTCCTTCCGCCGGTGCCTGCGCATCCCGCGCGTCTCGAGCAGCTTCTGCGTGTCCTCGACCATAGCCGGGTTGCCGCACAGCATCGCGTGAGAATTCTCCGGCGTCATCGCAATGCCCGTGCGCGCTTCCAGACGGCCGTCGCTGATGGCCGCGGGAATGCGTCCAGCCAGCGCGCCCGGATGCGGCTCCCTGCTCACGAACGGCACGAACGTGAAAGCGCCTGCATGCGCGCCGCCGATCTCGGCGATCGCGTCGCCGTAGGTGAGTTCCTCGGCGTTGCGCACGGCGTGCACCAGCACGACCCGATCGAATTTCACCCAAGGGTCGTCGGTGCGCAGCATGGAGAGGAACGGCCCGATACCGGTGCCGGTCGCCAGGCACCACAGCACGTCGGCCTGCGCCACTTCGCTGATGGAAAAAAAACCGTTGGCACGCGGGGCGAGCCACACGGCTTCGCCCACTTCCAACGCCGCGAGCCTGGGCGTCAGCGGGCCGCCGGGCAGGACGATGAAGTAGAACTCGTGGGGCTGCCGCTGCGGCGGATTCACGAACGAATAGGGCCGCCCAAGCATCGGATCCTTGTGCCCCGCGGGCGCCGGCAGCGCGAGGCGGCCGAACTGCCCGGCGGTGAACGTGACTTCCGGTGCGTCCACCTGCAGCGAAAACAGACTCTGCGTCCAGTGTCGCTTGCCCGCGACCCGTCCTTCCACCCATGCCGCCATGAAGAGTTGCCCTGATCGGTATCGTAAACTGTCGATTATGCCTATGCGCGCGCCTGCCGCGACGATTGCCGGCGTCAATGTTTATCTCCGGCCTCCCCGCCTGTCCGATGCCGCGGCATTCCACGCTGCGGTTCGCGCCAGCGACGCACTGCACCGCGGCTGGACGAGCGCGCCCAAGACCCGCGAGCGTTACGCCAAATTCGTGCGCCGCTACGCGGCCAGCGGCAAGGTACCCGCGCACGCCGGCTTCCTGGTGTTCCGCCGCCACGACGATACGCTGGTGGGCGTCTACAATTTCTCCGAAATCGTGCGTGGCGCGTTCCAGAGCGCTTACTTAGGCTATTTTGCGTTCGCCCCGCTCGCCGGCAAGGGGCTCATGAGCGAAGGGCTGGCGCTGGCGCTGGACGTGGCCTTCGGCAAGCTCAAGTTGCATCGGGTCGAGGTCAACATCCAGCCCAACAACGCCCGCTCGCTCGCCCTCGCGACGCGGCTGGGGTTCACGCGCGAAGGCTATTCGCGGCAGTACGTGAAGATCAGCGGCCGCTGGCGCGACCACGTCCGCTTCGCGATGCTGGCCGAGGATTGGCGAGCGTTGCGCCGAAAACATCGGTTCGCGCGCAAGGACATCTGAGCGATGCCGCAGCGCAGCCTTGCGCATCACCCTTTGTTCCAGTGCGCGCTCGTCCTCGCGCTGTCCGGATGCGCGACCGAGTCGATTCGGCCCGGAATGCCGCGCCAGGTCACCGGTGCGACGATCAACCCTTACGAGGTGCTGGAGGAGTGCCTTCAAATGACGCCGGGCGACTGGCTGAGTTATCGCTTCGATGCGCAGCGCCCGGTCGCGTTCAACATCCACTATCACGAAGGGCAGGCGGTGATCATGCCGGTTTCGCGCGACGGCGTGACGTCGGACGACGACGCGTTCCGGCCGCTTGTCAACAAGGAATATTGCCTGATGTGGCAGGCGGGACGCGAGGGCGCAGTGCTCGATTACCGGATCCTGCTCAACCGCGGCCAGCGCTGACCGGCTTTCGCACGCCGGCGAGGGCCGCGCGATGCTTTCAGCCGGATGCCAGTTCCTGGTAGGTGTAAGTGCGGCCGTTCTCGACCGGATCGACGACGAGCTTCGCGACGATCACCGCGGCGGTCGTGTCGGGCGCCACCAGCTGCCCGCTCTTGTGAAACCCTTCGAACATCGCCACGCCCGGCACCACTTCCTTGGGTCGTGACCGCATGTATTCCTGCATGCCGGTGTCGATGACGCCGGGGCGCACGGTGATGGCGTTGAAGCGGTCACCGCGGCGTTCGGCGGCAAGCGAACGGGTCAGCATTTCCAATCCGGCCTTGGCGATGCAATAGTTCGAAACGCCGGGCATCGCGTTGCTCGCCGCGCCCGACGACACGTTGATGATCCGCCGCTCGATGGATTCGTCCGCGAAAACGCGGCAGAAAAGATTGCAGAGCGCGATCGGCGCCGCGAGATTGACTTCGAGCGATTGCGAAATCTCGCCAGCATCGAGCGTCCCGAGCATGCCCACCGGCGTGCCCACCGCCGCGTTGTTGATTAGGCAAACGTTCTCGGGGCGCTTCGCCGCCAGTTGCGCAAAGTGCGCTTCCAGCGCGGCGTCGACGCGCGGCGACAGTGCCAGGTCGAGTTCGGCGAATCGGTACTCCGCTCCCGTCAGCCGCGCGCCACTCGACCGGCCGATGCCGATGACGTGGTAGCCGCGCTCGAGCAGCGCGTACGCGAGCGCCTCGCCCAGACCCCGTGATACGCCAGTGACAATGGCCGCGCGCATGTTATCGGCGTTGCTCGCCGCGGTGCGCGATGAGAAATCCCGCAAGCACGGCCACGGCGACGAGCGCCAGTCCGTAGAACGGCTTGTACAGATAGATCACGGCAGCCTTCTCCCGCGGCGTGGTGACGAACACCGAGTAGTACGCATAGAAGTCGAGCGCGAGGAGGACGAATCCGATGATCGCCAGCACGCGCCCGTACGGTGACAGTAGCGACAGCACGAACAGCAACGCCCAGGGCCCGGCCTCGAAGACGAACAGGCCGAACGAGCGCTCGACGTCCGCGGCGCGCACGGTGCCGTATTCGACGAAGGCGGCAAAAGCGATGCCGACGAGGGCCAGGACGATGGCCAGGGTCCGTGAGCGCATGGATTTCAGCGTAACACGAGCGGGCGGAGCACCGGAAGATCGGCGACGGGACTCCCCGCGGCGTCGGGATGGCGACCACGGCGCGGGAAGTGTCGCCCTCAGCGACCGCTGCCGGCGGACATGGCAATCACGACGACGACGATGATCACGAGAACGATGAGCGCGATCTTCCACGGGCTCTTCGGATACTCGCCCTGGATCGCGCCGGTCACGCCGTTCTGCACGCACTGGAAGCCCTTCGCGCCGAACGTGTACGTCATGAGCCAGATGGGTGCCAGGATGTGCTTGAACGTCTGCCGCGAATACGAAGTGTGCACAACGAGATTGCGATAGGTGTCGCCCGGCACCTGCTGCGCGCACATCGCCTGCACCTTGGCGTCCATTGCCGCGCGCGATGCCTGCGCGGCGCCCACCAGGTCGATCTGATAACGCTCGACGACCCAACCCGCGACAAAGCCCGGGTCATAGGGTTTGAGCGTTTGCGTGGGAAAGGGCTCGACGCCGCGCAGCAATCCGGGGCGCACGCCCACCGACGCGCACACGAGGTCGTCGTCGAAGAAATGGGACAGCTGGCCGGCCGCGGGTTCCCAGCGCACGTTCTGCACCTGCCGCGTCTGCACGCGTCCGTTTTCCGTGTACGTCTCGGTCGTGTAGTAGTAGTGGCCCGCCTCCGCCGTCCACTGCGCGTCAGCCTGCGCGTCGAACGTCCAGTACGGCAGGTAGACGCCCTTGACGGTGTCGGTCAGCGCGCGGCGCTTCAGCGCGCCGGGCGCCAACCACAATCGCCCATACCATTGCCGGATGCGATCGCGCGCCGACGTTTCGCTCACGGCAAACGGCAGCACGCTCTCCGGCCGGAACGCGGGCTTGGTCTCCTCGTAGGGAACGAGCTGCGCCGAGCCGCAGAATTCGCAATTCTGCGCCTGGCGCGAAGGATCGAATACCGAGATTGCATTGCAGCTCTGGCACTTGACCTGCCGGACCTCGGCCTTCCAGCCGCGCGCGTCGTCGGTGATGCCGCGCAACGCGGTGACCAGGTCGTGTTCGACGATGCTGCCGGTCGTTACGTCGAGCTTGGCCGGAGACTCGGTGCCGCAGAACGGGCAGATGAGCTTCTGCTTGGCGGGATTCCACACCGCCTGCCCGCCGCACGACGGGCACACGAATTTGGAGAGCGCCGCAGTTTCGCTCATTGCTGTCGGTTGACGCCTTCGTCCGGATTACCGGATGACGTAGCCGACCACCAGCCATGCATTGGCCGCTGCATCGCGCGTCAGCGTCACCGATTCCTCGGCGTCGGGCTTGCCGGCAAACATCGTGCGAAATCGCAGCAGCGCATAGTCGCCGTCGGGCAGGCCGGGGATGACCCGCGCGAAGGCGACGTCGTGCAGCGCGCGCTGCTGCGTGGCGCCCAGCGGAACCCGCAACTTCGCCAGGCCTTCGGTCCAGCGTTCGAGCGTGATGGCGCCGCGGAACTCGGCGGCCGCCGTGTCCCAGCTGGCTTTCGCATCGTTGGCGTCGGTCAGCGCAAGCCAGGCGAGCGCAACCGTCTGCGCCTCGCTTGCGCGGGGATCCTGCGCGCGCCCCGGCAGCGCCAGAACGGAAAGCGCGCACAACAACACTCGCAGCGCGGCGCGCCGACCCGGGCGCTGCATATGAATCAGCCTTTCAGGAAGGTGTCTACGGCAGCGCGCGTCACGCGCCACTGCGTGCCGATCTTGCGGCCCTTGAGATCGCCGGCGTCGAGGCTCGACATCACGTCGGACTCGGCGACGCCCAGCATCTGCGCCACTTGCGCCGGCGTCATGAGATCGGGCGCGCCGGCGCCGCCGTTGGTAACTGAGGCGGATGCCGCTGCGGCCGGCGCGGGAATGCCGGGTGTCGTTTGCGCCATCAGCCCGCCCGTCTGGTTCATCATCTGCTGCGCCATCGCCATGCCCATCGCGAGCTCGGCGCCCGCGCCACCGATGCCGCCACCGGCTCCGGGCTGCCCCAGCCCCTGCGCCATCTGGAACTTGACGTAGTCGTTGAGGTTGCCGACCGCCGCCATGCTCGAGCGCTTGTCGATCGCCTGTTCCACTTCCGGCGGAACCGAGACGTTCTCGACTAAGAAGGTCGTCATCTCGAGCCCATACTTTTCGCCGATCGCCGGATTGATGAGCGGCAGCAGTGCACCACCCAGTTCACCATACCGCGCGGCGACGTCGAGTGCGGGAATCTTCGACGTCGCCAGCGCCTCGGTGAACACACTGACGATCCGCGAGCGCATCGTGTCGTTGAATTCGTCGAGCCGGAAGTGATCGTCCGTGCCGGCCACTTCCTTCAGGAACTTCTTGACGTCGACGATGCGGAAATCATACGTGCCGTACGCACGCAGCCTCACGACGCCGAAATCGGCGTCGCGCATCATCACCGGATTGGAGGTCCCCCACTTGTTGCCGGTGAAAAGGCGCGTGACGACGTAGTACACGTCGGCCTTGAACGGGCTTTCCAAGCCGTACTTCCATCCCTTGAGGTCCGACAGGACCGGGATGTTGTCGGTGGTCAGCGAGTACTTGCCCGGGCCAAAAGTGTCGCCGAACTGGCCGAGATAGATGAACTGCGCGACCTGCGATTCGCGCACGATGAGCTGCGCGCCGTTCTTGATCTCCTTGTCCTCGTCGGGAAAGCGGTACGACAGCGTATCGCGCGAATCGTCGGTCCACTCGATGATGTCGATGAACTGTTTCTTGATGAAATCGAGGATGGCCATCGTGCCCCCTTGTCGTCGCGGGATCGTTGCTGCGGGTGTTGCGCGCGGCCGTTACTTGTTCGCGGCGACCGGCTTCTTCGTCTCGGCGGCGGCGCTTCTGAACTCGTCTTCCAGTTGCGAAGACGGCAGCGCGCCGGGGACCATCGAGCCGTCGGCGAAGATCAGCGTCGGCGTTGCCTGCACGCGCAGCTTCTCGCCCAGAGCATGGGTCTTGTCTAGCGGGTTGTCGCATTCGCCCTTGTTGTCGGGGAGCGCGCCGCTGGCAAAGAACGTGTCCCACGCCTTCACCTTGTCCGCCGAGCACCAGATGATCTTGGACTTGCGCGCCGAGTCGGGGTGCAGCTGGTCGATCGGAAACAGGAACGTGTAGATCGTGACGTTGTCGACCGACTTCAATTCGCTCTCGAGCTTGGCGCAGAACGGGCAGTCGGCGTCGGAGAAGACGATGAGTTGCCGCGATCCGTTGCCCTTGACCCGCTTGAAGGCCAGGTCCATCGGCAGGCTCGCGATGTCGACGCGGTTCAGCTTGCGCATCCGCGCCTCGGTCAGGTTGGCCTTTGAATCGGCGTCGTAGACGCTGCCGACCAGCACGTACTTGACCTTGGCATCCGTGTAGACCATCTGGTTGTCGAACTGGACCTCGAAGAGTCCGAAATACGGGCTCTTGGTGATGGTCCCGACGCTGCTGCCCGGGAATTTCATTTCGAGCGCCCGCTTGATGGCGGGGGCTTCGGGCGGCGAAGCGGCCGGATCAGCGGTCGGTGCCGCCAGGACCGGCATGGCGCCCCAGGCAAACGCGAGGGCAGCCACCGCGAACGCGGCCGCCACTCGGGTTCGGAACAGGCAAAAAGTCATGGAAATCATGGGTTCTCCAAATGTTAATCCGGCTTTGGACAGTCTAGCGCAACGCAGGTTGCGCCAGCGCTCGTTTCAGGACCGGGAGCCGATCAACGGCTGTCATCCCGGCATTGCGCAATGATTTGAGCCAAGGGGTGGCCGGACCGAACAGCCGCGCCAGCCCATCGGTGACCGTTTGCATGGCCAGGACGGGTTCGGCCCGCCGCCTCGCAAACCGTTCGAGCAAAATTGGTGCCCCCGCGTCGCCCGCCGGTCCGCGCTCGGCAAGGACGCCGGCCAGTGCCTCGACGTCGCCGAATCCCAGGTTGACGCCCTGCCCCGCCAGTGGATGGACGCCGTGCGCCGCATCGCCCACCAGCGCCAGCCGATGGGCAATCGTCGCGGGCAGCTTGAGGAACGACAGCGGAAAACTCGCCGCGTCGGTGATCGGCGCAAGGGCGCCAAGCACGTGGCCCCCCGCGTCGGCGACCCGGGCCGCAAGCGCGTCGCCTTCCTGCGCGCGCAACTCCGCCGCCAGCGCATCGGGGGCGGACCAGACGATCGAGATGCGCCGGCCGGGAAGGGGCAACCACGCGAGCACGCCGCCGTCGTCCTTAAACCATTGCCTCGCAACGCCGTGGTGCGCGCGCTCACAGTTGAAATTGGCGACCACCGCGGTCTGGCCGTAGGGCCTGGGTTCGGCGACGATGCCGGCCGCTTGCCGGACCCACGAGCGCACACCGTCGGCACCGACGATCAGCTTCGCCGACAACACGCGCGCAGGACCCGTCGTTGCGGCGAGCGTGAGTTTGCCGGCGTCGGCCGTCCACTCGAGCGCCGAAAAGGCGGCGCCGCCAATGACGTCAACACCCGCTTCGAACGCCAGCGGCAGCAGTGCCGCGCGCAGCGCGCGCTCCTCGACGATCCACGCGAGAGCACGCTCGCCCAGCTCGTAGGCGGAAAATTCGATCGTCGCACCGGCGTCGCCGGCGACATACATTGCCTCGATCGGCTCGATGCGCGCGGGCGCAAGCATCTGCCAGGCGCCCTGTGCGCGCAGGAACGCGGCACTTCCCGGGCTGATCGCGTAGATGCGCGCGTCCCATGTGTCGGCGGCGAATTCGGGCGCGGCAACGAGCGAGCGGTCCACCAGCGCAACCTTGAGCCCGCTTCGCGCGAGCGCCGGCGCAAGCGCCAATCCGACGAGGCCGGCGCCCGCGACGATCACGTCGAAATCGTCGGCGCTCATGCGGCCTCGGAGGGCAGCACTTCGATCACGTGCTGCTGGTTCGTGTAGATGCACAGGTCGCCGGCGATCGTCAGCGCTTCCTTGACGATCCGCTCGGCGGACAATGGCGAATGCAGCAGCAGCGCGCGCGCCGCCGCCTGCGCATAGGGGCCGCCGGAGCCGATCGCGACGATTCCGTACTCGGGCTCCAGCACATCGCCGGTCCCCGTGATGACGAGCGACGTCGACGCGTCGGCCACGGCGAGCATGGCCTCCAGTCTCCGCAGCACACGATCCGACCGCCAGTCCTTAGCCAGTTCGACGGCGGAGCGCGTCAGATGCCCCTGGTGCTTCTCGAGCTTGGCCTCGAAGCGCTCGAACAGCGTGAACGCGTCGGCCGTGGCGCCCGCGAATCCCGCCAGCACGCGCTCGTGGTACAGCCTTCGCACTTTGCGCGCCGTCGCCTTGATGACGATGTTGCCGAGCGTGACCTGCCCGTCGCCGCCCAGGGCGACCGCGCCGTCGCGTCGAACGGACAAAATGGTTGTTCCGTGAAACTGTTCCATGAAAGGTTTTTTCCGACAACAAAAAACGGCTTGGCAAGAGAAGCCGCGCGAATCAAACGCTCGGGTCTAGAGTCATTTGACGTTCTACGACGAAGTTACGGGCTCCGCCCGAACTTCGTCGCTAACAGAATAACGGACCAAAGTAGGTGTTCACTTTGGTCCGACGCACCTATGTTGCCTTCTTCAGGAAATGCCGGGGGGAAATTCCGATGAGCAGCAGCAGTGCGCGGATGATTGGCGTCGCCCCGACGATCTGGACCGCCTTGCGCTGCGATTCGACGCGGTAAATGGCATTGAGCAGCGAACCGGCGCAGACGAAGTCGATCCGGTCGACAGTGGTCATATCGATCGGGACGATGGATCGGCGCTGCGCGAATTCCGCAATCATCCCGAGCTGGATGTTCGACGATCCGGCGAGAACACCGGTCAGCACGAGTTTTTCCAGATCTTCGTCGACATTCAGGCTCGTCGTGCCGTCGTCGATGCCGTCGGGGTGTGCCGCTTCGGCGGCCGCAGCCGGACGTTCGGGTGGTTCGGGCGGGGGCTCCCACGACGGCGGGGATTGCTCGAAGGCGATCGCATATTCGATCGCGCGATCGTCGAAGGCCTCCTGCTTGCGCATGAACTGCAGGAGCTCGAGGGACAGAAGCCACGCGCCCTCGCCTCCATCCTTGCCGCGCTTGACCACGGCGTCCACGGCGACGTTGAGCTTTTCCGGGCGCTGCAGCGTCAACGCGAAGTGGTGCTTCCGCGCATGCGCGAGCGCATCGGCCAAGAGGCGCGCGCCTGCGTCGTCGAAGCCCGTCACGGAGGCTAAGTCGAGCCGCGCGTGCGGAACCTTCTTTTCGATCGCCCGCTTGAGGCCCTCCACCTGGGGCAGGCTGGCCGCGGAGAGCTTGCCCGTCACGGGAATGAAGCCGCCGGCGACGGCCTTGGCGCCCTCGGTCGTCTTCAATCCCTCTTCCCATGCCGGCGCCGATCGTTCGAACTGCACGACATACTGCAGCGCGACCTGCTCGAACGCGGCGCGATTGTTGGTCCGCTGCAGTACATCGAACAGCGCAAGCCAGGCCAGTGGCGACATCTTGGCGTCGTGGTCGGTCTGCACGCCCTGTTCCAGCAGTGCGCGAGCCGGTTCCTTCTGCCCGCCAGCGTAGAGCAGCGCCGCATTTTCGAGCACGGCGCACAGCCCGGGATTGGCCTGCGCGACTTCAATCGACGAATGGGCCGGCGTCCAATCGATGAGACTTGCGCCCGTTACCGAAATGTCGCCGGCAGGCTCGGGCCCAGCCCAAGGGGCGTTGCCTTTCTTGCCCTGGGCCTCGAAGGCGACCTCGCGTGCGGAGACCGGCCGCGGCGTCGGACGTGAGGCCATCGGGGTGGCCGATTTCGGTTCCAGCTTCAGCGGCTCGGACTTCTTGGGCGGAGGTTTGGAGAACAATGCCATTCGTGTGGGTAACTTCGGACCGTTGACTTTCACTGGGTCGACGAGGACGCGTCGCCCCGCCAAGGGCAATCCTTAGCGTAAGGCGCTGATTATGTTCCCGTCATAGGCTTCCCACAAGCCGCGGGTCCGGGGCGCCCGAGACGAAAAGGCTGAGGGCGATCGACGTGGCTCTAACCGCGTCCGCTTGCTAGAATAAAGGCGACGGATTTTGTCAACTATCTGTGTTGGAAGCGAGTATCAACTGAGTGTCAACCTTGGCTGGGAGGCGAACGATGAAGAATCCGCTGGATTCGCTGTGGGGAACCATCATTTCCGGGGTCATTCTGACCGCGATCCTGTACTACGTAGTCAAGACCTTTCTGAACTGACGGAGGCCGCAAAATGGATCTCGTCCCGATCTTTGCGCGATGGTTGCATTTCCTGGCCGGTATCATGTGGATCGGCCTCCTGTACTACTTCAACTTCGTACAGGTCCCCGCGATGAAGGCGGCGGCGGCGGACAACACGGCGGCCGGCATCACCAAGCACGTCGCGCCGCGCGCGCTGTTCTATTTCCGCTGGGCCGCCGCGGTCACGTGGCTCGCGGGTGCCGCCTTGCTCGGGAACCAGTTCACCAATGCGTTCACGCTGCAGAAAGGCATGGCCGGCATCGGCGTCGGCGCCTGGCTGGGAACGATCATGCTGATCAATGTATGGGTGCTGATCTGGCCCAACCAGCAGAAGATCCTCGGCATGAAGCCGGCAACTGACGAGGAGAAGAACAAGGCTCGCCGGATCGCGTTCCTGGCGTCGCGAACCAACGTGATGCTGTCGCTGCCGATGCTGTTCTTCATGGCCGGCGGCTGGTCGCACCGCGGGACGTTCGGCCTGTAAATATCGACATGGGGCGATGCGCCGGCCACCGGTGCGTCGCCTATGGCGGATATTGCGGAGTTTGGTCCGGCCGCGCCGGATTTTAGTCGCCGTAGAGCTTTTGCACGCGCTCGCGGCGTTCCTGCGCTTCGAGAGAGAGCGTGGCCGTGGGCCGCGCGATGAGCCGTGGCACGCCGATCGGCTCGCCCGTCTCCTCGCACCAGCCGTAGGAGCCGTCGTCGATCATGCGCAGTGACTTCTCGACCTTCTTCAGGAGCTTGCGCTCGCGGTCGCGCGTGCGCAGCTCGAGCGTGTATTCCTCTTCGAGCGTCGCTCGGTCGGAGGGGTCCGTCGTGACTTCGTTTTCGCGCAGATGCTCGCCGGTGTCGTCGGCGTTCTGCAGGAGCTGGTCGCGCAGTTCGAGCAGCTGCTTCTTGAAGAACAAGAGCTGCGCTTCGTTCATGTAGTCCTTCTCGGGCGCCTTGAGGATTTCCTCTTCGGTCAGCTCGCGGACTTTCTTCACTGCTGTTGCGGTTTTGACTGCCATGCTTCGTTCACCCTGGTTGCACGATTGGCGGTGCTGATTCTGACATTCGCGCCGTTTCGACCCCTTTTTGCTTAGGGCCGCGTGAAATTGCGCATTATAGCCCGCGGTAGCCGTTGCTAGCCAGCCTCATTCCCGGACCCGCGAAGCCCCGGCAAACACCCGGGGCAACGTGCCCGCACACAGTATAATCGCGGAAAAACAAGGCCTTCCGATGACTTCGACCCCAAATGCCTCCTCCGGCGGCAACATCACCACCCGGCCGGCGACGTTGACCCTTGCGCGCCCCGACGACTGGCACCTGCACCTGCGCGACGGGCCGGCGCTGGCAGCCGTGGCCGCCCATACGGCCCGCGTCTTCGGACGTGCAATCGTCATGCCAAACCTTTCGCCGCCCGTCACCACGGTCGCGGCGGCAGAAGCTTACCGGGCGCGAATCGTGGCGGCGCTTCCCAAGGGATCGAGGTTCGAGCCGCTGATGACGATCTACCTGACCGACAACACGCCGCCGGCCGAGATCGCCAGGGCCAGGGCGTCGGGCATCGTCCACGCGGTCAAGTACTACCCCGCCGGCGCGACGACGAATTCGGATACCGGCGTGACCGCGCTCGACCGCGTTTACCCGGTGCTGGCGGCCATGGAAAAGCAGGGCGTGGTCCTGTCGCTTCACGGCGAAGTGACCGCACCCGAAGTCGACATGTTCGACCGCGAGCGGGTCTTCGTGGAGACGCTGCTGCCGCGCATCGTGCGCGACTTTCCGGAATTGAAAGTCGTCCTCGAGCACATCACGACGCGGGAAGCGGCGGCATTCGTGCGCGAGCAGGGAACCGGTGTCGCCGCCACGATCACGCCGCAGCACCTTGTCTATTCCCGCAATGCGCTCTTCGCCGGCAATTTCATCCGGCCGCACCATTTCTGCCTGCCGGTCCTCAAACGCGAAGCGCACCGGCATGCGCTGCTCGCCGCAGCAACGTCCGGCGACCCGCATTTCTTTCTGGGCACGGACTCAGCACCCCATGCGAAACACCGCAAGGAAGCCGCGTGCGGTTGCGCCGGTTGCTACACGGCGCATGCCGCGCTGGAGATGTACGCAGAGGTGTTCGAGGACGCTGGTGCGCTGGCGCGGCTCGAAGGATTCGCGAGTCGATTCGGCGCGCAGTTCTATGGTCTTCCACCCCACGCGGACACGGTGACGCTCACGCGCGAGTCGTGGACGGTCCCGGCCGAATACGCGTTCGGTGCGGACGCGCTCGTGCCGCTGCGCGCCGGCGAGGTCCTGCGCTGGCGCGTTCTCTAGCGACGGCTTGCTAGAACAGTCCGACGACCTTCCCGTCGCCGTCGATGTCGATCTTTGCCGCGGACGGCGCCGACGGCAGCCCGGGCATCGTCATCACGTCGCCGCAGACCATCACGACGAACTCGGCGCCCGCCGCAAGCCGCACCTCGCGGACGTTGACGACATGGCCTGATGGCGCGCCGCGCAGCAGCGGATCGGTCGAGAACGAGTACTGCGTCTTCGCGATGCACACCGGGTAGTGCCCGTAGCCCTCCCCCTGCAGCTTCTTGATCTGCGCGCGCACCTTGCTGTCGGCGGTCACTTCCGACGCGCCGTAGATCGTCTTCGCCACTTTCTCCATCTTTTCCCACAGCGTGTCGGCGTCCGCGTAAACGAGCCGGAAATCGGCAGGCACGCGTGCGATCACGTCGACGACGGTCGTCGCGCAGCTCCTCGGCGCCAGCTCCGCCATCAGCCCAATGCCTGGCGACGACGACCGGCGCGTCGTGATGTGCCGATCTTCTTCTTGAGCAGCGCGATTTCCGCGTCGGTGTCGCGACGCGAAGTGGTTGATCGCGATCACGCACGGCAGGCCGTAATGGTTGCGCACGTTGTTGACATGACGCTCGAGGTTGGCGACACCCTTTTCCACCGCCGGCAGGTTTTCCTTCGTGAGCTCCTTCGAGTCGGCGCCGCCGTGGAACTTGAGCGCGCGCATCGTCGCGACGAGCACCAGGATCTCGGGCCGCAGGCCGGACTTGCGGCACTTGATGTCGATGAACTTCTCCGCGCCGAGGTCGGCGCCGAAGCCCGCCTCGGTGACGACGTAATCGGCGAGCTTCAGCGCCGTCTTGGTCGCGATCACCGAGTTGCAGCCGTGCGCGATGTTGCCGAACGGGCCGCCGTGGATGAACGCCGGGTTGTTCTCGAGCGTCTGCACGAGGTTGGGATTGATCGCGTCCTTGAGCAGCACCGTCATCGCGCCGTGCGCCTTCAGATCTCGCGCGCGTGCATCGGCTTCTGGTCGCGCGTGTAGCCGACGACGATCTTGCGCGAACCGCGCTCTTGCAGGTCGGCGAGCGACTCCGCCAGGCAGAAGATGGCCATGACCTCGGACGCGACGACGATGTCGAAGCCGTCCTGCCGCGGATAGCCGTTGGCGGGGCCGCCGAGCGCGATCGTGATGTCGCGCAGCGCGCGGTCGTTCATGTCGACGACGCGCTTCCACGTGATGCGCCGCACGTCGATGCCGAGTGCGTTGCCGTGGTGGATGTGATTGTCGATCAGCGCGGCCAGCAGGTTGTTGGCGAGCGCCGATCGCGTGAAAGTCGCCGGTGAAGTGCAGGTTGATGTCCTCCATCGGCACCACCTGCGCGTAGCCGCCGCCGGCGGCGCCGCCCTTCATCCCGAACACCGGCCCGAGCGAGGGCTCGCGCAGGCAGATCGCCGCCTTCTTCCCGATGCGGTTGAGCGCGTCGCCCAACCCGACAGTCGTCGTCGTCTTGCCTTCGCCCGCGGGCGTGGGGCTGATCGCGGTCACGAGGATCAGCTTGGCCGAAGGGCGGGCGGCCCGGCCCGAGAGCCAGTTGAGTGAGACCTTCGCCTTTGTGCGGCCGTAGGGTTCCAGTGCGGCATCGGGAATGCCGAGCCGCGCGGCGATCTCGCCGATGGGCAACAGGTTGGCGTGCTGCGCGATATCGATATCGGTCTGCATCTGGGACGTTCCTTAAAGGGGCGATGCCCGTGGCGGCGCCAAGTGTACTGCGCAAGGGCGGACTTGGGCGTCACCGCGCGCGCAATCCGCAGTACACTAGCGGCCCGAAGCCAGCCAGACCGTCGCCGCCCAATCCGTGCAAACGGTGCGGGGGAGGAAAGTCCGGGCTCCGCAGAGCAGGATGCTGGGTAACGCCCAGACGCTATAAGTCGCCGTTAGCGCGGCCGATGAAGGCGAGGAACAGGGCCACAGAGACGAGTCGCCTCCTGTCAAAGGGAGGCGGGTGAAACGCGGTAACCTCCATCCGGAGCAACACCAAGTAGGCGGACACCGACGCTGCTCGCGTAAGTCCGCGGGTAGGTGGCTCGAGCGCACCGGCAACGATGCGCCTAGATGAATGACGGTCATAGCGCACGTAACGCGTGCGCCGTAACAGAACCCGGCTTATCGGCTGACTTCGGCTATACACAGCGCAAAGTTTTGCGATCACGCTTCGCGTGATCGCACGATACTTTGCGCTGAATTTCTTGTTCGGCCGCCTTGGGGCGGCCCGGCGGCGGCCTCACGGCAACGGCATGACGGCGATGGGTGGCGGACGGTTGCCGGTCAGCAGGAAGTCGAGAAGGTCGCGGACCGGGCGGATTTCGCTGCCGAAAGGAAGCGTCGCCGCACCGCGGAAGAACAATCCCTTGGCAACGTCGCCGCGCACCGCGGCGGCCAACTGCGTGTCGATGCAGAACTGTCCGATCTTCGCGACGCCGTCGCGAAGTCCGCATTGGATCAGGCAATCGAATTTCAGCGTGCAGCGCGGCTTCTTGCGGGCTGCGGCTGTGAGCTTCGGCAGAAACTTGAGGTAGTTCCTGAGCCAGGGCGTCAGGACGGCGCGCGCCGGCAGGCCCGCCACGCTCATGAACTCGACAATGTCTTCGGGGCGGGCGTCGGCCAGGACGTGCTTGAACGCGATGTCGGCGTCGCCTTCCACGGTGACGGCGAACGCCGTGCCGATCTGCACCGCACTTGCGCCGAGCGCGAACAACTCGCGGATCCGAGCATGCGAATTGATGCCGCCGGCCGGAATCAGCGGAATTGCGCCATCAGGGATGCCCTCAGCCCTGAAGAACTCGCGAACGTCGGGCAGGACGCGCTCGAAATCGAACCGAGGATCGGCAAGGTCTTCGATCTTCGCGGCGCCGAGGTGCCCGCCGGCGTATCGCGGATGCTCGATCACGATCGCGTCCGGAAGCCGCCCCTTGCGCGCCCACTTCTTGACGACCAGCGCAATGCCTCGCGCGTCGGAGAGGATTGGAATGAGCGCGACGTCGGGATAGGGCGCCGCGAGCTCGGGCAGGTCCAGCGGCAGTCCGGCGCCGACGACGATGGCGTCCGCGCCGCTCGCACAGGCCTGGCGCACGTTGGCGGCGTACTCGGAGACGGCGCGCATCACGTTCACGGCGACGAGGCCATTGCCCGCGGCCGTCGCTTTCGCCGCGCGGACTTCGCGGTCGAGCGCGGCCAGGTTGGCGGCGTCGACCGTTGCCTTGTCGCCATTCGCGCTCGCAGCCATGAGATCCGGGTGGTGTCGGCGCAGATCCACGCTCGCGATCGTGCCCACCGCGCCCAACTGTGCCACGCGACCCGCGAGCCGATGTGCCGAGATTCCAACACCCATGCCGCCCTGCACGATCGGCAGAACGCTCCGGCCGCGGAGTACGAGCGGCGCCAGGGACTCCGTCCATGCGGCCGGCACGGTGCATTCCGCTGGCGAAAGATGGTTCATGAGAGGTCCGGCGCCCGGCCGTAACGGCCAAAGGCTGCAGTGTGGGGGGACGCGGCGCGGGCGGCCTTGATACCGATCAATGGCCTTCCGGATCGCGAAACTATCCGCGCACTTCGATGATGGGCACGTGCGCGGACAGCCGCGCCAGCAGCGCGTCGTCAAGGATCGTGCCTGCCGGCGCCGCCGCGACCAGCGCCTTGTCGGCGCAACCCGTCGGGCGAAAAGGCTGCAGGATCCAGCGAATCACGCCGCGCTCGGCAAGCTCACGAGCAAGACGCTCCATCGCTTCAGGCGGCGTGATGTCCGGGTGGATGGTCGTGCGCACTTCGTAGGCAACGCCGGACCGGCACACCAGGTCGAGGCTCGCGAGCGCGGCGTGCGCGCTGCCCGCAACACCGGTCACCGACGCATATTCGTCGCCGTAGGTCTTGACGTCGATGCCCACCCAGCCGACGTGCGGCAAGACATCGGCGAGGCGCCGAGGATAGGCGCCGCTGGTATGCAGTCCGACGGAGAACCCGAGTGCGCTCACCTCCTCGATGGCGGCGCCAATCGCGGCTTGAGCCGTCGGCTCGCCGCCCGAGAATACGACCGCATCGAGCAGCCCTTGGCGCGACGCAAGCCATTTGACGATGCCGCCGAAGTCGCGTTCGTCGTCGCCCTGCCCGGCGATCAGATGCGGATTGTGGCAATAAGCGCATCGCCAGGGGCATCCCTGGCAGAAGATCACCGCGGCGAGCGCGTCAGGGTAATCGGTCGAGGTGAATGGCACGAACCCGCCGACGCGCAACGCCCGCGCGGAGGCGGTCCGCGGAGATGCGGGAGCGGGGACCGGCGTCGGGAATGGGCGACAGCCGGACAGCTCACGCGTCGAGCTGCGCACGCTCCTCGCGAAAGAAGCGGCGCTCGCAATGCTCGCCTTTCTTGCCGACATTGAACGACGCGACGGGACGGTGGTAGCCCATCACCCGCGTCCAGACCTCGCAGCGCTGCCGTTCGGAGTCGGTAAGCGAGATCTCGGTGCGATTTTGCGCGTCGGTCAGCGTATCCATCCTGCCTCCCTTCGTCGGATTACGCGGCTGCGCGCGCCGTTTCTCGGCCAGCTTCTGCTCGTCGCATTTGGGGCAGAACTCGTGTTCGCCGTCGAGGTAACCATGCTGCGGACAGATGGAGAACGTTGGCGTGATGGTGATGTAGGGCAGGCGGAATCGCTCGAGCGAGCGGCGGACCAGCGCCTTGCACGCCGCCGCCGAACTCAGCTTCTCGCTCATTC
>CAVVEH010000008.1:0-427361 GCA_963747265.1 uncultured beta proteobacterium | reverse complement strand
CGCGTTGCATCAAGGGTACGGCACGGTCCGCCCCGTCGGAGAACGACGGAATGACCCACGGTTTGTCCGGTGATTCCGGCGCAAGCTGCAAGGTATCAGTCGCCCAAACGACGGGCGACAGCAGCAGGAGCCACGCAGCGCTGCAGCAAACTTGCATGGCGAAACTAGGCTGGAATGGCAGCGACATGCTCGATTTCACGTTGCAAGAGAGTCCTGGCTTCGACTGCTGCCCGAAAGCGCGGAGAGTCCACACCGGGCAGCGCGGCTTGCGCTTTGACGTCATCGGCAAGCTCCGGCGCGGGAGGCGCCGGACGGGCCGCCGCGAATCGCTCCGCGGCATCGCCGAACCAGACTGACGTCGCGCTGTCCTGCTTGAGGTTCGTTTCGCTGACGTCTTTACCACCGGATTGACCGGCGACGACGAAGACCGCCATGGCAAGGCGGTCCAGGTGGGCGATTGCCGTTTCCTCGAAACTTTCACGCCGCGCGCGTCCCTGCAGGAGGTTTGCCTCGAACGCGGCGACCGACGTGAACTGCCGCGCCTCGGTCAGTCTCTGCACCGCGGCGAGCCGCACATTGGACCGGGGATGGACCGCATCTCGCATCAGGTCGCCCAATGCGCGCAACGCCTGCACGATGGCCGTGCGGGCGCGATCCAGGGCACTTATCGGCCAAACCATAGCGAAGACAATCGACATCAGCAGATTGCCGAGGAGAATGCCGACAACGCGATCCCACAGCACCGTCAGGCTGGTATTTGGGCCATAGCCTTGCAGCATGCCGAGGAGAAAGGCGAGCGCCATCTGCATACCCATATAGGAGAGCCGGTCGCTGCCGGTGGCGACCCAGGCGAAGATCGCCGACGCCGTAGCGACCAGCAGGCAGAGTTGACCGATGTCGGTCATGTGCGGCAGCAGATATACGATGCACAGTCCCGCCGCGAGCCCACCGATCAACGCTCCGGAGATTCGCAACCACATCTTGTGGATCGATTCGCCCATGCTTCCCAGCGCAACGACGAAGCAGGTGGGGACGGCGGTCGAGATGCCGGGCCAATCGAGTACGGTGTAAACGAAATAGGCAGCGATCACCGCAATCGTCGTCTTCAGCGCAAAGCGCCCGTGCTCCGGGTTGCTCCAGGCATCGGACACGAACAGGTTCGGCCGCGTGCGTCCGGGCGGCGACTGCGCGGCAGCGCGGCGGCGTGCGATGTCGTTGCCGAGACGACCCAGTGCGCCGTCGATCGCCACCACGACCGGCAACGTGTCGGCGGCCAGGCGGTCGAGTAATGCGGGGGGCACGGATCGTCGTCCAGTCACCGGGGCATCCGCGGACGCCAATGCGCGACGGCATTCCTCGCTTGCCTCGACGAGCAGCTTCCGGACATCGCGTGGCAAGTCGGGAGGAATCGCCCTGAGCAACGTCAGCAATTCGACGAGGGTTTCGATGAGGCGATGGTCGACCTCGGCAAATTCGCGCAATTGGCGATCGGCGATCTGCGCATCCTTCCGCAACGCGACCAATCCCATTGCGTCGGCCTGGTGCCGGGCAAGCCCGGACGAATCGCGTTCGTCCAACGCTGCCGTTACGGCATCGAGGAGACGCAAGACCGTCTGCTGCGCAAGCTCGGCCGGATCCTCGCCGAAAACAAGATTGACCAATGTGGAGACCAAGGCGGGAATCATCACCACAACCCACAGCCAGAGTACCAGTCGCGTCAGCACTTCGGGCGATGGGACGGTGTCGACCATGGTTTGCGTGAGCACCATGATGAAACCCACGAGATAGGCGAGTGGCCCGAGGGTGGAAACGCGCGCCAGATACATGGTGAGGAAGGCAATCCCCGCCATCAGGGGAAGACGGAGCGCGGGATCGCCTGCGTCGACGGTCAGGAGCACAAGGGAGAGGGCCACGGCGAACGTGGCGCCAACGGCGACGCCAACGGCGGTGATCAGCGTTGCGACAGACTCCCGTCGACTGATCACAAACACCAGATAGACGACATACTCCGCCAGTGGGATTTTAAAGGCCATCGCGATGGCCACGGCGATGGCGCAACTCCCGGCGATACGCGCGACCGCCGCAAACCTGCCCGGACTCGGCGCCAACTCCTCGCGGAGCCGGGCGAACAGCTCCCGCCCGCGCGACGCGGTTTCATTGTCTCGCGTCATGCTCCACCCGAACCGACGCGGTGGCCCCGATGCGCATATCTTGCCGGGGTGGGTCGAGCAGGCGGATCCACACCGGAAAGCGTTGCGCGACGACGACCCAGTTGAGCGTGCGCCCGACCACGGGCAATCCCGGCCCGCCCGATCCATCCCCGGTCTGGGGCTGCACGCCACGATTCAGGCTCTCGACCTGGCCCTGGATCGGCCGGGCTTCATCGGCCATCAACCATACGGTCGCGCGATCGCCCACGACGATGCCGGAGATTTCGGTTTCGCGGAAGTCCGCAACCGCATACCAATCCTGGTCCTTGATCAGCGTGAACAGCGGACGCCCCGCGACGGCATAGGTCCCCTCCGCGATCTGGAGGCCGACGACGATTCCGTCGAAGGGGGCGCGCAGTACGGCCTCGCGTAAATCGCGCGCGGCGACGGCCTCGGCGGCATCGGCGCCAGCAAGCTGGGCGACGAGACTGGCGGTGCCGCCCACGGCCTCACGCGCCTGGGCGGCCTGTTGAGTGGCCGCGGTCAGCGCCACAGCGGCATTGCGCTCGTTGGTCCGCGCCTCGTCCACCTGCTGCTGTGTCACGTAACCCTTCGCCAACAGCGGCTCCATCCGGCGCAGGCTATCCTGCGCCAACGCGAGTTGTGCCTTGGCGTGATTGATCTGGGTCGCCGCCACATCCGCGCCGGACATCTGCGACGTCACCTGTCGCGACGTCAGGCCGATCTGCGCCTTCAATGCCAGCACCTGCGCCTGGGCTTGGCGCTGCCGCAGTTCGAACGGTTGAGGGTCGATCTCCACCAGTGCCTGGCCTTTGGTCACGCGCTGATTGCTCGTGACGTGAAGCTTGACGATGCGCCCACTGACCTCCGGGGCCATCTCCGCGCTGTATGCGAACAGGTGGGCATCGTTCGTCTGCGGTCGCCGGCTCAGTGCCGCAAGCGTCGCGAATCCGAGGGCGACGGCGGCAACGATGGCAACGATCGCGACGATGCGACCGCGCCAGGTAACGCTGGATTTCATCGTCTTGCTCCGCCTAGGCCAGCCATAGAATCCACGCGGCGAACGAAAAGGCAATTGCGAACGCCAGATGGACCACGATCGGAGACGGCAATTCCTTCTCCATGCCCAGCTTCACCAGAATCAAGCGAACGACGATGGACAAGCCGATGCCAATCAACACGCAGATCATCCAGGACGGAAAATACGAGCCCAGGATGTTCCTCGACGGCGCCGCACTGCATCCCATCAGGAACAGGAGCACAGCCACCACCATCAGGCGGCGCTTGATCAAAGGGGTTTGCATAAATTCATGGTTCTCTCGGCGAACAATCCCAAGGACCAACCTAAATCTACCTATGGCGCGGCGGCTCGCTTTGTGCCAGATCAATGGTGCGTCAATGTCCCCCGAGGGAATCGACGTCGACAGCATTGATCGCGGCGTCTACTGGTTCATCTCGGCGATCGCATGGCGCATTGGCGCGTCCGAGGCCCTGAGCAGTCCGGTGAAGGGCTGATCCAGCTCCAGGATCAGAAAGATTGCGCCCGAGACCGACAGCGCGCAGGCGACGATGACCACGTAGATTAGCCCATGCCGCGGCGCGAGCAGACCGAAGCACGTGAAGATGACGACGAGCCAAAGGACCAGCACGACCAGGAACGGAACCGGAATGGGTCTTTCGCTTCGCTCGATGGAGAGCCAGCGCAGCTGCTCCACTTCGGTTGCGATTTGCAACGCCCGCGTCTGCAGCCATCGCTGCGCATCGTTGTTCGGCGCAAGCGATCTCAACTTCTCCTGGACGGCCTCGATGTTCGTGCCGCCTTGTCCCAGGGCGGAATCGAGCCGGCGAAACACCCCCCGCCCACAGCAAGTCGGTATTGGTAGTGACCATGCGGCGCAAGACATCGCGCGCCTCGTTCGCCTCCGGTCCATAGTGCCGTAGGTTGCGGTCGAGCTGGATGATCTTGGCGGCAATCTGCTTGACCTCGTCCGTCGTAACGTCGGACGAACTCTTTGCCGACGTGATCAGCAAGCCGAGCACGAGCGCAGTCAGCGTCGACAGCAACGCCGTTCCCAGCTTGATCAAGTCCTTCGATTCGTCGCTGAACCGATCCTTGGGCAGGAGCTTGCGCAGGACAATACCCAGGACCGCGCCGCCCAGCACGCAAGCAAGCACGATCAGCGCGACTGCCAATGCGTTCATGACTGAGCCGTCCCTATATTGCGCAAAACGAACAGCCTAATACCCAACGGGTCTGGCTCATTTGACCTGAGGCAAGGAACTATTGGCAACAACTCGCAACAATGCGGTCCGATCCGGAACAGCCGCTGACGGGAATTACCCGTGGGGACTCGGAACGGCAGGAGCTGGCCGTTAGTAGCCAATCGCACACGGCTATTTCTGCGGGCTGATCGCCGCGCCCGCATATCCCATGCCGCGATGTGGCGCTGGCCGGGTCAACGCACGACGACGACTGCAACCTTGGCGTCGTGCAGAACCTTGTACGCGACCGAGCCGAGCAGCGCCGCGCCAACGGGCCGCAGGCCGCGCGAGCCGATGATGATCTCGTCCACAGCGAGCTTTGTTGCCTGCTCGAGTATGGCTGCGGCAGGTTCGCCCGTCACCGCATGTCTTTCGACATCGGTTGCCTGATCGAGCTGACTCGCGCCTGCGTCCAGCACTGCTCTGCTCTCGGCCTCACGCACGTCCGACACGGCTTCGATTGACGAAACCGGCCCGACCTCCCAGGCCATAACCGGCTTCTCGACATGCAGCAGGTGAATCTTGCAGGGCACGCCTTTCGCACGCCGCGCTGCATAATCCACCGCCCGCCGCGAGTGCTCCGAACCGTCTATGGCGACGAGAAGTCGATACATGACGCACCGAGGCAGCCGGTCGACCTGCTACCCGCAACACCGCCGATGAACGTTCGCCGATCCATTACCGAATCCTCGCATCCACAAATGAAGGCCTCACGATTCTACGCTTTCTAGGGGTTTGGCCGACGCAAGCAGATGGCCGCTTCTGGCCGATTGCGGATGGTCGTGTGCTCCCGCACCCCGATTTGCGGCCTCACGTCGGGACTACCTTACGTGTGGCGAGGTTGCCCGGCTTCACATGGGTGCGTGCAAGATATCTCCACCGGTACTGACGACGCGAATTGACCCGGTTGCGCTGTTTAGGCGGGCCGGGATCGGCTCAGCCGGTGAATCGCTGGGCCACGAGCACGGCGCCGGCAAGGAACACCGCTTCGGCGCCGAGCAACGCAAACGCGCGCGCGCCGACCTTCTTCATTTCGAGCGGTGAGGTCTTGAGACCCACGGCCGCGATCGCGACGACGAGGCAAGCGCGCGCCACATCGTTGAGTCCCTCGCCGACAGACTTGGGAATGAGCCCGAGGCTGCCGACGATCACCAATCCGACGAATGCGATAAGGAACGGCGGCAGCAGCGGATCGCCCTTGGGGGCTTCTCCCGCACGCTGTAGACGATGGCGCACGACCAGTGAAATCACCGTCACCACCGGCAGCAGCATCGAGACGCGCAAGAGTTTGGTCAACACGGCGAAATCGCCGACGTCGGACGAAATGCTGTAGCCCGCACCCACCACCTGCGCCACGTCGTGGATCGTCCCACCGAGGAACACACCGGTCTGGTGAGCGTCGAGGCCAAGCATCTTGGCCAGCACCGGGTAGACGATCATCGCCAGCGTCGACAGCACCGTCACACCGGCAATCGTGAAGATCAGCTCGCGTTCGGAGCGCTCGTCGCGCGGCAGGATGGTCGCGATCGCGATCGCCGCCGATGCGCCACAGATGGCCGTCGCACCGCCCGTCAGCACTCCAAGGCGGCGAGAGAGACCGAGCGCCGTCGCCGCGCCGATCCCGAATGCGATGGTGACCACGACTCCGGCGACCATGAGCCCGCTATTGAGCCAGCCGAGGCCGCCGACCTGCTCGAAGGTGATCCGCGCACCCAGCAGGGCTACACCCACGCGCAGGATCCGCCGTGCGGCAAGGTCCACGCCGGGCTTCGCGCGGCCCTCGCCGGCCACCGTGTTGAGCGCCATGCCGAGCAGCAGCGCATAGAGCAGCGTCGGACCCCCGCGATGGTCGGCGATGAACGTCGCGGCGACCGCGATCACCATGCACATGAGCGTGCCCGGCCAGTTTCGATCGAACGCGCCGCGCCAGCGCGAGGCGACGGCCGAAATCGAGGCAATGGAGGATCGCATTGTCGGGTTCGCTTCGTCGCCGCTCGCTTGTCGCGCGTCAGGCCGGCTCGGTACGACGGACCGGCCACTGTACCAGTTCACTGATCAATTCTTCGGCCCGGGGCCATTCGCCATACCCCGCCGCGGGATTGAGATGGCCGACCGCACCTACGTCGACGAGGCGGCTGCCCCAATCTTCCGCAAGCGCGACAACGCGCTCGTAGCGACCCAGCGGGTCATTGGTGCTCGCCGCCACGATGCTCGGGAACAGCAGCGGCGCGCGCGGCGTCGGCAGCCAGCCGTTCTCGCGCAGCACGTCCTGCGTGGGATAGCCGTCCGGCAGGGGCGATTCGAAATCCGGGGGCGCCGCGAGCAAGGCTCCCCTGATCATGGCGTGATGCCGTTGCGCCCAGTGGACGACCATCATGACACCAGCGCTGTGGGCGACGAGGACGACCGGTCCTCTGATCTTGTCCAGCGATTGATCGAGAAGCGCGACCCATGCGGCGCAGGACAACTTGTCCCGCTCCATGCGTGGCACCGACACCGCGCCCGGATACTTCTGCTCGAGGATCGTCTGCCAATGCCCCGGTACGTGATCGCGCAGGCCGGGAACGATGAGAATCGTCGGAGCGGCGCGAGGGGCATCGTTCAAGCCGTGCACCTCGCCACAATTGATTTTGAGCGCGCTCATCGGACTTGGCCCACCAGTCTCAGAACTGCTCGTCGCCGAGCGCCAGCACGCTCTGCGACCCCGCCGTCACCATCTGCTGCAAACCGGGCGCGCGGGTGAGCCAATGGTCAGCGAAATGTCGCGCCGTCACGAGCTTGGCGCGCAGGAAGGCGGCATCGCCCTCGCCCGTGTCGAGCTTCGTCGCGGCGATGAGTGCCGCCCGCCCGAGCTGCGCGCCGCCGCACACGATCCCGGCGAGTTCGAGAAAGGGCACCGCACCTGCGAGAACGGCACGCGGTTCGGAGCCGAAACGCGAGACGATCCAGCGCCCGGCCGCCTCGAGCGCGTCCACGGCGGTCTGCAGGCGATTGCCTATGACAGCACACTCCTCTCCCGCGAGCTCGAGTGCGCGGTGGACGCCGCGCATCGTCGCGACGGCTGCCGCGAGCGCTTGACCGCCATCGCGGACGATCTTGCGGCCGATGAGGTCGTTCGCCTGGATGCCGGTGGTTCCTTCGTAGATCGTCGTGATCCGCGCGTCGCGCAAATACTGCGCCGCGCCTGTCTCCTCGATGTAGCCCATGCCGCCGTGCACCTGGATGCCGACCGAGGCCGTCTGCTGCGCCAATTCGGTGCTCCAGCCTTTGACGATCGGGATCATCAGCTCGGCGAACGCGAGTTCCCGGCCGCGCGTTCCGGCGTCGGGATCCCGGTGCGCGCGATCGAGCGCCGCCGCCGTGACATACGCCAGGGCGCGTGCCGCCTCGATGCCGGAGCGCATCGTCATCAGCATCCGCCGCACGTCGGGATGGCCGATGATGCCCGTCGCGGCGGCATCTTTCGCCATGCCGGCCGCCCGGCCCTGGACGCGGTCGCGCGCGTAGGCGACCGCCCGCTGGTAGGCGCGCTCCGCGATGCCCACCCCCTGCATGCCGACGCCGAAGCGCGCGAGGTTCATCATCACGAACATGTACTCGAGACCGCGGTTCTCCTCGCCGACGATGTCGCCGAGGGCGCCGCCCTGATCGCCGAAGGCAAGCACCGCGGTCGGGCTCGCGTGGATGCCGAGCTTGTGCTCGAGCGAAACGCACCGCACGTCGTTGCGCGCGCCGAGGCTGCCGTCCGCATTCACCAGGTACTTCGGCACGACGAACAGCGAAATTCCCCGCGTTCCCGGCGGCGCATCGGGCGTGCGCGCGAGCACCAGATGGACGATGTTGTCGGTGTAGTCGTGCTCGCCATAGGTGATGAAGATCTTGCTGCCGTAGAGCTTGTAGCTGCCATCCGTCCTGCGGCACCGCCTTCGTGCGGATCGCGGCGAGATCGGACCCGGCCTGCGGTTCGGTCAGGTTCATCGTGCCGGTCCATTCGCCCGAAACCATCTTGTGCAGGTATTTCTGCTTGAGCTCTCGGAGCCATTGCGCTCGATCGCCTCGATCGCGCCGCTGGTGAGCATCGGGCACAGCTCGAACGCCATGTTCGCGGCGTTCCACATTTCGTCGACTGCGGCGGCCACCAGTTGCGGCATGCCCTGGCCGCCGAATTCGGGATCCTTGGCGAGGCCGTTCCATCCGAGTTCGCAGAATTGGCGGTAGGCGTCCTTGAATCCCGGCGGCGTGCGCACGGTACCTTCGTCGGCAAGCAGAGTCCCCTCCCGATCGCCGACGGAATTCAGCGGATCGAGGACATTGGCGGCGAATTTTCCGGCTTCCTCGAGGATCGCCGCGACGGTGTCCGCGGTCGCGTCCTCAAAGCCGGGCAGCTGCGCGACTTCGCTCAGGCCGGCAAGCTCGGTCATGACGAACTGCATGTCGGCAAGCGGCGCACGATATTGGCTCATGATCTTCTGAGTTCCGTCGTCATGTTCTTCAGCCGACGGTTGCCGGAACCGCCGCCTCCGTACCGGCGAGGTTCGCGCGGATCACCTTCTTGTCGAGCTTGCCCACGCTGGTCTTGGGGATGGCATCGACGAAGTGGACGTGGTCTGGAACCGCGAAGTTCGAGATCGCGCCGCGCTCCGCGTGCTCCGCCACGTGGCGGCGGATCGCCTCCATTGTCGGCGCTTCCTCGCCGCGCCTTGACCACGACGAGCGCGACCGGACGCTCGCCCCACTTCTCGTCCGGCACGCCGACGACAGCGACTTCGGCGACGCCGGGGGCGCGCAGGATGATGTCCTCGAGGTCGAGCGATGACACCCACTCGCCGCCGGTCTTCACGACGTCCTTGATGCGGTCGACGATCTTGAGATACCCGTGGCTGTCGATGACGCCGACGTCGCCGGTATGCAGCCAGCCGCCGTGCCACAGCTCCTCGGAGCGCTCGGGCTCTCCGAGGTAGCCTTGCGTCAGCCACGGCGCGCGTACGACGACTTCGCCCTGGCTCGCCCCGTCGTGCGCGACGTCGTTCATGTCGGCATCGACGATGCGCAGCTGCACGAACGGAATCGGCCGCCCGGCCCGGCACCGGTACGGCAGGCTGCGTTCGGCCTCCCATTGGCGCATTTCCGGGACGAGATGCGCGAGCGTGAGGATCGGGCACGTCTCGGACATGCCGTAACCGGCGATGATGTCGACGCCGCGCTCGACCGCCGCGCGCGCAAGCGGCACGGGCAGCGCCGAGCCGCCGATGATGACCTTCCAGGCCGAGAGGTCGACCTCCTGCACGGCGGGGCTGCCGAGCATCATCTGCAGGATCGTCGGCACGCAATGCGAGAACGTCACGCGCTCGCGGCCGATGAGGCCGAGCAGTGCATCCGGCACGTAGCGCCCCGGATAGACCTGCTTGACCCCCAGCATCGTCGCCACGTACGGCAGGCCCCATGCGTGCACGTGGAACATCGGCGTGATCGGCATATACACGTCGCCCGCCCCGAATGTCGCATGCGATGCGTGCGCGAGCGCCGTGGCTCGCGCCCATCGTGTGCAGCACGAGCTGCCGATGGCTGTAGTAGACGCCCTTGGGAAGGCCGGTCGTGCCGGTCGTGTAGAAAGTCGTCGCGCGCGTATCTTCGTCGAGCTCCGGAAATGCGTACGCGATGGACGCGCGCCCGAGCATCGATTCGTACTCCGCCGCGAACTCCATCCCGCCCTGTGGCGCCGAGGAACCGTCGTTGATCAACACGAACTTCACACCGGGCCGGATCCGATCGTGGATCGCGGAGAGCAGCGGCAGGAACTCCGCGTTGACGAGGATCACGTCGTCGGCGGCATGATTGATCGTGTAGAGCACCTGCTCCGGCGAGATGCGGACATTCACCGTGTGCAGCACCGCGCCCATCATCGGCACGGCGAAGAAGCACTCGAGATAGCGATGGCTGTCCCAGTCCATGATCGCGACGGTCGAGCCGGGAGCCACACCGAGCGCGGCGAGTCCCGATGCCAGGCGGCGTACGCGCTCCGCGAGCGTCGCGTAGGTGTAGCGCGCGAGGTCGCCATAGACGATCTCCTGCGAGGGTGCTTTCGCGACGCCTTGTTCGAGGATCTGTCCGATGGACAGCGGCGAATCGTACGCCGACGGCGTCCGGCTGATGGTCCCAGGGTTCATTGATTGTTCCTTTGAAGCGAGGCTAAGTGCGCAAGGCGGGCGCCGGGATGTGGTTCCACGCACGCCGCTTGCGGACCACGCCAGTCGGCAGCAGGAAATGCGACAGCGCGGGAATCAGCACCAGCGCGCCGACCATGTTCCACACGAACATGAATGTCAGCAGGATCCCCATGTCGGCCTGGTACTTGATCGGCGAGAATGCCCAGGTGACAACTCCCGCGGCGAGCGTAATCCCGACCAGCGCCACCACCTTGCCCGTGAACTGGACGGCCTTCTTGTAGGCCTCTTTCAGCGGAACGCCGGCACGCTGCTGCGAGAGCTGCACCGAAAGAAGGTAGAGCGCGTAGTCGACGCCGATGCCCACACCGAGCGCGATCACCGGCAGCGTCGCCACCTTGACGCCGATCCCGAGCGCGACCATCAGCGCTTCGCAGAGAACCGACGTCAACATCAACGGGACGACCGCCACGACGACCGCGCGCCAGCTGCGAAACGTCACGAAGCAGAGCAGGATCACCGCGCCGTAGACGTAGAGGAGCATCGTGCGATTCGCACTCCGGACGACGATGTTCGTCGCGGCCTCGATGCCGGCGCTGCCGGCGGCGAGCAGGAACTGCCGGTCCTTGTCGCTGTGCTTGTCGGCGAAGTCCGCGGCGACCTGCACGATGCGGTCAAGGGAATCCGCCTTGTGATCGGCCAGGTATGCGATCACCGGCATCACCGAACATTCGGTGTTGAACAGGTCCGGGTTGTTCACCGACGCCTGCTGCGCCGCATAGTTCAGCACGTCCTGGTTGCGATTGATCGTCAGCCATTTCGGATTTCCCTCGAACGATCCGGCGGTGATCTGCCGCGCTGCATCGGCGAGCGAAACCGTCGCCTGGACGCCGGGCACCTGCTTCATCGCCCATGCCAGACGGTCAGCCTCGACCAGCGTTTCGTACTTGAGGCAGCCCTCCTTGCCTGTCCGGACGATCACCGCGAACTGATCCGAGGACAGCGCGTAGTTGGCTGGTGATGAAGGCATTGTCGCGGTTGTAGCGCGAATCGGGCCGCAGCTCCGGCGCCCCCGGGTCCAGGTCGCCGATCTTCAGATGAAGACTCACGGCGAAGCCGGCAACGGCAAGCGCCGCCGACACGCCGATGGCGGCGATCGCCCAGCGCCGCGTCGTGAAGCGGTCGAGCAGCAGCCACAAGCGGCCGAATCCCTTGCCGCTGGACTCGTCCTTCTCCTCGCGCAGGCTGCGTTCGGCGGCCCGCGCGCTGACCCCGCTGTAAGACAGCAACACGGGAAGCAGCAGCAGGTTGGTGAAGATCAGCACGGCGACGCCGATGCTCGCCGCCAGCGCGAGTTCCTTGATGACCGGTATGTCGATCACCATCAGCACGGCGAAGCCGACGGCGTCCGCGAGCAGCGCTGTCAACCCCGCCAGGAACAGCCGGCGGAATGTGTAGCGCGCGGCCACGAGCTTGTGCGTGCCGCGGCCGATGTCCTGCATGATGCCGTTCATCTTCTGCGCGCCGTGCGAGACACCGATCGCAAACACGAGGAACGGCACGAGGATCGAGAACGGATCGAGCTCGAATCCGAAGAGCGCGATCAGTCCCAATTGCCAGATGACAGCGACGAGCGAGCAGGCGACCACCAGCACCGTGCTGCGCACGCAGCGGGTATACAAATAGATGACGACGGTGGCGATGACGGCGGCGATGCCGAAGAACGCCATGACCTTGAACAGTCCGTCGATGAGCTCGCCGATCAGCTTCGCGAAGCCGATGACGTGGATCCGGACTGTCGGCGACTGCTTGGTCTTGATCGTGTTGTCGACCGCCTTGGCCAGCTCGTACTTGGCGCGGATCTTCTCCTCCAGCACCTGCGACAAGCCGTGGTAGTCGATCCGCTTGCCGGTGCCGGGCTCGCGATCGAGCAGTGGCACGAAGATCATGCTCGACTTGAAGTTGGTGGCGACGAGGCTGCCGACGATCCCCGAGCGCGCGATGTTCTGCTTCAACTGCTCGACCGCCGGCGCCGAGCCGTTGTACGAGTCCGGCATCACCGGACCGCCCCGGAAGCCCTCCTCGGTGACCTCGGTCCAGCGCACGCCGGGCATCCACAGCGACTTCACCCACGCGCGGTCCACGCCCGGCGTCAGTACCAGCTCGTCGTTGACCTGCTTCAACACCTCGAGGTACGCGGGATCGAAGATGTCGCCGTCCACGTTCTCGACCACGACGCGCATCGCATTGCCGAGTCCGCGCAGCTCCTTCTGGTAGGTCGAGGTAGTTCTTGATGTACGGCTGGCTCTGCGGAATCATCCTCTCGAAGCTCGCGTTCAGCACGAGCCGGGTCGCGGCCGCGTAGCCGAGCAGCGCGGTCAGGACGACGCACACGACAACCATGGCCCGCCGGTGGTTGAACACCAGGCGTTCGAGCCAGTTTCCCGAGTTCCGGTCGAATTCCGTGATGTCCCGGACGACGGGCATCGGGTCGAGGGGGGTGGAGATGGCTGCCATGATCTGGATCTTTCCGTTGCGGTCGCCGGATCAGCGCGTCGCGGACTTCACGACGGTGGCTCCGCGCGGTCCGACGAGCGCGAGTCGTCCGTCGCCGATTTCGGCGAGACCGGTGACGGGCACCGGCTGCTTCAAGTACGACCTTGCGGAAGGAGCGCCCGCCATCGGAGGTCGCCGCCAGGCGCCCCCCCACGTCGGCGAACAGCAGCGCACCGTCGGCCATGTGCGTCGCGCCGACGACCGTTGCCGGCAGACCCGCGTCGGCTTTCACCCACGTCGCTCCGGCGTCGTCGCTGCGGTAGACGTTGCCGCGAAGGCCGAATGCGACGACAGCGTTTCCTGCCGCCGCGATACCGAAGAAACTGCCCTTGTACGGGACCGTGAGCACCTGGAAGCGCTGTGCCGCGGCATCGAGCTTCATCACGAGCCCGCCTTCGCCGGCGATGTAGAGTTCACCGCCGACAGGGCGGATCGCGTAGAGATTGAAGAACTTGGGGTTGTCCGTCCGATCGAACCACGGCTCCCAGGTCTTGCCGCCGTCGGCCGTACGGAAAATGAGGTTGTACGCACCCACGACGTAGCCGTTTGCGGCATCGGCAAACCAGACGTCGAGAAACGGCTTGTCGGCGCCCTGCTCCTTGTAGCGCTGCGCCTCGGCCAGCAGTGCCTTCACTTCCGCGGAGGCCGGCTCCGCCTTGGCCCTGCCTTCCATGGCCGCGAGCAGCAGGTCGTTCGCCTTGTGACCGTTGAGCTGCACCTGCCAACTATCGCCGCCATTGTCGCTGTGGAGGACGACACCGTCGTGGCCGACCGCCCATCCATTTCCCGCGTCGGCGAAGAACACGGCGGTCAGGTCCGAGCTTACCGGGACGGGGGACTGCTTCCAGGTCTTGCCACCGTCGTCCGACACGACGATGTGCCCACGCTGTCCGACAGCGACCAGGCGGTTGCCCGCTTTCGCGACCGCTTGCAGCAATGTCTTGCTCGCGAACGGCGAGGATTGCGCCGGTGTGTCGAGTACGTCGACGAACGCCGCGCCGATTGCCGGCGCAGCGAGCGACACGCTGAGCGCAGCGACGCAAGCGACTGCAAGGGTGCGACATGTCGTCATGATTCGAAGGTCCATTTTCGGTCTTGCCGGCAGAGCGCCGTCGGGCTCCCTGCCGGATGACCGTGATGATATGCAACGGGCTTCAGCGCACGCCCGCACCGGCCAGGGCATCCGGCGACCAGAAGGTGTCGCGCGGCAGCTCGGACATGTACTTGAGGCCGTGGTGCGGACCGAACAGTCCGGTGATGTTGTACGCACCGGAATTGAAGTCGTAGATCGCGAACGTGTCGCCGAACGGCGCCTGCACGTCGTAACTGTACGACTCGAACGCGAAGCTCGACCGATACAGCTTTCCGTTGGCGTCGTACTGGTCGGACGCGACCGCCATCCAACTGTCCTCGTCGAGGAAGAACACCCGCTTGGCGTAGATGTGGCGCTTCCCCGGCTTGAGCGTCGCCTCGACCACCCAGACGCGGTGCAACTCCCAGCGCACGAGGTCTGGATTGATGTGGTTGGGCTTCGTGATG
Organism: uncultured beta proteobacterium; assembly: GCA_963747265.1. Classification (GTDB taxonomy): domain Bacteria; phylum Pseudomonadota; class Gammaproteobacteria; order Burkholderiales; family Casimicrobiaceae; genus VBCG01. Next base: position 412,669 of record CAVVEH010000008.1, on the reverse strand, counting down.
TCGGCGGCGTCCTTGTGGTAGGTCAGCCGATAGCTGCTGTAAGGGACGTACATCTCCCTCTTGCCGATGAGCTTCCAGTCGAAGCGGTCGATCGCGCCCTGGAATACGGACACGTCGTCCCAGGTCCCGGCGCCGGCGGCGCCAGGGTTCGGTGTATCGCAACACAGGTCGGGGGCAAGTTTCACGCGGCGCTGTCCCGGCAGGTATTGCCAGGCGTGGCGCGGTTCTTTCAGTGGGTTGACCGCGTCGACGATGAGGACGGCCTCGCCGTTCCGCCGGGCGGGGCCGACGTAGAGCAGCTTGCTGTAGAAATACGGCTCGGCGGCGCTTAGCACACCCGTCTTCTTCGGGTCGTAAATGGGCCACGCCCAGAAGGCGTCGGCCGTCACCGCGAGCGTCGCGACACCGGCCGAGTCGACGTTGAAGTTGCTGTAGCGCGGGCCGTCATAGCCCAAGCCGCTGTAGCGCAGCAGGTGATTCCAGATCGCTTCGGAGCCGGTCTTGGGAATGGGAAACGGATAACCGGCCAAGACGTTCTCGAGCGCAACCCCGTCCTCGATGGTCTTCGCGCCCGTGGCGTTCTTCGCGGTGTTGTCGAGGATCCGCTGCGGCACCGCGACGGTCCGATGCGTCGGATAGACATCGACGCGCATCGTCGGGTAGCGCTTGAGCAGCTCCTTCGTGCCTTCGGTGAGCTTGTCGGCCTGCGTCGCGACGTCCTTGCCGGTGATCGTCAGGCGCGGCTTCTCGCTGGCGAACGGGTCGATCCGTACGGTGCTGCCGGCCTGGAAACCCGCCGGCGGCTTGATGCCCCCGGTGTATTCGGGAATCGTGCCGTCCTTGTTGCCCGCCTTCTCGGCGCCTACCGGTGTCAGGGTCGTGCCCAACTTCTTGGCCTCGTCGGCCGTCACCGCCGCGATCGCCGAGCCGGCGACCAGCGATGCTACGGCGAGCGCCATGATTGATTTGCGAAACATGATTGCATTCCTCCTTAGAACGTAGCCTTGAGCGTGAGCGAAACCCAGCCGCGATCGGACAGCGATCCGTACGTGCCATTGGCAGTGGTAAGGGCGCCGGTCACGGGGTTGGTCGAAAAGTTGCCGTAGTAGCCGATGTACTGCAGCGACACCTTGTACTTCTGGTAGATGTCCGCGGCAACGCCGACGGAATACGTCCCGGCGCCCTGGTTGCCGCCCAGCAGCACGGCGGCGTTGCCCGACAGCCCCTGGCTCCATGCGACCGGCGCCGAGAGATCCACGCCCGGATAGACCTGGAACCAGGTGGGCGTGAAGTTGATGCCCAGTCCGGCATAGTTCTTCGTCACCTTGTCGATCGGTGTCGATCCGTCCGGGTTGACGTAGTTGGCGCTGCCCTTGAACACCGCCGCGTTCTGCGTGACCGAAAGCCAGCGCATGAACGTCAGCTCGGCCGAAAGCGACGCCGTGTCGAATACCGGTGTCTTGGGGAACACATTCAGCACATTCACGAGGCCATGGAACGTGTCGCCGCGCGCGCCCGGCGTATCGCCGTTCGCCGGCAGGGCCGTCGTCGCGATCTGGCCCGCGGCGGGGTTGACGAGCGGCGCCGGCAACACGACGACGTTGCTGCTGATGAGCGGCATGTTCTGCCGGTAGGACGTCTCCGCACCCACCGAGACGCCGGCCACTTCCTTCGACAGCGAGACGCCGAAAATGTGGATGTCGTTGCCGTAGGCGAGGCCGTAGGTACCGGCCTTGCCCTTCTGCGTCAAATCGACCACGTTGGTCGCGTTCGGGTTGACGATACAGTTGTTGCCCGGCAGCGGCACGCCGCCGATAGCCGTGCATTTCGCTGGCGGAATGCTAAGGCCCGGCACGATTCCCGGCGTCAGGTATTGCTGCGGCAGGATGTCGGTGGCGTTGCGACCGTAGAATCCCAGCGTGCCGTCGAGCCAATCCGGGCTCCAGCGCGCGGAGATTCCCCAGTCGCCGAGACTGGCGCTGTACCGGGAAGGCGGAATCGGGCTCGTGTTCCAGGCACGCAGGAACGCCGGTGCGCCGGGAACGCTCGCGGCAAACGGATTGGCAGCGATGATCGCTGATTCGCCACCGAACTGCAGCGCGTCGTTGATCGTCAGGTAGGCTCCCGATTCGGGCACACGGACCGCCTGCCAGTTGTAGAACCATTGCCCGGCGAGCGACAGCTCCTTCAGGGGCTGCGCCTGGATCGTCAGACCGCCGCGCGGCCGGAACAGCTCCTTCGCCTCGGCACCCGGTGTGGCAAAGGCCTTCCAGAGATCGAGGGAGTTCTGCGAATACGAGATGCCATGCACTGCGCCGCCCAGGAGCAGGCTATCGCCCCAGTAGACCGTGTGCTGGCCCGCCTTGACGCTGACCGGCACGTCGCCGATGTCGAAGTTGCCGAAGGCGAATGCGTCCAGCCACTCGCCCGATAGGCCCTTCGCGTAACGCTTGGTATACGGGCTCAATTGACCCGCCACCGGCAGGCCGTTGACCAGCGTGTTGGCGGTCGCGGTGCTGGTGTTGTCGAGGTTGTTGTAGGCCGCGTCGTACCAGAGGGCGGCGCTGAAACGCACTCCGTACTTGCGCTGCCAGACGAGATCGAATTCCGACAGGTCATCGAGCCGGTTGGTCACCAGCGAACCATTGGAAAAATTGCGGTCGCCGTCGTCCAAGTTCGGGTTCTTGAGGATCGCCGAGTCCTGGCTCTGCGCTCGCATCCCGATGTTGTAGCGGACCGTGTTGTCCCAGCGAATCGCCAGGTCCTCGTTGCCGGTGTCGATTTCGAACGCTTGTGCAGCGCCGGCCGCCGCGAGCAGCGACGCGATCGCAAGCGAAGCCGTTCGGCGCCGGAACGCGACGTTGGCGGATGGATGTTTCGATGAGCTTCGCATTCTCTTCAATCTCCTAGTAAGGTGTTGAAACTGCATTGGTTCCTGTGGCGGCATCCTGGTCGGTCGGCGCAAGCCGTCCCGTCCGCAGGTATCCCGCGGTTTCTCTATTTCCCTGATTCGGTTGCGGCTACGAGATCACGGTCATTGCTGCGTGATCTCCTCAGCCATGTTCGGAGCTGCCGACCATCAGCGTCGGCGCAAGGTTGAGGATCCGCGCGAAGAGCTGACGGAACTCCTCATCGTTGTCGACCGAGAACCGCGGATCGCCGTTTGCAGAAAACGCGACGCCGATTTCCGCCCAATCCTCTTCGGTGAGATGCTTGCGCGACGCCGGGATGATCACCTTCGCTTCGAGCGCCATGTGCTCGCTCTGCGCGGTCGCGAATCGCTCGACGGCGGCGGCAAACCGCGCCAGGCCGCAAGCCGGATCCTTCTCGTACGCGTCGAGGCTTTGCGCCAGTTCGTCGACCTGCGCATGGCCGTCGACGTGCTGCCGTTCGAGTTCGTCGAGCGTTGCGTCGAACTCGCTCGTGCGGGCACGCAGCGCGCGGAACAGGTAGGCGTCCTCTTTCGGATGGTGCAGCGTTTCGGGAAACGCCTTGATGTAATGCACCATCGCGTACAGAAGCGGAAACGACGGCACGATTCCGTTGTCGCGCGCCTCGCGCACGAGGAACTCGAGGCCGTGCATGACCGCCGCCAGCGAGCGATGCTCGTCGCGGATGATGGTGAGCGGCGCCAGCCTCTGCGCCGAGGGCAGGTTGCTTTCGACGGCAGACACCAGAACCGGTATCGTCGTGTTCTGCAGCACCTTCTGCGTCTCGGACCCCAGCATGAGCCCCTTGATGCCGCGGCGGCCATGCGAGGAAATGAAGATGAGATCGCAACCTCGCGCCTCGGCGACGCCAAGGATGGCCTCGTGCGGCCGGTCGCTCGTCATGACGACGGAGTCATAAGGAATGCCCGCTTGCCGGGCCACGACCTCGGCCTTTGCCAGGATCGCCCGGGCCTCGCCGGCCATGTGCTCGTTGAACGCCGCCGGTGCCATCACGCGCTCCAGCGCGCCGACGCCGGACGCACCGTAGTCCGCCTGGGCGTGGAAGAACGTCACCTTCGCGCCGAGGGCGCGGGCAAACTGGACGGCCTGGTGTACGGACTCGACCGACAGCTGCGAGTCGTCGAGCGGAACCATCAAGTGGCGGTACATGCCGATTCTCCGTGGCCGAGCGTTAGTTGATGCATGCTTTGCATTTCCTGGCTCGGGCGATCAATAAGGAAGGTCGCCGATGATGCCGGCCCGCTCCATCTTGCGATGGCAGGGCGGGTAGTCCATCACCGCGTAATGTTGTGTGCTGCGGTTGTCCCACATCGCCACGCTGTTGGGCTGCCACCGGAAGCGCACCTGGTACTCCGGAATGAACGCCTGGCTGATGAGGTAATTGAGCAGCTGCGACGCCCCCGGGCTGTAGTCCTGGCCGTAGCGCACGTTCGCCGCCGTGTGATAGTTCGTGAAGTGCGTCGTGAACGCGTTGACGAACAGGATCTTCTCGCCCGTCTCCGGATGCGTGCGCACGACCGGATGCTCGGCATCGGGGAACTGCGCCTTGAGCGCGAGCCGCTTTTCGATGGGCATCGCGGCGCCGAACGAGGCCTCGATGCTATGGCGCGCGCGCAGGTTCGCGATCTTTGTCTTTACGTCGCCCGGCAGTTTCTCGTAGGCGAGCGCCATGTTCGCCCACATCGTGTCGCCGCCGACGGGCGGGCACTCGACGCAGCGCAGGACGCAGCCGAACGGCGGCCTTTCGCGCCATGTCGCGTCGGTGTGCCACGCGTTCTCATAACGGTCGACCGGCGCGTCGGGAGATTTGTAGATGCGCACGAGGCCCGGATTTTGGGGATCGCTGCCCGCGACCGGATGGTCTTCGAGTTCGCCAAAGTGCCGCGCGAAAGCAACATGCTCCGCACGCGTGATGTCCTGGTCGCGGAAGAACAGCACGCGGTGCTTGAGCAGCAGCGCGCGGATCTCCGCGACGAGACCGACGTCGCGCGACGCGGCACCGAGGTTGACGTTGGACAACAGGGCGCCGATCGCGCAGGTCAGCTGCTCGACTCTGATGGAGCCGTGTGTCGTAATGGGCTCCGCGGCCTGTACCCTGCCCGTTTCGGTGATCATGTGCGGTCCTTCCTGGTCGAGAATTTGCCGATCGAGGGCATCAGATGACGAAAACCGACGAGCCGGTCGTTTTGCGCGCTTCGAGGTCGCGGTGAGCCTGGGAAGCGTCCTGCAGCTTGTAGCGCTGGTTGATCTCTATCTTTATGCGTCCGGCGGCGACGTGTCCGAACAGCTCTCCGGCCAGCTCATTCTTCTCGGAGGGATCGGCGATGTAGTCGGCCAGTGCCGGGCGGGTAACGAAGAGCGACCCCTTCAGCGCCAGCTGCATCGCGTCGATCGGCGGAATGGGGCCCGACGCCGTGCCCACGCAGACCAGCAAGCCACGGCGCTTCAGCGAATCGAGCGAGCCCGAAAACGTGTCCTTGCCCACGCTGTCGAAGACGACGTTCACGCCAATGCCGTTGGTCAACTCGCGCACGCGCTTCGCGACGTCTTCGCGCTGGTAGAGGACGACGTGGTCGCAGCCATGAGCCCGCGCCACCGCCGCCTTCTGCTCGGACGAAACGGTGCCGATCACGGTCAGTCCGAGCAATTTCGCCCACTGCGAAACGATCAACCCCACGCCACCTGCTGCGGCGTGCAGCAGAATCGAGTCGCCGGCCTTGAAAGGATAGATGCGCCGCATCAGGTAGGCCGACGTGAGACCGCGCATCGTCATCGCGGCAGCGGTCTCGCACGCGATCGCGTCGGGCAGCTTGATCAACGGCGCGGCCGGCATTACACGTTCGGTGCTGTACGCGCCGAGTGTGTTTACGAAACCGGTGTACGTCACGCGGTCTCCGGCCGCGACGTTGGTCACGCCTTCGCCGACCGCTTGCACGACACCGGAGGCCTCGACACCCATACCGGCCGGCAGCGGCACCGGATACAGTCCCGTCCGGAAGTACGTGTCGGCAAAGTTGATGCCGACCGCGTCGTGGCGGATCCGCGCCTGGCCCGGACCCGGATTGCCGACGGCAATCTCTTCCCAGCGCAGGACGTCCGGTCCGCCGGTCTCGTGCATGCGAATCGCGTGTGCCATGGTCATCTCACGCGACCTTGCGCAGGAAGCCCTGCTGTCGGCCCTTGGCGTTCGGGGCGAAGCCGTTGGCGGCCAGCGTCTCTTCCACCGTGTCGTAGAACACGCCGATCTTGCAGATCTCGCGCGCTTCCTTGCCGATGGCAACGTCGCGGCCGAACTCGCGGGCGATGCGCACCAGCTGTTCGATCTGCTGCACGGTGGTCATCTTGCCCGTGCGGGACTGGTTCCAAAGGTTGTCCTCGATGCCGCAGCGGACATGCAAACCCATCGCAATGCCCATCATGTTGATCGGAAGCACATTGCGCATGCTGCTTTCCACGGTCAGCATCGAGCCGTCGGGGATGGCGCGCAGGAAGTTGGACAAGCTGTAGATCGTGGGCTGGTCCATGCCGCCACCGATCGCCACCCAGTTCATCACCAGCGGGCCCTTGTAGACGCCGCGGCGGATCAAGCGCTCAACCGTTTCGTAGCTGTTGATGTTGTAGAACTGGAAGGCGCTCTGGATGCCGGCGGCAGTTAAGCGGCGGATGTGCTCTTCGACCCAGCCGGGGGCCGACGGGACGATCATCTCGCGGTAGGCTTGGTAGTTCTGCGGCTCGGCCAGCGACGTGCCGGCGATGTCGTCGATTTCCATCTGCTCCACGACGTTCATCTGCGTCGTGTTGACGGTGACGGTGACCTGATCCGGCTTGGGCTCGAGTTCGGCCAGCATGTGGCGCGTGTCGTCGGACAGCCACTTGGCGTTGGCGCCTTCGGTCTCGGGCGCGAACGAAATCGAGCCGCCGACCTGGATGATCATGTCCGGCACGGCACGGCGCACGCCAGCGATCAGCTCGTTGAACTTGGACAGGCGCTTGGAGCCTTTGCCGTCGAGTTCGCGCACGTGCAGGTGCAGCACGGTGGCGCCCGCGTTGTAGCAGTCCACCGCCTTCTGGACCTGCGCTTCCATGGTGACGGGAATGTCCTCAGGAAAGTCCGAAGGCACCCACTCGGGGCCGTACGGCGCGGCGGTGATGACGAGCTTTTCCTGGTTTTCGGGGAACAACGATCCGTCGAGGAAGTTCATGGCATTACCTCTTGAAATTCAAGTTGAATGAAGGTCAGCCCCGGCGTGCCGCATGCGCTTCGAGTTCCTCGAGCAGAATCGGCGCACCAAGGCACATGCTGTGCAACCCTTGCTGGGTCGCGAGTTGCAATACGGCCGTGATTTCGGCCTTCGTCGCCCCCGCCTTCAGCGCGCGCTGGATGTGCCGGCGAACGCCGGGCGCGTACATGTGCGTGCACGAAACGTCGATGGCGATGCCGATCAGTTCGATCGTCTTCGCGTCGAGCACGCCGGCAACCACCGGCGCGAGCGACATCGCGATCACCTTCTCCGTCCAGGCGGGATCGAGCTTGGCAAAGGGCTCCCAGTCCGGATTCCAGTTGCCGCTCGCCTTCTTGCGCGGGCGAGCCGGGCGTGCGGGACCGGATTCGTTCATTTTCATGGCAGTGTTGGTTTCGTCGTCATGCGGGCTGGGGATCAAGGCGACTCGCGTCGAGTGCGGGTTCGACGCCCCCGACGCTTTTGCGGTCGGCCTCGTAGGTTCGCGCCGCCAGCATGAATACGGCGGCTGCAGCCAGGCAGATCACCGGCACCACCGACATCGCGAATTGCAGTCCGTAGGCATCGGAAAGCATGCCGGCCAGCAGCGGACCGCCGGCAAGTCCGAAGAGGTTCCGGGTGAGCGACAGGACCGATGCCGCCGTTGCCCGCAGTCCCGGGTGGATGACGTCGATGACGACGGCGTCCGTCGGACCGATGCTGCCGGCCATGACGAAGCCGCCGGCGACGACGAGCAGGAACTGAGCGTTGCCCGGCGGCAGGCCGGCGAAGGCGGCGCACATGAACACCGTGGTCAGCACCGCGGCGACCGCGGGCACGATCAATCGGGCGTTCGGAATCCGGCCACTGAGTCGATCGGCCACCCTGCTCCAGACGAGCGCGCCGACACCGCCGACCAGCACCACGATTCCTGTCTTGAGCCCCGCCTGATCCGTTGCTAGACCGTAGTAGCGATTCAGGTAGCTCGGCAGCCATGCCCAGATCGTCGAAACCACCAGCAGGTTGAGACCGGCGCCGATGCATGTGACAAGCGCCGTGCGCGGCCGCAACAGCTCGGTGAACACGGCGCGTGCGGTAAGCCGTTGGGCGCGAGCCGCGGAGGGGCTGGGGGGCAGCGCCACCGTCTTGTAATCGCGCACGACCAGCAGGAATACGACGCACAGGAGGAGTCCCGGTAGACCGACCGCGCCAAAACCCGCCTGCCAACCCCAATGTTCGGAGATATAGCCACCGAGTACGACGCCCATCACCGATCCCAGCATGCCGGCCGCCAGGAAGGCGCCGATCACGGTGCTGCGCATCCGCGCCGGAAACAGGGTCGCAAGCAAAGCGACGCCCACCGTGCCGTATGCCGCCTCGCCCACGCCTACCATGGCACGCGCGGCCAGCAGATGGCCGTAGCTCGCCGCGAACGCGCAGGAGATCGTCGCAAGGCTCCAGACCAGCGCCATCAGGAACACGCTCTTGACGCGGCTCCACCGGTCAGCGAGCAGCGACAGCGGGACCGCACCGAGCGCGACGGTAATCGAGACGATCGAGACGAGCGCGCCCAACTGACTGTCGGTGAGGGTCCACTGCGACTTCAAGTGCGGGAACATCGACACCACGACCTGGCGGTCGATGTAGTCGACCACCATCAGCAAGAACATGACAGCGAATACGGACCACGCGTAGCGACGCGGCGCAGGACGATGGTCCGCGGGGTCGAAGGCAACGTGGCGCGCCGTAAAGGCCATGAGCATCTTTCTCCAGGTGCGGGGCCTAAAGGGCGGCACCGCGATTGTCGAGGCGCTATGCGGGCCTTCGATGGTGTGAATTCTGCGCGTAGGCTCCTCTTTCGGATTGACCTCGGGTGACATAAACTTACCTTCCGGGGACAACGATCGGACCGACGATGATCGGGCTCATTCGCGGCGCGAGTCTCACCCATTACGCCGAGGTGGCGCGGCAAGCCGGCCTCGATCCCTTTCGGATGCTGAGCGAGTTCGGTCTGCCGCCGACTTGTCTCAAAGAGCCCGAGCACCTGATCCCGATTGATGCGGTGAGGGGGCTGCTCGAGGCGTCGGCCGAGAGGAGCGGCGTCGAGGGGTTCGGCTTGCTGATGGCCGAGGCGCGCCGGTTGTCGAATCTCGGTCCGCTCGGGCTCCTGATCCGCGAACAGCCGACGATGCGGCTCGCGCTCGAGGCGTTAGTGCGCTACAGCAACCGCCTCAACGAGGCGCTTTTCCTCACGCTTGAGGAAAGCCAGGAAGTCGTCGTGCTGCGCGAGGAATTGATCGTCGGCGGGTCGGGATCCGTGCGGCAGTCGACCGAGCTCGCGATCGGCGTGGCATTCCGCATGCTGCGCGCATTCCTGGGACCCGAATGGCGACCACGACGGGTGTGCTTCGCCCACGACGCGCCTGGCGACCGATCGATCCACGAGCGGATATTCGGACGCAACGTCGAGTTCGGACACGACTTCAATGGCATCGTCTGCGCCCGCGCCGATCTCGATGTGGTCAATCCCGATGCCGATCCGGTGGTTGCGCGACTTGCGCGGCAAATGCTCGAGGCCAACCCCGCGAGCAAGCCGCCGAACATGACCGTGCGGGTGCGCGAGCTGGTGGTGATGCTGATCGGCACTGGAACGTGCACGATCGATCGCGTCGCTCAACATCTCGGCATCGACCGGCGCACGATCCACCGCCGCTTGGCGAATGAGGGAAAGACCTTTTCCGATCTGGTCGAGGCCGTGCGGCGGGAGTTGGCCCAGCGCTACGTCAAAGATCGTCACCGGTCGCTTTCAGAGATTTCATCGCTTCTGGGTTTCTCGGCGCCCAGCGGTTTCTCCCGCTGGTACCGCCAGCGGTTCAAGACGAAGCCCTCGGAGCAGCGCGCGCGTCGCGCGAAACTGAATCGGCGGTGAGCTGCCGCCAGCGGCCACCGCGCTTGGGAGGGACACGGCAACCCGCTAGAATGCGGCGGGCAATCCTTCCGATTGCTTGCCGGGTGTGAGCGATCTCCCGCAGGTTAGTCATCCATGAGGCACCGCACGATTGCAATCGACGGCGACGGCTGGGTACCTGCGGCCATCAGGATCCCCTCGCCCAACTGCGACGACCGGCCGGCGCGGACGACCGTCTCGCTTGTCATCGTCCACGGCATTTCGCTGCCGCCCGGAAAATTCGGCGGCGACGGCGTCGAGAGACTGTTCACGAACACGCTTGACGCCGCTGCCGATCCCTACTATCCGGGCATTGCCCGCCTCAAGGTGTCGTCGCATTTCTTCGTCCGCCGCGACGGCACGCTGGTGCAGTTCGTGGCCTGCAGACAACGGGCCTGGCATGCCGGCGCCTCGTCGTGGCGCGGCCGTCCTTCCTGCAACGATTTCTCGGTCGGCGTCGAGCTCGAGGGGACGGATGACCTGCCTTATGCGACGCCGCAGTACGCGACGCTCGCGCGGCTGGCGAAGGCGCTGTGCCGGCGCTACCCGATTCGCGACATGGTCGGCCACAGCGACGTCGCCCCGGGACGCAAGACCGACCCCGGCAACGCGTTCGACTGGCAGCGCTTGGGCCGGATGCTGGGCGCCGCGCCGACCAGCGGCCGAGCGACCTGACACCCGGGCAATCCCGCCGGGCGGGCCCGTCCGGGCCATCGGTTATAATAGGCGGTTGCCCAATACCAGGCTTGGCCGGGAGCCGGACGTGAAGCTAAGGCGTCCTTAAGGCTACCCGGCGCATCCTTCGACCCCATGCAGTTACTGGCGGATTACTTCCCGCTCCTGCTTTTTTTCCTGGCCTTCAAGTGGCAGGGCATTTACGTTGCGACCGCCGTGGCCATGGCCGCGTCGGTGGCGCAGATCGCCTGGTTCAAGTGGAAAGGCAAGCTGTCGGCCATCCACTGGATCTCGTTCGCGATCATCGCCGTGTTCGGCGGCGCCACGCTGGTGCTGCACGACGACGTGTTCATCAAGTGGAAGCCGACGGTGCTCTATGGATTGTTCGGGTCCATCCTCGCCATGGGCAAGCTGGCGTTCGGTCGCGACCTCATCAGCTTCCTGCTGAAGGACATCACGCTGCCGGCCGCCGTGTGGTCGCGCGTGACCTGGTCGTGGACGGGATTCCTCTTCGCGATGGCTGTGCTGAATTGGTACGTCGCGTTCCACTTCCCGACCGAGACATGGGTCAATTTCAAGGTGTGGGGCGGCATCGGGCTGTTCGTCGCGTTTGCGCTGGCGCAGGGACTCATGCTCGCGCGCCACATCGAGGAGCCGCAGTGAGCACCGCCGGGGGTCCAATGAACACCGGCGGCGGCGTGGCGCGAACGCTCGAGCAGCGGCTGTCCGCTCTCGCGCCGGTCGTGCTGGAACTGGCCGACGACAGCGCCGAACACGCAGGTCACGCCGGCGCAGCGGCGGGCGGCGGGCACTTTTCGCTGCTGATCGTGTCGGAAAAGTTTACGGGGCTCACGCGGCTCGCGCGCCATCGCGCGGTGCTGGATCGCGTGGGCGACCTCATCCCCCATCCGGTGCATGCGCTCGCCATTCGCGCGTACACCCCGGACGAATTCCCTTCCTGACGAAAGGATGTACGCAATGACCAGAACTAGAATGCTCGTGGCTGCTTTTGCCACAACGATCGCCGCGACCCTCGCCGTGGGCATCGCCCAGGCGCAAACGACCGCACCCAAGGCCGCCGCCTCGCACATCGAGCAGCAAGGCGCTGTATCCGCAGGCGCAGTTCGACACCATGCTGAAGCAGCGGCTGCAACAGGGCCAGCCGGACACGCCGGAGTTGCGCAACGCCATCCGCGAAGAACTCAACACGCGCGTGCTGCTCGCGCGCGAGGCGTCGAAGCAAGGCTTGGACAAGAACGCCGACGTCAAGACGCAGATGGACCTCGCGTCGCAGACGGTCCTGGTCAGCGCCTTCGTTGCCGACTGGATCAAGAAGAACCCGATTCCCGACGCCGACTTGCGCAAGGAATACGACGTGATCAAGGCGCAGATCGGCGACAAGGAATACCACGTCAAGCACATCCTGGTCGAGAAGGAAGACGAGGCCAAGGACATCATCGTGCAGCTGCAGAAGGGCGGCAAGTTCGACGAGCTCGCCAAGGCGCGCTCGAAGGACCCTGGCTCCAAGGACAAGGGCGGCGACCTCGACTGGAACGCGCCCGCCGGCTTCGTCAAGCCGTTCTCGGACGCCATGGTCGCCACGCCGAAGGGCAAGTTCACGACGGTGCCGGTGCAAACGCAGTTCGGCTATCACGTGATCCTCGTCGAGGACGTGCGCGACGCCAAGGTGCCGCCGTTCGACGAAGTGAAGCCGCAACTCCAGCAGCGGATGCAGGCGGCGTTTCTCGACAAGTACTTCAAGGAACTGCGCGCCAAGAACGGCGTGTAACCCAACCGCTTTCGCAACGATTGACAGGGCGGGCCTCGCGGCCTGCCTTTCTTTTGCCCATGGCCCGGCCCTAACCGCCGTTTCGGCGGTCCCACGGGGTGGCCAGACCGTGGCGCGCAGGTGATATCCTTGCGCCCAAACACGAAAACCATCCGGGGGATACGTGGGGCGCATTCGCGATCCGAAGGACTTCTGGGCCGGAGTCCTGTTCGTCGCCGTCGGCATTGCCGCCATCGCCCTCGGGTCACGGTACAACCTGGGCACGGCGGCGCGCATGGGGCCCGGCTATTTCCCGCGCATCCTCGGCATGCTGCTGATCGCTGCTGGGCGCCGTCCTCGCGTTGCGCGCACTGCGCTCAGGGATGGCATGCGCATCCCGGCATTCCGGTGGCGCCCGACCGTGATCGTGCTGGGCAGCGTCGTGCTCTTCGGGACTGATCGTCACGAGGCTGGGCATGGCGATCTCCGTCGTCATCCTGATCGTGCTCGCAAGCGCGGCAAGCCACGAATTCCGGCCGAAGGAAGCGGTGATCGCCGGGGTACTGCTGGCGGCGCTCGCCGTCGGCGTGTTCGTCATCGGCTTGAAGTTGCAGCTGCCGATCTGGCCGACGTACTTCCAGGGCTGACGCATGGAACTGCTCAATCACCTGGCTCTCGGCTTCTCGGTCGCGCTGACGCCGATCAACCTGATGTACGCGCTGATCGGCTCGCTGCTCGGAACGCTGATCGGCGTGCTGCCGGGCATCGGGCCGGTCGCCACGATCGCGATGCTGCTGCCGACGACCTATGCGCTGCAGCCGGTCTCCGCGCTCATCATGCTCGCCGGCATCTACTACGGCGCGCAATACGGCGGCTCGACGACGTCGATCCTCATCAACATGCCGGGCGAGACATCGTCCGCCGTCACCTGCCTCGACGGCCACCAGATGGCGCGCAAGGGCGAGGCCGGCGCCGCACTGGCCACCGCCGCGCTCGGCTCGTTCTTCGCCGGTTGCGTGGCGACGGTCTTCATCGCCGCCGTATCGGTTCCGCTGTCCGAACTGGCGCTCAAGTTCGGCCCCGCCGAGTACTTCTCGCTGATGGTGCTGGGACTGATCGGCGCCGTCGTCCTCGCGCACGGCTCGCTGCTTGAAGGCCATCGCGATGATCGTGCTGGGCCTGCTGCTCGGGCATCGTCGGCACCGACGTCAATTCCGGCGTCGCGCGCTTCGACTTCGGCATCCCGGAACTGACCGACGGCATCGGCGTGGTGAGCGTGGCGATGGGCCTCTTCGGTTTCGCGGAGATCATCACCAACCTCGAGTCCGACGAAAAGCGCGAGCGGATCTCGAGCAAGGTCAAGGGGCTCTGGATCTCGAAGGAACGCAATTCAAGGCCGCGTGGCCCGCCGTGCTGCGCGGCACCGGTCATCGGTTCGTTCCTGGGCCTGCTGCCCGGCGGCGGCGCGATGCTCGCGTCGTTCGCGTCCTACGCGCGTCGAGAAGAAGGTCGCCAAGGACCCATCGCAATTCGGCAAGGGCGCGATCCAGGGCGTCGCGGGCCGGAGTCGGCCAACAACGCGGGCGCGCAGACGTCGTTCATCCCGCTGCTGACGCTGGGCATCCCGGAAAACGCGGTGATGGCGATGATGGTCGGTGCGATGACGATCCACAACATCCAGCCGGGCCCGCAGGTGATGACCAGCAATCCCGGCCTGTTCTGGGGCCTGATCGCGTCGATGTGGGTCGGCAACCTGATGCTCGTCGTCCTCAACCTGCCGATGATCGGCATCTGGATCAAGCTCCTGACGGTGCCCTATCGCATCCTCTACCCGGCGATCCTGATGTTCTGCGCGATCGGCGTCTACACGATCAACAACGCGAGCTTCGACGTGATCCAGACCGCCTTCTTCGGCTTCCTGGGCGTGCGTGTTCGTCAAGCTCGAGTGCGAACCCGCGCCGCTGCTGCTGGGCTTCGTGCTGGGGCCGATGATGGAGGAAAACCTGCGCCGCGCGTTGCTGCTATCGCGCGGCGACCGATCGTCGTTCCTGACGCGGCCGCTGTCCGCGGGCTGCTCGATCGCCGCGGTGCTGCTGATCGTCGTCATCGCGCTGCCCAACATCCGCAGGAAGCGCGAAGAAGCGTTCCAGGAAGAATGCATGGACGCGTACCGCGCGATGGCCGATGCTTCGACTGGCGACACCTTATCCGTCGCGGCGCCAGCCGGTCTTCGCGCGCAACGCCGTCGCGACCTCGCAGCCGCTGGCCACGCAGGCGGGCATCGCGATGCTCGCGCGCGGCGGCAACGCCGTCGACGCGGCGCTCGCCACGGCGATCACGCTCGACGGTCGTCGAGCCGTGCAGCAACGGCATCGGCTCCGACCTCTTCGCCATCGTCTGGACGGGCAACGCAGCTGGTCGGGCTGAACGCATCGGGACGCGCGCCCGCCGCGTGGTCGCCGGCAGCGCTTCGCCGGCCGCAAGGCGATGCCGGAGCGCGGCTGGGAGACCGTCACGATTCCCGGCGCCGTGTCGGGCTGGGCTCGCGCTGTCGCGACGATATGGCAAGCTGCCGTTCGCCGATCTCTTCGAGCCCGCGATCCGCTACGCGCGCGACGGCTGGCTCGTGTCGCCGGTGGTTGCGGAGAAATGGGCGCTCGCCGCGCCGGTCATGCCGAAGGACCTGGGCTGGCCGGACGTCTTCATGCCGCGCGGCCGCGCGCCGCTGGTCGGCGAACGCTTCGCGTGCCCCGCGATGGCCGCGACGCTCGAGAAGATCGCGGCGACGCAAGGCGAATCGTTCTATCGCGGCGAACTCGCGGCGGCGATGGTCAGGCATTCGCAGGCAGCCGGCGGCGCGCACACGCTCGCGGATTTCGCGGCGCACCAGGCCGACTGGGTCACGCCGCTCGCGCAGGACTACCGCGGCTTCACCGTGCACGAGATTCCGCCCAACGGCCAGGGCATGTCCGCGTTGATGGCGCTGGCGAATGCTCGGCCATTTCGACCTCGCGACGCCGCGACTGCGATTCGGTCGCCGCGCAGCATCTGCAGATCGAGGCGATGAAGCTCGCGTTCGCCGACGCGTATCGCTACGTCAGCGACCCGCGCACGATGCCGTTTCCCGCGTCGGCGCTGCTCGACCGCGACTACCTCGCGGCGCGCGCGCGGCTCATCGACCCGGCACGCGCGCAGGACTTCGGGCCCGGCGAGCCGCCGCGCGGCGGCACCGTCTACCTGTGCGCCGCCGACGAAGACGGCATGATGGTCTCGCTCATCCAGTCGAACTACATGGGCTTCGGTTCCGGCGTCGTCGTGCCGGGCACCGGCATCAGCCTGCAGAATCGCGGCGCCGGCTTCGTGCTGACAGCCGGGCCATCCCAACGAAGTCGCCGGCGGCAAGCGGCCGTACCACACGATCATTCCCGGCTTTGTCACGCGCGACGGCCAGCCGCTACGCGGCGTTCGGCGTGATGGGCGGCCCGATCCAGCCGCCGGGCCACGTGCAGACGCTGGTGCGCCTCATCGACTACCGGATGAATCCGCAGGCGGTGCTCGACGCGCCGCGCTGGAAGGTCAACGCCGGACGGTTCGCTCGATCTCGAAGTCAGCTGCGCGCGCCGGAATTGCGCGCGGGCCTGATCGCGCTCGGGACACCAGCTGGAATCGGTGCCCGACTCCTACATGGACTTCGGCGCGGGCCAGTTCATCGTCAAGACGCGACGACGGCTACGTCGCCGCGTCGGACCCGCGGCGCGACGGGCACGCGGCCGGATTCTAGGTCTTGCCGGCCTTCAGCACCGACAGCGGCAGGAGTTCGCTCACCTCGATTCGCTTGCGTCCGGGCTCCGGCGCAGCCAGCGGCGAGGTCGCGGTCATCGTCGCCAGGCTGCGCCGCGTGAGCTCCTGGTAGCTGCGGTGCCTTCGACCTTCCAGGCCATTTCCTGCTCGGTCAGTTCACGGACGATCCTCGCGGGTATGCCCGCCACCAGCGTGCGCGGCGGCACGACGAAGCCCGCCTTCACGAACGCCATGGCCGCGACGATCGCCGACTCGCCGATGACCGCATTGTCGTTGACCACCGCGTTCATGCCGACCAGCGCGTTGCGGCGGACGATGCAGCCATGCAGCACGGCGGCGTGGCCGATGTGGCCGTCCTCTTCGACGATCGTGTCCGTGCCCGGGAAGCCGTGCATGATGCACGAGTCCTGCAGGTTGGCGCCGGCATGCACTTCGAGGCGCCCGAAGTCCCCGCGCAGGCTGGCGCACGGTCCGACGTAGCAGCCCGGCCCGATGATCACATCGCCGATCAGCACGGCGGACGGGTGGACGTAGGCGGTCGGGTCGACGACCGGTGTCAAGCCGTCGATGGCGTACACGATCAGCGGCATGGCGCTTCTCCCGTGATCACCCGAGCCACACGCGCGCATTGCGGAACATGCGCATCCACGGCGACGCATCGCCCCATTCATCGGGATGCCAGGACATCTGCGCCGTCCGGTGCACGCGCTCGGGATGCGGCATCAGGATCGTGAAGCGTCCGTCCGCGGTGGTCAACCCGGTGATGCCCTGCGGTGAACCGTTGCAATTGTACGGATAAGCTTCGGTCGGCGCGCCGCGATGGTCGACGAAGCGCAGCGACACCAACGGCTGCGCCGCTGCGAGTTGCGCGGCGTCGCGGAACTCCGCATAACCCTCGCCATGCGCCGTCGCCACCGGAATGCGGCTGCCCTCCATGCCCGCGAAGAAGAGCGACGGCGAGCGTCGAACTTCGAGCATGACGAATCGCGCCTCGAACTGCTCCGAAGCGTTGCGGACGAAATGCGGCCAATGCGCGGCACCGGGCACCATTTCGCGCAGGTTGCTCATCATCTGGCAGCCGTTGCAGACGCCGAGCGCGAAGGAATCGCGGACGCGCGAAAAAAGCGGCGAATTGATCGCGCAACCGAGGGTCGAACAGGATCGACTTGGCCCAGCCCTCTCCCGCGCCAAGCACGTCGCCGTAGGAGAATCCGCCGCCGGCGACGATGCCCTTGAATTCGCCCAGCGCACGGCGTCCCGTCGCGATGTCGCTCATGTGCACGTCGTACGCATCGAAGCCGGCGCGGTCGAAAGCAGCGGCCATCTCGACGTGCCCGTTAACGCCCTGCTCGCGCAGGATGGCGACCCTGGGTCGCGCACCCGTGGCGATGAACGGCGCGGCGACGTCCTGCTCCGGATCGAACGTCAGATGCGGCGCGAGGCCGGGATCCGCGGCGTCCGCAATGCGCGCGTATTCCTGGTCGGCCGAATCGGGGTTGTCGCGCAGCTTTTGCATTGCGTGCGTCGTCGACGACCACGCGCGGTGGAGGTCGATGCGCATCTCGTCGAGCAACGACGACCCTTGCCGCTTGACCGTGATGCGTCCCGAGCGTGTTGGGGCGCCGACGACGGCCGCATCCACGCCGGCGGCCTTCGCCGCCGCGACAACGGCGACGGCATGCCCGCACTGGACCTGCACGACGGCACCCAATTCTTCCGCAAACAGCGCAGCCAGCGGTTCGCCCGGAACCTGGTCGAGCGTGACATCGACGCCGCAGCGCGACGCGAACACCATTTCGGCCAGTGTCGCGAAGAGACCGCCGTCGCCGATGTCGTGATAGGCGAGCAGCGTGCCCTCGGCATGCAACCGTTGCACGAGCGAGAAGAACGCGGCGAGACGCTGCGGATCGTCGAGGTCGGGCGCCATCATTGCCGAGCTGTCCGTAGACCTGCGCAAGTGCCGACGCGCCCAGCCGGCGCCGCCCCGCCGCAAGGTCGATCTGCACCAGCACCGTGTCGCCGCGATCGAAGCGCAGCAGCGGCGTGAGCGCGGCGCGCGCATCGGCGACGGGCGCGAACGCGGAGACGATCAGCGAGATCGGCGCCGTCACCGCCTTGGGCGTGCCGTTCTCGGTCCACGTCGTGCGCATCGACATCGAGTCCTTGCCGACCGGGATGGACAGGCCGATCGCGACGCACGTCTCGATCGCCACCGCGCGCACGGTGTCGTACAGCGCCGCATCCTCGCCGGGATGCCCGGCCGGCGCCATCCAGTTGGCCGAGAGCTTGACGTCGTCCAGCGAGCGGATGCCGGCGGCCGCGATATTCGTGATCGCCTCGCCGATCGCCATGCGGCCGGACGCCGGCGCGTCGATCAGCGCGAGCGGCGTGCGCTCGCCCATCGCCATCGCCTCGCCGGCGTAGCCCGTGAAATCCATCAGCGTGACGGCCACGTCCGCCACCGGCACCTGCCACGGTCCGACCATCGGGTCGCGCGAGCACAGGCCGCCGACGGTGCGGTCGCCGATCGTCACGAGAAAGGTCTTGTCGGCCACGGCCGGGAATTGCAGCACGCGGTACGCCGCATCCCTGACCGTGATGCCGCCAAAGTCGAGCGGCGGCAGTTCGCGCGCGACGTGCCGGACGTCGCGCGTCATCTTCGGCGGCTTGCCGAGGATCACAGTCGAGCGGAACGTCGACCGGCGCTGTTGTGGAAACGCGGATCGGCGACGACCAGTCGGCCCTCGCGCATTGGCGCGGCCGACGACGGCGAACGGACACCGCTCGCGCGCACACATCGCCGCGAACACCGGCAGAGACTCCGGCGTGATCGCGAGCACGTAACGCTCCTGCGCCTCGTTGCACCAGATCTCGCGCGGCGACATGCCGGGCTCCTCCGACGGCACCGCACGCAGGTCGAACGTTCCGCCCGCACCGCCGCCGTGCACGAGCTCTGGCAGCGCATTCGACAGGCCGCCCGCGCCCACGTCGTGCAGCGAAAGGATCGGATTGCGCTCGCCCAACTGCCAGCAGCGGTCGATGACTTCCTGCGCGCGGCGCTCGATTTCCGCGTTGCCGCGCTGCACCGAATCGAAATCGAGGTCGGCCGTATTGGCGCCCGTCGCCATCGACGACGCCGCGCCGCCGCCCATGCCGATCAGCAATGCCGGGACCGCCGAGCTGGATCAGCAGCGCGCCTTCGGGCAGCGCATGCTTGTGCGTGTGTTCGGCGCGGATGTTGCCCAGGCCACCGGCGATCATGATCGGCTTGTGATAGCCGCGCACCTCGCCCGCGACGTTCCTGCTCGAACGTGCGGAAATAGCCGGCGAGATTGGGCCGCCCGAATTCGTTGTTGAACGCCGCCGCGCCGATCGGCCCCTCGAGCATGATCGACAGCGCCGATGCGATGCGGTCGGGCTTGCCGTAGTCGGTTTCCCACGGCTGCGTCAGCCCCGGAATGCGCAAATGCGAAACGGTGAAGCCGACGAGCCCGGCCTTTGGCTTGCCGCCGATGCCCGTGGCGCCTTCGTCGCGAATCTCGCCGCCCGAGCCGGTTGCGGCGCCGGGAAACGGCGCGATCGCCGTCGGATGATTGTGCGTCTCGACCTTCATCAGCATATGCGTCGATTCGCGTCGCGCGCCGTAGCGGCCGTCTTCGCGCGGATAGAAGCGCGCCACCGTCGCGCCTTCCATCACCGCCGAATTGTCGGCGTACGCGACCACCGTCCCTTGCGGATGCGCCTTGTGCGTCTCGCGGATCATGCCGAACAGGCTCAGCGGCTGCGGGATGCCGTCGACGACGTAGTGAGCGTTGAAGATCTTGTGCCGACAGTGCTCGGAATTGGCCTGCGCGAACATCATCAGTTCGACGTCGGTCGGATTGCGCGCCGAGCGCGCGAAAACCCTCGTCGAGGTAGTCGATCTCGTCCCGGGCCAGCGCCAGCCCCATGTCGGCGTTGGCGCGTTCCAATGCAACGCGGCCCTCTTCCAGCAACGCGATCGTCGTCAACGGCTTCGGCGGGAAATGCGCGAAGAGTTCGCGCGCGTCGGCCACGTCGGTGAAGACGGCCTCGATCATCCGGTCGTGCAGAAGTGGCAAAAGCGCCGCGCGATCGTCCACCGAGAGTGGCGCCCCGTCGGCGGTCGCGATGGCGTACACGACGCCACGCTCGATGCGCGAAACCGCGGAGAGGCCGCAGTTCCGGGCGATGTCGGTCGCCTTCGACGACCACGGCGACAGCGTGCCGGGCCGCGGGACGACGAGGAGCGACGTGGTTGCATCAATGGCCGCCTCCGACGCCTCGGGGCCGTAAGTGAGCAGGCGGTCGAGCGTGGCGCGCGCGGCAGCGTCGAGCGGACTCGCAAGCTCGACGAAATGGCGGAAGTTGGCGGAGATGCCGGCGACGCGATGTGCGGGACGGGCGGCGGTGAGGCCTTGCTGCAGCTTGGCCAGGCGGAACTTAGACAGCGCCGGCCGGCCGGCCAGCGAGAGGATTTCGGACATCGCTTTGGGGATGCGCGTAAAGCCGGATTATACGCTACCCGATGGACGAACCTTCCTCCGGCGGCGCGATGCTATTCGACCTTGCCGATGCGCTTGACCACGTCCGCCATTTTGCTCGCGTCGGCATCGACGTAGCGCTGGAATTCGGGCGTGTCGAGATACTGGATCGGGCTCCCAGCCGTCATCATCACCTGCTTGACGCGCTCGTCGTTGGCCGCCACGCGCGCGGCGTCGCGCAGGCGCTTGACGACAGCGTCCGGCGTGCCGGCGGGAACGAACAATCCCGACCACTGCGCATAGTCGACATCGGTCCCGAGTTCGTGGAACGTGGGCACGTCCGGCAACGCGACCAGTCGCACATTCCCCCACTGCGCGAGCGCGCGCACCTTGCCGGCGCTGATCTGCTGGACGATGGTGGCCGGACCGGTCGCGACTGCGTCGATATTGCCGCCGAGCAGACCGACGATCGCGGGACCCGCGCCCGTGTAAGGCACGTGCGTCATCTTGAGGCCCGCGGCGGCCAGCAGCATTTCCATCGGCACGTGCATCGTGCCGTAGTTGCCGGACGAACCGTACGTGTACTTGCCCGGATTGGCGCGCGCCGCGGCGGCGAATTCCGCCCACGTCTTCCACGGCGCATCGGCGCGCACGACGAACACAATCGGGTCGGCGGTGAAGCGGGCGATGGGCTTCAGCTGGTCGAGCTGGTAGAGCGGCGCGCGGCCGAGGATCTTGTCGGCCTCGGGCAGCACCGTGTACGACGACAGCGACATCAGCACCGTGTAGCCGTCGGGCTTGGCCTTGGCCGCCTACGCCATGCCGATGCCGCCGCCCGCGCCCGCCTTGTTCTCGATGACGACCGGCTGCATGAGATCGCGGCCCATCGCCTCAGCCACCGGCCGCGCGACCGTGTCAGCCACGCCACCCGGCGGAAACGGCACGACCATCGTGATCGCGTGGTCGGGAAAGTCCGCCGCGAACGCCGAAAGCGCCGCGGTCGCGAGGACGAGGAGGAGGAGCCTGGCGATCAAATCAGTGCTGCAGAATCTTGGCGAGGAACTGCTGCGCACGCTCGGAGCGCGGCTTGCCGAAGAAGTCGTCCTTGGTCGCGTCCTCGACGATCTCGCCGCGGTCCATGAAGATCACGCGGTGGCTCACCTTGCGCGCGAAGCCCATCTCGTGCGTGACGACCATCATCGTCATGCCCTCCTTCGCCAGCAAGACCATCACGTCGAGCACCTCGCCGACCATCTCCGGGTCGAGCGCCGACGTCGGCTCGTCGAACAGCATCACGATGGGGTCCATCGACAGCGCGCGCGCGATGGCGACGCGCTGCTGCTGGCCGCCGGAAAGCTGCCCGGGGAACTTGTCCTTCTGCGCGATGAGGCCCACGCGGTCGAGCATCTTGAGGCCGCGCGCCATGGCGTCGTCGCGCGACCGGCCCAGCACCTTGATCTGCGCGATCGTCAGGTTCTCGGTCACGCTCAAGTGCGGAAAGAGCTCGAAATGCTGGAACACCATGCCGACGCGCGCGCGAAGCTTCGGCAGATCGGTCTTCGGGTCGGCGATCGAGATGCCGTCGACAACGACGTCGCCCTTCTGGAACGGCTCCAGCGCATTGACGCATTTGATGAGCGTGGACTTGCCCGAGCCGGAGGGGCCGCAGACGACGACGACCTCCCCCTTCTCGATCTTGGTCGTGCAATTGGTAAGCACCTGGAAGCTGCCGTACCACTTGGAGATGTCTTTGATGTCGATCATGGCGCGCTCTTCGGAGTCCTTCGTTCAGCGGATGATGGCGATCTTCTTCTGCAGCTGGCGCACGAGCATCGACAGGCTGAAGCAGATGACGAAATAGGTGATCGCCGCGAGCAGGTACATCTCGACCGGCCGGTTGAAGTTCTTGCCCGCCACCTCGAAGCCCTTCAGCAGGTCGTAGGCGCCGACCGCGTACACCAGCGACGTGTCCTGGAACAGGATGATCGTCTGCGTCAGCAGCACCGGCAGCATGTTGCGGAACGCCTGCGGCAGCACGATGAGCTTCATGCACTGCGCGTACGTCATGCCGACCGCGTAGCCCGCCGAGACCTGCCCGCGCGGCACCGACTGGATGCCCGCGCGCATGATCTCGGAGTAGTACGCCGCCTCGAACACGGTGAACGTGATGATCGCCGAGAGCCCGGCGCCCAGCGGCCGCCCGATCAACAGCGGGATCAGCAGGAAGAACCACAGGATCACCATCACCAGCGGAATCGAGCGCAGCGTGTTCACGTAGACCGCCGCCGGCAGGACGAGCCACTTCTTGCCTGACAGCCGCATCAGCGCGATCGCCGTGCCCAGCGCGATGCCGCCGACCATCGCGAACAGCGTCAGCTGGACCGAGAATATGAAGCCCTTGAGGATGAAGCTCTGGACGACGTGCCAGTCGAGGAAGCAGGAAGCTCAGGTTCATTGGGCGCCCCCTGCGAGCAACGCCGTGTTGCGAGCGTGGGGGTTCATCGGGTGCTCCCGATCATGCCGGGCACCTGGACGCGCTTCTCGATGAACGCCGCAATCCGGTTGACCGCGAACGCCGACACGAAATAGAGGCCGGTCACGGCAAGGTAGATCTCGATGCCGCGCGACGTCTCCTCCTGCGCCTGCATCGCGAAGAACGTCAGTTCGGAGATGCTGACGGCGAACGCCACCGACGAGTTCTTGATGATGTTCATCGACTCGCTGGTGAGCGGCGGGATGACGATGCGAAACGCCATCGGCAGGATCACGTACCGGTACGTCTGCGGCAGCGTGAGCCCCATCGCCAGCCCCGCGTAGCGCTGGCCCTTGGGCAGCGCCTGGATGCCCGCCTTGACCTGCTCGGCGATGCGCGCCGACGTGAAGAAGCCCAGCGCGATCACCACCGCGACGAAATCAGGCACACCCTGCAGCGGCTTCCAGATGGACGGGATGACGTGATACCAGAGGAAGATCTGCACCAGCAGCGGGATGTTGCGGAAGAGCTCGGTCCACCCGTTGCCGATCCACACGAACGCCTTGACCGGCGTGGTGCGCAGGATGCCCATCAGCGAGCCCACGGAGAGTGCGACGACGAGCGAGCACCCCGAGACGAGGAGCGTCCAGCCCCACGCCGACATCATCCAGTGGAAATACGTCTGACCGCCGCCGGTATCCTGGAAGAAGACCTGCCAATCCCAGCTCATCGAGCCGCCCCCTGCACTTCAGCCGCCGGTCAGGAAAAGCGCAACGGCGCATCTAGCTTCCGCGCGCTTATCGCAGGGGAGGCGGCGGTGGTGCCGGCGCCTCCCCTGGGTGCTGCTACTGTACCGCGTAATCTTCCATCGGCTTGTCGTTGGGATGCATCCACGCGTTCTTCGTCGCTTCGGACAACGGCAGGCCGACCTTGGTGTTCGACGGCGGAATCGGCTGGACGAACCACTTGTCGTACATCTTGGCCAGCTCGCCGCTCTTGACCATCGCCTCGATGCTGTTGTCCACGGCCTTCTTGAATGCCGGATCGTCCTTGCGCATCATGCACGCAATGGGCTCCACGCTCAGGACTTCGCCCAGGATCTTGTAGTCCGCCGGATTCTTCGACTTGGAGACGAGGCCCGCGAGGATCTGGCCGTCCATCACGAACGCGTCGGCGCGGCCGGATTCGAGCAGCAGGAAGCTGTCGGCGTGGTCCTTGCCGAAGACCTCCTTGAAGTCCATGTTCGCGGCGCGCTTGTTCTTGCGCAGCGTCTGCACGGACGTCGTTCCCGTGGTCGTGGCCACCGTCTTGCCATTGAGGTCGGCGATGCCCTTGATCGGCGAGTTGGCCCTCACGACGATGCGGCCCTCTTCGACGTACGTCGTCATCGCGAACGCCACGTCCTTTTGCCGCGCCGCGTTGTTGGTCGTCGAGCCGCACTCCAGATCCACCGTGCCGTTTTGCACCAGCGGGATGCGATTCTGCGACGTCACCGGCTGGAACTTGATGTCGAGCTTCGGCATCTTGAGCTGCTTCTGGATGTCGCTGGCGATCTTCTCGCCCATCTCGGTGTGGAAGCCGACGTACTTGCCGTCGCCCAGCGTATAAGCCAGCGCGCCGGAGGACTCGCGCGCGCCGAGCGTGATCGTGCCGGAGTCCTTGATCTTCTTGAGCGTGCCGGTCAGGTCCTGCGCGTTTGCGTTCAGCGCGAACAGCGCGGCCACCAGCAGGAACCCAGTTTTCGGGAGAAACTTCATTGCAACCTCCAGTTGTGCACTGCAACCGCGTGCGGGCATGACGGATGGGGAAAGGAAATGGGAGAGGGCCGTGAGGCCGCGGCTGGTGCGCGCAAAGCGCGGACAGCCCGGGGTCCAAGTGTAGCGGCGCGCGCGCCGGTTTGTCTATGTGCGGCACGCGAAGGTTTCGCGCCCGCCGGGCCGCGAATCGGGCGCACCACTATAATCGGCCGATGTCGCCCGATCTGTCGCCAATTCTCGATATCGCCGAGCTGCGCGCGCTCGAGGCAAGGCATGCCGGAGCGCCGTTGATGGAGCGCGCCGGAATGGCCGCGGCCGAGGCCGGCGCAAGGCTGGCGGGCGAGCGTGGCGGGCGGATCGTCGTGCTCGCGGGACCCGGCAACAACGGCGGCGATGCGTTCGTCGCGGCCCGTGGGCTGCGCCGCGCCTATCACGACGTGCAGGTCGTCTTTCCGGGCGACCCGCAGCGCCTTCCTCCGGACGCTGCGGCGGCGTACCGGGCCTTCACTGCCGACGGCGGATCCGTCGTGGCCTCCGCAGGGGGACAGCGGGCGGCTCTCGTGGTCGACGGCCTCTTCGGCATCGGCTTGAAGCGCGCTGTCGAGGGCGTCTATGCCAGCCTCGTCGACTGGGCAAACGACGCGGGCGCGCCGATCCTGGCACTCGACGTCCCGACCGGCCTCGAGGCTGATACCGGCAAGGCGCACGCGCCGACGATCCGCGCGACGGAAACGGTCACGTTCCTCGCGTTGAAACCCGGCCTGCTGACCGCGGACGGACCTGACTTCTGCGGCGACATCTTCGTCCAATCGCTCGGCATCGATGCAGCCGAAGGCGCACGCGGCCACCGGCTGCAGTGGTCCGCGCTGGCGGCAGCGCTGCCGCAGGTGCTCGCCCGCCGCTCGCGCAACGTCAACAAGGGCACGTTCGGCACGCTGGGCATCCTGGGCGGCACGGAGGGCATGGGCGGCGCGCTGATCCTCGCGGGCCGCGCGGCTCTGCGCACCGGCGCCGGCAAGGTGTGGCTGGGCTTCCTGATGGCGGATCCGCCGAAATTCGATGCCAGCATGCCCGAGTTGATGCTGCGCCACGCGGGCCCCGTCCTCGACGCGCAACCGGATGCGCTGGTCGTCGGCCCCGGCTTGGGCACGAGCGACGCCGCGCGTTCGCTGCTCGCGCGCGCGCTCGCCCAACCGATCCCGATCGCGCTGGACGCCGACGCGCTCAATCTCATCGCGAAAGACCCGGCGCTGCGTGCGGCGACGGCGGCGCGCAGTTCACCGACGCTCGCGACACCCCATCCCGGCGAAGCGGCGCGCTTGCGCGGCGTCGACGTCGCCGCGATTCAAGACGACCGGCTGCGGGCCGCGCAACTGCTCGTGAAGGACCTCGGCGCCAACGTCGTGTTGAAGGGCGCGGGCAGCGTGCTCGCGCATCCGGACGGCACATGGGACATCAACGCCAGCGGCGGACCGGCGCTGGCCACCGCCGGAAGCGGCGACGTGCTTTGCGGCCTGCTGGGCGCGCTGCTGGCGCAGGGATTGGATGCGAAGACCGCGCTGCGCTATGCGGTATGCCTGCACGGCGCCACCGCCGACGCGCTCGTCGCGCAGGGCGCGGGGCCGCTCGGCCTCACCGCATCGGAGTTGCCCGACGCGGCGCGCGCGCTCGCTCAACGCTGCCGGGCGACGCTAGGGGATCAGCACGGTGGCGCCGGTCGTCGCCCGCGACTCGAGCGCGCGATGCGCCGCGGTCGCGTCCTTCAGCGCGAACCGCTGCCGCGCTTCGGACTTGATCTTTCCCGCCAGCACCAGCTTGAACACGTCGTCGGCCATGGCCAGCAGCGCCGGACGCGTCGCGGAATAGGTCATGAGCGTGGGACGCGTGACGTAGAGCGAGCCCTTCTGCGCGAGCAGCGCGATATCGAACGGCGGCACCGGTCCTGACGCGGCGCCGTAGCTCACGAACATTCCCCGCGGGCTCAGGACGTCCAGCGACTTCGGGAACGTGTCCTTGCCGATGCCGTCGTAAACCACCGGCACGCCCTTGCCGCCGGTGATCTCCTTCGTGCGCGCGACGAAATCCTCGCGCGTGTAGACGATCGTGTGCGCGCAGCCGTTGGCCTTGGCCAGCGCGGCCTTGTCGTCGGAGCCGACGGTGCCGATCATCGTCACGCCAAGCGCACGCGCCCACTGGCAGGCGATGAGGCCCACGCCTCCCGCCGCGGCGTGGAACAGGATCGTCTCGCCGCCCTTCAGCGGAAACGTCTGCCGGAACAGGTACTGCACGGTCAGGCCCTTGAGCATCAGCGTCGCCGCGGTAACGTCATCGATCCCCGCGGGAACGGGAACGAGCTTGTCCGCCGGCATCACGCGCTCGGTGCTGTAGGACCCCGTGGGTCCGCCGCAGTACGCAACGCGATCGCCGGCCTTCAGGTAATTCACATCCGGACCGACCGCTTCCACGACACCGGCGGCCTCGAGGCCGATGCCGGCCGGCAGCGGAAGCTTGTAATAGCCGCTGCGGTGATACGTGTCGATGTAGTTGACGCCGATCGCCGTGTGGCGCACGCGCGCCTCGCCCGGACCGGGGGCGCCGACGGCGACGTCCTCCAGGACCATGGCTTCGGGACCGCCGGGCGTGTGGATGCGGATGGCTTGGGGCATTGACCTCTCCTGTGGCGTTGCGAAACCGGACAGTCTACCGGACGATCGTCGTCGTGCTGTGCGCGTCGCACATCAGCGATCTCCTTCGATCGTGCCGAACTCGGCCGGAATGCGCGCATAGAACACGCTGACGCGTTCCCGCCGCAGCAGCGACAGCATCTTGTCCGCCTCCTCGTCGGTGACCACGAACTCGACCTCGACCGTCATTGCCGCGGCAAGCTCGAAGAAATGTTCTTCGTGCAGGACGCCGTGGCGGCCATACCCGGCGATCGCACGAAACGCGGAGCCGCCGTGGATGCCCATCGCCTTCGCCTGCTCGAGCAGCCATTCGTACAGGGCGATGTGATGGTGCTTGCGATCCTCGTGGACGTAAAAGCGCAGCAGCGTGCCGTTCATGATGTCCCCCAGACGAAGAGCGCACGGATCAGCAGGATGCCGAGAATGGTCATCGCGAGCGAGCCCACGACGTGGCTGACGATCGCGATCGACCCCCAGAGGTATTCGCGACGCATGAGAAGCGTGACGATTTCGGCGGAGAACGTCGAGAACGTCGTGAGCCCGCCGAGGAAGCCCGTCGTGATCAGTAGCCGGACCTCCGGCGAGACGAACGTGTGGCGCGTCAGGAGCTCCATCGCAAAGCCCATCAGCAGGCCGCCTACGAGGTTGGCCGTGAGCGTGCCCAGCGGCAGCGTCGGAAACAGCGGATTGAGCACGATGCCCAGCCACCAGCGCAACCACGCGCCGATCGCGGCCCCCGCACCTACCGAAAATATTCCGGCCCAAGGCATGCAAAAATCCCTCCGCGCAATTTGGCGCGTGATGAAGTCGTGCGGCAGGGCTAAGCGTGGGACTTGCGAGCGAAACGCCTACCGCGCCACCGCGAAACGGGTGTTACGAGCAGGCATCATCAGCCGGAACCGGCGGTTAGAGGAGGAATGCCATCTCCTGTCGATCGAGTATAAACACCGGCTGCGTCCGTCGCAAGTTCGGTCGGCCTATCGCCGCAGCGTCGCGACGAGGCGCCTGGTCTTGAGCAGCAGGTCCAGCGCATCGGCCGCATCGGCGACGACGACATCGCAGGCGTGCAGCGTTTCCGCGGACATGCCTTCGCGCCCGCAGACGCCGATCGAGAGCACCGACGCCTCCAGCAACAGGCGGTCGTTGCGTCCGTTGCCGATGGCCACCAGATGCGCCGGTCCGAGGGTTTCCGCGAAGCGCGCCTTGGCTTCCGCCTGTTTCTCCGCCGCGAGCACGACGACTTCGCACGGCAGACCGGCGAGTTCGGCTTGCGCCGTCCCGAACGTGTCGCCGGTCACGACGTGAATGCGCAACTGCGCCGCCAGCAGCGGCAGGCGCTCGCGTACTCCAGCCACAAGCGACCCATCGGCAGCCAGCGTTCCGTTGAAATCGCATACGAGCTCCGCCAGCGCGAGACGTCCGAATCCGGGAATGGTGACGTCGATCACGTCGAGTCGACAGCGGGCGTCAGCGGATGAACTGCTCGACGTACTGCGCGCCCAGCCCGACATTGAGGTAGTGCGCGCGGCACATGTCGATCTTCGTGAACACGTCCTCGTAGCCGTTCTGCCGGCCGTCGGCGTCGAGATAGATCATCGCGCCGCTGATGTTGAAGAACGTGATCATCTCCGGGCAGTCGTCGGGCACCGTCAGCGTGTGGACCTCGCCGGGAGGCTCGTAGACGAAGCTGCCCTCCTCCGCCGTCCAGTCGTGCTCCAGATATTTCCAGCGGCCCTTGATGACGTAGCCGACGACGAGCATCGGGTGCCGATGCCGCGACAGGATGCCGCTCTTGCGCACGCGCAGCAGATTGCACCAGCCGCCGCTGACAGTGTTGAGCAACAGCGGTCGGAACCAGACGTCCGGCGCTTGCGGCACCCAGACGCGCTCGTCGTGCGGGAATGGCGGTGACGGCGATTTCCGGCCGGATGCCGAACGCCTTCAGGATCAGCGGTGCGTTCACTCCGCCGCGTCCTTGATGGCCCGCGCGAGCGCCGCGATCTCCGCCGCTTCGTCGAAGACCTTCGGAAAATCGCGGTGCGCCTTGCGATACCAGTAGCGCGCATTGGAGATGTCGCCCTCCTGCATGTGGACGATGCCGTGCGCCCAGCAGCCCAGCGTCGATGGGTCCTCCTGTACGATCGCATGCGCCTTTTCCCAATCGCGCTTCTTGAGATAACGTACCGCGGTTCCAATCGGCATGAAATCCTCCCCCTACGTCGCCAGATACCCGCCGTCGACCGGCAGAACGCACCGGTAATGAAACGCGCGGCAGGTGAACAGAGAAACACGGCAGCGCCGGCAATGTCGTCCGGCTGCGCCCAGCGCGCCAGCGGCGTGCGCGCCAGAATGGCGGCATTGCGCTGCGGATCTTCCTGCAGCGCCCGCGTCAGATTGGTCGCGACCCAGCCGGGCGCGACGGCATTGACGCGGATGCCGTCGGCCGCGTAGGCGATCGCGAGCGACTTGGTCAGCTGCGCGACGCCGCCCTTGCTCGCGCTGTATCCCGGCACGAGGCCGCCGCCCTGGAACGACAGCACCGAGGCCGTGTTGACGATCGCACCGCCGGCGGCTTTGAGCTTGTCGCGCGCGAGCGTGCAGCAGCGCATCGTCCCGGTGAGATTGATCGCGAGGACTTCGGCGAAGACCGTCGCGTCGTGCTCGTCGCCGCGGCGAATGATGCCCGCGCAGTTCACCAGCACGTCGAGCCGCGGCAGTGCGGCAACGAGCGCGGTCACCGCCGCTGAATCGCGGACATCCAGCGCGACGGCATCGCGGCAGCGGAACCGCGGCGACGCGCGCGCACTGTCGCATTCGGCCTGCGTGGCGCCGGTCACGGTGACCACGGCGCCCAATTCGGCGAACGCATCGGCGATGGCGGCGCCGATCCCGCTGGTGCCGCCGACGACCAGCGCGACCTTGCCCGAATACAGGTCGGGATGGAACGTGAGCCTCGGTCATGCGGCTGCCTTGCGCAGGACGGCGCGCACATCGGCATCGCGAGGAAGCGGCGCAACCGCGCCGTAGCCGGTCGTGGCGAGCGCCGCGGCGACGTTGGCGTATCCGGCGGCCGTAAAGGGATCGTCGCCGGACAGTATGCGCACGGCGAAGGCGCCATCGAAGCAGTCGCCGGCGCCGGTGGCATCGACAGGTGTCACGCGGTGCGGAGCCACGTGTTGCTGCCGCTTGCCGTCGGAGACCAGGCAGCCCTCCGGGCCCAGCTTGACGATCACGCCCGGCGCGCCGGCGCGATGGCAGGCCGCGACGACGGCCGCCGGGTCGTCGAGCTCGAACAGCACGCGCGCATCGTCCAGGCTCGGCATGCACCATGTGCAGCGGGCCATCGTCGCGACGATCGTGGCGCGCGCCCGCGCCAAGGGCCACAGTTTGAGCCGCAGGTTGGGGTCGTAGGTGACGAGCGCATTCGCGGCGCGCGCAACGTCCATCGCCGCGAACACCGTGTCGCACGCAGTAGCCGAGATCGCCTGGCTGATGCCGGACACGTGGAGCAGCCGCGCGGACCGAATCACGTCGCGCGGAAGCGTGTCGGGTCGCACGCGGCTTGCCGCGGAGCCCGCGCGCAGATACGAAAATTCGTGGCCGTGCTCGCCGTGCGTGACGAAGTAGACGCCGGTCGGCGCGTCGGCATCGGTAGCCACGCCTCGCGCGTCGACGCCCTCGGCGGCCCACAAGTCGCGGAACAGCCGGCCGAACGCGTCGTCGCCCAGCCGAGTTACGTATCCGACGCGCGCGCCCAGCCGCGCGGCGGCGATGGCCATGTTCGACGTGTCGCCGCCGAATCCCTGCCTGTACGCGGACGGATCCGTCGCCAGCACCTGGTTGAACTCGACCAGCGGCTCGCCGAGCGCGACGATGTCGAGGGAAGCGCCGGCGACAGCTCACGGCGTCATCTGCGGTGGATCGATCGCAGATACCACGAGCGCCGCCGCCGCACGCTTCGGAAATTCCATCGTTGCCCCCTAACGGAAATCACCAGCCGCCTGCTTGTCATCTTACCGGCAACGCGCGGAATCCCGCTGCGTACGCCGCCGCCGCCGCGCGCACCTTCTTCGCGGGCGCTCCCGGCGCGTAAAGATTCGATCCCGTGCCGAAGCCGGACGCCCCCGCGCTCCAATAGGCGCTCATGTTATCGGGCCGGATGCCGCCCACCGCGAATACCAGCGCGTCGCGCGGCAGCACCGCGCGCCAGGCCTTGAGCGCCCCGGGCGGCAGCGCTTCGGCCGGAAACATCTTGAGCCCGTCCGCACCCGCGGCAAGCGCCGCGAACGCTTCGGTCGGCGTCGCCACACCGGGGACGCAGACCAGCTCCTGCTTTTTCGCCTCGCGAATCACCGCCGTGTTCGCGTGGGGCATGACGATCACCTTGCCGCCCGCATCGCGCACACGCGCGACGTCCGCAACGTCGAGCACCGTCCCCGCGCCGACCAGGCACCGTGCGCCGTAGATTTTCGCGAGCAGGCCGATCGATTCGAACGGCCGCGGCGAATTGAGCGGCACTTCGAGCACGCGGAAACCTTCCGCAACCAGCGCCTCGGAGATCGCCGGGATTTCCTCGGGCGTGATGCCGCGCAGCACGGCGATCAGCGGCAGGGGATCGAGATACGGCAGCAGCGGATTCATGCGGGGGATTCTTTCAATGAACGGACGTGGAAACCAGAGATGCATGCTGCGCGATGCGCCACAGGCCGAGCGCGGCGGCGTCGGCGGCGCCCGTCTCCACCGCCATGCCCGCCTGCGTCATCGCCGCGGCGTAGCGCGCGAGGAGATCGTCGGCGCCGACCAAGCGCACGCGCGCGCCATCGCAGCCCTGCCGTTGCGCCCACGCCCGCGCATTGCGCACTTCGCGGCCGATCAGCACGCCGGACAACCAATCCGGAACCTCGTGCGGCGCCATTTCGCCCATCAGCACCAGCGTGCGCGCGCCGAAGAGGTCATGGCTCAATCCGCCTGCGCCTAAGCCCCGCGCGACGCCGCGCGCGAATGCCGGTCCGGCCTCCGCCGTCGCGGGCTGCGCCAGGCGACCCAGGATGCTGTGATTCAGCAGGACGTTATACATCTCTCCGGTCATGAACGTCGCGAAATCCATGAGCCGTCCGCGCTCGACCAGCGCCCATTTGCAGTGCGTGCCCGGCAGCACGGCGAGCACGCGGTCTTCGCGCTCGCCGACGGCGCCCGCCAATTGCGTCTCTTCGCCGCGCATGACATCGGGGATGCCGTTGCCGTCGCGCGTGCTCACACCAGGCACGATCGCCAGCGCGTCGCCGTCGACGCGGACGATTCCGGCGGCCAGGTCCGCGAGTGGCGCCGGACACCTGACGTACGGCGCTTCGCGCCAGCCTTGGCGGCTGCCGACCATGCCGCAGGCGAGGCGCGGCGCGGCCACGTCGTGCCAATCGCCCAGGAGCGCTGGCGAGCGCCTCCGGGAAGCAACCGGGGTGCACTTGCGAAATGCCGAGCGGCACCGCGCGCGACGCGATGACCTGCCCGCTCGCGTCCAGGCAATACGCGC
This sequence comes from uncultured beta proteobacterium, assembly GCA_963747265.1. Lineage (GTDB taxonomy): Bacteria > Pseudomonadota > Gammaproteobacteria > Burkholderiales > Casimicrobiaceae > VBCG01. Next base: position 379,361 of record CAVVEH010000008.1, on the reverse strand, counting down.
GAGCCGACGTCGTCCCCAGTCGATGGCGATGAGCGCCGTGGCGGGCATGTCAATCCGGAGGCGACGCCGGATCCTGCCAGCGCGCCGCGGCTTCGTCGTCGCTGGCGCGCGCATCGACCCAGCGCGTTCCCTGCGGTGTGGTCTCCTTCTTCCAGAATGGCGCGCGGGTCTTCAGGTAATCCATGAGAAAGCGGCACGCGTCGAAGGCCTCTTCGCGATGGCCGCCGGTCACCGCGACGAGCACGATCTGATCAGCGGGCGCCAGCGTCCCGACGCGATGGATGACCAGCGCATCCAGGATGTCGAAGCGGCCGCGCGCTTCGGCGACGATCGCCTCCAGCGCCTTCTCCGTCATCCCCGGATAGTGTTCGAGCGTGAGCGACGACACGGCCGTCGCGTCATTGACGTCGCGCACGGTGCCGATGAACGCCGCGACGGCGCCGACGCGAGGATCGGCCGCGCGCAACGCGGCGATTTCGCGGCCCGCATCGAAGTCTGCGGTCTGGACGCGGACGGTCATCGAGTGGCGACTTGGGATCAGCCGCCGGTGACCGGCGGAAACAGCGCGACCTCGTCGCCGTCGCGCACCACCGCGTCCGGTGCGGACATCGCGTGGTTGACGGCGACGCGAACGGCGCGACCCGGAGCAAGTTCCGCGGCAAACGCGCCACCGCGTTCGCGCAGCAGCGCAACGATTGTCGCCACCGAAGCGGTGTCCTTTCCCAGCGACAGCGTTTCTTCGCCGCGCCCGAACACTTCGCGCAGCCGCGCCAGATAAACCAGGTGAACGGTGATGACGGAGGCGGTGCGCGAATCGGGCATGAAGAAATGGCGAGGAAAGAACTGCCGGCGCCGCGCCGGAGTCCCCGATTTTACGCGCTGCGGATTGTTCTTGCGGCCTAGAAGCGGAACTGCAGGCCGAACTGCACCTGATCCGACTCGGGCAGCACGCCGGTCATCGGTTCGCCGGCCAGACGGCCGAAGCGGGCGTACTCGAGGCGCAGGCCGAGGACCGGATTGACGTCGTAGCGCAATCCCACGCCGTAGTTGACGCCGTCGCGATTGCGGCGGACGTCGCCCACGAGCACGCTCGCGGGATAAAGGGTGACCGAATCGTTCTGGATGTAGCCCAAGCGCCCATACAGCGAAAACTGCTTGGCGAAGCCCCAGCTCGTGTACACGTCGACGTTCCAGGTCTTGGCCGCGGGCTCGTTGCCATTGGCGAGCGCCAAGCCCATGCCCTGGCGGGTGCTGTTCGCATCGGGGCGAAGCGCAAAGCGGTCGGCGGACGCGACGGCAGCTTCGAGTGCCACGTCGTTGCCCCAGCGGTAACCGCCATAAGCCAACGTGCGTGTGCCGTTGTCGTCGGCCGCTGGCAGTATGAATTTGCTCCAGGCGTTCGCGAGGTGGCCGAACTGCAAGCCCTCCGCTGCGGTGCCGCGATCACGCATCGAGAGACCACCGTAGAAGCCCGAATAATCAACGGCAGGCGCGAGTTCGTCCGCCATCGCCCAGGATGCCGCAAGAGCTCCGGTGATGGTTACGATAATCGCTGCAGGTAGTTGATTTTTAGCCATAATCCTTAAAATTAACCAGTGGTGCGAGGACGGCAACCGTCGGCCGGATGGGAGTTGCTGGCCGCCGCCTCTTGGTCAACTGGGAATACCGCAAGTTCAAGCTACTCTCGGCCCTTGGCCAAGTCAATCGGGGCTTGGCCAATCGGTGGCGTGGGTGTGGATAAATGTTGCGATTTCGTCCAGGTCCCCCAGCGCGAACGCCGGAATGCGGCCCGCGGCGAACGCCCCGGGGTCGTCCGTCGCTATGGCGGCAATGTGGGAATCCTGTGGATGAAGCAGCGGCTTGCCCACGGAGGGGCGCCAGATCTCGAGCTTGGGGATCGGATAGGCCTTGAACCCCTCGATCAGCGCCAGGTCGCACGAAGACAGCCGGGCCAGCGCCTGCGGCAGCGTCATCTCGGGTTCCCCGCGCAGTTCATGCATCAGCGCCCAGCGCGCGCCCGACGTGACCAGCACTTCGCTGCACCCGGCTTGCCGATGGCGGTGCGAATCCTTGCCCGGCTGGTCCAGGTCGAAGGTGTGATGCGCATGCTTGATCAACGAGACCGTGAGCCCGCGCGCGACCAGGCGCGGGATGACGTTCTCGATCAGCGTCGTCTTGCCGCTGCCCGACCAGCCCGCAAAGCCGAATATGCGCATCTAGACAGTTTCCATGGCGAGGACGCCTTGGTTGGATGAGTACTTGGATTGTAGCGTTGACGGCAAATCCGAACGGCGATGATTGGCAGACTTAGCCCCGCCGGCCTATAGTCGAAGTGGCGCCCCTTCGTGTCCCGCGTTACCGTTCCGAAACCACCGGCGAAAATTCATGACTAGGACATACGCGGTGAGCGTTCCGGCAGAACTCGCGGAGTCGCGCGATGTCGGCGGCACGATCGAGCGCGTGATCGCCGACGTGCCGCCGCCGCGAACGCACGCCGTCACGGACCCTGCGCGCGAAGCGGACGCCATCGCCAGGCGCGCCGCCAAGCAGGCCGCGATGTTGTCGGGGTCGCTGGCGCTGCCTCCCGGCCCCCTCGGCATGCTGACGGTGTTGCCGGACCTCTACCTCATCTGGAAGACGCAGCGGCAGATGGTCGCCGACATCTTCGGGCTCTATGGGCGCAGCGCGGAGCTGACGCGCACGCACATGCTGTATTGCCTGTTTCGCCACGCCGCGAGCCACGTGCTGCGCGACGTTGCGGTCCGGACGGGGCAACGCGTGGTAGTGCAGCAACTGACGTCCGGCGCCATCCGCAGCATCGCCAACAAGGTCGGCGTCACGCTGACAAAGCGCGTCGTGGGAACTGCGGCGAGCCGCTGGGTGCCGCTCGCCGGCGCCGCGGCCGTCGGCGCGTACGCCTACTGGGACACGCTGCAGGTCGCGCGCACCGCGCACAGGCTGCTGGCCGCCCCCGGCAGCGCCGATCCTTCGTAGCGCGCGATCCCGCATGTGCGGCCGGTACGAACTGCACACGCAACCGGCGGCGCTGGCGCTGGCCTTCGGTGTGCCTTTCCCGCCGCATATGCGCCCGCGCTACAACATCGCCCCGATGCAGGACGTGCCGATCGTCCGGCGCAAGGCATCGGGAGAGCGCGAACTCGTGGAGGTTCGCTGGGGCCTCGTGCCGCGCTGGGCGAAGGATCCGGCGATCGGCAACCGGATGATCAACGCGCGTGCGGAAACGCTCGCCGAAAAGCCATCGTTCCGCACCGCGCTCAGGCGCCATCGGTGTCTTCTTCCGGCCGATGGTTTCTACGAATGGAAGCAGACGGCGTCCGGCACCAAACAGCCGTTCCACATCGGCATGCGGGACGCCGCGCCGTTCGCGCTCGCCGGGCTGTTCGAGCGCTGGCTGTCGCCGGCCGGCGAAGTCCTCGACACGTGCACGATCATCACCACGCGCTCCAACGCGCTGGTCGCGCCGCTGCACGACCGCATGCCGGTGATCATTGCGCCGGTTGCGTTCGACCGCTGGCTGGGTGTGCCAAATGAGGTCGCGAACGAGGATCTGGCCGACCTGTTCGAGCCGTTTCCCGCCGAGGCGATGGCGTACTACCCGATTTCGCCGCGCGTAAATAGCGTGCGCAACGACGACGCGAAACTCATCGTGCGCGTCGACGAGGCGGCCCATGACGAAGGCTCGGCCGAGCACGAACCGCCGCCACCGTCACCGGAGCAGGACTCGCTTTTCTAGCGCGTCGATGGCGTGCGGTGCGCTACGGCGCCGCGCACATGATCACGTTGTTCGGACCGTAGCCTTCGGCGACGCCGCCCCTGGCCACCATCTGGTCGCGAATCGCGATACTCGTCGTGTAGCGATGGTTGGAGTCGGCACGGTTGTTCCACACGCGATAGACCGGCACCTCGTTCGCGGGACACGCGCCGGTCGCCGCATCCGGCAACCCGATGTAGAAGACGTTTGGCGCTTCGTAGTCCAAGTCCGGGAACTTGGCATGCGTGTCGCTGCATTCCTGCGGCGACGCGGAGAAGAAGTGCGAATCGCCAAGCGCCGGCGGAATGTAGAAGCGGCACACCGGGTTGTTGCCGGCCGTCGCAGCCGGATAGGCCTTGAACGTGTAGCCGGTGCGCGTCCACCCCGGATGCACGCCGGTGTCGAGGTCCGAGATTTCCTGCCCGTTGATCGAGATGAAATAGTGGTCGAGGCCCTGGTGATAGAACTCGACGACGTTCAGCGCGCCGCCGCCTGGTCCGCCCGCGAAGCCGGTGCCGGACAACGTGAGCGAATGCGGACTGCCGGGCGCGTTGTCGGCAATCGTCACGCTGGCCGCGCGCGCGCCGGCGGCCGTCGGCACGAACTGGAACGTGGCGGTGCACGCCTGGCCGCCCCCGAGATTGGATCCGGCCACGCAAGTTCCCGTCCGGACGAAGTCGCCGGGATTCGCACCACCCAAAATCAACGAAGCGAGCGTCAGCGTGCCGCCGCCTGCATTGCTGATCGAGACGGATTGCGTCGTGGACGCCGACCCGACCGTCTGTCCGCTGAACACGATCGAACCTGCGCTCACGCTGAAGACAGGATTGACGGGGGGCGTGGTCCCCGTGCCCGAAAGCGCCACCGCTTTGCTGCCGAGGTCGGTCGTGACATTGAGCGTCCCGGAGCGCATGCCTGTCGCGCTGGGCGAGAACGTCGTCTGCAGCGTGCAGCCCTGCCCGGCGCCCAGCGCGGTGCCGATCGAACACGTGCCGGCGCGGTTGAAATCGCCAACGTTCGCGCCGGCCAACGCGATATTCGTAACGTTGACGGTCCCGCCATTGCCGCTGTTGGACAGCGTGACGGTGTGCGTGGCGCTGGTCGAGCCGACGTTGACGTTGCCGAAGCCAACGGACGTCGTGGAAATGCTCAACGCCGGTCCCGCCGGCGCCGTGGCAATTCCAGCGACAGGGAATTTGTAGGCTCCGATAGCAGGACGATTCGTGTCGATCTGCACGAACTTGTAGTTGTGGCTTCCCGCCGGCCCTGTCGGGCTGAACGTCAAGTCGAACGTGCAACTCGCGCCTGGCGCGAGCACGTTGCTCGTCGTGCACGTCCCGGCCGCGCCCACGCTGCTCACAAACGCCGCGTCGGTTGCCGAAATGCCGGTGATCGTCACGCTTCCCGACGACGCGTTATTGGTCAGCGTGACGGTGAACGGCGCCGAACTGCTGCCCGATGCAACGCTGCCGAAATCCTTGAAAGCCGGAAGGCTGCTCGGGTCGTTGGGATCGCGGCACAAATAACCCTGATTCGCGGTGGACGGGCCCGGACCGTACAGACACATGCAGCCTTGGATGTCGTCGGCCTGAAGAGTAGCGAGGCCGGTGTACGTCGTCGCCGGCACGCCGGGGTTGCTGCTTCCCGCCGGGCCGGACATCACCTGAGCCTCGACATTCGAATGGGCGAGGCCCAACGCGTGGCCGAACTCATGCACCGACGTGTAATTCAGCGTCGAGTCGCCGGTAACGTTGGACGGATTCAGCGTCACGTCGCTGTCGAGCAGGAAGCTGCCGCCGTATGTCGACGTCTGTCCAGTTACGCCCGCGGGCAGCGAACCCCAACCGACGACGTTGACCTTGTCGTAAGGGTGTCCGCCGCCGGAGGCGCCGATCGCGACCGAAGTTTCGCCTTGATAGTTGTAGACGACACCACAGACATTCGTCCACTTCGCCGTCGCAGCTTGCAGGTCGCCGATGACGTTTGCCTTCGGAAATGCGGGCGGCCGGCCGGCATCGTTGTAGAACCAGTCGATCGAACCGGGAAAGCTGAGCGGCAGCCCGAACAGATAGAGCGACTTGCCGTCGACGCGCTTGTCGGGTTCGTCGATGCGGTGGATGTGGAAGTCGGTGTCCTGACAAGCGATCGCGGGCACGGCCACCATGGCCAGCAGCGCCATCGCGGCGAACGCGAGGAGAACGCGAACGCGCGCAGCGCAGGCGCAGGTCCCTGCGGGTTCCGAAATGACGTGTCGCGAATTGTTGCCGAGCGTGCCCATGACCCTAGTGCCGTTTTATGACAATAGCATAACAACCCGTATGACTGCTAAGACGGGATTCCGACGTACGTAGCAAGATTCAGGCCGGTTGACCGCCGAGCGCGCGGCCGGGAAACGCCCGGCGGGAGGTGACGCAGCACGGGCGATCCCGCCGCGCTGGGGGAAGCTATCGCGCCGGGGCGCCCGCCGCGATCCACGCGCCGAGGACGGCGCGTTCTGCGTCGGTCATCTGCGTCAGGTTGCCGATCGGCATCGTCTTCGTGACGACGGCCTGCTCGTTGATCTTCGGCGCGTTGGCCGCGATCTGCGCGGCCGATTCGAGCAGCAGTCCCTTGGGCGCGGTGGTGAATCCCGGCTGCGTCGGCCGCTCGGCGTGACAGACGGCGCAGCGAACGGCGACGATTCGCCTGCACGTCGGCGAACGTGAAGCTCGCAGCTGCCGGCTTGGGCGGCGCGATCACCACGGCCAAGCAAGGCCGTCGCGCACGCGGCCGTCACGGGAATCGCCCACACGGTCCTGCCCTTGTGCCGCAGGTTGAAGAAATGCCGGACCCAGGCGGCGAGCAGCACGATCGCGATCAGGACCAGCCACGCGCGCGGATGGCCCGAACGTCATCGGGTAGTGGTTGCTGATCATGACGAACAGCACCGGCAGCGTGAAATAGTTGTTGTGCACGGAGCGCTGCTTGCCGCGCAGCCCGTAGACCGGATCGGGCGCGACGCCCAGCTCGCGTCGCCTCGACCAGCTTGCGCTGCGACGGCATGATCACGAAGAACACGTTCCACGCCATGATCGTGCCCAGCATCGCGCCGACCTGCATGTACATCGCGCGCCCGCTGAACACGTGCGACAGGCCCCACGCGACCAGCGCGAAGAAGGCGATCATCGCGGCCGCGAGCGAATCTTTCGCGGTCGAGCCCGGCCCGCTTGCACAGCTGGTCGTAGAACACCCAGCCGGCCGACAAGCAGCGCGACGCGATAGCGCGATCGCCTGCCACGGCGCGAGGTCGGCCACGCTCGCTGTCGACCAGTAGATGTCCGCGTGGGCGTAGTACAGCGACGACGAGAAGCGCGAAGCCGCTGACATCCACGTCCAGTACGCTTCCCATTTGAACCAGTGCAGCGGCTGCGGGCAGTGTCGGCGGGCGCCAACGCGGAATTTCTGCACGTGGTAGAAGCCGCCGCCGTGCACCGCCCACAATTCGCCGCCGACGCCGGCGTCGGCGTCTTCCTTTCGGGCGGCAGCAGCGAAGTTGTCGAGCCAGACGAAATAGAACGACGCGCCGATCCACGCGATGCCGGTGATCAGGTGGATCCAGCGGATCAGCAGCTGCAGCCACTCGCCGGCGTAGGCTTCCATACGCGAACGCTAGCTGCCGCGATACGTCGAATAGCTCCACGGCGACACGAGCAGCGGCACGTGGTAGTGCGCGGACGCGTCGGCCACGCCGAAGTCGAGCACGACCGCGTCGACGAACGGCGGATCGGCAACGCGAGCCCGCCTTCGCGAAATACGCGCCGGCGGCAAACACGAGCCGATAACGGCCCGCCGTGAACGCCGCGCCTTCGAGCAGCGGCTCGTCGCAGCGGCCGTCGGCGTTGGTGACCGCGTCGCGGATGAGCGCGTAGTGTTCGCCGACGTTGCGGTACAGCGTGACCGTGATGCCCGCGCCGGGCGGGCCGTGCGCGGTGTCGAGTACGTGCGTGGTCGAGGCTTGCCCATCGTCGGACCTCCGAAGGTCATGCTCCCGCAGCATCGCGTCCGCGGAGATTGCACGACGATCAGGATTGCCGTTTCCGCAGCCATTGTATGCTGCCCACGCGAGCCACTCCCCTTAGCGCAACCTTAGGGCGCGCCCCCGGCGCACCGCGAGACTCCCATGACCACTGCCGCGCCTTCGATCCCGGCTACCCGCGCGACCTGCGCCGGCTACGGCCGCGATGCCGCCGCATCCGCAGTGGCCGGGCGGCGCGCGCATCGCCGTGCAGTTCGTGCTCAACTACGAGGAGGGCGGCGAGAACTGCGTCCTGCACGGCGACGCCGCGTCCGAGACCTTCCTGTCCGAGATCGTCGGCGCGCAGCCGTTTGCCGACGCGCCACATGAGCATGGAGTCGATGTACGAGTACGGCTCGCGCGCCGGGCGTCTGGCGCCTGCTGCGGCTGTTCCGCGAGCGTCGCGATGCCGGTGACGGTGTTCGGCGTGGCGATGGCGCTGGCGCGCAATCCGGACGTCGTCGACGCGTTCCTGGAGGACGGCCACGAGATCGCCAGCCACGGCTGGCGCTGGATCTCCTACCAGCAGGTCGACGAGGCCGTCGAGCGCGAGCACATGGCGCGCGCCGTCGACGACGATCACGCGCGCTGACCGGGCGGCGCGCCGGAGGGCTGGTACACGGGCCGCGACAGCCCGCAACACGCGGCGGCTGGTCGTCGAGCACGGCGGCTTCCTCTACGACGCCGACTCGCTATGCCGACGACCTGCCCTACTGGGTCGCCGTCGCCACGCGCGACGGCGTCACGCCGCAGCTGATCGTGCCCTACACGCTCGACACCAACGACATGCGCTTCGCCACGCCGCAGGGCTTCAACAGCGGCGACCAGTTCTACGCCTACCTGCAAGGACGCGTTCGACGTGCTGTACGCGGAGGGCGACCGAAAGGCCTGGACGCGCCGAAGATGCTGTCGGTCGGCCTGCATTGCCGGCTCGCCGGCCGTCCGGCGCGCGCCGCCGCGCTCGCGCGCTTCCTGGACTACGTGCGCGGCCACGACGACGTCTGGATCGCGCGCCGGGTCGACATCGCGCGGCACTGGCGCAAGCTCTTCGCGGCCCGCGCAGGCGCCTGACGCTTAACGGACCGCAGCGTGAAACTCGCCGAACTGAACCGAATGGACCGTAGCGCGTTCATCGCGGCGCTGGGCGGAATCTTCGAGCACTCGTCGTGGGTGGCGGAGCGCAGCTTCGGCGACCGGCCATTCGCCAGCATCGGCGCGCTGCATGCGGCGATGGTCGCCGCGATGGAGCGCGCGCTGCCGAGCGAACAGCTGGCGCTGCTGCAGTCGCATCCGGAACTTGGCGGCAAGGCGGCGATCCGCGGCGAACTCACCGCCGATTCGACGCGCGAACAGAGGGGCGCCGGCCTCGATCAGTGCTCGCCGTCGGAATATGCGCGCCTGAACGACCTCAACCGGCGCTACAACGCCAAGTTCGGCTTTCCCTTCATCCTCGCCGTGACGGGCCATGACCGCCACGGCATCCTGAAGGAATTCGCGCGCCGGGCGGAACAGGACCGCGCATCGGAAGTTGCCGAGGCGCTGCGCCAGGTCGCGAAGATCGCGCGGTTCCGGCTGGAGGCGCTCATCGACCGGTGAAGCGCGACCGCCGGCAACTTATAATTGCGCATCCCGTCAACATCGGCCACCTATGGAAAATTTCCCGAAGGACATCTACACCGAGGCGGAACCGGACGTCGACACGCTCGCCAATCTGGGGCCGCTTGCCGCGATGGCCGGCATCTGGACCAGCACGCGCGGCCTCGATGTGGCGCCGAAGGCCGACGGCCCCGAGAAGAAGGCCTACATCGAGACCTACGAACTGCAGCCCATCGATGCACAGGCCAACGGGCCGCAGCTCCTCTACGGCCTGCGCTACCACACGCAGATCGTGAAACCGAACGATCCCGAGACCTTTCACGACCAAGTCGGCTACTGGCTCTGGGAACCGAAGACGGGCACGGTGTCGCTCACGCTGTCGATTCCCGCGAGCCCAGGTCGCGATGGCCACCGGCCACGCGGCTCCCGATGCGAGGAAATTCACGCTGGAGGCCGTCCGCGGATCCCTCACCAACGGCATAGTCTCGGGCCCGTTTCTCGAGTACGCGTTCCGGACGGATCGCTACACGATCACGGTCACGATCAACGATGACGGCACGTGGTCCTATGAGCAGGTCACGCTGCTCACCATCCCCGGGCAGGCCGAGCCGTTCCAGCACACCGATCGCAACACACTCAGGAAGATCGGCGAGCCCACGCCCAATCCCACGGCGCTCGCCGTGGCGAAGGAGAAGGGCGCCTAACGAAGGCTCGCGTTCACGCCGGCAAGCGCGGCATTGCCGGGCACGAGGTCGGCGTCGGCCAGCGTGTTGAGCGGTATGGCGACCGTCTCCAGCGCATCGTGCAGGTCGGTGCTTTCCGGATGCAGGTACAGCAAGCCGGTGACCACTTCGCCGGCGGCGCGCCGCGCTTCGAGAAATGCCATCGCGCTGACCTTGTCGGTGGGGTCGTAATTGCCGTCGAGCTTGCGCAGCCGGATCGTGCCGCCATCGTGCAGGACCACGTCGCGCGTTTCACCGGGCGCGTAATCGGTGACGATTTCGTCGCGCGACGAGATGAAGTCGAGCCGGTTCACCGCGTCGTTGTGCTCGCGCACGTAGTCGTAGCTCTTGGTCGAACCCACGTGATTGTTGAAGGCGACGCACGGGCTCACGATGTCGATAAGCGCGGCGCCGCGATGCTGGACGGCGGCCTTGATCAGCGGGACAAGCTGGCCCTTGTCGCCGGAGAATCCACGCGCGACGAACGTTGCGCCCAGCGTGAGCGCGAGCATCGCGAGGTCGATCGACTCGTCGCGATTGATCGCGCCCTTCTTGCTCTTGCTGCCACGGTCCGCGGTGGCCGAGAACTGACCCTTCGTCAAGCCGTAGACGCCGTTGTTCTCGACGATGTAAACCATGTTGACGCCGCGGCGAAGGCTGTGCGCGAACTGGCCCAGCCCGATCGACGCCGAATCGCCGTCGCCCGAGACGCCCAGGTAGATCAAATCACGGTTGGCGAGCGCGGCGCCGGTCAGCACCGACGGCATCCGTCCGTGGACGCTGTTGAAGCCGTGCGAGTTGCCGAGGAAATACGTCGGCGTCTTCGACGAGCAGCCGATCCCCGACAGCTTGGCCACGCGGTGCGGCGCCACGTCGAGTTCGAAGAACGCCTGGATGATCGCGGCCGAGATCGAATCGTGGCCGCATCCGGCGCACAGCGTCGAGATGGCGCCCTCGTAGTCGCGGCGGGTGAAGCCCAGCGCGTTCTTGGGCAACGACGGGTGGTGGATCTTCGGTTTGGCGAGATACGTCACGGCGCCACCTTTCGCATCGGCAGGACATTGAAGAGGCGCGCCTTTTCGGTGATCTCGCGCGTGATATACCGCGCAGTGACCGGCGTGCCGTCGTAGTGCAGGATCGAGATGAGCTTGGCCGGGTCGATGCCGCATTCGTTGACCAGCAGCGACTTCATCTGCGCGTCGCGGTTCTGCTCGACGACGAACACGTGATCGTGCGCGTGGATGAATTCCGCGACGGCGTCGGCGAACGGGAACGCGCGCAGCCGCATGTGGTCGAGCCGGATGCCATCAGCTTCCAGCGCCGCCAGCGATTCGTGCATCGCCGCGCCGGTCGAGCCGAACCAGATGACCGCCGATCGCGCCGGCTTTGCCCCCTGCTGGATCACCGGCGCTGGGACCATGTCCTTCGCGGTCTCGAACTTGCGCTGCAGCCGCTGCATGTTGTCGACGTACGCCGGGCCCTCCTCGGTGTACCGCGCGTAGCGGTCCTTGGTGGTGCCGCGCGTGAAGTAGCCGCCCTTCGACGGATGCGTGCCCGGATACGTGCGAAACGGAATGCCGTCGCCGTCGACGTCGAGATAGCGGCCGAAATCGCGTCCCGCGTCGAGCTCGGCCGCGGTCATCACCTTGCCGCGGTCCATCCGGCGGCTGTCGTCCCATTCGAACGGTTCGGTCAGCCAGTCCTGCATGCCGATGTCGAGGTCGAGCATCACGAAGATCGGCGTCTGCAGCCGATCCGCGAGGTCGAACGCCGTGGCCGCGAACTCGAACGATTCCGTCGGGTCCTCGGGAAACAGCAGCACGTGCTTCGTGTCGCCATGCGACGCGTAGGCGCAGCACAGGAGGTCCGCCTGCTGCGTGCGCGTCGGCATGCCTGTCGACGGGCCGCCGCGCTGCACGTCGAACAGCACGGCGGGAATTTCGGCGAAATAGGCGAGACCCAGGAATTCCTGCATCAGCGACACGCCGGGACCGGACGTCGCCGTGAACGCGCGCGCGCCGTTCCACGCGGCGCCGATGACCATGCCGATCGACGACAGTTCGTCCTCGGCCTGCACGATCGCGTAGCGCTTCTTGCCGGTGTCCTTGTCGTTGCGGAACTTGCGGCAGTAGATCTGGAATGCCTCGGCCAGCGACGACGACGGCGTGATGGGATACCACGCAGCGACCGTCGCGCCGCCGTAAACGCAGCCCAAGGCGGCCGCGCTGTTGCCGTCGATGAAGATCCGGTTGCCGACCTTGTCGCTGCGCTTGACGTGAATAGGCAACGGGCACGCGAAGTTTGCGAGCGCGTAGTCGCGCCCCATGTGCAACGCCTTGCGGTTCGACTCGAGCAGCGCTTCCTTGCCCTTGTACTGCTCGCCGAAGAGCCGCTCGACCTCCGACGGGTCGATGTCGAGCAGCGCCGACAGCGCGCCCAGGTAGATGATGTTCTTGAACAACTGACGCTGCCGCGGATCGGTGTATGCCGCGTTGCAGATCGCGGTCAGCGGCACGCCGATGCGGCGTCACGTCGGCGCGGAATTTCGACGGCGGCATCGCCCGCGTCGAGTCGTAGAAAACGTAGCCGCCGGCATCGACTTCGGCCAGGTCCTTGTCCCACGTCTGCGGATTCATCGCGACGGCCATGTCGACGCCGCCACGCCGGCCGCGCCAGCCCGCCTCCACGACGCGCACTTCGAACCACGTCGGCAGGCCCTGGATGTTCGACGGAAAGATGTTGCGCGCCGCGACCGGCACGCCCATCCGCAGGATCGCCTTGGCGAAGAGACCGTTCGCCGACGCCGAGCCGGAGCCGTTGACGTTGGCGAACTTGACGACGAAATCGTTGACGCGCGAAACGGCGGGAGACGGTGGTGTCATCGCGTCACTCCGCCGGGGACGCCATCAGCGGCGCGGGTCTGGCCTCGCTCTTCGCCGCCGTCGTCGATCCGTGTTGCGCATGGCAGCGGTCGTCCGCCTGCGCCATGTCGAGCAGGAACTTCTGCATGTCCCACGCGCCGGTCGGGCAGCGCTCGGCGCACAGCCCGCAATGCAGGCACATGTCCTCGTCCTTGACCATCACGCGGCCCGTCTTGAGACCGTTGGCCACGTACAAGTCCTGCGCGAGATTCTTAGCCGGCGCATTGAGCCGCGTGCGCAGGTCGGCCTCGTCGCCATCCTTGGTGAACGTGATGCAATCCATCGGGCAGATGTCCACGCACGCGTCGCATTCGATGCACAGCTTGGCCGCGAAGACGGTCTCGACGTCGCAGTTGAGGCAGCGCTGCGCTTCCGCATACCCGACGCGGCGGTCGAAGCCCAGCTCCACTTCGGCGCGGATGTCACGGAGAGCGATGACCGTATCCTTGAGCGGCACGCGGTAGCGCTTGTCGTTGTGGATCGCGTTGTCGTAGCTCCACTCGTGGATGCCCATCTTCTGGGACATGAGGTTCACGTGTGGTCCGGGTCTCTTGTCGATCGGCACGCCCTGGCAGTGGTTGTCGATCGAGATCGCCGCGTCGTGGCCGTGCGCGACCGCCCAGATGATGTTCTTGGGACCGAACGCCGCATCGCCGCCGAAATACACGCCCGGACGCGAGGAGGCCATCGTCGCCTTGTCGACGACCGGCATGTCCCATTCGTTGAAGGCGATGCCCGCGTCGCGCTCGATCCACGGGAACGCGTTTTCCTGGCCGACGGCGACCAGAACGTCGTCGCAAGGAAAATGGACGTCCGGCTCGCCGGTCGCGACGAGCTGACGGCGTCCCTTGGCGTCCTTTTGCGGCGCGACCTTCTCGAACGTCACGCCGGTCAGCTTGCCGCCCTCATGCGTGAACACCTTGGGCACGAGATAATTGTGGATCGGGATGCCCTCGTGCATCGCGTCTTCCTTCTCCCACGGCGACGCCTTCATTTCGTCGAAGCCGGAGCGCACGATGACCTGCACGTCGTCGCCGCCCAGTCGCCGCGACGAACGGCAGCAGTCCATCGCCGTGTTGCCGCCGCCCAGCACGATCACGCGCTTGCCGATGCGCGTCACGTGGCCGAACGAAACGGACGACAACCAGTCGATGCCGATGTGGATGTTCGCGGCCGCTTCACGGCGTCCGGGAATGTCGAGGTCCCGCCCGCGCGGCGCGCCGCTTCCGACGAACACGGCGTCCCATCCTTCGGCGAGCAACTGCTTCATGCTGTCGATGCGCTGGCCGCCGCGGAATTCGATGCCCAGATCGAGCACGTAGCCGACTTCCTCGTCGATCACGGAATCGGGAAGGCGAAACTTCGGAATTTGCGAACGGATCATGCCGCCGGCGCGCGCGTCGCCGTCGAAGATCACGCATTCGTAGCCGAGCGGCGCCAAGTCGCGCGCCACCGTCAGCGATGCCGGACCCGCGCCGACCAGGGCCACGCGCTTGCCGTTCTTCTTGGCGGCGCGCCGCGGCAGACGGTCGCGGATGTCTTCCTTGAAGTCCGCCGCGACGCGCTTCAGGCGGCAGATGGCGACGGGTTCCGGCTTGGCCTTGGCGTTGGCGATTTCCGGCGAGCCTTCTTCGACGCGGCCACGCCGGCACGCGGGTTCGCACGGGCGATCGCAGGTGCGGCCGAGGATGCCGGGGAAGACGTTCGACTTCCAGTTGACGAGGTATGCGTCGCCGTAATGGCCCGCTGCGATCAGCCGGATGTATTCGGGGACGGGAGTGTGGGCCGGGCAGGCCCACTGGCAATCGACAACTTTGTGGAAATAGTCGGGGTGCGCGATATCCGTCGGCTTCAAAGCCTAAATCTCCAGTGGCACGCCAGGTCGCTAATGTGCGTGGTGCGAATCGACTCCCTTGGAAAGCAGGATTCGCGCCGGGACCCTTCTCGTTGCCGCGATGCTACGCCTGCTGCTGTCACAAGGAAAGCGGTATATGCGCCAAGGGCTTGTTATCCGTGGGGTTTTTGCAACGCGAAAGCTGATTCCACGCAGGCTTGGCCGGCATTCTGGGCAGGACGCTAGAATGCGGTTCGAATGCGCTTCCGAAGCGTTTCCGCCTCCCCGCGAAACTTTCTGCCGTGAATGCCCCTGACCCTCTCCCACTCAAGCTGACGTCGTTCTCGCACGGCGGCGGATGCGGCTGCAAGATCGCGCCCGGCGTGCTGCGGGAAATCCTGGGTCGTGCCGCGCCGGGCGTGCTGCCGGCCGCGCTGCTCGTCGGCATCGAAACGGCGGACGACGCGGCCGTCTACAAGTTGAACGAGCGCCAGGCAATCGTCGCGACGACGGACTTCTTCATGCCGATCGTCGACGACCCGTTCGACTTCGGCGCCATCGCCGCCACCAATGCCATCTCCGACATCTATGCGATGGGCGCCACACCGTTGTTCGCGCTCGCGCTCGTCGGAATGCCCGTCGACAAGCTGCCCGTCGACACGATCCGCAAGATCCTCGCGGGAGGCGAATCGGTGTGCGCGAAGGCCGGCATTCCTATCGCTGGCGGCCACACGATCGATTCGGTCGAACCCATCTACGGCCTGGTCGCGATCGGCGTCGTCGACCCTGTCAACGTCAAGCGCAACGCGGGCGCCAAGCCGGGCGACGCGCTGATCCTGGGCAAGCCGCTGGGCGTGGGCATCTACAGCGCCGCGCTGAAGAAGGGATTGCTCTCTGCCGACGGCTACGCAACGATGCTGGCCAGCACGACACAGTTGAACACGCCCGGCATCGCGCTGGGCAAGTTGCCGGAGGTCCACGCGCTGACCGATGTCACGGGCTTCGGATTGCTCGGCCACCTGCTGGAGATTTGCCGCGGCAGCGCGGTGGCGGCAACCGTCGACTTCGCGCGCTTGCCGCTGCTGCCGGACGCCTTGCGGTTCGCGCGCGAGGGCGTGCTCACCGGCGCATCGGGCCGCAACTGGGCCGGCTATGGAGACGATGTCGACGTGGGGGCGGCCCTCGGCAGCGGCGAACGCGCACTCCTTTCCGATCCGCAGACGTCCGGCGGGCTCCTCGTTGCTTGCGACCCCGGCCGCGCCGACCCGATTCTCGCGCTGTTTCGGGCCCAAGGCTTCGCGCAAGCCGCGTTCATCGGCGAAATTGCCGCGGGCATGCCGCGCGTCACGGTCCGCTGAAGACCGGCAGCTTCGAAGAACGCGAGGGCCGGCAGATGACGCGACGCGGGGCGGCGACGATAATCGCGATGATGTTCGCCGCCACGCCTGTATTTAAGCCGGCCAACGCCAGCGGCGAGTTCGGTCTCTACCCGGCGCAGGACTTCCGCCTCACCACCGGCGAATGCAAGGATTGCCCGACGATCCGGCAGGCATTGTGGTACTTCCGCAGCGAGACCATTGCGGTTCCGCTTGCCGGCCACACCGTATCCGGCTTCGAGACCGGCGTGCACGCCGACGAGGACGTGCGGCATTGGGCCGCCGCGCGTCCCGCCGGTTCACCGATCGATTATCCGCCCCTCGTGTGGGTCGCGGAACCCGACGAAATAACCGGTGCCACGCTTTCGGTCGACGCGTCGCGACTCGTCACGGGCGACCGCGCGACAGCGTTCCGCCCGACGGCGAAGATCCCGCTCAACCGTTCGTACTACGACGCGTCGTCGGTCGCGTTCTTCCGGCAAAGGGCTCTCACCGTGCGCGGAACGGCCGCCAGCGACGCCTTCATCGCACGCACGATCTGGCCCGAGGACTTTCGCGTCGGCGGCGGAGCGCCGCCGACGCGCGTGATGCCCGCAGGTTCGCCGGCCGAAGGCCTGCGCACCCTGATGCGCGAGGAACCGCGCGGCGGCGCGCAAAGCCCGTATGCGGTGTCCACGTTGTGGCAAAAATCCGGCGCGCCGCGCGAGTGGGCGGGACGTCCGGTGCTGGCGCTCATGGTCAACGGCGCACAGGGTGACGACGACGAAGCACACGGGGGACACTTCGCGCTGGTCACCGGCCGGGTCCAGGCCGACGGCCAGATCGGCAACTGGCTCGTCAACAATTTCTATTCGCTGGACGTCGAGAGCGAAAAGGGCATCCTCGCCGCGCCGGTCGCACTAGACAACTACTTGGCCGACCTCAATTCCGGACAGGGCTGGTACCGGCCGTCGTACATGGTCGTTGCCGTATTGAAGGACGAACGGGCGGCCGCACTTGTGCAGTCCGCGCTCAACCGCGTGTACAACCAGTTCTGGCGCCACCAGCTCGTTTACTACCACCCGAACGAGAATTGCGCGAGCATCAGCATCGACACGCTGCGCGCGCTGGGCTGGAGCATTCCGCGGCGCGGCCCCACGTCACGGACGCTGGCGTGGATCGGCTTTCCGTTCGTCGCGCTGAAGGAGCTTTCGATCGGCAAGGCCAAGCTCGCCTTCGATTACCTGCGCACCGACCAGACCCGGCTCATGCCCGCGGCCGGCCTCGAAGAAGCGTTCGGCAGCCTGCTGGCGCTGGGCACCGGCGGCGCGGCGGCCGACGATGGATTGCTCGCCCGCATGCTCGCGGAGGACCTGGACGCGCTGGCCTTCGTGCGCTTTCCGCAATTCCCGTCGAGCCGTGCATTCGGCGACGCGCCCGCCGTCACCACGTGGGAATACCGGTCGCTCATCCCGAACGACCCCGCGCTCGTGCAGATCGTTCCGGTACCGCCGCGCCCGTTCCCCGATGCGTTGCGCGATCCGGATCTGATTCCGACGGCGTGGCGGCCTTCCGACTATGCGGCCCTGGTCTGGGGCGTGCTCAGCGTCGTCGGCATTCCGTTCCTGCTGTGGCGCCTTTGGCGCTGGCGCCGCGCGCGCCACGCGTAGCACCCGCACTATCCCAAAGATCGATCGAATTACTTTCGGGTTGACAGCCGATTTGTATTTCCATATTATTGGAAACATGAAAGCACAAACCGCCCTTCGATCCGGGCCGTCCACGCCAGCCAAGGCGGCCCGCGCGGTCAACGCACTCGCCGCGTTGGCGCAGGAAACTCGGCTGGGCATTTTCCGGTTGCTCGTCGAATTCGCCCCGAAGGGCCTCACACCGGGCGCCATCGCGCTGCGGTTGAAGCTCCCTCCGGCCACGCTGTCGTTCCACTTGAAGGAACTGGCCAACGCCGGACTGATCGCTGATCGCCGCGAGGGCCGCTTCATCTGGTACCAGGCCGACGTCGCCGCGATCAATGCGCTGATCGGCTACCTCACCGAACACTGCTGCCAGGCAACCGGCGGCAGCGCTTGCGAGCCCGGCTGCGCACCGGCCGCATGCGGACCCTCCTCCAAGCGCACCAGGACCCAATCATGAAGCGATTCCACGTCCACCTTGGCGTTCCCGATCTGCCCGCGAGCATCCGCTTCTATTCCGGCCTCTTCGGCGTGGCGCCCACCGTGCAAAAGCCCGACTACGCCAAATGGATGCTCGACGATCCGCGGGTCAACTTCGCGATCTCCCATCGCGGCAGCAATCCCGGGCTCAATCATCTCGGCCTGCAGGCGGAGTCGGCGGATGAACTCGCGGCCATCCGCACGCAATTCGAGGTGGCCGATGCGTCGACCACCGTGGCCGAGCCCGACGCGCATTGCTGCTACGTGATATCCGACAAGCACTGGGTGACCGATCCGCAGGGCATCGCGTGGGAAGCGTTCCACACGCTCGACACGATCCCGATGTATGGGCCGGAGGGCAAAGCCCAGCCGGCAGCCGGCGCCTGCGGCTGCTCGTCGCCCACGTCGCCTGCGAAAAGCGATGTCGAAAGTGCTGCGCGCAGTTGCTGCTGACCACCGCCAGGCCTGCCCGTGCCAGATCGTGTCTTCAACGTGCTGTTCCTGTGCACCGGCAACTCGGCGCGCAGCATCATGGCCGAGTCGATCCTCAACAGCGTGGGCGCGGGCCGCTTCCATGCTTATAGCGCGGGCAGCCATCCGACGGGCAACGTGAATCCGCTCGCGCTCGAGCTGCTGCGGTCGACGCGCATGCCCACCGAGGGCCTCGCGAGCAAATCGTGGGAGCGGTTCGCGAAGGCCGGGACGCCTCAACTCGACTTCGTCATTACCGTGTGCGATAACGCCGCCGGGGAAGTCTGCCCTGTCTGGCCGGGGCAACCGATGACCGCGCATTGGGGCATTCCCGATCCGGCGGCGGTGACGGGTAACGATGCGCAGAGACGCAAGGCGTTTTCCGACGCGAGTCACGTCCTGCTCAATCGCATCCGTATCTTCGCCAGCCTTCCGCTGGCCAAGCTCGATCGCCTCTCGCTGCAGAAGAAGCTGGACGACATCGGAAGCCGCGCGGAATGAGCGCCGCCGCAATCCCAGCGGTGCCGTCGCCGCAACCCGCGCTGGGCGTGTTCGAGCGCTGGCTGACGCTGTGGGTCGCGTTGTGCATCGTCGCGGGCATAGCGCTCGGTCAGTTCGCACCGGCGCCGTTTCGCGCGCTGGCGCAAGCAGAAGTCGCGCACGTCAACGTGCCCGTGGGGATCCTGATCTGGCTGATGATCGTCCCAATGCTGGTCAGGATCGACTTCGGGGCGCTGCACCGCGTCGCCACCCACGCCCGCGGCATCGGCGTCACGCTGTTCATCAACTGGGCCGTCAAGCCATTCTCGATGGCGCTGTTGGCATGGCTGTTCGTGCGCCACGTCTTTGCGCCTTGGCTGCCGGCGGACCAGCAGGACAGCTACGTCGCCGGACTCATCCTTCTCGCCGCGGCGCCCTGCACGGCGATGGTCTTCGTGTGGAGCCAGCTCTGCCGCGGCGATCCCTACTTCACGCTGTCGCAGGTGGCGCTGAACGACATCATCATGGTGGTCGCGTTCGGGCCGCTGGTCGCGCTGCTGCTCGGCGTCGCCGCGATCACCGTGCCGTGGGACACGCTGCTCACATCGGTCGTCCTGTACATCGCCGTGCCGCTCCTCCTCGCGCAGGCATGGCGATTCGCATTGCTGCGGAAGGGACGCGACACGCTCGACCGCACATTGGCGCGCCTCGCGCCGTTGTCGATTGCGGCGCTGCTCGCGACACTCGTGCTGCTGTTCGCGTTCCAGGGCGGGCAGATTCTCGCCCAGCCGCTCATCATCGCGATGCTCGCCGTGCCGATCGTGATCCAGGTCTATGTCAACGCAGGCGCCGCCTATCTTCTCAACCGCAGGTTCGGCGTAGCCCACTGCGCCGCCGCGCCGTCGGCGCTCATCGGCGCGTCGAACTTTTTCGAATTGGCCGTCGCCGCGGCCATCAGCCTGTTCGGACTCGAGTCGGGCGCGGCGCTGGCAACCGTCGTCGGCGTGCTCGTCGAGGTGCCGGTCATGCTGTCCGTCGTCCGGATCGTCAACCGCTCGCAAGGCTGGTACGAGCGGACGCCCTCTTCAATCGGTTCGCGCGCGTGAGTGTCGGCCCTTTCTCGCCGAAGCGACGGCGAGCCGGAATGCAATGAGCGCGGCAATCGCGACGGCCAGCAACGCATAGGGCGTCACCGTGCGGTCGGGGTCCACCGCGTACAGCAGCGTGAGGGCGACCGGCGCGATCGCCTTGAGGATGAATTGCGGCTGCGCGAGCCGCCCCAGCAGCGCGCCGTAACCGCGGTGACCGAAGAGCTCCGCAGGTACGGTGCCGCGGACGATCGTCATCACGCCGTTGCTCCAGCCGTAAACAATCGCGAACGCCAGCGCCACGATCCACACGCCGTGCACTTGTGTGAACAGCGCCAGCGCGACGGCCATCAGCACGAAGGCGAGCGTCCCGACCGCCAGCGCGCGCATGCGGCGGCCGAAGGCGAATTCCATAATCCGCCCGGCGACCTGCATCGGACCGATCAGCGATCCGACGAGAACTGCATCGCGCGCGGTGAGCCCCGTCACGGTAAGCAGGTCGATGATGTGCGCCGCCATCGCCGATCCAAGGAACGCGGCCAGCGACAGCGCGACGGCGAGCCAGGCGAAGACGGCGTCGGTACGCGTAAACGTCGCAACAGCGGCATGCGCCACTTCCGGGGGTGGCTGCTCGAATCGCACGCGCGGGACGAGTGCGAGATGCAACGGAAGGCAGACGAGCAGATGCAGTCCCGCGTAAACGGCGAATGCGTGACGCCAGCCGATGGTATCCAGCAGATATTGCGAGAGCGGCCAGAACACGGTGCTCGCGAATCCGCCAAACAGCGTCAATGCGGTCACCGCGCGGCGGTACGACCGGCCCGAGATCTGGTGCAGCGTGGCGAAGGCGGGGTCGTAGAGACAAGCCGCCATCGCGACGCCGGCAAGCAGCCATCCGGCGAGCATCGTGAACGGTCCTTGCGCCATGGCGAGAACGGACGACGCAAGCGCCCCCAGCAGCGAGCCCGACGCGAGCACCAGGCGGCCTCCACGCAAGTCGATCTGGCGGCCGACGAGGGGCGACACGATTCCGGACAGAAACAATCCGGCGGTGAAGCTCCCGAACAGCATGATGTCCGAAAGGCCCAACTCGCCGCGCATCGCGCTGCCGAGCACAGCGATCGTGTAAAACAGCGTGCCCCACGAGATGATCTGCGCGACACCGAGCGCGCTGACGGTCCGCCACAGGCGCGGGTCGCGCGTATTGCCCGGCGCCCCGCGACCTTCCGTCATTCCGTCTGGCACGCCACTGTGGATCCTCGGTATCCGGACATCGCGGGCATCAAGGCGCGGTCATCAGGTCCGCAAGCGCGAGCGCAACCACTTCGGTCGCGCGGTGGAGGTCGTCGAGATTCAGCTTTTCGTCGGCGCGATGGCCATTGGCCTCGACGAGTGTCCGCGGTCCGGCGCCGTACAGCACCGCGGGGATGCCCGCCGTCGTGTACAGCCGCGCATCCGTGTAGATCGGCACGCCGTGCGTCCTCAACTCCTCCCGCATGATCACCTTGCCATGCCGTTGCAGCGCGGCGACCAGCCTTTCCTGTCCAGGGATCGGCACGAAAGGCACGGCCAGCATGATCCGCGTGACGCTCACCTGCACCGCCGGCCAATTCGCCGCGAATTCGTGGATCTGCCGAGTCAGCGCGGTTTCCACGTCGGCGGCATTTTCCTCCGGAATGATCCGGCGATCGAGGCGAAACGTGACGTGATCCGGCACCACGTTGGTGTTGATGCCGCCGCGGATGAGGCCCACGACGAGGGTCGGCGATCCGATGCCGGTCACCGACGACTTGCGCTTCGCCAACGATTTGCGCAGCGCATAGAGATCGGCGAGGATTCCCGTCGCCGCCTCGAGCGCGTCGATGCCCTTTTCGGGCTCCGCGGCATGACCGGACTTGCCGGCGACGTCGACCTGCAGATGCAGGCAGCCGTTGTGCGCCGTCGTGATGCCATAGGAAAAGCCCGCCGAAATGGCGTAGTCGGGCGCGCTGATCTTGTGTTGCAGCAGCCAGGCCGGGCCGATGGCGCCGCCGACTTCCTCGTCGTACGTGAAGTGCAATTCGACCGTCCCGGCAATCGCCGCGCCGCGGGCCGCCGCATCGCGCAACGCAAGCAGCGCGAACGCATAGGTCGCGAAATCCGATTTCGACACCGCCGCGCCGCGGCCGTACATGAAGCCGTCGCGCACTTGCGCGCCATAGGGATCCATCGTCCAACCCGAGCCCGGCGGCACGACGTCGCCATGCGCATTGAGCGCGATCACCGGTTTGGCCGACGCACCGAAGCGGACCCGCACGACGAGGTTTACGCAACTGACCATGCCGTTGGCCTTGACGGCGGCCTCTGGCACGACGTGGCGCTCGACAGTGAATCCCAGCGCTTCCAGCAATTCCGCCGCGCGCGCCGCGTGCGGCGCGCAATCGCCGGGCGGATTGTCGGACGGCACCTTCACGAGCTCGGCCAGGAACCGCTCCTCGTCGACCCGATGTGCCGCCAGGTAGGCGTGTATAGCGTGCGCGGCTTCGCTCATGGCCGAGGATGCATTTTCAACGGCGCGGCGGCGTGAACGCGGCGATGAAGCGCAGGAAAGCGCGCGCGCCGGCAGCGACGTCGTCGAGCGTCACCGCTTCCGCCGGGTTGTGGCTGATCCCGCCCTTGCAGCGGACGAAGAGCATGCCGATTGGCGCGATTTCGATGAGCGCCATGCCGTCGTGGCCCGCGCCGGAAGGCAGGTGGTGCACGCGCCCGCCCTCTTCCGCGATGGCGGCGGCGATCTGACGCTGCAGGTCCGGATCGCACGGCGACGTCCTGGCTTCCCACAGCGGCGTGGTCGTCATGGCGATGCCGCGGCGCTGCGCGATGGCTTCGCACTCGCGCGCGGATCGCGGCCACCGCCGCATGGCGCTTTTCGTCGGTCGGCGCGCGCACGTCGAGCGAAAAGCGGACCTTGCCCGGAATGACGTTCATCGCACCCGGCAGCGCCTCGAGGCGGCCCACGGTGCCGACGATGTCGGGCATCGATGCGGCGATGCGCTCGACCGCGACCACGCATTCGGCCGCCGCCGCGAGCGCGTCGCGGCGCAAGCCCATCGGCACCGTCCCGGCGTGTCCGGCCATGCCATTGAGCTCGATGCTGAAGCGGTTGCCGCCATTGATCGCGGTGACCACGCCCGTCGCCAAGCCTTCGGCTTCGAGAACCGGCCCCTGCTCGATATGCAGCTCGGCGTAGGCCAGCACGTCTGTGGGCTTGCGCGCGATGGCGGCGATTTGCGCAGGGTCGAGGCCGAAGCCGCGCAGCGCGTCGCGCATCGTCGTTCCGTTCGCATCCTCCTTGTCGAGCAGGCCGAAGTCGAACGCGCCCGCCACCGCACGGCTGCCGAGCAGCGTGGAGCCGAAGCGCACGCCTTCCTCGTCGCCGAAGCCGACGACCTCGATCGCGAACGGCAGGCGTACCGACAACGCATTCAGCGCGCTCACGCATTCGATGGCGGAGATGACGCCGAGCATGCCGTCGTACTTGCCCGCATCGCGCACGGTGTCGAGGTGCGAACCGAGCATGAGGCACGGCAAGCCAGGACGCTCGCCTTCGTAGCGGCCCGCGCAGTTGCCGATGGCGTCGAGTTGCGCCGCCATCCCCGCGTCGCGCATCCAGCGCAGCACCCGTTCGCTCGCCTGCTTTTGCTCGGGCGACAGGAACACGCGCGTCAATCCGCCGTCCAATTCCGACAGGCGGCCCAGCTCGTCGCAGCGATCGGAGATGCGCTGCGGCTGCAATGCGGCGATGAGCGAAGGGTCGGTGGCCATGCGGGTTGCCGGAGCGCAACGCCTCCGGCCGCCGTGATTCTAACCCGGCGCGCGATGATAAAATCGCTGCATTGTTCGAAGGAGCGGCGATGGAACGCAACGCGTTGTTCGCAGGTGCGATGGGGCTGGCATCGGTGCTGGCGATGGCGGCATGCCAGGACATGCCGAATGCCGGCCCGGTCCCCGCGAGCACCCCCGCATTCGTTCCCGCCAACGCAGCACCGCCCACCGTCACCGTCACCGTCGCGTCCGATGAACTCGTCGGTCCCGTCTGGCAGTGGCAGCGCACGCAACTCGGCAGTGCCCCGGCAGTCGCGGCAGCGGCGCCCGAACGCTACACCTTGTCGTTCCAGGGTGGCGGGCGCATCAACGTGCGCGCCGATTGCAACCGCGGCAGTGGCGGTTACGAAGTCAATGGCGCGCAGATCAGGTTCGGCGCCGTGGCGCTCACCAAGATGGCCTGTCCCAGCGGTTCGCAGGACGCCGAATTCCTGCGCTCGCTGATGCAGGCAAACGCCTATGCGATGGTCAAGGGGGAGCTCGTGCTGACGCTGGCCGACGGCGCATCGATGCGCTTCCGCGGCGTTCACTAACTTAATTCGGAACGGCCGCGGGTCAGCGGCCGGTGAATCGCGGCGGCCGCTTTTCCAGAAAGGCGGCGATGCCTTCGTTGCGGTCGTGACTCGCCGCGAGCAGCGCAAAAGCCTGGCGTTCCGCGGCAAGGCCTTCGGACAGCGGTGACTCGTAGGCTCGCAGCACCGCTTCCTTCGCGAGGCGCACGGCCAGCGCAGGTTTGGTCGCGATGATCGATGCAAGCTCCACGGCGCGCGCGAGCGCGCCTGCCGGTTCCGCAACTTCCACGACCAGCCCGGCTGCCAGCGCGGCCTGCGCATCGATCGGTTGGCCCGTGAGCACCATCTGCATCGTCAGCGACTTGCCGGCGGTGCGCGCGAGGCGCTGCGTGCCGCCCGCGCCAGGAATCATGCCGAGGTTCACTTCCGGCTGGCCGAACCTCGCATTGTTGCCCGCGACGAGGATGTCGCAGCACAGCGCCAGCTCACAGCCGCCGCCCAGCGCGTAACCGCACACGGCGCCCACGAGCGGCTTGGCGAAGGTGGCCACCGCGCGCCAGTATTTTTGCCGCTCGTGCGTCAGTATTTCGACCGGACCGAGTGGCGCCATCTCGCGAACGTCGGCGCCCGCCGCAAAGCAGTCGACGCCGCCGGTCAGGACGACGGCGCGCGTTTCCGGGTCGGCAAGAGCCGTCGCGAGCTCGGCCGCGAGTTCGGCGAGCGTCTGCGTGCGCAGCGCGTTGCGGAACTCGGGGCGGTGCAGCGTGATCTGCACGACGCCGGCAGCCGGCCGTGCGACGACGATATCCTGCAACGGGCGGTCCATGCGGCGAAGTTTACCAAGAGGCTCGCAACCGCGCGGTGCCTTGCACGCCGCTACTTGTGCTTGAAGGCCGGCTTGCGCTTTTCGACGAACGCGCGCATGCCTTCCGTCTGGTCGGCGAGTGCGAACGTCGCGTGGAATTCCCGACGCTCGAAACGCAGGCCTTCGGCAAGCGTCGTCTCGTAGGCGCGGTTGATCGCCTCCTTGACCTTGAGCACGACCGGCAGCGAAAACGACGCGATCTTGGCGGCGAAGGCCAGCGCCTCCTTTTCCAGCTCCGCCGCCGGCACGATGCGCGCGACCAATCCGGCGCGCTCGGCCTCGGCGACGTCAACCATGCGGCCCGTCAGGCACCAGTCCATCGCCTTGGCCTTGCCGATGGCGCGCGGCAGCCGTTGCGTGCCGCCCATGCCGGGCATTGTGCCGATCGTTATTTCCGGCTGTCCGAATTTCGCCGTGTCGGCGGCGATGATCGTGTCGCAGGCCATCGCCAATTCGCAGCCGCCACCCAGCGCGTACCCGGCCACAGCCGCGATCACGGGTTTCCTAATGCGGATGATCTCCTCCCAGTCGCGCGTGATGTAGTCGTCGCCGTAGACCTTGGCGTAATCCCACTCCGCCATCGCGCCGATGTCCGCGCCGGCCGCGAACGCCTTGTCGTTGCCGGTGATCACGATGCAGCCGATGCCGTCGTCGTCGTCGAAGGCGTGCAGGGCTACCGAGAGTTCCTTCGCGAGCGCGTCGTTGAGCGCATTCATGCGTGTCGGGCGGTTCAGGCGGATGAGCCCGACGCGGTCACGGGTTTCGACGAGGATGTTTTCGTAGGTCATGGCGGTTCCTGGCGTTTGGAATAGGATCGCGGACAGTGTGGTGAATGCGACCGAAACTACGGCTTGACGGGATCGAAGTGCTTGCGCAACCCCTGCCAGCAGCGGAAATACTCGGGCTGGAGCTGCGCGGACTCGAGCGCTGCCCGCGTGGGCCGGATAACCTGGCGCGTCTCGAACATGAACGCCATCGTGTCCTTGATCCGGGTGGGTTGCGACAGGTCGGCGGCGCTGGCCTTCTCGAACGTCTCCGCGTCCGGCCCGTGGCCCGACATGCAATTGTGCAGGCTGGCGCCGCCGGGCAGGAAGCCTTCGGCCTTCGCGTCATAGACACCGTGGATCAGGCCCATGAATTCGCTGGCGACGTTGCGATGGAACCAGGGCGGGCGGAACGTGTGTTCCATGGCGAGGATGCGCGGTGGAAATATCGCGAAGTCGATCGTGTCCACGCCCGGCGTGTCGCTTTGCGATTGCAGGACCAGGAAGATCGACGGATCGGGATGGTCGTAGCTGATCGAGCCGATCGCGTTGAAGCGGCGCAGGTCGTATTTGTACGGCGCGTAGTTGCCGTGCCATGCGACGACGTCGAGCGGCGAATGCCCGATCGCCGCGGACCACAGGTTGCCCATGAATTTGGCGACGAGTTCGAAATCGCCCTCGCGATCCTCGTAAGCGGCATGCGGCGTAAGGAAATCGCGCGA
Source organism: uncultured beta proteobacterium (assembly GCA_963747265.1). Lineage (GTDB taxonomy): Bacteria > Pseudomonadota > Gammaproteobacteria > Burkholderiales > Casimicrobiaceae > VBCG01. The sequence continues at coordinate 352,170 of CAVVEH010000008.1, read as the reverse complement.
GTTCGCGAGGCCGTTGGAGCCGATGACGCCCAAATCGGGCAGGCGAAACGGCGCGCCGTAGTTCTCGCAGACGTAGCCGCGCGCTGAGCCGTCCGGAACCTCGACGCGGAAGCGCACGCCGCGCGGGATCACGACGATTTCCTGGGGCTCCGCGTCGATCCGCCCGAATTCGGTGCCGACGCGCAGCCGGCCCTGCTGCGGGACAATCAGCAATTCGCCGTCGGCGTCGTAGAAAAAACGGTCCTGCATCGGACTGTTGACCGCGTAGAAGTGGATGCCGCATCCGCTCATCGCCGCCGGATCGCCGATGCCCGCCATCGTGGCCAGGCCGTCGATGAAGTCGGTCGGTGCCGTCGGCATCGGCGGCGGATCCCACCGCAGCTGGTTGGGAGGCGTGGGCACGTTGCCGAAGGCGCTTTCGATACGGCCATTGCCGATCTGGCGAAACGGCAGGTGCACGGCGGCGGGCCGGATCCGGTACGTCCATGCGCGCCGGTTGGCGCCCCGCGGCGCGGTGAACGCCGTGCCGGATAGCTGCTCCGCATAGAGTCCGTACGGCGCACGCTGCGGCGAATTCTGCCCGACCGGCAGCGCGCCGGGCAGCGCTTCGCTCGCGAACTCGTTGCCGAATCCCGATTGGTACGCAAGCACCGCGTCTTCCTGCGTTGCCGTTCGCTGCGTCGCAGCCGGGGGCCGGGTCGTCGTCGTGGTCATGAGGTTTGCCTCGCCTTCAGGGTCGATGGGTCGTCGCCTTCACGCCGCAGGCACGACGTCCTCGCGCGCGGCAGCCATGGCGCTGCGCAGGACGTCGGCGTCGCCGACATGATTGGCGAGCAACAGGATGAGCTTCGCGTTGACCAGCGCGCTCTGCGCGTCGGTCAGGTCGCGGTGCAGTTGGATCAGGTCCTCGTAGAAGTCGTCGGGCGCCACGAGGTTGGGTTCCGTGTTCAACGCGGCCATGCCGGGCTCCCTTCGGTATTGCATGTCGCATGCGCGAGCGCGCGGCGGACTGCTGCGAGATCGAAGACGCGCCAACGCGCGCACACATGCTGGTCCGGGCGGACCAGGTAACACGTCCCGTGCTTCGCATCGTAACGCGCGGCCATCAAGGCGTCCTTGTCCTGGATCACCGTGCGGCCGTCGCTGCGCGCGCCCCCTACCTGGACCAGCGCGCACGGTATCGGTTCCTGCTCGAGTGCGCGGGCCGCCTCGGGCGCAACGGCGTCGCCGAAGACGACCAGGTTGAAGCCTTGCCCTAAGTGCGGCAGCAGCCAGTCGCCGAGGGGACCTTGGACCGGCGCATCCGCCGCGGGCGCGCCCGGCACCATCGATCCCGCGAACGCGTCGCGATCCGGCGTGTTGAGGCTGGAATCGGCGAGCACCTTGGGCACCGACAGGCGGCCACTGTTCACCAGCCGGCGCGCGAACGGGTAGCGGCGAGCGAGGGCGAGCACAGCGTCGCGGAACGTGCGCGACACGGCACTCTTCGGTGTGATGAAGTCGGTCGCGCGCGTCGAATTGAGGATGTTTTCGTCAGCCGCCGACACGCGCTCGGCATCGTAGGTGTCGAGCAGCGATTCCGGGGCCTTGCCGCGCAGCACGAGTTCCAGCTTCCACACGAGGTTGTCGGTGTCCTGGACGCCGCTGTTGGCGCCGCGTGCGCCGAACGGACTGACCAGGTGTGCCGAGTCGCCCGCGAACAGCACGCGCCCGTGGCGGAACTTCTGCATCCTGCGGCACTGAAATGTGTAGACGCTCGCCCATTCGATTTCGAACACAGCATCGTCACCGAGCATCGCGCGCAGCCGCGGCAGGATGTTCTCCGGCTTCTTCTCCTCCTCGGGGTCGGCGTCCCAGCCCAGCTGGAAGTCGACGCGCCACACGTTGTCGGCCTGCCGGTGCAGCAATACCGATTGATTGCGGTGGAACGGCGGGTCGAACCAGAACCAGCGCTCGGACGGAAAATCCGTCGTCATGTGGATGTCGGCGATCAGGAAGCGATCGCGAAAGACCTGCCCTTCGGTGTCGAGTCCCAGCATGTGGCGGACGGGGCTGCGCGAGCCGTCGCAGGCGATCAGCCAATCGCAGGTCAGCGCATAATCGCCGTCCGGCGTCGCCACGCGCAGCTTCACCTGCGCTTCGCCCGGCTCGACGCCGACGACGCGATGCCTCCAGCGGATTTCGGCGCTGCCAAGCGCGTCGGCGCGCCGCACCATGCACTCCTCGAAATGGTATTGCTGCAGGTTGACGAAGGCGGGCCGGTGATGGCCCGGCTCCGGCAACAGGTCGAATTGATAGGTGAGGCGGTCGCCATGGAAGACCTTGCCCACGCTCCAGCCCACGCCCCTGTTGGCGATCGGTTCGCCGCAGCCCAAGCGGTCGAGAATTTCCAGCGTGCGCTTCGCGTAGCAGATCGCCCGCGAGCCGACACTGACCGTGTCGTCGTCGTCCAGCACGAGCACGGGAATGTCGCGCTGCGCGAGGTCAATCGCCGCGGCCAGCCCGACCGGTCCCGCGCCGACAATCACCACGCGGCAGTGCCTGACGGCGCCATCGAGTTCTGGCGGCCGCCGGTATTCGTAGACGGGGTTGGTATAAGTCTTCAACGTGAAGTGTCTTCAACGGCGCATCGTCAGCCTTCGAGCGCCAGCCACATGTCCTTGTCGCGCTGCGCGGTCCAGATGCGCGGATCCTTGTATTGCGTCGCCTCGTCGTACGCGCGCGTCACGTCGAACGGCAGGCAATGGTCGAAGATCACCCAGTGGCCGAATTGCGGCTTGAGCGCGGCATAGGTCTGCTTGTAGACGGTACGCAAGTCGAGTCCCGCAGCGGCGCCCTGCTTCACCGACTCGAACATCGCCGTGACGAACGCGCGCGTGCCGTCGAGTCCCGCCTTCACTTCGGCGGGCGACTGCAGCGACGCGCCGCGACCCGGCACGAGCTTGTCCGGCCGCAGTGCCGCGATGGCGTCGAGCGTCGCCGGCCAGTCGGTCAGGTACGCGTCACCGGTGTAGGGCGTCGCGTCGTATTCGACGAGGTCGCCGGAGAAGAGGATTTTTTCCTGCGGCAGCCAGACGACGGTGTCACCTTTCGTATGGCCACGTCCCAGCTGCATGATCTCCACCTGCAGCTTGCCCATCATCAGCGTCATCCGCTTTTCGAACACGATCGTCGGCCAGGTCAGCCCAGGCACCGACTCGACGGCACGAAACAATCGCGGGAAACGCTCGATCTCGCTCTTCATGTCCTGCTCGCCGCGCTCGACGATGAGGTCGAACGTGTCGCGGCTGGCGATGATGTGTTCGGGCTTGTAGCCGGCGGCGCCCAATACCCGAACGGCGTGGTAATGCGACAGCGTCACGTACTTGATCGGCTTGTCGGTGACGTCGCGAATGCGCCGGATGACGTCCTGCGCCATCACGGGTGTGGCCTGCGTGTCGATGACCATCACCGCATCGTCGCCGATGACCACCCCGGTGTTCGGATCACCTTCGGCCGTATACGCGTATGCATGGTCAGAAAGCCGGTCGAAGCTCACTTTCTTTTCCTCGATATCGGCGTGCGATGCGAATTGCTTGGTCCTCATGCGAATGTCCTTCCGGTCTTGCTCTATGGGGAATTGGCGACGGCGCAGCCGTGGTCCTGCAGTTCCTCGCCAGCATTGCTGCGCGTCTCGAGCAGGTAGAAGCCGGATTCGCCGTCGGCGAACGCGGCGCCGACGACAACCAGCGATTCAGCACCCATGTCGGCGCGTGCCTCGGGCTGCCGGGCAACCAGCTGGAATGGCGTCGCACCCGGCTGCGCGAGCGTGGGGATTCGCATGGCGCGATACGAATGTCCGGCGAGCGTCACCGGGAACGGCGCCCAGGCGGGGCCGATCGCCGCGCCGTGCACGCGCAGCGCGTTGCGCACGTCGACGCTCACGCAATCGACGTGGATGTGGATCTGGTTCTGCGTGCGCCTTGATGCGGGATTGATCGCCAGCGACAGTGCCTCGCGCGGCAACGCGCGGCCGAGCAACGCCTGGACCAGCCGCGTCGCGTCCCACGCCGGCAGCCAGTAGTTGGGTGCGTCGGGCGCGAGAATCGCCGTATCCTCGATGCCGGCCACGCGCGCAGTGGCGATCAGCAGGAACTGGCTCGCGCCCCTGATGTCCTTGAGGATTGCGTACCCGCCCGCCTCGTCGACCGATGCGCAAGGCAACGGCGTGCCGAACTGCGCCTGGTGCGGCACGCACTGCTCGTGCACGATGCGCCACAGCGCGTTCGGGTCGTCGGCGGCCCCGACCCACTGCGCGTGCGACACCAACAACCCGATGCCCAAGACCGCCGCGGCGGTGCGCCATGCGTCGAGGTGCGTCGGCGCAGCTTTCACGATTCCCGCTCCTTGCGCACGAACTTGGGCTCGTTGAACAGCGACGCGACGGTCACCTTGCGGATGTCCGGATTGTCCGGCACCAGATAGAGGATGGGCGTGACCATTTCCTCGAATATCCCGCGCAGGCTGCGCGCGCCGGTCTTGTACTCCATCGCCAGTTCGGCGACCTGCTCGAACACCCGCGGCTCCACGACCAGCTCGACGCCCTCGTTGCTGAAGATCTCGCGGAACTGCGCGTAAAGCGAATCCCTGGGCTCGGTCATGATCCGGACCAGCATATCGCGCGAGAGGTCCTGGAAGCTCGCGATGATTGGAAGGCGCCCGGTGAACTCCGGAATCAGCCCGAACGTGAAGAGGTCGGTGGGCTTGATGTGCGCATTGAGCCTTTCCATGATCTTCTTGTTGTCGCCCACCGACGTTGAGATGTAGCCGTAGCTGTTCGAATGCGACATGATCTCGTCCAGGCCGACGAACGCGCCGCCGCACACGAAGAGGATGTTCGTCGTGTCGATGTATTGCGTGCCTCGCAGCTTGACGGGCGCGCCCTCCATGATCTTGAGCAGCGCGTGCTGCACACTCTCGCCGGACGTGCTTCGCGGCTGGCGGTCGGTTGACTTGAGCTTGTCGATCTCGTCGATGAAGACGATGCCGCGCTCGGATTTGGCGATGTCACCGCCCGCCTTTTCGACGAGCCGTTGGAGGACCGCTTCGATCTCCTCGTTGACGAACCGCGACTGCGCGAGCGCCGTCGCTTCGGCGGTGGCGAACGGGACATCGAGGATTCGCGACAGCGTTTCGCAGAGCAACGTCTTGCCCGTCCCGGTGGGTCCGACCAGCAGCACATTGCTCTTGGTGATGCGCGAATTTGCACGCCGCGACGTCGCGATCTTGCGGTAGTGCAGGTAGACGGCGACCGCAATGATCTTCTTCGCCTCGTCCTGACCGATCACGTACTGGTCGAGCTGCTTGACGAGGTAGCTGGGCGTGATGGTCTTGTCGAGCAAGGTCGTCTTCCGGTCGAGCGGGAGAGCCATCATACCCAAAGACCGCCGGTTCCCGGGGCTTCGGGTTCGTCCGCGCGTCAGGCGACCGATACCAGGCGGTGCAGCGTGTCGGGATCGTCCAGCAGGCGGAGGCTGTCCGAGCGGTGGACAAGGCGCCCGCGGTCGAGCACGATCGCCTGCCGCGTGAGCGACAGCGCGAGCTTCGCGTGCTGCTCGACGATGACGATGGCCATGTTGCCGCCCTTCACCAGGTCGCGGATGACGTTGCGCAGTTCCTGCACGATCATCGGCGCCAACCCCTCCATCGGCTCGTCCAGCAGCAGGAGCCGCGGATTGACCATCAGCGCGCGGCCGATGGCGACCATCTGCTGCTCGCCGCCCGACAGCTGGTTGCCGAAGTTAGTGCGCCGCTCCGAGAGCCGCGGGAACATCGCATAGACGCGTTCCAGGTTCCACGCGCCGGGCCGCGCCACCGATGTCAGATGCTCTTCGACAGTGAGCGACGGCCACATGTGCCGTTCCTGCGGAACCCAGCCCAGTCCGGCGCGGGCGCGGTGATGGGTGGGAACTTTCGCCATGTCGCGGCCCGCGAAGCGCACGCTGCCGTGATGAACGCGCGTGATGCCCATCAGCGTGACGAGCAGCGTCGACTTGCCGACGCCGTTACGGCCGAGCAGCGCCAGGCTGTCGCCTTCCTCGACGGCCAGGCTGACGTCGTCGAGCACCTTGGCATCGCCGTAGCCCGCGGTGACGTTCGCAAGCGCGGCAAGCTCAGCCACGGTCCGCCTCGCCAAGGTACACCTCGCGCACATGTGGGTCCGCCGCGATCTCCGCGGGCGTGCCTTCGACGAGAACCTTGCCGCCCACCATGACGGTAATCCGCTCGGCGAAGCGGAACACGAGCTCCATGTCGTGCTCGATGAACAGGATGGTCACGTCGCGCGGCAGCTCGGAAATGACGGCGAAGAGCTCGGCGCTCTCGGCCGTCGGAATGCCTGCCGCGGGCTCGTCCAGCAGCAGGATCGACGGTCGCGTCGCCAGCGCCAGCGCGATCTCGACCAGCCGTTGCTTGCCGTACGGAAGGTTGCGCGTCAGCGCGTCCGCCTCGGCGGAAAGGCGCAGCAACGCGAGGAGCTGCAGTGCCTCGTCTCTCTCTTCCGTCTGCCGGGCTACGGTGAGGTGCCAGACCGCCGCCTTGTCCTTGCGCTCGCAGATCGCGAGCACCACCGATTCGAGCACCGAGAGGCCGGGAAAGAGCGTGTTGATCTGGAATGTGCGCGTCATTCCGCGCTTGACGCGCTGGTACTGGCTCAACGCCGTGATGCGCTCGTCGCCCAGGAACACTTCGCCCGTCGTGGGCGCGAACACGCCGGTCAGCAGGTTGATGAACGTCGTCTTTCCCGCGCCGTTGGGGCCGATCAGCGCGTGGCGCGCGCCGGGCGCGAACTCGAGGCTCACGTCGCTGTTGGCGCTGAACTCGCCGAAGCGCTTGGACAACCCCTCGGTTCGCAGCGTCGGCGTCATGCGTGCTTCTTGAAGCGCAACCAAAGCGCCTCGAACCGGCCGAGGATGCCGCCGCGCCCGAACAGCACGACGACGATCAGAAGGATGCCCAGCCAGAATTGCCAGTACACCGGATTGATGCCGGACAGGTAGTCCTTGGCGACCATGTACACGGCGGCGCCGACGAGAGCGCCATAAAGACGACCGACACCGCCCAGCACCAGCATGATCATCAATTCGGCGGAGCGCGGAAACCCGAGACTATCGATGCCGACGAACTGCGTCGTCTGCGCGAGCAGCGCGCCGGCAACGCCGGCCATCGCGGCGCTCACCGTGAAGATCGCCACCAGGCGCCTCCCGACCGGCGAACCGATCGCCGGCATCCGCCGCGGTCCCTCGCGAATGCCGCGAAGGCTCAAGCCGAACGGAGAGTTGACGATCCGCCGCGCCAGCGCGAACAGCGCGAACACAACGGCCAGGCTATACCAGAAGGCCGTGCGCCCTGTGATGTCGAAACCGAAAATCCCGAGCACTTTCCACACGACGACGCCGCTCAGTCCGTCCACGCCGCCGGTAATGAACGCTGCCTTGTTGGCAGCCTCGAAAAGCATGAGCCCGATGCCCAGCGTCACCATCAGGCGCGTCAGGTCCTGTCCGCGCACGATGAGGAAGCTCACGAGGAATCCGACGACGCCCGCGACCAGCGCGGACACCAGCAGTCCGCTGAAGGGTTCGCCCCAGCCGTGCACCGCCAGCAAGCCGGCGGTGTAGGCGCCGACGCCGAAGAACGCAGCGTGCCCGAGCGAAATGATGCCGGCGTATCCCAGGATCAGGTCGAGCGTGACGGCGAAGAATCCGATGATCAGGATCTGGCTGACGAGCACCAGATAATCCGGAAACAGGAAGTACGCGGCGACCGGCACGAGCCAGAAGACGATTTCCAGCCGCGTCCATCGATCGTTGGGCAGCCGCCCCGCCGCCGCGACTTCGCTGCCGGCGGCGGCAACAGCGTCCGCGCTCCTCACGTCTTCCTCCCGAACAAGCCGGCAGGGAACAACAGAAGCAGGACGACCATCAGCGCGTAGATGACGAATGCGCCGATCTGCGGCACATAGTATTTGCCGGCGACGTCGAAGACGCCGAGGATGATGGCCGCGACCAGTGCACCTTTGATCGTCCCCGCGCCGCCGACGGCGACGACCAGCAGGAAGTACACCATGTACTTGAGCGGAAACGTCGGGTCCAGCCCCAGGACGTCGATGCCGAGCCCGCCTCCCAGCCCCGCGAGGCCCGACCCCAACGCGAACGTCACGGCAAAGACCAGGTCGACATTGATGCCCATGCCGGCGGCAGCGGTGGCATTGTCCACCGATGCGCGCACCTGCGCGCCAAAGCGCGTTCCGATCAGCAGGAAGTGCAATGTGACCGTGATCGCAATGACCAACGCGATCAGGAAGAGCCGGTACACACCCAGGTCGACGCCGAGCACGTGGACCTGCCCCTGCAGGAACGAAGGCAGCACCACGGGCTGCTGCGAAGGCCCGAAGAAATAGGTCGCGCCGGCGATCGCCACGAAGACCAGGCCGATCGAGAACATCACCTGATCCAGGTGCGGCGACCGGTACAGGCGCTGATAGAGCGTGCGCTCGAGGACGACGCCCAGCGCGGCGGACACGACAAAGGCAATCGGCAGCGTGGCCAGGAACGGGATGCCTAGCCGCGTCATGCCGACGACGCAGGCGTAGCCGCCCGCCATCGCGAACGCGCCATGGGCCAGGTTGATGAAGTTCATGAGGCCCATCGTCACCGACAGGCCGATGCTCATGACGAACAGCAGGCAGCCGTACGTGATCCCGTCGAACAGGACGCCTGCGAAACTGGCCACGAACGGCACCCGCGCGCGGGTTACGGCTGCTTGCCCGGATCCTTCATGTTGTCGAACTTGTCGAATTCGACGTTCCAGAGCTCACCGCCCTTGCGCTCGACGCGGCGCACGTAGATCGTCTGCACGATGTCGCGCGTCTCCGGATCGATCATGATCGGGCCGCGCGGACTCATCGCCTTGTAGCCCTTGAGCACATCCATCGCCTTGTCGGCGTCGATGTTGCCGTTGAGCTTGCGGATGACCTCGTAGATCGCGGCCATGCCGTCGTAGGCGCCAACGGTCATGAAATTGGCGCGGCCCTCACCGGGTGCAACCTCGCTGTAAGCCTTGAGGAACGCGGCGTTCTCGGGGGAATCATGGGCCGCCGAATAATGAAACGTCGTGATCATTCCCAGCGCGGCGTCGCCCATCGCGTTCAGCACGTGATCGTCGGTGATGTCGCCAGTGGCGATCACCTTGATGCCTGCCTGGGCGAGTCCGCGCTCGCTGAACGACTTCATGAACGCGATGCCCTGTTGACCTGCAGGGACGAAGACGAAGACCGCGTCGGGCTTCGCGTCCTTGATGCGCTGGACGAACGGCGCGAACTCCGGGTTCTGGAGCGGCGTGCGGATCGAGTCAACCACTTCCCCGCCCCCAGCGGCGAATGCCTTCTTGAACGCGTTCTCGGCGTCGATGCCGGGTCCGTAGTCGGCCACCAGCGTATAGACCTTCTTGATGCCGTTCTTCGCCGCCCATGTGCCCATCGGCGCGCTGATCTGCGGCAGCGTCATCGAAAAGCGGGCGATGTACGGGCTCTTGGTCGTGATGATCGACGTCGCCGCATTGAAGATCACCATGGGCTTCTTGGCCTGTGTCGCGATGTCGGCGACGGCCAACGCCTCGGGGGTGAGGCCGAATCCCGCGAGGAAGTCGACCTTGTCACGCACGACCAGTTCCTGCGCCAGGCGCTTCGCGACCTCCGGCGACGGCCCGCCCGTGTCGCGGATGATCACTTCGACTTTGCGACCTGCAACCGTCGTGCCGTTGACCTTCTGGTACGCCTTGACGCCCGCGTCGAACTGCTTGCCGTAGTCCGCAAACGGGCCCGAGAATGGGGCGACGATGCCGACCTTGATCGCGTCCTGCCCCCATGCCGGCAGCCCCACAAGCAGGCATCCGAGTGCCGCCACAACGATTCTTTTCACTTTCGCCTCCTCCTGTTGGTTACCGCCTTCGCGTTTGCAGTCCTCGCGCCGCTAGCGGCCTCACGCGATTGAATGATAATGCGGTTGACGGGTGACGGGCGGGCGAATATCGAATATCCGTGCGATAAACGAACTGGCGCCACCCATGGCCCTCGCGGTCACTTCCGCTTCGCGAGGATCGCCTCGATGTCGTCCATGATGCCGTTCATCCGCGCCACGAGTGCCTGGTACGGCGCCGGCGTCGCGAGGTCCACGCCCGCCGCCTTGACGAGCTCGTACGGGTAGTCGGAGCCCCCGGCGCGCAGCAGGTCGAGATAGCGCTGGAGCGCCCCCGGCTCCCCGCTCGCGACCCTCTGCGCAAACAGCGAACTAGCCGCGATCGACGTCGCGTACTGGTAAACGTAGAAGCCGTTGTAGAAATGGGGAATGCGCGCCCAGCCGATGCAGAACCTGTCATCGATCGTGATCACGCCCTCGGCCTCGCCATCGTGGCGCTTCAGGAGCTGCGCAGTACGCCTTGGTCAACTGCTCGCCGGTGAGCGGTTCGCCCTTGTCGGCGCGCGCGTGAATGCCCCGCTCGAATTCGGCGTACATGGCCTGCAGGAAGAACGTCCCGCGCAGATTCTCGAGCGCCGACCCCAGGTACAGCAGGCGCTCGTCATCGGTCCGGGCGGTCTTCAGCATGCGATCGAGCAGCAATTGCTCGTTGAACGTCGACGCGATTTCCGCGATGAACGTCGGATAGAGGGCGGTCACGAACGGTTGTGCCGAGTTCGCCAGGTAGGAATGCATGGCGTGGCCCCATTCATGCGCCAGCGTCGATACCGATTCGTAGTCGTCGTTGTAGTTCAACAGCACGTACGGGTGCACGTCGTAGGCGTAACCGTCCATGTGCGCGCCCGATTGCTTGCCCTTTCTCGGGTAGGCATCCATCCACCGGCCGTTGAACCCCTTCTCCATGACCGCGACATATTCCGGGCCGAGGGGCGCGACGGCCTCCAGCACGAGCTGCTTGGCGTTGGCCAGCGGAAACTTGATGTCGCTCTTGACCAGCGGCGGAAAGATGTCGTAGAGCTGCATCTGCGTGATGCCGAGCATCTTCGCGCGCAGGTGGAAATAGCGATGCAGCGTCGGCAGATTGGCGTTCGTCTGCGCGATCAGCGTGTCGATGACGGCGACCGGCAGCCGGTAGCCGTCGAGCGCCCGCGCGAGCGAATCGGGGTACTTGCGCACCTTGCTGTAGACGGTGTCCTGCTTCAGCTGCGAGTACAACGTCACGCCCAGCGTTCGCTCGTAGGTCTTAAACGCGCCGTAATGCTCTTCCATCGCGCGCCTCCGATCGTCGCGATTCGGCGACACCACGGTCTTCGAATAGCCGGCATCGTCGAGCCGCACTTCCTCGCCCGTCGAGAGCTTGATGGTGGGAAATGGAAGGTCCGCGTCGGTGAGAATCGTGAACGTCGTATTGCCGATGTTGTTCATCAGCGCGAACTGCGATACCAGCGCCTCGCCCGCGTCGTCTAGCGTGTGCGGAGCCGCCCGCAGCGTCTCGTCCAGCTGATGCCGGTAGACGCGCAGCGCGGGGTCTTCGCCCAGGAACTGGGTGATCTTCGCGGCGCCGATGCGCAGCAGTTCGGGATCCATGAAAGAGCCCGCTTCGGACAGCTTGGCGCCGAGAATCTCGGACTTCTGATTGAGTTCCAGGTATGCAGGCGAACCAGTGTCATCGGACAGCTGTTCACTGGAAAACGCTGCCATGCGGTAATAACGCTTGGTCATGTCCGCCTGCAAATCGAGGCACTTCCGGAAGCGCGCGACACTGTCGCCCAGATGCCCCTTGCATGCGCCGAGCTCCTTCACCTGTGCGTCAAGCTTGTCCGCGTCTGCATTCCAGGCACCGACGTTGGGATAGATTTCCGCAAGGTTCCAGCGATCGGCGGGCGACTCGGCCAGCGCCGGCGTCAATGCGGCAGCGGCGGCGAGCAACACGATGAGATGTCGGCGCATATCAGGCTTCCTTGGGATGCGAAGCGGGCGGGCGAGATTCTAACCCGCGCCTCCGTCGGTCAGCGCCGCGATCCGGTCGTGGCGATTCAAGGATACAGGCCCCGCACTTGTGCCTGCAGCCGCGCCAATCCCAGCAATGCGTCGATGTTCGGTGTCGTGATTCCCACCCGCTCCCCGATTTCACGGACCACCGTCACCAGGCTGTCGAGCTCCACCGGCTTTCCGGCTTCCACATCCTGCAGCATCGACGTCTTGAATGCGCCGAGTTTGCGTGCGACTTCGATGCGGTCTTCACCGCTTTGCGCGATCGGACAACCGATCGCCGTGCCGATGGCGGCGGCCTCGGCCATGGCGGAGAGGCAGAAGCGATTGACCAGCGGGTCGTCGAGGATGCGGTCGACGGTGGCGCCCGTGATCGCAGAGACCGGGTTCATCGTCATGTTTCCCCACAGCTTGTACCAGATGTCGGACTGGATGGCCGCCGACACCGTCGTTGCGAAGCCGGCCCGCGTGAACAACGCCGCCAAAGCCTGCACACGCGATGTGATGCGTCCCGCAACACCCTCGCTCGGCTCGCCGATGATCAGCTGGTTGCCGAACACGTGCCGAACGAAGCCCGGCTCCATTGTCGCGCACGACAGGTGAACGACGCAGCCAACGACATGACGATCGGGAATGGCCGCGGCGATGGCGCCATCGGGATCGATGGCCTGGAGCCGTGTTCCATCGAGCCTTCCGCCGAATCCGCGAAAGAACCACCACGGAACGCCATTCATCGCCGTCAGCACCATCGTTTCGCCCTTGCAGGCAGCGGCGCGATACGCGCGGCGACACTGGCCATGCTCGGCCCCTTGACCGCGACGATGACGAGGTCCTGGGGGCCGAGATCCGACGGGTCTTCGGCCGCCGTCACCGTGGCGCTCGACAGCGCGCCGGCGCTTTGCACGCGCAGCCCGTGCGAACGCAATGCCGCCGCGGTCGCGCCGCGGGCCACCGCGGACACCTCGCAACCGCTTTGCGCCAGTCGCGCGCCGAGGAAGCCGCCGACCGCGCCGGCGCCGTAGATGCAGACCTTCATGCGCGGTACGACGTGTCCGTGCGGTCGACCAGCCGCGTCAGCGCGTCGAAGACGTCCTGGCCGGCGCCAAATCTCGTGTTGAACTGCAGCGAATCGCGCGTGCACTTGCGCTGGATGTCCTCCGACAGTTCGATCACCGGGCCCATCGCCATCGACGCGAGCTGGATCTCGCACGCGCGGTTGAGCGTCCACAGGATCGCGAACGCGCGAGGCACCGTGTCGCGCCCACGCGAGCAGGCCGTGGTTGCGCAGGATCACCGCCGGCCGGTCGCCGATGTTGCGCACCAGACGCGGGCCTTCGTCGGCGTGCACGGTGATGCCCTCGAAGTCGTGGTACGCGACCTTGTCGTGCAACTGCGCGGAATAGAAATTGGTCAGCGACAGACCGCCGACGGAGCATGCCACCGCCATGCCTGCCGTCGTATGCGTGTGCATGATGCAATGCGCGCCGGGAATGCCGTCGTGGATCGCCGCATGGACAGTGAAGCCGGCGGGGTTGACCGGCCACGCGGACGTGCCGACGATATTGCCGGCAAGGTCGATCCTGACCAGGTTCGACGCGCACACCTCGCTGTAGTGCAGGCCGAACGGATTGATGAGGAAATGCTTGTCCGGGCCGGGCAGCCGCACGCGTGATGTGGTTGTAGATGAGCTCGGTCCAGCCCAGCATCGCGAAAATCCGGTAGCACGCGGCGAGTTCGACGCGCGCCTTCCATTCGGCGGGTGGAAATGCCGGCTGCGGATCCATGAGCGCGCCTTCGGCCACGGCCTTCATGCTCTCTCCTGGACCAGAAGGGCCTATTCGCGGCGTCAGGTCCTGGGCCGCTTGTCGACGATGCGCCGGGCCTTGCCGAGCGAGCGCTCGATGCTGCCGGGCGCCGATACGCGTACTTCGGCCGTCACGCCGATCATGCTCTTGATGTGGTGCGCAAGACGCGTGCCCGCGGCATTGCCGTCGGCGGAGCCGGCGGCCGGAACGCGTTCCACCATCACCGTTAGCTCGTCCAGGTTGCCGGGACGCGTGATCTCGAGCTGGTAGTGGGGCGCCAGCGCGGCATCCTTCAGGATCAGCTCCTCGATCTGTGTCGGAAACACGTTCACGCCACGGATGATCAGCATGTCGTCGGAGCGGCCCGTGATCTTCTCCATCCTGCGCATCGCCCGCGCGGTCGGCGGCAAGAGCCGCGTGAGGTCCCGCGTGCGGTAACGGATGATCGGCAGCGCTTCCTTGGTCAGCGACGTGAACACGAGCTCACCGCTTTCGCCATCCGGCAGCACGGCGCCGGTTTCGGGATCGATGATTTCCGGATAGAAGTGATCCTCCCAGATGGTCAGGCCGTCCTTGGTCTCGATGCATTCCTGCGCCACACCCGGCCCCATCACCTCCGACAAGCCGTAGATGTCGATCGCGTCCATCGCGAGCTTCGTCTCGATCGTCTTGCGCATCGTCGACGTCCACGGCTCGGCGCCGAAGATGCCGACCTCGAGCGAACAGGTGGCCGGATCGATGCCCTGCCGTTCCATTTCCTCGGCAATCGCCAGCATGTATGACGGCGTGACCATGATCACCGACGGCTTGAAATCCTGGATGAGCTGCACCTGCTTCTCGGTCTGTCCGCCGGACATCGGGATCACCGTGCAGCCCAATCTTTCCGCGCCGTAGTGGGCGCCGAGGCCGCCGGTGAAAAGGCCGTAGCCATAGGCGACGTGCAGGATGTCGCCGGCGCGGCCGCCTGCGGCGCGGATCGAACGCGCCATCACGGTGGCCCACGTGTCGATGTCCTTGCGCGTATAGCCGACGACCGTGGGCTTGCCCGTGGTGCCCGACGACGCGTGGATCCGCGACACCTGCTCGCGCGGCACGGCGAACATGCCGAACGGATAGTTGTCGCGCAGGTCGGTCTTCACCGTGAACGGAAAGTGGGCGAGGTCCTCGAGCGCCTTGAGGTCGCCCGGCGCAACACCCTTGGCGTCGAATGCCTTCCGGTAGTGCGCGACGTTGTCGTACGCATGCTTGACGGACCATTGGAGGCGCGTGAGCTGCAGCGCACGGAGTTCGTCGCGGCTCGCCCGCTCGATGGGCTCCAGCTCGTCCGGTCGTGGCCGTTTCGATGGCATCGCGACTCCTCCTCGCTACTCGGTGTGGCCGGTGGGCCCGGCGATGACATGGCCCTTGATCCTCGCGCTCTTGCCGCGGAACACGGCAATCGTCGCACCGTGCTGGTTCGTGACGTCGATGTCGTAGACGCCGCTGCGCCCGGCCAGCGCCCGCTCGCGGCCGGTGGCCGTCAATACGTCGCCTTCGCGCGCGGGCGCCAGGAATTCGATCGTGCAGCCGGCCGCCACGGTCGTGAGGTTGTGGCTGTTGCAGGCGAAAGCGAACGCGCTGTCGGCGAGCAAAAAGATGAATCCGCCATGGCACGTGGCGTGGCCATTCAGCATGTCCGCGCGCACGGTCATCGTCATCACCGCGAATCCCGGAGCCACTTTCACGATGCGTATGCCGAGGCCCTGCGACGCCGTGTCGCGCGCGAACATCGAGTCGGCGCAGCGCTCGGCCAGCGCTTGCGCTTCCTCCGCCGACAACGCGGGCTCGTGGTGCGCGGCTGCCGAATTCATGCGGAGAGCTTCCCCGAACTCGCGAAGCGGCGCGCGATCAACGGCGACAGCCGGTACCGGTCCTCGCCATAATGCGCGGCGAGATTGACGAGCGTGTCGCGGACGAAGGCGACGCCGAGGGCGTCCGCCCAGGCGAGCGGTCCCCGCGGATAGTTGACACCCTTTTGCATCGCGAGGTCGACATCGCCGGCGCTGCCGATGCCCTGCGTCACCGCATCGGCCGCCTCGTTGGCCAGCATGGCGACGGTGCGCAGCACGACCAGGCCCGCCACGTCGTCGACGCGGGAAATGGCGATGCCGGCTGCCTGCAGCGTGCCGACGGCGGCCGAACAGGCGGCATCGCTGCACGTGTCCGCGCGCGCGACGGCCAAGCGCGCGCATTTGCCGAAGTCGAGCGCCAGGTCGAACGTGACCACGTCGCGAATGGTCGCGGCCGCCGCGACGGCCGTCGCCGTTCGGCCGTCACCGGGGACGAGCCACGCCGAGTTGTCGATGTGCAGCGCACCCTGCGGGAAGCGTGCGTCGGTGATCGCCGTGTCGACGGCAACGCCTGCCGCCGCCAGCCGCGCGACAAGTTCGCCGCCCATGCGCAATTCGCCGTGGCGCGCCACCTTGCGCGGTTTGGGACCTTGGGCTTCCGTGGAAGGCGCCGGCTTGACCGCATTCTCCGCGTAATCGTAGAAACCCCGCCCGACCTTGCGGCCCAGATAGCCGGCGGCGACCATCTCGTGCTGCATCACCGATGGGGTGAAGCGCGCATCGTGGAAGAACGCGTCCCAGACGCTGCGCGTCACCGCCACGTTGATGTCGAGCCCGATCAAGTCCATGAGTTCGAACGGTCCCATGCGAAACCCGCCCGCCTCGCGCATGATGGCGTCGAGCGTCGCGGGGTCGGCGGCACGCTCAGCCAGCGCCCGCAGCGCCTCGGCATAGAACGGCCGCGCGCAGCGGTTGACGATGAAACCCGGTGTGGATCGCGCATGGACGGGCGTCTTGCCCCATGCCAGCGCCGTGGCGTAGATCGTGTTGGCGGCTTCGGGATCGGTGGCCAAGCCGCTGACGACCTCGACCAGCGGCATCAGCGGCGCCGGGTTGAAGAAGTGCATGCCGGCGACGCGTCCCGCGTGCTTCATTCCTGCGGCCAGCGCGGTGATCGACAGCGACGACGTGTTCGTGGCGAGTATCGCGTCCGGACTGACGACCACTTCCAGCTCGCGAAAGAGGTTGCGCTTGACGGCAAGGTCCTCGACGATCGCCTCGACGATGAGCTTCGCATTGACGAAGGCGCCCAGCGCATGCACGGCGACGATACGGGCTGACGCGGCATCGGCCGCGGCGCGATCGATCTTGCCCTTCGCGGCCAGCGTTGCGAGCAGCTCGCCGATTTTCGCCTTGGCCCGATCCGCCGCGCCCATGCCGGTGTCGAAGAGGCACACGCGATGACCGGCCTGGGCCGCGATTTGCGCGATGCCCGCCCCCATGGCGCCGGCGCCGATGACGCCGATTTCCGCGGAAACTGGCAGCGCGTCGGCCATGCTATCGGCCCGTGAATCGTGGTGGACGCTTGGCGATGAACGCGGCCACGCCTTCGCGATAATCGGCGCCGTACCCCAACTCGCGCTGCAGGTCGCGCTCGAGGTCGAGCTGAGCTTCGAGAGTCGCGTTGGCCGACGAATGCAGTGCGCGGCGCGTGGCCACGAGCCCGCGCGTCGGCGACTGCGCCAAAAGGGCGAGCAGCCCATCGACGGCCGGCGCGAACTCAGCGTCCTCCACGCAGCGCCAGATGAGCCCCCAGTCCGCCGCCTGCTGCGCCGTAAGCTTGTCGCCCAGCATCGAGAGTCCCATCGCGCGCGCCGTGCCGACGAGCCGGGGCAGAAGATATGTGCCCCCGGAGTCCGGGATGAGGCCGATCCTGCAAAACGCCTGGATGAAGCTCGCCGACCTGGCGGCGATGACCAGGTCGCAGCAAAGCGCGATGTTGGCACCCGCCCCCGCAGCGACGCCGTTGACGGCGCACACAACCGGCACCGGGAACGAGCGGAGCGAGAGCACCAGCGGCCGGTAGTTGTTCTCGATCGACGCGCCGAGGTCGACCGCAGCACCACCCGGAGCCACTGCACGGTCGGAGAGGTCCTGCCCTGCACAGAAGCCGCGGCCCGCGCCGGTCAGCAGCAGCACGCGTGCCGACGCGTCGGCGCGAACCTTCGCGAGCGCATCGCGCAACTCCTCGTGCATCTGCGCGGTGAAACTGTTCAGCCGGTCCGGCCGGTTGAGCGTCACCCGGGCAATGCCGTCCGCGCTGGTGAGGAGGATCGATTCGTACGTCATCTGCGCCGCGGGATGAGCCGGAAGATTACACGTGACGCCGATGCTGGACGACCCGGAAGCGGTTCGCGACGTAGGCCGAATCGGTCAGCGATGCGTTGGCGGCCGGATTGGCGCCGGTACCGTGATAGTCGGAAAAGGCGGCGGACTGGTTGACGAATACGGCGCCCGTGAGATTGATCGACAGCGCGACGCCGGCGTCCTCGGCCACCGCGATGGCCTCGTCGATCACGTCTTCGCTGGTCGAGTAGACGGACATCGTCAGCGCGCCGTGGCCGCGCACGGCATCGCGGGCAATGGCCAGGCTCTCGTCCGTCGAATCGGTGGCGATGACGAAGGCGATCGGGCCGAACCACTCGTTCAGATAGGTCGCGCGATCGGCCGCGGTGAGCTTGACGACGAGCGGCGTGCGCACCGTCGCTCCCGGAAACGCCGGATGGGCGATCGTTTGCGTGTCGAGCACGACGGTGCCGAGCGACCGTGCGGCCTCGAGCCGCCTTATCACGCCGTCGTTCTGCACGGCGCCCAGCACTTCGACGGCGCGCGCCGGATCGCCCAGCAGCTTCTGCACGCCCTCGGCGATGCTCGCGGCAACCTGGTCGAAGGACATCGGCCCTTCCGCCGTGGCGATGCCGTCCTTCGGTATGTAGATGTTCTGCGGCGCCGTGCACATCTGTCCGGAATAGAGCGCCAGCGAGAACGCGATGTTGCGCGCGACGCCTTTGATGTCCGCCGTGGAGTCGATGATGATCTGGTTGACGCCCGCCTTTTCCGTGTACACCTGCGCCTGCCGCGCGTTCTCCTCCAGCCAGCGGCCGTTGGCCGTGCTGCCGGTGAAGTCGATGATCTTCACTTCCGGGCGCAGCGCGACGGTGCGCGCCGTGTCGTCGCGCGCCCCGTGCGCGAGCAGCGTGACGACGTTGGGGTCGTACCCGGCCTCCGCCAGGACTTCGCGCGCGATGCGAACGGTGATGGCCAGCGGCAGGATGGCACCCGGATGCGGCTTGACGATGACGACGTTGCCGGTTGCCAGGCTCGCGAAGATGCCCGGGTAGCCGTTCCACGTGGGAAACGTGCAGCAGCCGATGACGAGGCTCACGCCGCGCGGCACGATCCGGTAATGCTTTTCCATCCGGATGGGCTCGTTCTTGCCCTGCGGCTTTTCCCAGGTTGCCTGCTCCGGCACGCGCCGCAATTCCGACCACGCATACGCCACGGCCTCGAGCGCGCGATCCTGCGCGTGCGGGCCGCCAGCCTGGAACGCCATCATGAACGCCTGGCCGGTCGTGTGCATGACCGCGTTGGCGATCTCGAAGCTCGCGCGATTGAGACGCGCGATGATCTCGAGACACACGCCGGCCCACGCCTCGGGGCCGGCCTTCTTCCACTGGTCCTGCGCGCGGCTCGCCGCCGCCAGCAGCGCATCGAGGTCGACTTCGGGATACGTGATGCCAAGTGCCAGCCCGAACGGCGACTTCTCGGCGCCGACTTGCCCGATCGTGCCGGGTTGCGTGAGCGGAAAGCGCTTGCCGAGCAGCGCGTCGAAGGCGGCTTTGCCGGCTTCGGCGGCGCCTTCGCCGTAATTCTTGGGGCTGGCGGACTCGGGAAACGCGCTCCAGTAGCTGCGCTCGCCAATGGCCTGGACCGCGCGGTCGAGCATTGCGCGGTGGCGTTCGAACAGGGGGTGTGACAAGGGCAAACTCCCAGGAATTTTCCCGCAGTTTATATCACGCAGGCGCGTGAAATTCAGCTAAGGCCAAGCGCCGCGCATCTAATTCAGTTACGGTCGTAGTCGACCGTGACCTTGTCGGTGACAGGGTAGCTCTGGCAGGAAAGAATGAAGCCGCGCGCGACCTCGTAGTCCTCCAGCGCGAAGTTGACGTCCATGTCGACTTCGCCCTGCACCAGCCGGCAGCGGCACGTCGAGCACACGCCGCCCTTGCACGAATAGGGCAATTCGACGCCGTTGCGCAATCCCGCCTCGAGGATGTTCTCCTTGGCCTTTTCGAGGACGAACGAGCGCGTGGCGCCGTCGATGATCACCGTCACCTCGCACTCGGTGTGCCCGGGCTCGGGCGACACGTGCGCCACGTGCGTGTGTTTCGGGATGCTCGCCGCAAACCGCTCCACCTTGATCCGCGCGTCGGGAAAGCCGCGCGCCTTCAGCGCCGCGACGACGGCGTCCATCATGCCCTCCGGACCGCAGACGAACGCCGCATCGATGTCCGGGAGGTGCACCCACTGCGCGAGCAGCGCGTCGGCCTTGGCGCGATCGATGCGGCCGTGCAGGAGCTCGATGTCCTGCGCCTCGCGCGACAAGACATGGACCAGGTTGAAGCGCCCGAGGTACGTGTCCTTGAGCGCGGCCAACTCCTCCTTGAACATCACCGTGCCGGACGCGCGGTTGCCGTAGACGAGCGTGAAGCGGCTGTGGGCTTCCGCGGCGAGCGTGGTCTTGACGATCGACAAGAGCGGCGTGATTCCGCTTCCCGCCGCGAATCCCAGGTAGTGCCGCGAGGCGGAGGCATCGAGCGGTACGTTGAAATGGCCGAGCGGCGGCATGACGTCGATCGTGTCGCCGGCCTTCAGCGCATTGTTCGCCCACGTCGAGAACACGCCGCCCGGCGTCTTCTTGACCGCGATGCGCAAGCAACCGTCCTGCACCGCTGAGCATATCGAGTACGACCGGCGCACGTCCTCGCCGCCCAAGTCGGTGCGCAGCGTCAGGTGCTGGCCCTGCTCGAAGCGAAATTGGTCGCGCAGCGCCTCCGGCACGGCGAACGTGATGGCGACGGCATCGCGCGTTTCGCGCTCGACGCGGGCGACGGGCAGTGGATGGAATTTACTCAAATGAGTGGCTCAGGGCGCGTTCAATGCGGCTTGAAGTAGTCGAACGGCTCCCGGCAATCGAGGCACCGGTATTGGGCCTTGCACGCGGTCGAACCGAACTGCGACAAGAGCTGCGTGTTCTCCGAATCGCACCGCGGACAGGGCACGACGACGGATGTGCGGCGCAGCGGGCTGATGCCGGACACGTCGACGCGGCTGCCCAGCACATGCGGCGGCGCGATACCGAAACCCTTGAGCCGCGACTTCGCCTCGGGGGCGATCCAGTCGGTGCTCCACGGCGGCGAAAGCTGGTTGACGAGTTCCACGTCCGCCACGCCGATGACCATGAGCGTTTCGCGAATCAGCGTGTTGATCATTTCGGTCGCGGGGCAACCCGAATATGTCGGCGTGACCTTGACGACGAGCTGCGTGCCTTCCCATGCCACGCTGCGCACGATGCCAAGCTCGACGATCGATATCACCGGGATCTCGGGATCGGGCACAGTGGCCAGTGCCGCCCAGACGACGTCCAGTGCCGGACGGCCACGGTGGGGCGTGGGATCGAAGTTCGAACGATGATCCACTGCCATCATTACCACTGTGCTCCCGGATAGGCGCGCTGCAAGTGCTGCATCTCGGTCAGCAGGTGGCCCAGATGCTCGGTGTGTACGCCCTGCTTGCCCCCGCGTCCGTTGCTTCCCTGCATCCATTCCCCTTGCGGAAGCGTGAGCGTCGCCTCGCCGACGATTGCCGTCACGGCGGCGAGCCACGGCTCACGCAGCGCGCGCGCGTCGACGCCGGCGCCCGACTCCGCCAGCGCGAGTTCGCCCGCGTCGGCCGTGAACATTTCGCCCGTGTACATCCACAGGTGGTCGAGCGCGCGCTGCATCCGCGCGTGTGATTCGTCGGTGCCATCGCCAAGGCGCACGACCCAGTCCATGCTGCGCTCGGCGTGATAGGCGACTTCCTTCGCGCCCTTGGCGGCGATTTCCGCAACGCGCGGATCCGTCGATCCCGTGAGCGCGCGCAGCAGCAGCAGGTGATACTGGTCGAAGTAGAACTGGCGCGCCATCGTCGAGGCGAAATCGCCATTCGGCATTTCCGCGAGCAGCAGATTACGGTACGCGCCGCCGTCGCGCAGGAAGGCGAGTTCGTCCTCGGTGCGCGCCTTGCCGCCTGAACGCGCCTCGACTTCGCCTGCGTAACTCAGCCACATGCGCCCTTGCCCCAGCAGGTCGAGCCCGACGTTGGCGAGCGCGATGTCCTCTTCAAGTACCGGGCCATGGCCGACCCATTCGCCGAGCCGCTGCGCCAGCACGACATCCGTGTCTCCCAGCCGCAGCAGGTACTCGAACAGCGACGCGTGGATGAGCGCCGCAGGGCCGTCCCAAGGCGCGAATTCCGCCCCCTTTGGGGGTAGCGCAGCGGCCGGAGCTTCCTTGGCCGCAAGCGTGGGGGTCCTTTCGCTCATATGTGCTTTACTTCCTCGGGCATCGGGAAGAATGTGGGATGCCGGTAGACCTTGCTGTTGGCGGGCTCGAACAGCGCTTCCTTGTCGCCGGGCGCGGACGCCACGATGTCGGTCGACTTCACCGCCCAGATCGAAACGCCTTCATTGCGCCGCGTGTACACGTCGCGCGCATTCTTGATCGCCATTTGCGAATCCGGCGCATGCAGGCTGCCCACATGCTTGTGCGCCAACCCGTGCTGCGAGCGGATGAAGATTTCCCACAGCGGCCATTCGTGACTCGCGCTCTTTGCGCGGGCGAGTTCGGTGCTCATGCCTCGGCCTCCTTGACGTGCTTCGCTAAAGTAACGGTTGCTTGTCGGCCTCCGGCAATCGCGCGGCGTCGCGCGCTGCGCGCCTTGGCTTCGCCCGCCGCGCTCATGCCGCCTCTTTTGCGGGATGTGCCGCGCGCTTTGCCGCGTATGCCGATGCCGCGTCGCGGACCCACGCGCCGTCCTCCCACGCCTTGACGCGGTCGCCAAGCCTTTCGCGGTTGCACGGGCCGTTGCCCTTGAGCACGGCGTGGAATTCGCTCCAGTCGATCGGGCCGAAGTCGTAATGGCCGCTTTCCGCGTTCCATTTCAAATCAGGATCCGGCATCGTGATCCCGAGGTAGTCGGCCTGCGGCACCGTCTGGTCGACGAAGCGCTGGCGCAATTCGTCGTTGCTCAGGAGCTTGATCTTCCACTGCGCCGACTGCGCGCTGTGCACGCTGTCGGCGTCTGGCGGCCCGAACATCATCAGCGACGGCCACCACCAGCGGTTGAGGGCGTCCTGCGCCATCGCCTTTTGTTCTGGCGTGCCGCGGCAGAGCGTCATCATGATGTCGTAGCCCTGGCGCTGGTGGAACGACTCCTCCTTGCACACGCGAATCATCGCGCGCGCGTACGGCCCGTACGAGCAGCGGCACAGCGGAATCTGGTTCATGATCGCGGCGCCGTCGACCAGCCAGCCGATCGCGCCTATGTCGGCCCACGTCAGCGTCGGATAGTTGAAGATCGACGAATACTTGACCTTGCCGGCGTGCAGATCGTCGATGAGCTGGTCGCGCGACACGCCCAGCGTCTCGGCGGCTGCGTACAGGTAGAGTCCGTGGCCGCCCTCGTCCTGTACCTTGGCCATCAGGATCGCCTTGCGCTTCAGCGTCGGCGCCCTCGTGATCCAGTTGCCCTCGGGCAGCATGCCGACGATTTCGGAGTGCGCGTGCTGCTGGATCTGGCGGACGAGCGTCTTGCGATAGGCGTCGGGCATCCAGTCCTTGGGCTCGACCTTGATGTCGGCGTCCACGCGCGCCTGGAACGCGCGCTCCTCCGGCGACATGTCTTCGGCGCTCCGGACCTTCTTCTGTCCGGTCTCGACCATCTGTGCGTACATCGGTGCTCCTCCTTGGCGCCGGGGACCCGCAAGAGGGACTGGGCACCTTCGAAAGCGTATGATACAGTTTATCCATGCGTCAAGATAATTCTGTATCACTTCGTGCCGGGCCGGGTCGCGCGACGCGGACGGGCGGAATCGCCGATCTTGCGGTGGCACGCTGGGTCCAGCGCACGCTGAAGGCCGAGCCGCCGCGCGCCAAGTCACTGATCGTCACCGTCTGGGGCGACGCGCTGGCTCCGCACGGAGGAACGGCATGGTTGGCCGGGCTCATCCGGCTGATGGCCGCATTCGGGATCAACGAGCGCCTGGTGCGCACGAGCGTATTCCGGTTGGCGCAGGACGGCTGGCTTGACGCCGCGACCTACGGCCGCATGAGCCGTTACCGGCTGACCCGCGAAGGCAAGCGCCGGTTCGACGACGCGCACCGGCGCATCTACGCGCGCCCGGCCGACGACTGGGACGGCACTTGGGAGCTGGTGCTGGCCGACACGGTGCCGCCCGCGCGGCGCGCGGCGCTGCGCGAGGAACTTTTGTGGTCGGGATTCGGGGCGCTCGGCCCCGCCGTATTTCTGCGCCCGGCGCAGGGCCAGCGCGCGTTACCCGGCGCGGTCGACGCGCCGGGTGTGGCCGAGCACGTGCTGCTCGGCTCGGCGCGCGACATCCCCGGGCGCCGGCCGCTGGCCGCCGCCGTCGCCACCGCGTGGGACCTGTCGATGCTCGCCGCCGACTATCGCCGGTTCCTGCAGCGCTTCGGCGCCGTCATCGACCGCTTCCGCGCCGCGGACGAAGGCGCGCACGATCCGCAGCAGTGCTTCGTCGTGCGCACGCTCCTGATCCACGCGTATCGCCGCGTGCTGTTGCGCGACCCGCTGCTCCCCGCCGCGTTGTTGCCCCTGGACTGGCCGGGTGCCGCCGCCTACGCGCTTTGCCGCGATTTCTACCGGCTCACGCACCGCTGCGCCGAGCGCCACCTCGCGGCCACGCTCGCCAGCTCCCACGAGGACTTTCCGCCGGCCGACGCCGCGTTCTACCAGCGCTTCGGCGGCCTGGAAGAGGACAACGGAAGCTCCTAGCGGCTGCGGTCGCTCTTGCGGCTGAAACTGCCGCCTTCGCGGCCGCGATATCCACCGGACTTGCCTTCGCGCGCAAAGCCCGAAGGCGACCCATGCGGACGTCCGCGCGAAGCCGGCTTGCCGAAGGCGGGCCGGCGGGCTTCACCCGCCGCCGCCGATCGCGCGCGGGGCTCGAGGCCGGGAATGGTGTGCGTCGGGATGGCCGCACCCGTGAAACGCTCGATGTCGCGCAGCGTGCCGCGCTCTGCGTGGTTCGCGAACGAAACGGCAATGCCTGACGCTCCGGCGCGGCCCGTGCGGCCGATGCGGTGGACGTAGTCCTCCGCCTGGCGGGGCAGATCGAAGTTGATGACGTGCGAGATTCCGGGCACGTCGATGCCCCGCGCCGCCACGTCGGTGGCGACGAGCGTGCGCACGCCGCCGCGGCGCATGTTCGCCAGCGTCCGGTTGCGCTCGTACTGGTTCATGTCCCCGTGCAAGGCGGCGGCCGCATGGCCCTCGCCCTGCAGCTTGACGGCCAGCGCCTCGGCATCGCGCTTGGTCGCGATGAAGACGATGCTCTGGCCCATGGCCGTGTCCGCCAGCAGGTGGCCCAGAAGCCGGTACTTGTGCGAGCGATCGTCGGCGAAGTGGACGCGTTGCTCGATCGGAAGCGGCGACGACTTGTTGCCCTGGATGTCGACGCGCACCGGATCGCGCGTCAGCTTGGCGGCAAGGCGTCCCATCGCGCCGTCGAACGTCGCGGAAAACAGAACGGTCTGGCGCGTCGCGGGCGTCAGCGCGCACACGCGCTCGACGTCGTCGATGAAGCCCATGTCGAGCATCCGGTCGGCTTCGTCGAGCACCAGAACCTGCAGCTGCGACAGATCCACGCGGCCGCGCTCGACGTGGTCCATGAGGCGGCCGGGTGTGGCGACCAGCAGGTCGACCCCGCGCTGCAGCGCGCGATTCTGCACCGGATACGGCGCGCCGCCGTAGAGACACACGGTGCGCACGCGCAAGCCCTGGCCATAGCGGACCGCCTGCTCGGCGACCTGCTGCGCGAGTTCGCGCGTCGGCGCCAGGACCAGCACGCGCGGCACGCTCGACATCCGGTGCGTTCCCACCGGCGCGTTCGGTTGCGCGGCGATGCGATGCAGCGCGGGAAGCACGAAGGCCGCCGTCTTGCCGGTGCCGGTCTGCGCCGAGCCGATGACGTCGCGCCCTTCGAGCAGCGCCGGAATCGTCTGCGCCTGGATGGGCGTGGGCTCGTTGTAGCCGCACGCTGTGAGCGCCTGCAGGATCTGCGGCGCGAGATTCAATTCGTCAAAACGCATGTTCGTTTCCATTCGTGGACAACGCGGAACCCGCGCGCATTCCATTCGGTTGCGCGACAGGTGCCGTGCGGGGCGGCAAGCCCCGACAAAAGTCCGGACAGGCGGAAACGGAGGATTGGATGCCTCGAGGCCGCGACCGGGTCGACGTACTGCAAAGCCATCGTCGCTAACCGGAAGCTGCCTTGCGCGGGCCGATTAGGGCCGCGGCGGGCAGAAACGTGGGGCGGCGTGTATCGCGCCCGGAAGATTAGAAGCCGATGATCCGGTTGCCTTGGATGATGCGATTTGCGGCGGGCAACCTTCAGTCGCATTTTACAAATACGCTCGCAGATCGCCGCAAAGGCTTGATTATACCAGAACAATCGGCCGCGTGCTGCGGTGCAGAAAAGGACGGCCCAGCTAGGTCAGACCTGCAGCGGATCCTCGTCGTCCTCATCCTCGTCTTCGTCATCCTCGTCGTCGTCGCCCGGAAGCTCTTCATCGTCATCCGGGTCACCGATGGGATGAGGAATGTCGTGCCAGGACGGGCGCGACGCGCCGCGGCTGACCTGGGCGGCGCGTACGGCGAGAACAACCCGCGCAGCCCCGTCGGGAGACTCCTCGGTCACAGCGGTGGAATTCGCAGCACCTGGCCCGGGTAGATCTTGTTCGGGTCGGAGAGCATCGGCTTGTTGGCCTCGAAGATCTTCATGTACTTGTTGGGATCGCCGTAATTCGCCTTCGAGATCTTCGACAGGTTGTCGCCGGAAACGACCGTGTAATAGGTGGCTTCGGGCGCACTCTGATCGACGCTCATCATGTCCTTCACGGCGGCGACACCCGCCACGTTGCCGCAACACAGGACGATCTTTTCGCGCGTGGCCTGGTCGGGCGCCACCCCGAAGACCGTCGCCGTCGACGTCGCGCCATCGAACGTGACGGTCAGTCCCGTCGCGGACAGGTTCTGGGCCTTGATGTAGTCGAGGATGGCGTCGCCCGCCGCGCCATTGGCCGCTGCGATCTTGGCCTCGTTGGCCGGGTCGGCTTTCACTTCGGCCATCGCGGCCTGCGCCTGACCGCGGCCGAACAGCTTCTCGCCCGCTTCCTTCACGAAATCGATCAGTCCCATCATGCGTCCTCGAGGTGTCGGTGCCCGCTATCGGGGCGGTGCTTTGGGTCCGGTGGAATAAGGACCGGTGCGGCGGCGTTTGCAGCGATTGCGAGCATACACCGGGTGCGCTGCATGAGAATGACCACGCCTGGGGGAGCGCCACTCGCGCGGCAACGGAGAGTAAGATAGTCGGTTCCTGGGCATGGTTCCCGGGCTGTCCCGTCAAGAAAATCCAAGGAGGCTGTAATGAATCGGAGTATCCATTTTGCTTGGCGGCCGCTGGCGGCCGCAATGACGCTGGCGCTGCTGGTGTCGGGGGGCTATTCGGTCGCGGCGCTGGGCGCCGGCATCAACGTGACCTTGTCCGGCGCAAACGAGGTCCCGCCCGTGACGACCGCGGCCAAAGGCACCGGCATCGTCACCATCGGCACGGATGGCGCTGTGAGCGGAAGTATCACGACCACCGGCGTCGCGGCGACCGCGGCTCATATCCACGTCGCCGCAGCAGGAAAGAATGGGCCGGTGATCGTTCCCATGACCAAGAACGCCGACAACAGCTTTGTGTTTCCGCCCGGAGCCAAATTGACCGACGCACAGATGGCCAACCTCAAGGCCGGTGAGCTGTACATCAACGTGCACAGTGCCGCCAACCCGGGCGGTGAAATCCGCGGGCAGCTCAACCCGTAAGATTCTTGTCTCCTCCGGAAGGCGCCGCTCGCGGCGCCTTCCCTTTTGGGGCGGGCCATTTCGGCCCGAGATTCGTGGCAAGGAATCTCGCCCCTCGCCGGCCAAATATCGTAGCGGTTCGATTCCCGCGTCGCGCGTACCAGCGCGCGCGCAGCAAGCGGGACACTAGACGCGTTCGAGTCAGGGTCTGCCGAGCGCGATTCTGCGGGCGCGTATCAGGTTCTGCGCCTCGATGCACCAGTGCTTCTTGACGCTGTGCCAGACGTCGGCAGCCCAGATCACGTGCGATTGCGCGTCTTCGGGCAGCGAGGACATGTCAACGGGAGCCCCCGGAACGTAGGCGTTGATCCAGTCGCGGACACGCGCTTCCTGCGCCAACTCGCGCGTCGCCGGAATCATGACGTGGTTATAGCCTGCCGGCAGCTCGACATTGCGGACGTTGTTCTTGCCGTTACCCTCGTACCGGCGGTCCAGCGGATTGCCGGGGAAGCTCAGCGCGAAGAAGTCGACATTGATGAAGTAGCCGGTGAACTCGTCGACGTTGTCGGGGATCTTGCGCAGCGTGTCGAGGCTCTCCCACTGGTGCGGCAGCACGAGCGCCCATCCGCCGGCGCCGACCACTGAAACATAGGCGACCGAAGTTCCGATCACCGGCCGCTCCTTGCCCGTCAGCGGATCGGTGATGGTCGTCCGGTCCTCGTAGGCCTGGGTCGACGGATTCCATACCGGCACCCGCTCCGCGCGCTGGCCCGCGAGGTCCTTGATGATCTTGACCGCATGCAGCCCCCCCTGACTGTGGCCGACGATCATCGGCCTCAGCGCATCGTGCTCGTAGTACCACGCGACCTCGCCGGCGATGCGGGCGCTGGAGTCGTACGGGCTGTACGACCATTCGCCGGTCCCCGGATCGCGGATCTTGGCCTCTGGATAGCCCATGCCGACCAGGAATTCGC
The DNA here is from genome assembly GCA_963747265.1 of uncultured beta proteobacterium. GTDB lineage: Bacteria > Pseudomonadota > Gammaproteobacteria > Burkholderiales > Casimicrobiaceae > VBCG01. The sequence goes on along the minus strand of CAVVEH010000008.1, from coordinate 323,353 downwards.
CGAAGGACTCCATGGCAAGGTGCACCGGATAGATGCCCCCGTGCAGCAGGATGATGTGCGGCGTGGGCCCCGCTGCCAGCGTCTTCACGTCGGCGGCGGTGACGTGCTCGGGATCGATCGCGAGGATCTGGTCCTCGAGCGCGTGCCCGATGACGATCGAGCGCAGGACGCTCAGGTTTTCCGGCTTCTGCACCGGTGGCGCGCGCATCGGGCTGGTCGCGCAGCCGGCGACGATGAGCGCCAGCGTGGCGATCAGCAGGAGTCTCGGGGTTGCGAGGGTGAGGCGCATCGTCGGCGGGTGCGGGTTGGTCGGAATGCGGGCTTCGGGGGCAAGTGTAGCCCGGCCACTTCCCGGGTCGATTCCGGTTGAATTACGGAATATTCCGTTTTCTTTCGGTGCGGAAGTCGCTATGCTCGCTGCGCGCTGACAGGGCGTAGCATACAAATTTCGCTGGATAACCGGCAACCCGTAGATGCCGCGCCGCCGGGATGTGACAGTCCAATATCACTGGGGAGATTCATGATGCGTGCAAATGCCTTGCTGTGTGCCGTGATTGCCGGTGCCTCGTTGACGGGGTGCCAATCGATGATGTTCACTCAGCAAATTCCACTGACGGCAACGACCTGTGACAATACCAAGGTCTGCATCATCCCCGTTACCGTCGCCGGTTGCGCAGTGTCCATTCCACCCGACAAGGTCGATGTGGTGGCCAAGGGAAATTATGTCGCGATCCTCTGGCACCTGACACTGCCGTCCGTTGCACAGAAATATGCGTTCGATCCGAACAAGGGTGTCGCACTCAAGACGCCAGACCCGTCGGGCCAGTTTACGGTACAGCAAGCGGTGTTCAACAACCTGGCATACATGTGGGTCGACAGGAACACGAACTGGCAGACCTACGGTTATTCGATCAACATCATAGACACCGGCAATGGCAACCGGCCGTGTCCGCCGCTCGATCCGCAGGTCATCAATAACTGATCCGGGACTGTCGGGCCGCATGCGGGCTCCGCGAGTCCGCAATGCGTGCCGGCAACGCGTGCGCTGCGGTGCGCTCGGCATTGCCGTGACGGAGCGTGTCAGCTGCGTTGCAGCCAGGCACGGGCCCTCGCCATGGCCTCGTCGTATCCCCATGCTCTGCCGGCCGTCTCGGCCGCGGCAAATGCAGTGGGGCCGAGCGCATCAGACGTTCGTCGCATCCAAGGCGCGAGAAATGCCTCGTCCGAAGGATCGCGGCGAAGGCCGGACTGCACCATCTGTGCCTCCGCCGCACCGTAGAGTCCCGCGGCCATTTCCCATTCCTTCCGCGCGGCGCCGAGGCCCGCGGCGACTTCGAGTCCACTTTGTCCCATTCGCCGCGAGCCGGTCTCCTCGGCAATCGCCAGCGCTTCGAGCAACAACCCAGTTGCGCGATCGCCTAGGGCGCGATCGATCGAAACCATCGAAAGGTTGAGCAGACCCACGGCGATGGTCTCGCGATCTTCCAGGCGCCTGGACAGGGCCAGCATCTTCTCGTAGAGCTTCTCGGCAGTGTCGAGGTCCGCCTCCATTCGGCAGAGTTGGGCCAATCCATTGTAGGCTGCGGCAAGCGCGCGCTCGTCGCCTTGTTCCTGGGCCAGGGCGAGCGCCTGCTCAATATAGCTGCGCGCGGTGACCCGATCTCCCTGCCCCGTAGCGACAAAACCCAACTCGTCGAGAACCATGGCGGCGCGGCCCATGTCCCCGATTTCCCGTGCGATCGACAGGCTCTCCTCCAGATACCGCTGCGCCTCCGCATAGCGGCCTGTGAGAACCCCTACCTGGCCGGCGGCATGAAGCGCGCGGCAGCGTGCGACGTTCCGCTGCTGCGCACCGGGACGCGCGAGCGCCTCTCCCGCTGCACGGTGCAGCAGGGCAAGCAGGCCACGGTAGATCATGTAGAGCTTCACCGCGAATACAAGTCGCAACCCCAACTCGGCGCCCCCTTCCGCCCGATCGCACCAAGCGTGTGCCGCAAGCAGGTTTTCGCCTTCCAGGTCGAGCCGCGCGAGCCATGCGCCCTGTTCCGGGCCGACCAGTTCCCGGCTCGCTCGTTCGGCCACGGCGAGGTAGAACGCAAGGTGCCGCGTGCGAGAAGCGTCTCCCTCGCCCGCTTCGTCCAGCCGCTCCTGCGCGTACTGCCTGACGGTCTCCACCAGGTGGTATCGCTGACCATGGGGCTCCATGGCGACAAGTGACTTCTCGACCAGCCGCCCAAGCAGGTCAAGCACATCTTTTTCGCCGATGTCGCCGCCCGCACCCACGGCTTCGGCGCCTTCGAGCGTCCAGCCGCCTGCGAACACCGCCAGCCTACGCAAGAGGGCGCGTTCGCCTTCGGTCAGAAGGTCGTAACTCCAGTCGATAAGCGCTCGCAGCGTTTGCTGGCGGGGCATCGCGGTGCGATGTCCACCGGCGAGCAGCCGGAAGCGATCCCCCAGGCGAGCAGCGATCATCTCCACCGACATGGTGCGCACGCGCGCAGCAGCGAGTTCGATGGCGAGGGGAATTCCGTCCAGCCGCTGGCAAATGTCGGCGATGGCGCCGGCATTTTGGTCAGTGATCTGAAACACCGGCTGCGCCGCGGTCGCGCGGTCGATGAAGAGCAAAACCGCCTCATATTGGGTAAGCGATGCCGAGGTGACTGCCTTTCCGGCGTCCGGGACCGCCAGCGCCGGGACCGGGTAGACCGTCTCGCCTGGAGCACGCAAATGCTCGCGGCTGGACGCCAAAATCTTCAGATGCGGACCCGATTGCAGCAGCCGGTTGGCCAGCTCCGCGCACGCCTGCACCAAATGTTCGCAATTATCGAGAACGAGGAGCAGTCGCCGGTCCTTCGTGAATTTTTCCAGCGCCTCGACGACCGGGTGCCCGGCTTCTTCCTTGACGCCCAGCACGAAGGCGATCGACTGGGGCACGAGCTGCGGGTCTGAAAGCGCGGCCAGCTCGACGAACCAGACGCCATCAGGAAAATCGTCGAGCACATCCGCCGCCAGTTGCTGCGACAGGCGCGTCTTGCCGATGCCGCCGGCGCCGGACAGCGTCAGCAGCCGCGTGTTCCGCAGCAGCAGCCGGACCTCGTCCAGCTCGCGTTTGCGCCCCACGAATGATGTGAGCTGCTGCGCGAGGTTGTTGGGCGTCGCCTCGAGCGTGCGCAGCGCCGGAAATTTCTCCCGCAACGAAGGATGCAGCACCTGATAGATATGCTCGGGACTCGCGAGATCGCGCAGCCGCACCTGGCCCAAGTCGCGCAGCGCCACTCCGGTGGGCAGCCTGTTCGCTACCAACGCCATCACCGATTGCGACAGCAGCACTTGACCGCCATGCGCAGAATTCGCGATGCGCGCGGCGCGATTCACCGTACTGCCGAAGAAGTCGTTGTCGCGGCGCTCGGCCGGACCCGCGTGAATCCCGCAGCGCACGCGCAGTGCGATACCGCCGGTGGCCGCGGGATCGGAGAGAATCTGCTGCAGCTTCAGCACCGCCTCGACCGCGTCGAGGGGATCGTCGAACGCGGCGTGCATGCCGTCGCCGCTCATCTTCACGACGAAACCGCGATGGGTTTCCACGGCTTCGCGGGCGATGGCGTCATGGCGAGCCAGCGCCGATCGCATGCGTATCGGTTCCTTCTCCCAGAGAAGGCTGCTGCCTTCGATGTCGGTGAAGAGAAAGGTTGTGATCGCCGACAGGACTTCCACGCCTTGCCCCGCTCCACGCGTAGTTCGTTGGGGTCGAAGTGTACCCGTTGCAGGGCGCAGTTCACTAGCGACCCGCCTCTGCCGTGCACCGGGATTGCATTTCCGGCGGCGGCCCGCTATCGTCCGGAGAGGGGACGAAACCCCAAGGGACGCAAGATCCCGGCAATCAACCACCGGAGGACACCGCATGAAGATCATGAACCTTGGGCGCCGAGCCGTGCTGGCCGCGCTGACCGCCGCAATGGCCGTTGGCTTCGGCGCCGGCGCGAACGCGCAGACGCGCGTATTCAGCTTCGCCTACGACCAGCCGAACACAACGGCGTACGGCATCGCCGCCAACATCTTCGACGCCAAGCTCAAGGAGCTGAGCGGCGGGACGATGAGCATCAACCAGTTCCCCAACGCGCAACTGGGCCAGGAACCGCAGATGCTGCAGAAGATGCGCGCCGGCGATATCGATTTCGTCATCACGTCGACGGCGAACGCGTCGACACTGGCGCCGCAGGCGGGCGTGTTCTCCATTCACTTCATCTTCCGCGACCAGGCGCATCTGGCCAAGGCGCTCGCGGACCCGGCCATCGCCGCGGAATTTCGCGCGATGGTCAAGGACCAGGTACAGGGGGCGCAGGTGCTGGGCCTGCTCACGATGGGCATGCGCAACATGTACAGCAAGAAGGAGATCAAGAACGTCGGCGACATCAAGGGCCAGAAGGTGCGGGTGCAGGCGACCAAGACCGAGGACACGATCTTCCCGGCCTATGGCGCACAGACCGTGCACATGCCTTTTGGCGACGTCTACACGTCGCTGCAGACCGGCGTCGTGAACGTGGCGGAGAACGGTGTCAACGTCTACCTCGCCAACAAGCATTACGAAGTCGCCCCCGTTCTGTCGATGACCGAGCATGAGGCGAACAACAACTGCATATGGGTCAGCGACAAGACGTGGAACAGCCTGACGCCGCAACAGCAGGGGTGGGTACAGGCCGCCGCCGACGAGGTGTCCAAGCGCGAGCCGGCGATGGCGCTCAAGCTCGAGAAGGATTCCGCGGACAAGCTGAAGACGATGGGCGTCAAGATCGTCGACAACGTCGACAAGTCCGGTTTCATCACGGATGCCAAGCCGGTCCAGGATCAGCTGGCCGCCGAGCTTGGCCCGCATGCCGTCAAGCTCCTGAAGCTCGTGCGGGAAGTCAACTAGCGCGCCGTTGCGGCGCCAAGGGCGGCCGTGACGGCGCCGCCCTTCGGGCTTGCGTTGCCGTCGCTTGCCCGCATTGCCGATCCAGGGATTGTCTAATGGCCGATTTCCGCGCGCTGATATTGCAACGCCATCGGCACCTGAAATGGCGGGGGTTCGACCGGATCGAGGCGGTGCTCATGATCCTTTGCGGCGTGTGCATATTCATGTTCACGCTGGCGGTGCTGTGCGACGTCGTCACCCGCACGCTGGGCGCGCCCTGGCTGTGGCTGCAGCAGATCACGACCGCGTTCTTCGCCTGGGGCGTCTTTCTCGGCATGGCGGCGGCGACGCGGCGCAACGACCACTTCTACCTGACCGAGATCACCAAACGCATGACCGGCACGTCGCGGAGCGTGATCGAGATCGCCAATCGCGTGATCGTGCTGGTCGTCGCGCTGATGCTCGTCTGGTTCGGCTGGAAGAACGCGATCCTCGACCTCGGCAGCTATCGGATGCCGTCGCTGATTCCGCTGACGCTCTACTCCGGCATCGTTCCGCTGGCCGGCGCGCTGATCGCGCTGTTTACCGTCGAACAACTCGTCAACGGCTGGCGGCATGGATTCGAAGGCCCCGAGGACCGGGACAATCTGCCCCAGGTCGCGCAGGAACTCCCACAGGAACTCCTCGAATGACCAGTGGCGGCATCCTCATCCTCATGGGCGTCCTGTTCCTGGCGTTCGGCTACATGGGCGTCCCGGTTTCCTTCGCGCTGATCGCCGGGGTGTTCGTCGCAACCACTTTCACGCCGGTCAGCCTCCAGTCGATGGTAGGGCAGCTCTTCAATGGCATCGATTCGGAAACGCTGCTCGCCGTCCCGTTCTTCCTGCTGGTCGGCGAGCTGATGGCATCGTCCGACGTCGTGCACAGGATGATCCGCCTGTCGCAGACGCTGGTCGGGCACATGCGTGGAGGACTTGCTCAGGTGGTGACGTTGTTCAGCATGTTCTTCGCCGGCATTTCCGGATCGTCGGTGGCGGACGTCGCCGTGTTGACGCGAACCGTTGCGCCCGAGATGGACAAGGAAGGCTACGACCGCGGCTTTACCGCGGCGCTGATCGCCTCCGCATCGACGATGGCCAACCTCATTCCACCTTCGATCATGGCCGTGGTTTATGGCGCAACCGGCAACGTTTCGATCGGCGGACTGTTCCTGGCGGGCGTCGTTCCGGGCGTGCTGATCGGCTTGGGCCTCATGGTGTACAGCTATTTCTGGGGCCCAGTCGGCGTGATGAAGCCGCGTGCGTCGTTCACGGAAGTCGCCATTGCGGCGCGCGGTTCCGCGCTGCCGCTGATGATTCCCGTGATCATCATGGGCGGAATCCTGACCGGCTGGTTCACACCGACCGAGGCCGGGATGATCGCCTCCGTCTACATCCTGATCGTGCTGATCCCGATTCTGCGCCCCAACCATCTCAAGGAGCTGCCACGCGACTTCATGTATGCCGGCCTGCTCTACTCGCTGCCCCTTGCGGCGGTCGCCGGGGCGTCGGCGTTCGGCTGGATGGTCGCGTACCTGCGCGGCCCCGACATCGTCGCCGACTACATCACGGCCTTTGCGGGTACGGACGGTGTGGTCATCATGTTTCTCCTGGTCGTGCTGTTCGTGATCGTCGGCGACTTCATCGACGCCATTCCCGCCATCATCATCTTCATGCCGATCATCACCAAGCTGGCCCAGGTCGGCGACATCAGGCCACTGCACATGGGCGTGGTGATCATCACCACACTGGTCTTCGGCCTCATCACGCCGCCCTATGGACTGTCGCTGCTCGTGGCGTCCAAATATGTCGGCGTCGGGTTCGGCCGGGCGCTGGTTCGCTCGTTTCCTCTTTACATCGTGTTCCTGTTGACCATAGCCTTCTGCGTGCTCTTCCCGGACATCGTGTTGTGGCTGCCGAAACAGTTCCTTCCCGAGTCGGTGGGATGCTTCAAGAGCCCGACGGGGGCCGGGTACATCTGTCCACCTTGAGCCACGTGCAACGCGGGTGATCCCATGAACTCCACTGCCGATCTGCGATGGCCTTTCGCCGTGCGTCCTCTGAGTCCGAATCTCGGCGCCGAGATTTCCGGCGTGACGCTGGCGCAGGACATTTCCGATGACGTGTTCAGCGCCATCTACCGCGCATTCCTCCAGTATCAGGTGCTGCTGTTTCCGCCGCAGGAGCTTCCCCCCGGCCGCCAGGTCGAGTTCGGCAGGAAGTTCGGCGAAGTGCAGATTCACGTCATGAACCAGTATCACGCCGACGGCTATCCCGAGCTTTATCGGCTGTCCAACCTGGACGAGCATGGCAAGCCCAACGGCAAGCACCCGGACAAGGGCACGCTCGAATGGCACACCGACGGCTCGTGGTCGCGCGTCACCGGCCAGGCGACGATCATCTATGGCGAGGTCGTCGCCGACGTCGGCGGCGAGACGCATTTTTGCGACATGTACGGTGCGTACGAGCGCCTCGACGCCGCGTGGAAGGCGCGCATCGCTACCTTGCGCGCCGTGCACAACCTCGACTTCTCCCGCACGCGCCGCCACGGCGAAGACCCGATGACCGACGAGCAGCGGCGGGCCAAGCCGCCGGTCGACCATCCGATCGTGCGCACGCACCCGGAAACGGGCCGCAAGTGCATCTACCTGGGCGACCATGCGGAGTACATCGTGGGAATGCCCTACGCCGAGGGGCGCGCGCTGATCGAGCATTTGAACAAGCTCGCCGTGCATCCGGACCTTACGTATGAACATCACTGGAAGCCGGGCCAGCTCATCGTCTGGGACAACCGCTGCCTGATGCATCGTGCAACGCCCTACGACCCTGCCACACAAGGACGGGTCGTGCGTCGCTGCACCGTCCTGGGCGAAGTCCCGGTTTAGCGCGGCGCGGCGCATGCGCCCCGGACCGGCAGTGCCCGAGCCATGAACGAGAAGACGGCCAAGCCCGCCAGCATCGCGGCGCAGGCGTTGGGATGGGTCGACGAGACGACACGCGGGATCGCGCCGCCGATCCACACGTCGACGACCTTCATCCGCGACGCCGACAATCAATACCGGTCCGGCCGCACGTACGCGCGCGACCACAATCCGACATTCGACCAGGCCGAAGCGGTGCTGACGGCGCTCGAAGGCGGACATGCATCGCTGCTCTTTGCGTCGGGCATGGCGGCGGCCACCGCCTTGTTCTTGGCGCTCGCGCCCGGCGATCACGTGCTAGCGCCCAAAGTGATGTACTGGTCGCTGCGCAACTGGCTCATGAATTTCGCCACGCAGTGGGGACTGCGCGTGGAATTCATTGACATGACCGACACCGACAAATTGCGGCGCGCGGTGCAGCCCGGGCGAACGCGTCTCGTGTGGATCGAAACGCCGGCCAACCCGCTGTGGACGATCACCGACATCGCCGCCGCCTGCGAGATCGCGCACACCGCGGGAGCCGCGGTGGCCGTCGACTCGACCGCCGCGACGCCCGTACTGACGCGTCCGCTGGAACTGGGCGCCGACATCGTCATGCATTCGGCGACGAAGTACTTGAACGGCCACTCGGACCTGATTGCCGGGACGTTGACCACGCGCGAGGACGGGGCGCTGTGGCAGCGGGTCAAGCCCCTTCGTGCGCAGTTGGGCGGCGTGCTGGGGCCGTTCGAGGCGTGGCTCCTGACGCGCGGCATGCGCACGCTCTTTCCGCGCGTGCGCACGGCGTGCGCCAGCGCGCAGGCGATCGCCGAGCACTTCGCGCAACATCCGCGAGTCCGCGACGTGCTCTATCCGGGACTGCCGTCGTTTCCCGGCCATGCCACGGCTGCGAAGCAGATGCGCGGCGGTTTCGGCGGCATGATGTCGATTCGCGTTCGCGGAGCCGATGATTCGGCCGCTTCGGGCGAAGCCGCGGCCATCGCGACGGCGGCCCATGTCGAGCTGTGGAAACGCGCCACGTCGCTGGGCGGCGTCGAGAGCCTGGTCGAGCATCGCGCCAGCGTCGAAGGCGCCGGGACGCCCGCGCCGCCGGACCTGTTGCGGCTCTCGGTGGGCGTCGAAGACGCGGGCGACCTGATCGCCGATCTCGAACACGCGCTGTCGCAATCGCGCTGATCGCGAATTTCGCGCCGGCCATGTATCGGAGGACTTGATGATTCGGATTCCTCGTGGTTGACCGCGTGGCGGGATTGCGGTGGGTGCGCGAAAGCGGCATGGCCATCCTGCTGTGCGCTCTGGTGGCCACGGTCTTCGTCATTCCCGCCTTCATTCCCAACGGGACGACACGGTACCTGGTTTCCGACGTCCTGATGACGCTGATCCTGGTCAGCGGCGTCGCGGCGGTCGCCGACCATCGCCGGCTGGCCATCGTGCTTGCAACGCTGACGACTTTCGTCCTCATCGTGGGGTGGACAGAAGTGCTCGCGCCCGCGACGAAGGTTCCCATGCTCCGTAACCTCTCGGCGCTGGGTGCGTTCGTCCTGCTGGCGTTCGCCGTGGGCATCAACGTGTTCGCGTCGGGCCGCGCGATCGGCGACCGCGTGTTCGGCGCCGTCGTCCTGTATCTGCTGCTGGGACTCTTGTGGGCGGTCGCCTATCACGTCGTGGAGACGATATCGCCGGACTCGTTCACCGTGCGTCCGGCGGACGATTCGGGACTCGCCGAATGGGTCTACTTCAGCTTTGTCACGCTGACGACGGTCGGCTATGGCGACATCGCACCGGTTACACAGGGAGCGCGGTCGCTTGCGATGCTGGAGGCCCTCGTCGGCCAGCTCTATCCGGCGGTGATCATCGCGCGGCTCGTCTCGCTGCAGACGAGTTCCAGCCCCTGACAAATTCGCCTGGCCGGTGCGCTACGCCGGTGTCTTGAGCGACATCCGGCGTCGCAACCACCGGGCGAAGAAATACACGCCGATGGCGACCACAATGCCGGCCAACGCAGCCTTGCCGAATTGCTCGAGCAACGCCAACGCCCGCCCGATCTGATTGCGGAACACGAGGCCGATGCCGATGTAGAACCCCGCCCACAGCGCGGAACCCAGCGCGCTGTAAACCAGGAATGCCGACGGGCGGAGCTTCTGCGCGCCGGCCAGCGCGGGCGCGAGCGTCCTGACGCCGGGAATGAACTCGGCGAGAATCAAGAGCGGCGGTCCCCAGCGCTCGAATTTGCCGTTGGCATTGTCGATGCAGGAAATCGGCGACATCGACCACCGGCACAACGTGCCCAGCGTCTGGACGCCATAGCGGCCGCCGACGGCGTATAACGCGACCTTGCCCAGCATGCAGGCGATCCACGCCACGCCGGCGACCAAAGCCGCTGACACGCGCCCTTCGTTGGCCAGCGCGCCGGCGACGATCAGCAGCGGACCCGACGGAATGGGCGGTCCCAACTGCTCGACGAAGACGGCGCCGAAAACAAACGACAATCCATATTCGGCGAACAGCGTGGCCAGTCGATCCATCGGCGACTCAACCGGCCGCCGGACGGCCGTGGAGCCCTGCAAGCGGCGCGCGGCGCAGGAACGCGGAGTCGCGGCCGAGGATCAGGCGAACGAGGTCTTCGAGGACGGGCTCGTCGATCGCGTTGCTGTGGAATTCCAGCGTCACGCGTTCGAGACGGTCGACGTTGACCAGCGTCGTCATCACCAGTCCGGTTTGATAGTCGGCACGAAACGCGACGGCCGCGGGAATGGCGGGCGGCACTGATATCGAACATTTGCGCAGCGCGCCGTCGGCATCCTCGACGCGCCGGCTGGTGTATTGCAATCCCGCGTCGTCGAGCGCCTTTTCGGCGAGCACGACCCCGCCGGGCGCGACGTCGAGCGACAGCGGCCTGGCTGCCGTAATCTCATAATAGAGGTTGATTTCGTCGAGCACCGGAAAGCCGGTGATGCGGCGCTCGTGCTGCCCGACCGAGCCGTGCGAGAACCGCGGCGACTCAAAGACCAGTCCATGGCCGAGATCGAAGCGGTGCTCGATGGCGGGCTTGAGGCCATCCAGGTAGGTGATCGCCTTCTCCAGCCAGCGAAATGCCTTGCGCAGCCGCGCATCGATTGCCTGGAAATCCTCGACGTCGGAATGCTCGTGCGTCGTCTGGCGCGCCGCCTCGTACTGGGTGCGCAACTCGTCGAGCAGTGATGCCGAATTTGCCATGGCGTTCTCCCCGGTCGCCGCCGACCGGCGCGATTACTTGAGGAACGTGACGAGCGCGTCGATGGTCCAGTCGGGACGCTCTTCCAGGATCCAGTGGCCGGTGTCCACAAGGATGACCACCGTCACGTCCGACGCGACGAGTTTGGCCTGTTTTCCGAGCGCATCGCCGTTCGCCTTCCCGCCGCCGATCGACAGCACCGGCATCGCAAGTTTCGTCTTCGCCAGTTCCGCGAAATCGGTCGCCGTCTTGGGAAACGACGCGAAGTAGGCGAAGCCGGCAGCCATCCGGCCCGGACGTGAATAGGCCTGCGTATACGCGCGCCGGTCCGACTCGGGAATCGAATGCGCCTTGTCGGCGGCGAAATCGTTCCAGAAATGCTCGAAATACGTGCGTTCGCGGCCTTTGACCAGCGCTTCCGGCGTCGCTCCGTAAAACCGGAAGTGCCATATCGCCGGATTGTTGTAGACGGCCTCCCAGCCAGCGACGCCGGGAAGGAAAGCGTCCATGAGCGCGAGCTTCTCGACCTCCTGCGGGTACATCGCGGCATACGCGTATGCGACCATCAATCCGATGTCGTGCCCGACGACACGCACCTTTGTGTAGCCCAGCGATCTCACCGCTGCGTGTACGCGCTCGGCGGAGATCTTCATGTCGATGCCGGAACTGGGAATCGACGAGTCGCCGATGCCGGGCAGGTCGGGCGCGATGATCGTGAATTGCGGCGCCAGGACCTTCGCCAGCGGCTTCCACATCCGCGAGGTTTCGGCATAGCCGTGGATCAGTACAACCGGCGGTCCGCCGCCCCCGACAGTCACGCTGACCGTTCCTCCGTCGACGGCCACCGCCTTCGTCTTGAATCCCGGACCGAAGTCGGCAGCGCCCGCTGCGGCGGAAATCATCAGCGCCGCGAGACATCCGAACGCGGCCCATGCCGAAGCGCGAAAACCATCCTTGACGGTATGCATGAATTTCCCTGGTAGCGAACGTAATCGAATGGCAATTTACATCAAGTCCGCGCGCATTGGCGATGCGGACGCCACGTCGCGCGTCGTACTGTTTTGACGAAATTGGCACGTTGCACGAAGGGTCATTCATGAAGGCTCATTCGGCGCCGGAATTCCGATTGACGCCGCGAAGGCCGCGCTGCGATGATCGCCCCTTGACCGGCATCGGGAAAGCCCATTGAATACCGCGCCGTCCGCACCTTGCCAGCCGGCGGCACCCGCCGAGCGTTCCGCGTGGAGTCCGCTGCACAACGCGCTCTTCCGGAGCCTGTGGATCGCCACGATCGTCTCGAACGTCGGCACGTGGATGCAGGATGTGGGCTCCGGCTGGCTGATGACGTCGCTTTCGTCGTCGCCGTCGATGGTCGCGCTGGTCGAGGCCGCCGACAGCTTTCCGGTGATGCTTCTCGCGTTGCCCGCGGGCGCGCTGGCCGACATCGTCGACCGCCGGCGGCTGCTGATCGGCATCCAGATCTACCTGATGGTCGTTGCCGGCGCGCTCGCCGTCCTGACGCTGCTGGGACTGACCACGGCCTGGGCCCTGATCGGATTCGTCTTCGCGCTCGGCCTAGGCTCGGCGATGATGATGCCGGCATGGGCGGCCATCGTTCCCGATCTCGTTCCCGCCGAGGACATGCCGGCCGCGGTCGCGCTCAACAGCATCGCCATCAATGTGTCGCGCGCGATCGGTCCTGCCATCGCGGGACTGCTGGTGGCCGCGGTCGGCGCGTGGCTGGTGTTCATGCTCAACGCGCTGTCGTATATCGGCATCCTGGCGGTGCTGCTGCGGTGGCGGCGCGAGCACCACAAGAGCGCGCTGCCGGCGGAGCGGTTCTTAAGCGCCATTCGCGTCGGCATGCGCTTCGTCATGCACACGCGCGCGCTGCAGATCGTGCTCGTTCGCGGCAGCGCCTTTTTCGTGTTCGCAGCCGCCACATGGTCGCTGTTTCCGCTGATCGTGCGCCAGGAGCTGGGGCGCGGTCCGGAGATCTACGGGCTGCTGCTCACGTGTATCGGTGTCGGTGCCGTTTCCGGGGCGGTGCTGCTGCCGCGGGTGCGGGCGGCGGTCTCGCGCGATGTCCTGGTCGCGGGTGCGAGCGCGCTCTACGCGCTGGCCGCCCTCGCGCTCGCCCACGTGCAGAATATCGGCCTGCTGGCCGTAGCCATGCTCGCCACCGGCGTCGCCTGGATTTCGATTCTGTCGGCGCTCCAGGTCTCCGCGCAGATGACGCTGCCTGCATGGGTGCGCGCGCGCGGACTGGCCGCGTTCGTCGTCATCTTCATGGGCGGCATGGCGCTGGGCAGCATCCTGTGGGGGCAGGTCGCGACGCGGATCGGCATTCCGGCCGCGCTCACGACGGCGGCGTTGGGCATGCTGGCCGCCATCGCGTTGACCTGGCGATTCAAGCTGGGTCAACACGAAGTGCTCGACTTCAGGCCGTCGCTCGACTGGGCGGCGCCGGTCCTGGCCGAGACGCCGGAGCCCGACAGCGGACCCGTCATGGTGTCCATCCTGTATCGCGTGCAATCCGACAAGCGCAAGGAGTTCATCACGGCGATGCATGGCGTGCGCGAAATGCGCAAGCGCAATGGCGCCTATTTCTGGGAGCTCTTCCACGACTCGGCGGATCCGTCCCGCTTCATCGAGGCCTTCATGGACGAGTCGTGGCTCGAGCACCTGCGCCAGCACGAGCGGGTGAGCGTCGCCGATCGCGCAATCCAGCAGAACGCCAAGCAATACCTGGTCGAGGGCACGACGACGCAATCGTCGCATTGGCTTGCCGACCGCGAAACGTGAACCGACAGGAGAACCCAGGATGACCACACGCGGATTTTCCGGTCGCCGGCCAACGGACGCCGCCGCGCGGCGGCTGCCGCCGGGTCAATACCAGACCGACGACTTTCCGGTGCTCGCCAAAGGGCCCGACGCCGCGCGTGGACCGCGCGAGCTGGAAGATTCACGATCAGCAACGGGCCGCGGCCGATGGTCAGTTGGAGCTGGGCCGGAATTCGAAGCGCTGCCGCAGACGACGTGGCGCGGCGACATCCACTGCGTCACCAAGTGGTCGAAGTTCGACACGACCTGGCAAGGCGTCACCGTCGACGATCTCCTCGCGGCCGCCGGCGATTGCGCCGCCCACCGCCTGGCTTCTGGCGCTGTCGCACGACGACTACGACACCAACGTGCCGGTCGCGGACCTGGTCGGCGGCAAGGCGATGATCGCGACGCGCTTTGGGGGCGCGCCGCTCGAAGCGGAACACGGCGGGCCCGCGCGGCTGCTCGTTCCGCATCTCTATTTCTGGAAGAGCGCGAAATGGATCAGGGGCCTGCGCTTCACACGCGCGCGACGAAGCCGGCTTCTGGGAGCTGCGCGGCTACCACATGTACGGCGATCCCTGGCGCGAGCAGCGCTACACGAACGATCCATGATGGCGGCGATTCCCGCCGCTGCGCCCGCACGTTGGCAGGAAGCGGTGATCGAGCGCATCGTGCCGCAGACGCCGCGCGTCGTCAGTGTTTACTTCGGCGCTCCGCTCGGCCCGCACCATCGCCGGTCAGCATGTCGACGTCCGGCTTACGGCGCCCGACGGGTACCAGGCGCAGCGCAGCTACTCGATCGCGTCGGCGCCCGGCGCCGCATCCGTCGAACTCGTGATCGAGCGGCTCGACGACGGCGAAGTCTCGCCGTACTTTCATGAAGTTGCGCGGCCCGGCGACACGATCGAGCTGCGCGGACCGATCGGCGGCCATTTCGTCTGGCGCGCCCAGGACGGCGGACCGATACTGCTGATCGGCGGAGGATCGGGCGTCGTGCCGCTGATGGCGATCGCGCGCGACTGGCGCGTCTCGCGGCCGAAGGCGCCGGTACTTCTCGTCTATTCGGCGCGCACATGGGACGAGTTGATATTCCGGGACGAGTTGCTGGACATTGAAGCGCATGAGCCGGACTTCACGCTGATCATCACGACCACGCGCGGGCCAAGGCAGCGGCGGGACGACTTCGGCCGGCGCATCGATCGGGCGCTGCTGCGCGACGTGCTCACTCGCTGGGGCCTCGCGGCGAAACATGGTCTACGTTTGCGGCTCCAACGATTTCGTCGAAGCGGCGACGTCGAGCCTGGTGCTGGAGGACGTGCCCGAGGCGCGGATCCGCACCGAGCGCTATGGCGGGAAGAATTGACGGAGGACTCATGACCACAAACGACCGCGACGTCTGGTTTGCCGCAGGTGTCCGCACGCCCTTCGCGAAAGCCGATGGTCCGCTCGCCGCATTCGACGCGATCGGCCTGTCCGTCCCCGTGGTCCGCCACATGATCGGCGAACTGCGCGGCGAGACCCCGGACTTTGCCGTGTGGGGCACGGTCGTGCCCAACCTCACGTGGAGCAACATCGCGCGCGAAGTGCTGATGGACGCGGGCGTCTCGCCTACGATCCCGGCATTCTCGACGGTCATGGCATGCTCGACCAGCATGATCGGCGCCATCGAAGCCGCCGGAATGATCGACGGCGTGAGCCGCAATCTCGCGCTGGTCGGTGGCGTGGAGAGTCTGACGCGTATCCAGCTCGGCCTGGGCCAATCGTTGTCCGACTGGCTGCGCAGGTTCCGGCAAGCGCGCTCGTTCGGACAGAAAGCGTCGCACGTCGCGAAGTTGAAAGCGCGGGACATCAAGCTCTACATCCCGAGCATCAGCAACCGCACGACGGGCATGAGCATGGGCGAGCACACGGAGATCACCGCCAAGGAGTGGAACGTTGGTCGCGACGCGCAGGATGCCGTCGCGCTGGACAGTCACAAGCACGCCGTCGCGTCATGGGAACACGGCTTTTTCGACGACCTGGTCATACCCGTCGGCGACTTTCGCCGCGACAACATTCCGCGCAGTGACACGTCGCTGGAACGATTGGCGAAGCTGCCGCCCAGTTTCGATCGCAGCGGGAAAGGCACGTTGAGCGCCGGCAATTCGTCACCGCTGACCGACGGCGCCGCAAGCCTCTGGGTCGCGTCGGCGACGGGTCTCGCCAAGCTGCCCGCCGAACATTCCCCGAGCCAGGCTCGTCGATTGGGAAATCGCGTCCATCGACTTGCGAACAGAAGGATTGCTGATGGCGCCCGCCTTCGCCATCCCGCGCCTTCTTGCTCGCAACCACCTGACCTACGCCGATATCGACCTCTGGGAGATCCATGAGGCCTTCGCCGCGCAGGTGCTCTTCCACATCAAGGCGCTCGAAAGTCCCGACTTCCTGCGCAACAAAGCGGGCGTCGATCAGTCCTTCGGCGCATTTCCGCGCGAGCGCATGAATCCGAACGGCGGCAGCGTTGCGCTCGGCCATCCCTTCGGCGCTACGGGTGCGCGCATCCTGAGTCAGACCGTGAAGGAGCTCGCAAGCCGGCCGGCGGGACAACGCGCGATCGTCAGCATCTGCGCCGACGGCGGCCAGGGCAGCGTCGTGCTGCTGGAGGCTGGCTGAGGCGCATTCAATACATCGGTGCCGGCCGAGGGAGCACCGGCAGTTCGGCGGGCAGCCCAGCGACGTGACCGGCGACGAAATCGACCACCGACCGGACGACCGCGCGATCGCGCAGGATCCGGAAATGGCCGAGTCCGTAGGTCTTGATGAGCCTCGCGCCCGGCATCCGATCAGACAAGCGCAGCGCGTGTTCGAACGGAATCTCGGTGTCGTCACTATCGTGGACGAACAGCGCCGGCACGCGCAGGCGTTCGAGTTCGCCGATGCGGTCGATTTCCGCGAACGGGACGCCGTAACGGTTCTCGAGACGGCGGCGCATCGCTTCGCGAATCCGCGGCGTGATGCCCAGCAGCCGCGCGAAATTGTGCGCGTGTTCGTTGATCGAAGCCGGCGAGCTCAGCAAGGCGACGCGTCCGGGCGCCAATCCGCGGCGCATCGCGAGTCCCAACGCCGCCGCGCCGAGCGAGTGGCCGATGGCCGCCTCGAAGGGCCCGTGCGTAACCGTGAGCGCTTCCAATGCGCGCACGAAGTCCGGCAACGCGACGGGACCGCGCACCGCTTTCGCCATGGCCCGGCTGATCGAACCAGACGACGCGGTACCCGGACTTGAGCAGCGGCGCCACGAAGCTTCCCATCTGCACGCCGCGGCCGCCCCAGCCGTGAACGAGCAAAACGGCCCTCGCGGACTGCGGTCCCGCTTGCCACACCGCAAGAGAGTGCCTGCCGGCGATCACTGTTTCGCGCCTTGCATCGACGGGATGCGCGCGGCGGCCGACGTAACGCGGCGGCATCGTGAACAACTGCTCGGCCTGGGTGCGCGCGAGCGCGGGCACGACGCGCGAGGCGATCGCGAAATAGGCGCGAATCAACGACCACAACGACGCGCGTGACCGCACGATCGTGCTATTTAACGACGAAGCCAACGTGGCGTTCATGAACTCTCCTTCGGGAAGGCTAAGTGGAGACTAAGTGGACAATGCGGCGGCCGCGATGAGCCGCTCGAAGGCCGCGCGCGCGCGGGACCCGGCCCGTGCGGCATCGAACAGGCGCGCGCCATGGTTGTACGCGAAGATGATGCCCATCAGGTCGAAGACGAATTGGTCGACGTCGAGATCGGCGCGCAAATGTCCCTGGCCGACGGCCAGTTCGACGGCGCGGCCCAATTCCCGTTCGAGCCGGGCGAAGTGCTCTTTCACGGCCTCGCGCGCCGGCCCCGGCCGATCGTCGAATTCCACCGCCGCCGCGTGCATCGGGCACCCGTGTGCCAAGCCGCTCCGCGCGGCCCAGTCGAGCCAGTTGTCGAAGAGCGCGCGCAAGCCGAGGCACGCCGCGCTTCGCCTTGAGCGCAGGCATGAATACCGTTTCGGTGAAAGCGCGCCGCCGCCGCCTCGATCGCGGCGACCTGCAGCTCCTCGCGTGAACCGAAGTGGGCGAAAAGGCCGCTCTTGGACAGGCCCGCGCGATCGGCGAGCGCGCCGATCGTCAGCGACTCGAAGCCGCGTTCACTGGCCTGCGCCAGAGCGACTTCCAGGATTGCCGCTCGCGTGTCGTCGCCTTTGCCCATGGCGGCGACTATACGAACGATCGTGCTTTTTGTCAATCCCTTTCTTTGCCGGCGCGGCGCCCTGATCGCGGCTCCATACGGCTGCGCGGTTGGCTCCTTCCCTTCACCGGTGGCGGCCAAGCTGCCGAGGCGATGCCTTGGCCGCTTGACCAGGTCACTTCATCGTTTAGTCCGGCAGCGTTTCGCCGGATCCGCCCATCTCCTTCGGCATGTCCTTCATCTTGGGAAGGCCGTCCTGCATGCGCAGCGCCGTCTCCGCGTAATTGACGTGAAGCTTCGGCTCGTGCCGGTAGGTCGGAATCGTCGCCGCGTACACGTCCACCACTCCCCACAGCGGATGGTCCGTCAGCAAGTGGCCGCCACAGACCTTGCAGAACTTTCGATGGCTCTTTTCCGTCTTGCGGTAGACGCCGACATTGCCTTCGCCTTGCGTGAACGTCACGGCCTCGGGTTTCCAGAGGCTGAATGCGTTGACCGGCGAGGCTGACCAGCTTCGGCAGGACGAACAGTGGCAATATCCCGCTGCGACAGGCTCGCCGGTGACGGTGACTTCGACCGCCCCGCAAAAGCAGCTCCCTTGGTACATCTGGCTCATCGTCACTCCTTGTTTGAAGATGGGTATTGCAATCGCCGCAGCCGCGGATTCTGGCCGCAGCGCGCGCAACGCACCGGTTACATGATCGGCGCCAGGGCTTCGCCGATGCGCGTCGCCTGGTCCTTGGTGATCATGCTGCCGAGGTGCCTGGCTGAATCGCGGCTCCTGGACACCCGAGACGATGTACTGCCAGCGGTAGGCGGCGAGCACGCCGGCACGGATCCGTTCCGCGTCGTCCGGCAGAGTACGAACGGCCGCACACCCTGAGGAAGTAGTCGGCGTCGGCGCGCGCCTGCACCTGCAGCAGGCCGTCCACGGCGCCGACCAGCTCGATCAGATCGGTCACGGCGTGGTCCGACTCGTGCGGCGAAAGCTTTGCGTGCTCGCGGCGCCACTCCAGTTCATCGATGATCGCGTGCTGCGATTCCTCTTT
Organism: uncultured beta proteobacterium; assembly: GCA_963747265.1. GTDB lineage: Bacteria > Pseudomonadota > Gammaproteobacteria > Burkholderiales > Casimicrobiaceae > VBCG01. The sequence goes on along the minus strand of CAVVEH010000008.1, from coordinate 304,219 downwards.
CCAGTGGTAGAGGAACACGTCCTTCCAGAGCTCGGACACGTCGGCCTCGGTGTCGATGCTCTCGCGATAGTGCGCCAGCACGAAGAGCTCGATGTGGCAGGTCAGGGCGAGCACCGCCCAAGTGGACTTCGCGAGCACGACCGACGCGACGGCATTCGGTTCCGGCACGAACGTGTATCCATCGGGCATGCCCTCGGCACACATGCGCTCGATGCGCCGGAACAGCTCCTGGTGCTTGATCTCCTCGTCCGCGAAGCGAACGAGCGCCTCCAGCGCGTACTGGTCCCCCAGCGTGTGTTCGCGGCTCACATCCAGCACCTTGGCGGCGATGAAGCGCTCGACCAGGCCGAACATGTTGGCGTAGGTGCGGCCCTGGATCTGGCTCAGCAGGCGCCGGTCGTTCGCGCTGAGGAACTCCAGTCGATCGACCCTGGACAGCCCATCGGGCAGGAACCTCTTGGTGAAATCGAAGCTTCGGCCGCGGATGACGTCGCTGTCGATATCCCAGCGGATTCGCTTGGAGTTCGCGATGCACTTCATGTAGCTGTTTGTTTCGACGCCTTGTTCGACGGCTTGCATTTGCATTGATCTCTCCTTGGGTGAAGTCGGCTTTGTGTGTTTGCGACGGTCAGGTTGCCGCGCGTCGGACCGAGGCCAGGGCGATCTTTACGGCTGCCAGCACTTGCCGGTCGGCGCTCACTGATTCGAGCGTCGCGCAGCGCCACCAGAACGACCATCGTGATCGTGGCCATCGCGACTGCGGTCATTCCCAATGCGGCGCGAGGCAAGCTAGGTTCGTAGCGGTTCATGTTTCGTTCCTTGAGATGAAGGACTGACACTTCCACTCCCCGGCGACTGCGTTCGAGGTCATGCGAGTCTAGGGGCGACGTGCGGCAGAAGGACTTCAGCGTTGGGCCACTTTTGTTTCGTTTGTTGCGCGCGGCCGCGCCACGAGTCGAGTCGCGTGACACCGCACAATCGCGCGCCGCGCGCTCAGGCTGCCGGCGCGGCCGTTTCCTGCGTCAACGCGCGCGCCTCGAGCCAGCGGTTGAGACGACTTGCCGGTTTCCGCGCCGTGCGCTCTTCGGCGAGCGTTCGCGCCAGCCGCCCCCTGCGGCCGCGCAGCGCGGCCTCGAGCAGCGTCAAGTGAATGAGGTCGCATTGCGCGACGCTGCCGCCGCATCGGTCAGCCGCGGACCGTATCGCCGAAATCGATGCGACGGCATTGTCGTAGTCGCCGCGGCAGAAGGCCATGATGGCGCTCATCAAAGGCTCTGCCAGCGCCAGTTCCTCGTTCCCGCTGCGGGCGCGCAGTGTGGCGTCCACCTTCAGCCGGCGCGCCAGACGTTGCGCGAGCGCGTGCTGCTTCGACGCCGCGAGTGCCATGACTGCGTGCATGAGCTCGAAGGCACGATTGCCGATCGAGCGCTGGCGCAGCCACAGGCCGGTGACTTCGCGCCACCGCCGTTGCGATCCAGTCCCGCAGAGTTCCAGGCGCCACAAGAGCGCCGAGGCATCGATCAATCCGCTGTTGCTGCCATCGAGCTGGGGTGCAATCAGCTCGTCGTACGTGGTGAGCGCGCCCACGGTACCGGCAGCGTCGAGCTGGAAAAGCGCAAGGTGCCATGCCAGGTGGATGCGAAACGCCGCGTTCCCGATCCAGATCGGCTGCGTGCCGCGGAGCCAGGCGATTCCCTTCTCGGGCGGCCCTCTCATTTCGAGCACATGGGCAACCACGTGGACAGCCGACGCGTTGTCCGGGACGAGTTCGAGCGCCTTGTAGGCCGCAGCCAGCGCGCGATCGTACAGGCCCGTCTCTTCCAGTCCGAACGCGTACATGCCGAGCACGTAGCCGTATTCGGCGTCTCTGGCATCCCAATGCGGCAGGACCGCGGCGACGCGGTCGCGTAGCATCGTGCGCTGGCCGAGGCGAAAATCAAGGCCGTGGGCCACCAGCAGCGCAAGCCGATCGCGAGGGTAGTCGCGAAGCAACTCGCCATAGACGGTCAGTGCGCGCTGGACCTTGCCGTCCAGCCAGTAGCGCGCCGCAACGCCATGCCGGCGCTCGCGCTCGCTGGCGTCGGGGTTGCGCTCGATCGCGTCGATCGACGCAGCCAGTGCCGCCGAGCGCGCGTCGGCGCCGCTCAGTATCAACGCGCCCGCGCGCAGGCAGTGGCCAGCGGCGAACGACGGATCGCGCAGCAACGCGTGCTCGATCGCAGGCACCGCGTTGCCGTCGCCGCGGAAAAGACTCGCGAGCGCTTGCTCGAAACACTCGAGCAGGTCTGCATCGCGGGTGGACGTGATCAGTCCAAAGGAATCGGTCAGCGCGGCCATTGCAGTGTGGGAAATCATCGGACCACTGCAGTCTAGCCAGCAGGCATGGCGACGCTATTTCGCCGCACGCCGAGTTTGGTTTCGATTGTTTCGAGCGAACGAACGAAGTCGATCGCGGATGCCGTCGTTGCGCCGGCGCGTCGAGCGTGCGGCGCGGCGATCGTCAGTCGGCAGGCGCCCCTTTGCCGATTGCCGCCAGTTCTGCTACCAGGCGGCGAACCTCGCTGGGAAGGAACGGCTTCTCGATCACCGGGCGGCCGCTTTCCTCGACGAACTCGCGCAACGCAGAAGCAAGGGTGTCCCCCGTTACGAAGACGACGCGCCCCGCTTGCGCAGGCCAGCGCCGCGCAATCTCCTCGTACAGCGCGCGACCATCGAGGTCGGGCATGCGGATATCGGTCAGGATCACGTCGTAGTGGTCCACCGCCATCCGTTCCAGCGCTTCGCGCCCCGAACCAGCCGTCACGACCCGATGCTGCGCACTGGTCAGGATGTCGGCCAGCGCTTCGCGAATGTCCGCCTCGTCATCGACGACGAGAATGGCGCGTTGAGTGGCACTCGCCTCCACCGGCGGCCTGGTACCGGCATCGGGCACTTCCACGGCACCGACGGGCAGCGTAATCGTGAATATGGCGCCGCCCTCGTTCGGACATTCGACGGCAAGCGTGCCGTCGTGGGCCTCGACGATGCCAAGGCTCACGGCCAGACCGACGCCCGTCCCGACGCCGGTGGGCTTGGTGGTGAAATACGGCTCGAATACCCGTGCGCGAAGGTGGGCCGGGATGCCCGGACCGTTGTCGGCCACCGTCACGCGGATCGCCTTGGCGCCCTTGTCGAAGGCGCTGGCTATTCGTATGCGGCGCGGCGCGGGCTGGTCCTGCAGCGATTGCTGCGCGTTGACGATCAAATTGAGCAAGACCTGGTGGAGCTGGTCGGCATCGGCCAGGATGAGCGGAATGCCCGCGGCAAGGTCCAGCTCTACGTCGATGCTGCTCGTGTGGATGGCATAGCTCGTGATGTCGAGTGCCGCCGACACCACGTCGTTGATCGCGACCGGACCGCGTTCGGGCTGCTGCTGCCGGGCCATGGCAAGGAAGGTTCGCACGATGCGGCCACACCGCTCCGCCGCGCTGCGGATCTTCAGCGCCGCAGTCCGGGTGGCCGGATCCCCTTGCTCCTCGAGCATCACTGCACGGGCGACGACGACCGAAAGGGGATTGTTGAGCTCGTGCGCGACACCTGCCAGCAGTGAACCGAGCGCGGCGAGCTTTTCGCGCTGGTACAAGGATTCGCGCTGGCGCGTCAATTGTTCCGTGGAGCGCTTCTTCTCCGTGATGTCGCGCGCGATCGTCAGAACATGGGGCTCACCCCGGTATTGCATCGGAATCCCGTGCAATTCGAGTTCCAATGCGGACCCGTCCTTGCGCGTCTCAGTCACCTCGGCGTGAATCGCATCTCCCTCGGCGACGGCTCGCAGAAACTCGGGAGCATAAGACGGGCCGATCCAGCTGTCCGGCGGCAATGCGGAGAACTCGCCATGGCTGTAGCCGTACATCTTCAGCAGCGCGGGATTGGCATCGACGATTTCGCCGGCGGCGTTCCACAGCGCCAGCCCGTCGATCGACGCATTGAACATCGAGCGATACTGCTCTTCGCTCGCGCGTAGCGCCTCCTCGGCCATCTTGCGGTCGGTGATGTCCCGTGCGAGCGCGAGAATCCGATCGCGCCCCCCGATGGTCACGCGCTTGCCGAACACCTCCTGCCAGCGCAATTCGCCGCCCTTGTATTTGCCATGCCATTCGACGCGCAGCTGTTCCCCCGATACGGCACGCGCGAACAGTTCCATCGCGCCCTGCTGGTTGTGCGGGTAAACACCGGAACCGAGCTGGCCGAGATCGATCTGCCGGAACTCCGCGCGACTGTAGCCAAACGCGGCGCAGGCGCGCGGATTGGCGTCCACGATGGCAGCGGTTTCGATGCCGATCACGAAGATCGCATCCTCGGCAGCGTCGAAAATCGCCCGATAACTGGCCTCCGACACCCGCAGCGCCTCGTCGGAGCGCTTGCGCTCGGTGATGTCGGTGGCGATGGCGAGCGCCATGGCGTCGAAGGCGCGGCTCAGTCGGCCAAGCTCATCCGTCCCCTTGAGGCCGCTGCGAGCGGTCAGATTTCCCGCCGCCAGCTGCTCGGCGGCGTGCACGAGCCTTGCCGTGCGCCGGGCCAGCAGGAAATGGAAGACCAGCCACATGACCAGCGCGAGCGCGGTAACCCATCCGGCCCAGTAGAGCGACTGCCGCAGCACCTGCGCGCGAGCTTCCGCCTTGTAACGCTTCAGGTCGTAGGCGACGAACAGCGAACCGGTTCGCGACGGCCGCAACTCTTCGCGCTCGCTTCCCGTCAGGATGCCTGCGTAGCCCAAGAGTTCGTTGCCCTTCGAGTCGATGACCATCCCCGCACGACGTTCGCGAATGGGCAGGGCTGCCTGCGCGAAGTCGAACTGCGGCAATACATCCTCGATCTGCCGGCCCAGCCATGCGCGTCGCGTCGCGGCGATGACCGCGTTCCGGTCGTCCGTCAAGCGCGGCAACCACGACATCGTTGCTGTGTGCGAGCACCGCAATTTCGTGTTGAGCGGCCGCCGTATCGCCCTTGAGCAGCAGGTACTCGACCGTGCTTTGCAGACGCGACAGCTCCTGCGTCAGCCGGTTGCGGCTCTCCTCCTCCGCCTCGCGCTCGGCCTGCGGCACGTGATAGAGGATGTTCACCGCACTGAGGATCGCGGCGAAGCCCAGCAGGATGAGCGGGACCGTGACATTGAGCGTCGCCGGGAATCGCATCGACACTATGCGCTACCGCTCATTGGACCCCCACGCTTGCGGCTGTCGCCGCTGCGCTGCCCCCCGAGGGGCCGCTATTCACGCCTTGGGACGGCCCGGCGGCGCTCATCTCGACAGGTCCGCGAGCGGTCCGGGTGCAAGCAGGCCTTCGATGCCGACTTCGGCGCGCAAAAGCTTCGCGTCCACCATCAGCGTCATCAGCCTGCGGCCGGCTCATCACCAGCTCGGGGGTCGCTCCACCCAGCATCCGCAAGTTCTCTTCTCGGGACGGCACCTTGAGGCCCTGCTGCGCCTGCAGGAACTGCTCTCCCGTCGTCTGCTGGCGAATCCCCATCCGCCGCGCCGCGTCCGCGGGTTCGCTCTTCATGTAGTCGATCGCGCCGAACCAGCCAGTGAGCAGCTCCTGGATGGCCTTCGGGCGCTTTTCGAGGACATCCGCGCGCACCGCCAGGAGATCGACGATCTCGCCCGGAATCTGCGTGCTGTCGAACAAGGTCTTGGCACCGGCCTTGAGGAACTGCGCGCGATAAGGGTCGAACGTAACGGCGGCGTCCACTTGCCCCTTTTCGAACGCCGTCGGCTGCTCGTTCGACTCGAGGTGCACGACGTTGACATCGCTCGCCTGCATGCCATTGAGGGCCAACGCACGGCTCAGCACGAATGCGCCAAGCGCGCTGCTTTCGACAGCGACCGATTTGCCCTTGAGGTCGTGCATCGTCCGCATACCGCGGCGGCCCACGACCACGTCCGCCCCGTGGGACACGTCGACCACCAGGATGATCCGCGGCTGGAATCCGTCCGCGGCAAGTTCGAACGTCTCATCCAGGCTGATGACCATGCCGTCGATGGCCTGGTTGCGGAAGGCGCGCAGGACTTCGCTTGCCGACGGGTACTCGACGAGCTGCACGGTCGCAGGATCGAGGCGACCCAGTTCCCGCGCCAGGTAGAGCGGCTCGCTCCCGATCCAGACATTGGTGCCGATGCGCAGCGCGGCTTCCGGTCCGCGCGACTGCAACCGCAGAGCGCGAGCAGCATCGCCGCACATGCGAGGAGGCCAAGCTGCCTTGTCGCGCGAAAGATCGTGTTCATTGGGTGGTCACTCCCCATCCGGGACGAAGATGTAGCCCTCGTTGCGTATGGTCCTGATGAATCTCGGATGCGCCGGATCGGGCTCGATCTTCTTGCGCAACCGCATGATGCGCAGGTCCACGCTGCGGTCGAATGGGTCCCAGTCCTGCTGGCTGAGACCGAGGATGCGTTCGCGCGACAGGGGTCGGTTGGGGTGTTCCGCCAGCGCCTTCAGCAGGTCGAATTCGAGCGGGGTCATCAACACTTCGATGCCCCTCTCATCGCTTAGACGGTGCGCGGCGATGTCGAGCACGCAGCGACCGATGCGCACGCGTTGCGCGCCAAGGTCCGCGCGCCTGGCGGCCGACGTGCGGCGCAGCACGCTCTTGACCCGGGCCAGCAGCTCACGGGGGTCGAACGGCTTGGGAACGTAATCGTCGGCGCCCATCTCGAGGCCGACGATCCGATCGACGACCGTTGCGGCGGAAGTGAGCATGACGATCGCGATCGCCGCGTAGCGCTCGCGCAGGTGCCGGGCGAGGCTCAGGCCGTCCTCGCCGGGCATGTGGATGTCCACCAGCGCCAGGTCGATGGCGTGCTCGGCCGCGAGCTCCTTCGCGGCGCCGGCGTTTTCAGCGCCCATGACCGCGTACCCGTGCGTGGCGAAGTATTCGACCAGCACGTCGCGTACGTCCGGCTCGTCATCGACGACCAGAATCGTGGCCTTGGGACTCACGGTCTCCCTTTCACTCCCTCGAGCCTTCTCTGCGGGCAAGCCTAAGAGCCCGCGGCGGGCGGAATGATCAATCGTACAGCTATCGAATCGCAATGTGGAAGTCACGGAACTCACCTTTCCGGGCACCTGAGGCGCAAGGATAGATCGATTCGCCATCCGATTTGGTACTGCCGGGGCCGCGCGAAACAAATGAAACAAAAGGGGCGGCCGTTGAAGTTCCCCTGCCGCACCTGCCCCATAGACTGCAACGCATCGCTAGCCCCCTGGCGATCCTTCGGGAGATTCGAAAGATGAGCACGTACCAGACGCAATACCGTTCGGCCGCGGCGCTATTTATGGCCGCCTCCGCCATGCAGGCCGTGGCTCGGCACATGCGGGTCATGGCGAAGCGGTGGCACGCGTGGCTGGAGAGACGACGGGCGGCCGCCGCTGCATACCACGATTTCCGGACGATGAGCGACCGCGAGTTGCAGGACATCGGAATCACGCGTGTCGATGTGGACCGCGTGGCGTGGGGCGCTTCGGACCGTTATCCGTATTGAGGACCCCAATGTCCGAGCCGCGTGACAACACCCTCCGTGCGCTAATCGTCTGCGGCCTCTGGCTGCAGGTCGGATTCATCGGCGCGACCACGCTGGCCGTCGGGATGCGCCACATGTTCAACGGTGGCCCGGACCGAGTGTCGACCACGCTCGTGGTCTGCGGCGCAGCGCTGGCCGCGGGCGGATGGCGCCGTGGCCGGATCGTTCTCAAACGGGGCGCAACGTCCTCTAGCATCGCCGCATTCCCATCGGAGGCTCGATCGTGACCTTGACTATCCAACGCCTGAACGAAGGCCTGCGCGCAAAGCTGGTCACGCATTTCCTCGCATTGTCCGCGAAGGACCGGCAGCTGCGCTTTGGAACGCCGTTCGGGCTCACCGCCATCGCATCCTACGTCGATCGCATCGACTTCGAACACGACGCCGTGTTCGGCGTCCATGACGATCGGCAAACGCTCGTCGGCGCGGCGCATCTTGCCCTCGTGGACGATCTTGCCGAACTCGCGCTTTCGGTGCTCCCGGACCACCGTCGCCACGGCCTTGGCAGCGCGCTGTTCAGGCGTGGCGTTGCGTACGCACGCAATCGCAGCATGGAGAGGCTTTTCATGCATTTCCTGTCGGGAAACGCGCCGATCATGCGCATGGCGCGCAAGTTTGGCATGGTCATCGTCGCAGGTGCCGGGGACGTCGATGCCTATCTCAAGCTCCAGCCGGCCCCATTCGAAACACAGGAAACAAATTTGGCCATTGGCTGACATTTCGCCAACGCACGCGCTCGATAGACTTCACCGTGTCTTGATTCGCAGGAGATTCAAATGCAACAACCGAAATCGTTGACCCATGTCGACACCCACTGGAGCCGCGCGCTCTACTACGACTTCTTTACGGCGCAAGAGGAAGACAAGGAGTTACTTATGGCAGCAGAACGCTCAAGTCGTGGCGCCCGTCCTGAGCGCGGAGGTTCCCCGGTCCACACGGCGGCGAACCGTCTCGCCATCTTCATTGCGATCTATACGGCCGTCGCGTTCGCCGTCCATTTCCTGTTCTGGCCCACCGCCACCGCCAGTGCGCCCGACCGCACGCCAACCCCCGAATCGGCTGCGGCTCCGCCGAATCCTTCGTCTGTCGGCGGCCAGTTGTCGCCGGACGACTCGATCGACCAGGGCTCCGGTCGAGGCGAAGTCGCGCAAATCTGCAAGCCGACTACGGCGCCCGAATCCATGTCCCTGTACGACTGAAGGAGAGAACCATGCGCAATTCGATAGAGCTAGCAACCCTTGCGTCGGGAGGATTCGCGCCCCGCGCCGAACGTACGCACGGCGATGCGCCAATCATCATCCTGCGCACTCCCTCGGCCGACAACGATCCCGTCGGTGAGGATCAAGCGGTCCCGTCCTCCGCGCGGCCCACGAGCTACGAGCTGTATCACGCCGCACGTGCCTACCGCTCGTTCGCGGTTGGCGAAATCGTCATCGCGATGATCGGCGCCATCGGTGCGCTCGCCCGCCGCGCGTACGCACGTCATCGGCAACGCCGGAAGGCAAGAGACACCTACGACGCGCTCCGGAACCTCGACGATCACATGCTGCGGGATTTGGGCTTCGACCGCAGCGAGATATCGTCGATCGCCGCGGAAGCAACGGGTGCAGCGGCGCGCGAGCGTGTGCGCGTACAGCTTCTGTCGTCCAGCTCTCCATGAACCAAAAGGCGTTCGCGCCGAGCGTTGAGGCAGCGTAGGTCCCCACCCATCAACAAGGAGAACAACCATGTCCGCAGTCATTGCCGCTTCCGAGTCAACCATCGATCTGGCGGCCGCCAAAATCCGCCAGCGCGCCGCCTGGTCCACGGGCAACTATGCCGTCGTAGGCACGACGCTGCAGATCGTCGGTGAAACCTTGTGCGAGACGCTCGACCTGCGCGCGGGCAGTCGCGTGCTCGACGTCGCCGCCGGCAACGGCAATGCAACGCTGGCCGCCGCCCGCCGCTGGTGCGACGTGACCTCCACCGACTATGTGGCCTCGCTGCTCGAAGCCGGGCGAGCGCGCGCGCAGGCCGAAGGCCACTCGATCCAGTTTCAGGAAGCCGACGCCGAGAACCTGCCCTTCCCTGACGCGTCATTCGACACGGTGATGTCCACCTTCGGCGTGATGTTCACCGCGAACCAGAACAAGGCCGCAAGCGAGCTCGCCCGCGTATGCAAACCTGGCGGCAAGATCGGCCTGGCGAACTGGACTCCCGAGAGCTTCATCGGACAACTGTTCAAGACGATCGGCAAATACATTCCACCGGCGCCCGGCGTCAAGTCGCCGGCGCTGTGGGGAACGAAGGCGAGGCTCGACGAGCTCTTCGGCAACACGGCGCGCGCGATCCGGACGACCGGCCGCGAGTTCACCTTCCGCTACCGCTCCGCGACGCACTGGCTCGACGTGTTTCGCACCTACTATGGCCCCATGACCAAAACGTTCGGCGCGCTCGATGCAGAGAGGCAGGCGGCCTTCACGCTGGAACTCCTGGCCCTCATGGAGAGCAGCAACCAGTCAGGCGATCGCACGCTCGTGCTGCCAAGCGAGTATCTCGAGGTAGTCATCGAGCGGAAATGATGACCGGGACCTGGTGGAGGAGGCCGATCATGAGAACGCGTGGTGGCGCAACGGTTGCCGGCGCGTCGCTTCTGGCGCTGGTCGCAGGTTGTTCGACGCTCGAGATTGCATCCGTACCGATGGTGCCGGACAAGCTCAGGGCCCCGGCAACCCAGACGCTATCGCTCGAAACGCGCGCCACTGGAGTTCAGATCTACGAATGCCAGCCCGGCAAGGACGATGCGAACCGATTCGAGTGGGTGCTCAGGGCTCCGGAAGCCGATTTGTTCGACGCGACGGGCAGGAAGGTCGGCAGGCACTATGCGGGCCCGACCTGGGAGGCAAGCGATGGAAGCAAGGTTGTCGGCGAGGTGGTAGCGCGAGACGATGGTCCGGAACCCGGCGCGATCCCCTGGTTGTTGCTGCGCGCGAAATCGACTTCCGGGGCCGGCGTTCTTGGCCGGACGGCAAGCGTCCAGCGTGTAAGGACTGTCGGTGGCCTGGCGCCCGTAAATGGATGCACCCCAGCGACGGCGGGCGAAGAGGTGCGCAGGCCCTACAGCGCCATGTACTACTTCTATATTGCCGGGTCGTGAACATAAACCCATTGCCGGCGGTCGCGACATCGGCGACCGCCGGGCTGCCCCAACAGGAATTGATCGCCGCCATTCCGCGGCTGCGCCGCTACGCGCGCGTGCTGACCGGCAACTCGACGCGCGCCGACGATCTCGTGCAGGACACGCTGGTGCGCGCGTGGGACAAGCAAAGGCTTTGGCAGCCCGGGACCGATTTGCGGGCCTGGATGTTCACGATCATGCACAACGTCTACTTGAACCAGCGAGCGCGGGCCTGGCGCGAGGCGGGAGACATCTCTCTCGATTCCGAGGGCGAATTCGGGGCGGTGTGGCAAGTCGCAGAACACGACAATCAATTCGCTCGCATCGAATTGCGGGAGCTGCTGCAACAGGTGGCGCGCCTGCCGGTCGAGCAGCGCGAGGTACTGCTGCTGGCGGCGGTCGAGGAACTGAGCTACGCGGAGATCGCCACGATGCTCGCGGTTCCCATCGGAACCGTCATGTCGCGGCTCTCGCGCGCCCGCGACAAGCTAAGACGCGTGAGGGACGGCGCAACCGGCCGCACCCCTCACGCAAGGCTCACCGGCTCTGGTAGTTGAACTTCTGGCCACCGACGCTTGCCTCGTACATGAGGCCGCCCTTGGCCACCGTGAAAATCGCCATGCCCTTGGTGTAGCTGCCCGACGTTGTCGCGTCGTACTTGGTCACGCTCGCGCCGGCAGACGAACCGGCCGTGTTCGCCCTGGCGCCTGCCGCCGCCGTGATGGCGATGACGGAAGCATCTGCACCGAATTCGAAGTTGCCGCTCGTGAAATCCTTGAGCGCGCGTGCGTCCTGGAACAGGATGAGTTCGCTGTACGCCTGGCCGCCCAGTTGAAATCCCACGGTGACCTGCGTCATCGACGTGTCGCCGACGTGCTTGCCCTTTTCATAGACGCGGCCCGTGCCATAGGCGCCTCCCACGCCGATGGCGCCTTTCCCGATCGTTGGAAACACCGCATACCCATAAGCGGTCTGGAGCATCCTGCCGCTTTCCCCGGCCTTCCTGAAGAGGTTGAGCGTGTCGCTGTATTCGTCCGCCCATGCGGGTGAAACCGACAGCGCCAGCAGCGGGAGTGCCAGAACCCATATCAGACGTTTGAGCATCTTCGCCTCGCCATCATTGAGTGAGCCGCGAACCGGCGGCGGTCGGCAGTCGGTCGGCGCGGATAGCCGCGCTGGCGCGACCACCGACCACAATCCGGAATCTGTTCAGCCTGACTCGAAAGACCATGGATGCAGATGCTTGTTCCGGCTCTGGACGTGCCGACGCGCATCCATGATCAGTTCCTTGAGGTTGGCGGGATTCCGGAGGTCCTCGACCAGGGCGCCTTCATACGTGCCAATGATCTCGTCGTTCTCCCCGTAGACGCGAAAGCCCAGCTTGCGGTGATAGTCCTGCAACTCGGCCACGACGTGGAACGGTGCAAAGGCCCTCCGTATCTTCTCGAGTATCTGTTCGCTGGTCAGCTTCATGCTCATTCGGCCCTCCGACAGAAAGTCTGAGCGTACGAGCCAAAGACGCGCGGCGGCGGGAAGAAGTTCCAGCCGCGATGATACTCCGGGAACGGGGAAGCGCTGCTAGCCGCAGCCTTGCATTTGTGCGCTGCGGCCCCGAGGAATGTAACGCGTCGAGCCGTAGCGGGTGGACTGGCTGCTCAAGTCTTCCCGCGCTGCCGATCGCGACGTGATCCCGCGACAAGGCAGAGGAGCTCGAACAGGCCCTGTGCGGCAATCTGCGCCGTATTGCTTGTCGCATCGTACTGCGGCGCGACCTCGACCACATCGCCTCCGACAACGTCGAGTCCCGCCAGCCCTCGGAGGATGCCAAGCACCTCGCGCGGCGTGAGACCGCCGACTTCGGGCGTGCCCGTACCCGGTGCAAAACCCGGATCGACGCCATCGACGTCGAAACTCACGTAGATCGGCCCGTCGCCGACGACGTCGCGCGCCTTGGCCACTACGGCAGGAATGCCCATCGCCGTGACGTCTTCGTCATGCAGCACGGTCATCCCGCTATCGTATGAAAATTCCCACAGATATTCGGCGCCGCCGCGAATGCCGATCTGTATCGAGCGCTCCGGATCGAGGACACCGGCCAGCACCGCCTGGCGGAACGGGCCGCCGTGATGAAATTTGCTGCCTTCGAACTCGCCGGCCGTGTCGCAATGCGCGTCGATATGCACCATGCCCACCGGTCGCTCGCGGCCCACCGCCCTCAGGATGGGAAGAGTGATCGAATGATCGCCTCCAACCGCGAGCGGAATCACATTGGCCGTGCAGACCTTCGTGAAGAAAGCCTCGATGTCGGCGTGACATTGCTCGAGACTGAAACGACTTTGCATCGGCACGTCGCCGATGTCCGCGAAATCGAGATGCATGGCCGGCGCGATCCGCAACGCATGCTCATAGGGACCGATGCGCTCCACGCTGCGCACGGCGCGGGGGCCGAGTCGCGCGCCGGCGCGGTTGGTGACGCCCAAATCCATCGGTACGCCGATCAGCGCTACGTCGAGTCCGCCGAAGCCCGGCAGCGCGGCGGCGTCAGGGCGGAACGCCGCACCGAGGAAGGTGGCCGGATCGGAGAACGGCCACTTGCGCCGCTCGGCGTTGCTGAATACCTGCCTGCCGACCGCGGCGAATTTCGGATCGAAGATGTCGCCGCCCTTCACGTCCGCGTACTTGCGGCGCAGAGCCTCGAGTTTGTCCTTGTCCAATCGGTGCGTTGTCGTCGTCGGCGGGGAAAGGGCGCTTCAATGATACGACACTCGTGCGTCGGTCAGCCGGAAGCGCGGCGGGCCGACAGCGGCAAGCCATATTGCCGCAAGACGCTTCCGGCCTGTCTCCCCCGCTAGCGGCACACGAGCACGGGTATCTTGCTGTGAGTCAATACCTTTTGAGTCTCGCTGCCCAGAAGGACACCCTGCACACCCCGCCTGCCGTGGGACGCCATGACGATGAGATCGCACCCACGCTTTTCTGCGGCCTCGATGATCGCCTCGTATGGATGATCGCGGGTTTCGACAGCCGTCTCGCAGGGCACACCGGCTTCCTTCGCGGCCCTTTCGATCACGGCGAGGTATTGCGCGGCATGCGCTTGGCAGTCCTTCGCATACTGCTCTCGGGTGTCCTCCAGCATCTCGGTCCGATACGTAAAGATGTGAAATTCAGGAATCACGTAGAGGCCCGTAACCTTGGCCATGGCGCCTTTCGCGAACTCGATGCCTTTTTGCGTCGCGGCTTCGGACAGCTTGGACCCGTCCGTGGGCAGAAGAAGATGCTTGAACATGTTCGCCTCCTCAGTGGATCGACGATCCGGATCACCATTGCTGGCAAATCACTCCGGCGTTCCTCAAGCCACATGCAGCGCAGGTTGGGATCGAATCGATCGCCTGAGGTTGCGTCTGAAAGGCACGAGATCAGGCGTTTATTGTCGCCCACCCTTCGCTTCCTTGCAGCACAAGGATGATCAATATAGCGCTGCGCACCTTGGGCGCAATGACGATCGTCAAATTCCGTCCAAATAAGCTAGCGCGGCGGCGCGCTTGCGCACGCTTGGCGCTGCGCGCGGACGGCACCATCCACCGTCTTGATGGCGATGCCCTGGTCGAAATGGAAACGGCCCGCAAAATTGCGGGCCGCATCGCATCGAACATGTCAGCGACGAGGTGCGACAGACTCGGCTCCGACAAGTCCTAGGCGCTATATCGGACCGGCGACTGACTCCCGCTGCGGACCGCCGGAAGCACGATCGCCATAGCGACCGACCATCCGGCATTCGCGAACCTGGCAGGCAACGTTGATGCGCGTCACCAGCTTGGTGAGCCCCTTCAACTCCGTCGTCCACACATCCAGCGCTGCGGCAAGTTCCCTGCGCGCTTCGGGAGGCAGGCTGAATTCGAACTTCGCCGGCTCGGCCAGCCTGTACGCGCCAGGATCGCCGATATCGCCATCGCACAGCCATGCGTCGAAATCGTAGCGAAGCAGCACGGACTTGGTTCCCAGCACCTCGTCGCGGCTGTAACCGTCCGCATGCTTCCTTTCGACGAACGCCGCAAAGTCGCTCCAGAACTCGTCGAAGTGCTCGATCTCCCTGGCCGCGCCGCACTCCTCGACGAGCAGGCGCGTGGCGGACATCGCCACGGCGCAGACCTCCTTCCACAGGTGGAACGAAGCGATCGCGCGGTACTTGTACATCAGGTTGTCGCCGATCTCCCCGTGGCGCAGCCGCTCGAAGTTCTCGTCCTGCGATAGAACTCGAGCACAGCCTCGCGCGTCGGGAACAGCTCGCTTGCCGTCTCCGCCACGAAGTTGTCCAGGAAATTGCGCACCAGGCCGGAGCCCCCTTCCAGCGCGGGCAGCATGGCGCTCCACCACTCCGACGTCTTGATGCCGAATGTCGCGCGAACGCAGCGGCAGCTCGAACCAGAGTCGTTCCAGAAGACGCTGCTCACCAGGTGCTACTTGCGGCTGGTGACGTAGTCCTCGAACGGCAGCGTGTCGGTCGCGACGATGATCTCCTCGACGTCGAAGACCTTCTCGTCGTCGTAGACGCCGTAGTTCTTCGGCAGCACGCGGAAGCGCGTGTCGAACTTGAAGAGCTCGCGCGACTCCAGGGTCTCCAGCTCGGCGCCCTTGAGCATCATCGCCTGGAAGTTGTGCATCTGGTCGATGTTGCTGTCGAGCAGCGTGTGCAGGCCGCGCAGGTGGCTCACGAGCGTCTCGCCCGGCAGGCCGAGGATCAGGTCCGAGATCGAGCGCAGCCCGCGGCCGCGCATGTGCACTTCCAGGACCTTGTAGGCCTCGAGCTTGATCGCCTCGCGCTTGATCTTGCGCAGCACCTCCTCGTCGAGCGACTGCACCGCCTGGTACAGCACCAGCGCGCCGCTCACCTGCTCGACCGACTTGATGATGCGCTCCGGGCTGTTCTTGCCGGTGGTGGCGTCGATGAACGTGGGCCAGCCGTAGTCCTTCTGCATCTGGCCGATGTGCCCGGAGATCTCGATGTCGCGCTCGTACATGCCGTAGTTCGAATCGGCGATGCGCAGCGTGCCCATGTTGGGCGAGTGGCTCTTGATGCGCGCGCGATGTAGTTGATCTCCTCCTTCATGCGCTCGACGGAGAAGTTGTGGATCTTCGAGTACCACGCGTGCCCTGCACGCAGAACGTGCAGGTGAACGGGCAGCCGCGGTTGGTCTCGATCATCGGCGCGAGCTTGCCGTCGAAGAACTCGTCCTGGATGCCGGTGAGCCAGGGCGAGGGAATCTCGTCCACCTCCTTGTGGCGCTCCCGGTCTCGTGCGGATCGTGGCTGGCCGTCGGGATTGCGGTAAAGCGAGGACGGGAGCCCGTCATCGCGCCCAGCGCACGCTGTCGACCGCCCGACGTCGATGAAGAGCTTGACGATTTCAGCGGCGAGGAAATCGCCTTCGCCCAGCGAGTAGACGTCGATCTCGGGATGCCGGTCGAAGTAGGCGATCTGGCGATCGGGCTCGAGCGAGATGTTCGGTCCGCCCATCACGACAACCAGCGTTTCCGGCCGGATCTGCTTGGCGATCTTGCCGAAGAACAGGCTTAGCGCCTCGTTCCAGACGTAGTTGCTCAGCATCAGCACGTCCGGCGGGTCGTGCGTGATCGCATCGAGCAGCCGATCGGGGTAGACGAAGAGGCGCGACTCGACATCGCTCGCGGGCAGGTCGCGGTCCATGACCGCCTTCATGTAGGCCACGCCGAGCGGCATGCAGTCGTTGGCGAGAACGCCCGAGAAGTTGTAGCGCAGATCCGCGAGATAGACCTTCGATGCCATTCGTGATCCCCTGACTCGAGTGCTGGCTGACGAGTTTGAGGCGACCCGGCGTCGCGGCCGCACACCACCCGTATGGGCGAAGAATTCGCCCTCTGGAACGATGATCCTCGCGCAACCCCTCGTCAAGTCCGAATAGTCGCCTTCTCCGCGGGTCAAGCGATTTTCTCGCACGCCTCGGCCGCATCTGCGCCCCGGGATGGTGCGCCGTTCAGGCGCGTGCACGTCGGCCTACCGTAACTCGACGGCATGCTGATTACTGCGGCGGCGGTGAGAACGTTGTATTCGATGAAGTCCATGTCGGTAAAGCGCAGCGTACCCGTTGCGACCACTTTCATCCTAGGGATACTGAATTGGAAATCGCGCATGCGCCCTCATTTGCAATCGAGCCGGGCAGGCGGTGCTTGACCTGCATGTGTCGCAGGCCAAGCGCCGGGCCGGTCGCCTTACATCGCGCCAGCCGTATTTTTCAAGCCGAGCACATCGATCGGTTCGATCGATGGCGCGCTGGCGAACAATTCCGGGGCCTTTGCCATCAAGGCTTGCGCGATCGGGCCGGAGAGATGCGCCTGGCGGCCGGCCTCGTCATGGAAAGCGTCGAATACGCCGAAGGTCGTGGGCGACAGGCGCAAGGCGAACCAGATCGGCGTGGTGGCTTCCTGGCGCGCCAGCGCGAGGCCGGTTTCGAGGAAATCGGCGACGGCGGCTTCCTTGCCGGGCTTGGCTTCGAGGCGGGCGAACAATGCGAGCTTGATCATCGTGTTTTCTCCTGGTTGAATTCGCCACCGGACGCGGAATTGCGCGGCAGGCGAGGGACGCACTATAGGTTTCGCGGAGCCATCCAGCTATTGGCAAAAACGACATCTTTGGTATTATTCTTGCCATGAAGATCAATGTACTCGCCCTCGACGGGGTATTCGATACCGGGCTGGCCACGGTGCTCGATGCGTTTGCCATTGCCAATGAGTTGGCCGCGATGAGCGGATTGGAATCGCCGCGCTTCGACGTGACGGTAACCGGCATGCGGCGCCGGATCCGCACCGCGCAAGGCCTGGGTGTGCCGGCAGCGGCGGCGGAGCGCAAGAAAACGCCGGATTGGGTGGTGGTGCCGGCCATCGGCTGCAAGATGCCCGCGCCGCTCGAGCATGCGCTGACGCGCGCCGACGTGCGCGATGCATTGGCGATGCTGCGCGCCTGGGCGGGTAACGGCGCATCGATGGCCGCCGCCTGCGTCGGCACTTTCGTGCTGGCCGAAGCAGGCCTGCTCGACGGCGAGGAAGCGACCACGACCTGGTGGCTCGCGCCGATGTTCCGTCAGCGTTATCCGGAAGTGAAGCTCGACGAATCGCGCATGGTGGTCCGCTCTGGCACCGTCGTCACGGCCGGCGCCGCGCTCAGCCACATCGACCTGGCGCTGTCGCTGATACGACAGGCCAGTCCGGAACTGGCGGGGCTGGTCGCGAAGTACCTGGTGATCGATGCCCGTCCGTCGCAATCGGCCTATGCGATCTCCGACCATCTGATCCATGCCGATCCCCTGGTCGAACGCTTCGAGCGCTGGGCGCGCGGACGGCTCGATCGCGGATTTTCTCTCGAGGAGGCGGCCGACGCGCTCGCCACCAGCAAGCGCACGCTGGCGCGGCGCCTGAAGGACACGCTCGGCAAGACGCCGCTGTCCTACTTCCAGGATCTGCGCGTGGAGCGCGCGGTGCATCTGCTGAAGACCACCGACCACAACATCGAGCGGATCGCCTCGATGGTCGGGTATGCCGACGGCGTGACGTTGCGCACGCTGCTCAGGCGGCGCCTCGGGCGCGGCGTGCGCGAGTTGCGGGCCGTGGCATAGGTATTTCTCGCTGTCGGCATCGCATTGCGGAAGCTTGCTGCCACCGGCACATAATTCGCCATGGACGCGCTTTCCGACGTGCTCTCCGTCGTCCGCCTGACCGGCGCCGTGTTCCTCGAGATGGAGCTGCGCGCGCAGTGGTCGTACCTGACCGCGCCCGCCCGCAACATCGCCCACGTGCTGATGCCGGACGCGGACCATGTGATCCCCTATCACCTCCTGATGGAAGGGACGTGCTTCGCGCGCCTCCTGGACGGCGAGTTCGTCGAGCTCGCTGCGGGCGACGTCGTGATGTTCCCGGCTGGCGACCGCCACGTGCTCGCCACCGCGAGCGACGTGTCGCGACAGCTCGAGCCCACCGAGATCACGGGCGAGAGCTTGAGCCTTCTCAAGCGCAACGAGATCGTGCCGTTCAAGGCAGGCGAGTCGGGCGACGCGACCCGCATCGTTTGCGGCTACCTCGCCTGCGACCGGCGCCTCGCCGAGCCGATCATCCGCGGCCTCCCGCGCCTGCTCAAGGTGAGCCTGCACGAGGGCGGCACGGCGGCGTGGGTGCGCAGCTCGATCCAGTACTCGGTCGCGCAGAGCGCGTCGCAGCAGCCGGGCTCGGGAATGGTCCTCGCGCGCCTGTCCGAAGTGCTCTTCGCCGAGTCGATCCGGCAGCATATGCAGACGCTGCCGCCCGAGGAAACGGGATGGCTCGCTGCGCTGCGTGACCGCTACGTCGGGCGCACGCTCGCGCCTCCTGCACGACAAGCCCGCGCATCCGTGGACCGTCGACGAGCTCGCCGGCAAGGTCGGATTGTCGCGCTCGGCGCTCGCGCAGCGCTTCGTCGGGCTGATCGGCACGCCGCCCATGGAGTACCTCATGCGCTGGCGCATCCTGCTCGCGGCCCGGCACCTGCGCGAAAGCCGCGCGCCGGTCATCCGCATCGCGGCCGACGTCGGGTACGAATCGGAGGCCGCGTTCAACCGCGCGTTCAAGCGCGAATTCGGCTTGCCGCCCGCCGCTTGGCGGCGGCAGGCGGCTGTTGCCTAGATCGCGTCGGCTGCCGTTTCGCCCGTTCCGCCCATCTCCTTCGGGATGTCGCGGAACTTGGGAAGGCCGTCGTGCATCGGCAGCACGGTCTCCTGGTAGTTCACGTGCAGGTTTGCCTTGAACGGGAACGTGCGGATGATCGCAGCGTACACGTCGATGAGCCCCCAGTGCGGATGCTCGTTGAAAAGATGCCCGCCGCACGTCTTGCAGTACTTGCGGTAGCTCCGCGGCGTCTTGTGATACACGCCGACGTTGTCAGCACCCTTCGTGATACGCACCGACTCCGGTTTCCACAGCGTGAATGCGTTGACCGGCGATGCCGACCAGGTACGGCACGAGTCGCAATGGCAATACCCCATGTTCACCGGGGCGCCGGTCACGGCGATCTGCACCGCGCCGCAGAAGCACGCTCCTTCGTAGGTTCTTTCCGTTTCCATCTCACTCTCCTTCGACAAGCAACGTTGCTTGCACGACGGAGATGGTGGGGGCGGCGCGCCCCGATGACTTGCCGGGAACGCCTCGCGGTTTTGCCGAGGCGCTTGGGGCTTCGCGCAGTCAGGAAGCGCCTGAAGCGCCCGCCGCTTGACCCATCAAGCAGCACTCGCTCCGCGGTTCAATCTCTAGGCCAACAAGAGTCGTGCACCCTCGAGCCCGAAACGCAGGAGCCCACTTACCAGTAGCGCGACAGCCACCGATAGCGACACCGAGAACAGCGCTTCACGACGGCCTATCGTCTTGAGCATCACGGCGAACGTCGAAATGCAGGGCACGTAGAAAGTCAGGAACAGCAGGAACGTCATGATCTGCACCGGGTCAAGGTAATGGCCGACGTCGAAGCTCCCGAGCGCCTGGTAGATCATCAAGAGCGACAGCTCCTTGCGCAGTACCCCGAAGAGGATGGGCACGCCGAGCACGACGGGAAGCCCGAGCCACCAGTGGGTAATTGGGGCGAATAGCGCATTGATGTAACGATCCGCGCCAACGTGCGCGAGCAGCGCGAGCACGACACTGCCGCCGACGAGCAGCGGAGTGACGATGGTCAGGACGTCGCGCGTCCGCCCCCACGTTTCGCGGAGCATCGGAAGCCAGCGCGGCAGCGAATAGGGCGGAATCTCCTGGACCTGACCCGGGCCGCCGCGTGGATAGCGGCGCCGTAACACTTGTCCGAGCACTGCGATCACTACCATCGCAAGCACAAAAATCACGAACACGCCCAGCCCGCCCAGATACTTGCCGGCCAAGGCAAGAATGATCGCCGAGCGCGCCGAGCACGGCACGAATGTCACGAGCAGGGAGGCAATCACACGCTCCCGGCCCACAGTCGTATTACCGATAGCGGAAATTGCCGGCACGTTACACCCCAGACCGAGCAGAAACGGTACCGCTACGCCACCGTGCAGACCTATGCGGTGAAACGTCCGGTCGACTGCGAAGGCGATCCGTGCCATCACGCCCGCCTCTTCCAGCGCCACCAGCAGCAGCACCAGTGGAATCATGTAGGGCACCACGATACCGATGAGCCCGATCAAGCCGTCAGCAACTGCGCGCCCGACGACCCCGACGGTGGATTGCGGTTGCCACGCCGCCGTCCACGTCACCAACCGCGCGGAAGTTTCGGTATCTATCCATCCGCTGACATAGAACACGACGAACAACACGGCGGCGAAGACGGCCATGCTGCCGATGAATCCCCAGCGCGGACTCAGGAACATTTCGTCGAGCCAGTAGCGCCAGCCGCGGCCTTCATGCGACCCGCCGAGCCGAGTCGCGGCTTCGAACAGCGTAGCGGCGCGATGGTGGCGGTCGGCGTGCAGCTCGTCCGCCACTGGACGCGGCAGTCCTATAGTGGCACTTGCGAGCAGCCGCCGGACTTCCGGGAGATATCCGGGAAAGTGTTGCCGCATCTCGTCAAGAAAATACGGATCACCCTCCGCGATCTGCGTCACCAGCAATTGCGGCGGCACACGGAAGGCCTGCTGGATCTCGGGCGCGCTCAACACCGAGGCGAGCGGCGCGAGCGCGGCGGTGATGTGTTCGCTTGGCGGTTGCGGATGAGGGCACGCGGCTTCGCGCACGGCCTGCACGGCCGCGCGGAACAGCTCGGCGATACCGTGCCCCATGATTGCTGTGGTGGGTACGACGGCCACACCCAGCCGTGCGCCGAGCACCGCGCCATTCACATAAATGCCACGGTCACAGGCTTCGTCCATCTTGTTCAGTGCGATGACCAGCGGACGGCCGAACTCTACAAGCTTCAGCGTCAGCTCGAGATGATGTTCGAGCGACGTCGCGTCGAGCACCTGCACGATCACGTCCGGCGGCGCAAAAGGCGCCGGCGGGCCATCCGGATCGTGACTCGACACGGGCGGGCGCTCGTCGCCCCACATGAGGTATTTCAGCGCTGCGCGGTCTTCCGAATCGAGATGGTGCGGCGAGCGAATGCTAGGCAGATCGATCACACGCGCTTCATCCAGCCCGATCTGCACGGCGCACTCGTTATAGGCGCGGCGCGTGCCAGCGAGGGCGCCGCTTTGCACTGAGGTGCTCGCAACCGCGGCGAAGAAGGTGCTCTTGCCGCTATTGGGTAAACCCACGAGCGCGATGCGAAGCCGCCGCGCGCCGCGGAACAACGGTCCACGCAGAGGTATGGTTGCAATATGGGGCGTCAGTGGTTTCATCGGGGCGATGGTCGGAGCCACGCTTGCCGCCGCAGCGGCGGCCGACGCGCGCTAATGAAAATGCTTGTGGGAATGGCTGACTCCGCTTGCGTGCGTGTGTTCATGCGTGTGGGGTAAAGCATGCGCACGGCTGCGTCGCGCGGTCATTGATTTGCGTCAAAGCTTCAAGCATTGCCACGCGCGATTCCGGCACGATTGGCGGAGTGGGCGCGCTGGAGGACAATGGGTAGTCGGCAAGCTCGATCATGCCAACTGTGTTAGCGGCTTGCCCGGCAGCAACCCGAACACACCGCACTCCAGACTGGAGACGCATCATGGCTGAAGAGCAACTGCGCACTGCCGCCCTCGAATACCACGAGTTCCCCACGCCCGGAAAGATTTCGATCCTGCCGACCAAGGCCCTCGCCAACCAGCGCGACCTGTCCCTTGCTTACTCGCCAGGGGTGGCCTACGCGTGCACGGCGATCCAGCAGGATCCGCGCCAGGCGACGCGATATACGTCGCGCGCCAACCTCGTTGCCGTGATCACCAACGGCACCGCGGTGCTCGGGTTGGGAAACATCGGTGCGCTCGCAGGCAAGCCAGTCATGGAAGGCAAGGCGTGTCTGTTCAAGAAATTTGCCGGCATTGACGTATTCGACATCGAAATTGCGGAAACCAATCCGGACAGGTTCGTTCAGATCGTCGCTGCACTAGAACCCACTTTCGGTGGTATCAATCTGGAAGACATCAAGGCGCCGGAGTGCTTCTACATCGAAAGGAAGCTCCGCGAGCGGATGAAGATTCCGGTATTCCATGACGATCAGCACGGGACCGCCATCGTCGCTGCAGCGGCGTTGATGAACGGGCTCAAGGTCGTCGGAAAGGACATCAGCAAAGTCAAACTGGTCTGTTCTGGCGCAGGTGCTGCGGCGCTGGCCTGCCTGGACCTGCAGGTGAGTCTGGGGCTCGGCAGAGCAAACATCTTCCTTGTCGACAGCAAGGGGGTCGTCCGCACCGGTCGCAAAGAGACCATGGACCCCGATAAGCAACGCTACGCGCAGGACACCAAGGCACAAAGTCTGGACGATGTCATCGGCGGTGCCGACGTCTTTCTGGGTCTATCGACAGCTGGAGTCCTGACACCGGACATGGTCAGGAAGATGGCAGACAAGCCGATCATCCTGGCAATGGCCAATCCGGAGCCGGAGATTCGGCCCGAACTCGCAAAGCAGGCTCGGCCGGACTGTTTGATCGGCACCGGCAGATCCGATTACCCGAACCAGGTCAATAACTCGCTTTGCTTCCCATTCATTTTCCGCGGCGCACTCGACTGCGGCGCCAGCACGATCAACGAGGCAATGAAACTCGCTGCCGTGCGCGCATTGGCGGAGCTCGCGCGGGCCGAGCCTTCCGAGATCGTGGCGCTGGCCTATGGTGAGCCGACGCCTGCCTTCGGTCCGGACTACCTGATCCCCCGTGCCTTCGATCCCCGACTGATCACCACTCTTGCACCTGCCGTGGCCAGGGCGGCGATGGAGAGTGGCGTCGCCAGCCGGCCGATCAAGGATTTCAACGCGTATAGCGACCAGCTTAGCCGGTTCGTTTATCAGTCCGGCACAATCATGGCGCCGGTCTTCGCTGCCGCCAAGCGTTCGCCCAAGCGCGTCGTGTACGCCGAAGGCGAGGATGAACGCACTCTGCGCGCGGCGCAGGTCGCAGTTGACGAGGGACTCGCGCGTCCCGTGCTCGTGGGTCGCACGGATATCATCGCTGCGCGCATCGCCAAGCTCGGTCTCAGGCTAAAGCTCGGGGAAGACTGCGAGGGCGTGAATATTCTCGACGACCCGCGCTACCGGGATTACTGGCTCGACTACTACCAGCTCATGCGGCGCAAAGGTGTTTCGCGGGGCCAGGCGATGGAAGACATGCGCAGCCGCCCGACGCTCATCGGCGCCATGCTGGTTCGACGTGGCGACGCGGACGCGATGCTGTGTGGGACCTCAGGTCACGATCCGGATCACTTGAAGTACATCCGCAATGCCATCGGCATGCGCGCGGGGGTGAAGACGTTCGCGGCCATGCAGGTCCTGATACTGCCGGGTCGGCAGCTGTTCATCTGCGATACGCATGTGAATCAGGACCCCGACGCCGAACAGATCGCCGAAATGACGTTGCTTGCCGCGGAGGAAGTCCGGCGCTTCGGACTCGAGCCAAGTGTAGCGCTGCTATCGCACTCGAGCTCCGGGAGTTCGGATGCGCCGTCCGCACAGAAGATGCGCGCCGCCTTGGCGCTCATACTCGCCAAGGCGCCGGACCTCGCCGTGGAAGGTGAGATGCGCGCCGACTCCGCACTATCCAAGGCCATCCGCGACAACGAGTTTCCGGATTCGCGTCTTACCACGGATGCCAATCTGCTGATCATGCCAAACGTTGATGCCGCGAATATCACCTACAACGCGCTGCGAGCGACCGCGGGCGGCGGGATTACAGTCGGAGGAATCCTGCTCGGTGCGGCCAAGGCGGTGCACATCATGACACCGTCCTCAACCGTACGGCGCATCGTCAACATGACCGCGGTTGCCGTGGCCGACGCTGGGGCAGAGCGTGAAAAGCAGGGGGAACGCTAGGCGCCACGCTCCGAAACTCGGCCCGTCGGTGCGCGCGTACCCAACGCAATGAATTTTTTGGCTCCCCGACCTGGGCTCGAACCAGGGACCTGCGGATTAACAGTCGCGCGAGACGAGAAAATGGCAACAATTCAGCGCACGCAACAACAATGCAATCAACGCGTTATGTACTTTGGCTGATTGCAGGCTTTTGTCGCCTTCTCTCCGTGAGTGTCCCGCCGGTGTCCCATATACGAATGGCCGCTTTCGACTGCGGACTCAACCGGTGGATGCAACACACTATGGCGTGAGCCATCAGAGGAGTGTTGCAGATGAGACCTCGGATCCATTACACGGAGAGCCAGAAGGCGCTGATGTGGGAGCGCTGGCAGAAGGGTGAGTCGCTGCAGCAGATCGCCCAGTTGTTTGATCGGAACCACTCGTCGATACAGCGGATTCTGGCCGCGACCGGCGGGATCCGTCCGGCCCCACGACGCCGCTCCCGATTGGCGCTGACCCTGGCCGAACGGGAAGAGATCTCGCGCGCGGTGGTTGCGGGTCATTCCATGCGTTCGATCGCAGCGCAACTCGGCCGAGCGCCGTCCACGATCAGTCGGGAGATCAAGCGCAACGGTGGCCAAGAAGGCTACCGAGCGAGTCAGGCCGACCAGTCCGCCTGGGATCGAGGACGGCGCCCCAAGACCGGTAAACTGGCACAGAACCGAGCGCTGGCGCGCCTCGTGGCAGGCAAGCTCCGACTGCAGTGGTCACCGGAGCAGGTTGCCGGTTGGCTCAAGCGCACCTATCCAGACGATACGAGCCGTCAGGTGTCACCCGAGACCATCTATCGCAGCCTGTTCATCCAGGCCCGCGGCGCCCTGAAGAAGGAACTGGTGGCGCATTTGCGGCGCAGCCGAGTGATGCGCCGGTCGCGCCATCACACCCAGAAGACGGACCAGCACGGCCGCATCACCGACACCGTCTCGATCAGCGAGCGTCCGGCCAACGTGGAAGACCGGGCGGTGCCCGGTCACTGGGAAGGCGACCTGTTGTTCGGCAGCAAGAACAGCCAGATTGCGACGTTGGTCGAGCGTCAGACACGCTATGTGATGCTGGTGAAGGTTGCCGGCAAAGACACCGAGACCGTCATCGACGCGTTGATCAAGAACGCGCGCAAGTTACCGGACGAGCTCTACCAGTCGCTGACCTGGGATCGCGGCAAGGAGATGGCCGATCACAAGCGCTTCACCCTGGCGACCGACATCAAGGTTTACTTCTGCGATCCTCAGAATCCCTGGCAGCGTGGCAGCAATGAGAACACGAACGGGCTCTTGCGGCAGTACTTCCCCAAGGGAACAGACCTCTCAGGCTACTCGCAAGCCAAGCTCAACGCCGTGGCCAGAAGATTGAACGAGCGCCCTAGAAAGACATTAAACTTCGAAACACCAGCTGAACGATTCCACCAAACTGTTGCGTCGATCGGTTGAATCCGCAACCCACAGCAGCCGGTGGGCCTTCTCCTAAGCAGTCGTTCAGCGAACCTCACACTCGTGCCGCCTCGCGCCTACTTCAAGAGCGGGAAGATCAAGGTGGAGATTGGCCCGGCCAGCGGCAAGCAGGCCCACGACAAGCGCAACGCGATCCGCGACCGCGATGCCCACCAGAAAATGAAGGACCGCGCCCCGCCGTGCTTGCGTGGCGTTGGCCGGTGAGGCTCGAGTCCTTCTCAGCAACACCCGACGCCCACGATCCCCTTTGGGCTGGAATTCCCGCGCTCTCAGCCCTTATGGCCGAGATTTCCGATCTGGATCTTGTCGGGGATCGTCGGATTGATAGCCGCTTGATTCCAATCCAGTTTCCCTAGACGCTCGCCCAGTGCGCCCTCGAGGGCCTGCAGCGACTGAAGTGTCCCCGAGGCATGCGGAGGTTTCAACGTGCCTTCCTTGTCCAGAATCCTCAAGGCCGGAGCTTCCTGTTCGTGAGGTACCTTGAAGCGCTCCATGTCCTTTTCCGATATGAAATAAAGACCCTTCTTCCCACGGATCAGTACGCCATTCACGGTGCTCATTCTTTGCTCCTTTCAATCATCAACTGCGGTCGGGGCCACGCGCTCACGTGTCGTACGGGCGATCTCCTGACAGTGTACCCCCGGAAGCGATCTGCGCGCTCATCGACCCCGTGCCCTTGTCCGGAATGCAATACCGATTGCGCTCGAGCCAGTCCGCGACGTCCTGGTTGTCGAGACCGTCTATCCAGGTGGAAAGAGCGCCGAGCCTGTGCACAAGACATTTCCGAAAGTGTCCCCCTGACTGCACGTCGTCACACGGAATCGCGTCCAGAAAGGCGGCTTCAGTGGCAGCTAGCTCCTGAACGAGGCTGGCGAATACCTCAGTCCATGAAACGCCATATATGGACAACGTCACGTGCAAGGATGCCACTTCGCTAGTGGCCGCTGCATGCGGAATGCCTCGAGGCACGTAGAGAAAGTCGCCCGGTCGCAGCCGAACATCCTGGATCATCGGCCCAAAACGACGCCCGGCGGCCCTCTTCGTTGCCCCTTTTATGGGCATGGCCACGACGGGCTCGAACAGTTGCCAGGCCTTGGTCCCGGAGGTCTGGAAAATCAACCCGTCCGATAAATCAACATGCGCGGCCAAGCCTCGGGCGCCGCTGGGGGTGACCACTACATTGCACGCGGCCGGAAAGCCGAACGCATTCGCCGCAGCCTCGCACAAGGATCGGACCGGCAGCCAGTAGCGGTTGATCTCCTGGAGGATGATCGTCGCGCCGCGATAGAATTCCTCATAGACCGCTTGCGGATCTACAATGAGGGACGGCAAGTCGACACTCGTTTCTTCCATCCGCGCGTAGTCGCGGACATCGAGCACCTGCCCGTTGCGGATCAGACGCACGTCAGGATAGCGCAGCCGGCGATTCGTCAGGATCTCATCAACGTCCGACATGGAGATGAGGTCCTGAAAACCAGGGACGTCGACGGCCTCACGGCAGTAGGGCTGGCGGCCGTAGAAGCGACCTACGAAGTCCTCGATGGGAGCGAGGCAGCGTTCAAGCAGGTCCATCGCTGCTCAGACTCTTCCCAACACCGGGAAGCTCACTGGCC
This sequence comes from uncultured beta proteobacterium, assembly GCA_963747265.1. Classification (GTDB taxonomy): domain Bacteria; phylum Pseudomonadota; class Gammaproteobacteria; order Burkholderiales; family Casimicrobiaceae; genus VBCG01. The sequence continues at coordinate 276,433 of CAVVEH010000008.1, read as the reverse complement.
ACCGCGACGAGAACTCCTTCCCGAATCAGGCGGCGCACGAAAACTTTACGGCTCTCTGCGTCAAGGAACCGCTCTAGCGCGCCTACCTGCATCCGGTCTGTCCCGAGAACGCACTCGATGGCGGCCGTGACCCAAGTCGGCATTTGGATACTGCGGTCCGGCAGCACCAGCACGACTCCGTCGCCACCAGTTTGGAGCTCGTAGACCAGATCCGGTCGGCGTGCCACAACCGTGTGGTCTTTGACCTGATCGAGACCGGCAAGCCCCGTGATCCGGTTATCCTCGGAGGCCCTCTTGCCGACGGAGAACTCCTTGCTGATCCATTGGGCAACCACCTCTTCATCCAGCGACGCTACGAACCTGGACAGCGCCGCCAACTTGGAGGCCACCACGGCGCTCAAGCCAGGGCCGCCCGCAATCAACTTGGGCGGCAACCATTCACGAAATGCGACCTCCGTCTCGGTCAAGCTTCCCAGGAGCCGCGAGAATGCCTCCACCCATGAGCGACCGAAGATCAGCAGAGTGGCATGGACCGAAGCCGAGTCACTTGTGGTTGCCGAATGCGGGAATCCCCGTGGTATGTACAGCGAGTCTCCCGGCCCGAGCTGCGGCTCCATGATGGGCTCGCCGAGTGAACTCTGCCCTACCCTTGCGCCCGTGCTGCCGATGGGCATGGGAACGGTGGGTTCGTAAACCGTCCAGTGCTTGGTCCCGTAGGTGTGCAACACCACGCTCTCGTACAGGTCGACGTGCGTAGCCAACCCCTGAGCACCGCCTGGAGTTACGAAGACATTGCACTGGACAGGAAACCCGAAAACCGCCTCGGCCTCGCGGCACAACGCCTGCAGTGGAAACCAGTACCGGTGAACACCCTGCAGCAACAAGGTGGCGCCGCGGTAGAACTCGTCGTAGACGGCTTGAAGATCGGGAACCAGGTACGCCGGCCCCACATCCTGCTTTTCCATGTAGCAATAAGCCTGGACGTCAAGCGGTTTGCCCTCGCGAACAAGTCGCAAATCGGGATAACGAAGCAGGCGACCGGTCAGGATCTCGTCGATGTTGGAAAGTGAGAGAAGGTCGTCAAAGCCGCCATCTCGCGAGTTCTGCCGGAGGAGCGGCCGGCGGCTCCATGTATTCTCGAGAAAGTCATCCAACTCGCCGAGGCATCTCTGCAATATGTGTGGCTTCACTTGTTGGCGGCTCCGCCATCTGTGGTAGCCAGGAGCAAAGAGGTCGAGTCCTGCCAACCCCCGCGGGCCGCGGTCGATATCCTGACCGTCACGATTTCATCGTCGTAGAGCTCGCCCGCAGACTGAGGAACCGCCGTCGGAAGCGCGGCCCTGAGCGCACTGAGGGAGAAGCCGATTTCGGTCGGAGCCGTCAGGGCCGGGCCCCGCAGTAACTCCGATACGATGTCGCTGTCCAGCAGACGATTGTTCATCTGTTGCCTTCGAGGATCGGGCGTAGCGCGAGCGCCGCGCTCTCCGTCTCGGCCCGGTCGACGGGATGCGAATTTCACCCCACCAAGCGCCAGCAGGTCAGGATATCACGGGTTGACGCGACCGCCGACGGGGAGATGGGGTGGCTGGGCGTCGCCGAGTGACCGTTGTGCACGGTGTGCGGGTGTGAGCCGCGTGCGCCGGCGTCCCGTGGCTCGCGGGTGGCGGCCACAGTTGGCCGGCAAGCACCGATCAACGGCCGTTATGGAGCGCAATGCGCTACGACCGGTATTGGCGGCGAATTCAACCAGTCAATGCAACAGCTTGCTGAAATCGTTGAGCTGGTGTTTCGTAGTCCAGTGTCTTTCGGGGCCGTTCCTTGTCGCGGTGTCGGTGGAACCGACGCGCGAACGCATAGATAACGCCCACAGCAACGCTGTGGAATCGGCGGTCTACGAGTAGGGTGTGAGGGACAGGCCAGCTCGCAGGACCAAACGTCATGTTTTTGGGTCGGCGAGCCATGCCCGTACGGCAATCGGTGGCAAGGAGAAGCACCTTGCAACACCGATCGGCGGCGGTGGACGAACTCTTCACCGGGGTCCCATAGGCTGGGATAACGCGCACGTAAGCCTTCTGCGCGCGCGAAGCGGCTACAGATCCCAATCTTGCGACGGGCGTGGCGACTTCAAGGGGTGTTTGCCGCGGGTCCCATTCGGGTCCCAAGGCGCGGAGGGAGGGACGGCGCTGAAGGCGCAAGTCCTTGAAAGATCTGGCTCCCCGACCTGGGCTCGAACCAGGGACCTGCGGATTAACAGTCCGTCGCTCTACCAACTGAGCTATCGGGGAATCAAGCCCACCATTATAGCGTTCCAGGGCATTTCCGGTCAAACGCGGACAGCGCCCGACACGCGACGCCTAGCGCCCGACCATCGCCAATACGTCGGCCTTGAGGAAGCGCTCGACCACGAGCATGAACGCGATCGACGGGATCAGCAGCAGGAGCGCCGTGATGGACGCGATCTGGTAGTTGCCGCCCATGCTCGCGTTGAACATCAGCAGCGGCAGCGTCGTGACGTCCGGCACGCCGACGAAGTAGGTTCCGGTGAATTCGTCTAGCGACTCCAGGAACACGAAGATCGCGCTCGCGATGAGCCCAGGCAACGCAAGCGGCAACGTGACGGTGCGAAAGCATGTCCAGGGCGATGCGCCCATGTTGCGCGACGCCTCTTCCAGCGAAGCGTCGACAGACGCGAACGCGGCGGACGCGATCCACACGGCGAGCACGAGGCCGTGTGCCGCATGAACGAGCACCACGCCGAGGATCGTGCCATTCAAGCCGATCTCGTAGAAGATCCGCGCGATGTTCACGTACACGGGAATGTTCGGAACTGCCTGCGGCAACAGGAATGCGAGCAGAATCAAGCCGCGCCAGCGCAGCTTCAGGCGCGCCAGCGCGTAGCCGGCAGGAATGGCCACCGCGAGGCTCGTCACCACGGTCAACAGCGCGATCCAGACGCTCGTCGCGAGCGAGGCCAACGCGTTGCCGCGCGGCTGGAACACTCGCGCCCAGAACGTGAAGCCGAACTGCTGCGGCAGCTTGTGCGGGAAATACCATTGCTCGGCGAACGCCCACAGGAAGAGGTTGAGCAGCGGGCCGAAGATGGCGAACGCGACCAAGCCCAGCAGCACCGCGCTCGCGATGTGCGAAGGCCAGCGGGAAGCGGCCGCCGTGCTCATTGTCGCGCCGCCTGCCCTACCGCGTGCCGCAGATACATCCACGCCGCGGCAGCAGCAACCAGCAGCGACATGAGGCACAGCGCATTGGCAACGGCATAGTCGCTGTGCGTATTGATCCGGTACGCGATGTCGACGGTGATCATCGTCGGCGAATTGGGATTGATCATCAGCGGGACCGACAGCACCGACAGCATCGTCACGAACGACAGCACGAGGCCGACCAGCAGAGTGCCGCGAACCTGCGGCAGCAGGATGTCCACCAGCACGCGCATCCGGCGCGCGCCCAGGTTGCGCGCGGCCTCGACGTGCTGCGGCTCGATCGACGCGAGCGCGCCTGCCAGCAGCAGCGTGACGAACGGCGCCTGCTTCCAGACGAAGGCGACGACGATGCCGCGCCAGTCGAGCATGCTCTGCGCGGCCAGCGGTTCGATCAGCCCGGAGCCGATCAGCACGTGGTTCAGCATCCCATTCTTGGCCAGGAACGTGCGCATGACCTGGCCGGTGACGATGAACGGAATGAACAGCGGCCAGCGGTATAGCCAACGCAGGACCGCCACGGAGCGCGGGTTCTCGCCGAGCGTCAGATACCCGGAGATCGCGATCGCGACCAGGCCGATCAGCACGGTCGCCAGCAGCGTGATGCCGATCGTGAACAGGAAGTCGGTGCGGTACAGGTCCCACGCCTTCGCGAAATGCTCCAGCGTGAACGCGCCGCCCTTGTCGCGAAATGCGAGCACCGCCGACATCACGAGCGGCAACACGAAGAACACGCCGATGACGGCAAGCGCGGGAGCGACGAGCGCGTAGGCGCGCCAGCTACCCGTGGACCGCACAGAGCCTCACGCCTCTACTTGATCACGACGCGCTCGTAGCCTTCGACGATGTCGGTGAAATAGTCGGACAGCGGAAACGGCCGTCCGTATTTGGCGAGGTCCGACGGCGGAATGTCGGTGAAGAGCTTGTTCCACTCGGCCGAGGTGAGCTTCGCCTGGACGAACTGCGGATCGATGCCCGGATACCAGTTGAACTGCTTGACGATGCCGTCGGCCTGCACGTCGGGGCTCTCGGCGAAGTCGATGAACTTCTTCGCGAGCGCGGCGTTCGCTGCCTTTGCCGGAATGACGTAGTACATCGGCTGCCCGGGCAATCCCGGCGACGGCAGCTCGAGCTTGACCTTCGGGCTCATCTTGCCGTCGGCCTGCCACGTATAGAACATGTCGACCCACACCGGTCCCATCGCGATTTCGCCACGATTCAACATGTCGAGCGTGCCGGCGTTGCCCGGCGTCATCACGACGTACTGGTTGAATTCCTTGAGACTGCCAAGCGACTTGTCGATCGCCGCCTTCTGCGCCGGGTCGTACGGTCCCTTCTCCAGCTTGTCGCCGATGCCGGCGTTGGCGCCCACCCAGCCCATGACGAAGCCGACGCCGGACATGCCGCCCTTGACGCCGTTGTAGCCGAACTGCTTCGGATTCTTCTTCACCCATTCGGCGAGCTCCGCATACGACTTGGGCGGCGACTTCACCAGTTCAGGGTTGTAGGCGAACGCGATCTGGCTGTGGAACATCGGCAGCACATAGCCGTCGACGTTCGCGCCGAGCGCGTTCTTGGCGGTGTCGCGCGACACGAGCTTGCCCGCCGCGATGTCGTTGCGATACGGCATCAGCAGCTTGTCGTTGACCATCGTCGCGGCGCCGCGCTGGTGCACGACCGCGACGTCGACGTCCCACGCCGCATTGCCCGCCTTCTGTTGCGCCAGCAGCTTCTCGTAGATCTTCTGCGAGCCGGAATCGCCGGGCCCGGTGCCGACGGCGCGCACCTTGACGCCGGGATTCATCGCCTCGAACTTGGGCGCCAGATAGTTGTTCACGTAGTCGACCATGTTCTGGTCGCCGGCACTGATGACGTTGAGCGTCGTCTGCGCGCCGGCGCCGCCGGCCGCGAACATCGCGGCGACAAGCGTGGCGGCAACGAGAATGAGGCTACGTTTCATGGCATCCTCCTAGGACAGGGAACGGGCGCCTGACGGCCCCGGAAAAAGCAGCAACGCCGCGCGCGGGACGACAACGCATGCGGCGCTTCCCTCCGCATAGCGCTCGGGCGCGTTGACCCAGATGTCGGCGCCATCGGTGCGCACGCGATAGCGATACCCCTGCCCAACGTATACGGTCTGCGAAACGACGCCGTTGAGCACCAGCGCGTCGGCCGCGGGCCGCTCCGGAGAGGCGGACATGCGCGCCGCGTCGCTGCGGAAATGCGCGCGCAATCGCGCGTCAGCGGGCGTGCCGGCCACTGCGGCGGTGAGCGCACCGTCGCTCGTGTGCATCAAGTCGAGCGCGTTGTCCGCGCCCATGAAACCCGCGACGAAGGCGGACTCGGGCTTGTGGAAGATCTCCTCCGGCGCGCCGATTTGCACGACGCGTCCGGCATCGATGACGGCGATCCGGTCGGCCAGCGTCAGCGCCTCCTCGCGGTCGTGCGTGACGTAGACGGCCGTGATGCCGATGCGCCTCTGCAGCGCCCGCAGCTCGTGGCGGAGTTCGAGCCTCACCTTGTAGTCCAGGTTGGACATCGGCTCGTCGAGCAGCAGCAGGTGGGGATCGACCGCGAGCGCTCGACCCAGCGCCACGCGTTGCCTCTGGCCCCCCGACAGCTGCGTCACCGGGCGCTGCGCATACCCGTCGAGTTGCAGCAGCGCCAACATCTCGTCGACGCGCCGCGCGATGGCGTCCTTCTTCCAGTCGCGCATCTTGAGTCCGTAGCCGATGTTGCCCGCCACGTTCATGTGCGGCCACAGCGCATAGGACTGGAACATCATCGCCGTCTCGCGCGTTTCGGGCGGCAAGCGGGTGATATCCACGCCGCCGACCCGGATCGTGCCCTCGTCCGGCGTCACGAAGCCGGCGATCGCGCGCAGCAGCGTGGTCTTGCCGCAGCCCGAGCTGCCCAACAGCGCGATCATCTCACCGCGTTCCACGCCCAGGCTTACGCGATCGAGCACCCGCGTCCCGCCGTACGAAACGGACAGGGCTTCGATGCTGAGATAGGGCGTCATCGGCTAAGTCGGTGGCAAACTGATGTATGGTGCATTTCAAGTATGACGCGATTGCGAGTGTCGGGTAAGCTGCCGCAGCCGGAAGGCGCCGATGTTGCGGCGCAACAGGGTGCGCTGTTCCGAGGAGAATCGGACGGGTTCGATCAAACGGGGAGGCAACGCGTTGACCACGCGACGCAAGCTGCTTCAGGCCTTGGGTGCGTCCATGGCAGTGCTGCCACTGCGCGGACGCGCGCAGTCGGCCCCGCGCCCGGCGCACGTGGGCTATCTGTCCGTCGGCTCGCTCGACAGCAACGGCGCGTTCTTGCAGGCGCTCAAGGACGCGCTGCGTGCGTTGGGCTATGTCGACGGCAAGAACATCGTCATCGACGTGCGCTGGGCGGGCGACAATGCGGGCGCCTTTCCCGACCTCGCCGCGTCGCTCGTGAAGACGCGTCCCGACGCGATCATAGGAACGTGCATACCTTCGACGCGCGCCGCGAAGAACGCGACGACCAGCATCCCCGTCGTCATGTCGGTGGACGGCGATCCCGTCGCGTCCGGGCTGGTCATGAGTCTCGCCCGGCCCGGCGGCAATGTCACCGGAACGTCGACGCTCTTCGAGGAGCTGATTCCGAAATGGCTCGAGCTCCTGACCGCCGCGGCACCGAAGAGTCGCGACATCGCCATCCTCACCAACCCGGAAGACGTGGCCGATCCCTATTTCTGGGCCAAGTTCGAGGAAGCGGCAAAGCGCACGGGCATCAAGGCGATCAAGGTGGAAGCCAATTCGCCGGCCGCCATCGATCGCAGTTTCGCCGAGATGAAGAAGCGCGGCGCCGATGCGCTGGTCGTCATGACCGAGGCCTTTTTCGCGGCGCAGATCCCGCGCCTGGTGTCGCTGGCGGCGCGCGACCGGCTGCCGGCCATCTACGGCTATCGCGAATTCGTGCAGGCCGGCGGCCTCATGAGCTACGGCCTGAGCTACGAGGAATACTACAAGCGCGTCGCTCGCTACATCGATGCCGTGCTCAAGGGTACCAAGCCGGCCGACCTGCCGGTAGAACAACCGATGCGGATCGAGCTTGCCGTCAATGCGAGCACCGCGAAGACGCTGGGCATCACCATTCCCCAATCGTTGCTGCTGCGCGCCGACGAGGTGATCCAGTGATCCGGGGCGCCGCCTGCCTTCTGTGCGGTTTGCTGGCGCTTGTCCCCGCGCACGCGGCCCAACCCGTGGTTGCATTGCGCGTGGCCTGGGTGACGATGGACCGGGCGGACTCCAATTCGCCGATGTTCGCCGCGTTTCGCGAGGGCCTCGCGAGCCGCGGCTATGTCGAGGGCAAGGACCTGTTCATCGAGGCCTGGTGGGGTGATGGATCGGAAGAGCGGCTCGAGAAGATGGCCGGCGACATACTGCGCGCGCAGCCGAACGTCATCGTGGCGCAAGGTGGCTCCGCATTGAGCCCGCTCGTGCGCGCCCGTGTGGCGAAGCCTATCGTGTTCGGCATGAGTGCCGACCCGGTCGCGGCGAAGGTCGCCGCCAGTTATGGCCATCCGGGCGGCAACGTCACCGGCATCACCCTTTTCGGGGCTGAACTTGGTGGAAAGAGGCTGGCGCTTCTCCAGGAAATCGTGCCGAACATCAGGCGCGTCGCGGTCGTCGCCAACGCGCAGCACCCGGGGGAACGGCAGGAATGGCAATCGGCGCAGGCGGCCGCAGCGAAGCTCGGACTGGTGCTCACGCACTATCCGGTGCGGAACAATGCCGAACTGGACGCGGCACTTGCCACCATCGCGAAATCGCGCATCGAGGCCGTCGTCGTCTTCTCCGATGGTCTGGCGCTGGACGCCGCGGAGCGAATTGCCGCCTTTTCGCTGCAAACTCGCATTCCAGTCGTTTCCGGCTGGGCGCCTTTTGCGGAACGCGGCAACCTCATAACGTACGGTCCCGAATTCACCGATGTCTACCGCCGGTTGGCCGGCTATGTGGACCGAATCTACAAGGGCGCGAAACCGGGAGATCTCCCGATCGAACAACCGACGAAATTTGAGTTGGTCGTCAACCAGAGAACGGCGAGCGCGATCGGACTCACCATCCCGCAACTGCTGCTGCTGCGTGCGGACGAGGTGATCCCGTGATGTTCATGGCCGCGCATGCCTGAGGACACGCTCTCCGTCGCCGCGAAACCGGCCGCGCGCCTCGCGCATCGCGGCCGCCTGTTTCGCAAGTACCTGATACTGATCCTCACGCTGGTCATCGGCGCGCTGCTCGCGTCGGGAGGGATCAGCGTCTATTTCTCGTACCAGGAAATCAAGACCGCGCTGTCGGACCTGCAGCACGAAAAGGCGGTCGGCGCGGCCTCCCGCATCGAGCAATACATCCACACGATCGAACAGCAGCTCGCGTATGCCGCGCTTCCTCAACTGGATGCGTCCGACATCGAACTGCGCCGCATCGAGTTCCTGAAACTGCTGCGGCAGGCGCCGGAGGTCACGGACATTGCGCAGCTCGATGCCAGCGGCAGCGAGCAGATTGCCGTTTCGCGCCTGGGCATGGACAGGATCAACTCCCTGGTCGACCGTTCGCAGGAGCCGGGGTTCCGAAATGCCCGGCGCGGAAAGACCTGGTTCGGCCCGGTGTACTTTCGCAAGGAAACCGAGCCTTACATGACGATCGCCATCCGGTCGGGCAGCGATACCGGCCCCGTGACGGTTGCCGACGTCAACCTGAAATTCATCTGGGACGTGGTCTCGCGCATCAAGATCGGCGACACGGGCAAGGCGTATGTCGTCGATCGCAACGGCTTCCTGATCGCGGACCCAGACATCGGGCTGGTGCTGCGCAAGACGGACCTGTCGAACCTCCCCCATGTGAAAGCCGCCATTGGCGGGAACGCTGCCGCCGGGGCGATGGAGTCGACGGACCTGGCCGGCACGCCGGTGTTGACGTCCGTCGCGGCGATCGAGCCGCTGTCCTGGTATGTCTTCGCCGAGCAGCCGGTGGCCGAGGTATACAAGAAGTTGTACGCGTCCATCCTGCGCGCCGGGCTGCTGCTGCTGGCCGGTCTGGTGATTTCGGCACTGGCGGCGCTGGCGCTGGCGCGGGGCATGGTGCGGCCAATCCGCGTGCTCGACGAAGGCGCGCGGCGCATCGGCGAGGGCAATCTCGACCAGACGATCGATATCCATACCGGCGACGAACTGGAGGCGCTCGCCGACCAGTTCAACCGCATGTCCTCGCAGTTGCGGGAATCGTATGCGGGCCTCGAGCGCAAGGTCGACGAGCGCACACGCGAACTGCAGAGTTCCCTCGAGCAGCAGACGGCGATCAGCGAGATCCTGCGCGCGATTTCGGCGTCGCCTACCGATGTGCAACCAGTCCTGAACGCCGTCGCTGAGCGGGCGGCGCTGCTTTGCGGCGCGCAGGTGGCAGGCGTATTTCTCGTCGATGGCGACGAGTACGTGCCCAAGGCGTCGTACGCGGTGGACGGGGCTTCGATGGAGGAGCTGGTCGGACCGGCTCCCCTGACGCGAAACTCGGTCACCGGCCGCTCGATCCTTGACCGGAAGACGATGCACTTCGCCGACGTCGTGCCGCTGCTGGAATCGGAGTTCCCGAACTCCGCGCCCAATCAGCGCAAGTTCGGCTTTCGCGCGGTGCTGGCGGTGCCTCTGATGCAGGAGGGCGGCGCCTACGGCGCCATTTTCCTCTATCGGCGCGAGCCGCGGACATTTCGCGCCGGACCAGGTCACGTTGGTGGAGACTTTCGCGAGGCAGGCCGCGATCGCCATCGACAACGTGCGCCTGTTCAACGAGACCAACGAGGCGCTCGAGCAGCAGACGGCGATCAGCGAAATCCTGCGCGTGATATCGAGTTCGCCGGGCGATGTTCGGCCAATGCTCGATGCCGTCGCCGAACGTGCGCTGAAACTCTGCGACGCGGCGCAGGCGACGATCTTGCTGGTCGAGGGCGATGCGCTTCGCGGCACGCGGCATCGGCACACGCGCGCCTCGGCCGGGGGAGATTTTTCCGCTCAGTCGGGGGCTCATCGAGCGGTCGTGCCGTCGTCGATGGCGAGTCGATTCATGTCGAGGACCCGCCGGCTGCCGGAGGACGAATTCCCGGTCGGCCGCGAGATGCAAGGGCGGGTCGGACACCACACGGTCCTCGCCGTGCCGCTTATGCGAGAAGACCGGGCGATCGGCGCGATCGCGCTCTGGCGGATGGAAACGCGATCATTCACCGAAAAGCAGATTGCGTTGGTCAAGACATTTGCCGACCAGGCGGCAATCGCGATCGAGAACGTGCGCCTGTTCAACGAGACCAAGGAAGGGCTCGAACAGCAGACCGCCATCAGCGAAATCCTTCGCGCCATTTCTGCTTCGCCGACGGACGTGAAGCCGGTGCTCGAGGCAATCGCGGACCGCGCGGTAGCGCTATGCGGCGCTTCGGCCGCTTCGATCCACCTGACCGATGGAAACGTGCTTCGCCACGTCGCGTCAAAGGGCGAGTCGCCGGAGGAGGCCGCCGCCACCGCCGTCCTCCCGATCAGCCGCGACTCGTTATCCGGCCGCGCCGTGCTGGAGCGCAAAACTCTCCACGTCCACGACATTCTGGACGAGGCTTCCGAATACCCGGTTGGCGCGGAGATTTCGCGGCGGATCGGCAATCGCACGCTGCTGGTGACACCGCTCTATCGGGAAGGCCAGCCCTTCGGGACGATCATCCTGCGCCGCAAGGAAGTGCGGCCCTTCACCGAGCGTGAGATCGCGCTGCTCAAGACATTCGGCGACCAGGCAGCGATCGCGTTCGAGAACGTGCGTCTTTTCAACGAAACCAAGGAGGCGCTCGACCAGCAGCGCGCGTCGGGCGAAGTTCTCGCGGCGATCTCGAACTCGATCGCCGATACGCAGCCGGTATTCGAGACGATCCTCGCCAGCTGCGAGCGGCTGTTCGCCGGCAAGATGGCAGTGATCGACCTGGTCGGCGACGATGGACTCGTGCATCTGGGCGCCTATCACGGCCCGAACCTCGAGGAAGTGCGCCGCGTCTATCCGCACACCGTCGACCCGACGAGCGCCACCGGAGCGGCGATCGCGACGCGTGGCGTCGTGCATTTTGCGAATCTCGACGAGGCACCGGCGGGTGCGCGTAACGCGTTCGAGGCGTTCGGGATCAAGGCGGCCATCGGCGCGCCGATGCTGTGGGAAGGCAAGGCAATCGGCGCGATGTGGGTCGCGCGAGACCATGCCGGAACGTTCTCCGAGAAGGAGATCGCCCTCCTCAAGACCTTCGCCGACCAGGCCGTCATCGCGATCCAGAACGCGCGGCTGGTCAACGAGACGCGCGAAGCGCTCGACCAGCAGCGCGCGTCCGGCGAAGTGCTGGCGACGATCAGCAGTTCGATCGCCGACACGACGCCGGTCTTCGAAAAGATCCTGAACAGCTGCGAGCGCCTGTTCGCCGGCAAGCATGTCGGCATCAATCTCGTCGGCGACGATGGCATGCTGCAGATCGGCGCGTACCACGGGCCGAACCGCGATGCTTTCGAACGCCTCATCGCGACCGCGCGTGCCGACGACTCGACGTCGACTGGCAGGGCAATCCGTACGCGGACCGTGCTGCACATTCCCGACTTCGAGCAGCCGGGCGTTCCGCCGGGCGCACTCGCCAGCAGCAGAGCTGACGGGCATGAAGGCCGCGATCTACGCGCCGATGCTGTGGGAGGGCAAGGGCCTTGGCGTCGATCTGGGTCGCGCGCGACTACGTCGGCCCGTTCTCCGACAAGGACATTGCCCTGCTCAAGACGTTTGCCGACCAGGCGGTGATCGCGATCCAGAACGTCCGGCTGTTCCGCGAAATCCAGGACAAGAGCCGGCAGCTCGAAGTCGCCAACCAGCACAAGTCCGAATTCCTGGCGAACATGTCGCACGAACTGCGCACGCCGCTCAACGCGATCATCGGCTTCTCCGAAGTGCTGCTCGAGCGGCTCTTCGGCGAGCTCAACGAAAAGCAGGACGACTATCTGAAGGACATCCATTCGTCGGGCAGGCACCTGCTCAACCTGATCAACGACATCCTCGACCTGTCGAAGGTCGAGGCCGGACGGATGGAGCTCGAGCTTTCGACTTTCGATTTGCCCTCGGCCATTGCCAACGCCATGACGCTGATCCGGGAGCGCGCGCAGAAGCACGGAATCGCCATGGCGCAGGACGTGGCGCCGGAGCTGGGCGAAGTCGTCGCCGACGAGCGCAAGTTCAAGCAGATCCTGCTCAACCTGCTCTCGAACGCGGTCAAGTTCACGCCGGACGGCGGCCGCATCGACGTCACCGCGCGGCGCACAGACGACAACATCGTCGTCGCCGTCCACGATACCGGCATCGGCATCGCGCCCGAGGACCAAGAAGCGGTGTTCGAGGAATTCCGCCAGGTCGGCCGCCACTACACGAGCAAGCAGGAAGGCACCGGGCTGGGACTCGCGCTCACCCGCCGCTTCGTCGAGCTGCACGGCGGACGGATCAGCGTCGAGAGCACGCCCGGCAAGGGCTCGACCTTCACCTTCACACTACCGGCAAAGCGATGAAACTCATCCTGATCGTCGAAGACAACGACAAGAACCTGAAGCTCGTCCGCGACGTGCTGCAGGTCAAGGGCTATGAAACGATCGAGTCCGGCACGGCCGAGGACGGCATTCGTCTCGCGCAGGAGCGCAAGCCCGACCTCATCCTGATGGACATCCAGTTGCCGGGAATGAACGGCATCGAGGCAATCGGCGTGCTGCGCGCCGACCCGGCCACCGCGGCGATTCCCGTCGTCGCGGTGACGGCGTCGGTGATGACGCACGACCGCAACCTGATCACCGAGGCGGGCTTCGACGGCTATGTCGGCAAGCCCATCAACCTCAAGGAATTCCTGGACACCGTGCAGCGGATGCTGGAGAAGAGCGCGCAATGAGCACGCCCGCCAAGGTGCTGGTCGTCGACGACACGCCGAACAACGTCAAGCTGCTGGCCGACGTGCTGACGGTCAAAGGGTACATGGTGACCACCGCGGCATCGGGCGACGAAGCGCTGGCCAAGATCGCGTCGGAGCCGCCGGACCTGGTGCTGCTCGACGTGATGATGCCGGGCCTTTCGGGCTACGACGTCTGCCGGCGTATCCGCGCGGAGGCGCAAACGGCGCTGCTGCCGGTGGTTCTCGTCACGGCGCTGGACCCCGAGCGCGAGCGTATCAAGGGCATCGAGGCCGGCGCGGACGACTTTCTGTCGAAGCCGATCAACCAAGGTGAGCTTTTCGCGCGCGTGCGCTCGCTGTTGCGCGTCAAGGGGCTGCAGGACGAAGTCCGCGAGCAGGCCGATGCGCTGAAGGCGTGGAACGTCAAGCTCGAAGAGCGCGTCGCCGCGCAAGTTGCCGAACTCGACCGCCTGGGCCAGCTCCGGCGCTTCTTTTCCGCGAATGTCGCCGACGCGATCACGTCCACCGACGAGAAGTCGATCCTCTCGCCGCATCGCCGCGAGATCTGCTACGTGTTCGCCGACCTCCGCGGCTTCACGGCGTTCACAGATGTCGCCGAGCCCGAGGAGGTGGAAGGCGTGCTGCGCGAATTCCACGGCGCGTTGGGACCGGTGGTCACACGCTATGAAGGCACCATCGATCGCTTCGCGGGCGACGGCATCCTGATCTTCTTCAACGACCCGCTGCCCGTTCCGGATGCTGCCTTTCGCGCGGCGCGGATGGCTCTGGAGATGCAGGCCGCGTTCGCGCCGCTGCGCGGCCGTTGGCTCAAATCCGGACACGACCTCGATCTCGGCATCGGCATGGGGCAAGGTTTCGCCACGCTCGGCGCGTTCGGTTTCGAGGGCCGCTGGGATTATTCGGCGATCGGCAGCGTGGTCAACCTGGCCGCCCGGTTATGCGACGAGGCCAAGGGAGGCCAGATCCTGATCAACCGGCGCCTGCGGGCAGCGCTCGACGATGCCGCGGATGTTCAGCCGACGGGCCCGCTGGCGCTCAAAGGCATCACGCAGCCGGTCGAGGCATTCGTCTTGACGGGTCTGCGTCCGTAGAAGCGGACCTATTCGTCACCGGAGCCGGCACGCCGCTCCGGAGTTCCTCCGACGGTCGTGGTCCGGATACCTGTGGCCGCGTCGGCGTGCAGGTGCGGCGCGGCCAGCCGCAGGTAGTGGAACATCGACCACAGCGTCAGGATCGCCGCGACCCATAGCGCGAACGTGCCCAGGGCGGGCGTCGGGATGCCGGGAATCAACGGCTCGGACAACAGCAGCGCGATGATCGCCGTCATCTGCGCGCCCGTCTTCACCTTGCCGATGAAGGCGACGGCAACGTTGCGGGTCTTGCCGATCTGCGCCATCCATTCGCGCAGCGCCGAGATCGCGATCTCGCGGCCGATGATGATGATGGCGAGGTACGCCTCGGCGCGACCCAATTGCACGAGGAGGATCAACGCCGCGGCGACCATCAGCTTGTCGGCGACCGGATCGAGGAATGCGCCGAACGCGCTGGTCTCGCCCCACTTTCTCGCGAGGTAGCCGTCCAGCCAGTCGGTGATGGCCGCCGCGGAGAAGATGCCCATGGCCGTCCAGTTCTTGGCAACCGGCGACAGCCAGGAGTCGGGCAGGTAATAAACCGCGACAAAGATCGGGATCGCGACGATCCGCAACCAGGTCAGCAGGATAGGGGTGTTGATGGGCATGACATTTGGGGGCGCGCGAACAGCGACCGCGCCACTTTGGTCCCAGGCGATTCTAACCCGCCTGCGCCGGGCGCCACCCCTGCCCGGTCAATGCAGCTCGGCGAATATGCGCTCGGCCAGCGCGCGGGAAATGCCGGGCACCCGGGCCAGGTCGTCCACGCTCGCCGCCTGCACGCCCCGCACGCCGCCGAAATGCGCGAGCAAGGCGCGCCGCCGCGCCGCGCCGATGCCCGCGATCTCCTGCAGCGTCGACGTCGTTCGCGCCTTGCCGCGGCGCGCGCGGTGGCCCTGAATTGCGAAGCGGTGCGCCTCGTCGCGTATCTGCTGCAGCAGATGCAGTCCCGGATGGTCGGACGGCAGGTTCAGCACGTCGTCGCGGCCCGGGAACACGATGTCCTCCTGGCCGGCCTTGCGGTCGGGACCCTTGGCGATCCCGATCAGCGGAACGCCGTGCATACCCTGCTCCTCCAGGACATTGGCGGCCACCGCGACCTGGCCCTTGCCGCCGTCGATCACGAGCAGATCCGGCGCCGGGTACTCGCCGGCGACGATGCGTGCGCACCGTCGCGTCAGTGCCTCGCGCATCGCCGCGTAGTCGTCTCCACCCTGCTCGGGCGTGACGTTGAACCGGCGGTATTCCGACGACTGCATCGCCAGCCGGTCGAATATCACGCACGACGCGACCGCCGCCTCGCCCATCGTGTGCGAGACGTCGAAGCATTCGATTCGCTGCGCCGACGCGGGCAGCCCGAGCGCCTCCTGCAATGCGGCGAGCCGGTCCTCCTGCGTCGCCTTCTGCGCGAGCCTCTGGCGGATCGCCAATGTCGCGTTCTGCAGCGCCATCGTCAGCCAGACGCGCCGCTCGCCGCCGGGATTGCCCACGATCTCCACCTTGCGCGACGATTGCGCGGACAGCACCTCGGCGAGCGCCGCATGGTCCTGCACGTCGGGCACGATGATCGTCGGCGGCACCGGCCGCTCGACGTAGTGCTGCTCGAGAAACGCCGGCACGATGTCGCCGGGGAGCGTCGAGTCCAGCGCGTCGGCGTGGCGCGGGAAGATCGTGCGGTCGCCGACATGCCGGCCGCCGCGGATCATGACGACGTTGACGGCGATCAGCCCGCCCTCGGAGGCCGCCGCGACGACGTCGATGTCGCCGGCCGTCGCGCTTTCGACGAACTGCCGCGACTGCAACTGCTGCAGCCGGCTGATCCGGTCACGGAAACGCGCGGCACGCTCGAACTCGAGCGCGGCCGCCGCCGCCTCCATCTGCGCCTGCATCTGCGTCAGCACTTCGCCGGCGCGCCCCTGCAGGAACAGCGTCGCGCCCTGCACGTCTTCGCGATATTCCTCCTCCGCGATGAACCCGACGCACGGCGCCGTGCAGCGCTGGATCTGGTAGAGCATGCACGGACGCGAGCGATTGGCGAAGACCGTGTCGTCGCAGGTGCGCAGCATGAACACCTTCTGCAGCAGCGCGATGCCCTCGCGCACGGCGCCCGCGCCGGGAAACGGCCCGAAGTAGCGGTTGCGGCGGTCGAGCGCGCCGCGGTGGAAGCGCAGTTGCGGGAAGGTTTCGTTCGTCAGGCAGACGTACGGATAGCTCTTGTCGTCGCGGAACAGGATGTTGTAGCGCGGCTCGTGCGCCTTGATGAGGTTGTTCTCGAGCAGCAGCGCCTCGCCCTCCGAGCGCGTCACAGTGGTTTCGACGCGCGCGACGTGCGCCAGCATCGCCGCGATCCGCGTTTCGTGGCCCGATTTCTGGAAGTAGCTGGAAACGCGCTTCTTGAGGTCGCGCGCCTTGCCCACGTAAAGCGTTTCGCCGGCGGCGTTGAACATCCGGTAAACACCCGGCCGATGCGGCAGCGAGGCCAAGAGCTCGCTTGCATCGAAGTGGACCCCCACGCTTGCGGCCTCATTGCCCAATTCGGCCGCTGCGCTGCCCCCGGGGCAGCCCGGAGTCGCGCGATCTTAGGCGGCCCGGCGGCGCTCATGCTGTTCTCTCCACGGTGGCTGTCGCTGCGCTGCGCGCGAGATGCGCCGCGACCGTGTCGAACACGCCGCGGAACATCGCGGGCGTCAGGCGGCGCGTGTTGGTGTTGTAACGGCTGCAGTGATAGCTGTCGACCAGCAGCCGTTCGCCCTCCAGCCCGTGCGAAGCGCCGTGCGCGAACGCATGCGCCGACGACTTCAGCGCGAGCGCACGCAGTGCCGCCTCGTGCGCGATCCGGCCGAGCGCCAGGATCGCGCCACCTTCCGGAACGGCTGCCAGATCGGCCGCAAGATAGCCGTTGCACGTGCGCACTTCAGCCGGCGTCGGCTTGTTGCCTGGCGGCAGGCATTTCACCGCGTTGGTAATGCGGCAGTCGACTAGCATCAGCCCGTCGCCGCGCGCCGTAGCGACGGGCTGCGTCGCGAAGCCGTACGCGTGCAGCGTCTCGTACAGCAGAATGCCGGCGTAATCGCCGGTGAACGGGCGCCCCGACGCGTTGGCGCCGTGCATGCCGGGCGCCAGTCCGACGATGACGAGATGAGCGTCCGCGGCGCCGAAGGGCGGCACCGGTTTGCACCAATACATCGGATGTTCGGCCTTGACTTCGTCCAGAAACGCGGCGAGACGCGGACAGCGGCGGCACGCGGGACCGTAGGCCGCGGACGCGGCGGCGTCGCGATCTGGCACAATCGTCCCTTTTCGGGCGGCAGGCATGAGCGGTGAGGAATTGCGCAATAAAATTTCCGGGATCGACGGCCGCTCGAGGGCCGCGGGCCTGCTGAATATATCGTACGTGGGTCCCGGTCCCCGACATTGCAACGGCGATCGCTGATCCCGCCTGCCGATGTTACCTCCCGAATACCGTCTGGAGATCGTCTCGCAATTGCCTGCGCGGACGTCGCGCAAGCCGCCGCTCTTGTTCGTCCACGGCGGATACTGCGATGCGTGGTGCTGGACCCCGTATTTCCTGCCGTGGTTCGCGGCGCGCGGCTGGGCCGCCTATGCGCTGAGCCTGCGCGGCCACGGCGCCAGCGGCGGCATCGAGTCGCTGTTCGTCGCGGGTCTCGACGACTATGTCGCGGATGTCGAACACGTCGCGGGACAATTATCGGCGCCGCCGATGCTCATCGGCCATTCGATGGGCGCGGCCGTCATCGAGCGGATGCTGGCCACGCGCCCAGTTCGAGCGGCAGCGCTTCTGGCGCCGGTGCCGCCTGCCGGATTGTTCTCGGTCGCCGCGCGGCTGGCCGCCGGACATCCCGATTACGTGCCGCACCTCGCGCAATTCGACCCGTCGCGCCTCTCCGACAGCCTGCTCGCCACGCTGCGGCCGTTCTACTTCAGTCCCGACGTACCGCCGGCCATCCTGAATGAGGCGGAGCGCCACCTGAACGTGGAATCGCCACGGGCGCTGCTCGACCTGTCGCTGCGGCTGCACATGGCGTTGCCGGAGCGGCCCGGTTCGCCGGTCTTCGTGCTGGGCGCCCAGGACGACCGGATCTGCACGCCCGGAGACGCGCACGCCACGGGGCACCATCACGGTGTCGCGGCGACGATCCTGCCGGGCATGGCGCACATGCTGATGCTGGACCCCGAATGGGAAACGGCGGCCGAAGCGCTTGCCGAATGGCTTGCGCGGACAAAATGAGGCCGAACGAATAGCCGCGGCCGCAACGAGGCTGTCGCAGCGCCGCGAAACGCCTAGCGGCGCTGTGTCACGAATTCCGCAAAGTCGGACGCCGGCAACGGCTTGCTCATCCAGAAACCCTGGAAGCTGTCGCAGCCGCGGATGTCCAGGAATTCCAATTGCTCGCGCGTGCCCACGCCTTCGGCGACGACCTTCAGTCCCAGGCCGCGCGCCAGGCCGATGATCGCCTCGGTGATGGCGGCGTCCTGCGGGTCGGTCTCCAAATCGGCAATGAACGAGATATCGATCTTGAGCGTATCGATCGGGAAGTGCTTCAGGTGCGTCAATGACGAGTACCCGGTGCCGAAGTCGTCGATCGCCACGGTGAAGCCTTCGTCGCGTAGCTGGTGCAGCACCTTGCGTATCGCATCGAGGTCGTGCAAGAGGCTCGTCTCGGTGACCTCGAGCTCTATCCACGACGGGTCGCATTTTTCCTGCTTCACGATGTCGGAAATCCGCTGCGCCAGGTCTTCGCGATAGAACTGCCGCGCGGAGAGGTTCACCGATACCTTGAGCTCCATGCCCGCCTTGCGCCACGCGACGCATTGCGCGGCGGCGGTCTTCAGCACCCACTCGCCCAGTGCGTGGATCAGCCCGGATTCCTCGGCCAGCGGTATGAACACCTGCGGCGGCACGCTGCCGTGCTCCGGGTCCGTCCAGCGCAGCAGCGCCTCGGCGCCGACGATCGCGCGGTCGTTGATGCGCACGACGGGCTGGTAATGCAGGCGCAACGCGTTGTCCGCCAGCGCCGTGCGCAGCGCGGTTTCCAGCGTGTGCTGGCGCAGCCGGTGCTCGGCCAGGTTGGAGTCAAGGAACTGGAACGTGTTGCGGCCCAGCTCCTTCGAACGGTACATCGCCACGTCAGCGTGCTTCAGTAATTCCTCCGGATCGTCGGAGTCGTCGGGGTAGACGGCGATGCCGATCGACGACGTGACGTAGATGTCGTGCTCCTCGATTTCGAAAGGCTGCGCTATCGCGTCGAGCAGCTTCTGCGAGATCCGGCCCAGCACCGACGGGTCGTCGAAATCCTCGACGATCACCATGAACTCGTCGCCGCCCAGCCGCGCCAGCAGGTCGGTCTCGCGCAGCGCGCCCGACAGCGACGCGGTGACGCGCTTCAAGAGCTCGTCGCCGATGCGGTGCCCCAGCGTGTCATTGACGTTCTTGAAGCGGTCCAGGTCGATGAACAGCACCCCGACGCGGTGGCCGCTGCGCTTCGCCTGCGCGATGGCCTGCGTCAGCCGCTCGTGCAGCAGCAGGCGGTTGGGCAGGCCGGTGAGCGCGTCGCGCGTGGCCAGGTACTGCAGCCGCTCTTCGGCCTGGATCCGCGACGACACGTCCTGCACGAACGACAGGATCGACACGATGCGGCCTTCATCGTCGAGCAGCGCGGAGTGGTACCACTCGCACCAGATCGTGCCCCCGTCCTTGCGGTGGTTGCGCGTCAGGCCGGTCGCGCGCGGCTCCTCGCCGCCCATCAAGCGTCCCACCAGTCCCGCGAAACCTTCGCGGTCGTCCTCGTGCACCAGCGGGCTGTCGGACAGCGGGATGCCCAGGACTTCGTCGGAACTCCAGCCGAAGATGTTCTCGGCCTGCGGCGACCACCGGACGAGCCGGAAATCGCGGTCCCACTCCAGCACGGCGAGCGGCGTGTTGTTGATGTGCGACGACAGCATCCAGTTCGCGCGCCGCAACTCCTCTTCGTTGCGCTTCTGGTCATGGATGTCCGTGTGCACGGCGTAGATGCCGATCACGTTGCCTTCGGCGTCGCGATTGGGCGCGTAGTGGACGGCTTCCCAGCGCTGCTCGCCTTCCGGCTGCACGAGCAGCTTTTCGGTGGACACTGTCTCGCCTTTCAGCACACGGTCGAGCAGCGGCGAGAGTTGCGCCGCGCGCTCCTCGCCGTTCACCTCGGCGATCTGGCGGCCCATCAGTTCCTTGCGGCTCTCCCCGAGCCAGTCCTCGTTGTGGCGGTTCAGGAAGAGATACTTGTAGTCGCGGTCGATGTACGACACGCGCGCCGGCACGTTGTCCATGATGAGCCGCAGCTCGGCCTCGGACGCGCGCAACGCCTCCTGTGCCTGCTTCAAGCCGTGGATGTCGTTCATCAGCACGAACGCGCCATACACTTCGCCGGACGGCGCCGCATCGGGCACGACGCGGATCGTCATCCAGCGGCGCACGCCATTCGCGCCGGGCACCAGCCGGTCGAATGCCGTCGACTCGCCTTCCATCGCGCGCGTCAGCATAGCCTGCGCGCTCTGGTAGATGCCGTGGCCGACGACGTCTCGCAGCCGCATCTGCACGGCCTGTTCCTCGGTCAGGCCGAAGAACTGCAGGAACGTGCGGTTGACGTAGTGGCAGCGCTCCTCGCGGTCGATGTAGGCGACGGGTGCGGGCACGCCATCCATGATCGCGCGCAGCTGGCCTTCGCGCGCGGCCAGTGCGTCCTGCGCCTGCTTCAAGTCGGTGATGTCGTGGCCGACGATGTAGAGGCCCTTCAGCGTGCCGTCGAACTTGGCGTCGGGAACGATGCGACCGCGCAGCCAACGCGTGCGGCCGATCGCGTCGACGATCGTCTGTTCGTACGTCACCGCCTCGCCGGCGGCGGCGCGCAGGATGAAGGGCTCCAGCGCCGAATAGTCGCCGGTGCCGACGACCTCGGCCGACGTGTGGCCGATGACGTTGTCGCGGTCGAGGCCCGTCAGGCGCAGGAACGACTCGTTGACGAACACATAGCGGAGGTTTTCGTCGAGGTAGACGACAGGCTCCGGGATGTTGTCGGTGAAAAGGCGCAGCTGCTCTTCGCGTGCGGCCAGCGCCTGCTCAGTGAGCTTCAAATCGTGGATGTCGTATTCGGTGCAATAGAGGCCGCGAACGGTGCCGGAGACGTCGAGGTCGGGCGCGATGCGGCCGTGCATCCAGCGGTTCTGCCCTTGCGGCGTCGTGCCGATGCGCTCGTATTCGACGTGCTCGCCGCCCTGCGCGCGCTTGACGATCGGCCGGATGAACGACGCGACATCGGGCGCCATCACCTCGAACGGCGTCTTGCCGTAGATCTCGTCCTGCGGCCGGCACACCGAGTTGGCGAACGCCTGGTTGACGAACGTGTACTTGAGGCCACGGTCGAGGTAGGCGATCGGACCCGGGATGTTGTCGGCGAAGAGCCGCATCTGGCTCTCCTGCGACTTCAGAGCGTCGCGGATGCGGATGTCGTCCTCGATGTCGTTCATCACGACGAACGCACCGCCGACGCGGCCGCCAACCTCGCGGTCGGGGAAGAGCGTGATGCGCATCCACCGGGATTCGCCCGACAACTGGCGCTCGCGCCGCTCGTACGACACCGTGGCGCCGGAGAACGCGCGCTCGATGTATCCCTGCATTTCGGCCAGCGCGTCGGCCGGCAACACTTCCTTCAGCACGTGGCCCAGCACGTCGTCGGCCGGCACGCCGATCCAGGTGCCGAACGGCTTGTTGGCGAAGCGCAGCTTCAGTTGCCGGTCGACGTAGAGAATCGGCAGCCCGACGCTGTCGGTGACGAGCCGCAGCCGGTGCTCGCGCTGGCCGGCCTCCAGCTCGAGTCGCTTCAGGTTGTCGACGTCGGCATAGGTGACGATGAAGCCGCGGACATGCCCCTGCGTGCTGCGGTCGGGGTAATAGTCGACGCGGATCCACACGGACGGACGGCCCGGCGTGACCAGCTGCCGCTCGTAGACCGTCCGCTCGCCAGACAGCGCGGCATCGATGTACGCGTGGTAGAGCTGGTAGACGTCGCGGCCGAGGACCTCGATGACCTCGCGGCCCAGAACCTCGTTGGCCCGCTTGCCCAGCCAGTCCAGGAGCGCCTTGTTGGCGAAGCGGTAACGCTGGTTGCGGTCGATGTAGGCGAGCGGCATCCCCAGCGCATTGAGCTTGTGCTGGGACAGCGCGGCCAACGCCTCCCGCTCCACCGGCTCACCGAGGGTTTGCGGAAGGGCTAGCTCAAGTCGGTTCAGCGATCGCGGCAGCGCCATGGCGCGGGCTTTGTCTCGTTAGTCGACGGCCACGCACGAAGGCCCCGGGGGCTGCCGGACCGGGGTTTGCCGGCACGAATCGCTCCCCGCAAGCCAGCCGTCCGTGGCCGTTTGCGATTTCAGTAGCGTACATAAAGCAAGGACCGGGCCTACCCGAGCTTTTCCGGAGGCGCCCTGCCCTGGCCGGCGATAATCCCGGCCAAAAAGGATCGGAACCCTCCAGGACCGCCAAACCGGTTTTCCCTTGGCGGCGGGGGGATCGCCCCGGTTACAATCTCCGTCACCATACAACGCCCGGCGGCACCTAAAGCGCCGGACCGTGGAAAACGGCCCAAAAGTCCGGATTTGCAATAGAGCGGTCCCGCCTTCCGAACCCCTTTCAAAGACCGCGATGCCGTCCTGCGCTGGGCCAACGCCCCGATTTACCCTGATTGCCGCCGGATTGACCGCGAGCCTGGCCGCCACGGCGGTCGTGGCGGCCGGACCCGGGCTCCCGGAGCCGCCGTCCATCGCCGGCATCCCGATCGATTTCATCCTGTTCGCCGCGACACTACTCTGCGTCGCCTTGTTCCACCACCACACGCTGCGCGTTGCCGTGGTCGGGCTCGCCGTCATCACGGTGTTCAAGATCCTGTTCTCGCCCTTTCCCGAAGGCGCCGGCGCCGGCGGTTTCGCCGCGCACTTGGCGCACGAGTGGGTGCTGCTCGCCAACCTGCTCGGCCTGTTGCTGGGCTTCGCACTCCTGTCCAAGCACTTCGAGGCAAGCCGCGTCCCGGCCATCCTGCCGCGCTTCCTGCCGGACGACTGGAAGGGCGGGTTCGTCCTGCTGATCATGATCTTTGTGCTGTCGAGCTTCCTCGACAACATCGCCGCCGCGCTCATCGGCGGCACGATCGCCAACGTCGTGTTCCGCGGCAAGGTGCATATCGGCTACCTGGCGGCGATCGTCGCGGCATCCAACGCCGGCGGCTCGGGCAGCGTCGTCGGCGACACGACCACGACGATGATGTGGATCGACGGCGTCGGCCCGATGCAGGTCATCGAGGCCTACACGGCGGCCGGGTTGGCGATGCTCGTGTTCGGCATTCCCGCGGCGCTGCAGCAGCACCGCTTTTCGCCGATCACGCGTGACGCCTCCGCCGATGTGCGAGTCGATTGGGTTCGCGTCGCGATTGTCGCGGCCATCCTTATCACGGCAATCACCGTCAACGTGATCGTCAACGTGCGCTACAACGAAATCTCCGACACGTTCCCCTTCATCGGGGCCGCCGTTTGGCTCGCGCTGCTCGTCTGCGTCCCGCTGCGCCGGCCGCACTGGGAAGAAATGCCCGGAGCCATCCGCGGCAGCATCTTCCTCCTGTCGCTGGTGCTTGCGGCGTCGATGATGCCCGTGCAAAAACTCCCCGACGCGTCGTGGAAAGTCGCGCTGGGCTTAGGCTTCGTTTCGGCCGTGTTCGACAACATTCCGCTGACGGCGCTGGCGCTGCGGCAAGGCGGCTACGACTGGGGATACCTGGCTTATGCCGTCGGCTTCGGCGGCTCGATGATCTGGTTCGGCTCGTCGGCCGGTGTCGCGCTGGCCAGCCAATTTCCGGCCGCGCGATCGGCCGTCGCCTGGGTGCGCGGCGGATGGCACGTGACGGTGGCCTACGTCGTCGGCTTCGCGTTCATGCTGATTGTCTTGGGCTGGCATCCGCAGCCCAAGCACCGGAGCACGCTCAAAACTGCTGCCGCGCCGGTGGCTGACGTCATCGCGGTACCTGTCGCAATCGCTCCCCTGTCGGCAAGCGTGGTTCACTAGGCTTCCGGCCCGTCGAAGTCTTCCGCGTTCACCATTACAAGAGACTCCCGATGAAACTCACCCGCATGCTCGCCGCAGTCGTACTGATCGGCTGCGCGGCCGCGGTCGCCGCGCAGGAAATCGTCTTGTTCGAGGCTGAAAACTACGGGGGCCGGCGCTTTTCGGTGAGTGGCTCGCTACCGAACCTCGACCCGACGGGCTTCAATGATCGCGCGTCGTCGGCGGTGGTCCGTTCGGGAATCTGGCAACTCTGTTCAGACGCCTATTACCACGGAGACTGCGTGACGCTGCAGCCGGGCAACTATTCGACGCTCGCGGCGATGGGCCTCGCGAACCGACTGTCGTCGCTGCGCGAGGTCGGCTGGAGTGGTGGCGGTGCCGGCGGAAGCCCGGTCGTCGGTGGCGGCGGCGGCGGTCATGGCGCGCGCGCGCAGCTCTTCGAAGGTGAAGGCTTCGCAGGCGAAAGCATCGTGATCGACCAGACGTTGCCCAACTTCGACCAATCCGGCTTCAACGATCGCGCGCGCTCGCTGATCGTGATGTCGGGCACGTGGCAGCTCTGCTCCGATGCACACTTCCAGGGCGACTGCCGCACCTACGCACCCGGCCGCTACACGAGCCTGGGCGGCACCAACGGCCAGACGAGTTCGGCGCGGCCCGTCGGAGGGGGTGGCAGCGGGAGCGCCGGCGGCAACTGGGGCGGACAAACGCGCGTCGTGTTGTACGAGCAGCCAGGTTTTTCCGGCCGATCATTCGTGTTGACCAACGACATGCTGCGCAGCTTCGACGACGTCGGCTTCAACGACAGGGCCTCGTCGCTTCGTGTCGAGCGCGGCTACTGGATGTTCTGCACCGATGCCAATTTCGGCGGCGAATGCCGGACGTTCGGACCCGGCGACTATCCGACCCTGCCCCCGGGAATGAGCAGCCGTATTTCGTCGGGCCGCAAGGTCAACAACGATTACCCCTACAGCCAGCAGCCGCGCTGGTAGGGCCGCTCGCAACGCCACGCCATGCCGATCGTCGACGACATCGCGGGCTTGCGCCGCATCCTCGCGCAGACCCGCACCATCGCGGTCGTCGGCCTTTCCGCCAACTGGTACCGGCCAAGCTATTTCGCGGCGAAATACATGCAGGACCACGGGTACCGGATCATTCCGGTCAATCCGTCCTATGCCGAGGTGCTCGGCGAAAAATGCTATCCGGAGATTGCGGCGATTCCCGGTCCGGTCGACGTCGTCGACTGCTTTCGCAAGTCCGGTGAGATCGTCCCGCTCGCGCAACAAGCGGTCGCCAAGGGTGCGAAGGTGCTGTGGATGCAGCTGGGAATCCGCAACGACGAGGCGGCAAGGATCGCAGACGCTGCCGGCCTCGACGTCGTCATGGACCACTGCGTGAAGATCGAGCACGCGCGGCTGATGGGCGGGCTTCACTGGGCGGGCGTGAACACCGGCGTCGTTTCGTCCCGGCGGGCGACGGCGAATTCGTAGAGGACTCTGCGTGCCCGACCGCAAATTTGGCTTCGACACGCTGTGCCTGCACGCAGGCCAGATTCCGGACGCGGCGACCGGCGCGCGTGCGCTGCCCATCTACCAGACGACATCGTTCGTGTTCGACAGTGCCGACCACGCCGCGAGTCTTTTCAACCTGCAGACGTTCGGCAACGTCTATTCGCGCATCTCGAATCCGACGGTCGCGGCACTCGAGGAGCGCGTTGCCGCGCTCGAGGGCGGCCGGGCGGCGCTGGCGGCGGCGACCGGCATGGCGGCGCAGATGCTCGCACTCCTCACGCTATGCAGGCACGGCGACCACATCGTGGCGTCGCGCACGCTGTATGGCGGCACGTTCTCGCAGCTCGCCGTCACGTTCGCGCAGTTCGGCATCGACACGACGTTCGTGGACAGCGACGATCCGGAGAACTTCCGCCCGGCGGTGAAGGCCAACACCAAGGCCATCTACGTCGAGACGATCGGCAACCCGCAACTCAACGTCGTCGACCTGTCCGCCATCGCCGCGATCGCTCACGCCGCCGGCGTTCCGCTCGTCGTCGACAACACGCTGGCGTCGCCGTATCTGTGCCGGCCGCTCGAGCACGGCGCCGACATCGTCATCCACTCGGTGACCAAGTATCTGGGCGGGCACGGCACCACGATGGGCGGGGTGCTGGTCGAGTCCGGCAAGTTTCCGTGGGACAACGGCAAGTTTCCGCAGATGACCGAGCCGTCGCGCGGCTACCACGGCGTGCGCTTCCACGAATCCTTCGGCGACTTCGGCTTCACGATGAAGGCGCGGATGGAAACGATGCGCACGCTGGGTCCGACGCTGTCGCCGCTGTCCGCATTCCTGCTGCTGCAGGGCATCGAGACGCTGCATCTGCGCATGCCGCGTCACTGCGAGTCGGCGCTGGCCGTGGCGCAGCACCTCGCCGCGCATCCGGCCGTCGAATGGGTCAGCTACCCGATGCTGGCGGGCAATCGCTACGAATCGCTCGCGCACAAGTACCTGCCGCGCGGCGCCGGCGGGATCCTGACGTTCGGCGTCCGCGGCGGCGCCAAGGCCGGCGAACGATTCATCGAGGGTGTGCAATTCCTGTCGCACCTTGCCAACGTCGGGGATGCCAAGACGCTGGTCATCCATCCGGCGTCCACGACGCACCGGCAGCTGGACGAAACGGAGCAACGCGCCGCCGGCGTGCTGCCCGAAATGATCCGGCTGTCGGTAGGGCTCGAGTCCGTTGACGATATCATCTGGGACTTGGATCAATCCCTGGCGAAGGCAACCCGATGACGCGTTACTCGACGATTCCCTGGCCGTGGGCCGGACTCATACTCACGCTCGCCCTTCTCGGACAGGAAATTTTGTTCCGCTGGTTCGGCAGCGAGCCGTCACTCTCCGCTTCCTTGTACCGGGTCGCCGTAATGGCGATCGGCGGCACGTCGCTCACCCTCATTCTGCTGCCGCCGCGCAAGGTGGCCTACCTGCTGGGCTTTTTCGTCTGTGTCGGGCTCATGGGCTGGGCGCTGTGGCTGCAATACGGGATGGGGCTCGAGCCATGCCCACTGTGCGTGTTCCAGCGGATCGCCGTGTCCGCGATAGGCATCGCGTTCCTCGTGGCGTTCGTCCACAATCCGCGCAGCTTCGGCGCGGCGGTCTATGCCGGCTTCGTGTTGATCAGCGCCGGCTTCGGCGCTGCATTCGCGGGTCGGCAGGTCTGGCTGCAGTCGCTGCCCAAGGACCAGGTGCCGGCGTGCGGCATGGGCTTTTCGTACATGATGGAAACGATGCCCTTCTTCGATGTCCTGAAGAAGGTCTTTGCCGGCAGCGGCGAGTGCGCGGAGAAGGGCTGGGAATTCCTGGGGCTGGCCATTCCCGGCTGGACGCTCGTCTTCTTCATCGCGATGACGATCGCCGCATTCGCGCTGATCCGGCGCGACTGACGCATGCCGCGCGTTTACTTCGGCGCCATCCGGATCGCGCCGTCGAGGCGGATCACTTCGCCGTTCAGCATTGGGTTGCGGATGATCTCGCCGACGAGCGAGGCGAACTCCGCCGGCCGCCCGAGCCGTGGCGGAAACGGCACCGCTTTGCCCAATGCTTCGGCGATGTCGGCCGGAATCTGCCCGACCATCGGCGTCTCGAACACGCCGGGCGCGATCGTCATCACGCGGATCCCGTAACGCGCAAGTTCGCGCGCGATCGGCAGCGTCATCCCCACGAGGCCGGCCTTCGACGCGCTGTAGGCCGCCTGCCCGATCTGGCCGTCGAACGCGGCAACCGACGCCGTGTACACGATCACGCCGCGCTCGCCCTCGGCATTGGGCACGCCTTTGGACATCGCCTCGGCGGCAAGCCTGGTCAGGTTGAACGAGCCGATCAGGTTGATGTTGACCGCGCGCACGAAGCCCGCAAGCGTGTGCGGCCCTTCCTTGCCGATGATCTTTTCGCCGTGCACGATCCCCGCGCAGTTGACGAGTCCCTGCAGGCCGCCGAAGCCATCCACGGCGGCGGCCACAGCGGCCTTGCCGCTTGCCTCGTCGGTGACGTCGGTCTTCACGAACCGTGCCGTGCGGCCGAGCTCGGTGGCAAGCTTGCCGCCAACGTCGGCATTGAGGTCCGCCAGCACGGCGTTGCCCCCACCCGCGACGATCATCCGTGCCGTCGCGGCGCCCAGTCCGGACGCCCCGCCCGTGATGACGAACGTGCTGCCTTTCAGATCCATTCGCTTATTTCCCCTGTGCCTTGATCACCGTCATCGCGGTCGCGATCAGCCCCGCCATATCCGAGACGTTGGACGGCACGATCAGCGTGTTGTTGGTCTTGGCGAGAAGCCCGAACGCGTTGATGTAGTGCTCGGCGATCCGCATGTTGACCGACTGCAGGCCGCCCTGCGACTCGATCGCCGCCGCGATCTGGCGGATGGCCGACGCGTTCGCCTCGGCGTTGATGAGCGTCGCCTGCGCCTCGCCCTGCGCGATGTTGATCTCCGCCTGCTTCTCGCCCTCCGACTTGGCGATGGCCGCCTCGCGCGCGCCGATGGCGACGTTGATCTGCTGCTGGCGGCTGCCCTCGGACGTCGCGATGACCGCGCGCTTCTCGCGCTCGGCCGTGATCTGCGCCTGCATCGCGCGCAGGATCTCGGCGGGCGGCGTCAGGTCCTTGATCTCGTAGCGGAGAAGCTTCACGCCCCAGCTCGCCGCGGCCTGGTCGAGCGAATTGACCACCGACACGTTGATCTGCTCGCGCTCCTCGAACGTCTTGTCGAGCTCCATCCGCCCGATGATGCTGCGCAGCGTCGTCTGCGCGAGCTGCGTGATCGCCAGCACATAGTTCGACGAGCCGTACGACGCGAGCTTGGGGTCGGTCACCTGGAAGTACAGGATGCCGTCCACCTGCAGCTGCGTGTTGTCCCTGGTGATGCAGATCTGCGACGGCACGTCGAGCGGAATTTCGCGCAGGTCGTGGCGATACGCGACGCGGTCGACGAACGGAATCACGAAATTGAGTCCAGGCTGCAGCACCGCGTAAAAGCGGCCGAGTCGCTCGACGACCCACGCGTGCTGCTGCGGGACCACTCGAATCGCCTTGACGACGACGATCACCGCGACGATGAAAACAGCCAGCGTGACGAGTGACGAACCGCTTAGCATGGTGAGGTCTCCCAATTCCTTCATGAAGTTCGATCAGGGCTTCGTGGGCGCGATGACCAGCGTCGAGCCGCGCGTGGCGACGATGTACATGATCTTCGCCCGGGCGGCCCCGGGCGCCGCGAGTTCGGCGTCCCATTGCGTGCCGCGGTACTGGACGCGCGCCGTGTCGTTGTCGTGCCAGGCCACGACGTCGACTTGCTGGCCGACGTCGAGTCCGGCCTGCTGCGTCGGCATCGCGTGCAACCTGCGCCATTGGTGCGCGACGATCGTGCCTGCCACCGCGAAGACGCCGCCGATCAGCAGTTGCACCGGCACCGAGCCGCCAAACCAAGCGGCCACGCCGCCGAGAACGAAGGCGAGGCCCACCGCCAGCAGGTAGAACGTGCCGGTGAGAAGCTCCGCGCCGATCAGGACTGCCGCCAATATCCACCAGATCCAGAAGTCAGCCATGGCCCCTCCATCCGCATCGCTTCGCCGTCAAGCTTTCAGCATAAACCACTTTGTTTCCGACGGCGTGGCACCCACTTATCCAGAACCGCAGTCCGTCGCATCGGAACCTCCCCGGACGAGCCCATTCGCGGTATAATTCAACGTCATTTATTCTTTTCGAATCAAGCGCTTTGCGCGCATTGAAAACCCAACTGAGCGCAACTGAGCGCAAAAAAGCGCAACTGGGCGCGAACGAAGCGCCGGAGCACCTGCGATGCCGATCTACGAATACAAATGTTCCGCGTGCCACCACGAGCTGGAGTCGCTGCAGAAATTCGCCGATGCCCCGCTCGTCACGTGCCCCGCGTGCGGCAAGGACGCGCTGACCAAGCTCGTTTCCGCCGCCGGCTTTCAGCTGAAGGGCAGCGGCTGGTACCAGACGGACTTCAAGGGAAGCGGCGGCAAGCCCGCGGCCAAGACCGACACCGCCAAGGCGGAAGCCGGGAAGTCCGACGCGGCCAAGGACGGGGCAAAGGCGGACGGCGGCAAAGTCCCCGAGGCCAAGCCTGTCGCGCCGGCCGCATCCTCGACACCCGGCGGAACTCCCGCGGCGGGCGTCTGAAAAACCTCGACGCAGCGAAGCTAGCCATCCCATCATGAGACGCTACCTGATCGCCGGCCTGCTGGTCTGGGTGCCGCTCGGCATCACGATCTGGGTGCTGCACTTCCTCGTGACGACGCTGGACCAGACGCTGCTGCTGATTCCCGAGGGGGCGCGTCCCGACGCGCTGCTGGGCTTCCACGTTCCGGGGTTTGGCGTACTGCTGAGCTTCGGGCTGCTGCTGCTGACCGGCGTAATCGCGGCGAATTTCTTCGGCGCGCGGCTGATCCATTTCTGGGAAAACATGCTCGGCCGCATTCCGGTCGTCAAGTCGATCTACTCGTCGGTCAAGCAGGTCAGCGACACGCTGCTCTCCGATTCGGGCAACGCGTTCCGCAAGGCGCTGCTCGTCGAATTCCCGCATGAGGGCAGCTGGACGATCGCGTTCCTGACCGGAACGCCAGCGCCCGCCGTGAGCGCGCATCTCGCGGAGGAGCACTTGAGCGTCTACGTGCCGACGACGCCGAACCCGACGTCCGGCTACTTCATCATCGTGCCGCGCTCGCGGGTGCGCGATCTCGACATGACGGTCGACGAGGCGCTGAAATACGTCATCTCGATGGGCGTCGTTTCGCCGCGCGCGCATGCGTTGCCCCGCCCTCGCCCGCGATTGCGTCGGTGCCACCCATCCCGGCGCGAGAACCTGCCACCACGTCCCGAAATTGATCGGGTAGCGCTGGGAAAACTTCGGTGGACCGGCGGTAGAGCGCTGCGCGCCCACCGCGACCTTGAAATTCGGAGACTTGTTCGTGAAACGCACCGACTACTGCGGCCGCATCGACCGCCGCTACCTGGGCCAGACCGTCACGCTGACGGGCTGGGTCCATCGCCGCCGCGACCACGGCGGCGTCATCTTCATCGACCTGCGCGACCGCGAAGGCCTGGTGCAGGTCGTCTGCGATCCCGATCGCGCCGCGACATTCGCGACGGCCGAGACGCTGCGCAACGAGTTCTGCATCGCGGTGACCGGCCTCGTGCGGCCGCGGCCCGAGGGCACCGTCAACACGGCGCTCGGGTCCGGCGAAATCGAGGTGCTCGCGCATTCGATCGAGATCCTCAACGCGTCGCTCACGCCGCCGTTCCAGATGGACGACGACAGCCTGTCCGAGACCGTGCGACTCGAGAATCGAATGCTCGACCTGCGCCGCCCGCAGATGCAGAAGAACCTGATGCTGCGCCACCGCGCCGCGATGTCCGCGCGCAAATTCCTGGACGGCCACGGCTTCATCGACATCGAGACGCCGATCCTCTACAAGTCCACGCCGGAAGGCGCGCGCGAATTCCTCGTGCCGTCGCGGATCAACCACGGACATTTCTACGCGCTGCCGCAGTCGCCGCAACTGTTCAAGCAGATGCTGATGATGTCGGGCTTCGACCGCTATTACCAGATCGTGAAATGCTTCCGCGACGAGGACCTGCGCGCCGACCGGCAACCCGAATTCACGCAGATCGACATCGAGACGTCGTTCATGGACGAGGCCGAGATCTGCGCGCTGATGGAATTGCTGGTCCGCACCATGTGGAAAGAGGCGCTGGACGTCGACCTGCCGGATCCGTTCCCGGTGATGACCTACGCGGACGCGATGGCGAACTACGGCTCCGACAAGCCGGACCTGCGCGTGTCGCTCGTGCTGACCGAATTGACCGACCTCATGCGCACCGTCGACTTCAAGGTGTTCCGGGCGGCCGCGGATCTGCCGAAGGACGCGTCGCCGCGCTGCGCGTGCCCGGTGGCGGCACACTGTCGCGCAAGGAAATCGACGACTACACGACGTTCGTGAAAATCTACGGCGCCGGCGGGCTCGCGTACATCAAGGTGAACGATGTCACCAAGGTCAACGAGGAAGGACTGCAATCGCCGATCGTCAAGTTCCTGGGCGAACCGACGCTGCGCGAGATCCTCGTCCGCACGGGTGCCGCGAACGGCGATCTCATCTTCTTCGGCGCCGACCGCGAAAAGGTCGTCAACGACGCGCTCGGCGCGCTGCGCGCCAAGGTCGGCCACGATCGCGGCTTCGCCGAGGCCGGATGGAAGCCGCTATGGGTCGTCGACTTTCCGATGTTCGAATTCGACGACGACAAGAAGACCTGGGCCGCGCGCCATCATCCGTTCACCGCGCCCAAGGACGGCCACGAGGACCTGTTCGCAACGGATCCCGGCCGCGCACTCGCCAAGGCCTACGACGTCGTGCTGAACGGCTGGGAGATCGGCGGCGGCTCGGTCCGGATCCATCGTCCCGAAGTGCAGGCGAAGGTCTTCGCGGCGCTGGGCATCTCGCCCGAGGACCAGCAGAAGAAATTCGGCTTCCTGCTCAACGCGCTGCAGTACGGCGCGCCGCCGCACGGCGGGATCGCCTTCGGCTTCGACCGTCATCGTCACGCTGATGTGCGGCGCCGACTCGATCCGCGACGTGATCGCGTTTCCGAAGACGCAGCGCGGACAGGACCTGCTGATCGACACGCCGACGCCGGTCACCGAGCAGCAGTTGCGCGACCTGCACATCAAGGTGCGGCCGACGGACTAGCCGGCCTTTTGCGCTACACTGGGTGCCCATGATTTTCGGGGCCTCTGCGAAACGCCACCGCCGGCATGTTGCTGGCGGCGGCGTTTCTTTGCGCGCACCGGTGCTCGCGCGCGCCGCCGCCCGCCGTGCCGGACATCGCCGTCGCCGACCTGCCCAAGGAAGGCCGCGAGGTGCTGGTGCTGATCCGCGACGGCGGGCCGTTCCGCTACGACCGCGACGGCGTCGTGTTCGGCAACTACGAGCGCCTGCTGCCGGCGCAGCCCAAGGGCTATTATCACGAGTACACGGTGCACACGCCCGGCGTCGAAGGCCGCGGCGCGCGCCGGATCATCTGCGGCGGCCCGACCAGGACGCCCGATGCGTGCTACTACACCAGCGACCACTATCGTTCATTCAAGAGGATCCGCGAATGAAGGCGCCCGATCTCGCCGCCTCGACGATGCCGGCGTCCATCCGTGGACCGGCGCCACCGAACCCCTCAAGGCCGCCGCCGCGCAGGCGCACCTCAAGTTCGTCGTCGCCGACCTGGCGCGCGCCAAGGACCGCGCCACGCTCTTCGCCGAACTCGACCGCGCGCTCAAGCTGCCGGAGCATTTCGGCCACAATTTCGATGCGCTGGCCGACGTCCTCGAGGACCGCGACTGGCTGGGCAAGAGCGGCCGCGTGATCGCGCTCGCCCACGCCGCCGCCTACAAGAAGGAGCATCCGAACGACTGGGCGACGCTCGAGGACCTGCTCGACGAGGCGGCGGAATTCTGGAAGGAACGGCACGTCGGGTTCTGGACCTTCGTCGCCTGACGGGGACGCATTCCGGTCCGCGCCCGGGTGCCTCGGATGAAGTACAAGCAACCCGTTTCCGTCCTCGTCCTCGTTTACACGCGGACCTCACCGTGCTGCTCATCGAGCGCGCCGATTTTCCCGACCACTGGCAGTCCGTGACCGGCAGCCAGGAGCCCGGCGAGTCGCTGGCTCGCCACGGCCACCCGCGAACTGCAGGAGGAAACCGGCATCGACGCGCGTGGATGCGGTGCGCTGCGCGATTGGGACATGTCCAACGTATACGAAATATTTCCGCAGTGGCGGCATCGCTATCCGCCCGGCACGACGCACAACACCGAGCACGTATTCGCGCTCGAGGTGCCCGGCCGGTGCCGGTGACCCTCAATCCGCGCGAGCACCTCGGCCTTGCGTGGCTGCCGTGGCGCGACGCCGCCGCCAAGTGCTTTTCGTGGTCGAACCGCGCCGCCATCGAAGCGCTCCCGCAACAAGCCGACTCCGCAAGGAGTTCCTCATGAACCAGCATTCGATCTTCCGTCGCATCCCCTGCCTTCTCGTCGCGTCGCTGCTGCTGCTCGCCGCCGAGCCGCCGCCCAGCGCGCACCACCGCCCTCCATAGCAGCGCCCGCGTCCACCGTCACGCTGTCCGCATCGGCGACCGCGAGCGTGCCCAACGACCGCATGCAGGCTGGCTGCGCGCCGAGTCCGACAACGCCGATGCCGCCGCGGCCGCCAACGTCGTCAACGCGCGCATGGGCAAGGCGCTTGCGCGCGCCAGGGCGACGAAGGGCGTCGAAGCCGCGACGTCCGGCTATTCGTCCTTCCAGATCACCGACAAGAATCAGGCGTCGCGATGGCGCGTGGCGCAGACCCTGAAGCTCGAAGGCAGTGACTTCGCGATAGTGTCCGGATTGTGTCGCAATTGCAGGCCGACGGACTGGTCGTCGACGGCACGCAATTCTCTGTCAGCGATGCAGCGCGCAAGAAAGCCGAGGAAGCGCTGACGCAGCAGGCGATCAAGGCGTGGCAGGCGCGCGCGACGGACGCGGCGCGCGGCTTCGGGTTCGACGGCTGGCGCGTCGGCAACGTCACGATCCAGACCGGCGACTCGATTCGCCCGCAACCGGGGATGCGGGCGATGTCGTTCGCGTCGAGCGTCGCCCCCGTCGAGTGGAAGCCGGCAATTCCGACGTCACCGTGACGGTGTCGGGCGACGCCGTGCTCGATGCGTCGCGCTTGCCATCTCGCTAGACGGTTGCAGTCCCCCGTGACCGCGGGCCGCCTGTCGGGTTAGACTGCCTCGGGATTCCGTAGGAGCCGCACGTGGAACTCGATCCGGTCCTGCTGTCGCGCCTGCAGTTCGCGTTCGTCATCGCGTTCCACATCCTTCTGCCCGCATTCACCGTCGGCCTGGCGTCCTACATCGTCGTGCTCGAGGGCCTGTACGTCTGGAAGCGCGACACGACCTACCTGCGGCTGTCGCTCTTCTGGACCAAGATGTTCGCCGTGTCGTTCGGCATGGGTGTCGTTTCGGGAATCGTGATGCCGTTCCAGTTCGGCACCAACTGGAGCGGGCTCACCGACGCCGCCGGCAACGTCCTTGCGCCGCTTCTCACGTACGAAGGGCTGATCGCCTTCTTCCTCGAAGCCGGCTTTCTCGGCATCCTGCTGTTCGGGCGCAAGCTGGTGCCGCCGTGGGTTCATCTGTTCGCCGCCGTGATGGTCGGTTCGGGCACGCTGTTCTCGTCGTTCTGGATCCTGTCGGCGAACAGCTGGATGCACACGCCGGCCGGCTACGAGATCGTCGACGGCCGTTTTTTCGCGAGCGACTGGATCGACGTGATCTTCAATCCGTCGTTCCCCTACCGGATCGCGCACACGGTGACGGGGTTCTACATCACGACGGCCTTCGTGGTCGTCGCGGTTTCCGCGTGGCACCTGCGCCAGCGCGAGCACATCCCGGAGTCGCAGCGCGCCATGTCGATGGGCCTGGGGTTGCTGATCCTGCTCGTTCCGCTGCAGATCGTGCTGGGCGACGCGCACGGCCTCAACACGCTCGAACACCAGCCGGTCAAGATCGCCGCGATGGAAGGCCTGTGGGACACGCAGGCGCGCGCACCCGCCGTCGTCTTCGCGATTCCCGACGCGCAGTTGGAAACGAATCGGTATGAGGTCGCGATTCCGGGACTCGCCAGCGTTTACCTGACGCACGACGTCAACGGCGTGGTCAAGGGACTGAAGGCATTCCCGCCCGGCGACCGGCCTCCGGTCGGCATCGTGTTCTGGGCCTTCCGCGTCATGGTGGGGATGGGCGTCCTGATGCTCGCCGTCGTCGCGTGGGGCGCATGGCTGCGGCTGCGCCGCCGCCTATTCGCGTCGCCCGTGTACCTCTTCGTGTGCAACTTCATGGCACCCGCGGGATTCGTCGCGGTGATCGCGGGCTGGACCGTCACCGAGGTCGGGCGGCAGCCGTGGGTCGTGTACGGACTGCTGCGCACGCGCGACGCGGTCTCGCCTTCGATCACCGGCACCGACGTTCTGCTGTCGCTGCTCATGTACATGGCGGTGTACGCGGTGATCTTCAGTGCCGGCTTGTTCTACCTGTTCCGCATCGCGCGCGCCGGTCCGCCAACCGAGCTCGAAGCGCGCGACGCCAAGCTCTCCGAACGTCCGGCGCGGCCGCTGTCGGCCGCCGACGCGTAAAGGACCCCGCCATGCACCTGGACCTCGTTCCGGTGTGGACCGTCATCCTGGGCGTCGGCGTCTTCATGTACGTGCTGCTCGACGGATTCGACCTGGGCGTGGGTATCCTGTTTCCGTTCGCGCGCGACGACGCGTCGCGGACGCTGATGATGAATTCCGTCGCGCCGGTGTGGGACGGCAACGAGACCTGGCTGATCCTGGGCGGCACCGGCCTGCTGGCGGCGTTTCCACTGGCATTCTCGGTGATCATTCCCGCGCTGTACTTTCCTATATTGCTGATGCTGCTGGGTCTCATCTTTCGCGGCGTCGCCTTCGAATTCAGGCTAAAGGCCCACAGCGGGCGCCACTGGTGGGACCGCTCGTTCTTCGCGGGCTCGGTCGTCGCCACGTTCTTCCAGGGCGTGGTGCTCGGCCAATACGTGCAGGGCTTCGCCGTCTCCGGCCGCCATTTCGCCGGCGGCAGCTTCGACTGGGTCCGGCCGTTCCCGCTCGCGACGGGCTTGGGCCTCCTGTTCGGCTACGGGCTCCTTGGCGCGACGTGGCTCGTCATGAAGACCGAAGGCGAGCTGCAGGAAAAATCGCGGAAACAGGCCAAGGAGTGCCTGTTCGGAGTGCTCGCCTTCATCGCGATGGTGAGCATCTGGACGCCGTTCCTGCATCCGAACATCGCCGCGCGCTGGTTCACGTGGCCCAACATGGCCTTCCTGGCGCCCGTTCCCATCGTCACCGCAGGCATCGCCATCGCGCTGTGGCATTCGGTGTCACGCGGCGGCGAGGTGTTGCCGTTCATTGCCGCCATGGGACTCTTCGCGATGTGCTACCTGGGCCTCGGCATCAGCGTGTTCCCGTACATCGTGCCGTGGACGGTGACGCTGTGGGACGCCGCGTCGGCCCCCGGGTCGCAGGCGTTCCTCCTCATAGGAACGTTGTTCATCCTGCCGATCGTCTTCATGTACACCGGCTGGTCGTACTACGTCTTCCGCGGCAAGGTGCGCGCGGAACTCGGCTATCACTGACTCGCGAATGGGCACAGAACGCGTGGTGCCGCAGGGCGAGCGAGCGCTGGATGCGCCGTCCGCGTTCGACATTCGCGAGGCGATCGCGACGGGCCTGGCGCATCATCGGGCCGGCCGCCTGCCCGAAGCGGAGGGCGCCTACCGCAAGGTTCTTGCCGTCGACGCGGCCAATGCCGACGCCCTCAACCTTCTCGGTGCGATCGCGCACCAGCAGGGCCGGCACCGCGAAGCCGTCGACTGCATCCAGCGGGCCATCGAAATCCACGAGGCGGCGATTCCGGCGAGGCCGCCGAACGCTCACGCATACAACAATCTCGGCGAAGCGCAACGCGCGCTGGGCAACAGCGCCGACGCGCGGGCGTGTTACCAACGGGCGCTGGCCATCCGTCCGGACTACGCCGAGGCGCACTATCACATGGGACTGACGCTGGAAGACGAGGGCCGCCATGAAGACGCCATCGCGTGCTACCGCAAGGCGCTTGCGCTGAAGCCGGCGCTTCAGCTCGCGCGGTACAACCTCGGTGTCGCGCTCAAGGGCCAGAGCCGCGTCGACGAAGCGGCGGCGTGCTTCGAGCAGGTCCTGCGGCTCGACCCGGACAACGAGTTCGCGAAATTCTCGCTGGCGGCGCTGACGGCACAGAATCCGGCGCGGCCGCCGGAAAGATACATCGCCAATCTCTTCGATCATCACGCGCCGCAATTCGACGCGCACCTTGTCGACACGCTGCGCTATCGGGTGCCACAGGACTTGGTCGACCTGGCCCGCCGGCATGCGCGACAACGGGACCGGCAGTGGGATGTCCTCGACCTCGGGTGCGGGACCGGCCTCGTGGGCGCGGCCATCGCGCCGTACGCGCGGAACTTGGTCGGTGTCGATCTTTCCGCGCGGATGCTCGGCATGGCACGCGCGCGGAACCTGTATCAGCGGCTCGAACAAAGCGATCTGGTGGCAATGATGAAACTGGAGCCGGTCGCGAGCTACGACGTCATCGTCGCGGCCGATGTATTCATCTACGTGGGCAACCTGGTCGACGTCGTGCGCGAGGCCGCGAGGCTGCTGCGCGCCGACGGCATCCTCTGCGTTTCCGTCGAGGCGCTCGTCACGGCGGATGCCGATGCCGCGCGCAGCGAAGAGAAGCATGGATACCAGCTGCAGGTCAGCGGCCGTTATGCGCATTCCGCGGACTACCTGCGCGCGCTCGCGCGCCAGTCCGGCTTTGGCGACGTGCATTTGTCGCCCGCCGAGATTCGCCTCGAGAGGGGAAGCCCCGTGCGCGGCTGGCTCGCGATTCTGGCGATGTGACCGTCACGCCGCCCCATTGCCAAGGGGCGCCGATCACGACGCCCCTTCTTGCTGCCTGAAACCGGCCGTCAGTCGGCCGGTGCCGCCGGTACCGTTTCGGCGGGCGCGGGCGCAGGCGCAGCACCACCCGCATCCTCCTCGGCCGCCGCCTTCATCGACAGGCGCACGCGACCCTTGTCGTCGGCCTCGATCACCTTGACGCGCACGACCTGGCCTTCCTTCAGGTAGTCGGAGACCTGGTTGACGCGCTCCTTGGCGATCTGCGAAATGTGCAGCAGGCCGTCCTTGCCGGGCAGCAACTGCACGATCGCGCCGAAATCGAGCAGGCGCAGCACCGTGCCTTCGTAGATGCGGCCGACCTCGACTTCCGCCGTGATGTCCTCGATGCGCTTGCGCGCGACGTTGCACGCCTCCGAATTGACCGAGGCGATGGTGACCGTGCCGTCGTCCTTGATGTCGATCGTGCAGCCCGTTTCCTCGGTCAGCGCGCGGATCACGGCGCCGCCCTTGCCGATCACGTCGCGGATCTTTTCCGGGTTGATCTTGAACGTCATCATCCGCGGCGCGTGCTGCGAAATCTCGGTGCGCGCGTGCGGCAGCGCCTCCTGCATGAGGCCGCAGGATGTGCATCCGGCCCT
Organism: uncultured beta proteobacterium; assembly: GCA_963747265.1. Lineage (GTDB taxonomy): Bacteria > Pseudomonadota > Gammaproteobacteria > Burkholderiales > Casimicrobiaceae > VBCG01. Next base: position 236,809 of record CAVVEH010000008.1, on the reverse strand, counting down.
CGCGCGCCTGCGACAGCGCGACCGCCATGATTTCCTTGGTGATGCCCTGGATCTTGATGTCCATCTGCAGCGCGGTGATGCCGCGGTCGGTGCCGGCCACCTTGAAGTCCATGTCGCCCAGGTGATCTTCGTCGCCCAGGATGTCGGTCAGCACGGCGAAGCGGTTGCCTTCCTTGATGAGGCCCATCGCGATGCCGGCGACGTGCGCCTTGGTCGGCACGCCGGCGTCCATCAGCGCGAGGCTGCCGCCGCAGACCGAGGCCATCGACGACGAGCCGTTCGACTCGGTGATTTCCGAGACGACGCGCATCGAGTACGAGAACTCCTCGGCCGTCGGCAGCACCGCGAGCAGCGCGCGCTTGGCCAGGCGGCCGTGGCCGATTTCGCGGCGCTTGGGCGTGCCCACGCGGCCGGTTTCGCCGGTGGCGTACGGAGGCATGTTGTAGTGGAGCATGAAGCGGTCGGTGTACTCGCCCATCAGCGCGTCGATGAGCTGCTCGTCGCGCGCGGTGCCGAGCGTGGCCACGACCAGCGCCTGCGTCTCGCCGCGCGTGAACAGCGCCGAGCCGTGGGTGCGCGGCAGCACGCCGGTGCGGATCGAGATCGGGCCGCACGGTGCGCGTGTCGCGGCCGTCGATGCGCGGCTCGCCGGACAGGATCTGGTTGCGGACGATCTTCGCTTCCAGCTCGAAGCAGGAAATCCTTGACCTTGTTGGCGTGTCCCGGCTCGGCGTCGGCCGGAATGCAATCCGCCTCGATCTTGCGCATGATTTCCTTCAGCCGCTGCTGGCGCGCCTGCTTCTGGCGCAGCTGGTACGCGTCGCGCAGCAGTCGGCTTCGGCGAGCCGCCGTGACTTGCGCGATCATCGCCTCGTCCTTCGCCGGCGGCTGCCAGTCCCACAGCGGCTTGCCGGCTTCCTCGACCAGCGCGTGGATCGCCTCGATCACCGCCTGCTGCTGCTGGTGGCCGAACACCACCGCGCCCAGCATCACGTCTTCGGGCAGCTCGTTGGCTTCGGACTCCACCATCAGCACCGCGGCTTCGGTGCCGGCGACGACCAGGTCGAGCTGCGACGTCAGCCAGTTCGGTCTTGGTCGGGTTGAGCACGTACTGGCCGTCGATGTAGCCGACGCGCGCGGCGCCGATCGGGCCGTCGAACGGAAGTGCCGGAGAGCGCCAGCGCCGCCGACGCGCCGATCATCGCGGGAATGTCCGGATCGATTTCCGGATCGACCGACATCACCGTCGCGATCGACCTGCACTTCGTTGTAGAAGCCTTCCGGGAACAGCGGGCGGATCGGCCGGTCGATGAGGCGCGACGTCAGCGTTTCCTTTTCCGACGGGCGGCCTTCGCGCTTGAAGAAGCCGCCCGGAATCTTGCCGGCGGCGTAGGTCTTTTCCTGGTAGTCGACGGTCAGCGGGAAGAAGTCCTGGCCCGGCTTGCGCGCTCTTGGCGCCGACGCCGGTGACGAGGACGACGGTGTCGCCCAGGCTCACCATCACGGCGCCGCCGGCCTGGCGGGCGATTTCGCCGGTTTCCAGGGTCAGCGTATGCTGGCCGTACTGAATCGATTTCTTGACATGCTTGAACATGGTATCGGGTTCCGTAAATCAGCGACAATGGCCGCGGCTCGGAGCGAGCGCGGCCATCGCGGGATTATTCGGCGGCAGCTTGCGGTGGCATGGCAATCCGCTGTGCAGAGGCCGGTTTATTTGCGCAGGCCCAGCTTGTCGATCAGCGCGCGGTAGCTGTCGGTGTTGCGCGACTTCAGATAGTCGAGCAGCTTGCGGCGGCGCGACACCATGCGCAGCAGGCCGCGGCGCGAGTGGTGATCCTTGACGTTGGTCTTGAAGTGGTCGGTGAGGCCGTTGATGCGCGCGGTGAGCAGCGCGACCTGCACTTCCGGCGAGCCGGTGTCGCCCTTGGCGCGCTGATTTTCGGCGATGACTTTCGCCTTGTCGTGAACCGTGACGGACATGTCCTTGACCTTCCTCTCTTGCTCTGGTTACCAGTGCGGCTTGCTTGGCTTGGCAAAGGCGAAATTATAGCCTGAAAAACGCTTAGATTTCAACGCATGTCCACCGGCTTGCCGAAGCGGCGCCGGCGACCACCCGGCGCGGGCTGCGCGAGCGCCTGCGCCGACGTCCGCGACGCCCAGCAGGTCGCCGCCGCCGAACACGGCGCAGGCGCCATCGCCGCGACCGGGCGCGGCGACCGCTGCTCCCTGCCGGAAGCCGGGCGGCATCGCGGCGTCAAGTCGCAGCGCGGGCAGGTCGCGCAGCAGCGCCGCGGCGGGCAGCAGCACCGCGTCGCGCGCGCCGTCGTCCATGCGCTTCGAGCTGCTCGAGCGTGATCGCGTCTGCCGATGTCGAAGCCGCCGGTGGCCGTGCGGCGCAGGCCGGCGAGATGCGCGCCGCAGCCGAGTGCCGCGCCGATGTCCTCGGCCAGCACGCGGATGTAGGTGCCCTTGCTGCAGGCGACGTCGAGCACCAGCATCCGGCGGGTTCCAGCGACACGAGCGCAGCGCGAGGATGTCGACGTCGCGCGGCGCGCGCTCGACTGTCGATGCCGGCGCGCGCGTAATCGTAGTAGGCTGCGGCCCTCGAACTTGAGCGCGGAATAGCGTCGGCGGCACCTGCGCGATGTCGCCCGGTGAACGCCGCGCAGCGCCGCCTCGATGTTGCTCGCGCGTCAACGCGACCGGATGCGTCTCGAGCGACCTCGCCTTCGGCATCGCCGGTCGTCGTCGTCGACGCCGAAGCGCACCGTCGCCGTGTAGCGCTTGGTCGCATCGAGCAGGAATTGCGCGAACTTGGTCGCCTCGCCGAAGCACAGCGGCAGCAGGCCGGACGGCGAGCGGGTCGAGCGTGCCGGTGTGGCCGGCCTTTTCGCGCGTCCAACGCGCGCTTGGCGCGCTGCAGCGCGGCGTTCGACGTCAGGCCCGAACGGCTTGTCGAGCAGCAGCACGCCGTCGACGCGCCGGCGCGGGCGCCGGGTGCGCGGCCTGGTTCGTCACTGCATGCCCTTCAGGCCGGATTCGAGCTTCTTGTCCGCGGCGACGGCGTCGTCGATCAGCTGCGAGAGCGCGCATGCCGCGATTCGATCGAATCGTCGTAGACGAAATGCAGCTGCGGCACCGAGTAGAGGTCGAGCCGGTGCGACAGCGCGCTGCGCAGGAAGCCCGACGTGCGCGCGCAGCGCCGCCAGCGTCTCGTCGGCGTGCTCGCGGCCGGCCAGATGCGTGAAGTGCACGGTCGCGTGCGACAAGTCCGACGTGACGTCGACGTGCGTGACCGTCACCATGCCCACGCGCGGGTCCTTCACCTCGTTGCGCAGCAGGTCGGCCAGCTCCTTCTGGATCTGGTCGCCGACGCGCGTCGCGCGCTGAGAGGTTCTCTTCACGGTTTCGCCACGCCTTACAGCGTGCGCGACACTTCCACGATTTCGTACACCTCGAGCTGGTCGCCCTTCTCGACGTCGTTGAAGTTCTTCACCGACAGGCCGCACTCGAAGCCCGCCTTGACTTCGCGCACGTCGTCCTTGAAGCGCTTCAGCGAATCGAGCTCGCCGTCGTGCACGACGACGTTGTCGCGCAGCACGCGGATCTTGGCGCCGCGCCTGACGACGCCTTCCAGCACGTAGCAGCCGGCGACGGTGCCGACCTTCGAGATCTTGTAGACCTCGCGCACCTCGACCAACCCCAGCCGCTCTTCCTTCTGCTCGGGCGTGAGCATGCCGGACAGCGCCGCCTTCACGTCGTCGACCGCGTCGTAGATGATGTTGTAGTAGCGAATCTGCACGCCGCTGCCTTCGGCCAGCTTGCGCGCCTGCACGTCCGCGCGCACGTTGAAGCCGATGACGACCGCCTTCGACGCCAGCGCGAGGTTGATGTCGGACTCCGTGATGCCGCCGACGGCGGCGTGCACGATGTTGACCTTCACCTCGTCGGTCGACAGCTTGGTCAGCGCCTGCGACAGGCCCTCGTAGGAGCCCTGCACGTCGGCCTTGACGATGAGCTGCAGCGTCTTGACCTCGTTCTCGCCCACTTCGCCGAACATGTTCTCGAGCTTGGCCGCCTGCTGCTTCGCGAGCTTGACGTCGCGGAACTTGCCCTGGCGGAACAGCGCGATCTCGCGCGCCTTGCGCTCGTCGCCCAGCACCATGACGTCTTCGCCGGCCAGCGGAACATCCGACAGGCCCTGGATCTCCACCGGAATCGCCGGGCCGGCCTCGTTGACGGACTTGCCCGACTCGTCGGTCATCGCGCGCACGCGGCCGAACACCGCGCCGGCCAGCACGACGTCGCCGCGCTTCAGCGTTCCCGACTGCACGAGGATCGTCGCGACCGGGCCGCGGCCCTTGTCCAGGCGCGCCTCGATCACGATGCCGCGCGCCGGCGCATCCTTCGCCGCCTTCAACTCCAGCACCTCGGCCTGCAGCAGCAAGCCGTCAAGCAGGCGATCGATGCCCTCGCCGGTCTTGGCCGACACCGGGATGAACTGCACGTCGCCGCCATATTCCTCCGGCAGCACGCTCTCCGCCACCAGCTCCTGCTTGACGCGCTCGGGATTGGCTTCCGGCTTGTCGATCTTGTTGATCGCGACGACCAGCGGCACGTTGGCCGCCTTGGCGTGCGCGATGGCTTCCTTCGTCTGCGGCATGACGCCGTCGTCGGCGGCCACGACCAGCACGACCATGTCGGTCACCTTGGCGCCGCGCGCGCGCATCGCCGTGAACGCCTCGTGGCCCGGCGTGTCGAGGAACGTGATCACGCCCTTCGCCGTCGTCACGTGGTACGCGCCGATGTGCTGCGTGATGCCGCCCGCCTCGCCGCTGGCGACGCGCGTGCGGCGGATCGTGTCGAGCAGCGATGTCTTGCCGTGGTCGACGTGACCCATGACGGTGACCACCGGCGGCCGCGGCAGCAATTCCGCGGCGTGATCGCCCTGCGCCTCCGCGAGCAGCGAATCGGGATCGTCCAGCTTGGCCGGAATGGCCTTGTGGCCCATTTCCTCGACGACGATCATCGCCGTCTCCTGGTCCAGGACCTGGTTGATCGTGACCATCGTGCCCATCTTCATCATCGTCTTGATGACTTCGGCGGCCTTCACCGACAGCTTGTGCGCGAGTTCCGCCACGGAGATCGTCTCCGAGATCGAGACCTCACGGACGATCGGCCCGGTCGGGCCGCCCACCGCATCAATGCCTTCTTCGTCGCGATGGCGTCCACCGACCTTCGGCCCGCGCCAACCTGCGCCCGATGCGCCGGCCGTATCGCCGCGCAGCTTGAGCGCGCGGCGGCGTGCGGCCTCTTCCTGGAAGACCTGGCCCGGTGCTTTCTTGGTCGGCCGGTCGCGCTTCTCGCCCGGCTTGGCGGCCGGACGATGCAAGGTGCCTTCAGTGGCGGCTTTCGCCTTCGTCGCGGCGGGCTTCGCCGGGGCTGCCGCGTCGGCCGCAGCCTTGGCGGCGACGGCGGCCGCAGCTTCGGCGTCGGCGGCTGCTTTCGCGGCGGCTTCCTCGGCCTCGCGTTCCTTCTTCGTCTTGCGCGCCGATTCGCGCTGCTGCTTTTCCTTGATCTCGTCCTGCTGCCGCTTTTGCAGCGCCTGGCCCTTGCGCGCTTCTTCCTCGCGCGCGGCGATTTCCTCGGGCGAAAGCTTGAGCTGCGGTCCCGCGGGCTTGGCCGGCGCGGCGGGCGCGACAGGTGCCTCGACCGCGACGGCGGCCGGCGGCGCCTCCTCGACGGCAGCCGCGGGCGCGGCCTCTTCGTCGCGGCGAACCAGCACCCGCTTCTTGCGCACCTCGACCTGGATCGTGCGCGCCTTACCGGTCGAATCCGCCGCCTTGATTTCCGTCGTCTGCTTGCGCGTCAGCGTGATGCGCTTCTTGGGCTCCGCCGCGGCGCCGTGCTGCTTGCGCAGGTAGTCGAGCAGCCGGGTCTTGTCGACCTCGGTCAGCTTGTCGCCTTCCTTCTTCGCGGACACGCCGGCGGCGGCGAGCTGCTCGAGCAGCGCGCCGGCCGGCATCTTGAGTTCGGATGCGAATTGTTCGATGGTTGTCTGCGCCATGCCGATCTCCCACGCGATTGGTTACGCGCTCATTTCAGTGCACCGTTCGTTGCGGCGACCGCGGCCGCGGGTGTGGCCTCAGGCTCGAACCAGTGGGCGCGCGCCTTCATGATGAGGTCGACGGCGCGGTCGTCGGCGATGCCCGTCATCTCCGTCAGCTCGTCGGTCGCCAGGTCCGCCAGCGCGTCGCGGGTGGTGATGCCGTTCGCCGCCAGCTTGGCCGCGACGTCGGTGTCCATGCCCTCGAGGCTCAACAACGCCTCCTCGACGTGCTCGACCGATTCCTCGCGCTGGATCGCCTCCGTCAGCAGCGCGTTGCGCGAGCGGCTGCGCAACTCGTTCACCGTGTCTTCGTCGAAGGATTCGATCTCCATCATCTCGGTGATCGGCACGTACGCGACTTCCTCCAGCGACGTGAAGCCTTCGGCGATCAGGATGTCGGCCACTTCCTCGTCGACGTCCAGCTTGTCGATGAAGAGCTGGCGCAGGCGGCCCGTCTCGACCTCCTGCTTCTGCTGCGATTCCTCGACGCTCATCAGGTTGAGCTGCCAGCCCGACAATTCGGACGCGAGGCGCACGTTCTGCCCGCTGCGGCCGATCGCGATGGCGAGGTTCTCCTCGTCCACGACGACGTCCATCGCGTGCTTTTCCTCGTCCACCAGGATGCTCTGCACTTCCGCCGGCGCCAGCGCATTGATCACGAACTTCGCCGGGTCCTCGGAGTACAGGATGATGTCGACGCGCTCGCCCGCGAGTTCGTTGGTCACCGCGGTCACGCGCGAGCCGCGCATGCCGATGCACGTGCCCTGCGGATCGAGCCGCGGATCGTTGGACTTGACGGCGATCTTGGCGCGGATGCCGGGGTCGCGCGCGGCGGCCTTGATTTCGATCAGGCCCTCTTCGATCTCGGGAACTTCGAGTTCGAACAGGCGCACGAGGAATTCCGGCGCGATGCGCGACAGGATGAGCTGCGGACCCTTAGCCGTGCGGTCGATCTTCATCACGTAGGCGCGCACGCGATCGCCCACGCGCAGCATCTCCTTCTGGATCAGCTGGTCGCGCGGGATGATGCCCTCGATGCGGCCCGACTCGACGATGATGCTGCCGCGCTCGATGCGCTTGACCGTGCCGGTGAGCAGGTTGTCCTCGCGCTCGAGGAAGTCGTTGAGGATCTGCTCGCGCTCGGCGTCGCGGATCTTCTGCAGGATGACCTGCTTCGCGGCCTGCGCGCCGATGCGGCCGAACTCGACCGGCTCGAGCGGCTCCTCGATGACGTCGCCCAGCTTCAATTCCGGGTCCTTCGCCACCGCATCGGTGATCGCGAGCTGGTGCGCGGGTTCCTCGTGCTCCTCGTCGGGCACGACGGTCCAGCGGCGGAACGCGTCATAGTCGCCCGTCTCGCGGTCGATCGCGACGCGGGCGTCGATTTCCTCCTTGGGGAAGCGCTTCTTCGTCGCCGAGGCAAGCGCGGACTCCAACGCCACGAAGACGATTTCCTTCGGCACGTTCTTCTCGCGCGCCAGCGCATCCACCAGAAGCAGCAGTTCGCGGTTCATTTCGCTTTTCTCCACTCGATCTTCGGCACCAGCCGGCCCCGGTCGATGACTGCGAACGGGATCGTCCGCACGCCGGTTTCGGTTTCCACGAGGACGCAATCACCCTGCGCCCCGCTCGCAATTCCCCTCAGTATTCCCTTGACGCGACGCACGCCGTCGGTCAACTCATGCAGGTGGACCTGCGCTTCCTCGCCGCTGAAGCGCGCGTAATCCGCAAGCTTCGTCAGCGGCCGGTCCAGTCCCGGCGACGACACTTCCAGTCGCTCGTAATCGATGTTCTCCACCGTGAACAACCGCGTCAGGTGATGGCTCACGCGCGCGCAATCGTCGACATTGATGCCGTCGGGCTTGTCGATGAAGACGCGCAACATCCGGCCCCGGGACATGTCCCAGTCGACCAGTTCGAACCCCATCGGGGGCAGCGTCTTCGCCAGCAATTCGCCCAGTTTCCCGTTCACTTTTTGCGCGATTTTGCGTCGAGCCAAAAAAAAATGAGCTGTGCCCAGCCCATCCGTTGCTTTTCCTGCCGCTTGTTGTTCTTGATGCCAGATTACCGATTAAGGGGCCCGCCGCTCGCGTGGCTGCCGCCGGATCGGCGCTCTTTATAGCCTTGAATCATAGCACATTTTCATCCCCATTTGTACATGTTTCCCGCGCCGGCCGGCAGGGCAAGGTGGCGCTCCGGCCGCGACTTCTTGCCATGTGGGGGACGATTCCGAAGGGTCAAGCGCGGCGGGACGCGCAGCCGATGGCGGCCGGAGGCTACACTTGCATGAAGTTGCGAACCGTAGAAGGAATTCGGCCATGCCCGACCCCCTGCTGATCGCCAAGCACGGCGACACCGAATGCTTCGTCCTCCCGGCGCTATGCAACCGCCATGGACTCATCACCGGCGCCACCGGAACCGGCAAGACGGTGACGCTGCAGCTCCTGGCCGAGCGCCTGTCCGGTATCGGCGTCCCGGTATTCATGGCCGACGTGAAGGGAGACCTGGCGGGCTTGAGCCAGCCGGGCAAGACGTCGCCCAAATTCGCCGAGCGCGTGCAGCTGGTTGGGGTTCCGGAACCGGCGTTCGCCGCATGTCCGACGGTGTTCTGGGACCTGTATGGCGAACAGGGCCACCCGGTGCGGGCGACCGTGTCCGACTTGGGGCCGCTGCTGCTCGCGCGCATCCTGGGCCTCAACGACACGCAGGAAGGCGTGCTGACGCTCGCGTTCAAGATCGCCGACGACGGCGGCCTGCTGCTGCTCGACTTGAAGGACCTGCGCGCGCTACTGCAGCACGTGGGCGAGAACGCCGCGTCGTTCCAGACGAACTACGGCAACGTGTCGGCGGCGTCGATCGGCGCGATCCAGCGCGGGCTGCTCACGCTCGAGCAACAAGGGGCCGACCGGCTCTTAGGCGAGCCGATGCTCAACGTCGACGACCTCTTGCAAACCGATGGCAGCAAGGGCGTCGTCAACATCCTCGTCGCGGACAAGCTGATGCAATCGCCGCAGGTGTACTCGACGCTGCTCCTGTGGCTGCTGTCGGAGCTGTACGAGCGGCTGCCGGAAGTGGGTGACCCCGAAAAGCCGAAGCTCGTTTTCTTCTTCGACGAGGCGCATCTTCTCTTCACCGACGCGCCGAAGCCGCTGCTGGACAAAATCGAACAGGTCGTGCGCCTCATCCGCTCCAAGGGCGTGGGCGTCTTCTTCGTCACGCAGAATCCGCTCGACGTGCCGGACACGGTGTTGGGACAGCTCGGCAACCGCGTGCAGCACGCACTGCGCGCGTTCACGCCGCGCGACCAGAAGGCCGTCAAGTCGGCGGCGGAAACGATGCGCGCCAATCCCAAATTCGACACCGAGAAGGCGATCCAGGAAGTCGGCGTGGGCGAGGCCGTCGTGTCGTTCCTGGACGAGAAAGGTCGTCCCGGGATGGTCGAGCGCGTCTACATCCTGCCGCCCTCGAGCCGCATCGGTCCGATCACGCCGGACGAGCGCAAAGCGATCATCGCGGCGTCGCCCGTCGCAGGCGTCTACGAGAAGACGATCGACCGCGAATCGGCGTACGAAAAGTTGAAGGGGCGCGCTGCGGATTCCACGGCGCCCTCTCCCGCCGGCGCGCAGGCGCAAGGCGGCGGATTTTTCGGCCCGATCAAGGACTCGCTGGGCGGCCTCATGACGGGCAGCGGGCGCAAGGACAGCGTCGTCGAGGCGATGGCGAAAAGCGCAGCGCGCACCGTGGGTTCGACGGTCGGGCGCGAAATCGTCCGCGGCGTGCTGGGTTCGCTGCTGGGCGGCCGGCGGCGCTGACCTCGCGCGCATCGCCGGACGACCTTAGCGTTCCACCGGAGATTCCCAATGGCGCATTCACCCGACGAATATCGTGGCGCGAAGGTGATCGTCCGCTTCGACGGCCACAAGTGCATCCATTCGCGCCAGTGCGTTCTGGGTCTTCCCGACGTCTTCATCGCCAACGCCGACGGTCCGTGGATCCGCCCGGACAATGCCTCTCCGGAAGCGCTGGCCGCGCTGGCGCTCAATTGTCCTTCGGGCGCCATCACCTATGAGCGCCTCGATGGCGGAGGCGCCGAAGAGGCGCCGGCGATCAACGTCGTTCGCGTGCGCGAAAACGGACCGCTTGCATTCCACGGGAACGTCACGATCGAAGGTGTCGGCCCCGCGTTGCGCGCTACGCTGTGCCGGTGCGGCGCGTCGCGGCACAAGCCCTTTTGCGACGGCAGCCACGCGAAGGCGAATTGGCAGGCCACCGGCGAGCCGGCCACGCAGGAGTCGCAGCCACTCTCCGTGCGCGGCGGCCCCCTCAAAGTGACGCCACGCACGGACGGTCCGCTCAAGGTCGAGGGCCCGCTCGAGGTCTGCTCGGGAACCGGGCGCATGGTCGCGCGCGGCACGGAGACATTTCTCTGCCGCTGCGGCGCCTCGTCCAAGAAGCCGTTCTGCGACGGCACGCACAAGAGGAACGGCTTCAAGTCGGCCTAGCGACACCGGCCCGGGCGTACCGGGTCGGCGCCCAGCGGCGCACTGCCTCAGCCGGTCACCCGACCGACGCCCCGCGTTACCCCGGTTGGGGAAATTGCGGCCGATGCGGATGCCGAGTCGCCTCCTACAGCGCCGCTTGTCGGCCCGATGCGCGGATTTTCGGGACCGTTTTTCCTAACCCATTGAAATTATTAACCTTGACCTTGTGCATCACAGTGTCGGGGCCTGCTTCTTGCTATGTCAGAGGCACACAAGCATGCCACTGCACCATGACATTGGCATACAATGTCGCGCTGCTGCTTGGCATGGCCCGCGGCATAGTCGATCGGAGTTTTCCCATGTTGACCCGTTATCTGCGCCTCCTTGCCCTCGCCGTCTTTGCCATCGCTGTCCCTGTGGCGGCCCACCACGTCGACGACGGCGGAGCGCCCGGCGCGGCAGCGACTCAAGCGCTGGGCGCGGAGGAAACGCTTTCCGGCGTCATCGACGAACTGATCGTCGTCGACCGGGTGAACAATGAGACCCATCGCTACCCGATCCTGCGCCAGGCCGACGGCAACCGCGTCGCGCTGCGCGGCGACATTCAGACCCTCACGGCAGGTGCGAAGGCGACCGTGTCCGGCGCACAAACCGGCGTGTCGTTCACCGTCGCGCGCGTCGTTGCGCAGGCCGACGGTCCGAAGAGTTCACCTTCCCCCACCACGCGCGTCGAAGGCCGTTTCATGGTCGCGCATTCGGACAATTTCGAAACCGGCACGAGCCGCTTCATCTACCAGGTGTTCGACGACGCCAACCATGCCACCGACGTCGCGCTGCCGTTCCTGCCTGGCCCGCTGGGACCTGGGATGCGCGTTGTCGTCGACGGCACGGTCGCAACCGATGGCAAGAGCGTCATCGCCGGCAGCGTCGAAATCCAGGGCATTCCGGAAACCAACGCCTTGCCGGCGACGACCAACTATCTCGTGCTTCCGATCAAATTCCCGGCCAGCGGCTCGGGAACCATTGCCGACCCCTGGGTCTACAACGCCGATCCGTTTACGCCAGCGACGCTCAACACGTCGGTCTTTGGAACGCTCCCCACCAAGAGCGCCAAGGAATACTACAACGAGGCCTCCTACGGCCTGCAGCAGCTGTCCGGCATCACGGCCGACAACGGGAGCGGTGGCTTCTTGCTGGCCACCGTGGCCAAGCCCGCCACATGTGACATCACCGTCATCGCCAACGCTGCCGAGGCGGCGGCCACCGCGCGTGGCTACAACGTCGCAAGCTACACCGGCATTCTCTACGTCTTCAACAACGTGGCCGGATGCGGCTGGTCCGGTCTCGCCTATGTCGGCTACGCCCGCGCGTATTCGAACAACACCACCGCGCTATGGGTAATCGGCCACGAGCTCGGCCACAACTTCGGCCTGCTGCACGCGGGCAGCCTCAACTGCACGGGCGCGCCGATCGGCTGCGGCGCTTCGGGCACCGTCGCCGAATATGGCGACCCGTTCAACACGATGGGCAACAGCGGCAATACCGGACATTTCGACGCGGCGCAGAAAAGCATCCTCGGCTGGATTGCCCCGTCCACGGTGAAGACGCACGCGGGGGGCACGGTCACCTACACGCTGTCGCCCATCGAAACGGGCGGCCAGTCGACCTACGCCGTCAAGATTCCCACGACCAACGCAAACCGCACGTACTGGATCGAATATCGGCAACCGGTGGGCGTGTTCGACGCATTCATCGTGGGGCCCAGCTATCCGAACGCCGGCGCGCAGATCCGCATCGAATATCCGTTCGAGAAATCGTCCGGCAGCGACGACACCGAAATCCTGGACATGACGCCTGCGACGCAGGGGAACTTCCACGACGCGGCGCTGCTCGCCGGCGCACCGGCGTTTGTCGATGCGTCCACCAACCTGTCGATCAACGTGATTTCGGCGACGCCCGGCGCGGCCGGAGCGCTCACCGTGCAAGTCGCGACGACGACAGGCTCCCCGACCACCACGACACTGGCCAGTTCGCTCAATCCGTCGAATCCGGGCTCCGGCGTCACATTTACGGCAACCGTGACCGGCCTGGCGCCCACCGGCACCGTAAGTTTCACCGACGGCGGCGCGTCCATCGCAGGATGTGCATTAGCCACGGTTTCGGGCAGCGGCAACGTGCGCACCGCCGCCTGCTTCACGTCGAGCCTCACCGCGGGCACGCACAACATTGTCGCGACCTATAGCGGCGACGCCGGGAATGCCCCGTCGGTCAGTTCGGCGCTGTCGCAGGTAGTGAAGTCCGCGTCGACGACGGCACTCGCGAGCTCCGCGAATCCGTCGGCCGTGGGCGCCAGCGTAACGTTCACCGCATCGGTGACTGGCTTGGCACCCACCGGCAACGTCAACTTCACCAACGGCGGCGTGTCGATCGCCGGCTGTTCGGCGCCGTCGCGCTGGCCGGCAGCGGCAACACGCGCACTGCCACGTGCTCGACGTCCGCACTGGCCGCCGGTACACGCAGCATCGTCGCCGCTTATGCCGGCGACGCCGGCAACGCCGCGTCGACCAGCGCCACGCTGTCGCAGGTGGTCAAGGCCGCCAGCACGACGACGCTCGCCAGTTCGCTCAACCCGTCGACGTCCGGCGCCAGCGTGACGTTTACGGCAACGGTGACTGCAACGGCGCCGACCGGCACCGTCAACTTCACCGATGGCGGCGTGTCGATCACCGGCTGCTCCGCCGTGGCCTTCGCGGCCGGCAGCGGCAACGTTCGCACCGCGACGTGCCTGACCTCAAGCCTGTCGGCCGCCACGCACAGCATCGTCGCCAACTACAGTGGCGATGCCACCAACGTCCCGTCGGCCAGCGCGGCGCTGTCGCAGGTCGTCAAGGCCGCCAGCACGACGACGCTCGCGAGCTCCGCGAATCCGTCGGCAGTGGGCGCCAGCGTAACGTTCACCGCATCGGTGACTGGCTTGGCACCCACCGGCAACGTCAACTTCACCAATGGCGGCGTGTCGATCGCCGGCTGTTCGGCCGTCGCTCTCGCCGGCAGCGGCAACACGCGCACCGCCGCATGCTCGACGTCCGCACTGGCCGCCGGCACACGCAGCATCGTTGCCGCTTATGGTGGCGATGCCGGCAACCTGGCGTCAACCAGCAGCACGCTCTCCCAGGTCGTCAAGGCCGCGAGCACGACGACGCTCGCCAGTTCGCTCAACCCGTCGACGTCCGGCGCCAACGTGACGTTCACGGCAACGGTGACTGCAACGGCGCCGACCGGCACCGTCAACTTCACCGATGGCGGCGTGTCGATCGCCGGCTGTTCGGCGGTCGCTCTCGCCGGCAGCGGCAACACGCGCACCGCCGCATGTTCAACGTCCACACTTTCCGTCGCCACGCACAGCATCGTCGCCAACTACAGTGGCGATGCCGGCAATGTTCCGTCGGCCAGCGCGGCGCTGTCGCAGGTCGTGAATACCGGCGGCGGCGGTACGTCGACCAATGTCGCGCTGGCGAGCAACGGCGGCGTGGCCACGGCATCGAGCACGTACGTCGTCTCGATGTTCCCGGTTTCGGCCGTCAACAACGGCGACCGCGCCGGCCTGGGCTTTGCCGCCGGCGGCGTCTGGGTCGACGGCACACCCAACGTGTTCCCCGACTGGGTGCAGATCAACTTCAGCGGCAGCAAGACGATCGACCACGTCATCGTCTACTCGATGCAGGACAACAACTCGAGCCCGGTCGACCCGTCCAACACGCTCACGTTCACGCTGTACGGCCTCACCGACTTCCAGGTGCAGGGCTGGAACGGCAGCGCCTGGGTCACGCTGGGCACGGTTACGGGCAACAACCTGGTCAAGCGCACGGTGAACTTTGCACCTACCGCGACCGACCGCATCCGCGTCAACGTGACCAACGCACTCGCCGGCTACTCGCGCGTCGCCGAAATCGAGGCGTGGAGCACGGGCGGCGGCGGTCCGGTGGCAACGACGACGACGCTCGCAAGCTCGGCCAATCCGTCGGCCATGGGCGCCAGCGTAACGTTCACCGCATCGGTGACTGGCTTGGCACCCACCGGCAACGTCAACTTCACCAACGGCGGCGTGTCGATCGCCGGCTGTTCGGCGGTCGCTCTCGCCGGCAGCGGCAACACGCGCACCGCCACGTGCTCGACGTCCGCACTGGCCGCCGGCACGAGCAGCATCGCGGCGGCCTATGGCGGCGATGCCGGCAACCTGACGTCAACCAGCAGCACGCTCTCCCAGGTCGTCAAGGCCGCCAGCACGACGACGCTCGCCAGTTCGCTCAACCCGTCGACGTCCGGCGCCAGCGTGACGTTTACGGCAACGGTGACTGCAACGGCGCCGACCGGCACCGTCAACTTCACCGATGGCGGCGTGTCGATCACCGGCTGCTCCGCCGTGGCCTTCGCGGCCGGCAGCGGCAACGTTCGCACCGCGACGTGCCTGACCTCGAGCCTGTCGGCCGCCACGCACAGCATCGTCGCCAACTACAGTGGCGATGCCGGCAACGTTCCGTCGGCCAGCGCGGCGCTGTCGCAGGTCGTGAATACCGGCGGCGGCGGGCAGATCAACGTCGCGCTGGCGAGCAACGGCGGCGTGGCCACGGCATCGAGCACGTTCGTCGTCTCGATGTTCCCGGTTTCGGCCGTCAACAATGGCGATCGCGCCGGCTTAGGCTTCGCCGCCGGCGGCGTCTGGGTCGACGGCACCTCCAACGTGTTCCCGGACTGGGTGCAGATCAACTTCAGCGGCAGCAAGACGATCGACCACGTCATCGTGTACTCGATGCAGGACAACAACTCGACCCCGGTCGACCCGCCAGCGACCATGACGTTCAGCCTGTACGGCCTCACCGACTTCCAGGTGCAGGGCTGGAACGGCAGCGCCTGGGTCACGCTGGGCACGGTTACGGGCAACAACCTGGTCAAGCGCACGGTGAACTTTGCACCTACCGCGACCGACCGCATCCGCGTCAACGTGACCAGCGCACTCGCCGGCTACTCGCGCGTCGCCGAAATCGAGGCCTGGGGCAACTGACCGGCAACCCGCCCGCGGCTTTTCGGGTTGCCGCTGCGGGCGGGCAGCGATCGCGGGACTTTTCTGGCAGGATTCGGCCAGGAGGACCGTCCCATGGCGCAAGCGCGGTTCATCGAATCGCCGGCGGCGGCGATGGCAGGACGATGAGCGCGCCGGCCGCCACTCGCCGCGAGCCGCCCGCGTCTGCCGAGCCCCTGGACATCAGCTTCGAGTCGGACGCCTTGTCCGCGCTCACGCGCAACGTCGCCCTTCACGGCGACGCGTTCCGCATGTTTTCGCCCGCGCTGCAGCGGCACATCTGGGTGCTCTCGCACCCGGACCACGTGCGTCACGTGCTGGTCGACCGCAACGCCAATTTCACCAAGGGCATTGGCATCGATCGCGTGGCGATTCTGCTCGGCGGCGGCCTCATGACGAGCGAAGGCGACGTTTGGCGCGCCCAACGCAAGCTCATCCAGCCATCGTTCCATCGGAACGTGATCGCAACCTGGATGCCCCATCTGCACGCGGCGAACGCGGCGCTGACCTCGAAATGGACGGCGGCAGCGGTCGCGGGCACGGCGATCAACATCACGCAGGACATGAGCGAGGCCTCGCTCGAAGTCGTGCTGCGGGCGCTCTTCGGCGAAGACCTGCCGCGCCTCATGGCGGGCGGCGCCAATCCCTTCGCGCTGCTTACCGACGACACCGAGCGCAATCTTGCCTTCGCGTACAAGTTCCGGCAGCTCGCAAAGCTCATCATGGACGAAGTCGACCGCCGGCGCCGCGACGGCGTGCGGCACAACGACATCGTGTCGCAGTTGCTCGACGCCCGCGACCGGCAGACGGGCGCGCCGATGGCCGACCGGGCGCTGCAGGACGAAGTCATGACGCTGATCGTCGCTGGCCACGAGACGACGGCGAGCTCGCTCAACTGGTTCTGGTATCTGCTGACGCAATCCGACGACGTCGCGCGCCGACTGCATGCCGAACTCGATGCGACGTCGCCGGACCCGCCCGGCTATGGCGATCTCGACGCACTGCCTGTGGTCCGGACGGCGATCGACGAGACGCTGCGGCTGTATCCGCCCGGCTGGCTTCTGACGCGGCGGTCCATCGAGGCGGACACCGTCGGCGGTTATGCGCTGCCGGCGAAGACCGACGTGCTCATTTCTCCTTATCTCGTCCACCGGCACCCTGCCTATTGGCCGGACCCGGACCGGTTCGATCCCGACCGGTTCCTCCTGCAAGATAGCGGCAGCCGCAACCGATTCGTCTATCTGCCATTCGGGCTTGGCCCGCGGGCCTGTATCGGCGAACATCTCGCCTTGGTGGAGATGCGCACCCATGTCGCCACCCTTGCGCGTCGCTTCGACTTGCAACTTGTGCCGGGACAAACCATCGAACTCGAACCGCAGGTCAACCTGCGGACGCGGCATCCTTTGCGTATGATGCCCCGGTTGCGCAGCTGAACGCTTGAGGCTAAGCAAGCCACGCCCGACATGCCGCCACCGTCCACACTGACAGACGCCCTCGACGCCGCCGCCCAAACGTCGCGCGGCGTCAACTTCATCGCCGGGGAAGCGAACGAGCGGCGCCTCCCCTATTCGCTGTTGCGCGAGCGCGCGCTGGGCGTCTTGGGGCACCTGCAGCGCGCCGGCGCCACCGCGGGAACGGAAACGATCATCCTTGTCGATGGCCTCGAGCCCTTCATCGACGCCTTCTGGGGCTGCGTGCTGGGACGCATCGTCGCGATCCCGCTGGCACCCGGAAACGCCGACGAGCACAAGGCAAAATTCTTCCGAGTGCTCGATCGCCTTCGCGCGCCGCGCTTAGCCACCGAGCGCAAGGTGTTCGACCGCCTCAAGGCCTTTGCCCTTGCCAACGACATGGCGGACTCCCTTCGCCGCCTCGACCGGCATGTCGTGTTCATGGACGAAATCACCGACATCTCCAAGCCCGGCACGCCGGTCGCCGCCGCGCCCGACGACATCGCTTTCGTCCAGTATTCGTCCGGCTCGACCAGCGAGCCCAAGGGCGTAGTGCTCACGCACCGCAACCTGATGACCAACATCGACGCCATTGGTGCGGGTGTCGGCGCCGCACCTTCGGATTCCAGCCTGTCGTGGATGCCGCTGACGCACGACATGGGACTCATCGGCTTTCACCTGGTGCCGATGGTCGCTTGCGCCGAACACTGGCTGATGCCGACGGCGCTCTTCGTGCGGCGGCCCGGCCTGTGGCTGTCCAAGGTCAGCGAACACCGGGTGACGATCACCTGTTCGCCGAACTTCGGCTATATGCACTACCTGAAGTCGCACGATCCGGCCAAGGCGGCGCAGCTCGACCTCTCGCCGGTCCGTGTCATCTTCAACGGCGCCGAGCCGATCGCCGCCGATCTCTGCCGCCAGTTTGCGGCGGCGCTCGCGCCCGCGCGCCTCGCTCCCCACGTCATGTTCCCCGTCTATGGGTTGGCCGAGGCGAGCCTCGCCGTGACGTTTCCTGAAGTCGGTGCGCCGCTGTCCACCGTGTCGCTGGAGCGCGGGTTCCTGGGACCGGGCGACGCAATTCGGCCCGTCGCGCCAGGAACCGGCGACGCCGTCGAGTTGGTCTGCGTCGGCAAGCCGGTACGCCATTGCGACGTCCGGATCGCGAGCGAAACGGGAGCCCCGGCACCACCGGGAATCGTCGGTCGCGTGCTGATTCGCGGAGGCAACGTCAGCCTCGGGCTATTACGGCGACGATGCGCTCACCTCGGCGTCACATACGGTCGAGGGCTTCCTCGACACGGGCGACCTTGGCGCGATCTACGGCGGCGAACTGGTGATCACCGGCCGCATCAAGGAAATCCTTTTCGTCGGCGGCCAGAATCACTTTCCGCAGGACATCGAGCTGGTGCTCGCGCAGCATGCCGGCATCGAACTCGGCCGCGCGGCGGCGGCGGGCGTGCGGCCGGCCCACGCCGCGACCGACGACATCCTCGTGTTCCTGCTGACCAAGGACGACGATGTCGCGGCCTTCGCGGCGCAGGCGCGCATCGTGCGGCGCGTGGTCACCGAGCGGACAGGACTACCCGTCGCTGCCGTCGTTCCCGTCCGCCAGTTTCCCAAGACGACCAGCGGCAAGATCCAGCGGTTCGCGCTGGCCCGCGACTTCGAAGCCGGGCGTTTCGCGGCGGTGCTGGCCAAGGTGGCGGCGGTCGAGAGGCTGCACCCGGACTTGGGCGCCGCGGCGGAAGGCAGCATCGAGGAAAAGCTGCTGGCGATATGCCAGGCCGCGATGCCCAGCCGCCAGCTCTCCCCCGACGACAACCTGTTCGAGCTGGGGACCGGTTCGCTGATGCTGGCGCAGATCTACGAAAAGGTCGAAGCGATGTATCCGGGCCGGCTCGAAGTCACCGATTTCTTCGAATATCCGACCGTGCGCGCCATGGCCGGCTACCTGTCCGGCAAGATCAACGCGGCACGCTAGGCGCGATCGACCCGCGTTGCCGTCATTCGCCCGGAAGCTTCGGGTACTTCCACTTCTTCTGCAGCCACAGCCAGTCCGACGGACTCGCCAGGATTTCCGCCTCGAGCGTGCGTGCATAGCGCTCGGAAATGAGCACGTCCGTGCCGTCTTCGTACGGCGGCTCCGCGAGGATCGACAGGCGCACCGAGTAGTAGCCGCGCCGGACGCGACGCATCGCCACGTACAGCACCGGCGCCTGCAGGAAGTTCGCGATCTTGCCCGCGCCCAGGAAGAACGCCGTATCCTGGTTCAGGAAGCGCGTCCAATGCTTCGCCTCGCTGCGCTTCGGCGTCTGGTCGGCGACCAGCGCATAGGCGCGCGGCTCGCCCGACCACTTCATGATCTCGAAGATGAAATCCTCGCGCGGAATGACGTTGCCGCCGAAGCGCGCCCGCGCATCGCGCACATATTCGTCGACCGATTTCAGGCCCTGCCGCCGGTAGACGACGTCGATCGGGATGCCGAAATGCGCGCCGGCGCCCAGGAACAGCCACTCCCAGTTGCAGACATGTGCGGTAAGCAGAAGCACCGTCTTGCCGGCGTCGGCGTAGTGGCGGACGAGTTCGGGATTCTCCATCACGACGCGCCGCCTGAATTCCTCGGCGCTGGCGCCATAGCCCCACAGCGCCTCGATGAGCCCGTCGCCTAAGTTGCGGTACATCTGCCGGACGATCGCATAGCGTTCGGCCGGGCTCTTGTCGGGAAAGCGCGCGGGCGACGTCCTCCTCCACGCGCGCCCGCCGCCAGCGCACGATGTGGAACGCGACGAACTCCATCAGCCGACCCCATGGATAGACCAGCGGCAGCGGGAAGCACGTCAGCGCCTTGAGCAGGAATGTCATCGTTGTTGCAATCGGTCGTTGCGCATGGTCATCAGGCGTACAGCGGCTTGGCGTATTTCCACTTGCGATGAATCCATAGCCAGTCCGCCGGACTCGCGCGGATCTCGTCTTCGAGCGCGCGCGCGTAGCTCTCGATGATCTGGCGCCGTTTCCATGGTCCAGGTCGCGGCCGTAGGGCGGCGCGGCCAGCAGCTCGAGTCGCGCCGAATAGAAGCCATGGCGCTCGCGCCGCATCGACGACGAACAGCACCGGCGCATTCAGGATGCGCGCGATCTTGTCGGCGCCGACGAAGAATGCCGTGTCCTGGTTGAGGAAGCGCGACCAGTGCTTTTCCTCGTGCTTGAGCGGTGTCTGGTCCGCGACGAGGGCGTAAGCGCGCACCTGGCCCTTGCGCTTCATCACGTCGACCAGGAAGTTGTTGGCGGGAATGGGATTGCCGCCGAACCGTGACCGTCCTTCGCGCAGGAAGCGGTCGAAGCCGGCGACGCGCTGCGGCTTGTAGACGGCGTCGATCGGGATGCCGACCTGCGTGCCCGCGGTCAGCAGCAGCCACTCCCAGTTGCAGAAGTGCGCGGCGAGCAGCACGACCGACTGGCCGTGCTCGGTGAACTGACGGAGCAACTCGGGATTCTCGACGCGCACCCGGCGCTGCATTTCCGCTGCGCTCGCGCCATAGCCGTACAGCGTCTCGACGATGAGTTGGCGAGATTGCGGTACGATTGCTTGAGGATGACCGCGCGCTCGGCCTCGGACTTGTCGGGAAACGCGTTGCGCAGGTTGGCGGCGGCGAGCGGACGGCGCCAGCGGAACGACGTAGATACGTGACGCGAAAGAGCGCCTTGCTCAGCTCATAGAGAACGGGCAACGGCAACCGGGTGAGGAACTTGAGCAGGAGTCGCACGGGGTGGGGGCGGTGTTGCGCACGGCCGCAGCCTCTGTGCGCCGGCAAATCGTGGAAAACGGCGTGAGCGTAGACGACTTCCCGCAACCGGGCAATACTTGACAGGCTGGCCGCCGCCGGTAACTGTCGTGCCGCTGCCGCCGGTCGACGGCGGAATCGATGCTGTGGTGGGCGGCGCTCGATCGTCCCGCCGGCGACGTCGCGGATCTCGCGCATTGCCTGTCGCGAGGCCGAGCATGCGCGTGCGCAACGCTTTGGCACGGACCTCTTGCGGCAGCGCTGGATCGTCGGGCGCGCGACGCTGCGCGGACTCCTGGGACGCACGCTCGGCATCGCGCCGTCCGAAGTTGCGCTGCGGCGCGGGTTGCGCGGCCGCCCCGAGTTGGATCTGGAGAAGCCGATCGACTTCAACGTGTCGCACACCCGAGGCATGGCGCTGATCGGCATCGCAACGGCGTTGCCGGCGCGAATGCGCATCGGCGTCGACGTCGAGCACGGCGCGCGGACCGTCAACGCCGATGGCCTGTCGCGAAAATTTCTCACTGCGCGCGAACGCGAAGGCTTGGCTCCGATGGCCGCGGAAGAGCGCAGGCGGGGATTCCTGCGCCTGTGGACGTGCAAGGAGGCGATGAGCAAGGCGACCGGCGATGCGCTCGCCGCGCCGTTTCGGCGGATCGAAGTTGCCACCGCCGGCGGCCCCGCACTGGTCGACGGTCCGCCGCCCTATGTGCCCGCCGACTGGACACTGCATCCGGTGGCGATGCCCGCCGGGTTTCTCGCCACTGTGGCGATTTGGCATCCCGTTCGTTCGCGCTAGAGCGGGAATTCTTGACCCGGCGCACGATTGGGCGAACGATAGGGACTGTCCGCCACCTTCCCCGGGAACGCCTTTGAAAAAGCTGGTCTGTCTTGTCCTCGTCCTTCTGCTCGCCGGTTGCATTCCGATCGGTCTCAAGAGCTCCTCGCTCCCCTTGACGCTCGCCGTCGCCGAAGCCCCCTGCTAAGCCCCGCCGAACCGCGCGCGCTTTAAGCACCACAGCGCGCACCCGGGCCATTCCGCGACCCGGATCAATACCGGCGGCGCACCCCGCTTATCGTATGCATGTGCATGCGTCGCTTCGCCGCGTCCTTCGTGCGGGCGTTTCGTCGCGGCGTGGAGCGCTTTGTCGACTGCCTGTTGTGTCCGCCCCGCCGGTTCTTAGGATGGGATCAGCCGAACCGCCGGCCATCCAAGGGGAGCCCGTACATGCGACACACATTCCTGGCATTGCTGTTGTGCGCTTCGACCGTGGGTTGCGGCGCTACCAAGCCTCCGGAAGGCCGCTGGGAGGGGGCGGTCGATGTTCCCGGCAGAGACCTGCGACTCGTCGTCGACCTGACGCAGGACAAGGCAGGCGCGTGGACGGGATCGATCATCGTCCCCGGACTGGGCATCAAGGGTGAGCCGCTCTCGCACCTCGTCGTGACCGATACCGACGTCGCCTTCGACGTCGGCAGTTCGCTGGCTACCGCGGCCGGTCCGGCCGCTTTCAAGGCGCACGTGACCGCTTCCGGCGACATGGCAGGCGAAATGAGACAAGGCGGCAACGAGGCGAAGTTCGAATTGCGAAAGGTCGGCGCCGCACAGGTCGAGCAATCGCAACAAAGCACGCGGGTCGCGCGCGACATCGAAGACCAATGGACCGGCGACATCGAGTTGGGCGGCTATCCTCGGCACATCACGATCACGCTCGAAAATCACAGCGATGCCGCGGCGACGGCCAAGTTCGTCGTCGTCGGCAAGCAGACAACCAACGTCCCCATCGACCTCGTCGTCGAGGAAGGCAATTTCCTGAGAGTCGAGTCGCAGGCGAATCGCGTCGCCTTCGAAGGCCGCTTCGTCAAGGAAAGAGGAGAAATCACGGGCGTCTTCGAAATGGGGTCGATCGAATTGCCGCTCGTGTTGCGGCGCGTTTCCGGGAGGGCATCGTGAAGACTGCAATCTTTGCGCTCGCCACGGCGGCCGTCGTCGCCTCGGGCATGGCCACCGGCCAATCGACGTTTCGCGGCGACGCGCTTCACGCGGGCGCCGTGAGCGACGCCGGTCCGCGAAAGCTGCACAGCGTCAAATGGAAATTTCCGACAGGCGACCGGATCGTTTCGTCGCCGGTATACGCGGACGGCGCGATCTTCTTCGGCGGCGACGACGGCAACGTCTATGCGGTGAACGCGGCCGATGGCCGCCAACTCTGGAAGCGCCGAACGGGCGGTCCCGTGTCGGCGACACCGGCGGTCGCCGGTGCCATGCTCTACGTCGGCAGCTACGACGGCAAGTTCTATGCACTCGATGCGCGGACGGGAAACCCGCGCTGGAAGTTCGCCACCGGCGGTGAGCGGCGATTCGAGGCGAAAGGCCTGCACGGAATGCAGCCCAAGAACCAGACCATTGCCGATCCTTTCGATGTCTTCCTGTCGAGTCCTGTCGTCGGCGGCGGGTCCGTGTATTTCGGCAGCGGCGACGGCAACGTCTACGCGCTCGACGCGCAAACCGGCGACCTCAAGTGGAAATTTGCGACCGGCGACGTCGTCCACGCGTCGCCCGCGTACGCCGACGGCGTCGTGTTCGTCGGCAGCTGGGACAGCTACTTCTACGCGGTGGACGCGAAGACCGGCGACGAGAAGTGGCGTTTTCACGGCGGCGAGGACGCGCTGATGCACAACCAGGTCGGCTTCCAGTCGTCGCCCGCGGTCGTCAATGGCGTCGTGTACGTCGGCTGCAGCGACTCGAACCTCTATGCGATCGACGCGGCGACCGGCAAGGAAAAGTGGCGGTTCAACAACAGCGGCAGCTGGGTGATCAGTTCGCCCGCCGTCACGCAGGGCAAGGTGATCTTTGGCACGTCGGATTCGGCGCTCTATTACGTGCTCGACGCGCAGACCGGCAAGGAGATCGCCAAGCAGCAAGGCAACGCCTACGTCTTCTCGTCGCCGTCGGTCGCGGGGGACCTGGTCTACGTCGGCGTGCTGAACGGGACGCTGGAGGCGCGCGATTTGAAGAGCGGCGAACTGGTGTGGGACTACCAGACCGACGCCTCGCGGCGCAACGCCGGATGGGCGCTGACGGCCGACCGCAAGTTCAACTCGCAGATGCTGTTCTGGTCCAACTGGCGCGAGGCGCCGATCGTCGCGGCGATCCAGCAATTCGGCGTCGGGTCGATCTTTTCGACGCCGCTGATCGTCGGCGGCACCGTGTACTTCGGCAGCACGGACGGCAACCTGTACGCGCTGGACTAGCGCGGCGGCGCTTTACTCCTGTTGGGTGTCGGGCTCCGGGCGATATTCGAGGATGTCGCCCGGCTGGCAATTGAGCCGCTCGCAGATCGTCTCGAGCGTCGAGAATCGAATGCCCTTCACCTTGCCGGACTTGAGCAGCGACAGGTTCTGCTCGGTGATGCCGACGTAGGCCGCGAGGTCCTTCGACTTCATCTTGCTGCGCGCGAGCATCACATCGAGATTGACGACGATGGGCATTGCCGTGGTCACAGGAAACTTCGGTTTTCTTCGGCGAGGCGGTGACCCTCCTCCATCATGTGCGCGATCAGGAAGATGACGGCGCACAGCAGCAGCAGCGCCAATTCGTCGCTCGACATGTTGATCGCGATCCTCATGTGGCTTGGCGCGGTCCACGCCGTGAACATCGCGACGCGCACGTGTCCGGCGATCAGCGAAAGCGCCTTGGCAAGCAGCAACAACCCGGCAAAGGCGCGCAAGTGCCTGACCGTTGCCTTTTCGAAGAACTCGCCGCGCCCGAATCCGCGCAGCAGCAGTTCGAGGTGGCAAAACGCCCAGACCAGGCAAGCGAGATAAGGCAGCGTGACGGCGCCCAAGGCAATGCGTTGGCCCGCCGGCAATCCGCTCCCCGCGGTCGGAGGCAATCCGGCTACGCGCGCCAGCAGCGCCCAGTGCTGGTTCCACAGTTCGAGGTCCGGGAATGCCCACGTCCCGAGATACAGCGCGAGTACGCTCGCCAGCAGCAGCAGCCCTACGACCCGGACAAGCAGGCACAGCCGTCTGACTTGAGGCGAAATTTGGGTGGTCATCGCAAAAAATGATTGTAAAACGATAATATTTTGCTATTATACAACCATCTCATCAATTCCGCACCCCCAAAATGACCACCCTTCGCCACCTCGCCACCGTCGCGCTCGCCGCGATTGTCTTCCCGGCATCCGGCGTCACCCCCTCGCAGGCGCCCCCCGTCCAGCAGGAACCCTTGGGCCCGCTCGCGGACTTGAAGAGCTTCTTCCATGGCGATCCGCCGCCGCTCGTCAAGGCGCCGCCGCCGGCCACGCTGGCGATCGTGTCGAGCCTTCCGGGCACGACACCCGACCCGCAGGTCGAAAGCTTCATGCGCACACTCGCCGACGCGCTGATGACGCGCAACGGCGAGATCGTGGTGCCGCGGTTGTCGAAACAATACGCGATCGACGGCATGCCCGACGACGCGAAGGCTTCGGACTTCATGGTCCAAGCCATTGCCAAGATGCCGGGGCCCACGCAGATCGTGATTCGCTCGGTCGAGGATCGCGGCGGCATCAGGGTCGCCAAGGCCGATTTTCACTACGGCCCGGACAAGGTGAGCCTGAAGACTTTCCGCTTCGACGCCGGTGGCAATCTGCTGAGCTGCGACTTGTTCAGCCTGGCGCGCGTCTGATGGACGCCTCGTTTGTGATCGAGCTCGAGCGCGTCGAAAAGACGTTTGCGTTGCGCGGCGGCCAGCGCTTTGCCGCGCTGCGCGGAATGTCGCTGGCCGTTGCCGCCGGCGAGCACGTGGCGGTCCTGGGCAAGTCCGGCAGCGGCAAGTCGACGCTGCTCAATCTGGTCGCGGGCCTCGACCGCGCCACCGCGGGACGCCTCCGCGTGGCCGGCACGGAGGTGAACGGTCTCTCCGAAAATGCGCTTGCCCTCTGGCGCGGCCGCAACGTCGGCGTCGTGTTCCAGTTCTTCCAGCTGCTGCCCACGCTCACGGCCGCCGAGAACATCGTCCTCGCCATGGAGTTCGTCGGCGGCGTGCATCCGTCGGCGCGCCGTGCGCGCGCAATGACGCTGCTCGACCGCGTCGGACTGGCGGACCACGCGCACAAGCTGCCGTCGATGTTGTCGGGCGGCCAGCAGCAGCGCGTGGCGATCGCGCGCGCCCTCGCGAACGATCCGCCGATCCTGGTCGCGGACGAGCCGACCGGCAATCTCGACAGCGAGACCGCCGCCGACATCGGCGCGCTGTTCGACCAGCTGGCCGGGCAAGGCAAGACGTTGCTGATCATGACGCACGATGCCAACCTCGCCCGCAGCGCACGCAGGATCGTCGAATTGAAGGACGGCATCGTCGTCGCCGACAGCGCGCGGCGCGCGATCGCCGCATGAGTGTCCGCTGGCGCAAGGTCGTGGGGGACGCGCGCCAGAACGGCGTGCAGATCGCTCTCATCGCGCTCGCGCTGACGCTGGGCACCGCGGGCGTGGTGGCGGCCCTCGACGCGCGGGCCATCCTCGAGCGGGAAATTGCCGGGAGCTACGCAGCAGCGAAGGCTCCCGATGTCGCGTTGTGGTTCGACGATGTCACGCCGCAGGCCTTAGCCTTCGTCGCCGCGCAGGAAGGCGTGGCTGCCGTGGAGGCGCGGCGCGTAGCTTACCTTCGCGTTGCCGCGCGCGACGGCTCGTGGTTGCCGATGCGCGTCACGGTCTTGGCGGATATCGATTCGCAGCGGCTGGCGATGATCCATCGCCACGGCGAGTCTCCCGCCGGCGATCCAATCGGACTGTGGATCGAGCAATCGGGCCGGACGCTGGTCGACGCGGGGCCGGCGGAAGCGTTGCGTGTTCGCACGGCGACGGGCGATCTCGCCACGGTGCCGCTGGCCGGTTACGTGCACGACACGGCGGTCGCGCCGAGCACGCAGGAGCGCGTGATCTACGCGTTCACCACACCCGCCGGCGCCGCGCTCGTCGGCCTCGGTCCCGGCTTCGACCAGCTGCTGCTCAGGATGCAGCGCCGCGGCGACGCGGGCGACGCAGCCATGATGGCCGGCGCGTTGCGCGACCGTCTTGCGGCAAGCGGCCAGCCGCCGCTACGCGTCGACGTACTGCAAAACGTCCATCCGCACGCGGCGCTGATGAACGCGATGGTGCGCGTGCTGGGTGTGCTCTCTGCGATCGCCGTCATTTGCGGCGCCGCGCTCGCCGGCTATCTCATGTCGGTGTGGATGCGGCGCGAGGTCCGGCAAGTCGGCATCATGAAGGCCACCGGCGCGCGCTGGCACCAGATTGCGGTGCAGTACCTGCTGCTCGTTGCGCCGTTGGTATTGCTGGTGGCACTCATTGCCGTGCCGGCGGGCACCGCGCTGGGCCGAGCGCTGGCAGGCCATTATGCGAACGTGCTCAACATCGACGTCGCGGATTGGGGTGTCGGCGCGACGCTTAAGTTCCGCGAAGTTGCTTCCACGCTCGGCATCGCGCTGGCTGCCATGGCGTGGCCGATCGTCCGCGCAAGCCGCATGCCGGTGCACGCAGCGCTGCACGATCCCGGCATCGCGTCGCCGCTGACCGCAGGGTCGCGCCTCGCGAAGGCGATCACGCTTCCGGGCGGCATGCGTGGCACTTTGGCGTTCAGGAACACGTTGCGGCGGCCCTTTCGCCTGGTGCTGATCCTGCTCGCGCTCGCTGGCGGAGGCGCGCTGCTGCTGACGACGCACAGCAACTACGAGAGCCTGATGAGCGTCATCGACACGAGCCTCGCGACGCAAGGGCACGACATTGAGGTCGTCATGCCGCGCGCTGTTCCGGCGGCGCAATTGGAAAGCGTCGCGCGCAAGGTTCCCGACGTGGCCGTCGCCGAAGCCTGGCGTCGCGTCGCTGTGAGCGCTGCTTACGCGGAACCGGATGGCGCTTCCCCGTCCGAGACGAAGCGCGTGGCGCTCGTCGGTTATCCGCCCGACTCACGGCTGTTCAAGCTCCCCGTGCTAGAGGGACGGTTGCCGGCGCCGGGCGCAACCAGCGAAGTGCTGATGACGCGCACCGTTCAGGAACCCTATCCGAACATCCATGTCGGAAGCGACGTCCCGGTGCGCTTTCGCGACCGCCAGACGAGCGTCCGCGTCGTCGGTCTGGTCGAGGAGATCGGCAACCCGACCTTCTATGCGGCGTTTCCCGCGTTCGACAATGTGACCGGTCTGGGCGATGCATCGGCCGTCCTGCGCGTCAAGGCCGGCGGCGACCATCCTGAATCCGTGGCGAGCGCGCTCGACCAGGCGCTCCTCGGCGCGCACCTCCCGCCGGCGCAGGTGCTGACCCGCGCGATGTTTCGCGACGCGCTCGATGAACACTTCAAGGTCGTGGGCGACGTGCTGCAGATGGTGGCGCTCGCCGCCGCGCTGCTCGGCGCGATCGTCCTTGCCGCGGGCACCGCGTTCAACGTGCTGGAGCGCACGCGCGAGATCGGCGTCATGCGCGCGCTGGGTGCGACGGTGCGAGGCGTCGCCGCGATGCTTCTGGGCGAAGGCGCCGCGATCGCCCTCGTCGCCGTCCTGATATCGGTCGCCATCTCGATCGTGCTGACGCTGGCGCTGAACGATGCGGCGGCGCGGACGCTGCTGCATGTCGCCGTGCCGCTGCGCTTCTCGCTCGAGGGCCTTGCTGTGCTCTGCGGCGGCGCGCTGGTCGTGATGCTCGCCGTGGGGCTTGCGCTTGCGCTTACGATGCGCCGTACGGTCAGGGAGACGCTCAACTACGAAGGATGAGGCTTGTTCCACCAAAGACTTGTTCCACCAAAGCCTTGCGCGAAACGCGCTGCGCTAGGCGTCATTTCGATTGCGGCGTCGAGACGCGCGCCTTGATCCGCACTCCGTCCGCGACCGCGTCGCTCGGGTAGGCAATCACGGACGTGCCGGTTTCGAGTCCGCCGAGCACGACTGCGACCAATCCGTTGCGTGGTCCCGTAGTCACCGCCTGCAGCCGCGCGCGACCGTCGGACACGGCAAACACGGCCCAGCCGTCGCCGTGCCTGAACAGCGCGCTTATGGGAACCAGCACCGCATCGTCACGCGTGTCGACGGTGATCCGGGCGTCGACGCGATGCCCGTCGCCCAGATTTCCCCACGTCGTGGCCGGCGCCACGAAGTCGATCAGGACATTGACGCGCTGCTCCTCGACACCCAGCGCCGAGATCTTGGTGAAGCCTGCCGGCTCGACGAGGCGAACGCGGCCGGCGAGTACGGGCGCGCCCCCGCCGTGGTCGAGTAGAGCGGCCGCGCCGGGACGGATCGCTGCGGCATCGGCCGTCAGCACGTCGACGACAACCTCGAGCGCGCTTGGATCGCCGATTTCGAGAATTGGCGCTCCAGCGGCGACGACGGCCTCGCTTTCCTGGGCGACGCGCAGCACGCTGCCGGCCACGGGCGAACGGATGTCCCAGACGGCTCCGGTCGCCTTGCCTCCGGCATCCTGCCGATAGCGTGTGAGGGCGGCCTGCGCCATCGCGACCTGATGTTCTGCCGCGTGGCCGTCGAATTGCGCCGCCGCGAGCTCCTTGGATTTGAGTTCCACCTCGCGCTGCGCGTTGTCCAGCGCCTGCCGCGACGTGAATCCCTGGGCCGCGAGCGTCTCCGCCCGCGCCTCTTCCGCCTTGGCCTGCTCGAGCGCAACCCCTGCCCGCTCGATGCTTGCGGCCGCCCGCAACCGCGTGGCCTCGGCCGCGCCAAGACGCTCGCGATACTCGAGTTCGGTGCGTGCGTCGAGCGGCGCGGGTGCTGCCGGCGCAAGGCGCGCGAGCAGCGTGCCGGGTTGCACCGGTGCGCCGGCTTTGAGTTCGACGCGCAGCAGTCGGCCCGGGACCGGCGCAGACACGACGTAACGGTCGCGCACGCGTGTCTTCCCGTCCTCGTCGACCGTCTTGCGGAACGGGCCGCGCGTCACGGGAGCGGTTTCGATCTCGACCGGGCGCGGCATGAACGCCCATACGAGGACGCCCGCCGCAATCGCGCCGGCGAGTATCCAGGGAGACCTGCGCAACCAGACTCTGTCCATTGCTATTCCCTCGTCTTCAACACGCCGACGAGATCGAGCCGGTCGATCCGCCCGCGCACGATCAGCGCGCTGGCGGCACCGGCGAGCACGATCGCCAGCGCGGCGAACGCGTACGTACGCGGCGCGACGATGATCGGGATCGAAATCATGTCGGTGTGGGTCATCGCGACGATCGCCCACGACAACATATAACCGAGCAGACATCCCAGCGGAATGGCGGCGGCGAGCTCGATACCCAGCTCGCCCAGCAGGAACGTCGAAACCTCGCCGCGGGTGAATCCCAGCACCCGGAGACTCGCAAGCTCCCACGCGCGTTCCTGCAGCGCGATCCGCGCGTTGTTGTAGACGACGCCAACCGCGATCACCGCGGCGAACGCCGTGAGTATGGTCGTGAAATAGAGAACGTTCCGCGCGGAAGTCTCCCGGAAGGTCTGCAACATCGCCGCCTTGCTCGCCACCGTAGCCACCCGCGGAAATTCCTTGAGGTGCCGGAACAGCGCACCGCGCTGCCACCCATCGAGGCGGACGGAGACGGTGGAGAGCGTGTCGCCTTCCGCCATCAGCCGGTTCAGCGCGCCGATATCCATATAGGCGAACAATCCGATCAGGTCGCCGACGACGCCGACCACCGGCACGCTTCGCTTGTTGCGGTTCCCCGCCAACGTCTCGACGACCAGCGTATCACCGACGCGGACGTCGAGGCGCTCGGCCAGTCGATCGGTGAGCAAGATACCTTCGGGCGGAACGGGCACCGGATGCCGGTCTGCATCGAGCAGTCGTCGCAACTGGCCCCCGGGTGCAACGCCGAGGAGGGCGGTGCGATAGGATCGATGGCCCGCAACCAGACGGACAGGAACGTCGCGCGAGCCTTCGCTCATCATCACGCCAGGCATGTGCGCGACTTCGCGCAGGGATCGCGACGCGAGCGGCTCGACGAACGCAATCTCGGCGTCGCCAGGCTGCGCTGCCTCGAACTGGACGTCGACCATGTAGTCAAGCGCATCGCGCCAGAACAGGCCGGAAATGATGATCGCCATCGCGGAAGCCATGCCCGCTGTCGTGAGCAGCGCGCGCAGCGGCCGGCGTTCCATGTTGCGGATCACCATGCGCATGCCGGGCGTGAGCACGCGACCCAGGCCGGCCCGCTCCAGCAACGTAGGTCCATAGCGCCCGGGCGATGGCGGCCGCATTGCCTCGGCCGGTGCGAGCGAAACCGCCGTGCGCACCGCACCCAGCGCGCCCGCCGCCGCTGCCGCGGACGTTACCGCCGCAGCGACCAGCATGACCCACGCCGGCATGAAGAAGCGATAGCTGGGAAAGTGGAAGAAGTCTGCGTACAGCGCCGTCACGGCGCCGCCCCACCAATAGCCCACCGCGATGCCGATGGCGATGCCGATCGAGACGATGACGACGACCTGCAGCAGGTAATGCGCGGCGAGCGCGCCGTTCCCGTAACCCAACGCCTTCAGAGCCGCAATCTGCTCGCGCTGGGTCGCGACCTGGCGGTTCAGCACCACGTTGAGCAGGAAAGCCGCCACCGCCAGGAAAATCGACGGAATCAACGTGCCGATGACCTTCCACTGATTGATTTCCTGGCTGAGAATGCGGTTCGACAGTTGCTCATCCCTGCCGTACGCGATCATGCCGCCATAAGGCTCCAGCAGTCGGTCGAGTGCGTCGATGACGGCACGTTCCGTGGCACCTGGCGTCAGCCGCACCGCGACGTGGTTGAACGCGCCCTCCATGTTGTACGCAGCCGCAAGCCGGTCGCGCGCGATCCAGAACACGCCGAAATTGCGGTCGTCGGGAAACGCCCCGCCGCGCGTTGCGTAGATGTAGTCCGGGGACAAGCCGACGCCTACGATCTGCAGTGTCTCCCGCCGGCCGTTGATGAGTGCGCTTACGCTCTTGCCGGGTCCGAGATCGCGGGAGTTGGCAAAGCCCTCGGACACGACGACCTCGTCGGCGCTGCCGCGCTCCGGCGCGCGCCCGCGCCGGATCACCAGTTGGTCGAGCTTCTGGATGCCGTCTTCGGGCAGCCCGATCATCCGGCCCACGATCGGCTCCGCGACCTCCGGAAGGTCCAGCGTCACGTCGAACACGACGGTCGTTTCGGCGTCGCTCACACCCGGAATCGCAGCGATGCGCCGTTCGATCTCGCGCGGCGCCCTCTTCAATTCGGCGAACACTTGTCCAAAATGCGCCGATTCGTAGAATCGCGCACGCGCCTGCTCCAGCGAATAATACGTCGCGAGCGAACCGGCAAACCCGGAGAACGCACTTGCCACGACCAGCGCGACGGTGACGACCTGGCTCCGCATGTGCCACATGTCGCGCAATAGCTTGCGGTCGATGGCCTTCACCACGAGAGCTCGGCTGGCGTCAGCCGGTGTGCGTTCACGTCGACGTGCGTGATGCGGCCGTCGGCGAGATGCATCACGCGGTCCGCCATTCCGCCGATCGCCACGTTGTGGGTGATAACCACCGCGGTCGTTCCGAGCTCGGAGTTGATCCGCGCGATTACCTCCAGCACGACCTTGCCGGTAGGGTAGTCGAGTGCGCCCGTTGGTTCATCGCATAGCAGGACATCCGGGCGCTTGGCGATCGCCCGCGCGATCGCAACGCGCTGCTGCTCGCCACCGGAAAGCTGCGACGGAAAATGGTCG
This sequence comes from uncultured beta proteobacterium, assembly GCA_963747265.1. Lineage (GTDB taxonomy): Bacteria > Pseudomonadota > Gammaproteobacteria > Burkholderiales > Casimicrobiaceae > VBCG01. The sequence continues at coordinate 204,201 of CAVVEH010000008.1, read as the reverse complement.
AGCCGCCCCGACAGGCCGACGCGGTCGAGCGCCTCCTCCGCGGGCATCGGCGACAATGCGATGTCGGTCACGAGCGCAACGTTCTCGCGCACCGTGAGACTCGGGATCAGATTGTAGAACTGGAAGACGAATCCGACGTGCTCGCGCCGGTAACGGGTGAGCTCCGCTTCGTCGGCGGTGACAAGATTATGGTCGCGCCAGAATGCCTCGCCCGACGTCGGCGTGTCGAGCCCGCCGAGAATGTTGAGCAGCGTCGACTTGCCGCTGCCCGACGGACCCAGCAGCACGATGAATTCACCCTCGTGGATTTCGAGATCGAGATTGGAGAGGGCTCGCACCTCGACTTCCCCCATCCGGTAAGTCTTGGTCAGGCTCCTTGCGACAAATACCAGGGGGGAGCCTCGCTGGGCGTCGATCGATTTCATCGCCGGCAAGCATACGTCATCGCGATCGCGCCACGGCGACCAGCGTGGAGCGAAGATTTCGTGCCGCGCGTCGGCGCGTTCGAAGCGTCCGCCCGTCCCGCTCAGGTGAGATGGAGCTTGAAGGAGCCGTCGGGAGCCTTGTTGAAATCGATTCCCTCGATTACTGCTGAATCATTGCCTTCCCGCTTGACATAGTCCACGTGAATGATCACGACTGCCGCAAATTCCGGTTTCCCGCCAATGAACTTCGCGCCGGCGGATGCGATCTTCGACGCTTCGGTGGTGCGCTCGGATGTCACTCCGTTGTTCAGCTTGCTGTTGACAACGGTTATCGTGACCTGGTGCGCCGTGGACTTGACCTCGATGTCGGTCTTCTTGTATCCGGCAGCGGCAGCGGCCGCGTCTTGCAGGGTTGGAAACGCTCCGTCAGCGCCCCAGACATGGAACGATGCGCACACCGCAAACAAGGTGATCAATGCCGTGACTGCCCGCGTGTTCTTCATTGCGCCTTCCAATCTGCGTACCGCGATCGACATTCCCATACCTCTCCATTAGGCTAGACGATCGCCAAGTGACACGGCTTGACCTAAGTCAAAGCACTGCCCGGAGCGGGAGTCGTGGGCGGGTCAGGTCAGCCCTGTTCGATGGCCGTACAATCGACAGCGGATTGCTTGCAGGCAGCGCGGGTACGCCGAATTTCTTCCGCAAAAACTCACCGCGATTCAATGAGTGAATTGATTCCTCCATCATCCAAACCGCAGCCGGGCCGGATCGCGCGCCCGCAACTGCGCGTCGGCCAGGCCGGCTTGATGGGCTGGATTCCTGGATTGCATGTGTTGCGCCATTACGAAATCGCGTGGCTGCGACACGATGTCGTGGCGGGGCTGGTATTGACCACGGTATTGGTCCCCGTCGGCATCGCCTACGCGGTGGCCGCCGGCTTGCCCGGCATCTCTGGCCTGTATGCAACCGTTATTGCGCTGTTGGTCTACGCCGTGTTCGGCCCCAGCCGCGTACTGGTGCTGGGACCGGATTCATCGCTGGTTGCCCTGATCATTGCCGTGGTGCTGCCGCTTTCCGCCGGCGATCCCCAGCGTGCGATGGCGCTCGCTGGAATGATGGCAGTCGCGTCGGGCTTGCTGTGCATCCTGGCCGGTGCGGCACGCCTGGGTTTCGTCACGGAGCTTCTCTCCAAGCCGATCCGTTACGGCTACATGAACGGCATTGCGCTTACCGTGCTCATTGGCCAGTTACCCGCGCTGTTCGGCTTCTCGGTCGAATCTGACGGCCTGCTGAACGAACTTCAGGGACTGGTCCGCGGCGTGCTGTCCGGAAAGACAAACTGGACTGCGCTATCGCTCGGCGCCGGCGCGCTCGGTGTGATCCTGCTGCTGAAGCGCAGCAACCGCCTGCCGGGCGTCCTGCTCGCCGTCGTGGGTGCGACCGTCACTGTCGAGGCGATGCATCTTGCGACACGTGCCGGCGTTTCGGTCCTGGGAGCGCTGCCGCAAGGGCTGCCCGCGTTCAGCTTTCCCATGATCACCTATGGCGACGTCGCTCCTGTGCTGCTCGGTGGTTTCGCCGTCGCCCTCGTCGCGTTCGCCGACACGAGCGTACTCTCGCGCGCATATGCCGCGCGCGCCGGAAATTTCGTCGATCCCAACCAGGAGATGATCGGGCTGGGGGCGGCCAACCTGGCCGCCGGATTCTTCGGCGGCTTTCCGGTGAGCGCCAGCGCGTCTCGCACACCCGTCGCCGAAGCCGCGGGCGCCCGAACGCAACTGGCCGGTGTCGTCGGCGCACTTGCCGTGGCTGCGCTGTTGCTGATCGCGCCAAACCTGCTGCGAAGCCTGCCCACCGCCGCGTTGGCCGCCGTCGTGATCGCCTCTGCCATCTCCCTGATCGAGATCACCGACCTGCGCCGGATCTACCGCATCCAGCGCTGGGAGTTCTGGCTCTCCATCGGCTGCCTTGCTGGCGTGGCCGTTCTCGGCGCAATTCCGGGCATCGGGTTGGCAATCGTGATCGCGGTGATCGAATTCCTTTGGGATGGCTGGCGTCCTCATTCCGCGGTACTGGGCCGTGTCGAGGGCGTCAAGGGCTACCACGACATCACGCGCTACCCCGAGGCCCGCCTTATCCCCGGATTGGTACTGCTTCGCTGGGATGCGCCGCTGTTCTTTGCCAACGCCGAGCTGTTCCAGAACCGCGTACTCGACGCCGTTGCGGCATCGCCGACACCGGTGCGCTGGCTTGTCGTGGCGGCTGAGCCGGTGACCAGTGTCGACGTGACCGCCGCTGACATGCTGACTGAATTGGACGAAATCTTGAACGCATCCGGCATCGAACTGTGCTTCGCCGAAATGAAGGATCCGGTCAAGGACAAACTCAAGCGATTCGGCATCTTCTCGCGCTTCGGCGACGAGACGTTCTTTGCAACCGTGGGTGAGGCTGTCAACAGCTATCTCGACGCTTTCCCCGTGGACTGGGTGGACTGGAGGGACCGGAATCCATGAGTCTTCGGACGGGCGGCGAAGATCTCGGGGGTCGGCAGCCTAGTACGCAACCTTGGATACTGTGCGAAGCTCTTCGGCAGTCGTCGTGCCGAAGCCGAAGAACTCGAGGTAGGCCGGAATCTGCTCGAACAACATGTCGGTGCCGATCTGGTATCGACAACCCTTGTCCTTCGCGACTTGCAGGAGTGGCGTGATTTCCTGCTTCATGACGACTTCGCCGACGAACGTCGTGGGCGCAAGGCGTGTGACGTCGATCGGGTAGGGATCGCCGGTCTTCATCCCAAGCGGCGTGGCGTTGACGACCAGGTCGAATCCGGTCGGGTCGTTCGAGTGGAGGCCCGACTCGATCTTGGGGTAGTGATGCCTGATGCGCGCGGCGAGCGCCTCGGCCGACGCGACATTCGTATCCGAAAGCATGAGCTTCGCCACGCCCTCGCCCGCGATCGACGCGGCGATGGCGCTGCCCACGCCTCCGGTGCCGACCACCAGGCAGGAGGCACCTGCGAACTTGAAGTCCTTCCGCTTCAACCCGCGCGTGAAGCCCGCGCCGTCGAACATGTCGCCCAGCAGAGTTCCGTCGGGACGTTTCAGGATGGCGTTGCAGGATCCCGCAACCTGCACGGCGACGGAGACTTCGTCGAGCAGCGCGACCGTCGCGATCTTGTGCGGCATCGTCACGAGAGCGCCGCGGATGTTCGTCAGGCGGAAGAGCGCCTTGAGCACCGTCGGGAAATCGGCGGCCCGGATGCCCATCGGCACCACGACGGCGTCGATGCCGGCCTTGTCGAACCACGGGTTGTAGATGAGCGGCGCCTTGAACGCCTCCGTCGGATATCCAACATGCGCGATCAATGTCGTCTTGCCGCTGATCATGCCGCCCTCCCCTTCCACTCGGCGAAGCCGAAGGCGGCTATTATCGCGTCCTGGCGACCTGTCGTGTCGGCCCGTCGTGCAACCCGCGGACCCACGGCAGCCGACGCGTCCGCAAAGCGGAGAAGTCCCGATGGCGAAGACCCGGATTGCGGTGGCCGGCGCGGGTTATATCGGCTTGGCGCATATGGACGTGGCGCAGAACAGCGCCACCTGCACACTGACAGCCATCGTCGACCCGGCTCCGGCGGCGGTGAACGTGGCTGCCAGGGCCCACGTCCCGCTGTACAAGTCCCTCGACGAGTTGTTCGCGAAGGACCGTCCCGATGGGGTGATCCTCGCGACACCTAACCAGCTGCACGTCGAGCACGCGCTGAAATGCGTTGCGGCGGGTGTTCCCTGCCTGCTGGAAAAGCCCATCGCGCCGACCGTTCGGGAAGCAGAGGACTTGGTGAAAGAAGTCGAAAGGACAGGTGCCAGCGTCCTCATAGGCCACCACAGGGCGCACAGCCCGATCATGGCGTGCGCGAAGCAGCTGATCGACAAGGGCGTGCTGGGGCCATTGGTCGCGGTGATGGGCAGCGCGGTGTTCTACAAACCCGACGAGTATTTCCGGGATGCGCCGTGGCGGAAGCAGGTCGGCGCGGGCCCGATACTCCTCAACATGATCCACGAAGTGCACAACCTGCGGATGTTGTGCGGCGACATTGTCGCGGTGCAGGCGATTGCGTCACATGCGGTGCGCGGATTTCCGGTCGAGGACACCGTGGCCATCAACCTTCGCTTCGCCAACGGCGCGCTCGGCACGTTCCTGCTGTCGGACACCGCCGCATGTGCGCGCAGCTGGGAGCAAACGTCGCAGGAGAACAAGGCCTATTCGACCTATCCGGACGAGGACTGCTATGTCATCGCCGGCACCTTCGGCTCGCTGTCGATACCGACGATGCGCCTCAAGACCTACGCCTGCGCGGAGGACCGGTCATGGTGGAAGCCGTTCCAGCAGAGGGTGGCCGAAATGACGCGCGAAGACCCGCTGGCGCACCAGATCGAGCACTTCGGCCGCATGGTCCGCGGAGAAGCGAAGCCGCTCGTCAGCGCGCGCGACGGTCTGCAGAACCTGCGTATCACCGAGGCCATCGTCACCGCAGCGCGCAGCGGAGCCATCGTCGACACGACGCCAAGCTGATAGCATTCGCCGACATTCCCGCAACGACAAGGAAGGCGCATGAAAACGTTCCTGATGCTGCACGGCATCAACCACAACATGTTCGGCAAGCGCGATCCCAAGCAGTACGGGACGATCACTCTGGCCCAGATCGACAGCGCGGCTAAAGACGCTCGGCAAGGAACTGGGCGTCAAGGTCGAGACGCTTCCAGACCAACAGTCGAAGGCGAGATGTGCGAGCGGATCCACCGGGCCACAAGGACAAGGTGGACGGCGTGCTGCTGAACGCCGGCGCGTGGACGCACTACAGCTATGGTATCCGCGACGCGCTCGCCATCCTGACGGTGCCGATCGTCGAGGTGCACATGTCGAACATCCACGCGCGCGAGGAGTTCCGGCACAAGTCGGTGTTCGCCGAGATCGTCCTCGGGCAGATCTCGCGGCTTTGGCGTCGACAGTTACCTGCTGGCGCTTCGGGCAGCCGTGTCGGCGTCGAAGAAATAGCCGCGGTTTGTAGGATCGCGCGGCCAAATGTATGCTGCCGGAAGTTCGCCTCGGCGCCGGGCGTGCGGTCAACACAACAAGGCGCCGGTTGCGCTGTCTGCCGGATCTCGCCGACGGCCGCAAATCCCAGACAATCACGGAGGCCACGATGTTCCATCGCACACCGATTTCCGCCGCTATCGCCCTGCTTGCCGCCGGACTGGCGACCGCCGCGCCGCCCAAGGTGGTGACGCTGCCCAACTCCGACCCCGTGTGCTTCGCGCCGTGGGCCGCCAATACCAAGCTGTTCCAGTATCCGGCGAAGAAAGGGCCGTACCGCATCGCGCTCGCCAACGGCTACATCGCCAACACCTGGCGCATCCAGATGATCAAGACGGCCAAGGCCTATGCCGCGCAGCCCGAGGTCGCGGCGAAGCTGAAGGAATTCAAGGTCGTGTCGACCGGCGAAGACGTCGCCGCGCAGATCGCCGCGATCAACAACTTCATCGACTCCGGCTATGACGCGATCGTCGTCAACGCCCAGAATCCGGCGGCGTTCAAGCCGGTGATCAAGCGCGCCAACGATGCCGGCGTCGTGCTCGTCGCGTTCGACAACATCCTCGACACCGAGGAGGCGATCAACGTCAACGTCGACCAGAAGGGTCTCGGCAAGTACTGGGCCGAATGGCTGGTGAAGAACGTCCCGAACGGCGGCAAGGTGCTCGAAGTTCGCGGCGTCTCGGGAACGTCGGTCGACCGCGACCGGCACGACGGCATCCAGGAAGTGTTCAAGGCCTCGGGCAAGAAGTGGGACACGGTCGAGGTGATCGGCAAGTGGGACGACCCGACGGCACAGAAGGTGACGGCCGACGCGATCGCCGTGCACAAGAAATTCGACGGCATCACCGCGCAAGGCGGCGACACCGGCGTCGTGCAGGCGATGATCGACGCCAAGCATCCGTTCGTGCCGTTCGGCGGCGAAACGGAGAACGGCTTCCGCAAGTTCTGCGGCAAGTACGGCGCGCAGGGCTTGAAGTGCGCGTCGGCGGGAACGGGACCGGCCCAGGTGGCCGTGGCGATCAAGACGGCGATCGCGGCGCTCGAAGGCAAGGTCGTACCGCAGTCGGTCAAGCTGCCGCTCGCCAAGGCCGAGTTCCCGAACATGAAGGAAGGCACAGGACTTCTACCCGGCGCAGAGCGACAACTTCTTCGTCGGCAATTCGTTTCCGACCTGCGGCATCAACTTCACCGCGCAGGAAATCATGGGGCAAACCGAAGCGAACGTGAAGTGAACGCGGACGCGCGGGGGTGAGAATCCCCGCGCCTTCGCGCGCGAACATGCCCCTTTTCGCGATGCACGGCGTCTCGAAGCGCTACGGCGGCGTGCGCGCGCTGGAGAACGCCGAGCTCGTCGTCGAGGCGGGCCGCATCCACGCCGTCCTGGGCGAGAACGGCGCCGGCAAGTCGACGCTGATCAAGATCATGTCGGGCGTGGTCGAACCCGACGAGGGCAGCATGCTGCTCGACGGGAACCCGGTTCATTTCGACTCGCCGGCCGCGGCCCAGGCGGCCGGCATCGTCTGCATCTTCCAGGAATTGTCGCTGATCCCCGATCTTTCGGTGGCCGACAACATCGGCATCAGCAACCCGCCGCGTCGCTTCGGGCTGATCGACCGCAAGGCACAGCGCCGGATGGCCGAAGAGGCGCTGGCGCGCGCCGGCGCCGAGGACATCCATCCGCTGGCGCTGGTCAAGGACCTGTCGCTGTCGCGGCGGCAGATGGTCGAGATCGCCAAGGCGCTCGCCCGCAAGCCGCGCATCCTGATCCTCGACGAGGCCACGTCGGCGCTCACCGCCGCCGACGTGACGAAGATCTATGCCGTCCTGAAGCGCCTGCGCGCAGAAGGACTCGCCCTCGTCTACATCTCGCACCGGATGCACGAGATCGCCGAGCTGGCCGACGAATGCACGGTGTTCTGCAACGGCCACAGCGTCGCGAGCTACGCCGCGGGCACGAAGACCGACAACGAGGTCGTCGAGCTGATGATCGGGCGCGAGTACAGCGCCGTGTTTCCGGCAAGGACCGCGCATCCGGCAAACGACGCGGCGCCGGTGCTCGACGTGCGGAACCTGTGCTGGACGGACAGGCTGAACGACGTGTCGCTCGAGCTGCGCGCCGGCGAGGTGATCGGTCTCGGCGGACTCGACGGCCAGGGCCAGCGCGAGCTGCTGCTGGCGCTGTTCGGCGTACTGCGCGGCACGACGGGCGAAGTGCGAATCGACGGCAGGCCGGTCACCATCGCCGGACCGCACGCCGCCAAGCGCAAGGCGATCGGCATGGCGCTGATCCCCGAGGATCGCAAGACCGAGGGCCTGATGCTGCCGATGTCGGTCCGCGACAACCTCTCCTTCGCCGCCCTCGGCACGTTGTCGCGTTGGGGCATCGTGGACGCTGCCGCCGAACGCGCCGCGGTCGAGCGCATCGTGCGACTGCTCTCCGTGCGCTGTGAAGGCACCGGCGTGCCGGCCGGGTCGCTTTCAGGCGGCAACCAGCAGAAACTCGTCATCGGCAAGTGGCTGATGGTGGCGCCGCGGATCCTCCTGCTCAACGATCCGACGCGAGGGATCGACGTCGGAACCAAGCAGGAGATGTATCAGTTGCTGCGCGAACTGGCGGACGCGGGCGCCGCGATCCTCTTCTACTCGACCGACTACGACGAACTCGTCGGCTGCTGCGACCGCGTGCTGGTCATGTACGACGGCGCGGTCATCCGCGAGCTGGTCGGTGCCGAGATCACGGAGCGCGCGCTGGTCAGCAATGCGCTGAACATCGGTTCCGAGGGCCGGCAGGCTGGCGTATCGCAGGAGGCTCGCCGTTGAGCGCGCCAGGCTCGAAGCGCGAGGGCGGGCCGTTGGGCGGGGACTGGTCCTATCGGCTGCGCGAACACAAAGGCACGCTGATGGCGCTCGCGGCCTTCGTCGCGATGTTCACGATCTACGCGGCCAACCACCCGGCCGGTCTCAACGCCAACGTCGCGACGACCGCCGCCAACAAGGGCGTGCTGCTCGCGATCGTCGCCATCGCGCAAACGCTCGTGGTGATCACGTCGGGAATCGACCTGTCCGTCGGCATGGTGATGGTGCTCGCCAATTGCCTGGCCTCGACGATCGTCGTGGGCACGCCACTCATGACAGTGCTCGGCGTCGCCGGCGTGCTGTTCGTCGGCGCGCTGTGCGGGGCGGTCAACGGACTCATCGTGATCTACGGCCGCCTGCAGCCCATCGTCACGACCATCGCCACCGGCGCGATCTACTATGGCGCCGCGCTCGCGCTGCGACGCGTTCCCGGCGGTGACATCGATGCCACGCTGGCCGATGCGCTGACCGGCCAGTTGCCAGGTGGCGTGCCAGCCAGCCTGGTGCTGCTGCTGGCGCTGGTGCTGATCGTCTGGCTGCCCTTCCGGCGCTCGAGCGTCGGGCGCGCGGCCTACGCCGTCGGATCGTCCGAGGTCGCGGCCTACATGTCGGGCGTGCCGATCCGCCGCGCCAAATTCGTCGCCTACACGCTGTCGGGTTTGCTGGCGTCGGTCGCCGGGCTGTTCCTCACGTGCATCACCTATTCCGGCGAGGCGTCCGCCGCCAACGGCAGCACTTACACTCTGTACTCGATCGCGGCAGTAGTGCTGGGCGGCGTGTCGCTGTTCGGCGGGTCGGGCAGCGCGATCGGCGCGGTCTTCGGCGCGCTGATGTTCCGCACGATCGGCGACCTGCTGTTCGTGTTCAACGTCGAGCCTCTGTGGCAGCCGCTGTTCCAGGGCATCGTGCTGTTTGCGGCCGTGTGCCTGGGCTCGCTGCGGCTGCTGCGCATCCGCAATCGGCTCGAATTGTATGGATGATGCACGGACTCCCGGAAACCGCTTCGGCGCCGCGTTCGGCAACGCGGTCGCCGTCATCCGCCGGCGCACCGATCCGGCCATCGCGTCGGCATTCGGCTGCATCGTTGTCGTGCTGTTCATCGGAAGCCTCTATTCGAGCAGTTTCCTGTCGCTGGATTACCTGCTGCAGCAGCTCAAGGTTGCGTCGTTCCTGGGCGTCATCGCGACCGGCATGATGATCGTGATACTGCTGGGCCAGATCGACCTTTCCGTGCCGTGGGTCGTCGCCGTCGGCGGCATGATGGCGACCGCTGCCACCGGCTGGGGGCCGCTCGGCGAGGCCATGGCCATCCCGGTAGGCGTCGCTTGCGGCGTGGCGCTCGGCCTGGTCAGCGGTTGCGGTGTCGCATTCCTGCGCATCCCTTCGATGGTCGTCACGCTGGCGGTGAACGCCGTCGCGCAAGGGTTGATGGTCGTGCACACCGGCGGTTTTTCGCCGCAGGACTCATCGTCGCCGGCGATGCGGTTCATCGCCACCGGGCACAGTTTCCTGGGCATTCCGAACGCGCTGCTCACCTGGGCCATAGTCGGCAGCGGCGCCGTGTTCCTGCTCACGCGCACGACGTTCGGCCGGACCGTCTACGCGATCGGCAACCGGGAGCGCGCGGCGTATCTCTCGGGTGCGCGTACGCGCCTGGTCGTTATGGCGGCGTTCGCGATCTCGGGCGGCCTGTCGGCATTCGGCGGCGTGCTGCTCGCCGGCTATGCCAGCAAGGCGGCGCAGGCAATGGGCGACCCCTACCTGCTGCCCGCGATCGCCGCGGTCGTGCTCGGCGGCACGTCGATCCTCGGCGGCCGGGGCAATTACCTTGGCACGGTCGCCGGCGTCATCCTCATCACGCTGCTGCAATCGATCCTGTCGGTCATGCAGATGGAGGAGTTCGGACGTCACGTGATCTATGGCGTCGTGATCATCGCCATGCTGCTTGATCTACGGCCGCGGCCGGCGGCATTCGGAATAGAAACGAACGGAGCACGACAACATGGCGCTCAAACTCACGTCCAGCTTCGAAATCGTCGATCCGCGCTTCAGCATGCTCGCGCTTCCGTACGTGAACGTCGACAAGCTCTACACGGGTTGCCGGTGGGCCGAAGGTCCGGCATGGTTCGCGGCCGGACGCTATCTCGTCTGGTCCGACATTCCGAACGACCGCATGCTGCGCTGGGACGAGACCGACGGGTCGGTGTCGGTGTTCCGCCAGCCGTCGATGAACAGCAACGGCAACACCGTCGACCTGCAGGGCAGGCTGGTTTCCTGCGAACACAAGAGCCGCTGCGTATCGCGCACCGAGTTCGACGGCTCGCGCACGGTGCTAGCCGACCGCTACGACGGCAAGCGCTTCAATTCGCCCAACGACGTGGTGGTCAAGGGCGACGGAAGCATCTGGTTCTCGGACCCGAGCTACGGCATCGACTCGGACTACGAGGGCGACGCGGCGCCGAGCGAGATCGGCGCCCGCAACGTATATCGCGTCGACCCGGCGAGCGGCCGCGTCACGATCGTGGCCTCGGACTTCGTGCAGCCGAACGGCCTCGCGTTTTCGCCCGACGAATCCTTGCTGTACATCGCCGACACCGGACTCACCCACGAGCCGGACGGACCGCACCACGTGCGGCGCTTCAAGGTGTCGGCCGACGGCATTGCCATCTCGGGCGGCGAAGTCTTCGCCACCTGCCCGGTGGGTCTCTTCGACGGCTTCCGCGTCGACGTCGACGGCAACCTGTGGCTGTCGGCAGGCGACGGCGTGCGCTGCCACGCACCCGACGGTTCGCTGCTCGGCAGGATCCTGATTCCGGAATCCGTCGCGAACGTGTGCTTCGGCGGACCGAAGCTCAATCGCCTGTTCATTTGCGGCACGACGTCGCTCTATGCGGTGTACCTCAATACGCGTGCCGCACCGCGCCCCTAAAGAATCCGTGACCCGCGGCCCTGAACCTCTGGCGCGGAGCCTCAAAGCCTGTCTTACCACAGGGGATGGAAAGGTCGCAGTTGCCGCTCGACCATTGACGCAACCGCTCCCCTCGGAAACAATCCATGCTGCGCCGCGATACCCCACCGGCCCGATCTCCGAGGAAATTTCCCGATGTCGCTCAACACTCCCGCCGCTCGCCGCGACCTGTCTTTCCACCTTCACCCAGCGACGAACCTGCGTGCGGTGCAGAAGGAAGGCCCGCTCGTCATCACGCGCGGCGAAGGCGTCTACGTCTACGACGATGAGGGCAGGCGCTATATCGAGGGCATGGCCGGATTGTGGTGCGCGTCGCTCGGCTTCTCCGAGCGGCGCCTCGCCGACGCCGCGTATCGGCAGATGTGCGAGCTGCCGTTCTACCACAGCTTTGCGGGCAAGGTCCCGGCGATCAGCGCGGAGCTTGCCGAGCGGTTGATCCGAATCGCGCCCGCGGGTATGGGCAAGGTGCTGTTCGCGAATTCCGGTTCCGAGGCCAACGACGCCGCAGTCAAGCTGGCGTGGTACGTGAACAACGCGGTCGGCCGGCCGCAAAAGAAGAAGATCATTTCTCGCCAGCGCGCGTATCACGGCGTGACGATCGCCAGCGCGAGCCTGACCGGACTCGCCTTCGCGCACGACGATTTCGACCTGCCGATCGATCGCATCCTGCACGCGGAATGCCCCTACTACTACCGCGGCGCGCAGCCGGGAGAGAGCGAGGAAGCGTTCGCCGCGCGGCTCGCCGGCAACCTCGAGCAACTGATTATGCGCGAGGGTCCTGACACGGTCGCCGCGTTCTTTGCCGAGCCGGTGATGGGTGCGGGCGGCGTCATCGTGCCGCCGGCGACCTACTTCGATCGCATTCAACCGATCCTGAAAAAACATGAAATCCTCTTTGTCGCCGACGAAGTGATCTGCGGCTTCGGTCGAACAGGCAACATGTTCGGTGCCCAAACCTTCAATTTGCAGCCCGACATCATGACATTGGCGAAGGCGCTGTCCGCCGGCTACCAGCCGATCTCCGCCAATCTCGTCACTAACGCGCTCTACGACATACTGGTTGCGCAGAGCGACAAGCTGGGCATCTTCGGGCACGGCTACACGTACTCGGGACATCCGGTGCCGGCCGCGGTCGCTCTGGAAACGCTGAAGATCTACGAAGAGCGCGACATCGTCGCGCAAGTGCGGCGCGTCGGACCGCGGATGCAGGCCGGCATCCGCGGCTACGCCGATCACCCGCTGATCGGCGACGCACGCGGCATCGGGCTGATCGGCGCCGTGGAGCTCGTCCGCGACAAGGCAACGAAACAGAGCTTCGATCCGAAGGCGGGTGTTGCCGCCTATCTCGTGCGCCGCGCGCAGCATCATGGCGCGATACTGCGCAACATGCCCGGCGATAACATCGCTTTCAGTCCGCCGTTGATCATCGGCGAAGGCGAAATCGACGAGATGATGGGCTGTTTTGGCAAGGCGCTCGACGACACCTGGGCGATGGTGAAGGAAAAGGGACTGGCGTGAGCGGCTCCGAACCCATCGTTCGCTTCGTGGGCATAGGGAAGACCTACGATGGCGTCACCCGCATCGTCGACAAGCTTGATCTCGATATCGAGAGGGGCGAATTCCTGACGCTGCTTGGGCCTTCGGGTTCGGGCAAGACGACGACGCTGATGCTGCTCGCGGGGTTCGAGACGCCGACCGCCGGCGAAATCCTGCTCGAGGGCAAACCGCTGTCGCGCGTTCCGCCCTACCAACGCAATATCGGCATGGTGTTCCAGAACTACGCGTTGTTCCCGCACATGACGGTCGCCGAGAACATCGCCTTTCCGCTGTCCGTGCGTGCCGTGGCCGCGGACGACATCGGCAAGCGCGTCGAGCGCGCGCTGGACATGGTGCAGCTCGGCGGGTTCGGCGTACGGCGGCCGGCACAACTTTCCGGCGGCCAGCAGCAGCGCGTCGCGGTGGCCCGTGCCCTCGTGTTCGAACCCAAGTTGATCCTCATGGACGAACCACTGGGCGCGCTGGACAAGCAGCTGCGGGAACAGATGCAGCTCGAGATTCGCCGGCTTCACCAACGGCTCGGCGTGACCATGGTCTACGTCACACACGATCAGGCCGAGGCACTCACGATGTCGGATCGCATTGCGGTCTTTCACCACGGCAAGATTCAGCAGCTCGACACTCCGGAACAGATGTATGAAAACCCGAAAAACGCCTTTGTCGCCCGGTTCATTGGGGAGAACAACCGGCTGGACGGCAGTCTGGAGAACGTGACGGACAGCCGCTGCACGATCCGCGTGGCAGCCGGCGATGTGCGGATCGACGGCACGCTGGTGGGCCCGGTGCAATGTGGCGCCGCGGTCACGGTATCGCTGCGGCCGGAACGTGTGCAAATCCGCGCGGCGGAGCATACAATCAACGGGCAACCGAGATGCCGCCTGGCGGGATCGCTGCGGGAAATCATCTACCTGGGTGACCACGTCCGGGCGCGCGTTGCGCTGACCGGCAACGAAGAGTTCATGGTGAAGCGGCCGATTTCCGAAGCGCATATGTTGCCGCGCGTCGGCGAGGCGGTCGACGTCTTTTGGGCGCCCGAGCATTGCCGCGCATTCGCGCAGGAAAGCTAGTGGCGTCAGCACAGTGCCAACCGAGGAGGCCAACATGCAAAGCAAAAATATCTGGGTCGTCGCAATCGCCGCGGCCGCGTCCGTGCTGTCCGTGGCGGCATTGGCACGCGATCTGTCGGTCGTATCGTGGGGCGGTGCCTATCAGGACGCCCAGCGCGAGGTCTATTTCAAGCCGTTCATGGAGAAGACCAAGATCACGATGACCGAGGAAAACTGGGATGGCGGCGTCGGCACGCTCCGCGCCAAAATCCAGGGCGGCAACAACAACTGGGACGTGGTCCAGGTCGAGTCCGAAGAGCTCCTGCTCGGCTGTGAGGAGGGACTCTACGAAAAGATGGACTGGGCCAAACTCGGCGGAAAGGACAAATACCTGTCCGACGCGGTCAGCGACTGTGGCGTGGGCGCCATCGTCTACAGCTTCATCCTGGCCTACGACGGCGACAAGATAAAAACCGATCCGCCCAAGTCCTGGGCCGATTTCTGGAATACGCAGAAGTGGCCGGGCAAGCGAGCACTGCGCAAAGGTCCGAAGACGACGCTGGAGATCGCGCTGATGGCTGACGGCGTCGCGCCGAAGGATGTCTACAAGGTGCTCGGCACACCTGAAGGCGTCGACCGCGCGTTCAAGAAGCTCGATCAGCTGAAGCCGAACCTCGTGTGGTGGGAAAAAGGCTCGCAGCCGCCGCAGCTGTTGGCCTCCGGCGAAGTGGCGATGACCGATGCCTACAACGGCCGTATCGCCGCCGCGAATGACAAGGACAAGAAGAACTTCAAGATCGTGTGGACCAACAATCTCTATACGATCGATTCGTGGGTCATCATGAAAGGAACGCCGAACAAGGCGCAGGCCGAGACGTTCCTGGTGTTTGTCAACGATCCGCAGAACGAGAAGAATCTGCCGCCGAAGATCCCCTACGGTCCGACCGCCAAGGCGGCGACGCCGCTGATCGACAAGAGCGTGCTGCCGAACCTCGCAACGGCGCCGCAGAACATCGCGACGGCGCTGTACATCAACGACAAGTTCTGGCTGGAGAGCCTCGACAAACTCAACCAGCGCTTCAATGCCTGGGTCGCGAAGTAACCAGGCGGGCAATTAAGAGCAACGCGGGGGTGCTGTGCAACGCGGTGCTGCGGCGGCACTCCACGCGGCGCTGGCCGGCGTCGATGACGATGCCGGCGGCCTGCGCCGCGCGCTGCGGCGCAGCCGGCGCCGCGAGCAACTGCGCGCGGCAGCGTTGGTGCTGCCGCTCTTTCTCTTCCTCGCGGCGTGCTTTGTAATACCGATCGGCGCGATGCTGTCGCGCGGAGTGGTCGACACCGATATTGGACACATCCTGCCTGCGGTCACGGCCGCGCTAAGGAGCTGGGACGGGCGCGATCTGCCGCCGGAAGCCGCTTATGCAGCGCTGATTGCGGACATTCGCGCGGCGCGTGAAGCAGGAACGCTTGCCAGCGCGGCGACGCGGCTCAACTACGACGTTCCCGGTTTCCGCACACTGCTTTTCGGTACGTCCCGTCAATTGCCGGCGGAACTGACGGGATCCGCGCGCGAGGTGCTGGTCGGCATCGACCCCAAGTGGGGCGAGCGCGAGACCTGGGCGGTGATCCGCCGCGCCGGCGGCCCGGTCACCGACTTCTATCTGCTGGGCGCTCTCGACCTGCGGCGCGACACCGACGGGAACATCACCGGCGCGCCGCCCGAGCAGCGCGTATTTCGCGACGTCTTGGGGCGCACGCTGTGGATTGCCGGAATGGTCACGCTGATATGTTTTGTGCTCGGGTATCCGGTCGCGTACGTGATCGCCGCGCAGCCGCCGGGCCGCGCGGGCGTGCTGCTGTTCCTTGTACTGCTCCCTTTCTGGACCTCGCTGCTCGTTCGCACCGTTGCCTGGGTTGTGCTGCTGCAAAAGGAAGGCGTGCTGAACAGCCTGTTCCTGTCACTGGGCATCATAGACGAGCCGTTAAGGATGATCTTCAATCGCTTCGCCGTCTACGTGGCGATGGTGCATGTGTTGCTGCCCTTCATGGTGCTGCCGCTGTACAGCGTGATGCGCGGCATTCCACCTTCCTACGTGCGAGCCGCGTCATCGCTGGGCGCACGGCCGCTGACCGCGTTCTGGCGCGTCTACGTCCCGCAGACGCTGCCCGGGGATCGGCGCCGGCTGCCTGATGGTGTTCATCCAGGCCCTGGGCTACTACATCACGCCCGCATTGGTGGGCGGCGCCGACGACCAGATGATCAGCTACTTCATCGCCTTTTATGCCAGCAGGACCGTCAACTGGGGCATGGCCGCCGCCTTGTCGATCATGTTGCTGGCCGCCACACTGGCTCTGTACGCGGTGTACAACCGCATGGTCGGCGTCGAACGGATGCGGCTAGGTTGATGGAAGAGCGATGAAGACCGGCATCGCAACGCTCGGAGAACGGCTCACCGGAATCGGCCTCGCGCTGCTCACCGGGGCCGTGCTGGTGTTCCTGGTGGCACCCATCCTCGTCATCGTGCCGTTGTCGTTTTCATCGGGGTCGTTCTTCTACTATCCGCTTCCCGGCGTGAGCCTGCGCTGGTACCAGGACTTCTTTTCGTCGTCGTTCTGGTTGCCGTCGCTGAAGAACAGCCTCATCGTCGGCACGTCGGCGACGGTGCTGGCCACCGCGCTGGGCACGCTGGCTGCGCTCGGAATCTGGCGAGCACGCTTTCCGGCGCAGGCGCTCGTGCTGGCGATCCTGATCTCACCGATGGTCGTGCCGGTGATCATCGTCGCCGTGGGTGTCTATTTCGCGTTCGCGCCGCTGGGGCTCACCGACAACTATCTGGGCCTGATCCTGGCGCACACGACGCTGGGCGTGCCGTTCGTCGTCATCACTGTTCTGGCGACGTTGTCGGGTTTCGACCGCACGCTCATCCGTGCCGCGGAAAGTCTCGGCGCCTCGCATATCGCGACGTTCCGCCGCGTCACGCTGCCGCTGATCCTGCCGGGAGTTGCCTCGGGCGCCGTATTCGCGTTCGCGGCATCGTTCGATGAAGTCGTCGTCGCTCTCCTCATGGCCGGGCCCGGCCAGCGCACGCTTCCGCGGCAGATGTTCGCCGGCATCAACGACAACATCAGCCTCACCATCGCGGCCGCCGCGACGATGCTGATCGCGATCTCTCTTGTGCTTATGATCTTGGTCGGCTGGCTGCAGCGGCGCAGCGCGCGGATGCGGCTCGGCAGCTGATTCACCGCACCGCGGCCGGCGCGGCTCGACGCCGCGCTCCCGGCTGTGCCTCTGGCTGCGGTAGCACAAGCTGCGCTCCAGCGGACCCAACTGGGCGACCCGAGACATTCGCGACCATTTCCCGGGCAACGACACCCCGATGCGTGGCAAGGTGGAGCGGCGTGCGTGACCGCGGTACCTTGTGGACGAAATTGAACCGCGCCACGTGGTAGCTCGAATCGAAGCCGAAGAAATTGAGCTTCATCCGCTCCAGCTCCTCGGCGCGATAAGTCGCGAGTGGCTTGCGGGCCTCGTCGAGGGCCCGGCGCCGGTTTTTTTCCTCGAGATGCTGCGCGAATCGCGGATCGTCCGCGATCCCCGTGGCGCGGCGTGCGATTTCCGCGCGGAAAGCAGGTGGATCGGGGCCAAAGCAATCGTCGATCAAACCCATCTTCGCCGCCTGGCGCACGCCAATCGGCAGCCGGTTTTCGACAATCATCCGCGCCTGCTCGGGCCCAACACGGCGCGGAAGGAGATAAGTCCAATATTCCGATCCGTACAGATTGCCCATCCCTTTGTAGTGTGGATTCAGGATGACGCCGTCGCGCGCATACACGTGATCCGCGCCAAGCGCCAGAAAGACTCCGCCTGCGCCCGCATTGCCGCAGAGCGCCGCCAGTGTGAGTTGGCGATCCGTAAGGATGATGTCGCGGACCAGGTCGTCCATCGCGTTGATGTTCCGCCACGATTCTTCCGAAGGCCGCTCGGACGCCTCGATCAGATTCAGGTGAATTCCGTTGGACCAGAACTCGTCTCCGCCCATCAGACGCGATGACGCGCGTGGGCCGCGAACGCGCGTAGGCGATAGGCGCGGCGCAGCGCCTCGCATTGCGCCGTTCCCATTGCCCCGTTGTAGAACGGAAAATGCAGAGAAGCCGACCGGTCCGGCTTCCTCGTAACGGATCGGCCGCCACGTCGGATAGTCGACGACCTGCTCCGGCGGCAACGCCGACTCGGGAACGTCTGCAAGCCTGTCGCCCAGCACCATCGCGGCGGGCAGCTTGAACGCCTGCGCGTCGTCCGCACGCTTCAGATGGGTGATCCAGATCGCGCCATCAGCGGTCGCACGGCAGATCGCGCCGTCCCGCTGCGCAATGATCGCGCCGGGTCTGCCTCGCAGCCGTCCTTCACGATGTGCGTCGTACAGATAACACGCAGCCCCGCAATCTCGTCACGCACGCCGGGCGAACCGTCGGCGGCGCGGATCTTGCGCAGCACCGTCGCTGTGTCGTCGTGACGCCAATCGATCGCGCGGTCCGCCTGGCGCACAAGGCGGTGCGGATCGCCCACGAACATCGGCTTGCGAATAATCGAGGGGCTCCGGGGTGAAGTCGCGTGCGGCCATGCGCGCGAGGGTCGTCCGCACGCAGGTCATGGCGGCCTCGGTGACCTCGCGGCGATAAAGACTCGATTTCGCCGCGTCGCGCATCGGGAAGGAGAACCGACGCCCAGATGTCGCCCGCGTCCATCTCGCCATTGGCCTGCAGCGCGGTCACACCCCATTCGTGCTCGCCGCGCAGAATCGCCCAATCGAGCGCGGAGGGACCGCGGTCGCCGCGAATGCCTGGATGGATCACGATGCAGCGATGTTCCCGCCAAACCGATTCCGGTATGGCGCGCTTGAGATAGGGTGCGATGATCACGTCGGGCCGGAACAGCGCAGACCGCCTCCTCGGTGACGCGATCGTTGACGTCGAATTCGACCGAAACCGCGTGGCCCGCTTCGGTCAATTCGACGTACAGCCGCTGCGTCAGGCTGTTGAAAGCGTGGGTAAGCAGGAGGATGCGCATCGGCATGCTCGCTTAGCAGATGCGGGGCAGCTGCTCGCCGGTCAGCCAATCCACATTGCGGCGGCCGCCAAACGCCGTTTCCATCTGCACGAAGCCATGCGCATCTTCGACCACCTCGCCGATGATCGCGGTGTCGCGCCCGAGCGGGTGCGCGCGCATCGCGGCAAGCACGCGCCTCGCGTCGGCGGAAGGGACAATCGCGACGAGCTTGCCTTCGTTCGCGACATAGAGCGGATCGAGGCCGAGAAACTCGCAGGCCGCCTTCACCTGCGCCTTGATCGGCAGTGCGCGCTCGCGAATCACCATCCCGCATCCGGACTGGCGTGCGATCTCGTTGAGCGTCGTCGCGAGCCCGCCGCGCGTCGGATCGCGCAGGCAATGAATTCCGGGAACCTCGGCAATCATTGCCGCAACGAGCTCGTGCAACGCGGCGGTGTCGGATTCGATCGTCGTCTCGAACGTGAGGTTCTCGCGCAGCGACATGATCGCCACGCCATGATCGCCGAGACTGCCGCTGACGAGGATCGCATCGCCGGGACGGGCGCGATCGCCGGAGATGTCGACACCGTCGGGAACGACGCCGACGCCGGTCGTCGTGATGAACACGCCGTCACCCTTGCCCTGCTCAACCACCTTCGTGTCGCCGGTCACGACAGGAACGCCGGCCGCGCGCGATGCCGCCGCCATCGACACGACGATCCGCTTCAGGTCCGCGAGCGGGAAGCCTTCCTCGAGAACGAAGGTCGCCGCGAGATACAGCGGCCTAGCGCCCGGACATCGCGACGTCGTTGACCGTGCCATGCACCGCGAGGCAGCCGATGTCGCCGCCGGGAAAGAACAGCGGCGAGACGACGTGGCTGTCGGTCGCGATCACCATCCGGCCTGCGGGCACGGCGATTCGCGCGCCGTCGTTCTGCGCCCGCAGCCACTCATTGTCGAAGGCACGCAGGAACAGTTCGTCGACCAGTTGCGCGGTCGCGCGCCCGCCGCTGCCATGCGTCATGTCGACGCGTCCGTGCTTGAAATCGACCGGACGGACGTAATCGGCGCGGACGCGCTCATGCCGCCGCCGCCTTCACGACGGGCAGCGTCCTTGAATCGGCCGTAGGTGTAATGCGCTGCGCACGCGCCCTCCGAGGACACCATGCACGAGCCGATCGGATTTTCAGGCGTGCAGACAGTGCCGAAGACCTTGCAGTCGGCCGGCTGCTTCACGCCGCGCAGGATCGCGCCGCACTCGCAGGCCTTGTTGTCGGCCACCGACCGATATCCGATGCCGTAGCGTGCCTCGGCGTCGTACGCGCGATATTTTTCCTTGATCCGGAGCGCGCTGTACGGCACCTCTCCCAGCCCGCGCCATTCGAACGAGCGCCGCAGCTCGAAAACGTCCGCCACCAGCGCCTTCGCCTTGGTGTTGCCCTCGCGCGTGACCGCGCGCGTGAATTCGTTCTCGACCTCGGCACGCCCGTCGTTCAACTGCCGGACAAGCATCAGGATCGCCTGCATGACGTCGAGCGGCTCGAATCCGGCGATGACGACCGGCTGCTCGTATTCCTCGGCGAAATATTCGTACGGCTGGCTGCCGATCACCGTCGAGACGTGCGCCGGCCCGATGAAGCCGTCCAGCGGGACCGTTCCCAGCTCGCGCACTTCCGGCGACTCCAGGATGTTGGCAATCGCCGCCGGTGTCAGCACGTGGTTGCAGAACACGCTGAAGTTGGCAGAGCCCGAGCTCCGCCGCCTGCCGGATGGCGACCGCGGTCGGCGGCGTCGTCGTTTCGAAACCGATCGCGAAAAATACGACCTCGCGGTCGGGATTCTCGCGCGCGATGCGGATCGCGTCCGCGCTCGAATACACCATGCGGATGTCGGCGCCGCACGCCTTGGCCTTTTGCAGCGAGAGCCCCTTCGACGCGGGAACGCGCATCGTGTCCGCGTACGTGGCGAGGATCATCCGCGGCCGCTGCGCGAGCTCGATCGCGTTGTCGATGCGGCCGATCGGCAGCACGCAGACCGGGCATCCGGGGCCGTGGATCATCCGAACGTTCTCCGGCAGCAGGTCCTTGATTCCGTAGCGCGAGATGGCGTGCGTGTGGCCGCCGCAGAATTCCATCAGGTGATACCGCCGGTCGCTCCGCACCTCGCGGGCGATCGCTGCCGCGAGTTGCCGCGCAACGGCGCCGTCGCGAAATTCGTCGATGTATTTCATGGCGCGACTTCCGCGGCCGTGCCCGGTGCGAGCCCCGCCTCCGTGAACAGCGCGAGCGTGCGCGCGGCTTCGTCGGGATCGAGTCGCGCCAACGCATAGCCGACGTGGACGATGACGTAGTCTCCCACGACGACGCCATCGACCAGCGCGAGCGAGATCGCGCTTGCGCACGCCGTCGACGTCGATCAGCGCCACGTCCGGTTCGGGCAACGCGACGACTCTTGCCGGCAGCGCGAGGCACATGTCAGTCGCCCGCCGCAATCGTCTGGAGTGCGACCCAGGCCTGACCCAGGCTGAGGCCGCCGTCGTTCGGCGGCACGGCCATCGGCTTCCAGCATGACGAGGCCGCGCGCCGCAAGCTCGGTGCGCAAATCGCGCGCGAGGATCGCGTTGAGGAAGCAGCCGCCGCCGCAGGCGATATGGGCGATGCCCGTGAGCCTGCGCGCTGCGCGCGACCCATGCGGCCAGCGCGCGGACGATCGTCGCGTGGAACAGCTGCAGCGCCGAAGCCGACATCGCGTTCGTCGGCCAGTCGCGCGAGCAGCGGCGCGAGATCGAGCTCGTTCGCCTCGGAGAGCGAATACAGCGTCTCATCTGCGCTGACGCCGCCATGCCGGTCGGCCAGACCTTCGAGCAGCATCGCGGCTTGCCCTTCGAAGGCCATCCGCCGCTTCACGCCGAGCAGCCCCGCAGCCGCGTCGAAGTACCGGCCCATGCTGGAAGTCCCGGGCGAATTGACGCCGCGCGCGAGCATTGCCTCGATCGTTGGCGCCGCCGGCTCGTCGGCGAAGCGCTGCACGATTTCGCTCTCGCGTCCGCAGCGCGAAAGCGCTGCGGCTGCCATCCGCCACGGCTCGCGTGCCGCGACATCGCCGCCCGGCAGGCGCAACGGTGCAAGACGGCCGAGGCGCTCGCAACGCGCGCCGTCGACGCGCAGCAACTCGCCGCCCCACGCGCCCCCGTCGGTCCCAAGGCCCACGCCGTCGAGCGCCAGACCGAGCACGGGCGTGGTCACCCGGTGCTCCGCGATGATCGCCGCGATGTGCGCGTGGTGATGCTGGACACCGCATTGCGGAATGCCCCCAAGCTGCGCAAGCCGCGCCGCGTGGCGTGTGCTGAAGAAGTCCGGATGCAGGTCGTGCGCGACGATCTCCGGCGTGATCTCGAGCATCGAGGTCAGGTGCTCGACGGCCTCGATGAGCGCCGTGCAGGTTGGCGCGTTGTCGAGATCGCCGATGTGCTGCGAGACGAACGCTTCGTCGCCGCGAGTCACGCAGACGGTATTCTTGAAATAGCCGCCGAGCGCGACAACGGAGGGTCCCGGCCGCGGCAGCTTGATCGCACGGGGCGTGTAGCCACGAGCGCGGCGCACGAACTGGAAGCCGCCGGAAGCGCGATCGGCGCTCGCGCGCACCACGCTGTCATCGCAGCGCGTGACGATCGCACGGTCGTGCATGAGCAACGCGTCGGCGATGCCGGAAAGGCGCCGGATTGCTTCGCCGTTGTCGATCACCAGCGGCTCGCCGCCGGGATTGGCGCTCGTCATCACGAGCACGAGTTCCTGCGGCGCCGCGAGCCACGCCGATGCCGGCCGGTCGCGCCGCCGCCTCGTGGAACAACAGGTACTGGAGCGGCGTATACGGCAGCATCGCGCCGAGCCACGCGAGGCCCGGCGCGACGCCGGGAAGGCATTCGTCGGTATGTCCCGCTTTGCGCAACAGCACGATCGGCCGTTCCGCGGAGTTCAGCAGCGAATGCTCGGCGGGAGCCACGGTCGCGAACGACGACAACGAGGCGACATTCGCTGCCATGACCGCGAACGGCTTCTCCTCGCGCGCCTTGCGCGCCCGCAGCCGGGCGACGGCGCCTCCGTTGCGCGCATCGCAAGCCAGGTGAAAGCCGCCGAGACCCTTGATGGCGACGATCTCGCCGCGGTGCAAGCGCGCAACCGTTTCGGTGATCGGATCCACATCGGCGACTGGCGTGCCGGCGGCGTCGACGAGCGTGAGTCGCGGGCCGCATCGCGGACATGCATTGGGCTCGGCGTGAAATCGGCGATGCGCCGGCGCGCGATACTCGGCCGCGCATTCGGGACACTGCAGGAAAGCGGCCATGCTGGTCATGGCGCGGTCGTAGGGCAGAGCGACGCGTGATCGTGTAGCGCGGGCCGCAGTGGGTGCAGTTGATGAACGCGTAGCGATAGCGACGATCGCCAGGATCGAAGAGCTCGGCCAGGCAGTCGCCGCAGATCGCGCTGTCGGGGCCGATCGCCGTGGTGGCATGGCCGCGCACGCTTTCCAGGATCGCGAAAGCCGGATTCCGCGCGCGGCGCGCAATCCGTTCACGGCGATACGGTCGATGCGCGCGAGCGGAGGCGCGTCCTGGGTGAGGCGCCGCGTCATGGAGTCGATATGCGCGGAGTCGCCCTCGACTTCGATCGTGACTCCCGCACCGTCGTTGTTCACCCAGCCGGCGAGCGCGAGCTCGTGCGCAAGCCGGTAGACGAACGGCCGGAATCCTACACCCTGCACGACGCCGCGCACTTCGATTCGCGTGCGTCTCGCCTTGTCAGGTAGGGCGATGATGGCCATGGTGGATTCCGCAATTGCCGGGCGCCCGCAGGTTTATTGCGCGGTCGAAAGCCCGAGTTCGGATTCGAGCGCGGCCACGCGCCGTCGCAGCGCCTCGACGATGTTCTCGCGACGCGTGCGCGCCTTCGCGACGCCACGCTCGAGCCAGGCGAGCCAGTCGGCGAAGCCTTCGCCGGTGCGGGCGGACAGCGTTATCACGTCGACTCCGGGGCGAACGCGGCGCGCGTAATCGATCGCCGCCGCGACGTCGAAGTCCACGTAGCGGCAGGAGGTCGATCTTGTTCAGGACGACCAGGTCCGCCGCGCGAAACATGTCCGGATACTTGAGCGGCTTGTCGTCGCCCTCCGTCACCGACAGGACGACGACCTTGTGCGCCTCGCCGAGATCGAACGCGGCCGGGCACACCAGATTGCCGACGTTCTCGATCAAGAGCAGGCTGTCGTCGGCGAGGTCGAGCTGCGAAAGCGCGTACGCAACCATCTGCGCGTCGAGATGGCAGCCTTTTCCGGTGTTGATCTGCACCGCCCGCGCGCCGGCCTCGCGTACGCGATCGGCATCGCGCGATGTCTGCTGGTCGCCCTCGATGACCGCGACGGGCGTTCGTCCCTCCCACGCGCTGATCGTCTTCACGAGCAGCGTCGTCTTTCCGGATCCCGGGCTCGAAACCAGGTTCAGCGCAAATACACCGTGGTCCGCCAATGCGGCGCCGGTTCCCGGCTGCGATCGCATCGTTCTTGGCGAGCAGATCGCGCTCGACCTGGACGGTGCGTGACGCAGGACTGGTGCCGTCGCGGGCTATCGATGGATCCTGCGCGACATGCGCCCGCACGTCATCCGTGCCTCACGCCCGTGAGCATGGCTGTGCCAAGTGCCGTCCGCATGCCGGTGGAATTGGGCATCGTCGTGCACCCAGGGGGCATGGGTGTGGGCGTGAACAGCTTCCGCTGTCCAATGCATGCGCGTGCCGGTATCTCACGCCGGCCGACTGCGGGCTCGAAGCGGCCTCCTCTTCAGGGCGCGAACCGACGTGTTCCGGAATTGCCTTGCCCTCGATCCGTGTTTGCGAATCGCCACAGCCACAAGTTGTGCACATCGTGTTTCTCCTCGAATCGTTCCTGGTGGCGCGCCCGTCCAAGGGCGCTCACGCAACCTCGATTTCCCGCACCCGCATCGCGTCGCCTTGCGAAATGCTGAGCTGATAGCTGCCGCAACGCGGGCATGCCTCGCCCAATCCGGAGAGCGGAACGGTCATGCCGCACGGCATGCACCACGCCTCACCCGGCGTCGTCTGGATCTCCAGCCGCGCGCCGTCGGCGAGGCTCGCGCGCGTCACGACGTCGAAGCAGAAGCGCAGCGCCTCGGGCTCGACGTGCGACAGCGCGCCGATTTCGAGCCGGATCAGCCGTCACGCGCGTCCGCATCACTGTCTCGTGCCGCTCGCTCGACGATCTCCAGCATGCTCTCGGCCAGCGCCATTTCATGCATGGCCGACCTCGATCGCGCACGCGACACACGGGTCGAGCGCCTGCACGGCGAGTCGCGCCCTTCTGTTCGAGAGCGTCGCCATCGTCAGTGACCAGGCCGCGCAACCCGCGAACGAGTGCGCCCTCGGGATGGAAATTCCACTCGGTCGGCGCGACGATCTCGTAGTGTGCAACGCGGCCGTCGGCGAGGCGCACCCGATGCAGACAGCAGCCCGCGCGCGGTCTGCACGGCGCAAAGTCCTTCGCCGGGCGCAAGTGCCATTGCCTGGACCCATGACGTCGCGTGCTCGTCCGATGGCGAAATCGGCGAGCGCCTGCAACAGCGTCGCGAGCTCCGCGAGCCGCGCCACCATGCGCGTCGCGACGCTGTTGCCGTCGCGAGCGGCGAGCGCGGCGACCAGCGGTTGCGATCGCATCCGCGCGAGCGCGCCCGTCTCGACCGGCGCGCCGACCCACGTCGGCGCGCGCGAAAACTCCGGCTGCTGCGCCAGCGCTGGCACAATCGCCTGCATGAGCGCTTCGCGCGCCGGAAAGGGCATCAGCGCCACGTCGCTGCAGCCGAGTTGCGGCATCGTTTCGAGAAGCAGGCCGAGCAATCGTCGCCGGCGTCGTCGCGCCGCGCGTCCGCCCAGGCCTGCAAGGGCGTCGGCGTCGTCAAGTGCGAGCCAGTCTGTCGGCGACATGCCGTAGATTTCTGTGTGGCGGTCGTGCTGAGCGAGGCGACAATGCCGCGCAGCGACTTGCGCTTTCGTCGCTGCGCTTTGGATCCCGCTCGAGCTCTTCGCGCGGCGATCTTTCGGCGCACGTTCGCGACGCTCGCAGCATCTACGCCTTGGCGCATCGTTTGAGGCCAGTCGATCAGCAGGCGCCAGAAGTATTCCTGCACCGTCTCGAGCATGACGTCGGTCGCCGTGGTCGCACCGTCGACACTTGCCCCGGCGCTTGCGAGCGCTTGGGCCGCAGCCGAGTTCTGCGCGCAGCCGCAAACGCTGAACAACAGCGGCACCGTCGCGAGGGTCTCGGCCGGTGTCTTGCCCACAGAGCACGCGTGCGGCGGCGAATGGCCGTCGTCGACGTGACTCGCGCGTCTTGCACCCGATGGCCGTCCCAGGCGAGGCGCACTACGAGGTCACCTTCGAGACTCATTGGTCTCACCTGCGAATCGCGCGTGCAAAAGGTCGTGCCGCGTGATCGGAGCGGCCAGATTGGCCTCCAGCTGCGCAATCGGGCCCGGCGCGTCCGACGCGACCGCTTTCGGAGCAGACGGCGTCGGATTGGCGGCTCGAGGCTCCGGCGCTTCGGCGTTCGCGGAATCGAACAATGCCTCGCGCGCCAGCAGCGCCGTCTGTCGTGCCGTTTCGTGATCGGCGAATTCGAGCAAGGGCGAAAACAGCGAACAGATCAGATAGTCGCCGATAGCCTCCGCGTGCGCGCTGATGAAATCGAAACTGCCGGCGGGAAACGCGTAACGTCGCTTCTCTCCCGCGGCCAGCGAGCGCCACGCGCCCGTGTCGCGCGGTGCGAGCAACAGATTCATCGACCACGGCGTCAGCATCACGCCGAGCCAGTAGTGCTTCCAGGGCGCGAACCCGACCGCCTCGACGCCGACGGCCGGATTGACGAATGCGAGTCCCTGCATCTTGTCGGCGTGGACTGCGCGAAATGCCGTCTCGAGACGCTCGGACGGATCGGGCGCGCAACACGATGCGTCACTCATCGCGCACCACCAGGAACTGGTCCTGCAGACACGCGCAGGTCGGGCAGGTCCAATGCTGCGGCAGCTCGGAGAACGGCGTGCCCGGCGGAATCTGCCACACGGGGTCGCCCACCGCCGGGATCGTAGACGTACCAGCAGATCTTGCATTCGAGCCGCGTCGCGGGACCGATCTTCGAGCGGTCGCCCAGGTATGAGCCTTCGAAGGTCTTCATCGTCTCGTCCTTCGCCCGAACGCACTCAGGTCGTGCACGACTCGCCCATCCATTCGACCAGCTCCGCGAGACGCTCGCGGCTGTCGAACAGATCCTCGACCGCTGCAAGCGCGACCTCCGGCGCCTCGACGACCTCCAGCGTGTTGAGGATCAGCGTGTTCATCGTGTTGAAGTACTGCACGCGCCAGACGTTTCGCGCCAGCGTCGAGCTGATCCGGCAGTTGCCGAAGCCGCGGGAGATGATCCCGACCGGGCCGACCGGAAGCGCCTGCTCGAGCACCCGGTGATCCTCCGGCGTGAGCGGAAACAGCGTCAGATTGATGACGTGCGCCGGGGTGCCTGGTCGTCGCTGCAGAATCCGGTCGGCGATCTCGCTCAGCAGCGCGGGCGAATTCATCGCGCCTTCGGGCACGGCGACCAGCGCCGGGGACGGCGCCGCCGCGAGTCGCGCCTCTTCCAGCACGATCGCGGGCAATCGAAGCGGCCTCGATCCAGTCGGCGATGAGGCGGCCTTCCTGATCGAGCTCGCACACCCGCCAGATGCCCGCGAACACACTTTCCTGGATATGCGCCTTGCGCACACCGTCGACCTTGATGCTGACCTCGCCCTCACCCAGCATCTGGTCCGTGATCTCGATCGCGGAAGGCGAGAGCCCACCTGATGTCGATGCGCGGACCGGGCTCGCCCATCGCGGGGTCCCAGGGTTCGAGAGCCTCGACGAACTCCTGCAGCACGTCGCGCGCCTCGGACAACCCCTCGGGATCGACGCGGTCGGGCACCAACGGCATCTGGAAGGTGTTCACGTCGCGCGGGAAGTCCAGGTATTGCAGCGTCTGTTCCTCGGCTTGGGATCCGGGACCGACGACGTGCACGGGAATCGACAGCGTTTTCATGAATGGTCCTTGTCAAGAGACTTTCAGGAGCTGCAACCGTGGGTGTCCGCGCCCGAGGTCCTGACCGGTATGCCGATCGTCGGAGGCCGCGTCGGTGCCGTTTCGAGGAGCTGGCCGAGTTCCTTCAGATATTCGTCCCAGTTGCGCAGGCCATCCACCGCGCCGACGTGCTTGCCGCTGCTTAGCACGACCAATGCGGGCCAGCGCCGGAAGCCGTAGCGCGCATGGAGCGCTCGCGCGGCCTCGGGAAGGAGCACGCCAACCCGAAAGCGGCCGGGAAACGCGTGCATGAGCTGCGGCACGATCACGGCAATGTCGAGCGTCTCGCGGACTCGCAGAGGGTCCTCGGTGAAAACGAGCACGACGTGTCCCGCGCTTCCGGCGAACGCATCGATGTTATCGGTAGTGATTTCGGTGCAACCATGCCGGGTGAAGAGTTGCGCGACCAGAGGATGCACGGGCAGCGCCGCACTGCCGCCGATGGCTGAAGCGGTCATGAGTTCGATCCCCCGGCTTGTCTTGCGATCGCATGATCGCGATCGACCAGATCGGTGAAATAGGCGTCGAGATTGTCCGCGCCGGCGAGCACTGCTTCGAGCGCGTCGAGCGCGTCATTCGTCTTTGCCGCCTCGTCGGCCGTCATCAGGCGCAGGGCGGAACCTTGAAACGCGAGGACCCAGGTGCCCACCGGGTGATCGCCGATGAGCATGCTGTCGAGTTGTTCTCGCCGCCCGCGACCTTCGCACCAGGGGCGGCCCTCGCCCACGCTGACGATCCTGCATGGGGATGCCGATGCACATGCGCGCACCCTTCCTATATCCAGGTGCGCGCGAGCACCCGCGCGTCACCGACGCGGCACGCTTCATCGCTCGACGGCCGCCCGTTTTCATAGGCGTCGAGAGTCAGCGCGACCGCGTTGAGCGGATCGACGACAGCGCCGGATTCGCGCCGCCGAGCCGGAAAGCCCCAGGCCGCCAGCTCGGATGCCGCAAGCTCCACCGCCTCGGCAATGCGTGCCTTGACGCAGTCGCGCAGGCTCCCGCCGAGATCCGACAGCTCCTCCGGCTGCACGCCGATCAGCGTGATCGCCTCGGGTGCCTCGCCGCGCAATTGCGCGAGCGCGAGGACGTCGTTGAAGCCGGTCTGGTGCGGGCTGATCTTCTGCGGCTTCCACGCCGGGACTTCGCCGTTGCGCAAGACGCGCAGCGTGCCCGGCGCCAGTCCGAAATCGATCGCGTCGAGCACGAGGACGCGACGCGCCGCCGCGATCGCGCCGAACAGGTAGAAGCCTTGCGTACCGCCGTCGACCACGGCCACCGCGTCGGGAAACGCATATCTTGCGTGCAGCGCCTCGACGGCGCGCACGCCGAAGCCTTCGTCGGCCCACAGGACGTTGCCGATCCCCAGCACCAGCGCTTCGCGGCGATCTTCCATCGCACTCTCGTGTTACGAGATGCGTAACACCGCACACGTTACGCGCGCAGGCACACCCTGCATTGCGTTAGGTCAAAACATGCGCAGACTCGTGAGGGAATCGCGGCTCGCCGCGACCGGCCGAACAGGCAGAGGCGGCGACACGGTGCCGCTGCTTCAGCGGCGGCTTGCGGTGCGGACGCTTTTCGCCGCTGCGTGCATGTCCCACGCAAGCTGCAGGTGCATCCAGAACATCGGGTCGGTGCCGAAGTACGTCGCGAGGCGCATCGCGGTATCGGGCGTTATTGCACGGCGGCCACGGATCATTTCATTGACCCGGCGGCGCGAAATGCCGAGCGCGCCGGCGAGCTCGGTCTGACTGATCGCGAGCGGCACCAGAAACCGCGATTCGAGGAAATGACCCGGGTGCAACGGCGTGCGCGAGGAAGACGCAAGCTGCGAAGGCCGCCTCCGGCCGCCGACCGAAGTCTTGCGGCGCGTGCCGCCGCTGCCCGCGGAAGATGCCATGACGGAAACGTCCTGCGCCACCTCACGCCTTCGGTTCGCGCTTGAACAGACGGATGCCGTTGACCATCGTGCTGATGATCGATTCGCCGCTCATGATGTCCTCGCGGAACGCCATGTAGACATGGATGAACGCGAACAGGAGCAGGTACCACATGCCGAGATGGTGCAGCGTACGCACCATCTGCGGATCGCCGAAGAGGACGAATACCCAGCCGAACCATTGCATCGGCAGCAGGCCCCAGCCCCACTGCTCCGAGTAGAGCGCAAGGCCGGTGACGATCATGAACAGCGTGCCCAGCGTGAACATGAAGAACATCGCCGCCTGCGCGATCGGGTTGTGGCCGACCCACAGATCGCTTTCGCGCTTGAGGAAGAGGTAATAGCGGAGCTGGCTTCCGAACCCGCGCCACCAATTACCGCTGAAGAACGGCGGTACAAAGATCGAGCGCGCGTGGTGATTGCCGGCGAACGCCCAATAGATCCGCACGACGAATGCCACGATGAACACCCACGCCGTGGAGAAGTGAATGATGCGTATCCAGGCGAAGAAGTAGGTGTTCCACGCCTCGCCGCCGATCGCCGGAAGCGGGCTGCCGATCAGGTAGCCCGTGCCTGCCAACACGATCATGCAGATCGACATGACCCAGTGCCATATGCGCACCGGCGCTTCGTAAACGTATACGGCCTCGAGCGGACCGCTCAGCACACGGCCGGACGCTTGTTCGATTCGCATCGCGCTCTCCCCCGATCTATCGGATCGTCACCGAGACCAGTTCCTCGCCCTCGGGCGAAATCACGTGCGAGGCACAGGCCAGGCAGGGATCGAAGCTGTGGATCGTGCGCAGAATCTCGACCGGCTGCTCCGGCTTCGCCATCGGCGTATTGAGGAGCGCGGCTTCGTAGGGGCCGATCTGGCCCTTGGCGTCGCGGGGACCTGCGTTCCACGTGGTCGGAACCACCGCCTGGTACAGGTCGATGCGCGTGTTCTTGATCTTGATCCAGTGCCCCAGCGCGCCGCGCGGCGCCTCGCAGGGCCCTGCGCCCTTGCACTCGGCGGGCCAGCTCGACGGCTCCCAATTGTCCATGTTCGCCGTCGCCAAGTCGCCCGCCTTGATGTTGGCGATGAGGTCCGCGTAGTACTTCTTCATCCGATGCGCCGCCCACTGGCATTCAAGGCCGCGCGCCGCGGTGCGTCCCAGCGTTGAAAACAGTGCCGTGATCGGCACGTCGAGGGCCTTCAGCACGCCGTCCACCTGCTCCTGGATGTCCTTGCGGCCACGCGCGTATGCGACGACGTAGCGCGCGAGCGGCCCCACTTCGACCGGGTGGCCCTTCCAGCGCGGGGATTTCACCCACGAGTACTTCGCCCCCTCGTCGATCTCCTTGATATCGGTGCGCGAGCCCTTGGTATTCGGCCCGAGGACGAAGCCGGCATCGGTAACGCCATCGAAGGGATGCAGGCCCTTGGATTCGTCCGCGTACTTGTACCAGGAATGCGTCACCCATTCCTGCACCTGCGCCGGGTCCTTGAGATCGACCTCCTGCACGTTCTTGAGGTCGCCGCCGATGATTACGCCGGACGGCAGCCCGAGGCTCGCGTTGGAGTAGTCGTTCGGAATCTCGGGAAACTCGCCGTACGCCATCAGGTTCTGGCCCGACAGTCCTCCGCCCCATTTCGCCCAGTCTTTGTAGTAGCCCGCGATCGCCAGCAGGTCCGGGATGTAGACCTGGTCGATGAAATCCGCCGTGCGGTTGCAGATGTCGCCGACCATGTTGAGTAGCGCCATGTTGTTCGCGCCCACGGCGCCCGTCCCGTCGACATTGATCGGGCTCGGCACGCCGCCGACCAGCCAGTTCGGATGCGGATTCTTGCCGCCGAAGATGGTCTGGATCTTGACGATGTCCTTCTGGAAATCCAGCGCCTCGAGGTAATGCGTCGTCGCGAGCAGGTTGACCTCCGGCGGCAGCTTGTACGCCGGATGGCCCCAATAGGCGTTCGCAAAGATACCCAACTGTCCGCCCTCGACGAACTTCTTGAGCCGGTTCTGGACGTCGCGGAAATACGCCGGCGACGAGTTCGGATGGTTGGAGATCGATTGCTGGATCTCCGACGTTCTCTTCGGATCGGCCTTCAGCGCCGACACGATGTCGACCCAGTCGAGCGCATGCAGGTGGTAGAAATGCACCAGGTGATCCTGCGCGTAGAGCGTCGCATGCATCAGGTTGCGGATGATGTTCGCGTTCTTCGGGATCTTGATGCCGATCGCGTCTTCCACCGCGCGCACCGAGGCGAGTGCGTGCACGCCCGTGCACACGCCGCAGATCCGCTCGGTGAACGCCCACGCGTCGCGCGGATCGCGTCCCTTGAGGATCACTTCCAGTCCGCGCCACATCGTGCCGGTGGACACCGCATTGCGGATCACGTTGTCCTTGTCGACATTGACCTCGATGCGGAGATGGCCCTCGATGCGCGTGATCGGATCGACGACGATGCGCTTGCCGCTGTTGTCGAGCGTGAAGCCCTGCGTCTGATAGGCGGCCATGATTATTCCTCCACCTCGCTCACCTTGTCGTTGCGTGACTTGCTCCGCGCCTGCTTGATCGCGCTGATCGCCGCATGCGCCGCGACAGCTGCGCCGGCGACCGCCGCCACGCCCAGTCCGATCTGGTCGGCCGTGCCCTCGACGCCGGAAAAGCCCGGCGCCCGGATCGTCGTGAGATGATCGTAGAACGAGCCCTTGTCCCAGAACGCGTCCTCCGAGCATCCGATGCAGCCGTGGCCCGACTGGATCGGGAACGACACGCCTTCGTTCCAGCGCGTCGCCGAGCACGCGTTGTACGTGACCGGCCCCTTGCAGCCGACCTTGTAGAGGCAGTAGCCCATCCGCGCGCCGGCGTCGTCGAAGCGTCTCGGCGAACTGGCCGGCGTCGAAGTGCGGCCGGCGGTAGCACTTGTCGTGCACGCGCTGGCTGTAGAACATCTTCGGCCGTCCCTGCGCATCGACGTCCGGCAGGCGGTCGAACGTGAGCATGTAGGTGACGCACGCCCGTCATCACCTCGGGGATCGGCGGGCAGCCGGGCACCCGGATGATCGGCTTGTTGGTGATGACCTTGTGGATCGGCGTGGCTTGCGTCGGATTCGGCTTCGCCGCCTGCACGCAGCCCCACGACGCGCACGAGCCCCACGAGATGATCGCCTTGCAGTCGGCCGCGACGCGGCGCAGCTTCTCGACGTACGGCTTGCCGCCCGGGATGCAATACACGCCGTCGTCGGCGAGCGGCGGATTGCCCTCGCAGGCGAGGATGTAGTTGCCCTTGTACTTCGTGATCGTGTCCTCGAGCACCTGCTCGGCCTGGTGGCCGGCGGCCGCCATCAGCGTGTCGTCGTAGTCGAGCGAGATCATCGACAGCACGACGTCCTTGGCGAGCGGATGCGCCGAGCGGATGAACGCCTCGCTGCAGCACGTGCATTCGAGGCCGTGCAGCCACACGACCGGCGTGCGCGGCTTGGTTTCCATCGCCTTGGCGATTTCCTGCGCGCCGGCATCGCCGAGCCCGAGCGAAGCGGCGGTGAGACTGCAGAACTTGAGGAAGCTGCGACGCGTGATGCCCTGCCGGCGCATCAGGTCATAGTAGGTATCGATCACGATCAGTCCTCCGACTCGCACGTGGCGCCGGCCGCGCCTGCAATATCCGCCATCGGCGCGCTCGACTCTTCGAGATCTTTAATTTAGAACCGATCGGCGACGCTGCAACTTGATGCTGGTCAACATCGTGGGTTGATGGACGGGATATTTTTTGACACTGGAACGCGGCGCGTCCACGCGTTGAATGCCTCGATGGGTGTTACGGCTACGGTAACACCTGCTGAACAAGGAGGAGCGCAATGAAACTGCGGTCAGCTCTGTTAGTCTGCGTCGCTGTCGCCGGGGTGCTGGTCCCGTTCGGCGCGTCGGCGCACATACTCAACGAAGCGGGCGGATGGACGGCCGGTATCTCGCATCCGCTGTTCGGTCCCGATCATCTCCTCGCCATGCTCGCCGTCGGATTCTGGGCGGCCCAGATGGGTGGCCGGGCCATGTGGGCGGTGCCGCTGACATTCGTTTCGATCATGGGCGGCGGCGCGCGTCATCGCCGATGGCTGGAATTGCCGTCTGCCGTCGGTCGAGTCCGGCGTGGCCGCGTCGGTCCTCGCATTGGGATTGCTGGTCGCGTTTGCCATCCGGCTTCCCGCTTGCGGCGGGCATGACCCTCGCGGGCGCTTTCGCGTTATTCCACGGCCACTCGCACGGCACCGAACTGCCCGCGATGGCTTCGCCCTGGATCTACGCGGCAGGATTCCTGATGGCGACAGGCTTGCTTCACGTCACGGGAATCGCCGCGGCGCGTGTACTCGACGGGAACCGCCTGCGGATCGCCGGGGCGTGCGTCGCGCTCGCGGGCGCTGCCCTGGTCGTTGGGTCGTAAGCGCGGTCACCGTACGATAGCGCCCGCCCCTCGCGGGGGCGGGGCGCGCGGCTGTCTATCGTCCATGGGCTGACGCAGATCAAGCCGCGCCGGGCACACCGGGGCGAGGATGGAGCTTGCACCGCAGGACGAGCGGGGGCGCCGGTTCGCCACGCAACCGCAATGCGACTTTCCGCTTCGTCGTGCACAGACGAAAAGAGTCGATGGCCACCCCTTCATCAGCCAATGTTCGCGGTCGAGGCCGCGATCGGCCGGGTGCTCGACGCGGAGCGCGCCGCGCAGGACGACGTCGCCAGCGCGACGCGTGACGCTGCCGCAGTCGTCGAGGACGCCCGCGCGCGCGGCACGCGCGATCGCCGAGCGCACCGAGCGTCGCATTCGCAGGCTTCGCGCGACTTTCGAGACGCACGCCGCGCGCGAGGTAGCGGCGATCGACGCCGCAGGCACTTGCGCAGGACGAGATGCGTGACCTTGCGCCGGACGATCTCGACCGTTTGACGCGCGCGGTCGCGGCGCTCGCGACTGAGCTCACCGGTGGTGTCGCATGAAGCGCTCGGGCGATCTCGAGTACGCGTACGCTCGAATCTCCGCGCGCTTCGGCGACCGTCCGACTGAAGCGACGTTGGCGCACGATCGCGATCGTTCGCGGCCTTCCGGCTTTTCTCGACGCGGCGCGCTCGCCGCCGTTTCGCCGCTGGACCAGCGGGATCACGAGCGATGCGAGTCCGCACGCCATCGAAGCTGCGCTGATCGGCGCAATGGCGCGCGCTCGTCGACGAGGTATGCGAATGGATGCCGGAGCGCTGGCACGCCGCGATCACGTGGGCGGGAACGTTCGTCGATCTGCCGGCCACGGAATACCTCGCGCGCGGTGGCGCCGTGCTGCCCTGGATGCAGGACGTTCCGCTGTACCGCGAGCTCGGCCGCAATCCGGGTTTGCCGCCCGTCCTTGGCCCGCTCGCCCCACTCGCGATCGCGTGGACGCATCCAGAAGGACTGTTTGGCCCATGGTGCGACGAAATGTCGCGGCGCGTCCCGCGAAGCGCGTGGAAGGCTGGCACGACCGATCGCGGACTGCGCGCGTCTTCTTGCTCGCGTATCGCCGCGCCCTCGCCGACCCCTCGCTCACCGACGGCGTAATCGCTGCGCGCCGCGCTGGTGTCGCGGATGTCGTCGCTCTATCGCCGGGCGACGCTCGATCCCGCGGCAGCATTCATCTTCCTCGCGTTGTCCGCGCTCGACATGGAGCGGCTGCGCGGCGAGCTCTTGCGCCGCGCGATCTTTCCGCGCCTGGGGCTCGCCGCATGATTCGCCCAGAGCTCGCGCGCTGGTTCGAAATTCTCGTGGCACGCGACGACGCGGCGCTCGCCCTGGAGGCGCTCGCGACGACGAACGCCACCGAGCTCGAGGCGCGACCATCGGCCGTCCTGCCCGCGACGCTCGCCGATCTGCGTCCGCTGGTGCAGCGCTATGCCGAATATTCGCTTCGCTACCATGCCTATTGGCCGCCGAGCAAGCATCCATCGGCGGCGTTTCCGGAGCCGCCGGCGGCGACGCTGGCGCGCTGCCTCGACCGCATCGGCGCGTGGGAGCTCGATGCCTTGCCCGTGATCGAGCAGCTGCAGCGCTGCAGCGGCGGAGCGATGCGGAACTCGCTGGTATGGCAAACGCGCGCTTGCCGCCATGGCAGACGTCGCGATCGATCTCGCGCGCGACGGCCACGTCCGGCCCGCTCGTTCACGCGCGACTCTTCGTGTTCGCGCCCGAGAGCGAGCCGACGATTCCGCCTGGATTGCTCGTGCGTCGCTTCGAGATCGATGGCGCGGTCTACGCGCTTGCCGTCGGTACCGAAAGCGAGTTGCAGGCCGTCGCGCAACAGGTCGCCGCACTCAAGGGCCGAACGTATTCGATGCCCTCTTGGCTGCACTCCGAACCTCGCGAGAACTCCGCGTACGTCTCGTCGCGCATCTGCGGCGCTCGAGAACGAGGCCGCTCGAGCTCACGACGCGGCTTGAAGTCCTCGGCGCCCGGCACGACCTTGGCGCCGCGCTCGGCGATGCCGAGCGATTGCAGTGGGTGATCGAGAACGTTCACGCGCTCGAGTCGGGAGCCGCTGTTCTGCTGGATCACGGGCTGGACCAGCGAGCTTTCCGGCGACCGTCTCGCGCAAGCGCTCGAGCGCTCGGGTGCGCGGGCAATCCTTCGCTACCCCCCGCGCCGCCCGGAATCGGCCGCGCCGCTGATCCTGGCCAATCCCGCCTGGGCGCGGCCGTTCGAAGTCTTCAGCCGTGCACTCGGAATGCCCGAGCGCAACGAGGCCGATCCGACGACGCTGCTCGCCGTCGTCGTGCCGCTGATCTTCGGCTACATGTTCGGCGACGTGGGCCAGGGACTCATCATCACCGCCGTCGGATTCGTCATGCGCACGCGCTGGCCGCTCGCGCGTTTGTTCATCGCCGGTGGCATCGGCGCGACGGTCTTCGGCGTCCTCTTCGGCAGCGCGTTCAGCCTTCCGGGGGTGGTTCGGCCGCTGTGGCTCGAGCCGCTCGCCGATCCGCTGACCGTGCTCCTCGTTCCGCTCTACGGTGGTGCGGTGCTTCTGACCGATCGGGCTGCTGCTGAACGCCGTCGAAGCATATTGGCGCGGCGAACTTCGCGGGTGGTTCTGCAGCGAGGTGTGGCTCGCGGTCGTCTACGTCGCGCTGCTCGTCGGCGTCTGTCAGACCGTCGCGCGTTCTTCGTCGCGGCGATCGGCGCGGCGGCGTTCTGCGTCGGTCGCGCGGTCGCGGCGCGTAGCGGTCTCCGCGGGATTCGCTGCCATCGCCGAAGTCATCGAGCGCACTCTGCAGATCCTGATCAACACGCTTTCGTTCTCGCGCGTCGGCGCATTCGCGCTCGCCCACGCCGGACTCTCCTCCGCGATCGTCGCGCTGATGGATGCTTCCGGCAGCATCGTCGCGAAGGCGCTGGTGCTCATCGTCGGCAATGTCATCGTGCTGCGTGCTCGAGGGCCTGGTGGTTTCGATCCAGACGACGCGCCTCGTCCTGTTCGAATTCTTTACCCGCTTCCTCGTCGCGCCGGGGCGCACGTTTCGCCCGCTGCCGGCACCACCATTTGTCGTGAAGGAGCATTGAATGAAACCTCGATCGAGATTCACTCTCGCGCTGGTGGCGCTCTCGGCGGTACTTGCCACTCTCGGGAACGCTCCTCCTCGCGCTGGCGCCGCATGCGCTCGCTGCCGAACCGGTCGCGGCGGGGAGCGCTCCCGGAATCGAACACGCAGGCTACGGCTTCCTTGCGGCCGCGATCGCAACTGCGCTCGCGGCGCTGGGTGCGGGCTTTGCCGTGGCCAAGGTCGGTGCTGCCGCGATCGGCGCGCTGGCAGAGAAGCCCGAACTCTTCGGGCGTCTGCTGATCTTCGTCGGTCTCGCCGAAGGTATCGCGATCTACGGCCTGATCGTTTCGATCCTCATTCTCAATCGCCTCGCGTGATGTCGGTTCCGTGCTACATCGGCGACGAGGTCAGCGCCGCGGGATTCCGGCTCGCCGGCGCACGCGCCATCGTGCCGTCCGCCGGCGACGAAGCGGCGGCGCTTGCGTCGGCACGCCAAAGCGCGACGCTGATCCTGATCCGCCGACGTCGCTACCCGCATTTCGACGCGCGATCTCGCGTCTGCCCAGGCAGCATTTGCACCGCTCACGCTTGTCGTCCCGGATCTCAGGGAGGAGATCCCGATGACCGATCTCGCAGCGCGACTCCGCCGGCAACTCGGACTCGAGGATGTCGCATGACGCTCGAATCGCGCATGCACGCGCTGCTCGACATCGTCGAGGCGGATCGCAAGAGTCGCTGCGACGCGATTACCGGCGACGCGCGAGCGCGCGCGGCAGACGACCATCGCGGCGGCACACGCCGAAGCGCGTGGCCGCATGCGGGACACCTTCGAGGAGGAGCGGACGACGATCCGAAGCGCGCGTTTCCGGCGGCGCGGGCGCGGCTCGCGACGCATCGGCGCCTGCACGAACAGCGGCGCGCCGGCGATCTGCTTGCGGCCGGATGGCGAAAGCTGCCCGCGGCACTTTGCGATCGGTGGCGTGAGCCCGAATTGCGCCAACCTTGGATCGCGAACGTGATTGCGCAAGCGCGACAGGTATTGCCGCGCGGTGCATGGCGCATTGCCTATGCCTCCGGCTGGCCGGACGACGAACGACGCGCCCTTGCGACGCGCTGACGTCCGATTTGGGCAGGCCGCCGGAATTCGTCGAAGACGACGCCGCCCGCGCGGGACTGAAGGTTTCGGCGGGCGGCAATGTCATCGACGGCACGCTTGCAGGGCTCACCGCCGATCGTGCCGAGATCGGCTCCAGGCTGCTCGGGCGCTGGAAGGCGACGCGTGAGCCGCGCGACGATTCGCTGGATCGCCGGCCCGGTGCTGCGCGCCAAGGCCTCGGGTCCGTTCGCGATGCGCGAAGCAGTGCGTGTCGGCGACGACGCGTTGCTGGGCGAAGTCGTGCGCATCGATGGCGACGAAATCGTCGCGCAGGTCTACGAAGACACGACGGGGCTGAAGCCGGGCACGATAGTCGAGGGCGATCTCATGCCGCTCGCGATACCTCTCGGTCCGGGGCTGCTCGGCCGCATCTTCGACGGGCTGTTGCGGCCGCTCGCCGGCGCCGACACGGCATTCGTGCAGCCCGGGATGCGCCAGTCGCGCTCGCAACGGTTTCTCTTCACCCCGCGCGTTGAACATGGTGCGACGGTGCGCGGCGGCGCGATCCTGGGCGAGATTGCCAGCGCAAGCGGCATTCCGCAGAAGTGCCTCGTGCCACCCGATGTCGAGGGTGAGATCCTGGCGATGGTCGATGCCGGCGAGTACGCCGAGGACGCGGTCCTGTGCACGCTGCGCGACGCGGGCGGCCGCGAGCGCACGCTCGCGATGATGCATCGATGGCCGGTGCGCGCGCCGCGTCCGGTCGCCGCCCGCCTTCCGTCGAGCGAGCCGCTGGTCACCGGTCAGCGGATCCTCGACAGCATGTTTCCGGTGGCACGTGGCGGCAAAGCCGCGATTCCCGGCGGCTTCGGCACCGGGAAGACCGTGCTGCTCGAAGCGCTCGCGAAAGGCTGCAACGCCGACGTCATCGTCTATCTCGGCTGCGGCGAACGCGGCAACGAAATGGCCGGCGTGCTGGACGAGTTTCCCCAAGCTCACCGATCCGCGCACCGGCCGGCCGCTCATGGAGCGCACGGTGATCATCGCCAACACGTCGAACATGCCGGTCGCGGCGCGTGAAGCGTCGATCTATTCCGCCGTGACCGTCGCCGAATATTTTCGCGACCAGGGACTGCACGTTGCACTGATGGCGGATTCGACCTCGCGCTGGGCCGAGGCGCTGCGCGAGGTGTCCGGGCGCTTCGGCGAACTTCCTGGCGAGGGCGGTTATCCCGCATACCTGTCGTCGCGGCTGGCGGATTTCTACGAACGCGCGGCACTGGTCGAGCCGCTGTGCGGCGGTGTCGGTTCGGTCACGATCATCGGTGCCATCAGTCCGCCTTCCGGAGATTTTTCGGAGCCCGTCACGTCGCACACCAAGCGCTACGTGAAAACGTTCTGGGCGCTCGACGTCAAGCGCGCCCAGGCGCGGTTCTATCCGGCCATCCATCCTCTGCAGTCGTATGCCGAAGATGCGCGCGAGTTCGCGCCGTGGTGGGCAGCGCAGGGCAATGTTCGCTGGCTCGCTTTGCGGCGGCGATTCCTGACGCTGCTCGACGAAGAGGCACGCCTCGAACGGATGGCGCGCATCATCGGCAAGGATGCCTTGCCGGTGCGCCAGCAACTCACGTTGTTCTGCGCAGGTCTCGTCAACGACGCGTTCCTGCGCCAGTCCGCGTTCTCGGACAACGATCGTGTGTGCGCACCCTCGCGGCAGGCCGCAATGATGCGCCTGCTCGACCTCTTCTTCGATCTGGCGGAGCGTGCCGTCGCGGCAGGCATCGCGCCGGCGGATATCGTGCAGATGGCGTGCGTCCGGCCGCTGCAGCGGCTGGGCGAGGACATCGCGGACACGGAGCTTTCGCGCCTCGACACGTTGCAGGCGGCGATCGAACGCGAATTCGCGGCACTCACCGACAAACCGGAGCTCGCGATGCGTCCCACGGTTGAAGGCGCAGCGACGCGGCTCGAAGGGCCGCTCCTGTTCCTGCGACGCACCCTCGATGTCGGCCTGCAGGACGCCGTCGAAGTGCTCGGCGGCGACGGACGCATCCGCCTCGGACGTGTGGCGGCCATCGACGATGAATTCCTTACCATCGAGGTCCTCGAATCGACCGCGGGGCTCACGCTCGGCGGCACCGTCGTCCGGTTCTTCGGCGAGCCGCTGACGTTCGGCGTCGCGCCGTCGATTCTCGGACGCGATCTTCAACGGCAACGGAAAGGTGATCGACGGCGGGCCGCCGGTCGCGGCGCGCGAGCGCCTTGCGCATCGACGGACTGCCGATCAACCCCGTCGCGCGCGCGATGCCGCGGGATTTCATCGAGACGGGCATCACGACACTCGACCTGATGAACAGTCTCGTGCGTGGCCAGAAGCTGCCGCTCTTCTCCGTCGGCGGATTGCCGCACGATCGCCTCGCGATGGACATCGCGACGCACGCGCGACTCACGCACGCGCGGAGTGGCGAATTTGCCATCGTGTTCGCGGGCATCGGTGTCCCCTACGACAGCGCGGAATACTTCCGGCGCAGCCTCGAGCAGGGTGGCGCGCTCGAGCGCACCGCGCTGTTCCTCAACCTCGCCAGCGATTCATCGACGCAGCGCCTGCTGACGCCGCGATTCGCGCTCACCGCGGCCGAATACCTTGCCTTCACCTGTGGCAAGCACGTGCTCGTGATCCTCACCGACATGACGAACTACGCGGAAGCGCTGCGCGAAGTTTCGTCGTCGAAAGGCGAGATTCCCAGCCGCAAAGGCTTTCCGGGCTACATGTACTCCGATCTCGCAACGCTGTTCGAGCGCGCGGGCTGCTTGCGCGGCTACCCGGGAACGCTGACCCAACTGTCGATACTGACGATGCCCGCCGATGACATTGGTCACCCGATACCGGACCTGACCGGTTACATCACCGAAGGCCAGATCGTCCTCTCGCGCGACCTCGACCGGCGCGGCATCTATCCGCCGGTCAACGTGCTGCCTTCGTTGTCCCGGTTGATGAAGGACGGCACCGGCGGTCAATACACGCACCCCGATCACCCGGCACTGTCGAGCCAGCTCTACGCCGCGTATGCGCGCGCGGTGCAGGCTCGTGTGCTCGCCAGCGTCGTCGGCGAGGAAGGACTCGCAGACACCGACCGGCACTACCTCGCCTTCGGCACGCCTTCGAGGAGGAGCTGGTGGCGCAGACGGGATCGCGCTCGCTGGAGCAAAGCATGGCCGCGGGGTGGGAGCTGCTTGCGGGGCTGCCGACCAGCGAGCTCTCACGCCTGTCCGACGCGCAGATCGAGCGGCATCTCGCGGGAGGAGCGGCGCGAACATGAGCGACGGCACACCCACCCGCAGCGTGGTGCTCGAAATGAAGGACGAGCGTCGCGCGATGCACGATGGCTACGTGTTCCTCGACGAGAAGTGCCTGCTCCTCGCCGGCGAGATTCTGCGCGAGCTCGAGCGCTACCGCGCACTCAAGCAGGCTTTCTCCGCCGCACGTTCGGCCGCGACCGAGGCGCTCGAAGCGGCCGTTGCCCGTCATGGTCTCCACGGACTCCAAGTCTACCCAGCGCCGGACGCGGCGAAGCGCGAGCCTGCGCGACACGCGGCGCACGCTGATGGGTGTGCGGCTGCAAGATGTGGCGCTCGATGTCGGCACTGTGGCCGCCTTGCCTGCCTTCGACCCTTCGCCCGAAGCCGAAGCCTGCCGCCGCGCGTTCGCGGCGTTGCTGGTCGCGGCCGCGCCGCTTGCCGCCGTCGCGGGCAATCTTGAGCGCCTGTCGCTCGAATACCAACGGTCGGTACGGCGCGCCCGTGCCCTGCAGGACGTGCTGCTGCCGGAGCTCGATCGCTCAGTGTACGAGATCGAAGCGCGGCTCGAGGAGCTGGAGCAGGAAGACGCGATATGGATGCGGCGACGGCCTTAGGGGCCAGCGATCAGGCGCGGCTTATTGCGTCCCTGCGCACACCAGCGGTTTTCGGCGACGACTGCGCGTGCGTCACCGTCCTGGAAACCCATATCTCCTACGTCCTGCTGACGGGGAAGCACGCATACAAGATAAAGAAGAACGTTGACCTGGGCTTTCTCGACTTCACCACGCTCGCGAAAAGGCGATACTACTGCGAGCAGGAACTGAAGCTAAACCGTCGCCTTGCGCCGGCGCTTTATCTCGATGTCGTGGCCATAACAGGGACGATCGACGCCCCGGTTGTTGGCGGAGACGGTCAGGCGCTCGAATATGCCGTCAAGATGCGCGAGTTCTCCCAGGAGGCGCTCGCGAGCCGGCTGCTCTCGCGTAACGAGCTCGGCGCGGCCGATATCGACGCGCTGGCCGTCCAGGTCGCCGCCTTTCATGCTTCCATTGAAGTCGCCGCGCCTGACAGCACATTCGGCCGGCCCGATGACATCCTGGGGATTGCGCTGCAAAATTTCGCACAGATCCTCCCCCTCTCGGCAGCGCCCGGCGAACGCGCAGAATTCGACGCGCTCGCGCTGTGGACCAAGCATGAGCACAATGCCCGTTACACCGAACTCTGCGGGCGGCAGCGCGGCGGATTCATCCGCGAATGCCACGGCGACCTGCATCTTGGCAACATCGCGCGCATCGACGGCGAGCTCACCATCTTCGACTGCATTGAATTCAACGATGCGATGCGTTGGATCGACGTGATGAGCGAGATCGCCTTCACGGTAATGGACCTGCAGGATCGCGGCCGCGGCGACCTGGGGCAGCGCTTTCTCAATGCCTATCTTGAGATCACGGGGGATTACGCGGGCCTGTCGGTTCTGCGCTTCTATCTCGTCTATCGCGCGATGGTGCGGGCCAAGGTCGCACGCCTGCGTGCCGTGCAGCTGGGTTCCGACGACGCGGGACGAGCCCTCCTCGCCGAGCACCGTGGCTATGTCGATCTCGCCCGGTCATACGCGCAGTCGCCGCAGCCGGCCATTGTCCTCACGCATGGCCTCGCCGGCTCCGGGAAGACAACCCTGTCTCAAGCGCTGCTGGAAGTCCTGGGCGCGGTACGCATTCGCACCGATG
This sequence comes from uncultured beta proteobacterium, assembly GCA_963747265.1. GTDB lineage: Bacteria > Pseudomonadota > Gammaproteobacteria > Burkholderiales > Casimicrobiaceae > VBCG01. The sequence continues at coordinate 160,431 of CAVVEH010000008.1, read as the reverse complement.
TCGAGCGCAAACGCTTGCATGGGCTGGCGCCGCGCGAGCGATCGTCCGCCGGCATCGCCCGCGGGCTCTACGGCCCCGACGCGACCGAGGCCACGTACCGCCACGTGTGCAAGTTGACCCGCGTCGTCGCATCCACCGGCCATGTCGTCCTTGTCGATGCGGCGTTCCTGGAGCGCTGGCAGCGCGATCTGTTTCGCAAGCTCGCGGCTGATCTACAGGTTCCGTTTGCGATCGTGACCTTCTGCGCCAGCGAGTCAACACTGCGCGAGCGCATTACGCGCCGCGCGATTGAAGGGCGCGATGCGTCGGACGCGGACCTGGCGGTGCTCGACCATCAGCTGCTCGTGCAGGAGCCGCTCGCGCCGGACGAGCGCGCAAACGCGGTCACCTACGACAGCGAGGCCCCGCTCGCGCGGGCCCGTGAGCCGGCGTCCTGGCGCGGGCTAGCCGAGCGGATCGGAACCGCGGGCCGTTGCCGGCCATGACCCAGTTTGACGTCTTCAACGGCGACGCCGACGGCCTGTGTGCGCTGCACCAGCTCCGGCTGGAGACGCCGCTCGATTCGGTGCTCGTCAGCGGCGTCAAACGCGACATTGCGTTGCTTCAGCGCGTGCCCGCACAGCGCGGCGACGCGGTGACGGCACTCGACATATCAGCCGCGACTAACCACGATGCACTCGTTACGCTGCTCGATCGGGGAGTGGTCGTGCAATATTTCGACCATCACCATGCCGGCGACTTGCCGCACCACCCGGGCCTGAAGGCGATCATCGACACGTCCGCCGGAGTGTGTACGGCCATGCTCGTCGACCGGTACCTTGACGGGAAACAACGCATTTGGGCCATCGTGGCGGCATTCGGCGACAACCTGCCTGATGCCGCACGCGAGCTCGCCCGATCCTTGGCTCTGAGCGGCGAGCAGCTCGCCCAGCTGCGCGAACTTGGCGAGGACCTCGCGTACAACGCGTATGGCGAGAACATGAGCGATCTCATCATTCCACCCGCGGTGCTGTATCAGGTCATGCATCGTTACACCGATCCGTTTCAATTTCTCCGCTCGGAGCCGATCATCGCACGCCTGCGCAATGGTCGACGCGACGATCTCGCGATGGCGAGCGAAGTCGATCCCCAGCTGGCGTTTGATCGTGCCACCATCTATGTCCTGCCTGACGCCGCTTGGAGCCGTCGTGTCTGCGGCGTCTTCAGCAATCACCTGGCGAACCGCTTTCCCGGTCTGGCGCATGCGGTGCTCACACCAAACGCACAAGGGGGATACATGGTGAGCGTGCGTGCGCCCCTGACACTCCGGACCGGTGCGGACGCGTTGTGCCTCCAGTTCAAGACCGGTGGCGGCCGAGCGGAGGCGGCGGGCATCAACCACTTGCCACGTGAAGCATTGCCGGAATTCGCCCGGCGTCTGGAAACTGCCTTTTCCACCGGACCCCAATCGCACTCGTAGGACTGGCCGATCGCGGCGGTTGTTCTCATGGCTTCCGTCGACGGCCGGCGCCGGCTCCAGTCACTTTCGCCTCGATCAGGGGCGGGCTTAAGCTGCGCCGGGTCGCAAGACCCTCTATGCGTACACGGGATAGCGAGGGTCGTACATCTGCCTTTCGACAAACTCGAGCAGGTTCGCCGGCCGCGGCTTGGACGCCAACCCGCTTTGATATGCGACCTCAGCGACACCTGCCGCGATGTGCGCCGACACATGACGAATATTGGCCAACGGCGGATAAAGGCTTCCTTGATCGAGGTCCGCCTGGGTGACTTGCAACGCGAGTGCATCGGCTGCCGCGAGGAACATCTTCTCGGTAATGCGCGTGGCACCGCATGCGATCGCGCCAAGTCCGACTCCGGGGAAAATGTACGAATTGTTGCCCTGCCGCGGCACGAATGTCTTGCCCGCTGCCGATACCGCCGGAAACGGGCTGCCGCACGCAAACAGAGCGCGTCCATCGGTCCACTGGTACGCCTGCTCGGCCGTGCATTCTGCCTTCGATGTTGGATTGGACAGCGCGAAGACGATCGGCCGCGCATTGTATTCGGCCATCGTCCGCAGCACTTCCTGCGTGAACGTACCACCGACCGCCGCGACGCCGATGATTCCGCTCGGCTTCAGGACTTTCACGGCAGAGAGGAAATCGCCCACGGGTTCGTGCTCCTGCGCGTAGGGCAGCTTTTGCGTCGCGAGATCCTTTCGTGATTTGACCACGAGTCCTTTGGAATCGAACAGCCATATTTTCCTGCGCGCCTGCGCGACATCCACTCCGTGCCTCGCCATCGCTGCAACGGCGAGGTCGGCCATTCCCGTCGCCGCCTCACCGGCACCGAGAAACAGCAGCTTCTCATCCGCGAGCGTGCCGCCCTTGATGCGCAGCGCAGACAGGAGGCCCGCCAACGCGACGGCTGCCGTGCCCTGGATATCGTCATTGAACGTGCATATGCGGTCGCGATATTTGTCCAAAAGACGGAACGCGTTGTGATTGGCGAAGTCTTCGAACTGAATGATCACGTCAGGAAACACCTCGCGCGCGGCCGTGACGAACTCCTCGATCAGCTCGTCGTAGGGAGCGCCGGTGACGCGTCTGCGGCGCACGCCGACGTAGTACGAATCGTTGAGGAGCGTCTCATTGTTGGTGCCCATGTCGAGCGTGATCGGCAGGCAAATGGAGGGATGCACGCCGGCGCAAGCGGTGTATAGCGACAGTTTGCCAACTGGAATGCCCATGCCGTTCGCGCCCTGGTCGCCCAGTCCGAGAATCCGTTCGCCGTCGGTGACGACGATGATGCCGGCCTTGAGCGGCCAGTTGCGCAAGACGTCGGCAACCCGTCCCCGATCGTTGATGCTGATGAACATCCCGCGCGGCCGCTGGAAAATGTGTCCAAAGCGCTGGCATGCAAGGCCTACGGTTGGCGTATAAATGAACGGCTGGATTTCGTCGACGTTGTCGCACACGACCCGGAAGAACAGGGCCTCGTTGCGGTCGTGGAGGGCATTCAGCGCAACGAATTTATCCAGCGGGTCGGCGATCTTGCGCAGGTTCACGAGCACGCGTTCCGCCTGTTCCTCTTGCGTGTGCACGTGCGGCGGAAGGAGGCCGCGCAGTCCCAGCGCATCGCGTTCGCTCTCCGTGAAGGCCGAGCCCTTGTTGAGCAGTGGGTCATGAAGTAGCTGCATTCCGCGGGGAATGCCCGGTCTTTGGTCGCTCACAATAATTCTCCTTTGCGATTGCCTCCTTCTTAGCGTATGCGCGGAAAACTTTGTTGATGTAGATCAGACTATTTGGCCTCGATCATGAATCCTGCGAAGAAATCGGCGAGTGCGTCGAAGCCGTGCAACGGGAGCACGTTCGCGACGTACTGGTCCGGTCGGACGACGACCATGCAGCCCTGCTCGCGATTGACGCCCCGCATCTCGAAGATGTTCATCCCGGCCTTGACGTCAGGGCAGAACATCTTCTCGTAGTCGACCAGGCCAAAGCGCCCCTTCCTGGGGAGCAAGACTTTCGGCATTCCGTTGACGGCGAGGTCACGATGTCCTTGCTGGAAGATGGCCCGGACGTCGATCACCGAGTCGCTATCGCTGCCGCTCGGCGTAAACCGCTTGATCGGAGACTTGTCGCCGTCGAGGAACTTGCACAGCGCACCGATGCGTGACGCGGGATCCTCCGGAATCCGCGAATCCGCAAATGCATAGATTCGCCAGGCGCCGTCTGCACGCGCGGCATGTCCAAGCTGCACCGGTTTGGCGTCCACCAGGCGGATGACGGGCGCCGAGTGAAAGCGCATGCCAACCGGGAAGCCGGTCGCGAGATGCGCAAACGCGGGCTCGGCGCAAATCAGCGAAGGCATATACTGGGTCGCGGTCCCCGCGGTGAAGCGCCCCTGCTTGACGAAGTACGACTGGAACTCCGCCGGATCCACGCCTTGGCGCTCGGCGCATTCAGACTTCTTCGTCGGCGCGCTGAACATCCTGGAAAACTCGCGATCGAAGTCGATCAGCTCCTTGGCTATCGCCTGCCGTTCGGCCGAGTACGTGTGCAGCAGCGAAGGTGCGCTCCTGCCTTGCAGAACCGACGCAAGCTTCCATCCCAGGTTGAAGGTGTCCTGCATCGACACGTTCATGCCCTGCCCGGCCTTCGCGCTGTGGGTGTGACACGCATCGCCGGCGATGAAGACGCGCGGGAAGCGGGTTTTCATCGCCTCCTGCGGCACATCGTCGAACTTGTCGCAGAGACGTTGGCCGATCTCGTACACGGACCACCAGGCGATGTCTTTGACGTCCAGCGTGTAAGGATGAATGATCCGGTTTGCGGCCGCGATCAGCTGATCCGTGGTGATGTCCTTCGTCGTCAGGTGCTGATCCGGGTTGAGCTTGTCGAGCTCGATGTAGAGGCGGACCAGGTAGCCGCCCTCGCGGGGAATGACGAGGACGTTCCCCTCGTTGTCGGATTGAATCACCGACTTCAAGCGGATGTCCGGGAAGTCGGTGACCGCCAGGACATCCATGACACCCCACGCCTGGTTTTCCACGTCGCCCACCAGGGAGCGGCCAATCGATTGCCGGACGCTGCTGCGCGAGCCATCGCAGCCGACGACGTAGCGCGCCCGGACAATTTCCTCCTGCCCTTGACGGTCGGGCTCCATTCGCTGCAGCGTAACCGTCACCGGGTAATCGCTCGAATCGCCGACCTCGACGTTCTTGACGTGGAGGTTGTAGTGCGGCACCAGCCTGGTGGACGACTTGCGCATGACCTCCAACAGGTAATCATGCACGCGTGCCTGGTTGACGATCACGTGCGGGAACTCGGACAAGCCATCCTCGGTGTCCTGGATCCTCCCGCTGCGGACGATCTTCGTACGGTCCTTGGGATCCGGCCTCCAGAAGACCGTTTCGTTGACCCAGTACGCCTCCTTGAGCAAGCGCTCGGCGAACCCGAAGGCGTTGAACATCTCGACCGTACGGCAGGCGATGCCGTCGGCCTGGCCCAGTTCGAGCGGGCCCGGCCTCCTGTCGACGATGCGCGTCTTGATGTCGGGGAAGGCGGCCAACTGTGCAGCGAGGACGAGGCCGGCGGGACCACAGCCGACGATGAGGACATCCACTTCGTCCGCAAGGCCCTCCGACGCCTCCATCGCGCCCGGAGCGGCCGGAAGCACTTGCGGGTCGCCGGGCCTGTAACCGTTGAGATAGAACTGCATGGATCGATGTGAAAAATGCGATAGGGATCTACTCCGGCTTGATCCCGATCGACTTCACCAGCGCGGAAAAGCGCGGCAGGTCCTGCTTGATGCTGGCCGCCATCGCTTCCGGCGTGCTGCCGACGGGAACAAGGCCGGCCCCGGCGAGCCGTTCCGCAACGACGGGATCCGCCAGCGCCTTCTTCATCGCCTCGTTGAGCTTCGCGATGATCGCCGGAGGCGTTTTCGGCGGCGCGAGCAGCGCGAAATAGGTGGGCAGCAGGATGTCGTTCGAGGCACCGGCCTCCGTCATGGTGGGCACATCCGGCAACACCGAAAAGCGCTTGTCCGACCCGACGGCGAGCGCACGCAGGCGACCGTCCTTGATGAAGCCCTGCACCGCCGGCACCGCGGCGATGGTCACACCGACTTCACCGGCAACCACGGCTTGCGCGGCCGGCGAGGCGCCCTTGTACGGCACGTGCGTGAGATCGATGCCCATCTTCTGGTTGAGCGCTTCGAGATTCAACTGCGCCATGCTGCCGATGCCGAAACTCGAATAGTTGAGCGTACCCGGCTTCGCTTTCGCAAGCGCGACGAGCTCCGCGAGCGTATTCACATTGAGCTTGGGATTGACCACCAGCACATACGGCCCATCCGTGGCGATCCCGATGTAGCTGAAGTCCTTGATCGGGTCGTACGGCAACTTCGCATACAGGGCGGGATTCACCGTGAGCGAGCCGCGATCCGTGAGCACGATCGTGTAGCCGTCGGGCGCGGCCTTGGCGACCAGGTCGGTGCCGATCGCACCGTTCGCGCCGGGCTTGTTGTCGACGACGATGGGCTGGCCCATCGAGTCGCCCATCTTCTGCGCGAGCGTGCGTCCCGTGAGGTCCGATGCCCCGCCGGGCGCGAAGGGCACGACGAGCTTGATCGGCTTGTCCGGATACGCCGCCTGCCCGATGGCCGTGGCCGCGACGAGCGTCGTCGCGAGGGCCATGACGACAGAGAAAACCTTGTTCGATACGACCATGCGTCCTCCGCTGTTGCGCTATCACTTCGGCGCGAATCTGGCCTTCCACATTCCCCATGGCCGGCCGATGACCTTGCGATTGGTCTCGTCGTACAGCGCACCCTCCTCCTCCGCGAGAAAGCTGATTGTCGCCACCGAGACCGACCGCGCGTTGCTGCAGCTCGGCGTTGAGCTGCGTGTAGTACGCGCGGAATACCGCCTCCGGGATGTCCGCGCCTACGGCGCAATAGCCGTGGCCTCGCATGAGCACGACTGCGCCCGTGCCGATGGCCTCGGCAAGCGCCGCACCCTGCGCGCTGTTGCGGATGAGCATGTCCGTCATGCCGAATTTCTCGCGGATCTCGAACACCGGCGCGCCCGTGTGCAGAAAACTCGACATGTGATAGATCGGCTTCAATTCGACTGTCGATGCTGAAAAGGGCACCACGGCCGCCGCGTGGCTGTGCACGACCGACGCCACGTCCGGGCGGCGCGCATAGATTTCGCCGTGGATGAAGCGCTCGAGATAGGGCGCACGAGTGTCGCCGTTCTGCGGCACCGAGGCGAGGTCGAACAGCATGAGGTCATCGCGCGTCACTTGCTCCGGCGCAAGCGAGCGCGAGAGGAAGTAGCGATCCGGGTGCTCGGGATGGCGCACGCTGACGTGGCCGAACCCGTCGACCACGCCGAGCCCGGCGAGGATGCGGTTGGCAGCGACCAGGTCGTCGAGAAGCGCGTCGTAATTCGTCATCGTCCCATTCGCGTGGCGATTGCCGGCCAAAACTAGCACGATTTGATGCCCTACACACATCGTTCTTGTCCGAAGCGAAAGCGGCCCGCCCAGGGGCAAGCCGTTGATTGAATTGGTTGCGGCGGCTTGCTTTGGGCATCAATTGCGCCGGATCGCCCTCATCTGACTCGAAAACGTCTGCAATCGACTGCGGGCTCAACCGGTGGATGCAACACACTATGGCGTGAGCCATCAGAGGAGTGTTGCAGATGAGACCTCGGATCCATTACACGGAGAGCCAGAAGGCGCTGATGTGGGAGCGCTGGCAGAAGGGCGAGTCGCTGCAGCAGATCGCCCAGTTGTTTGATCGGAACCACTCGTCGATACAGGGGATTCTGGCCGCGACCGGCGGGATCCGTCCCGCCCCACGGCGCCGCTCTCGATTGGCGCTGACCCTGGCCGAACGGGAAGAGATCTCGCGCGCGGTGGTTGCGGGTCATTCCATGCGTTCGATCGCCGCGCAACTCGGCCGAGCGCCGTCCACGATCAGTCGGGAGATCAAGCGCAACGGTGGCCAAGCATGCTACCGAGCGAGTCGGGCCGACCAGTCCGCCTGGGATCGAGGCCGGCGTCCCAAGGTCGGTAAGCTGGCGGCGAACCGAGTGCTGGCGCGCCTCGTGGCCGGCAAGCTCCGACTGCAGTGGTCACCGCAGCAGGTTGCCGGTTGGCTCAAGCGCACTTATCCAGACGATCCGAGCCGTCAGGTGTCACCCGAGACCATCTATCGCAGCCTGTTCATCCAGGCCCGCGGCGCCCTGAAGAAGGAACTGGTGGCGCATTTGCGGCGCAGCCGAGTGATGCGCCGGTCGCGCCATCACACCCAGAAGACGGACCAGCACGGCCGCATCACCGACGCCGTCTCGATCAGCGAGCGTCCGGCCAACGTGGCAGACCGGGCGGTGCCCGGTCACTGGGAAGGCGACCTGTTGTTCGGCAGCAAGAACAGCCAGATTGCGACGTTGGTCGAGCGTCAGACACGCTATGTGATGCTGGTGAAGGTTGCCGGCAAGGACACCGAGACCGTCATCGACGCGTTGATCAAGAACGCGCGCAAGTTACCGGACCAGCTCTACCAGTCGCTGACCTGGGATCGGGGCAAGGAGATGGCCGATCACAAGCGCTTCACCCTGGCAACCGACATCAAGGTTTACTTCTGCGACCCTCAGAACCCCTGGCAGCGTGGCAGCAATGAGAACACCAACGGGCTCTTGCGGCAGTACTTCCCCAAGGGAACAGACCTCTCAGGCTACTCGCAAGCCAAGCTCAACGCCGTGGCCAGAAGATTGAACGAGCGCCCTAGGAAAACATTAAACTTCGAAACACCAGCTGAACGATTCCACCAAACTGTTGCGTCGATCGGTTGAATCCGCAGCCGAAAGCAGCCGGTGGTCAACGGGCCTGCCAGCACGACACCAAAAATCACATTGCGTCGCATTGCCACCCCCTTTGGAAAAAAATAGGCCGCAGCGCTTCCAGTCGAAAACCGGGACATGCCCCGTCAGTCAACGGCGGACTCGAATACTTGTGTCGGGAAACATGCGCCCCGGTAAGATAAGCGGCCCCGCTCATGCTGTCTGAGAACCTATACCAGAATCCGTCGATGCGCATGAACAAGCATCAACAACGGTGAACACGAAGCAACACATGCGCAGTATCTATCTTCGTTCAACCTATTGACGCATATGGTGTTTTCTTCGAAGAAATCAACATGAAACAGGGAGTTCCTCACGCTGATCTCGGACGACATACGCCGATGATGCAGCAGTATCTTCGCGCCAAGGCGGAGCATCCGGACAAGCTGGTCTTCTACCGGATGGGCGATTTCTACGAGCTCTTCTACGCCGACGCCGAGCATGCGTCGCGGCTCCTCGACATCACGCTGACGTCGCGCGGCCAATCGGCGGGCGCGCCCATCCCGATGGCAGGCGTTCCCTACCACTCGCTCGAGCCGCACCTCGCCAAACTCATGAAGCACGGCGAATCCGTCGTCATCGTCGAGCAGTTCGGCGATCCGGCGACGAGCAAGGGCCCGGTCGAGCGGCGCGTGGCGCGCATCGTCACGCCCGGCACGCTCACCGACGCGAACCTGCTCGACGCGAAGCGTGATTGTCTGCTCGCCGCATTCCTGCCGCAGGGCAAACGGGCCGGCATCGCGTGGCTCAATCTCGCGTCGGGCGCCTTCACGCTGACCGAAGTTCCGCTTTCCGAAGCGGCCGGCGTGCTGGAGCGCATCGCGCCGGCCGAACTGCTGCTCCCCGACGAGATGCCGGCGCCCGCGTTGCGCGGCGGCATGCCGCCGGTCCGTTCGCTCGCGGCGTGGAAATTCGACGCGGCCGCCGCGGCACGCGCGCTGGCCAAGCAGCTCGGCACGTTCGATCTCGCCGCCTATGGCGTGGACGAGTCGCCGCTGGCCGTCGGCGCCGCCGGCGCGCTGCTCGACTACGCGGGCGCGACGCAACAATCAGCACTCGCGCACATTCGGTCGCTCACCGTCGAGACGGCCAGCGAATTCATCGGGCTGGACCCCGCGTCCCGCCGCAACCTCGAGATCACCGCGACCTTGTCGGGCGACGCGTCGCCGACGCTGTTCTCGCTGCTCGATGGCTGCGCCACGGCCGCCGGCAGCCGGCTGCTGCGCGTGTGGCTGACGCAGCCGCTACGCTCGCAGGGCAAGGCCGCGGCGCGCCACGACGCGACCGACGCGATGCGCGCCCACGCAACGGACACGCGCGCGCTCGTCGCTGGGCTGAAGAGGACCATCGACGTGGAACGCGTCGTCGGGCGCATCGCATTGCGCAACGCGCGCCCGCGCGACCTGGCAGGCCTGCGCGACACGCTGGCGCGGATCCCCAACCTGCGCGCTGCTGTCGCCGGCGTCGATTCGCCGCTGGTGCGCGCCGCGACCGCCGATCTCGATGTCGATGCGCAGTGGCACGCATTGCTTGCGCGGGCCATCGCGCCCGAGCCGGCGGCGCTGGTGCGCGACGGCGGCGTCATCGCGGAAGGCTTCGACGCCGAGTTGGACGAGCTTCGCGCGATCGACGCCCATTGCGGCGAATTCCTCGTGGCGCTGGAAGCGCGCGAGCGCGAGCGCACCGGCATCGCCAACCTCAAGGTCGAATACAACCGCGTGCACGGCTTCTACATCGAGGTCACCAACACGCACGTCGAGAAGATCCCCGACGACTACCGCCGCCGGCAGACGCTCAAGAATGCGGAGCGCTACATCACGCCGGAATTGAAGACCTTCGAGGACAAAGCACTCTCCGCGCAGGAGCGCGCGCTGGCGCGCGAGAAACTGCTGTTCGAACGGCTGCTCGACGACCTGGCGCCGGCGATATCTTCGCTGCAAGCGGTTGCCGCGGCGCTGGCCTCGCTCGACGTGCTGGCCAATCTCGCGGAGCGCGCCGATGCGCTGCGTCTCACGCGTCCGTCCTTCACCAATGCGCCGGGCATTGCGATTCGCGGCGGCCGGCATCCAGTGGTCGAGCAACAAGTGGACAGCTTCATCCCCAACGACGTGACACTGGCGCAGGACCGCCGGCTGCTGATCGTCACGGGTCCCAACATGGGCGGCAAGTCGACGTACATGCGGCAGACGGCCGTCGTGGCGCTGCTCGCATATTGCGGCATAGGCGTGCCGGCGGAAGCGGCGGTGCTGGGACCGCTCGACGCGATCTATACGCGTATCGGCGCCTCGGACGACCTGGCCGGCGGCCGCTCGACGTTCATGGTCGAGATGACCGAGGCCGCCTACATCCTCAATCGCGCGACGCCGGAAAGCCTCGTGCTGATCGACGAAATCGGCCGCGGCACGTCGACGTTCGACGGCCTTGCGCTCGCGTGGGCGATCGCGCACCGGCTGGCCGAGCGCAATCGCTGCCTGTCGCTCTTCGCGACGCACTACTTCGAACTGACGGCGCTCGCCGCCGAACTGGAAGGCTGCGCCAACGTGCATTTCGACGCCGCCGAGCACAAGGATGGCATCGTATTCCTGCACGCCGTCGCGGACGGCCCCGCGAATCGCAGCTACGGCTTGCAGGTGGCGAAACTGGCCGGCGTACCCGCGGAGACGGTCCGGCAAGCGAAGGCCTACCTGTCGCGGCTCGACCAGTTCTCAGCGCGCAACGCGACACAGGACGATCTGTTTGGGTCGGCGCAGCCGCCGGGGCCGCAGACGGCAGCCGCAACCGATCACCGCGCCGCCGACGTGCTGGAGAAACTGCTCGCGCTCGATCCAGACACGCTGTCGCCGCGCGAGGCGCTCGAGGCGCTCTACGCGCTGAAGAAACTCACCGACGCCTAGCGGACGGCAAAGACCGACGCAAAATCCTGGCGAGCGCGCAGCCCATATTGCTCAATGGTGGTGACCGCCGGCGCCATGCGCGTGGCCGTGCGCGATTTCGTCCGGCGACGCGGCGCGTACGTCGAGCACATCGCAATCGAAGCGCAGCCGCTGGCCGGCGAGTTCATGGTTGCCGTCGAGCACCGCCTTGCCGTCGGCGATTCCCGTGACGCGCCAGACGACCTCGTTGCCGTCCTGTTCGGCGACGAGATAACCGCCGATCGCGATGTCGGCGGGCAGTTCCGCCACCGGCTCGATGCGGATCATCTTGGCGTCGTATTCGCCGAACGCGTCCGCGGGTTCGAGCGTGACGGAGATCTTGTCGCCGACTTTCTTTCCTTCCAGCGTTTCCTCGATCTTGGGGAAGATGCCGGAGTGCGTTCCGTGCAGGTAGACGACCGGCTCGGGCGACTCCTCCAGCAACTGGTTGCCCGCATCGAAAAGCTTGAACGAGATCGTGACAACCGTGTTGGCGAATATGTTCATCGGGGGCTCGCGGCTCTCAAGGAAGGGAAGGTGCGCCGCGGTGTCGGAATCGGACCGGGACATGAAGCGTCGACGGCCCGCGGGCAGCACGGCAGCGGCACGCGATTGTAACGGATCGCGGCCGGGCGGCAGCGCAGGATGCTAACCTCGCGCCAATGGCGTCCGCGAGCGCATCCACGAAGACCCTGCTGGGCGGGTACGCGCCGGGTGGTTTTCTGCGCCGCTTCTGGCAGAAGGAGGCGCACCTCGTGCGCGGCGCGATGCCGGGATTTGCCGGCGTGTGCACGCGCGCGGAACTCGTCGCACTGGCCGCGCGCGACGATGTCGAGTCGCGCCTCGTCGTCAGGAAACGAGGCGGTTGGACATCTGGAGCATGGCCCGTTTCGTCCTGCGCGAGTTCAAGACGCTGCCCGCGACCGGCTGGACGCTGCTGGTACAGGGCGTCAACCTGCACTCGGACGCCGCCGATGCGCTGCTGCGGCGCTTCGCCTTTCTTCCCTACGCGCGCCTCGACGACCTGATGGTGAGCTACGCCGCGCCCGGCGGCGGCGTCGGGCCGCATTTCGACTCCTACGACGTGTTCCTGCTGCAGGGCGAGGGTCGACGGCGCTGGCGATACGGCCGCCAGGACGACCTGTCGTTGCGGCCCGACCTTCCGGTCAAGATCCTGCGCCGCTTCACGCCGACGCACGACGTGATCCTTGCGCCCGGCGACATGCTGTACCTGCCGCCCTCGTATGCGCACGACGGCGTCGCGGTGGATCCGTGCACGACCTATTCGATCGGCTTCCGCGCCGCTTCGCACATGGAGATCGCGCAAGCGTTCCTCGACCACTTGCGCGACGGCGTGGCACTCGAAGGCCGTTATGGCGACGCCGATCTTAAGCCTTCGGGCGAACCCGCGCGCATCAGTAAAGCGATGCAGCGTCGCGTCGAGGCGTTGTTGCGGGAAATCCGCTGGAATCGCGCGCGCGACGGCGCGCTTCCTCGGTGCGTTCCTGTCCGAGCCCAAGCCCGACGTCTACTTCGAGCCTCCGCCGGCGCCGATGTCACGCGCGGCGTTCGCGAAGGTCGATCGGCAGGCGCGGCGTGGCGCTCGACCGGCGCACGCAATGGCTCTACGATGACGATGCGATCTACGTCAACGGCGAGGCCCACGCGTGGCCCGAGCGGCGACCGGCAACCGCTCACCGAACTGGCCAACGCACGCACACTCGCGGCGCGTGACGCCGTGTCGCTGTCGCCTGCCGCACTTCAATTCCTCCACGACGGATACACGCCATGGATTCCTCCACGTCGCCTGAAGCCGCCACACCGCCCGCGCCCCGCGAAGTCGCGTCTCGACACGGTCGCCGCGCAGACCGCGGCCATCGACGAGTTGATCGGACTGGCGCGACAATCGCTGCAGGGTGTTCGACATCGACCTGTCGCAAACCGGCTGGGACACCGCGGCGCGCGCCGCCAACCTGACCGCGTTCCTGCGCCGCGCGCCGGCTGCGCGCTTCGATCTCATCGTCCACGACACGCGCTGGATCGAAGGCGTCCTGTCCGCGCCTCCTCAACCTGCTGCGGCTGTATTCCACGCGCTGTCACGGTCTACAAGACCGGCCCCGAGGCGCGCATCGCGATGGACCCTCTGGTCATCGCCGACGGCCGCCACTTCCTGCATCGCTTCCACATCGACCAGCCGCGCGCGTCGCTCGCGATCGAAAAGCCGCAGTTGGCGCGGCCGCTGGTCACCCGCTTCGAGGAAATCTGGGCGACCGGCGAGCCCGGCGTCGCGGGCACGGTGCTGGGACTCTGATGCACCGCAATGCGGGCGCCGGTATGGGGCACCTCTTTGAATTCAATGCCTTTGTGGTATAGTCACCGTTCCTCGGTTGTTGCATGTGATCGAGCAGAGCGCTGCGCTCGCTGCCCCCTTCCATCCATTCGTCTCAAGGACACCTACCATGAACAAATCGATCGTTCTCGCCGCGCTGGTCGCGGTCGCGTTGACGGCCTGCGGTGAAGACAAGAAGCCCGCCGCTCCCGCTCCCGCGCCTGCCGCTGCGCCCGCACCCGCGCCCGCGCCCGCCCCCGCGCCCGCCACCGATGCGATGAAGCCTGCCGAGGCGCCTGCCGCCGCGCCCGCAGCCGATGCGGCGAAGTCTGACATGACCAAGGAAGCGCCGAAGAAGTAAACCGAGGAAATTATCGGAAGCAATAGCTGCAATCCATCGCAGTTCATCGCACGAAAAAAGGCCGACCCGCGGGTCGGCCTTTTGCTTGCCGCGGTTTGCTTCCGGGCGTCAGCTCACAGCGGTGCGCCGATGCGCGTGGCCACCTCGCGGTAGTGTTCGATCACGCGCCCAGGTCGCGGCGGAAGCGATCCTTGTCGAGCTTTTCGCCGGTCTTCGCATCCCACAGCCGGCAGCCGTCGGGCGTGAATTCGTCGCCCAGCACCAGTTCGCCCGTCCGGATCGTCCGTCGGGTGGCCGAACTCGAGCTTGTAGTCGACGAGGTCGATGCCGGCGGTCGCGAACAGCGGCTTCAGCACGGCGTTGACGCGATGCGTCAGCGACTTCATCTGCGCGATCTCGGCGACGCTGGCCCAGCCCAGCACGCGGATGTGGTCGTCGTTGCACAGCGGGTCGTGCAGCGCGTCGCTCTTGAGGAAGAATTCGAAGATCGGCTCGGGCAGCTTCGTGCCCTCCGCGATGCCGTAGCGCTTGGCCATCGAGCCCGCGCAGACGTTGCGCACGACGCACTCGACCGGCACCATCTTCATCGCCTTCACCAGCGACTCGCGCTCGTTCAGCATCGCGGACGAAATGCGTCGGAACGCCCGCGGCGGCGAGCTTGCCCATCACGTAGGCGTTGATCTTGTTGTTCGTCTCGCCCTTCAGGTCGAGCTTGGCGAGCTTGGCGCCGTCGAACGCCGACACGTCGTCGCGATAATGCATGACGAGCCGGTGCGGATCGTCGGTCGCGTACACCGTCTTGGCCTTGCCCTTGTAGAGCTCGTTGCGCTTTTCCGCTTTTCCATCGGCTCGTCCTGATCGCTTTCGGTCACGCGAGTTCGCGCCAGTCGAAGCCTTCCGCCTGGTCGGCGATGCCGATCCAGTCGCCCGTGCAGCCGAGCGCCGCCGCCAGCGCGGCGCGCGCCAGGTCCGGCGTGTTGTTCTGCTTCGAAAGGTGCGCCGCGACGATGTGCTTCAGCCGGCTGTTGTCGAGCGCGGCCAGCAGCGCGCCGGCGCCTTCGTTGTGCAGGTGGCCGAAGCGGCCGGCGATCCGCTCCTTCAGCGCGCGCGGATAGTCGCTCGCCTCGAGCATGTCGAGGTCGTGGTTGCATTCGAGCACGAGCGCGTCGCAGCCGCGTAAGGCTCGCCTCGACGTAGGGCGTCGACGTGCCCGAGGTCGGTCAGGACACCCAGCCGCCACGCGCCGTCGGTGACGACGAACTGCACGGGCTCGCGCGCGTCGTGCGGCACCGGGAACGGCAGGATCTCGAGTCGCCGACGACGAACACGTCGTGGCTGTCGAAGCCGTAGACGCGCGGGACGTTGGCGAAGCGCTCGCCGACGATCGTCAGCGTGCCGAACGTGAGCCACACCGGAATGTCGTGGCGCGCCGCGAACGCCGGCACGCCGCCGACGTGATCGGCATGCTCGTGCGTGACGAGAATCGCGTCGAGCGAGTCGGGCGCGACGCCGATGCGGCCGAGGCGCGCCGCCGTGTCGCGCACGCCGAAGCCGCAGTCGATCATGATCCGGGTGGTGCCGGCCTCGACGACGAGGCCGTTGCCCTCGCTGCCGCTGCCGATCGACGCGAAGCGCATCCCCTACTTCAACTGGTCCTTGAGCAGCGAGAGTATCTTCTCGCTCGCAGGCGTCTTGTCGGGACTGCCGCCCGGATCCTGCACGCTGACGATGCTGGTCTGCGCTGTCTCCGCGACGACGATCTGGTATTGCTCCGGCTTGTCCTTTTCGTTCTCTTTCCAGAACTGCAGCTTGGACCACAGGCTCTCGCCGCCGGTCTTGGGCAGCGCTGTCCGGATCGCCGTAGCGGACGAAGTACACGCCGCGCGAACGATCGCGGTCGACGACGGTGAAGCCGATGCGGTCGAGTGCCAGGCCGACGCGCCGCCAGGCGCGATCGAACTGGTCGTCGACCATGAGCTTGTACGTGCCGTCGGCATTCTTCTCGACGCGCGCCTTCTCCGGCGCGATGGCGGCCGATGCGACGGCCATCCGCGCCGCGGGCTCGGGCGCGCCGAACTTCATCATCAGGCGCGTCAGCATTTCCGCCTCGACCTCGGGCGACGGCGGCACCACCGCCCAGACGAACGCCGCGCCGGCAGTGGTCGATCGTGGTCGTCGGCACCTGCTCCATCGCGCGCGACGCGAAATGAAGATCTCGACGGTGCCCGGCTCGACGCCGCGCTCGATGCGCGTGCGGAACTTGTCGCGCTTGTACGTCGTGCCACGAAGACGTCGACGACCTTGCCGATCGTGCGCTGCAGGAAGTCCTGCGGCGCGTCGGCGCGATTCTCCGCCCAGTCGGTTTCCATCACGCCGGCCGCCGGCTGGTCGACGGCGATCACAAAGCCGTTGTCCTGCCAGAACGACCGCGACGATGTTCCACGCCTGCTCGGGCGTGGCCTTGACGACCAGCCAGCGCTCGCTGCCCGCGCGGACGATCTTGGCATCCGGGCTGGTCGGGAGCAGATCACCGCGGCCACCCTTGCCGGCATTCTGCGCGGCGAGGCCGGACGCGGTGTTGACCTGGTAGCGGTCGTCGTAGCGCGGCGTCGTGAGATCGGGCGGCAGCTCGAGCGACGGCGTGCTCGACGTCGACTTGTAGTCGATGCGCTTGGTGAGCGAGATGTCGCTGGACGAGCAGCCGGCGACAACGAACGTCAGCGAGGCGACGAGGACGGGCAGCAGCCCGGGCGTGCGTGACATGGATTCCATAGGCTAAGGACCTCTTGCGTCAGGCGAGACAGCCGGCTTCGCGAAGCGCGGCGCGGACAGTCTCGTGGAATTGCGGGGACAGCGGCACGAGCGGCAGCCGCAGTTCGTTGTGAATGTAGCCCATCTCCGCGAGCGCCCACTTGGTCGGAATGGGATTCGCTTCGACGAACAGTTTGCGATGCAGCGCGAGCAGGCGGTTGTTGCACTCGCGCGCGGTGATGATGTCTCCCGCCAGTGCGGCGGCGCACATCTGCGCCATCAGCTTGGGCGCGACGTTGGCGGTGACCGAGATCACGCCGTGGCCGCCCATCAGGATGAGCGGCAGCGCCGTGAGGTCGTCGCCGCTGTAGACCGCGAAATCGCGGTGGCCCGCGACGGCGAGCGCCTTGATGAGTTCGCTGCCGCGGCCGACGTCGCCGGTGGCGTCCTTGATGCCGACGATGTTGGGAACCTCAGCCAGGCGCAGCGTGGTCTCCGTACTCAAGTCCGCGACGGTGCGGCTGGGGACGTTGTAGACCAGCATCGGCAGCGCGACGTTCTCCGCGATCGCGCGGAAGTGCCGGTACAACCCTTCCTGCGTGGGCTTGTTGTAATAGGGAACGACCGAAAGGTGCAAGTCGGCGCCGACCTTCGTCGCGTACTGCGCAAGGTGAATGGCCTCGGCGGTCGAATTGGCGCCGGTGCCGGCGATGACCGGGATGCGGCCGGCCGCGTGCTCGACGGCGGTCTTGATCAGCAGGCAATGCTCGTCGATGGTGACCGTCGGCGATTCGCCGGTCGTGCCGACGATCACGATGCCGGACGTGCCGTTCGCGATATGGAAATCGATGAGCTTGCGCAGCGCAGGCAGGTCGAGCGCGCCGCCCTCCTGCATGGGCGTTGCGATCGCGACGAGGCTTCCGGTCAGCATTGTTGCTTCGCTTACGAAAAATAGCGCATTTTACTCCAATGGCCGCGTTCGAAGGGTCTTCACGTCCGCCGCGCCTGTCCCGAGCTATTGAGACGCCGCTGGCCAAGGTCGCGCCGGGCCGACGGCCGCGAGCCGTTGCAGCACCGCGGGGCGGTCGCCGATCGCAGTCAGCCCCTGCTCGAAGGCCACGACGGTGAGTGGCGAGGGGCGGCGGCAGCAAGTTCGAGGAGTTCGCCCCGCCGCAGCAAGAACGCCGGATTCGACGGCCGGCCGTACGCCTCGTTGCCGTGCGCGAACGTCTCGTAGAGCAGCGCGCCGTCCTCGGCCAGCGCGGCGCGCAAATGCGGAAACAGCGGCCGATGCAGGTAGTGGCTGACGACGATCGCGTCGAAGCGTTCGCCGTCGAACGGCCACGCGTCGCCCTCGAGGTCCGCCTGTCGAGTCTCGATGCCCGCCTTGCCCGACAGCGCGGCGAGCGCCGCCGCGTCGCGGTCGACCGCGACGACACGCGCGCCGCGCGCCGCGAAGACCAGCGCGTGCCGGCCGTAGCCGCACGCGACATCGAGCACGCGCGCGCCCGGCGGCACCAGATGCGCAAAGCGCACGATCCACGGCGACGGCGACGGCACGGCGTGCGGATTCGACGGCGTGTTCATGACCGGGCTTGCCAGCGCGATGGTGCTGGCTTGGCCGCGGGAACCCGGACCTTTGCGTCCGGGGCCAGGTCCGCATGCGACTGCGCGGCGGCCTCGTGCCGCAGCCAGTCGACGAACGCGGCGACGTCGGCGCGGTCCTTCGCATGCGGCGCGACGATGACGAAATAGCTGCGCGGCGAATCGTAGCGCTTGGGAAACGGCGCGACGAGCCGGCCGTCGCGCAACAGTTCGGAGATGAGCGGAATGCGGCCGAGCGCCACGCCCTGCCCGCCGAGCGTCGCCTGGATCACCTGGTCGTAGAGCGAGAAGCGCAGCGATCCGGCCGGCTTGAGACCGGGCAGGCCGTTCGATGTGAGCCACGCCGGCCAGTTGAGCCACGGCATGATGCCGTCCGGATCGTCGAGATGGATGAGGACGTGACGCGCGAGATCGGACGGCTGCTTCAACGGCGCTCCGGCACGCTTCTGCAGCGCCGGACTGGCCACCGGCAGCAGCCGCTCGCCGAAAAGTTGCGCCGCGCCGGGCGGCGCGCTGGCATCGGACAGATAGCGCACCGCCACGTCGACGTCGCCGCGCGTCAGGTCGACCATCTGGTCGTTGGCCGACACGTAGACCTCCGCCGCCGGCTGCGCGGCGCGAAAGGAGGCGAGCCGCGGAATGAGCCACAGCGCCGCGAACGACACCGTCGTCGACACCGTCAGGCCGGGTTCGCGCTCCTGTCCGCGCACCGACTCCGCGGCCAGCGCGATTTCGCGCAACTGGATGGAGACCTGGCGATGAAACGTCGCGCCGGCCGGAGTCAGCGCGAGCGCGCGATGCCGGCGCTCGAACAGCGCGACGCCCAGCGCATCCTCGAGCGCCTTCACCTGCCGCGACAGCGCCGACTGCGTGAGGAAGAGCTCTTCCGCCGCCAGCGTGAACGAAAGACGTCGTCCCGCCGCCTCGAAGCCGCGGAGGAAATCCAGCGACGGCAGCCGCCGCAACGTCTTATGCATTCCCTGGACTCATGCGTGGCATTCCCATCGGCCGTTTGAACTCCCGGACCGCCGCTACGACAATTTGATCGAGCCCGGGGCATGGCACCGCCCGGGCCCGGCGCCCGGAGCACCCTCCCGGACCCGCCAACGATATGCATTGTACGCATGCGACTGGAGAACCACCATGGCCTGCTTCGAACACGGAACGATAGTCGAACTCAAGACACGGGAAAACGTCATGCTCCCCGACATGCGGGGCACGATCGTCCGCGTGACGCGCGGCACCGTCTGGATCACGCAGGAAGGCGACCCGACCGACGTCGTGCTGCGCACCGGCGACACGTGGATCGTCGAACGCGACGGACTGACGATCGTCGAGGCGCAGGACGATTCGATCTTCTGTGTCGTGGGCCGGCGCGTCGAGGCGCTGATCTCGGGGCGCCAAGCGGCGCTGCCGTCGGTGTGGACGCGGACACGCGACGCCCTCGCGAGTTTCTTCGCCACGCCCACGCGCAATCCCGCGCCGTACGTGTGATCAACGGCGCCATGCCGCTCGTCACGCTGACCGTCCTGGCACCCAAGACCGCCGCCTTCAAGACGGCGGTCCTGGCGGCCGTCCACCGCTCGCTCGTCGCGTCCGGCGTGCCGGAGACCGATCGCTTCCAGCGCGTGCTCGAGTTGCCCGCGGACGATTTCCGCTTCGATCCGCGCTATCCGGACCTCAAGTCCGACCGCAGCGACGCGTTCGTGCTGATCGAAATACTGTGGTCGGTGGGCCGCAGCGTGAAGGTCAAGCGCAAGGTCCTCGCCGACATCCTGGACGGGCTGGCGCGCGACCCGGGCCTCGACCCCGAGCACGTGATGATCGTGTTCGAGGAAACGCAGTGGGAGAACTGGGCGTTCGGCGGGGGCCGACTGCCGCACGCCTGAACTCGGACTCGCGCTTTAAGTCGCGCATCGCCGACTTGCCCGCCCGCGCGGCGCGCATTCCCATCGTGGAATGTCGCGCCGCGCCGTGTTCCGGCGACGCATCGCGCGCGCCGGATAAACGGAATGCTACACCCACCGCGTTACGTGGCGGTTACGCCTTGGCGAAGACGATCTGGCCGCCCTTCTCGCGCACATGGACCGTGTCGCCCGGCCCGTAGTTTCCGGACAGGATCTCCTTGGCCAGCGGATTCTCGATCTGCTGCTGGATCGCGCGCTTCAACGGCCGCGCGCCGTACACTGGATCGAACCCTGCCTGCGCCACCACTTTCAGCGCAGCATCCGTAGCCACGAGCTTGATCTCCATCTTCGCGAGACGCGTTTCGAGCGCCTTGAGCTGGATCTTGGCGATGCTCGCGATCTGCGCCTCGTCGAGCGGCGAGAACACGACGATCTCGTCGATCCGGTTGACGAACTCCGGCCGGAAGCTCGTCTTCACTTCCGCCAGCACCGCCATCTTGATCATCGCCGGATCGTCGCCGGCGTCGGTCATCTGCTGGATTCGCTGCGATCCCAAGTTCGACGTCATCACGATCACCGTGTTCTTGAAGTCCACCGTGCGGCCCTGGCCGTCGGTCAGCCGGCCGTCGTCCAGCACCTGCAGCAGCACGTTGAACACGTCCGGATGCGCCTTCTCGATTTCGTCGAGCAGGATCACCGAATACGGCTTGCGGCGCACGGCCTCCGTCAGGTAGCCGCCTTCCTCATAGCCGACATAGCCCGGCGGCGCGCCGATCATCCGCGCGACCGAGTGCTTTTCCATGAACTCGGACATGTCGATGCGGATCAGCGCGTGGTCGGAGTCGAACAGGAACTCCGCGAGCGCCTTGGTCAGCTCCGTCTTGCCCACGCCGGTCGGGCCCGAGAAACAGGAACGATCCGTACGGCCGATTCGGATCCGACAGACCCGAGCGCGAGCGGCGGATGGCGTCGGACACCAGCCGCACCGCCTCGTCCTGGCCGACGACGCGGCTGTGGATCTTGTCTTCCATCGCGAGCAGCTTGTCGCGCTCGCCCTGCATCATCTTCGACACCGGGATGCCGGTGGCGCGCGACACGACTTCGGCGATCTCCTCCGCGCCGACCTGCGTGCGCAGCAGGCTGCGGCTTCTTCTTCTCGTCCTTGTGCAGCGCCTTGTCCGCCTTCTTCAGCTGCGCCTCGAGCTGCGGCAACTTGCCGTACTGCAGCTCGGACATCTTCTGCCAGTCGCCCTTGCGCTTCGCCTCGTCCATCTGCGAGCTTGATCTTGTCGATCTCCTCCTTGATGTGCTGCGAGCCGGCGACCTGCGCCTTTTCGGCCTTCCACACCTCGTCGAAGTCGGCGTACTCGCGCTCGAGCCGCTCGATCTCGTCGTCGATCATCTCGAGGCGCTTCTTCGACGCCTCGTCCTTCTCCTTCTTGACCGCCTCGCGCTCGATCTTCAGCTGGATCAGCCGGCGGTCGAGCTTGTCCATCGCTTCCGGCTTGGAGTCGATTTCCATGCGGATGCGCGCGGCGGCCTCGTCGATCAGGTCGATCGCCTTGTCCGGCAGGAAGCGGTCGGTGATGTAGCGGTGCGAGAGTTCCGCCGCCGCGACGATCGCCGGGTCGGTGATTTCCACGCCGTGGTGGATCTCGTAGCGCTCCTGCAGGCCGCGCAGGATCGCGATCGTGGCTCTCGACCGATGGCTCGTCGACCAGCACCTTCTGGAAGCGGCGCTCGAGCGCGGCGTCCTTCTCGACGTACTTGCGGTATTCGTCGAGCGTGGTCGCGCCGACGCAATGCAGCTCGCCGCGCGCGAGCGCCGGCTTCAGCATGTTGCCGGCGTCCATCGCGCCTTCGGCCTTGCCGGCGCCGACCATCGTGTGCAGTTCGTCGATGAAGACGATCGTCTGGCCCTCGTCGGCGGCAATGTCCTTCAGCACGGCCTTCAGCCGCTCCTCGAACTCGCCGCGATACTTGGTGCCGGCCAGCAGCGCCGCCATGTCGAGCGACAGCACGCGCTTGTTCTTGAGCGTCTCCGGCACTTCGCCGTTGACGATGCGCTGCGCGAGGCCCTCGACGATCGCCGTCTTGCCCACGCCGGGCTCGCCGATCAGCACCGGGTTGTTCTTGGTGCGGCGCTGCAGGATCTGGATCGTGCGGCGGATCTCGTCGTCGCGGCCGATGACCGGGTCGAGCTTGCCTTCGCGCGCCCGCGCGGTCAGGTCGATCGTGTACTTGTTCAGCGCCTCGCGCTGGCCTTCGGCTTCCTGCGAGCTCACGCCCGCGCCGCCGCGCACGGTTTCGATCGCCGCTTCCAGCGCCTTGCGGTTGAGCCCCGCCTCCTTCGGCGATCCGGCCGGTGTCGCCCTTGTCGCCGGCAAGCGCCAGCAGGAACAGCTCGCTGGCGATGAACTGGTCGCCGCGCTTCGTCGCTTCCTTGTCGGTGAGGTTGAGCAGGTTGTTGAGATCGCGCGAAACGGTGATCTCGCCGCCCTGGCCCTCGACCTTGGGCAGCCGGTCGATCGACTGCCTTGAGCGCGGCCTGCAGTTTGGGAACCTGCACGCCGGCGCGGGCCAGCAGCGACGTCGTGCCGCCGTCTTCCTGCGCGAGCAGCGCGGCGAGCAGATGCTGCGGCTCGATGAAGCCGTTGTCGTGGCCCAGCGCCAGGCTCTGGGCGTCCGCGAACGCCT
The DNA here is from genome assembly GCA_963747265.1 of uncultured beta proteobacterium. Taxonomy (GTDB): domain Bacteria; phylum Pseudomonadota; class Gammaproteobacteria; order Burkholderiales; family Casimicrobiaceae; genus VBCG01. The sequence goes on along the minus strand of CAVVEH010000008.1, from coordinate 137,474 downwards.
GCTGGAACTTGGTCGTCAGTTTGTCGAAGCGCATGGGAAATCCCTTCCAATTCGGAATTATCCGGCAGATGGGGCGAAAACCCTGCCGATTTCAACGGGTATGGCAGCGGCCCGAAGGCCCGCCTGCTGTTAAGCTCGTCGCCGACAATCTTGGCTTCGCTGAAGACCCGCAGCGCCGACGCCGACACCATGTCCGAATCCCCGCCTCACCCCGATCAGGCCCGCCGCAGCGCGCCGAAGCGGCCCGGTTTCCTGCGCATCGTCCTGGCGGTGTTCTGGAGCTTTTTCGGCGTCCGCAAGGGCCGCGACCTGCTCGGCCGACGCGTCGAGCATCAAGCCGCAGCACCTGATCGTCGCCGGGATTGCTGGGCGCGCTCTTCGCTGGTCGTTCTCGCTGCTGCTGCTGGTGCGTCTGATCATCAAGAGCACGGGAGCTGACCGCCGTCCGCGTCCGATGGGTCACAGCATCGACATCCGGGAAGAGGCCGGCATCCGGTACCTGCATTTCGGCACGGACTGGGTGCAGGGCGCCATGCGGCTGTCGCAAGCCGGACCGGCTGGTGCTCGTCTACACGCAGGAGATGCTGTCCTTCCTGCTGTTCCGGCCGCCGCCGCGCACGGGTCCTGATGATCGGCCTGGGCGCGGCGTCGCTGGTGCGCTTCTTCCGCCACGAAATGCCCGAAGCGCACGTGACGGTCGATCGAGATCAACCGCGACGTCATCCAGGTCGCGCACCAGTTCTTCCGCCTGCCGGAGGACGACGACCGGCTGCGACGTGCAGGTCGGCGACGGCGTTCCACTACATGCAGCAGACCAGCTCAAGTTCGACGCGATCTTCGTCGACGGCTACGACCATCGCGCGCGTCCCGGCAAGCTCGAATCGCTCGACGTTCTACCGGGCCTGCCGCGCAGCGGCTCGCGCCGCAGGGCGTGCTGGTCGCCAACATCGTTCGGCCGCGTGCGCGGCCACGGGCAGACCAAGCGCCACCTGCGCGACGTGTTCGGCGAAGGCCTCGTGCTGCTGCCGTCGCCGGACTCGAAGAACGTGCTGGTGAGCGCGTTCGCGGATCCGCCGGCGCCCGTCAGGCGGCGCAACTGCGCGAGCGCGCCGCCCGCCTGAAGGAGCGCTACGGCCTGCCCTTCGGCAAGTGGGTGCACGAACTGCAGCGGGCCGAATTCCGCCGCAGCAGCAAACGCTTGTTCCGCTAGCCGGCGACGGCCGCGAGGCGATCGACGGCCGTGGCCAGTTCGTCGTCGGTGAAAGGATGTCCGGACAGAACCGAAGGTAGCGCCCGCGCGCGTCGGTGACCACGCCGCGTCGCGCAGCTGCGCAGAGCCTCGGCGCGCGATCGATCACCACGACGAACGCGCCGCGATCCTCGCCGCCGCCTGCGCAGCGACGCCGCGCTCGCGCAGCAGGCCGACCAACCGCTGCTGCAGCGCCAGCGAATGCGCGCGCAGCCGCTCGACGCCGAGCGCCAGTACCAGGCGCTGCCCCGCGCGCGCCTGGTAGAACGGCAGCACCGGCGGCGTCGATTCGAGAAATGCGTCGCCGCCCGCGGCGTACTGCGGCGGATCCGGCCGCAGGTAGGCGAACGGATCGCGCTTGGCGAACCAGCCGGTGTCGAGCGTGCGCAGCGAGCCGTCGAGATGGCGCGGATGCAGGTAGAGGAAGCACGCACCCGGGCCGCCGCGCAGATACTTGTAGCTGCCGCCGACGGCGAAGTCGACGTCGAGCGCGGCGACGTCGACCGGAAAGACGCCCAGCGCGTGATAGACGTCGAGCAGCACGCGCGCGCCCGCCGTGTGCGTCGCGCGCGACGATGCCGGGCAGGTCGGCGAGCCGCTGCCCGGTGTTGAAGATCACCTGCGAGACGACGACGAGGTCGGCGCGCTGGCCGATCGCCGCGACGATGTCGGCTGGTGTCGAAGCGGCCATCGGTCGCGCGGCTCGACGAACGTCGAGCGCGATGCGTCCACGCCGCGCGTACTCGCGCAGGATGACATCGAGCGAGTCGAATTCGCCGCGCGTCGCGACGACGCGCGGCACCGCCATCGAAGGTATTGAGAATGGCGCGCAGTCCCTGCCCGGCGCTGGTCTTGGGCACGACGCAATCGTCGCGCGGCGCGTGCAGCAATTGCGCGAGGCGTCCGCGGTAGGCGCCCATCTCGGCTCCCATCCAGCGTCCCATGCGTCGCCCATGTGCGCGTACCAGGCGGCCGAGCCCCTCGCGCACGTCGTCGTCCGGCGTCGAGCGGGCGGCCGAGCGAATGGTTGGCAAGATAGATGCGGTCGCGAAATGCCGTCGCGCACGCGCGAAAAGAGCGGCGCGACGTGGCGCTGCAACGCCGGTTTCGGTCAGCGGGCCGGGGCCCAGCGCCGCGACCGCCGCCTCGATCGGCGCAGCCGGTGCACGCGAGTCGTCGGCGTGGCGTTCACGACGCAGGCGCGCCGATGACCGTGCGCACGTCGATCAGTTCCGGAAAGAACGACTGGTCGAGCGCCTTCTTGAGGAAGCTCACGCCCGACGAGCCGCCGGTGCCGGTCTTGTGGCCGATGATCCGCTCGACGGTCTTCATGTGCCGGAAGCGCCACAGCTGGAAGCCCTCCTCGATGTCGACCAGCTTCTCGCACATGTCGTACGCGTCCCACCACTGCTTCGGATCCTCGTAGATCGTCTTGAAGACCGGCACGAGGTCGGGATGCCGCACGTAGGGCTGCGTGAAGTCGCGCTCGAGGCAGGCCGCGGGAACCGGCAGTCCGCGGCGCGCGAGGTGGCGCAGGAACTCGTCGTAGAGCGACGGCGCGTGCAGCAGCGCGTCGAGCTCGGCGCTGGCCGCGGCGTCGTGCCGGAACACGTCGAGCATCCTGGCGCTCTTGTTGCCCAGCAGGAATTCGATCGCGCGATATTGCGCCGACTGGAAGCCGCTCGAACTGGCGAGCGCGGGTCGAAACGCCTCGTACTCGGACGGCGTGAGCGTCTCCAGCACCGCCCATTGCTCGAACAGCTGCTTCTGGATGAGCTTCACGCGCGCCAGGATCTTGAAGCTCGCGTCCAGCGCGTCGGCGCGCACGTGGCCGATCGCCGCCTTCAGCTCGTGGATCATGAGCTTCATCCACAGTTCGGACACCTGATGCTGGACGATGAACAGCATCTCGTCGTGGCGCGGCGATTGTCCGCCGCTTCCCGACAGCGGCTCCTGCGCGGCGAGCAGCCGGTCGAGGCGCAGATAGCCGCCGTAGGAAAGGCGGTCGGCCAGGTCGGTGACGATGCCGGGTTCGAGGTCGCGCGTGCTCATGGCCGGAGTCTCTTTGGAATTCGAAAGTATACGCGGCGGAAGGCCGCCGCGATGCCGGCTCCACGCCGCGAAAGCGTCGCGCAGGCGGGCCGTTTGCCAGGCGTTTGTTACCATTCGCCGCCATGCCCCTCCGAATATCCGTCGCCTGTCGCGCGGGCCTGGGCCTTGGCATCCTGGCCGCCGCCGTCGCGCTCGGAGGATGCGGCGACGACGCGGCGCGCACGCGCAGTCTCAAGCTTTCCGAATGCCGGCTGCCGAATCTGTCGACGCTCGCGCAATGCGGCGAGATCGAGGTCCCGGAGGACCGCGGCAAGCCGGACGGCCGCAAGATCAAGATCTTCGCCGCCGTGCTGCCGGCGAACACGCTCTCGCCGAAAGACGACCCGCTGCTGATCCTCGCCGGCGGTCCCGGGCAGGCGGCATCCACGCTCGCCCCGTTCGCGTCGCGGCTGAACGAAGTCCGGCGCACGCGCGACGTCGTCCTCATCGACCAGCGCGGCACCGGCCGCTCGTCGCCGCTGACTGCGCGGCATTCAAGCCCCGCGACGACGACGCGCTCGAGACGGATCCGGTTCCGCGCGCACGGCAATGCGTCGAGCAATTGCGCGCGCAGGGCGTGGACGCCGCGCAATACACGACGACCGCGTGGATCGCCGACCTCGAGGCGATGCGCGCCGCGCTGGGCTACGCGCAGTGGAACCTGTGGGGCGGCAGCTACGGCACGCGCGTCGCGCTGGAATACCTGCGCCGGCATCCGGAGCGCATCCGCACGATCACGCTGGACGGCGTCGCGCCGCCGTCGATGATCGTCACGCTCGACGTCTGGCGCACGCGGCAGGCGACGCTCGACGCGGTCTTCCGCGCGTGCATCGAATCGCCGGCATGCAGGAAGGCCCACCCCGATCCCGGCGGCTACGCTCGCCGACATCGCCCGGTCGCTGGGTCCGGCCGGGCGCGATGTCGACGGCATCGATCCGCGAACCGGTGAGCCCGCCCGCCTGCACGTCACGTTCGACGTCGTCCTCGCGCTGCTGCAGCCGCTGACCTACGCGCCGGAACTGTCGAGCCTGCTGCCGGAAATGCTGGGGCTCGCCGCCGCGGGCAACTACGGTCCGCTCTTCTCGGCCACGCAGTCGTTCACGACGAACATCGCCGAGCAGATGAACGCCGCGCTGCATTATTCGGTCACCTGCGCCGAGGACGTTCCGCGCATCACGCCGGCGCATGCAGCGCGACGTGCTGGCCGGCCTTCCGACGCGCAACATCGCCGACAACGTCGATCGCCGTATGCAACGTGTGGCCGCGCGGCACGATGCCCGCGGACTTTGCGCAGCCGGTCACCAGCGACAAGCCCGCGCTCCTGTTTTCCGGCGGCATGGACCCCGTCACGCCGCCGGCCTACGGCGACCTGGTGGCGAAGACCCTGTCCCACAGCAGGCATATCGTCGCCGCCGGCTACGGCCACATCGTTTCGCCGAACGTGTGCGGTCCGCGGCTCATCGCGTCGTTCGTCGACGATGCCGGATTCGGCAAGCTGCCGGAATCGTGCATCGCCTACTTCGAGAAAAGCGCGCCGCCGCCCTTGTGGCCGGACCGCCTGGAGCCGCAGCCATGATCCGCATCGACGGCGTGTCCAAGTCGTTCGGCAAGCACGGCGAAGTGCATGCCGTGCGCGACGTGTCGTTTGCGGCGCCCGACGGGCAGATCACCGGGCTGCTGGGACCCAATGGCGCGGGCAAGACGACGCTGCTGCGGATGCTGGCCACGCTCATCATCCCGGATGCGGGCAGCGCGTCCATCGGCGGCCTCGATGTCGTGCGCGACCGCTACGCGGTGCGCGAGAACATCGGCGTGCTGTCCGACGCGCGCGGTCTCTATCCGCGACTCACCGCGCGCGAGAACATCCGCTACTTCGGCGCGCTGCACGGACGGTCCGGCGCGGCGCTCGAAGCCCGCATCGCCGCGCTCATCCACACGCTGGGCCTCACCGCGCTGGCCGACCGCCGCACGCAGGGCTTTTCGCAGGGCGAGAAAATGAAGGTCGCCATCGCCCGCGCGCTCGTCCACGATCCTTCGACGATCCTGCTGGACGAGCCCACCAACGGCCTCGACATCATGAGCGTGCGCGCGCTGCGCGAGCAGCTGCGGCAGTTGCGCGGCGAAGGCAAGTGCCTGCTCTTCTCGTCGCACGTGATGCAGGAAGTCGCAGCACTGTGCGACCGCATCGTCATACTCGGTGCCGGCCGCGTCGTCGCGCAGGCACCGCGGCCGAACTGATCGCGCAGTCGGGAGCGGCAACGCTCGAGGACGCCTTCGTGGCGCTGCTCGGAACCGGCGAAGGGCTGGCCGCGTGATGTCCGGCCGATCCACGGCAACGCCGTTGGCGCGCATCCTGGCGGTCACGCGCAAGGAACTGCTCGACACGTTCCGCGACCGCCGCACGATGCTGGTGACGCTCCTGCCCGCGCTGGTCGCGGGCCCGCTCGTGCTGCTGCTCATGTTCTCGGTCATCGCGAGCCAGATCGACAAGGTGCGCGAGTTGAAGCTGCCGACGGTCGGCAAGGAGCGCGCGCCGGCGCTGGCCGCGTTCCTCGAGCGGCAGCAGGTCACGCTGACCACGGCACCCGCCGACTACGAGGCGAAGATCCGGGGCGGCGAGATGGATGTCGTGCTCGTCGTCGACGACAAATTCGAAGCCGACGTGGCCGAAGGCAAGGCGGGCACCGTGCGCCTGGTCTACGACCGTTCGCGCGATCGCGCGCAGGCCGCCATTCGCGAGACCGAGTCGCTGCTGCGCGCGTACAACCGGCAATGGGGATCGCAGCGCCTGCTGCTGCGCGGCGTGGCGCCCACCGTCGGCAACCCGCTCAACGTCGAGAACATCGACCTCGCCACGCCGCAGCAAAGCGGCGCGTTCGTGCTGTTCTTCCTCGCCTACTACGGTCTCTTCGCGGCGGTCATGGGCGGCATGGCGGTCGCGCTGGATGCGACAGCCGGCGAACGCGAGCGGCAATCGCTCGAGCCGCTGCTGATGACGCCGGCGCGTCCCGGCGAACTCGTCGCCGGCAAGTGGCTGGGCGTCGCCGCCTTCGATGCGCTGGTCGTCCTCATCACGCTGACCGGCTACTACCTGACGCTGCGCTTCGCGCCGTTGCCCGCCGTCGGCATCCCGTTCCTGTTCAGCACGCGGGAACTCGCGTGGTTCCTGGTCGTGCTGGTGCCGCTGATCGCGCTGCTGCCCGCGGTGATGCTGTTCATGGGCGCGCGCGGGCGCACGTTCAAGGAAGCGCAGGCCAGCGTCTCGCTGGTGATCTTTGTCGTGTCCATCATCCCGGTCGTGCAGCTGGTGCAGCAGAAGAAGGACCCGGACTGGATTGTCTGGGTCCCGATTTCCGGCCAGTTTTCGCTGATGGGCCAGGTGCTGCGCGGCGAGAGCATTCCTCTCGTCCAGCTGGCTGATGTCCTTCGCCGTACCCTTGGCGCTGACGGTCGGCGTGCTGTTGTTGATCACGCGGATGCTGTCGCGCGAGTCGATCCTGGCCGGCAAGTAGCGCGCTCGTGGCAGAATCGCGGCGTGCCGCGAACGAAACCTCCGAGAACAGCCAGCCCGGCGCGCGCGCCCGCCGCCGCCATGATGGACACGCGCGAGGTCGCGGCGTACCTGCGCCTCAAGGAGCGGCGCGTCTACGACCTGGTGCGCAACAACGCGCTGCCGCACATTCGGGCGACCGGCAAGCTACTGTTTCCCAAGGCGCAGATCGACGCGTGGCTGGCGAGCAAGTCGGGCCAGCCTCCGGCGGCCGCGGCCGCAGCGCCGCCGATCGTCGCCGGCAGCCACGATCCGTTGCTCGAATGGGCAGTGCGCGATTCGCGGTGCGGCCTGGCCATGCTCGCCTGCGGCAGCAGCGCGGGGCTCGAGCGCCTTGCGCACGGCGAGGCGACGATCGCCGCGATGCACTGGCTGGACCCGGCGACGGGCGAGTACAACGTGCCGCTGGTGCGCGAACGAATGGGCACGGCCGACATCGTCGTCGTCGAATGGGCGAAGCGGGCGCAGGGATTGTTGCTCGCTGCGGGCAATCCGCTGCGGATCAAGTCCCTCGCCGACCTCGTGAAAAGGCGCGCGCGTGTCGTGCCGCGCCAGCCGGGAGCGGGCAGCCATCAACTGTTCGCACATTTGCTGACTCGCGCGAATGTCGATCACGACAAGCTCAACTGGCTGCCGCGGCCCTGCGTGGCGGAAACGGATCTCGCGGCGGCCATCTCCGACGGACATGCCGACGCCGGCGTGGCCATCGAGGCTGCGGCGCGCGCCCACGGCCTCGCCTTCATTCCGCTCGCCGTCGAGCGCCTCGATCTCGTGCTGCATCGTCGCGATTATTTCGAGCCGCCGGTGCAAGCGTTGGTCGCCTTCACGCGCACCAAGGAATTCTCGGCGCACGCCGCGATGCTGGGTGGCTACGACGTTGCCGCAAGCGGACGTGTGGTATTCAACGGCTGATACGCATTCACGGCGCGTTTCGCATCAGCCGGCCACCCGGATGGCCTCGACCACCGACAGCCATTTGACGTGCCGCGGGCCGGGCCGCGTGTCCTTGAGCGACACCAGCGCAATGCGGCCTTCGTCGTCGCCAAGCGGCGACCCGTCACGTTCGTAAACGATGAGCACGCCATCGCCGATCGCGGTGTTGAAGAGTTCCGCCCAGGAAAATACGGCCTTGTAACCATCGCTTGCCGTGGCGACAACGATGGTCTTGCGCAGGTCCAAGCGGTCGCGCTCGGAGAGACCGGCGGCGTTCAGAACGTCCCGCAACAGGCAGCCCGCGAGGTGGCGCACGGTTTCGCTGCTGCTGCCGTCGGTGCGCACGACACGAGCGTCATCGACGCGATGCACGGGAAACTTGCCGAGGTCGGCCACTGTCAGCGACAACGGATTCGAGACGTTGCCACGCACCGTCAATGTGGTGGTGACCCGACCCGATTCGCCGGCAGCCTGGGCAGTCTCCGGCAGCGCGACAAATGCAGCGATCGCGACAACCGCACAGCCTAAGCGCCACGATCCAGCGCGCATTTCAGTCGACCGCGACAACGACGTTGCTCGCCTTGATCAAGGCGTGAACCGGCTTCCCAACGGCGAGACCGAGCATCTCGGCGGAGCGGGTGCTGATCGTCGCGACGATGTCGACGCCAGGAGCGACAGCGATGGTCACCTCCGCCGAGACCGGGCCCTTGAGAATATCCTTGATCTTTCCGGTGAACTGATTTCTGGCGCTGGTTTGCATGGCTCTACTCTCCGTTGAATAAGTTGAAATGCCGATGCAGCGTCCTATGCGGCAGACCCTTGTGGTTTCACCCATTGGCGTTGGGGAAGAACAGTTGTTCGCCACCGATCTTGTAACCCGCGATCGCGTCCTGGCCTTTCGGCGAAACGACCCAGTCGATGAACTGCTGGCCGAGGTCCGCCTTGACGTGCGGATGCTTCGCCGGATTCACGAGCATCACGCCGTACTGGTTGAAGAGCTTCTTGTCGCCTTCGACCAGAATGACGAGATCGCCGCGATTCTTGAACGAGAGCCACGTGCCGCGGTCGGCAAGCACGTAGGCGTTCATCGACGACGCCGTATTGAGCGTGGGCCCCATGCCCGACCCGGTGTCCCGGTACCAGACGCCCTTCTTGGCGTCGATGTCGACGCCGGCTTCCTTCCAATAACGCAATTCGGCCGCGTGCGTGCCGCTCTTGTCGCCACGCGACACGAACGGCGCCTGCGCCTGCTGGATCTTGACCAGTGCCGCGAGGATGTCCTTGCCGCCGGCGATTCTGGCTGGATCGCTCTTCGGTCCGATCAAAATGAAGTCGTTGTACATCACCGGATAGCGTTTCACGCCATTGCCTTCTGCGATGAATTTCTCCTCGGCTGCGGTGTCGTGCACGAACGCGACGTCGGCATCGCCGCGCTTGGCCAGGTCGAGGGCCTGACCGGTGCCGAGCGCGACGACGCGGACCTTGATGCCCGTGTCCTTCTCGAAGATCGGCAGCAGATGGCCGAAGAGGCCCGACTGCTCGGTCGACGTCGTCGACGCGACGACGATGTATTTCTCCTCTGCGGCGGCTGGGCGGGGCCACAGCAGCCACAGCATCGAAAGCAGCGACAGCAACGCGAAGGCGACGAATTTGAGGCGATTCATAGACGTTCTCCTTCCAGAAATTCGGCGGCTTCGGCAGACCTCGGCGCCGTGAAGAATTCCGCCGCGGGCGTGCGCTCGGTGACGCGACCCGCATGCAGGAACAGAATGTCGTCGGCGAAGCGCTTCGCCTGCACCAGGTTGTGCGTGGTCATGACGATGGTCGTGCCGCGCGCATGGATGTCGGCGACGATCTGCTCGACCGAGCGCGCCGCCGCAGGGTCCAGGCTTGCCGTCGGCTCGTCAAGGAAGAGCACTTCGGGACGCAGCGCCCACACGCGCGCAAACGCGAGCTTCTGCTGCTCACCGCCGGAGAGCACGCGCGCCGGACGCGCGGCCAATTCGCCGCAATCCAACTTCGTCGAGCGCCTCGTCGATGCGCGCATCCGCTTCGGCGCCGCGCACGCCCGCCAGGTCCAGCGCATAGCGGACGTTTCCCGCGGCCGACCGGCGCAGCAGCACCGGCCGCTGGAACACCATCGCCTGGCCGCGCGGCCTGCGATTGGGAATTGCCCCACGCGATGCGTCCTGCGCTGGGCGGAATCAGTCCGTGCAGCACGCGCAGCAGCGTGCTCTTGCCCGCGCCGTTCGGGCCGAGCAGCACCGTGCGGCCGCCCGCCGCGATGACGAGGTCGATACCCGACAGCACCGGCACGCCGCCCGGAGCAGCGGCAACCTGGCGCAGGCGAATCGGCAACCCGGTGGCGAACTCAGCCAAAGCGCGCCCTTCGCCCATTCTCGGGTCATCTGCGCCAACGCGTTCAGCAACAGCACGATCGCGATCAGCACCAGCCCCAGCGCCAGCGCCAGCGGCAGGTCGCCCTTGCTCGTCTCCAGTGCGATCGTCGTCGTCATCACGCGCGTGACGCCGTCGATGTTGCCGCCGACGATCATCACCGCGCCGACTTCGGCGATGGCGCGGCCGAAGCCCGCCAGCAGCACCGTGGCTAGCGAAAAGCGCGTGTCCCACAACAGCGTCATTGCCGCGCGTCCGGTGCCGGCACCCAGCGAGGTCAGCTGCTCCCGGTACTCGGCCCACGCGTCGGCGACGATCTGGCGCGTGAGCGCGGCGATGATCGGCGTGATCAGGATCGTCTGCGCGATCACCATGGCGCCGGGCGTGAACAGCAGTCCGAATGTCGCCGAGCGGTCCGGCGCGCGACAGCATCAGGTAGACGACGAGGCCGACGACCACCGGCGGCAGTCCCATCAGTGCGTTGAGCACCACGATCAGCGACGGGCCGGCCGGAGAAGCGTCCGACGGCGATCGCCGCGCCGAGCGGCAAGCCCGAGGCACGCGGCGAAGAACGTCGCCGTGAGGCTGACGCGCAGCGACAGCGCCACGATGTCGACCAGATGCGGGTCGAAGTGCGTGACGAGGCCGGCGGCGACCACCAGGCTTTCGGAAAGGGTGTTCATGGGGCTCTCGAGGGTGCAAAGTGTGCACCAGGACTGCAAAAACAGGCAATCTTTACGCTTTCGGCTCAGAAAAACGGCCGTCGCGCCACGGACGGCCACTTTCCCGGAGCCCCGACAGGTCGTCAGCCCAGTTGCCGGATCACCGCGAGCGGCGACGTCCGCGCCGTGCCGCGCGTGCCGAGCCAGCCCGCCAGCGTCACGGCCAGCGCGCCGCCGACGATGCCGTAGACCCAGACCAGCGCGCTCCACTTCGAACGGGAACTTGAACACGCGCTCGGCCAGCGCCCAGCCGATGCCGGTGGCGCCCGCGGCGGCGACCAGACCCGCCAGCGCGCCCAGCAGCAGGAATTCGGCGATCTGCGCGCTCGCGAGCTGCCGCTGCGATGCGCCGAGCGTGCGCAGGATGGCCGCGTCGAACTTGCGCTCGTCCTGCGTCGCGGCGATGGCCGCCTGCAGCACCAGCAGCCCGCCCGCCAGCGTGAACAGGAACACGAACTCGACCGCGCGCGACACGCTGTCGACGATGCGCCTGCACCTGGCGCACGATGTCGCCGATGTCGATGGCGAGGATGTTCGGATTCTTCTGCAGCAGCGCCGGCAGCCACGTGTTGTTGCCGTCCGGCGCGCGAAACGCGGCGATGTAGGTCGCCGGCATCGCGTCGAGCGGCCCGGGCGGAAACAGCGCGAAGAAATTCACGCGGAAGCTGTCCCAGTCGACCTTGCGCAGGCTCGTCACGCGCGCCGAGACCTGCGTACCCGCGATGTCGAAGGTCAGCAGGTCGCCCAGCTTCACGCCGAGCGTTTCGGCGATGCCCTCCTCGAGCGACATGCCCGGCGTCGGCGCCTGTCGCACCCGGTTTCCAGAATTCGCCCTTCGCAGGATGCGGTTTCCCTTCGGCAGCGCATCGGTCCACGACAGGTTGAATTCCCGCTCGGCCAGCCGGCGCGCCCGCACGTCCGCGTACTTGGAGGTGTCGACGACGGCATCGTTCACTGCCACGAGGCGGCCGCGCACCATCGGACGAAACGCCACGTCGGCGCCGATGCCCTTCGCGAGCTGCGCCCGCGCGTCGTCCACCTGGTCCGGCAGCACGTTGATGAGGAACTGGTTGGGCGCGTCCGGCGGCAGGCTGGCGCGCCAGTCGCGCATCAAGTCACCGCGGACAACCGTCAGCAGCAAGAGCGCCATCAGGCCCAGCGCCAGCGCGCCGATCTGCAGGCTCGATGCGAACGCGCGCCGGCGCAGGTTGGCCAAGCCGAAGCGCCAGGTCACGCCCCGCTGCGGCAACCGCTTCAGCAGCGCGAGCAGCGCCCAGGCGGCGAGTGCCGCGACCAGCAGCAGCGCGGCGACGCCGCCGACCATGATGAGGCCGGCCTGCACCTCGCCGGCCTGCCAGCCGATCAGCAGCGCGATCGTCGCCGCGCCAAGCACGTAGGCGAGAACGCCGCCGGCGCGCGGACGAGGCAGGTCGCGCCGCAGCACGCGCAGCGGCGGCACGTGCGCCAGCGCGACCAGCGGCGGCAGCGCAAAGCCGAACAACAGCAGCAACCCTGCGCAGAACGCAGCGACGCCGGGCGCCCATGCGGGCGGCGGCAAGTCGGTCGCGACGACCGACGCGAGCAGCGACACCAGCACCTGCTGCCCTGCCAGCGCCAGCGCGACGCCCGCGGCGCTGGCGACTACGCCCAGCACGAGAAACTGGATGAAGAACAGCGCCAGCGTCTGCAGGACGCTGCGCCCCGAAGCAGCGGAACATCGCCGCCGCATCCAGGTGCCGCCGCAAATAGCGCGAGGCGGCCAGCGCCACGGCCACGGCGGCGAGCAGCACCGCCACCAGCGCCGCAAGCCCCAGGAATTTCTCCGCACGGTCGAGCGTCTGCCGCACTTCGGGACGCAGGTCGCGCACGGTTTCCAGCCGCTGCCCGGCCTTCAACTGCGTTGCCAGCGCATCCCGATACCTGTCCAGCGCGCCGCGTCCCGCGCGGTCGGCGACCAGCAGCCGCCACGTCGCGCGATTGCCCGGCTGCAGCAGGTTCGTCGCCGGCACATCGTCGAGGTTGAGCAGGAGCTTCGGTCCGAGCGCGAACATCACGCCGGCGACTTCCGGCTCGTCCTGCAGGATGGCGCTGACCTTGAGCGTCGCCTCGCCCACCGTCAGCGGATCGCCGACGCTTGAGTCCCAGTCGTTGTGCCAGGCGAACGTCCGGCCACGCTTCGCCACGGCCGGGAATGCGCCGCGTCGGCGCGCCTTCGGGCTCGGCTGGCGTCCGCCAGCTTGATCGTGCCGCGCAGCGGATAACCGGTCGCCGACGGCCTTCACATCGGTCAGCACGGCGACCGCGTCGGGACCGGCCGCCGCATTGGGCTGCACCATGCTGTTGAAGCGGATGACCGGCGTCGTCGTGAGGCCGCGTGCGCGCGCGTCGTCCGTGAAAGCGGGCGGCAACGGGCGATCGCCGGAAATCATCATGTCGGCGCCGAGCAGGAGATTGGCCTGCCGCGTGAGTCCGCCCTTGACGCGGTCGGCGAAGAAACCGACGGTGCCGACGCTACCGACCGCGAGCACGAGCGCCGCCATCAGCACGCGCAACTCGCCGGCCCGCCAGTCGCGGCGCAGCAGGCGCAACGCCAGGCGCAGCGTGTTCAAGTCAACGCCGCCGACGGCGCGGTGCGCTCGTCGCCGATGATGCGCCCGGCCGCGAGCGACAGCCGTCGGCCGCAGCGTGCGGCGAGGCTCACGTCGTGCGTGACGAGCACCAGCGTCGTGCCGTGCTCGCGATTCAGCCGGAACATGAGGTCGGCGACCTCGACGCCGGTGGCGACGTCCAGGTTGCCGGTCGGCTCGTCGGCCATCAGCAGCTTCGGCTCGCCCGCGAACGCGCGCGCGATCGCGACGCGCTGCTGCTCGCCGCCGGACAGCTGGCGCGGATAGTGCGTCGTCCGCGGGCCGAGGCCGACGCGTTCGAGCCAGACCCGCGCGCGGGCCTGCGCGTCGGCCGACCCGGCGAGTTCGAGCGGCAGCATCACGTTTTCCAGCGCCGTCAGCGCAGGCAGCAGCTGGAACGACTGGAACACGAAGCCGAGCAGGCGCTGGCGCATCGCAGCCAGCGCGTCCTCGTCGAGTGTCGACAGCGCCGCGCCATCGATGTGGACTTCGCCCGACGTCGGCCGGTCGAGTCCGGCGAGCAGGCCCAGCAGCGTGGTCTTGCCGGAGCCGGACGCGCCGACGATGGCGATGGATTCGCCGGCTTCGACGGCGAATGTGACGCCGTCGAGAATGGTCAGCGGCTCGTCGCCGCTGCGGACGATCTTGGTCAGCGCTTCGGCGCGGATGATGGATTCGGGCATGGGGGCGCATTGTAGCCTGCGTCATCGCGCCGGACGCCCCGAGGGGTGCCACGTTACAATTGCGCAATCCGCAATCGGCGTGCATTTCCATGGCATTGCGCAGCATCCGTCTTCTGGTCCTTGCGTTGCTCGCGTTGGGTCTTGCGCTGGCGGGAACAGCGCGCGCCGAAACGCTTCCCATCCTGCTCGTTTTCGGCGACTCGATTTCCGCCGGCTATGGCCTCGCGGCCGGCAAGGGCTGGGTCACGCTGCTGTCGGAGCGGCTCAAGGCGGAAGGCTATCGCTACACGGTCGTCAACGGATCGATCACCGGCGACACGACGGCCGGCGGCCGCGCGCGCCTGCCGGCATTCCTGACGCAATACAAGCCGGAGATCGTCGTCCTGGAGCTGGGCGGCAACGACGCGCTGCGCGGCGGCAATCTCGCTGCGACGCGCGCCAATCTCGAGGCGATGGTCGCCGCCGCGCAGGCCGCCGGGCCAAGGTGCTGATCGTCGGCATGCAGCTGCCGTCCAATTACGGCCCCGTGTACGTGCGCGATTTCAACGCGCTGTTCACCGACGTGGCGAAGGCGAAGCGGGTCCCGGTCGTGCCCGCGTTCTTCGCGGGCTTCGGCGACGACCTTGCGTTGTTCCAGCCCGACCGCATCCATCCGACGCTGGCGGCGCAGCCCAAGCTGCTCGACAACGTCTGGCCCGTGCTGCAACCGCTGCTCCACAAATGAATCTTCCGGCTCCGCGCCACGGTCCGGGCACGAAGATCGGATTGGCATCGCTGGCCGCGCACCCCGAGCGCATCGATGTGCGCAGTCCGGCCGAGTTCGCGATCGATCACATTCCGGGCGCGGTGAACCTGCCGGTGCTGACGGACGAGGAACGCAAGCAGGTCGGCACGCTGCACGCGCAGGAGTCGGCGTTCGCCGCGCGCAAGCTGGGCGCAGCGCTCGTCGCGCGCAACATCGCCGGCATCGTCGAGACCTATTGCCGTCCAAGCCGCGCGACTGGGCACCGGTCGTCTATTGCTGGCGCGGCGGCAAGCGCAGCGCGTCGCTCGCCCACGTGCTCAATGAAATCGGCTGGCGCGCCGTGCAGCTCGACGGCGGCTACCGCACCTGGCGCCGGCATGTCGTCGAGGCGCTGACGCGCGTCCCGGCGCGCTTCCGCTACGTCGTCGTCTGCGGCCTCACCGGTTCGGGCAAGAGCCGGCTGCTCGCCGCGCTGCGCGACGAAGGCGCGCAGGTGCTGGACCTGGAGCAGTTGGCGCGGCACCGCGGCTCGCTGCTGGGCGACCTGCCGGGCGATCCGCAGCCGTCGCAGAAGGCGTTCGACACCGATCTGCTCGTCGCGCTGGAGCGCTTCGACCCGGCGCGCCCCGTCTACGTCGAATCGGAAAGCCGCAAGATCGGCACCCTGCAGGTTCCCGACGCGCTGCTCGACGCGATGCGCGCGGCGCATGTGCGTGCGCGTGGACACGCCGCGAGCGCTGCGCGTGGCGCTGCTCGAGGACGAGTACAGCACTTCATCGCCGAACCCGCGTCGCTGGCCGGACAAGTTGGAACCGCTGGTGCCGGTGCACGGCCGCAAGGTGATCGAGCGCTGGGTGGCGGCCGCGGCCGCCGGCGATTTCGCGACGCTGATCGACGAACTGCTCGTCACGCACTACGATCCGACCTATGGCCGCTCGATCGTGCGCAACTTTCCGCGCCATGCCGACGCCATCGCCGTGACGCCGCACGACATCGCCATGCCGGCGTTTCGTGCGCTGGCCCGCGACCTCGATGCGCGGGTCAACGCATCGCTCGCCGTTCCCGCCTGAGGAGTCCAGCATGCGCCAATACGACTATCCGCATCGTCAACGTGTTCGCGGAGAGCGCCGCTCGCCGGCAATCCGCTGTGCGTGTTCGAGGATGCGCGCGGACTTGGACGACGCGACGATGCAGGCGCTGGCGTTGCAGTTCAACCTGTCGGAGACGACGTTCGTGCTGCCGTCGACGCGGCGACGGCGCGCGTGCGCATCTTCACGCCGTCGTTCGAGATGCCGTTCGCCGGACATCCGACGCTGGGCACCGCGCACGTGGTGCGCGACCTTCTCTCCGCCGGCGATGCGCTGACGCTGGAGATGAAGGCGGGCATCATTCCGGTCACGGCCGACGGCGACGTCTGGACGCTGCAGGCCAACGCGCCGACGCATCGCGCGCCGGCCGCGTCGCGGCCGGAATTGGCGGCGATGCTCGGCCTCGACGTCGCCGACCTCGGAGAGCGCGCCGCCGCTGTGGGTGGACACCGGCTCCGACCAGCTCATCATTCCGCTGGCATCGTTCGCGGCGGTGCGCCGCGCGACGCCGCGTGCCGACTTGATCCTGACGCACGGCAGCAACGGCCAGCGCGCGCTGGCCTACGTGTTCGCGCGCGAAGGCGACCACGTGCTGTCGCGCTTCTTCTTCGACAAGCACGGCTCGGTCGTCGAGGACCCGGGCACGGGTTCCGCCTGCGCCAACCTGGGCGGCTGGTTGCTGGCGACCGGCGCCACGCTTCCCGCAGAAGCTCACGATCGACCAGGGCGAGGCAGTGGGCCGCCCCTGCCGACTGGGGCTCGAGGTCACAGCCGACCGGCGGATCCTGCGTTTCCGGACGTGTCGTCGAGCTCGCGCGCGGCACCGTCACGTTGTAGCGTACGTCCGTCCAAGGCGATCGCTTAACAGCCTGTTACAGCTCGAAACTGCGGGCGCGTCAACAGTCGCGCACACTGACGCGTTGATGGCAGGAACGGCAGGCGGTCGCCCGCGGCTCGCCGCCAACCGGGTTTCCTCGACGGACCCAGGCCATGGGCGCACGTCCTATTTCCCTCGCGCGAACGCTGGCGCTGACGCTCGCTGACGCGCGATGTCGCTGGCGGCACAGCTGCCGCCGATGGGTTACGACGACGCGCGGCATCTGCTGGCGCGCACCGGATTCGGCCCGACCGATGCCGAAGTGCGGACGTTCGCCGCGCTGCCGCGCAGCGATGCCGTCGCGCGCCTGCTGCGCGACGCGCGACGACGGCGGTGACGCCACCGCCGGCATGCGTCTTCGAGACCGGTCCGCTGCGCCGGCCGGGGCCCGCGGCGACCGACGACGGAGCGCAAGGCGTTCCTGCAGGAGCAGGTGCGGCACGGTCTCGAGTTGCGCGCGTGGTGGGTGCAGGAAATGCTGGCCACGCCGTCGCCGCTGACCGAGCGGATGACGCTCTTCTGGCACAACCACTTCGTGTCCAGCCAGCAGAAGGTGCGCGATCGCGCGCCTCATGTACGCGCAGAACGCGATGCTGCGCGCCAATGCGCTGGGCAACTTCGGCACGCTGCTGCACGCGGCGTCGAAGGACCCGGCGATGCTCGTCTACCTCGACAGCGCGCAGAACCGCAAGGGCCAGCCGAACGAGAATTTCGCGCGCGAGGTCATGGAGCTCTTCACGCTCGGCGAGGGCCACTACACCGAGCAGGACATCAAGGAAGCGGCGCGTGCGTTCACCGGCTGGAGCCTCGATCGCGATACCGGCGAATACCTGTTCCGGCCCGGCGTTCACGACAACGGCAACAAGACGGTGCTCGGGCGCATCGGGCAACTTCGACGGCGACGCGGTGCTCGACATCCTGCTCGCGCAGCCGGCGACGGCGGAATTCATCACGGCCAAGCTGTGGCGCGAATTCGTGTCGCCGGATCCGGATCCGCGCGAGGTGAAGCGCATCGCGCAAGCGTTCCGCGATTCCGGGCTACGACATCAAGGTCGCGCTGCGCGGCCTGCTGCTCTGCGACGCGTTCTGGGCGCGCGAGAATCGCGGCACGCTGGTCAAGAGTCCGGTCGAGTTCGTCGTCGGCACGCTGCGGCAGCTGGAAGTCGCGCCGCGCGTCCGGATTGCCGTTCGCGCTCGTGTCCGCGGGCATGGGCCAGAACCTGTTCTCGCCGCCCAACGTGAAGGGCTGGCCCGGCGGCAACGTCTGGATCGACACCAACACGCTGCTCGCGCGCAAGCAATTCGTCGACCGGCTGGCGCGCGCGCGACGCGCCGCCGCATATGGCGTCGATTCGGCGAGCCGACCGGTGCGCCCGACCGCAAGTCCGCGCGCGACGGACGACAAGGCGCGCGCGCAGCGTGCTGGCGACGCAGGTCGCGGACCGCGGCGTGCGCAACCTGCACTTCGACGCGGCGACATGGCTCGGCACGCGCCGGGCGGGAACCACGCCGGAGGACAAGGAGCACGCGCGCGCAGGCGCTGCTGCTGGCGCTGCCGCCGCAGGCGCCGCCGCGCCGCGGCGACGACGCGCTCGCCTTTCGTCCGCGCGACGCTGCACGACCCCGTCTACCAGCTCAAGTACGCGGCGACCGCCACGGAGAACCGCATGGACCGTCGCACCTTCCTTCGCTCCGCCGCCGCGTTGCCGCTGGCGCAAGCGGTCGGCACGGCCGTCGCGACGTTCGGCGCGGCGCAGGTCGCGCTCGCCGCGGCGCCCGCGCTGCCAAGCGCCAACTACCACCGCGCTGCTCGTCCTGGTCGAGTTGAAGGGCGGCAACGACGGACTCAACACGCTCGTGCCCTACACCGACCCGCCTATTACGCGCTGCGGCCGAAGCTCGCCATCAAGCGCGACGACGTCGTGCAGCTGACCGACCGCGCCGGACTGCATCCGTCGCTGGCGCCGCTGCGCCGCTGTGGCGCGATCGGCAGCTCGCGGTGCTGCAGGGCGTGGGCTATCCCGAGCCCAACCTCTCGCACTTTCCGCTCCATCGAGATCTGGGACACCGCGTCGAAGAGCGACGAATACCTGCAGGACGGCTGGCTGACGCGCGCGTTCGCCGCGCAGCCGACGCCGCGCGCCTTCGCCGCGGACGGCGTCATCATCGGCTCGAGCGACCTGGGTCCGCTCGCCGGCGGCGGCACGCGCGCCATCGCGCTGGCCAACACCGAACAGTTCCTGCGCCGCGCGAAACTCGCGCAGCCGGCGCCGGTCACCGGCAACGCGGCGCTCGCGCACGTCCTCAAGGTCGAGGCCGACATCGTGCAGGCCGCGTCGCATCTCGACGCGCGCTACGCGTTCAAGACCGAATTTCCCGCCGGCAATTTCGGCAACGCGATCCACACCGCATGCCAGGTCATCGCCAATCCGTCGGGCGTGGCCGTCGTGCGCGTGACGCTGTCGGGCTTCGACACGCACACCAACCAGGCGGGAACGCAGGCGCGACTGCTGAAGGACGTGGCGCAACGGCCTCGTGGCGCTGCAGGGCGCGCTCGACGAACTCGGCAAGTGGAACGACATCGTCGTGCTCACCTACGCCGAGTTCGGGCGCCGGCCGAAGGAGAACATCTCCGGCGGCACCGATCACGGCACGGCCAACGTGCACTTCGCGCTGGGCGGGCGCGTGGCCGGCGGCATGTACGGTGCGCGCGCCGGATCTCGCGCGCTTGTCCGCCGACGGCAATCCGGCCTATGCGCTCGACTTCCGCGGCGTCTACGCGACGGTGCTGGACCAGTGGTGGGGCGTCGACTCGCGCGCAGCGCTCGGCGGGCGCTTCGCTCCGTGCCGTTCCTGAAGGCGTGAGTGCGCATCGTCAGTTACGCCGCGTTCCACGCGGCCATGAACGCCTGCCAGTGCGGCGCGCTCGACGCCGCGATGCGCTCGCGCGCGAGCGCGATCTCCTTCGCGTATTCGCCGGCGCTCAATTCGCCGCGCATCAGGCGGAAGCGCTGGTAGACGAGGTACGTGTTCAGCACGTCGCACTCGCAATAGTTGCGCACGTCGGCCAGCTTGCCGGCCGCCACGGCCGCGGCGACCTCGCTGCCGTCCATGCCGAGCTTGCCGGGAAAGCCGCACAGCCGCGCGATCGCGTCGAGTCCGGCGTTGGCGCGCGGCTGGTACATCGCCAGCACGTCCATCAGGTCGAGGTGGCGCGTGTGGTAGCGGCCGAGGTAGCTGTTCCACTTGAAGTCGCGGTCCTGGTCGCCCCAGTCCCAGTACTTCTCCGCCGCGACGCCGTGGATCAGCGCGCGATGGTTGAGCACCGGGCAGGTCGAAGCCGCCGCCGTTCCACGACACGAGCTGCGGCGTCAGCTGCTCGATGC
Source organism: uncultured beta proteobacterium (assembly GCA_963747265.1). Lineage (GTDB taxonomy): Bacteria > Pseudomonadota > Gammaproteobacteria > Burkholderiales > Casimicrobiaceae > VBCG01. The sequence goes on along the minus strand of CAVVEH010000008.1, from coordinate 117,126 downwards.
CGCCGAAGAAGCGGCGGATCAGTTCCGGTTCGGGGTCGTCGATTTCGCCGACCGACCAGATCTTGAGGTCGTCCTTGCTGCGCAGCGCGCAGGCGATCGCGACGACCTGCTGCAGATAGATGCGGCGCGAAGTCGCTGCCGGTCGCCGCGCGCCGCTTCTGGTTGAACCAGTCGACGCACGGCCGCGTCGGGCAGATCCGCCGGCAGGTCGTTGATGCGCCGGATGCCCGGCAGATCGGGCACCGTCTCGATGTCGAAGACCAGGATCGGCGTCATGCGGGGAAGACGCCGGTCGACAGGTAGCGGTCGCCGCGGTCGCAGACGACGAACACGATCGTCGCGTCGCGCACCTCGCGCGAAATGCGCAACGCCACCGCGCACGCGCCGCCGGCCGAGATGCCGCCGAAGATGCCCTCCTCGCGCGCGAGACGCCGCGCCGTGTCCTCGGCTTCGCGCTGCGTCACCGATTCGGTGCGGTCGACGCGCGTGCCGTCGAAGATCTTCGGCAGGTATTCGGCCGGCCACTTGCGGATGCCCGGGATCGACGCGCCTTCCGCCGGTTGCGCGCCGACGATCTGAATCGCCGGATTCTTTTCCTTCAGGAATTTCGACACGCCCATGATCGTGCCGGTGGTGCCCATCGCGGAGACGAAGTGCGTGATGCGGCCGCCGCGTGTCGTGCCAGATCTCCGGACCGGTCGTGCGGTAGTGCGCGAGCGGATTGTCGGGATTGGCGAACTGGTTGAGGATGAAGCCCTTGCCTTCCGCCTGCATCCGGTCGGCCAGGTCGCGCGCGCCTTCCATGCCCGCCGCCTTGGTGACCTGCACCAGCTCCGCGCCGTAAGCGCGCATCGTCTGCACGCGCTCCAGCGACTGGTTGTCGGGCATCACCAGGATGAGCCGGTAGCCCTTGATCGCCGCGACCATCGCGAGCGCGATGCCGGTGTTGCCGGACGTCGCCTCGATCAGCGTGTCGCCGGGCCGGATGTCGCCGCGCCGCTCGGCCTCGACGATCATCGACAGCGCGGGCCGGTCCTTGACCGAGCCCGCCGGATTGTTGCCCTCGAGCTTGCCGAGGATGACGTTGCGTCGTGGCGCCCGGCATGCGCTGCAGGCGCACGAGCGGCGTTTTGCCGACCGTGTCGGCAAGCGTCGGGTAGTACGTGCGGATCGGTCATGGCGGAGGAGTCGGTCTTCGGCATGTGATGACGCCGCGGGCGCATCGCAACGATGCGTCCTCATTGTAGCGGAGCACCGCGAACGCTTCCGGAAACGAAAACCCCGCCACGATGGGCGGGGTCTCGTGGAGTGCGCGCCGCCATTACTTCTTGCGGTGGCGCGTCCTTGTCCGGTGCTGGTCGGGCTGGCTGACCTTGTCGGTCTTGGCCTTGGCCTTGGCTTCCTTGTCCGCCTTGGCCTTGTCCGCCTTGGCCTTGTCCGCCGCGGCCTTGGCGTCCTTGTCCGCCTTGGCCTTGGCGTCCTTGTCCGCCTTGGCCTTGGCCTTGGCATCCTTGTCGGCCTTGGCCTTCGCGTCCTTGTCCGCCTTCGCCTTGGCCTTGGCTTCCTTGTCCGCCGCTTCCTTCGTCGGCCTTGGTCGGCTTCGCGTCCTTCTTGGCGTCGGCCTTCGCGTCGGCCTTCGCTTCGGGCTTGGCGTCCTTGTCGACGCCTTGGCGTCCTTGTCGGCCTGCGTGTCGGCCTTGGCGTCGGCTGCATCGGTGCCGCCGCCGTTGCGGGCGCCGCAGCCGGTGCCGCCTGTCGCGGGAGCCGCCGCGGCGTGCCGCCGGCGCGGGCGCGGCTGCAGGTGCCGCTGGCGCCGCCTTCGCGGGTGCCGCCGCCGGTGCCGCCGCAGGAGCGGCGGCGCAGCCTTGGCCGGTGCGGCTGCTGGCGCCGCGCGGGAGCCGCCGCCGGTGCTGCCGCGGGCTTGGCCGGTTCGCTTCTTGGCTTCGGCCGCGGGCACGGTGGTGCGCCAGTCAGCGACACGCCGCTTTCCTTCATCTTCTCGAGCGTCGCGTCGCCGATGCCTTTGACCTTCTTCAGGTCGTCGATCGACTTGAACGGACCGTTGGCCTTGCGGTAGTCGATGATGGCCTGCGCCTTGACCGGGCCGATGCCGGGCAGTGCGTCGAGTTCTTCCTTGCGTTGCCGTATTGATATTGACGGCCGCGATGGCGATGCTCGACATCACGAGCAGCACGAGCGCGAGCAGCAGGCGTTTCATTAAGGTCCCCCCAAATAGTCGATAGGTCGTTGCGCCCCGCTCGATAGTGAATTTGAGCGGCGAGGCATTAACGCGCCACGCATACTACGGGTTGACCCCTGCGGCGGGCAAGGCAAATCTGCCCCGGGGCCGGGAGGCCGCGATGCGGCCTCCCGGCACCCCGGGTTGGAACGGCGGCACCCGGGCCGCTATTTGCGGCCCGCGTCCGCCGCGGGTCGAATGTCGCCTTTGGCCGCAGGACCGGCCGCCTTGGCGTCGGCCTTGGCGGCGCCGGCCGACGCGACCTTGGTACGACCGGGCCGACCGTGAGTTCGGGCGCGAAGCTTTTCCAGCCGCTTGGCGCCGATGCCCTTGACGTGCTTCAGGTCGTCGACCGACTTGAACGGTCCATTGGCCTTGCGATAGTCGATGATCGCCTGGGCCTTGGCCGGGCCCAGTCCCTTGTGCAGCGCGACCAGTTCGTCCTGCGTCGCCGTGTTGATGTTGACGAGCGGCGAGCGCCGGTGACGAAGACGCCAGTTGCGCGAGCAGCGCGAGCGCCAGCGCCATGAACAATCGTTGCATGATGATCCTCCGTACGTGGTTGGCGAATGGCGTCGCCGCGCGCGGGCGGCCGGACCGCTCGCATCGCCGACGACGTTCGCCCACGTTACGGGGGACGCTTGTGCTGCCGAAATCAGACTTTCGACGTAGCGCGACACGCCTTCGCGCGACCGTCGTCATCGCCGCGGTGTAGCCCGGCGGCGCGCAGCGCCGTGAGGTCTGCCTGCGTGAAGCTCTGGTACTTGCCGACGAGTTGCGGCGGGAACGGGACGTACTCGATCGCGCCCTGATGCACGAGATCGGCCAGCGCGAGCGGCGGCTTGCCGTCGCTGTGCGGCACGCATTGATCGTCGCCAGCGCGACCGCGTTGAACGTCTCCGCGTTGCCGGTGCCCAGATTGAAGATGCCGGAACGCGCCGGGTGATCGAGGAAGTCGAGATTGACCTTGACCACGTCGTCGACGAACACGAAGTCGCGGCGCTGCTCGCCGGCGGCATAACCGCCCGAGCCCTCGAACAGCTTGCACGCGCCCGTCGGCCCGATACTGGTGAAAGAAATGGAACGCGACCGAGGCCATCCGGCCCTTGTGCTGCTCGCGCGGTCCATACACGTTGAAGTAGCGGAAGCCCGCGACCTGCGACGTGCGCTCCGGGCAGCATGCGCCGCACATACTGGTCGAACAGGAACTTCGAATAGCCGTAGACATTGAGCGGCGCCTCGTTCGCGCGCTCTTCGGCGAATTCGCGTGCCGGCGCCGTACACGGACGCGCTCGACGCGTACAGAAACGGAATGTCGTTGTCCTGGCAATGGTCGAGCAGCGTCACCGAATAGCGGTAGTTGTTGCGCAGCATGTAGCGCCCGTCGGATTCCATCGTGTCCGAACACGCGCCCTGATGCAGCACGGCGGCGATGTCGTCCTCGAAGTCGCCGGCCGTGACGCGCGCGACGAATTCGTCCTGGTCCAGGTAATCGGCGATGTCGCAGTCGGCGAGGTTGCGGAACTTGTCGGCGTCGCGCAGATTGTCGACGGCGATGATGTCGGTCTCGCCGCGCGCATTGAGCGCACGAACCAGGTTGGATCCGATGAAACCGGCGGCGCCGGTGACGACGATGTACACGTTGTCTGCTCCGACGGTGCAGCGCCGCTGTCGCGGCCCTATGCCCCGTACAAAAAATACTAGAGATCGAGATCGATGCTGCCCAACTCGCTGGTCACGAACGGCACCCGCGGCGCGACCGCGCACAACAATTCATACCCGACCGTCGCCGCCGCCGCGGCAACGTCGTCGACGGGCATCCCCTCGCCCCACAATACGACGGGGCTGCCCACCCGCGCGTCGGGAACGTCGGTCAGGTCCACGGTGATCATGTCCATCGACACCCGGCCCGCCAGGCGCACCTTGGTGCCGAGGACGCGCACCGGCGTGCCGTTGGGTGCATGGCGCGGATAGCCGTCCGCGTAGCCGCAAGCGATCACGCCGACGCGATGCGGCCGCGACGCCGTGTATTGCGCGCCATATCCGACGCTTTCGTTGGCCTTCAGGTCCTGAACCGCGATGATTGCGGAGCGCAACGTCATCACCGGCCGCAAGCCAAGCATGTCCGGCGTGTCGTAGGGAAGCGGCGTCGCGCCGTAGAGCATGATGCCGGGCCGCACGAAATCGCCGCCCACTTCGGGGAACCGGATGATCCCGGCCGAATTGGCCAACGAGCGCGGATACGGAAGTCCGCGGCACGCGGTCTCGAACGCTTGAGCGGTTCCACAAGGCCGTCCTCCTCGTCCGCCCGCGCGAAATGCGTCATCAGCCGCAACGCCGCCACGGATGGCGCGGTGGCGAGCCGCTCGCAGATTCCAGCGACCTCCGGCGGACGGAATCCAAGGCGGTTCATGCCGGTGTTGACCTTGACGAAAACTTCCAGCGGCCGCACCAGCGCCGCGCTCTCCAGCATCTTCACCTGCTCGATGTCGTGCACGACGATAGCCAAGCGACGCGCGGCAATCTCGCCCAGCTCCTCCTCGGTGAAAAAGCCCTCGAGCAGAAGGATGCGGCGCACGTAGTGCTGTTCGCGCAGCGACACTGCGGCATCGAGCTCGACGAGCGCCAGCCCGTCGGCGTCTTCGAGCGCCGGCAGGACGCGCGCGAGTCCGTGCCCGTAGGCATTCGGCCTTGACCACCGCCAGCACCTGCGTGCCGGGCGCCTTTTCGCGCACGCGCGCCAAGTTGCCTCGCATTGCAGCAAGGTTGATCTGTGCGTACAGCGGTCGGGCCATGCGTGCGGGTAATGCCTGCAGGAGATGGTGTCAACCAGGTGTCAACTGACGGGCCGATTCGCAGCCGACGCCCCGCAAGACAGGCGCACGGGGCAAACATGGTATAAAACGCGGGCCGCGCTGTTGCGGACATTATAACCAACCAGCCCGCGCGCATCGCGGCCGCGGATCTGCCGAGGATCCGCCCGACGAATCGAAGGCGCGCATCGAGGAAATGAAGGCCGGCTTCTACACGATCATGGCGGCGCAGTTTTTCAGCTCGCTCGCCGACAACGCGCTGCTGATCGCGGCCATCAGGCTACTTCAGGAACTGCGGGAGCCGGACTGGATGCAGCCGTCGCTGCAACAATCCTTTGTCGTCTCCTACGTCGTGCTGGCGCCGCTGGTCGGCGCGTTCGCCGACTCGATGCCGAAGGGCAAGGTGATGCTGATCACCAACGCGATCAAGGTCGTGGGATGCATCCTGATGCTGTTCTCCGTGCATCCGCTGCTCGCCTACGCCGTCGTGGGCTTCGGCGCGGCCGCCTATTCGCCGGCGAAGTATGGAATCCTCACCGAGCTCCTGCCGCCGCACCAGCTCGTCGTGGCCAACGGCTGGATCGAGGGGACGACGGTGGGCTCGATCATCCTGGGCGTCCTGTTGGGCGGCGTCCTGGTCAGCCACAAGGTGTCGGACGTGCTGCTGGGCTTCGACTTCCCCGCCCTCGACACCGGCATCAATACGCCGCCGGAAGCCGCCATCTGCGTCATCGGGCTCCTGTACGTCATCGCCGCGATCATCAACGGCTTCATCCCGGACACGGGCGTCGATCACCGCGTCCCGAGCAAGAATCCGTTCTACCTGATCCGCGAGTTCACGCACTGCGTATCGCTGCTGTGGCGCGACAAGCTCGGCCAGATCTCGCTCGCGACGACGACGCTGTTCTGGGGCGCGGGCGCGACGCTCAAGTTCATCGTCCTGGCGTGGGCCGCCAAGTCACTGGGCTACGACCTGTCGCAGGCGTCGTACCTGCAGGGCGTGGTGGCCGTGGGCATCGCGCTGGGCGCGGTGCTCGCCGCGCGCTACGTCTCGCTGCGCGCGGCGGTGAGCGTGCTGCCGATCGGCACCGCGATGGGTCTCATCGTGATCACGATGATCTTCGTCAACCAGCTGCCGCTGGCGATCATCCTGATGGTCGCCATCGGCGCCTGCGGCGGCTTCTTCGTCGTGCCGATGAACGCGTTGCTGCAGCATCGCGGCCACGTGCTGATGGGCGCCGGTCACTCGATCGCCGTGCAGAACTTCAACGAGAACATCGGCATCCTCGTCATGGTGGGGCTGTACACGCTGATGGTGCAGCAGGGAGTGTCCGTCAATCGCGCGGTGGTGCTGTTCGGGCTGTTCCTGTCGAGCGCGATGCTGCTCGTCATGTGGCGCCACCAGCACAACCAGAGCAAGGGCGACTCGCTGCACCTCATCGCCGCCGACGACGGCGACCGCAAGCACTAGGCCGGCAGATCTACAGGACGACGGGCGCGTCCGGAAGTTCGTTGCGTCCGGCGCCGCTGCGCGGCGAGTGCTGCGCGAGCAGCGCGGAAATCTCGGCGATTCCCAGTTCGACGCCGTCGGCGAAGCGCCCCTCGCGGAACGCGGTTTCGATCTTCCTGCAGATCGCCTGCCATGCGGCATCGCCGACGCGAGCGTTGATGCCGCGGTCGGCGACGATCTCCACCGCACGGTCCGCGAGCAGCACGTAGAGCAGGACGCCGTCGTTGGCTTCGGTGTCCCAGATGCGCAACAGGCCGAACACTTCCAGCGCGCGCTCGCGCGGTTTCACCCGGTGCCAGATGCGGGGCATCGGCAGCGACGCCTCGATGGTGAAGCGCACTTCCCCTGCGTGAAGTGTTTCACCCGCCGCGATGGCGCGCTGGATGCGATCCAGTTCCTCTGTCGGAAAGATGCGGTGCACATCACGGCGGTCCGTGATGAAGTGCCTCCACTGCCGGGCAAGCATCCCCGTCATCACCAGTCTCCCGACGCGCCGCCGCCGCCGAAGCCGCCGCCGCCCCCCGAAAAGCCGCCGCCACCGCCACCGAAGCCGCCTCCTCCGCCGCCGCCCGGAATGAACACGCCGCCACCGCGGCCCATGAGGCCGCTTCCCATGCCGAACGTGACCATCACGATGAACGCGACCACCGCTGCGATGGCCGCGATGATGAGCGAACCGGCGATGAACCATGCGGCGGCACCGATGATGCCGGCTCCCACCGTCGACCCGATCGCCTTGCCGAAGATGCGGCGCAGGATGCTGCCGACGATAGGCACGACGACGAAGAGCAGAAGGAAGATTGTGTCGAGCGAGATGCCGCCCGACCGGCGCGGCGACGGTTGCGCGACGGGCGCGTCAGGCAGCGGCTCCCCCTTGTCGACCACGGCGATGATCTGGTCGACGCCGGCGTTGACGCCCTGCGCGAACTGGCCATTGCGGAAATACGGCGCGACGGTTTCTGCGAGGATCCGGCGGCAGGTCACGTCCGTCAGCACCCCCTCCAGCCCGTAGCCCACCTCGATGCGATTCTTGCGGTCGTCCTTGGCGATGAGAAAGATGGCGCCGTTGTCCTTGCCCTTGCGCCCGATCTTCCACGCTTCCGCCACGCGGATCGAATACGACGCAATGGCTTCCGGCTGCGTCGACGGCACCATCAGCACGACGAGCTGGTTGCCGGTCTGCGTCTCCCACGCCGCAAGCTTTCCCTCCAGCGCCTGCTTGTCGGCGGTGGACAGCGTGTTGGTGAGGTCGGTGACGCGCGCTGCGAGCGGCGGGATCTTGGCGAGATCGTCGGCCGCCGCCGCCGGCAGCGCCAACCCGAACAGGACGAGCGCCAGCGCCAATGCGCGCGCAGCGAGCCTCATTGGCATGCGGAAGACAAGGAACGTCATGGCCAGTCCGGCACCGCGCCGGGCGAAGAGCGCCGCGGCCGCGAGGGCGCCACGCGCAGCCTTCGAGGCCGCGCGTGGCACGCCGGTCAAGGCGCCTTCTTCGCAGGTTCCGCGGGAGCGGGTGCCGGCGCCTGCTTGCCGAAGTCGACCTTGGGCGGCGCGCTGACCGCCGCTTCGTTTTCGACGGAGAAGTTGGGCTTTACCTCCATCTTGAACAGCATGGCGGTCAGGTTCGTCGGGAACGAGCGGACGGTCGAATTGAACGTCTGCACGCTGTCGATGTAGCGCTTCCGCGCGACAGTGATGCGATTTTCCGTGCCCTCGAGTTGCGATTGCAGGTCGCGGAACAGCGCGTCGGATTTCAATTGCGGATAATTCTCGGAAACGACGAGGAGCCGCGACAGCGCGCCGGTCAACTGGCTTTGCGCCGCGACGAATTTCTGGAATGCAGCCGGGTCGTTGATGAGCTCGGGCGTGGCCTTGATCGCGCCGACATTCGCGCGCGCATTGGTTACCTCGGTCAGCACCGTCTGCTCCTGTGCCGCGTAGCCCTTGACCGTGTTGACGAGGTTCGGGACCAAGTCGGCGCGACGCTGGTACTGGTTCAGCACTTCGGACCAGGCGGCCTTGACGCCTTCGTCCTGCCGCTGCAGGTCGTTGTAACCGCAGCCGGCGAGCGTCATGGTGACGATGGCGGCGCACAGGACGGCGATTTTTCTCAGCATTTCTTCCTCCCAGGCAAATTCGGAACAGGGCTTCGACCCCAGCACCCAATATGGAGCGCGATCGCCGCCCGCGCAAGGGTCTTCAAGACGGCGGCGCCGGAACGGTCACGTCAATGCGATCGGAAGCGGCGACGGTCCGCCGCGCAAGCAGCATATCTTCCCATGCCTTCGCCTTGTCCGGCAGGTTGCGCAGCAGGTATGCCGGATGGTAGGTCACCACGAGCGGGACGCCGTGGAACTGGTGCACGCGGCCGCGCAGGCTGGCGATGGTCGCATCGGTGCCCAGCAGCAGCGACGCGGCGCTCTTCCCCAGCGCCACGATCAGCTTAGGCCGTATCAGCGCGACCTGCCGCTCGAGATACGGCCGGCAAGCGTCGGTCTCCCGCGGCTCGGGCGTGCGGTTGTTGGGCGGCCGGCACTTGAGCACGTTGGCGATGTAGACGTTGCGGCCGCGCGCGAGGTTAAGCGCCGCGAGCATGTTGTCGAGCAGCCGCCCGGCCTGGCCGACGAAGGGCTCGCCTCGGGCGTCCTCTTCCGCGCCCGGCGCCTCGCCGACGAACAACCACTCGGCAAGAACGTCGCCTACGCCCGGAACCGACTTGTTGCGCGTCCTGCACAGTCCGCAGGCCGTGCACGCGTCGACATCGGCGGCGAAGTCGTTCCATGTCAGCGCCGCGATGCGAGCGCTGCGCGCCGCGTCGGATTCCGCAGGCGGAGGCGACGGCGCGGCGAATTGGGGCAACGGCTCGCGCGCCATGTCACCTGCAAGCTCCTCCTGTGGAACTCCTCGGGCGGGCGCTGCAGCCGTACCGCGGCGCCGCCACGTCGGCGTCAATCCCAGTTCGACGAGGATGTCGTCGCGCGTGGCCATCAGAGGTTGCTAAAGGCCGCGCCGCATGACCAGCGCATCCTCGCGCGGCCCGCCGGCACGTCCCGGCGGGTAGTACGATTCGCGGCGCGCCACCGACTCGAAGCCCGCGCGTTCATACAACGCGATGGCCGGCGCATTCGACTCGCGCACTTCCAGGAACACCTGTTCGGCGCCAAGCCTTCGCGCGTCGGCCAAGAACTGCGCGAGGAGCTCGCTGCCCAGTCCATCGCGGCGCGCATCCGGAACCACGGAAAGGTTGAGCAGTTGCGCCTCGCCGGGCCCCAACATCAGCACGCCATACGCGACGATGCGGCCCTCGCGCTCGCCGACGCGCGCGCTGTAGCCGGCCGCCAGGGCTTCACGAAAATTGTCGGGCGTCCAGGGTGCGGCATGGATGTGCGCCTCGAGCACCGCCACGTACGCGACGTCCGACGACACGAGCGGCCGCCAGAGTACCGATGCGCGCGGTACGAATCGAGGCAGCGTCGCCATTGCGAGCCGCCCTTAGAGACGCGCGCCGGCGCCGCGCTCCGCGCTCGTCAGCGCGACGCGGTGGCGGACATAGAGCGGCAACGCGTCGGCGGCGGCAACGCCCTCGCCTGCGCCCAAGCGCGGTTGCGCAAGCTCGCCGATCGAGCGCGCGTCCGGCACCGCATCCGCATCGATCTGGCCGAGCGTCAGTTGTGCCCGCAGTTCCGGATAGGCGGCGAATCCGCCGCCGACGCCCAGCCACGCGGCGCCATCAACATCGGGCAACACGACGTCGGCAGGCTTCAGCACCGCGGGGGCAAGCAATTCACGGAAGCGGCCCCCATCGCGCACGTAGGCAGCGACGTAGACCTCGCGCATCCGAGCGTCGAGGCACGCGACGACGCGCGTAGCCGCGTGCCTGCGCCACGCTGCCTGCGCCAGCGCTTCCAATGTGGGCACCGGAATCAGCGGAAGACCGGCGCCGAACGCCAGCCCCTGTGCCACGCCGCAGGCGATGCGCACGCCGGTAAACGATCCGGGCCCGGCACCGAAGGCGATGCCGTCAAGCGAGCGCAGCGACCAGCCGGCCTCCGCCAGCACTTCGTCGACGAGAGGCAGCAAGCGCTCGGAATGCGCCTGGCCCGCGAGCTCGCCTTTCTGAACCCAAGCGTCGTCAGCGCCGCAGGCGACCGAGAGCCAGTGGGTGGACGTGTCGAACGCGAGCAGCTTCATGGCACGAATTTTACACACCGCCGAGCATCGTTATGTCCTCGTAACGGTACAATTCTCGCTTCGACGTAGTTTTCTCCCGCTCCGGCATGATTTTCCACGCCCACGAGCCGCGTTTGCGCCTGCCTGTACCGCCTCCACGCATGGCCTCCTCCGCCCTCACCCCCGCGACGTTGCTGACCATCGAGTCGCTGGACCAGGAAGGGCGCGGACTGGCGCGCGTCGACGGCAAGGCGATCTTCGTCGAAGGCGCGCTTCCGGGCGAGCGTGTCTACGCGACTCCGGTCCGCACCAAGCCAACGTTCGAGATTGCCCGCGTCACGTCGGTGTTGAAGGCGAACGCGTCGCGCGTCAGGCCGCGTTGCCCGCATTTCGGCGTCTGCGGCGGCTGCACGCTGCAGCACGCGCATCCGTCGCTGCAGGTGGCCGCCAAGCAGCGCGCGCTGGAGGATGCGCTCGCGCGTATCGGACGCGTGCGCGCGGAACGGATGCTGCCGCCTATCGAAGGCCCAGCGTGGGGGTATCGATACCGCGCGCGCCTCACCGTGCGGCACGTGGCGAAAAAAGGCGGCGTGCTGGTCGGCTTCCACGAGCGCAAGTCGAGCTTCGTCGCCGACATGACCGAGTGCCACGTGCTGCCGCCCGTGATATCGGGCCTGCTGCCCGCGTTGCGGCTGCTGGTGGCGTCGTTGACGATCTACGATCGGCTGCCGCAAATCGAACTCGCGGTCGGTGAACGAGAAGAGCGCGAAGGCCAGCCTCGAGCCAGCGTCGCGCTCGACTACGCACTGGTGCTGCGCATCCTGGCGCCCTTGACGCCGGAGGACGAGGACAAGCTGCGCGAGTTCGCCGACCGGCACGGCATCGCGTTCTGGCTGCAGACCGGCGGTCCGGCCACGGTCGTCCCGTTCCATCCGCCCGACTCCACGCTGACCTACCTGCTGCCGGAGTTCGCGATCGCGATGCCGTTCGCGCCGACCGACTTCACGCAGGTCAACAGCGCCATCAACCGCGTGCTGGTCCGGCGCGCGATGGGGCTGCTCGACCCGCAACCCGGCGAGCGCGTTGCCGACTTCTTCTGCGGCCTCGGCAATTTCACGCTGCCCATCGCGCGGCGCGGCGCCACCGTCGTCGGCATCGAGGGCAGCGCGGCGCTGGTGCAACGCGCGCTCGCCAATGCGCGCCACAACGGGCTCCAGAACCGCGTCCGCTTCGTCGTCGCCAACCTCTTCGAGGCGACGCCCGAGAGCATCGGCGGTCTCGGCCGCCTCGACCGCGTGCTGATCGATCCGCCGCGCGAGGGCGCGATCGATGTCGTCAAATCGCTGCCGCGCCACGACGACGAAGGGGGACTGGCGCGAATCGTCTATGTCTCGTGCAACCCGGCAACGCTGGCCCGCGACGCGGAGGTACTCGTGCACGAGCGCGGATACCGGCTCACCGCCGCCGGTGTGATGAACATGTTTCCGCACACGGCGCACGTCGAATCGATCGCGTTATTCGAAAGATGAGCGAAAGAGTGAGCGAGCGCTGACGCGAAAAAAAGGGCGCCGGTCAGGCGCCCTCGAAGGTACTGCCGGTTACCGTTTCAGTCGCGCTGCCCGGAGAACGCCAGCAGCAGGTTGAGCAGACCCATGAAGATGTTGAGCAGGTCAAGGAAGACGCTCAACGTCGCCGTAATGTAGTTGGTCTCGCCGCCCTGGACGATCCGGCTCAGGTCGTGCAGCAGCCAGGCCGAGAAGATCATGACGGTGATCGCGGACAGCGCCACCGTGAGCGCCGGGATCTGGAACCACAGGTTGGCGAGGCTGGCGACGATCAGCACAACCGTGCCGACCATCAGGAACTTGCCCATCGACGAGAAGTCGCGCTTGCTGACCGTGGCGATCATCGCCATCGTGAAGAAGATCGCCGCGGTCATCGCGCCCGCCAGCCCGACCAGTTGCCAGCCGTTGCGGTAGCCCGCCGCCACCGTCAGGATGGGCGTCAGCATCAGCCCCGAGACGAAGGTGAAGGCCAGCAGCGCGACGACACCCCAAGCGCTGTTTCGCAGCGCCGTGACGACGAACAGCATGCCGAACATCGCCGCGAACATCAGCAGCGGCGTGGCGATGGGATGGGCCGTGAATTGCGCGAACAGATTGAGCTGGCCGCCGACAAAGGCGCCCGCGATCGTTGGCAGCATCGACAGCGCGAGCAGCCAGTACGTGTTGCGCAGGACCGTGCTCTGTACCGACGGCGGCGCAACGGTGCCGTCAAATGCCGGACGTGGCGTCGTCGATTGCCCCGACATCACCGGCTCGAATTTAGGATCCATGTTCCCTCCGCAAGCGGCCCGACCGGGCCACACAGACGCTTAGACTAACAGATTGCTCCCAAGGTTCGGGCTGCCCCCTAAGGCGAACGCTTGGGGGGCAGTTACCCCGGTGCTAAGATTTGGCCGCCTTCGGGCCGTTTCAAGGCGGCAAGCCATCGATTGCGCCGCGTCTTAAGCTTCCCGGCAAGCCTCGGATGGGTGGCAGAGTGGTCGAATGCACCGGACTTGAAATCCGGCAAGGGCGCAAGTCCTTCGTGGGTTCGAATCCCACCCCATCCGCCAGACTCACATCCAACATCCAGACGGCGAGCCCGCGCCCGATGCGCGGACGCCGCCTTGCGGCGCGATCCGTGCTAGCGGATCACTTGCCCTTTGTGGGCGCCACTGGGGCTGCCGTCGCCTTCGCTGCCGCGGGAGTCGCCGCCGCGGCTTTTGCCGGCGCATTCCAGGTCGTGGCGGCGAGCTCGCCCTGGCGCGCGTAGTCGAGCGCCTCGCCGAGCACCATCGCTGCCTCCTGCGGCGCGTGGAAGCCCATCGAGTTCTCGGCAGCGATGAAGTCGAGCCGCCACTGCGCCTTGCGCTGAAGCTCGAGCGCCGCATTGAGCTGCTCGGGGGTCGCGCCGGCGGACTTCGCCGCGACGATGGCGTCGATCAGCGCCGTGATCGCCGCGCCGCCGCGCTGCAGCAGCTCGAAGTTGCGAGACTGGATCGCGTCGACGCGCGCCTTGATCTCCGCCTCCGACACCCGGTGGCAGGTCTGGCACGCGCTGTTGATGTTGAGGAGCGGGCTGCGCACCCAGTGATCGGAGATCTTGGTGGCGCCATCGCGCAGGTAGGGCATGTGGCAGTCGGCGCAGGCGACGCCGGAGCGCGCGTGGATGCCCTGGCTCCAGAGCTCGAACTCCGGGTGCTGCGCCTTGAGGATCGGCGCGCCGGTCTCGGCGTGCTTGTAGTCGAAGAAGCGAGTCGCCGTCTGCGAACTTGGTCTCGTTCCAGAATTTCTCGACGTCGCCGGCGCGCAATCCCTTGCCCCAGGGAAAGGTGAGCGGCATCTGCGACGAGCAGTAGTACTCGACGTGGCACTGGCCGCAGACGTAGGACCGCATCTCGGTGCGCGATGCGTCCACGTTCGGATCGTAGGGCTGTGCCTTGCTGCCGGCGCGCCAGCGCTCGATCGACGGCAGAGCGGGACCGGCGCGTCGGAGGCGGCAAGCGCGCGGATGCCGTCGATGAATCCCGGACGCGTGACTCGGAGCTGCATGGTCTTGGGATCGTGGCAGTCCGGACAACTCACGGGGTGCGCATGGCCGGAATCGTGGAGCTTCTTGTTGAGATCCTGATACGAGAACTTGTAGCTTGCCTGCAGGCCCTTGGCCGCGTCGCCGCCGCCGAGCTCGCGATAGAGCGGCATGATCGAGGCGTGGCAGTGCAGGCAGGAGCCCGTTTGCGGCTTGGTGAGCCGCTTGGTGGCTTCCTGGTCGGCGAGCATGTAGGCGTGGCCGCGGCGGTCGCGATAATCGATCGAGAAGGCATAGCCCAGAAACATGCGCTTGAGCCACGGGTCGCGCGCGATCTTTTCCTCCGGCAGCGCCTCGCTTCCGCCGTGTCCCCCGAAGCGCGTCCGCGTGGTTTGCGCCGTGAGCAGGTACGAGTCGTACTGTTTCGGCCAGTTGACGCCCCATTTGGCCGGATCGGTCGTGTCTTCGGTGACCTCGACGAGGCGCACGTAGGGGTTTCGCGCCTCGCTCTTGCGCTCGAAGATGTTGACCAAGAGCGCCGTCACGAGCGCGGTGGCGATGGCGACCCCCACGATTGTCGCGATCATCACCACGCGCGAAGCACCCCGCTCAAATTTCCACATGACCTTCCTCCTTTAGGGTCGCATTCATCCGGGTCAGCGCCGGCCGAGACCCGTCGTGGCTCCGTGCCCGACCGAGTGATGGCAATGGAGACAGCGAAGTGCTTCGGGGTCGTCACCGGCGCCAGCGACTTGGTCGTGCACGACGTCGCCGTGGCAGTGCAGGCAGTTTCCTACCAGGATCCGGCGGCTCGTCGCCTTGAGCATGATGGGCTCGTGGAAGTCCTGGAGGGTGAATTCTTTCGAATGGTGGTAGCCGTTCTCGGCCTTCGAGAAGTACTTGCCGACGAAGCCGTGCGGCAGATGGCAATCCACGCATGCGGCGACGGCGTGGTGGCTCGCCTTTTGCCAGGAGTCGTACTGGGGTTGCATGATGTGGCAGTTCACGCACACCTTCGGGTCGTCGCTCATGTACGACAACCCCTCGGCGTAGAGGAACGTGTAGCCCCCAATCCCGAGCAGCAGCCCGAACAGGATCGAAAGCACGATCGCGCGGCCGCCGCTCCCTATGACTCCCACGCGTGACCCTCCTCAATGATCTGACGCACATGGATTGTTGCACAACCCGCGCCTCCGAGCTCGGCTAAACGCTGCCGGCGCCAGTGAGACACGATGCGATACCGGTTCGCTGCACTTCAGCGTGTTCGCCTGAGCCCCGCGGGCCCATGGCGGATTTGCGCGAGCGGCACCAGATGTTCCGAGCCGACTGCGCCCGCCAGCTCGTCCCGGATGTGTCGGCGCATCTGGTCCCGGAAGGCGTCCACCGACTCGAAGAATGCAGACATCATCCGCACCCACAGAAACATGCCGCTTCGCGTGAGCGACCAGCCTCGCTCGTCTTCGACGACCGCACCAAGGAACTTGAGCCCAAGGAGTTCCAGCATCAGTGCCCGCTCGAAACGTCGACCGTAGCGCGCCCGCACCCATTCCTTTTCCAGCCGCAGGCTGAACAGCCGCACGAGCAGGTCGTATCGCATGCGCTGACGCTCGCCGAGCCTACGCGCCCCGGTCACGCCGCTAAGACCATGTTTGATGCGGTCCACGTAGGCCTGCAGCGAAAAGGTGGTCGCATAGAGCGTGCCATCGACGTATGAGAACGCGCCGCTCCCCATACCCACATAGTTGGCCGCATCGACAATATATTCGTCGATGCCCTTGTCGCCGCGGGTAAAGCACCATGCGGAGGTGGGTACGAAGCCTGCCTCGAGCCGCGTGAGGATGCGTCCGTAGAAGTCGCGAACACGACCATGGCCGGGCAAGCCCAGCGTCCTCGCCATCTTGCGCGCTGTGCTGGGGGCGCTCATGAGCGGATAAAACGACACCTGGTTGGCAGGACTCTCGAGCAGCGTGTCGATATCCGCTTCCAGCATCGCGGCAGTCTGGTGCGGCAGATTCCAGATCATGTCGATGTTGAGGACCTGGAACCGGCCCGCCGCCGCCGCCAACCGGTCGAGAATCTCGGCACGTCCACCATATTTCTCCAGACGAACCATCTCACGCAGCAGGCCATCGTCGAACGTCTGCACACCGACCGAGAGGCGAGAGACATGTGCCGCCTCGAGCATCGTCAGCACGTCATCGCACAGGTCCTTCGGGTTCGTCTCGACCGATGCTTCGCGCAGGAAGGGGTTCAACTCGCGCACGAGTGCCAGCGTAGCGGCAAGCTCTTCCGGCAGCACAGTCGGTGTCCCGCCGCCCACATAGACGCCGTTGAAGACATAGCCACGCTCGTGGTAGTGGCGGATCTCGCGACGCAGCGCAGAGAAATACTGCCGCGCCTTGTCTTCCTCGTACCTCACCCGATGGAACGAACAGTACGGACAGAGAACCTCGCAGAATGGCACGTGCAGGTATAGAAACACGGGCATCGGAGGCACGTGAACGATGCCATCGCTCGGCCCGAGCCGCATGGTACGGCGCGCCGCATGCCGGAATGTGGCATCGATGAGCCCGTCCAGCATGCGAGTCCCTCCTATGACAGGGGTTCATTATGCATCGCATCATTCCGGCCGCAATGCGTTGCAAACAGCCCCGGTTTCAAGCAACCGAACAGGTATCATGTTCCACTTCAAGCGCGCGCTCGTCAGCTGAGACCCCGCCATGCATCGCCACTTGGCCCCGCTCATCGTCGCACTCGGCTTCCTCTGCCAGGGGCCGCCGGCCGGCGCGTTGCAGTTGGACAGCAGCGGCGGCCACGTATGCGCTGTGATCGCCGGTGGCCAAGTGCGCTGCTGGGGCGACAATCGCGCCGGGCAACTGGGCGACGGCACGACGGTCGACCGCCTGGTCCCTGTGGCCGTCGCCGGCCCCGCCGGAGACGCAACCGACATCGCGCTCGGCGGAGAGCATACGTGCGCGCTGCTTCGCTCCGGCAACCTTCGTTGCTGGGGCAGCAACGCCCGCGGCCAGCTGGGTATACCGGGCGCGGGCGGAAGCACGTCGCCCGTCAACGTGGTCGCAGCCGGCGGCGGGATCGTGAGCGTCGCAACCGGCTCCGAGCACACGTGCATCCTCAAGAATTCCGGTACGGTGTTGTGCTGGGGCGCCAATTCGAACGGACAGCTCGGCATTGGCAGCACCGTCGACAGCACGGCGCCCGTGACTCCGACGGGGCTGGACCATGGGGTCCTGCGGCTGGCCACCAAGGGCGGCCACACTTGCGCGGTCATGATCGACCGGACGATCCGCTGCTGGGGGTACAACTATTTCGGGCAGGTCGGCGATGGAACGTCGGCGGATCGCCTGGTACCCACAGCGGTCCCCAACGTCGCAGACGTGGACACCGTAACGGCCGCCGGGTGGCGAACGTGCGTGCTGACGCTGCAGGCGGCAGTCTATTGCTGGGGAGATATCGAGCATCACGTTTCCGATGGAGGCCTCGATGTGTTCAGCCCGGTTCCCGTGCTGGTCGGGGGCTTCACCGGCCGCCCGAACGCATTGAGCGACGACGGGGATTCGTCGTGCGTGGTCGACGAACTTGGCGGCGTCCAGTGCTGGGGCGACAACGACGTTGGTCAGCTGGGCGATGGAACGCGCAATTACCGCCGCGTCCCCGGCTACGTCGTCGGACTGCAAAACGGCGTCGGCCAAGTTGCCATGGGGGGCGGGTCCGCGTGCGCCATGCTCGTCGGCGGCGCCGTCCAATGCTGGGGCACGAACTATCTGGGGCAACTTGGCACCGGCGACCGTGGCGACAGCAACACGCCGAAACCCGCTCTGCTGGACTACGTCCTCGTGCCGAAGGACGTCGTCGAATATTACAACGCAACGCTCGATCACTACTTCATGACGCTGCTGGACGTCGAAGTCGCCGCCCTCGATGCCGGCGTTTTTTCCGGGTGGACGCGCACGAGCCTCTCGTTCAAGGCCTGGCCGCTTGCGGCGGACGGCACGTCGCCCGTTTGCCGTTTCTACATGCCGCCGGCCCGGGGCGATTCGCATTTCTATTCGAGCCTCGCCCGCCGAGTGTGACGATGTCCGTGACCGCTATCCCGATTTCTTCTTCGAGTCCAGGGAGGTCATGTACATCGCCCTTCCCAACCTCCTTACCGGCGCGTGCGCTTCATCAACCGTCCCGGTTTTCCGGTTGTGGAATGCGAGGGCGGACTCGAACCATCGCTACACCACCGATCCAACGGTCAAGGCCGCCATGATTGCGCGAGGCTACATAGCGGAGGGGTATGGGCCGGACGGCGTCATCATGTGTGCGCCACACTGATCCGGCCCTGCTTCCGCCCCTGCTTCCGCAATCGCAAGACCCGGCAAAGCCTGCTATCTGCCGCGCGCTTCGTTCTCGATGATCGATACCCGCGGTGTCAGCGGATTCACGTGTAGCGCGACCCTTCCGCTTTGCGTGTCGAACACTTCGGTCGTAGGCAGCGCGCGGCCGCTGGTCGGATCGGGAATCCAGCACGGATCGATCCCCACCAGACTGCCGGGGCTGGCGCCTCTCACCGGCGTGAAATCGAGAAATGCTGCCTGACCCGGGCCCAGCTTGACCGTCTGGATCGCCACGATATTTCCGGCCATGTCGTGGAACATGAGGTCGCCGTGGCACGGACCTGGCGGCACGCCATTAACGTCGTGTTCCCAGCAGACGACGTTCAAGCGGATAGTCTGATCGGGATTGATGCTGACGATTCCGAAGCCGGCGGATCCGGCTGCGGGTTGAAAGCGCGGCTGTCCCCGTCATGGCCGCCAAGAACCGCGGCACCGACCGCCAATCGTGATGCGAATGTCTTGATCTGCATTTGACGTCTCCTTGGTTGTTGGCGACTGAATGGCAATAACGCTCCCTATCTCCCGCGTGCGTTGTTCTCGATGATCGAGATCCGCGGGGTCAGCGGATTCACATGCAGCGCGGCCCTGCCGCTTTGAGTGTAGTACACCTCGGTCGTGGGCAGCGCGCGGCCGCTGGTCGGATCGGGAATCCAGCACGGTTCGATCCCCACCAGACTGCCGGGGCTGGCATCCCGCACGGGCGTAAAGTCGAGAAAGGCCGCCTGACCCGGGCCCAGCTTGACCGTTTGCATCGCGACTACGTTTCCGGCCATGTCGTGAAACATGAGGTCCCCGTGGCATGGGCCCGGCGGTATCCCACCGACATTGTGTTCGTAGCACACGACGTTCAAGCGGATGGTCTGGTCGGGATTGATGCTGACGATGCCGAAGGCCGGCGCATCGGCTGTCGGGCGGATCGTTGGCGAGCCCGATGGCGGCCGAGAGCACCATGGCGCCGGCTGCCAATCCTGCTGCGAGTGTCTTGATCTGCATTTGATGTCTCCTTGGTTGAAACTACTTCGCATCGCTCTGGCGGCAAGCCGCCTCGGCATCCTCGAACGTGCGATCGGCCGTCTTTGCCGACAGCGAGCCGTGCTGCACGGCGGCGTCTAGCGCACGCCGCGCGCAGCGGTCATAGATGGAACACGACTTGGCCTGGCTCGGCAGCCCGCAGAACGGATCGACTTGCGCATGCATTTCCACCGCGCTCACGGCTGCGCGATAAGCGGCACCGTCGGTCGCGTGGGAGGCGGACCAGAACGGGAGCTGCAGATCGCCGTAGGGCGGGTTGTCGACGAGGAGGTGCTTGAGATCGTGCTTGTAGAACGCCTGCGCCTCGATGCGGAAGGCGACCGGCCGTGGCAAGTCGGGCAAGCGATATTTCGTCGGAACGCCGGTGACCTCAGTGAGATAGTCCGCATCGTCCTGGAATCCCGACGTGTACCAGACCGGGGCACCGCGCGCGCGGCCCGCGAACATGGGCTCGTTGACGAAGCCGCCGTTCACGACGAGAGTGCCCACGCCTTCGAGCAGTTCCGGCGTGAAGAAGCCCATGCTCGCGTTCTGGCCATTCAACAGGAGGATCAGGTTCTTCCCCGTGAACTTGCCTGGGCAGGGAATGACGCGGTCTTCAGGCGGCACGATCAGTCCGAAGGTGACGAGCGGCGTCAGGGACTCGACGGTGTTGCCGCGCCGCTCGAACGTGACGTGCGTATACCAGGACGGGTCGTTCAACGGCTGTCCCGACGGCATCTTCAGCCGGCAGGCCGCCTCATAGCCCATCCAGCAGGATTCGAAGCCGAGCGACACCAGCGACTCGGAGAGACGGCGCAGCTCGTTCAACGCCGGCGAAGTGGCGAGTTCGCGGAACCCGTACACGGAATTCGGGAGCGCCGGTGCCATCGCATTCAGATAACGCGCCATGCGCTGGCCGCGCGAAACGTAGCCGCCGCCGTTGTCGCGCAAGTCGACGATCAGCCGATCAGCGTGGTCGCACGCGTAGGTCGCGCCCGCGGCGAACTCATCGTCCCAATCCTGGATGAAGTCGGAGCGGAGCTGTATCGCGACCGTATCCTCGGTGTACGCAACGGTACGCGCACCATCGTGGAGCGGCAGGATCTCGGTGATGTCCACGTTCTGCTTTTTGGGTGGCACTTCGACGAAATCGGTCGCCTGCGGCTGAGCGCCGGTCGTCGCCGGATGCTGCGCCGCGAGTGCATCGATCCATGCGCGCCGCTGTACGAGACGCTCGTCAAAGGCCACCGGCTCGCCCGGCGCGCGACGGGTCGGTTTCAAGCTCTTGGCCGCGGCCGCGGGAGGCGATGCCGCCGGCTGGAAGCACAGTGCCTGAAACTCCGCGCTGGTGGCGGGGGGCGGACCCGGATATCCGAATTCCGCGAACGGGATGAAGGCCCATGGAAGCTCGACGCGAGTGCGCGCTCCCGCCCGCGTTTCGAGTACGACCGAGA
This sequence comes from uncultured beta proteobacterium, assembly GCA_963747265.1. Lineage (GTDB taxonomy): Bacteria > Pseudomonadota > Gammaproteobacteria > Burkholderiales > Casimicrobiaceae > VBCG01. The sequence goes on along the minus strand of CAVVEH010000008.1, from coordinate 95,953 downwards.
TCGAGCGCGACTCGGGAAACGCATTGAACGAGCCGGTGCGCAGCGCGTAGCCTTCGTCTTCAAAGATCTCCATCAGGTTGATGCCGTCGTCGACGTCCTTTCTGCAGCCCGTCGCGCGCCCAATGGCGGAAGAACTGCAGCGCAGGTTCGCCGTTGATCGACACGACGCGCTGCCCGGTGTACGGCATCACGTCGATACCCGTCGCCGCGGCATACTCGTCCCTGAAGAACGAAAAGGGGGCGCGCAGGTAGACGATCTGCTGGTCGCCGCCCTCGACTCGGGTCACCATCGAACCGAATTCGAGCGGGATCAGTGCCAGGATCGTCTCTTCGAAGCACGTGGGTCCCTGATAGGACCAGTGCGGGTCGCGAAACGAAGCCTGCACGTCCGCCATGGCCAGGAAGAGCTCGTAATCCCTATTGAAATGTGTTTTCGCGACCGTGTCGAGCTTTTGGCGCCAATGTGCGATCGGATCGTAGATCTCGCGCAAGTCGCTGAAGCCTTCGATCGCCGCGCGCAGATGCGCCACCTGCGCGTCACGGTCACACGTCGCCGGATTTTTCGGATCCGGGCAGAACGGCACCGAGCGATAGCACGCCAGCACCTGGTCGTAGCCAAAGCTGAAGGCGCTCGTGAAGTCGCACGGGTCGCCGGTGAACCGCCACCCGCGGTGACGGGCGGTTCCGCGTGTCCGGGCGATGAGATAGCGAGCGCAAACACAATCAACGGGAACCAGCGAAGTATGCGGCGGGCATACATGTCGATCTCCTCGGTGGGCTGCGTACTTTATGGCGCGCGCAACTGACGGTCCGGTTCCGGCGGCGTGACGAACCCGAAGCTGGTGCGGCCACTGAAGTTGTCGACCACCTCGAGGCTGCCGACGATTCGCGGCGCCGGCAGCTCCGGATCGGGCGGGTCGGAGAAGCGCACCAGCGCGCGCAGATGCACGCGACTGAAGTTCCCCGAACGGCGTAGCGTGTCGCCGTTGAACTTGAGCGTCACCGACTGTCCCGCCGCGACCTTCTCGATCGAGCGCGCGATCACGTTGCCGCCCTGGTCGAGGATCAGCAGTTCCATCGCCGGCGCCTCGGGCTCGGGCGGCTGGACGAGTCCGACGTTGACGACGGTCAGCTCGATCGACTGCCCGAAGGCGATGCCGACCTGGCCGAAGGCGATGCGTTCGGGTTCGGGCGGATCGAGGGCGACAGCGGTGCCGGCGGCGCCGGCCGAGAGCACGACCGCGAACGCAACAGGTAACAACCGGTGCATGAGAGTGTGACGCGAGTCCATGACGATCTCCCTTGGATGGCTGAAGGCCGGTCCCTGCGTTCGTTCTGCCGGGGCTTGCTGCGCAGTGTGCGGGCCGGTACCTGACCGATACCTAACCGATTAGAGAATCGTCCTTGGCGAGCCAGCGGCGTGCGCGAGTCACGGCCTCACGGCGGTTACCGGCATTGAACGCCGACAACAGGATCGCCACGTGACCCTTGATCGTGCGCACGCCCAGTCCCAACGCGGCGGCAATGTCACGGTTGCCGCGGCCCTGCGCGACCAGCCGCAGCACCTCGATCTGGCGTGGCGTCAAGCGAAGCGCCGCGCGTGGTGCGCGTCGTATCGCAGGCGCGAGATCGGCCCCACCCCGCAGGAACACGCCACCCGCAAGCGCCAGCTTCAGCGCAGCGCCAACGACGTCCGCTGGTGCCGAGCGCGGCACCAGCGCGGCGGCGCCGGCGTCGAGCAACGCCCGCAACAGCGTGGGCTCTTCGTGGTCGCAAAGCACGATCACGGCCGTCGCTGGACGGTGCGGCGCAGAACGTCGCGAGATCGGCAACGCTCACGAGGGGAATGGGCGACGATGGCCGCGGCGAAGTCCGCGCCGTCGTCGGCGTCCGTGAGTAGTGCGTGGAGATCGTCACAGAGGACCGGCAGCGCGTCCGGCACGACGTCGCGCACGAGCTGTTTCAGGCCCTCGCGCACGAGCGCGTGGGCGTCGGCAATGAGGATGCGTGTCGGCATGGCTTGACGGCCCGGCCGCGAAGACGCTGCGGTACGGAACCAGCGCCCAGCGTAAGGGACCGTCCCTGACGGATGCCTGACCGATCGGAAACTGCGCCGAGCGGCCCGGCCGCCGGTACCGGGCCGCGGCGCCGTCAGCGGCCGTAGATCGACTTGAACAGCGCTTCGGTCTCGGTCGACGGCGGAATGCCGAGCTGGATGGACAGCATCTCTCGGCAGCGGCGATAGACGCGTGCGGCTTCGGTGGATTCGCCACGCTCGAGGTGGCAATGCATCAGGCGGCGATAGAGTTCCTCGGCGAGGCTGTCCTCGTCGAGCACGCGTTCATACAGCGCGATCGCGCGCGGCCACTCGCCGCGCTGTTCCCAATGCCGCCCGGCGTCGGCAAGCGAGCGTCGGAAGCGATTCTGCCAGCGCTCGCGTGCGGCCAGCGACCCACGTGTCGGATCCTCGGTGCCCAGGAACGGACCCTTGTAACGCGCGAGCAGGCGCGTACCGATCGCCTCGACGGCCGCGTCGTCGGCTCGGCCCCGCAACTCGGCCTGCAGTGCCTCGACGTCGCGGTCGAACGCCCACACATCGACCCAGACGTGCCCTTCGTCCAGGCTGACCTTGCCTTCCTCGATACGGATGGCCCCGGGTTCCGCCATCAGCTTGCGCAGGCGCGAGACCGCCGTGTCGAGCGCAGCGACCGCGGCGGCCGGCTCGGCGTCGGGCCACAGCAGATCGCAGAGCTTCTCCTTGGCCACACTGCGCCCACCCAAGGCAATGAGAGTCTTGAGAAGCTCGAGCGGCTTCTTCTGCGCTTTGCCCTCGACGGCGAGCGCCTCGCCTCGATGCAGTACGGTGAAACCGCCCAGCGCATAGATATGTATCGGCCACGGCCACGCTTCCGGTGCGTCGGCAATCGGCGCGATGCCTCGCACTTCGATATACCTGCGCACGAACTCCACTTCGATTTCGTGCTCGAGCGTGAGCGCGCACAACCGCGCGCCAAATTCCGGATCGCCCTTCGAATGCATCGTAGAACTGCCGCTCGCGCATCGATCCCCAGGCCGTGGCGAGCAGCGCGTGCCCTTCGGGCCTGCCCGCCGTCACGGCCGCGAACGCTTCGGTGAGCGCGATCATGTCGCGCACTTCGTCCACGTATTGGGCCGGCACCATGCCGGCGGCCCGTTGCATCAGCTGGCAGGCGGTCGCGAAGTCGTCGATCATCAGGCGCGCCTGCGCTTCGTTGACGAGATAGATGGCCTGCAGAATTCTTGGGACCCCCAGCTCGCGCGTATACGTAGAAGCGCGCGACGCGTGAAAGACAGCGCGGTCGCCCTGCCCCTTCATGCGGGCGATCCGGGACTTCACGAACTCGAGCTGCTCCAGTTCGCCCATTTCCGACGGTTCCACCAGCGCCTCGGCGGCCGCGAGCGCTCGCTCGGCCTGCGCGATATCGCGCGCCGGCAGGCTGCGCTCGACTTCCACGTAGGCCATCCAGAAAAGGATGCCGCGCAGGTTGTGCTTTTCGGCCAGCGCCCGGGTTTGTGCTTCGGCCGCCTTCGCCTGCCCTTCCTCCTTCGCGTAGCGCGAGCATGTCGTCCACATGGTCAGCCAATGCGCAAGTCGATGCGGCGTCAGGACCGGGCTATCCATGCCCGGGCGCAGGAGGCTGTAGGCGCGCTGACCGAGCGCACGCAGATTGCGCGGCTCGATGTAGAACAGCACCATGCGTCCGGCGGCGAATTTGAGATTGACGTCGAGGTCGAGCTCGAGCAAAGCCATGATCCGCTCGATGCACCGGGGAAGAAACGGGTCGTCCGGGCCGAAGTAATTCAGCGCGGCGGCCAACCCCGCGAGCGCGAGAAGCTCCTCGTTGCGCTCGCTCCACGCGAACGTCTCGTCCCGCGACTACGGAGAGGCGCGCGATGTGCTCCTCGAAACGGCGAAAATTGCCCGCGACCTGACCGGTAATCGTCAGCGCAGCAGAGGCAAGCGCAGCACCCTTGATGTCGTTTCGCGCCAGATAGCCATCGAGCGCCGTATTGAGCGTTTCCAGCGCCTTGCGCTCGCCGCGATGCGATTCGGCGAGGCCCAGCCGGTAGCGCGATTCGGGATCGGATCCCCTGTCGGACACTCTGCGGGCGGCGTACATGCGCTGCAGTCTAACGCAGGCACTGCGCCGGCGCGACGGTCGGATCTGCCCTTGCGCTCTCGCAAATGCTGGCGGCGGTTCCGTACCAGGACTACCATTGCAGGCGCCATGTTGCCTCACGGACAATGAATTCCGATCCAGCCGCCGAACCCATCGCGACATGTCCCAACTGCGGCGCTCGGATGGCAGGTCCCTTCTGCGGGAGCTGTGGCCAGGAGTCGCTGGCCGGGCCGCATCCCTTCGTTCGTTCGCTGCGCCGGCAGTGGGAGCGCATTCGCCATTCCGCGGTCGCGCTCGTCGTTCACCCGGGCCAACTGACCGCCGAGTTCCGCGACGGGCAGCGCGCCCGCTCGGTGGCGCCGTGGCGCATCGCGTTCAACCTGGTCACGTTCTTCTTCGTGCTGTCGTTCGTGACGGACTTCCGCGTCGCGAACTTTGCCCGGCAGGACCCGAGCGGCACGCTGAAGATCGCCATCGCGACCGCGGCACAGCAAGCCAACGTGGACCTCTCGGTGTACACGAGCGCGTCGATCGCCGGTTCGACGCGATCTACACGCTATTCGTGGTCCTGCTCGTCGCCGTCTCCGCGGTGTTGGTGCGCGTCACGCACTGGCGGCCCCGCGTGCGCTGGGGCATCCATTTCGTCTTCGCGCTGCACTTCACGGCGTGGACGTTCATCGCGAACTTCGTCTTCTACGTGGCGATGCGCCTGTTCGATCTATCCACCTACACGACCAGCAGCGACCTGCGAGTCCAGGTTGGTGGCTTCGTGCTGCTGACGCTGGTTCTGCTGTGGCAGTTCGCCTATCTACTGTTCGCGTTTCGCCGCGTGTATGCCGACGGCTGGCTGGGCGGCGCCGGCAAGGCCGCGCTGGTGATCGCCGTCAAGCTGGTCGCCGGCAACGCGATCGCGGTCCTGGCGATCTGGCTCACCATCCAGTCGTTGAAGCGCGTCGGTTGACCCCCTGATCAAGGAGCGAATTTCGTATTAGGATTTCGCCATGTTCGCCGGACATATAGGCGCCGCGCTGGCCATCGGACGAGCCGAGAGGCGCGTCAATATCGGCGTGTTCGCGTTCGCCGCCCTGTGGCTGGACTTCGTTCTCTGGACCTTCGTGCTGGCGGGCTGGGAATCGGTGACGATCCCGCCGAATTTCGCCAGCACCCACCAAGCCCAGTTCGTCTTCCCCTATTCGCACGGACTGCTCGCGAGCATCGGCTGGTCCGTGCTGGCGGCCGGCGTCACGTTCGCCTGGCTTCGCCGGCAAACCGCGTGGAGGATGCGCGCCGCGCTCCTGGTCGGCGCCGCCGTCTTTTCGCATTGGCTGCTCGACGCGCTCGTCCATGTTCCGGAGATGCCGCTTGCGGGCGCCGAATCGGCGAAAGTGGGCCTGGGGCTGTGGCAGAGCATGCCGGTCGCGATGGCCGTCGAGGGGATGATCGTCGCGCTCGGCTTGTGGCTGTTCCTGCCCGACGCGGGTTTGCCGCGGGCGCGGATGCTCGGGCTCCTCGCGCTGTGCGTCGTCGTATTTCTCCTGACGATCGCCGGCATGACCATCGCGCCGCCGCCGCCGTCGGTGACCGCCATGGCCGCGAGCTCGTTGGCGACGATCGTCGTCGTCAGTGCCGTCCTCGGTTGGCTTGGCCGGTTTCGCAACGGCAAGTGAATATCGCCCGGTTCGCTCGAGCGTGACCTCCGGTCTCTCCGTCCGCGCGTACGACGCTGCCGACTTCGACGTCGTCACCGACCGCTGGCACGAGACGAACCTCGTCAGCTACCGGTACGTCGAAGAACACCAGAAACACACGCTGGCCGACGCGCGACGATTCTTCCGGGATCACCTGCTGCCCGTATGCGACATTTGGGTCGCGGCGCGCTCAGGTGAACTGCTGGGCGTGATCGCGGTCGAGGTGCCCTGGATCCGGCAATTCGCCGTGTTTCCCGAATTCCAGCGCCAGGGCGTGGGCACGGCGCTGCTGAAGCGGGCGCGCGAGCGTTCGCCCGGTGAAATCCGCCTGTTCACCTTCCAGAAGAATGCGCCGGCGCGCGCCTTCTACGAGCGGCACGGATTCACGGCGGTCGCCTTCGGCATCAGTCCGGCGCCCGAATTGGAGCCGGACGTCGAATATCGCTGGGTCGCCTGAACGTTCGCTCGCGACGCGCGGCAGCGGCTAGAATGCGGAGCTTGCGTTCCGCCCTGCGCGGCGGACAAGGGAACTCCCCATGCCCGACGATTACCTCCCCCACGTGCGCGAGACGCTCGCCCGGATTCGCGCGGACGGCTTCTACAAGACCGAGCGCGTGATCGAGAGCCCGCAGGCGCCGCACATCAGGGTTGCCGGCGGTCCTCAGCCGAGCACCGACGTCCTCAATTTCTGCGCGAACAACTACCTGGGCCTGGCCGACGATCCGCGGCTGATCCGTGCCGCCAAGGCGGGTCTCGACAAGTGGGGCTTCGGCATGGCGTCCGTGCGCTTCATCTGCGGCACGCAGAGCGTGCACAAAGAGCTCGAGGCGGCTCTCGCCTCGTTCCTGCGCACCGACGACAGCATCCTCTACACGAGTCTGCTTCGATGCCAACGGCGGCCTGTTCGAGACGTTGCTCGGCGAAGAGGACGCGGTCATCAGCGACGAACTGAACCATGCGAGCATCGTCGACGGCATACGGTTGTGCAAGGCCAAGCGCTACCGCTACCGCAACAACGACATGGCCGGACCTGGCGGCGAAGCTCGCGCAAGCCGATGCCGAGGGCGCCCGCTTCAAGATGATCGCGACCGACGGCGTGTTCTCGATGGACGGCATCATCGCCGACTTGAGGTCCATCTGCGACTTGGCCGACCGTCACCGCGCGCTGGTGATGGTCGACGATTCGCACGCCGTCGGCTTTGTCGGCGCGGGCGGACGCGGCACGCCCGAGCATTGCGGTGTCGAGGGCCGCGTGGACATCATCACCGGCACGCTGGGCAAGGCCATGGGCGGCGCGTCGGGCGGTTATACTGCCGGCAGGCGTGAAATTGTCGAATTGTTACGGCAGCGCTCGCGCCCGTACCTGTTCTCGAACACGCTGGCGCCCTGCATCGCCGCCGCGTCGCTCGAAGTATTGAAGTTGCTCACGAGCGATGAAGGCGCGCAGTTGCGGCGCAAGGTGCGCGAGAACGGCGAGCGTTTCCGGCGCGCGATGGCCGCACTGGGATTCGACCTGGTGCCCGGCCAGCATCCGATCATCCCGGTGATGCTGGGCGACGCGGAACTCGCGACGGGCATGGCGGACGCGCTGCTCGCCGAGGGCATTTACGTTATCGGTTTTTCGTTTCCGGTGGTGCCGCGCGGCAAGGCGCGCATCCGCACGCAGATGAGCGCGGCGCACACGGCGGAGCAGATCGACGGCGCCGTGGCGGCGTTCGCCAAAGTCGGCAAGCGGCTCAAGGCCATCCCGTAGCTCAAGTTGAAGGCGGAACCCAAGATGAAGGCACTCGCAAAACTCGAACGCGGGCCCGGCCTCACGCTGACCGAGGTGAAAAAGCCGGAGGTCGGCCACAACGACATCATGATCCGCATCCGCAAGACGGCGATCTGCGGCACCGACATCCACATCTGGAATTGGGACGAGTGGGCGCAGAAGACCATTCCGGTGCCGATGCACGTCGGCCACGAATACGTGGGCGAGATCGTGGAGATCGGGCAGGAAGTGCGCGGCTTCGCCGTCGGCGACCGTGTGTCGGGCGAAGGCCACATCACGTGCGGCTTCTGCCGCAATTGCCGCGCCGGCCGCCGTCACCTGTGTCGCAACACCGTGGGCGTTGGCGTCAACCGCGAGGGCGCGTTTGCCGAGTTCCTGGTCATTCCGGCGTTCAATGCATTCCGGATTCCCGACGACATCTCCGACGACTTGGCGTCGATCTTCGACCCTTTCGGAAACGCCACGCACACCGCGCTGTCGTTCAACCTCGTGGGCGAGGACGTGCTCATCACCGGCGCAGGGCCGATCGGAATCATGGCCGCGGCAATCGCCCGGCACGTAGGCGCGCGCCATGTGGTGATCACCGACGTCAACGACTATCGGTTGGACCTCGCCAAGAAGATGGGGGCGACGCGCGCGGTGAACGTCGGCCGCGAGAAGCTGCGCGACGTAATGGAGGAGCTCAAGATGACCGAGGGCTTCGACGTCGGGCTCGAGATGTCCGGCGTGCCGTCGGCATTCTCGGAGATGCTGCTGCACATGAATCACGGCGGCAAGGTGGCGCTGCTGGGGATTCCGCCGGCCAACATGGCGATCGACTGGAACCAGGTGATCTTCAAGGGGCTGGAGATCAAGGGCATCTACGGCCGCGAAATGTTCGAGACCTGGTACAAGATGGCGGCGATGCTGCAAAGCGGCCTCGACCTGTCGCCGATCATCACGCACCACTTCGTCGCCGACCAGTACGAGGCCGCTTTCGCGAAGATGCTCTCCGGCCAGAGCGGCAAGGTCATCCTCGACTGGGCCGCCTGAGGCCCAACTGAGGCCCAACTGAGGGCCAAAGCCGCGAACCAACGCGCCAGCCCAAGGTCCAATCGGCCGGTTCGCGCCCACGGTGGCGCGGCTCAAAAGAAGACGATCAGGGCAGCCGCAAAATTGCATAACTTTCTTGCCCATGGGATCGGACGTACAGCGGCCCTCGCGCTGATTGCGCTGCTGCCCCAGCTAGGCGTGGCCGCCGACCCGCAGCCGGCCGCAGAGCCTGCTGCGCAAGCTACTGCAGATTCGAGTGCCGGCCGCGTCTCGCGCCTCGTCGTGCGCCTTCGCCCGGCGGCCCGGCTCGCGGGGGGCGTGGCGCTGCCCAGCGCCCAACTCGCCGAGCTGCAAGGCTATCTTGGCGTAGCGCTCGCCGGCGCCAGCGCGACCGCGGCAGGGAATCAGATCCTCGAACTCGCCAGTCCCGTCAGCGTCGCCACTGCGCGGCGGCTGGCCAACCTGTTGCGAATGCGCGGCGACGTTGCCTGGGCAGAAATAGGCCGTGGCATTTCGGACCGGCCCAAGGCAGCGGTCGTGGGCAGCGCCGGTCCCCCCGTGGTCCGGCAGTTCATCGTCACGTTCGCGGACGCGCAGCTGGCGCAGGCGTCGCGCCGCAACGAAAAGCTCACGATGGCCCACGACGCCGCATTGTCGGACGCGGCCGGCGCGCCGCTGCACGTCAAGCGGGCAATGGTCGGCGGCGCATGGGTCGCCGAGTCGCTTGCGGCCGTCGACGTCGGCACCGCGGAAGCGATCGCCGCGCGGCTGGAGGCCTCCGGCATCGTCCGCCTCGCCTCGCCCGATTACCCGATCCACCTCGCCAAGGTGCCCAACGACCCCGCCTATCTTCATGACGACCAGTGGTACCTGCTGGACGTCGCGGGCAACCCGTACGACGGCATCGATGCGGGCCACGCGTGGGATATCACGACTGGTTCCGCGGGCATGGTGATCGCCGTCGTCGACAGCGGGATCGTAGTCGCACCCGGACCTGGCCGGTCGGGTTCTTCCCGGTTATGACTTCATCTCCGACATCACCAGCGCCAACGACGGCGACGGCCGCGACGCCGATGCCACGGATCCCGGTCGACTGGCGCACGGCCAGACTGTGTCGCGTCGCCGTTCGACGCCGCGGAGGACAGCGACCTGGCACGGAACACTCGTCGCCGGCATCCTCGCGGCGAATTCGAACAACGGCACCGGCATCGCAGGTGTCGACTGGAACGCGCAGATCCTGCCGGTTCGCGCCCTCGGGCGCTGCGGCGGAAAATTCTCCGACATTCTCGATGCGATGACCTGGGCGGCCGGGCTGCCGGTGCCGGGTGTGCCCGCCAACCCGCACCCCGCCAAGGTCATAAACTTGAGCGTGGGCGGAGCGGGATCGTGCTTCCCGCAGATCCAGGCGCTCGTCGATGCGGTGCTCGACGCCGGCGTGTTCATCGCCGCCGCCGCGGGCAACGACAACAAGGACGCCAATGATTACGTCCCGGCGAGCTGCGCGGGACTCTCCACCGTCGGCGCCACCGATCGCCTCGGCGCACGCGCCAGCTACAGCAATTTCAGCACCAACCTGGACCTTTCCGCACCCGGTGGCGACATCACGCGCAACGGGTCGAAGGATGCGATCGTGTCCACCTGGAACGACGGCAAGACCACCGAAGGAAATCCCATCTACGGCCAGGGCGACGGCACGAGTTTTTCGACCCCGCAGGTCGCGGGTGTCGCGGCGCTGATGCTCGCCGTCAATCCCGCCTTGCTCCCGGCCCAGATCAAAGCGCTGATGGCGCAGACGGTCTCGGCGTTCGCGCCCACCAGCGATTGCATCACGCAGAACATCTGCGGGGCCGGCATCCTCGACGCGTTCGGCGCCGTGATGGCGGCGCAGACGTCGCTGACTCAGCCCGTGGTCACGCCGGCCGTGGAGTTCTACAACGCGGCGCAGGATCACTACTTCGTCACGGCCGCGATTCCTGAAATCCACGACCTCGACACCGGCGTGCACGCCGGATGGCAGCGCACCGGCTACGCCTTCAACGCCTATCCCGGCGTGGTCGCGGGATTCTCGCCCGTCTGCCGCTTCTACATCCCGCCGGCGTATGGCGACTCGCACTTCTACTCGGCCTCGACGGTCGAATGCGCGCAGACGCAGGCGAAATTCCCGTTCTTCTTCTACGAGGCGCCGAACGTTTTCTACATCGCGTTACCCGACATTGCGACGGGCGCCTGCCCTTCGGGCACGAGCCCGGTCTACCGGGTCTGGGACAACCGCGCCGACACCAACCATCGTTACATGACGAGCCTAGCTGTTCGCGCTACGATGGTCGCCAAGGGATGGATTGCCGAAGGCTATGGGCCCAGCCAGGTGATCATGTGCGCGCCGGTGTAGTGCCGGGCGGAACCTGGCCACCCTTTGTAAGATCTTCACTTCACCTCCGACCAACACACCATGAAGCGACGTTTGTTTCTCCAATTGGGCTTGTCCGCCGTCGTCGTCGCATTGGCGACCAGGCTTTCCGCGGCCGGCGATGACGTCGGCAAGGTCGTGAAGACCGAAGCCGAATGGCGCAAGATCCTCACACCCCAGCAATTCCGAATCCTCCGCGAGGAAGGCACGGAATGGGCGGGATCGAGCCCGCTCGACAAGGAATACCGCAAGGGCACGTATGCGTGCGTCGGGTGCGACCTCGTGCTCTACACGTCGGCCGCCAAATTCGACAGCGGCACCGGCTGGCCCAGTTTCTACGAAGCCATTCCCGGCCACATGGCATCCGCGACCGACCCCAAGACATTCACGAACCGGATGCAATACACGGAGATGCACTGCGCGCGCTGCGGCGGCCATCACGGGCACATTTTCAACGACGGCCCCAAGCCGACCGGGTTGCGCTACTGCAGCAACGGCGCGGTGCTCAAGTTCCTGCCCGCGTAGCGGCAAGCGCTACGCCAGCGGCGCGACCTTCACCACTTCCTCGGCGGTCGTGAGCCCGGCCGCCACCTTCATCGCTCCCGACACACGCAACGGCTTCATGCCGTCCTTGAACGCCTGGTCGCGAATCGCGCGATCGTCCGCCTCGTGGTTCATGAGACGCCGGAGCGCGGGCGTCATCAGCATGATCTCGTACAAGCCGATGCGCCCGAGATAACCTGTCATCCGGCATTCGAGGCACCCTTCCGGGTACATCACCGAAGCAGGCTTCTCGCCACGCCAGGGCGCCGTGATCGCGCGCCACGTCTCGTCGTCCGGCGGCTCGCCCGGCTTCTTGCAGTGCGGGCACAGCGTGCGCACGAGGCGCTGCGCCATCACGCCCAGCAGCGTCGAATTGAGCAGGTACGGCGGCACCTTCAGGTCGAGCAGGCGGGTGACGGCCGTCGGCGCGTCGTTGGTGTGCAGCGTCGACAGCACGAGGTGCCCGGTCAGCGCCGCCTGCACGGCCATGTCGGCCGTGTCGTGGTCGCGGATTTCGCCGACCATGATGATGTCCGGATCCTGCCGCAGCAGCGTGCGCACGCCGCTGGCGAAATCGACGCCGATCCCCGGATGCACCTGCATCTGGTTGAACAACGGCTCGATCATTTCGATCGGGTCCTCGATCGTGCACACATTCACTTCCGGCACGGCCAGCTGCTTCAGCGACGAATAGAGCGTTGTCGTCTTGCCGGAGCCGGTAGGGCCGGTCACCAGGACGATTCCGTGCGGCTCCTTGATCATCTTCTGCCAGCGCTCGCGGTCGTCGTCCGTGAAACCCAAGTCCGCGTAGTCGCGCACCAGCACTTCGGGCGTGAAGATGCGCATCACCAGCTTTTCGCCGAACGCCGTGGGCATCGTCGAGATCCGCAACTCGACCTCCTGGCCATCGGGCGCCAGCGTCTTGATCCGGCCATCCTGCGGCCGCCGCTTCTCGACGATCTCCATGCGCGCCAGCAGCTTGATCCGCGAAGTCATCGCGATCAGCACCGGCGCGGGAATGGCGTAGACCTGATGCAGCACGCCGTCGATGCGGAAGCGCACCAGGCCGACGTCGCGCCGCGGCTCGATGTGGATGTCGGATGCGCGCTGCTCGAACGCGTATTGCCACAGCCAATCGACGATGTGGACGACGTGCTGGTCGTTGGCGTCAAGGTGCCCGTGCTTGCCCAGCTCGACCAGCTGCTCGAAATTGCCGACGGTCAGCTGGCCCTTCGTTACGCCGCCTGCGCCCGCTTCATCGAGCGGGCGAGGTTGAAGAACTCGCCCAGGTAACGCTTGATGTCGGCCGGGTTCGCGAAGACGAACTTGACCTCGAGCTTGATGATCTCGGAGAGTTCGTCGGCCCACCAGCGGATGAACGGCTCGCTGGTCGCGACCGTCAGCGTCTGCCGATCGACGGCCACCGGCAGGATCCGGTAACGCTCGGCGTAGGCGTTGGACATCGTCGCCGTCACGGCGCCCAGGTCGATCTTCAGCGGATCGATATGCAAGTACGGGATGCCGAGCTTGCCCGCCAGCCATTCGACCAGCCATTCGAGCGTCATCAGCTTGTTGCGGCGGCTTCAGCGCCTTCCATCTCCGGTCGGCGATCGCCTCCAGCGGGTGCTCGAAGCGGTGCGTGCGCGAACGGGCTAGCGCTTCGGCCTCGGCGGCCGGGACCAGGCCGTCGGCCAGCAAGAGCTTCAAGATATCGTCCAGCCGCAGCCGTCGATCCTGCGGCTTGGTGCCGGGAGGCGACGACGACGCGCCGCCCGCGGGGGGCGGCGTTTTGACACCGGTGACGGGCGTGGCCATGCAATTACTTTACACCGAAGGTCAAGCCGCCACACCGCAAAGGCGGCGCCCGACGCCTAGGCGGCGCGTTCGCCGACGCATTCGCAACAGTCGCCGCGGCCGCCGCCGACCGCCTGTCGGCCGCGCTAGCCGGCTGCGACCGACTTCGGCCGTGCGGGCGGCTCGTTCTCGGGAACCTGGAAGACTTCGCGCAAATAGGCGACGTACGACGGGTCGTAGTCCATCGCCTTCGACGGCTCGTCGCTGATCTTGGCGACCGGCTGCCCGTTGCAGCGGGTCATCTTGATCACGATCTGCAGCGGCGCGTAGCCCAAGTCGTTGGTGAGGTTGGTGCCGATGCCGAAGGACGTCCGGCTGCGGCCCTTGAAATACTCGAAGAGACGGATGGCCAGCGGAATGTTGAGGCTGTCGGAGAACACCATCGTCTTGGTACGCGGGTCGATGCGCATCTTCTCGTAGTGCGCGATCAGCTTTTCGCCCCACTCGAACGGGTCGCCGGAGTCGTGGCGCACGCCGTCGAAGAGCTTGCAGAAGAAGAGGTCGAAGTCGCGCAGGAAGGCGTCCATGCCGCACACGTCGGATAGCGCTATCCCCAGGTCGCCGCGGTATTCGCGCGCCCACATGTTGAATGCGAACGTCTGCGAATCGCGCAGCCGCGGACCCACCGCCTGGCACGCCTGCAGGTATTCGTGCGCCATCGTGCCCAGTGGCGTCAGGCCGTGGTCCATCGCGCAGCGCACGTTGCTGGTGCCGACGAAGTGCGCGCCCAGACCGCGCTTGAGCGTGCGCACGACCTCGTCCTGCCAGTTGCGCGAAAAACGGCGGCGCGTGCCGTAGTCGGCGATCCGGAATTCGCCGTCGCGCACGGTGTTGGCCTGCGCTATCTTCGCCGCCAGCCGCCGCCGGCCTTCGCCGAGGTCGCGGCTGCGGATTCGTGTTGCGGTTGTAGACCTCCGACACGATCGCCAGCACCGGCACCTCGAACAGGATCGTGTGCAGCCACGGCCCCTTGATCGTGATGTCGATCTCGCGCGGCGAGCCGGGAAGGCGCGAGACCTTGATGAACCGCTCATCCAGGTTGAAAAGGCCCAGGAGGTCGACGAAGTCGCTCTTGAAGAAGCGCCAGCTGCGCAGGTAATCGAGTTCGCGCCGCGTGAACCGCGAGATCGCACAGCGCGCGGATCTCCGCCTCGATCTCCGCGACGTACGGCGAAAGGTCGACATCGGCAGTTGCGGCACGAAAGCGGTACTCGACCTGCGCCTCGGGAAAATGGTGCAGGACGACCTGCATCATCGTGAACTTGTAGAGGTCGGTGTCGAGCAGTGACGTGATGATCATCGGCGGCGCTGCATGCGCTTGTTCGAAGGAGGCGACGATGTTACCCGCTCGCCCCGGTGGCGTCCATGTAAATGACCACGGGTCATTTGCGCAAGGGGGCGGCCCGTTACACGAAACGAGGTGGATGCACGCGCGCGCACCGCTATGATGCGGCGACATATCGTCGTCCGTCCCGCCATGCTCATCAGTTGTGTTGCCTACCAGAACGGCCGCAAGCTCGCCGATATCCCGATCGAGGACATCAGCGAGTACGTGGGCCGGCCCGATTGTTTCGTGTGGGTCGCGATGTTCGAGCCTTTGCCGGACGAACTGGACGAAATGGCCGCAGGAATTCGGTTTGCATGAACTGGCCGTCGACGATGCGCGGCACGGCCACCAGCGGCCGAAGATCGAGGAGTACGGCGATTCGCTGTTCGTCGTCATCCACACCGTCGAGCAGGCGAAGACGCCCGACGGCGACGAGGAACTCCTGTCGGGCGAGGTCGACATCTTCGTCGGCCGCAATTACGTTCTCTCGATGCGCCAGCGAACGCAGGTCGGCTTTTCCGCCGTGCGCGCGCGCGCCGAGCGCGAGCCGGAGCTGCTGCAAGTACGGCTCCGGCTATCGTGTTCTACGCGCTGATGGACAACGTCGTCGACCGCTACTTCCCCATTCTCGACGGCCTGGAGACCGAACTCGAGAAGATCGAAGAGCAGATCTTCGCGCGCAACGCCGCGCGCTCGAACATCGAGGCGCTGTACGCGCTGAAGCAGAAGCTCATGGTGCTCAAGCACGCGGTCGATCCGCTGATGGAGGCCGTCGGCCGGCTCTACGGCGGGCGCGTGCCGCAGATCTGCGCCGGCATGGGCGAGTATTTCCGCGACGTCTACGACCACCTGCACCGGATCCACCTGCCGATCGAAGGCATTCGCGAAATGCAGACGACGGCCATCCAGGTCAACCTCGGCATGATTTCGCTGTCGGAGAGCGAAGTGACGAAGAAGCTCGCGGCGTGGGCCGCCATCATCGCCGTGCCGACGATGGTCGCGGGCATCTACGGCATGAACTTCAAGAACATGCCCGAACTCGACTGGGCGTACGGCTATCCGGTATCCATCGCCGTCATGGTGATCATCGACGTCTGGCTCTACTTCAACTTCAAGAAGGTGAAGTGGCTCTGTGCCTACGCAGCGCACGGGCGCGTGCCGCCGGCATGAGCTCGCCGTTCCAGCGCGGCGACGGGAATCACCTTCCTGCCCGGCAGGCGCGACGGGCCAGTCCGGCTGCAGCGTCGACGTGCTCGATCGCGAAGTCCCGCGCGAGCATCCGCTGCGCAGCCGGCAGCGTCTGAGGCCACGCGTTGCCGTCGGCCAGCACGATGTGCGCGGACAGCGCGGCGCGCTCGGCCGTCATGTTCCACACGTGCAGATCGTGCACGCCCGTAACGCCGGGCAGGCGCGCCAGCGCATTGCCGATCGCGTTGTAGTCGAGATGCGACGGCACGCCTTCCATCAGCACGCCCGTCGGACTGCTTCAACAGCCGCAATGTCGAGCGCAGGATCAGCAGCGAGACGACGAGCGACAGGATCGGATCGATCGGCATCCAGCCGGTCGCGACGATGACGCCGCCGGCGATGATCGCGGCGAGCGAACCCAGCAAGTCGCCCAGCACGTGGATCATCGCGCCGCGCGCGTTGAGCGACCCCGACGCGCGCGACAGAAGCCACGCGCAGGCGATGTTGATCGCCGAATCCCGCCGCGCGATGCCGAGCACCAGCGCGCCGCGGACCGGCGTCGGATCGAGCAGCCGGCGCACGGCCTCGATGACGATGGCCGCCACGACGGCGAGCATCACGATCGCGTTGACGAATGCGGCAAGCACTTCCGCGCGGCCATAGCCGTATGACGCGCGCCGTGACGGCGGGCGTCGTCCGATCGCGTTGGCGAAGAGCGCCAGCCCCAGCGCGGCGGCGTCGGTGACCATGTGGCCGGCGTCGGACAGGAGTGCCAGCGACCCCGCCATCCATCCGCCAATCGCCTCGATTACGGCAAAGCCCGCGGTCAGCAGCAGCGCCAGCATCAGTGCGCGACGCACTCCCGGCCCACCCGCCGCGTCCGCCGGGACGTGCGCGTGCACGCCATGATCGTGACTGTGGAAAGGCGCATCGGGAGGCGGAGGTCGTGTTGAAGCCATGATGCAGGCACCTGCAAACCCGCATTGTGCCTCCGCCGCTGCGGCAACGGCTACATCTGCTTGAAGAGGTGAGCGTACGCGCGCGACACGGCGACTTTCTCCGGACGATTCTTGAGTGTCAGCGTGACCCGTCCGGTCAGGTCGCGCACGGTTGTGCTGACGTGGCGGAGGTTGACGATCGTGCCGCGATGGACCTGCCAGAAGCGGTCGGGGTCCAACTGTTCGCCCAGTTCCTTGAGCGGTGTGCGGATCAGCGCTTCGCCTTCGGCGGTGAAGACGCTGGTGTATTTGTCGTTGGCCTGGAAGTAACTGACATCGTCGACAGCGATGAGCTTGACCTGCGCGCCGGCGGACGCGCGAATCCAGGCCAGGCGCTCCGGCGCGCCGGTCGCACCGCCGTGCGGCGGCGCGAATTTCGCGATGACCGCAAGCGCGGCCTGCAA
This sequence comes from uncultured beta proteobacterium, assembly GCA_963747265.1. Classification (GTDB taxonomy): domain Bacteria; phylum Pseudomonadota; class Gammaproteobacteria; order Burkholderiales; family Casimicrobiaceae; genus VBCG01. The sequence continues at coordinate 78,578 of CAVVEH010000008.1, read as the reverse complement.
TTCCGGCGCCGGCGACGGCGCTTGCAGCTTCGATTTGAGCCGCGCCACGGTTTCGGCGAGGCGCTCGTCGCTGACCGGCTTCAACAGGTAGTCGACGGCAGCGCGGTCGAAGGCGTCGACCGCATACTGGTCATACGCCGTCACGAACACGACGTGCACGTGTGTCGCGGCGGATCGCGCGACTTCGAGGCCGGTCAGTCCCGGCATGCGGATGTCGAGAAAGGCGATGTCCGGCGCTTCGGCCGCCAGCATCGCCTGCGCCTCCGGGCCGTTGGCGGCAACGCCGACGATCATGAGTTCCGGCCACAGCGCGGCGAGCCGGCCGGCCAGGAATTCGGCGAGCCGCGGCTCGTCGTCGGCGATGACGGCGGTGGGTCGCGTCGTGTTGTTCATCGGCTCATTGTGTCGCCCGCGGGGAGCGGCAGCGCAATCGTGACGCGCGCGCCTGCCGGCGGGTTGTCCTCGATGGTCACGCTCGCCGCGCTTCCATACAGCGCCGCCAGCCGGGCGCGCAGGTTGGCGAGACCGATGCCCGTCGAACCCGGGCTGCGCCGCTCGCGAAAGCCCATGCCGGTGTCGGCGATCGTCAGCACGAGGACGCCGGCATCGCGGCGCGCGGAAACCGCAACATTGCCGCCGTCCACCTTTGGCTCCAGGCCATGCTTGATCGCGTTCTCCACGACCGGTTGCAGCAGCATCGGCGGCAGCGGCAGCCGCGCCAGTTCCGGCGGCACGTCGATCGTCCAGGTGAGCCGCGGTCCCATGCGCAAGGCGAGCAGGTCGAGATATGCGCGCAGGTGGTCGACCTGCGCCTGCAGCGTGCCGCCGCCGTTGCCGGCGGTTGCCGTGGACCGCAGAAGCGCGATGAGGCGCTCGAGCATCCCCTTGGCGGCGCCCGGATCGGTGTCGATCAGGCTCACCACGTGCGCCATCGTGTTGTAGAGGAAGTGCGGTTCGACCTGCGCTTCGAGGAGCTGCATGCGCGCTTCGGTGGTCTCCCTTTCCGACGCGGCCAGCCGCGCCTGTTCGCGCGCCATCGCGGCCTCGACCCGCGCCGCACGTTCGCGCGGCAGGAAGATCAGGAGGAGAATCGCCGTGATCACCAGCGACAGCGCCAGTACCGACACGATGCCCCGGGCCGTCACCATCCATCCGCGAAATTCCGGCAGGCCGAGCACCAACGTTCCCAGCACGTAACCGGCCATGACGCCCAGTATCGGCACCGCGGCGTAGTAGATCGTGCGAACCAGAATGCTGCGGCGATGGATGCCGGGGAACAACCGGTCGCCCAACAGGAACAGTCCGTATACCGGAAAGCCGATGCACTGCGCGAAAACTACATTGATGCGGAACATCTCCAGCACCGGTGCGCGCACGTCGAAGACCAGCGCCAGGCCGGTGATGCCGATCGCGAACAGCGTGTTCCAGATGAAGGTGTAGATGACGTCGCGGAGGAAACTGCGGGGCCAACGCCGGAAGATCGGGATCAATTCGAGCGGGTGGCGCGTCGATCCGGAATCGCAGGCGGCCGAAGGCGGGCTCAATGATTCGCTCATGGTCATGATCGTATGCCTTGGCAGCCGCGTCGTGGTCGTGGCTCAATCATCGCCGCGCACATGCAAGGCCGCCACGCCGCTGCGACGGGCCGGAGGTGACGTTCGCCAGCAGTCGCCTTGCGTCGCCAATGGCAGTGTCCGGCGACCGCGGGGCCGGCCCCCGGGGGCCTAGCCCCCGTCGACCAGCCGCACCGGGCCGGCGTTTTCCGGGCGCTTGCCGGTCTTGTCCGCATAGAACGCGGCAATGCGGGCCATGTCGGCGTCGATGTCGCCCGTCAGGTCGACGTAACCGCCAACGCCGGTTTCGCGCCTCCGGTAGTCGATGAACGACAGCGCCAAGGGGACATTCGCGGCGCGCGCCAGGTGGTAGAAGCCGCTCTTCCATCGATCCGTGCGGCTGCGCGTGCCTTCGGGCGCGATGACCAGCCGGAAGTCGTCGTGTTCGGCGAACGATGCGGCCAGGCGCGCGATCACGCCGGTACCCCCGCTGCGGTCCACCGGAATGCCTCCCCACCGCCGCAGCCACGGCGCCAACGGCGTGGCGAACAGCGAGTCCTTCGCGATGAAGCGGAAGTGGACGCCGACCAGCCATTTGGCCATGAGGCCGATCGGGAAGTCCCAGTTCGACGTGTGTGGATAGAACACGACGACACAACGCAGCGGCACCGGCCGGGCCAGAACAACACGCCAGCCCGTCAAGCGGAGCATCCAGGTGGCGAAGCGCGCGCGGAAGCCCGGCACCAGAGGCGCATCGACGTAGGGCGCGGGCGGAAAATCGGTGGCGGACACGTGGAAATGCGCGGTCAGGCTTCTGCATGGCCCCTTCCGCACGCCGAGCAGTCTACCTTGCCGGGGCGGTAAAATGCGCGCCGTGGAATCCAACCTGCCGTCCCTCGCCGAGCGCATCGACGCCGTGCTGCCGCAGACGCAATGCACGCGTTGCGGCTATGCGGCTTGCAGGCCCTACGCCGACGCGCTGGCGGCAGGAAGCGCCGACATCAACCGCTGTCCGCCGGGCGGCGAACCGGTCATCGTCGCGCTGGCGGCGCTCACCGGTCGCGCGGCAAAGCCGCTCGATCCCGCGTGCGGCGAGCACGTGCCGTTGCTCGTTGCCGTCATCGACGAGGCGGCGTGCATCGGTTGCACGCTGTGCATAAAGGCGTGTCCCGTCGACGCGATCGTCGGCGCGCAAAAACGAATGCACACGGTGTTGCCGTCGCTTTGCTCCGGGTGCGAGCTGTGCGTGGCGCCCTGCCCCGTCGACTGCATTGCGCTGCTTCCCGCCGGACGCGCGTGGACCGACGATGACGCAGTCGCGGCCCGGCAGCGCTTCGCGGCGCGCGCCGCGCGTCTCTCCCGGAGCGAGCGCACGGCGCGGCGAACGGTCGCAGCCGCCAACAGCGCCGACAATGGCCGCGCTCGCCGGCAAGCGGCCGTCGCCGCTGCGCTGGCGCGAGCCCGCGCGCGCCGTGGCGCAGGCACGCCGCCGAAATCATGACCGCGGGCCGGCTCCCGCTGCTCGTCGCCTTCACGCTGGCATTGGAGATTCCCCTCGCCATGAGCCAAACCGTATCCACCGATTTTTCCGAGCGCCTGGACAAGCTGTGGGACTTCAACAAGCCCGCGGACTCGGAACAGCGTTTCCGCGCCGAACTCGCCAGACACCCGGCAGGCTCGCGCGAGGCGCTGGAGACGTCGACGCAGATCGCGCGCACGCAAAGCCTGCAGCGGAAATTCGCCGAGGCCGACGCGATTCTCGACGCCGTCGCGCCCCAACTCGACACGGCGCCCACGCGCGTGCGCATCCGCTATCTGCTCGAGCGCGGCCGCACGCGCAACTCGGGCGGCGACAAGGCTGCGGCCATCCCCTTGTTCACCGAAGCGGTGTCGCTGCGATCGCGCGACGCGCTGCCGGGTGCCGACTTCTACGAGGTGGACGCACTGCACATGCTGGGCATCGCGGCGCCGACCGCCGATCAGCTTGGCTGGAACAGAAAGGCTCTGGCCGCCGCCGAAGCCTCGTCCGATCCGCGCGCCCGCGGCTGGGCCGCGTCGCTCACGCACAACATCGGCTGGACGTATTTCGACGCCGGCGATCCCGCGACGGCCCTCACCTATTGGCAAAAGGCGCTGCCGATGCGCGAGGCGCAAGGCAACGCAGAGAACATCCGCGCCGCGAAGTGGACCATCGCACGGGGCTATCGCGCGATGGGGAAACTCGACGACGCCGAAGCCATTCAGATGAAGCTGGTCGCGGAAACCGAGAAGGCCGGCGAACCCGATGGCTACATCTACGAAGAACTCGCCGAAATCGCGGTCGCCCGCGGCGACAAGGCGGCCGCAGCGCCCTGGGCCGCCAAGGCGTACGCGCAATTGAAGGACGACGGCTACCTCAAGGCCAACGAAGCGGCGCGCCTGCAGCGGTTGGCGGAGTTGGGCGGCGCCGTCCCATGAATCCCGCCAAACGGCGCGAGATTTTCGAGCGGCTGCGCGCGCTCAATCCGCATCCGACGACCGAACTCGCGCACCTCACGCCGTTCGAACTGCTGGTCGCCGTCGTGCTTTCGGCGCAGGCCACGGACAAGAGCGTCAACAAGGCCACAGCGCGGCTGTATCCGGTCGCCAATACGCCGGCCGCGATCGTGAAGCTTGGCGTCGATGGACTCATTCCCTACATCAGCGCGATCGGGCTCTTTCGCAACAAGGCGAAGAACGTCGTCGCGCTGTCGGAAATGCTCGTGCGCGACCATGGCGGCAAGGTGCCCGACACGCGTGCGGCGCTCGAGGCGCTGCCGGGTGTGGGCCGCAAGACGGCGAACGTCGTGCTGAACACGGCGTTCGGCCAGCCGACGATCGCCGTCGACACGCACATCTTCCGTGTCGCGAACCGCACCGGACTGGCGCCCGGCAAGGACGTCGACGAAGTGGAGCGCCGGCTGGAAAAATTCGTACCGGACGAATTCAAGCAGGACGCGCACCACTGGCTGATCCTGCACGGCCGCTACACATGCGTCGCGCGCGCGCCGAAATGTCCGGAATGCGCGATCCGCGACCTGTGCGAATTTCGCCACAAGACGAAGGCGCCGGCGCCGGTGTCGCCGCTGCGGGGCTGACGCGTCCCTTGTTCAATCCGTCACGTGACGAGGCGAGGGCTTTCCTCGTCGACGCCTGGGCCAAGCATCGCGAACGACGCGAGATGTCGGCGCTGGAGAAGATGGCGGCCGGGCTCATCGCAATGCACGCCGAGTATCACGCCGCGTTCGAGAATCCTGAGCGCCACGCCGACCGCGACTATTCGCCGGAGGCGGGCGACATCAATCCGTTCCTGCACCTGTCATTGCATCTCGCGGTGGCGGAGCAACTCGCGATCGACCAGCCACCGGGCATCCGCGCGCAGTTCGAGCGGCTGCGCGCGGCGCGCGGCGACGAGCACGAGGCGCTGCATGCCGTGCTGGAATGTCTGGGCGAAGTGATCTGGAGCGCGCAGCGGCTGGGCAGGCCGCCCGACACGAAGCTCTATCTCGACTGCCTTGAACGGCAGCGCTAGGTCGCGCTTTAGCCGATCTCGATGCGACGGGTCGTCCAGCCGACGCGGCACGAACCGACCTTGACGGTCACGGCACCACCGCCGCGCACGACCCACGAGACCGTGCGCGCGCCGGTCGTGCCTCGCGTTTGCTGGTAATAGAGCGCGCCCGAGCCGTCGAAGAGGCCGCGTCCCCAGCCTTCGAGGTGGCCGATTTCGCGATGGGCGAGATCGGGCTCGGCCAGCTCGCAGCCCTCGCACGTCAAATCCGCCCACAGCGGCTCGTTGTGCGTGAGTTCCTTGGCGGACGCCAGGATGAACGTCGGCAGGTAGCCGTGATTGGCGACGGTCAGCGTGACGCGCGTAAGGCCGGGCGACAACGTCTTCGTCTCGACCGCGTCCACGACGACGGCCGGCGCCAGCGCGGCGGTGCGCAGGAAGTGCGCGGATTGTGACGTGCACACGCCCGGCATCTCCGACGGCGGCGGATTCCACATGCCGACGCGCGCATCGATGCCGCCGACTTCGACTTCGCCCAATTGCGGGTGGTTGAACTTGCGCCAGGGCTTGAGCGTGCGGCCCTCGTTCTTGTCGCGATCCCACAGGGCGATCTTCAGCATGTCGGCGCGCGTCAGGTGCGTGTAGTTGTCGACGAAGCGCTTCTTGCGCTCGAAGCCGACCTGCTTGAAGAGGTCCCACAGCTCGACGACGTACGCGACCGCGCCACGCTGGTAGTAGGCGAAGTCGGTGAGATCGCCGTGCAGCGGCGTCTCGGGCTCGTAGAGGAACTCCTCGGCGCCGGACACCATCGGGTAGCCGGTCAGCTCCTCCGCCCACGCGCCCAGCTGCCGGTACAGCGACAGGTCCTGCGGGTTCATCTTGGTGTCGGGCTTGTCGCCGAGCGGCCGGATGAACACGCCGCCGAACGTGTGCAGGTTGAGCCAGAGGAAGATCTCCGGATGCTGCGTTGCGAACTCGACGACGGCGCGCGACTCGGCCTCGCTCAATGGAAAGGCGCCCGCGCCCTCCTGCTTGGCGTCCACCGCCCACGCGTACGGAAAGTTGCGGTTGAGGTCGGTCTGGTTGTCGGACAGGAAATACGGCGACGGCACGTTCTTGCCGTCGAAATTCTCGATCATGCCTTCCGGATAGACCTTGTAATACGGCGGAGGGTCGTCGATCGTGCGCGGCACCAGGAACCCGGGAACCTCGGTCGATTCGACCAGCTCGCCGCCGGGATCGCGAACGCGCATCGACAGCGCCAGTCCGTCGCCGTCGACGTCGCCGCCCCGCCAGTGCGCGTGCGCCTTCGCCGGGCGCTCGTCGCGCGGCACGCTGCGCACGTAGCGGCCCGTCGTCAGGACCGCTTCCGCGCCGTCGGGCGACATCCGCGGCAGCACGTAGAACCGGACGTCGCGCAGGCGGGCGGCCACCGCTTCGGAGATTTTCGCCGTCGCTGCCGCGCCGGCCGGGTCGAGATGCAGCCGCAGCACGTCCTCGGCGATGGCGAGCGCCACGCTCGAGCCGCACAACTCGCTCGCGTGCATGTTGCCGTCGACCCACGCGCTCGGCCGCGCGCGATCCGGCTCGGGGCCCAGCGTGAGCAGCCAGAGTTCGCGGCCCTCGGGCGTGCGGCCGATCGAGCTTGCGCGGCAGACGTCGGGAAACGCGTCGGCCCAGGCACGGACCTGGCGCGTCAGTTCATCGTAGGAAAGGAAACGCTGGCGGAATCCCAGCGACAATTCATCGAGGCGCACGGACGCGGAATTCACATGCGCGTCTGGAGGACCGCGGGCTGCGATGAGTAGTACGCGGTCACGTCGTCGATGTCCTTCTGCGTGAGGCCAGCCGCCATGCCGGCCATGATCGGGTTCTTGCGCGCGCCGGATTTGTAGTCGCGCAGCGCCTTGGCCATGTAATCCGGATACTGGCCGGCGAGCTTGGGATAGTCGGCGATCGTGCTGATGCCGTCCATGTTGTGGCACGCCGCGCACACTTCCTGCGCCTTCTTCTTGCCGGCTTCGACGTCGGCGGCGGATGCCGGGCCGACCGCCAGTGCGGCGACGGCGGCGAGTATCGCGAAGGTCTTCGTCGTCATGTTCATTTGACCGCCGTCTGCAGCGGCGCCTGCGAGTAATAGGCGGCGATGTCCGCCATGTCCTGATCCGACAGCGACGCGGCGATCGCGTCCATCGACGGGTGGCTGCGCTGGAGCGCGCGATATTCCTTGAGCGCGGCCACGATGTAGGCCGGATGCTGGCCGGCGATCTTGGGTACGTGGTAGACCTCGGGATAGGCGGTGCGCCAGCCGAGGATGCCGTGGCAGCCCTGGCACATCTGGACCTTCTGCGAGCCCTTCTGGGGGTCGCCTGCGGGCGCGGCGGTTTGCGCTGCGGCCAGCGACGGGGCCAGCGCAGCCCCGGCCAATGCGATGAGAAGCGTGAATCGTGTCATGGGTTTCTTGAGGTTTTTCGTTGGCCGGACAAAAACCCTGCAATTTTAGGGGCTTTGGCGCCGGGCGGTCAAACACGCGGAGCGGCCGGTTACCGCTCCAGGTACTTGAGCTTCTCCTTGACGTCCTTCCACTCGTCCGCGTCAGGGGGACCGGGCTTGCGCTCGATGATGGGCTTCCACAGCTTGGACAATTCCGCGTTAAGCGCCTTGAACGGCTGCTGGTCGGGCGGGACGTCGTCCTCCGCGAATATCGCCTCGACCGGGCATTCGGCGACGCACAGCGTGCAGTCGATGCACTCGTCGGGGTCGATCACCAGGAAATTGGGACCCTCGCGGAAGCAGTCCACGGGGCAGACGTCGACGCAGTCGGTATATTTGCAGCGGATGCAGCTTTCGGTGACGACGTAGGTCATGGCCAGGCTTTCGGTCCGTAACTTCGACGCAATGTGCTTTTCGAAGCCTTGAATTTTAGCAGATCACCCCCCAATCTCGGCTGTACGCCACGCAAACTTGCGTCAACGGAACGCTTCGGCTACCGTAATCGGCAAAACAGGGCGCGTGGGACGGCCCGCGGGCGGATTCCCGAGAGAGAGGATTTTCCATGAATGCTGCAATCAAACACGTTTCCGACGCGACCTTCGACAAGGACGTGCTGCAGTCGGGAAACCCGGTGCTGGTCGATTTCTGGGCCGAATGGTGCGGGCCGTGCAAGATGTTCGCACCGGTCTTGGACGAGGTCGCCAAGGAATATGGACGGCAAGATCACCGTCGCCAAGCTCGACATCGACGCCAATCCCTCCACGCCGGGCAAGTATGGAATTCGCGGAATTCCGACGGTCATCCTGTACAAGGGCGGCCAGGCGCATGCGCAGAAAGTCGGCGCGCTGACCAAGTCACAGCTAACCGCCTGGATTGACAGCAACATCTAACCGCTATACGCTGCCATTCGTTAAGCGCGGCGCGACGCCCGAAGAGGCGTGAAAGAGAACTAAGCGCGCCGCCTCTGAAGCCGCCCCAGGGGCCGGCTCAGTTGCCAAATCCGTAACCAGCTAAGTTCCGAATCGCCCCCGGGCGCCGCCCAATGGAAGTTTGCGGCGCGCCGGTTCCGAAACCGACTCCCGATGTTGTAAACAGCGGTCCGCCCGCGCGCCGGAATGTCCGGCCCGCCCCTCCCCAGCCGTTCCGGCTTGCCCCTCAGTTGGCCCCCTCAGCGCCCCCTTAGTTTCCACCTGACACCATGCATCTATCCGACCTCAAAGCCAAGCACGTATCCGAACTCATCGAAATCGGCAACTCGAACGAAATCGAGGGTGCCAACCGGATGCGCAAGCACGACCTCATCTTCGCGCTGCTCAAGCAGCAGGCGAAGAAAGGCGAGTCGATCTTCGGCGGCGGCGTGCTCGAAGTCCTGCCCGACGGCTTCGGATTCCTGCGTTCGCCCGACACGTCGTACCTCGCGAACACCGACGACATCTACATCTCGCCGTCGCAGATCCGCCGCTTCAACCTGCACACCGGCGACACGGTCGAAGGCGAGATCCGCACGCCGAAGGAAGGCGAGCGCTACTTCGCGCTGGTCAAGGTCGACAAGGTCAACTTCGAGGCGCCGGAAAACGCCAAGACCAAGATCCTGTTCGAGAACCTGACGCCGCTCTTCCCTGACGAGCCGATGGTCCTGGAGCGCGACATCAAGGCCGAGGAGAACATCACCGGCCGCGTCATCGACATCGTGGCGCCGATCGGCAAGGGCCAGCGCGGCCTGCTCGTGTCGTCACCGAAGTCCGGCAAGACCGTCATGCTGCAGCACGTCGCGCATTCGATCGCCGCCAACCATCCCGACGTGATGCTGATCGTGCTGCTGATCGACGAGCGGCCCGAGGAAGTCACCGAAATGCAGCGCTCCGTGCGCGGCGAGGTCGTATCGTCCACGTTCGACGAGCCCGCGACGCGCCACGTGCAGGTCGCCGAAATGGTCATCGAAAAGGCGAAGCGCCTGGTCGAACACAAGAAGGACGTCGTGATCCTGCTGGACTCGATCACCCGCCTCGCCCGCGCCTACAACACCGTCGTGCCCGCGTCGGGCAAGGTGCTGACCGGCGGCGTGGACGCCAACGCGCTGCAGCGGCCCAAGCGCTTCTTCGGCGCCGCGCGCAACATCGAGGAAGGCGGCTCGCTGACGATCATCGCCACCGCGCTCATCGACACCGGCTCGCGGATGGACGACGTGATCTACGAGGAATTCAAGGGCACGGGCAACATGGAAATCCACCTCGACCGCCGGATGGCCGAGAAGCGCATCTACCCGTCGATCAACGTCAACCGGTCCGGCACGCGGCGCGAGGAGCTGCTGCTCAAGCCCGACATCCTGCAAAAGGTCTGGATCCTGCGAAAGCTCCTGTATCCGATGGACGAGCTCGAGGCAATGGAATTCCTGCTGGACAAGGTCAAGCAGACCAAGTCGAACGCCGACTTCTTCGACAGCATGCGCCGGGGAAATTAGCCGGTTGCGGCCTGACCCGCGGCTCCGGCGGCAGTTCTTCGCCCGGCCTTGCCTTGTCGACCGCCCGCCCCCACCTTGCGGGATGACGGTAAAACGCGGATAATGTTGGGTTTTCCGTCATCCCAGGTCCGGCTTCCGGTCAATTTGCGGCCGGGACGAGGCAACCCACTATGGGGCAGCGCGCCTTGGGCAATACGTCGCCTAAGGCCAGCGGGTCCGACGAGAACGAGGAAATCATGAAAGAAGGCATCCACCCCAAATACGCCGAGACGCACGTCACGTGCAGCTGCGGCAACACGTTCGTCACCCGGTCCACGGTGGGCAAGCCCATCCACATCGAAGTGTGCTCGGCGTGCCACCCGTTCTACACGGGCAAGCAGAAGGTCATGGACACCGCGGGCCGCATCGACAAGTTCCGCCAGCGCTACAGCGGCAAGAGCGCGACCAAGGGCGCACCCAAGGCAGGCACGACTCCGGCGGCCTGATCCGCCGCACGTCTCGCATGGCCGGCGAAAGAGGCAGCTTCGGCTGCCTTTTTCTTTTGCGTCCCTCTCGCGTTATTCAGTCATTCATCACGCATTTATCGCTCATTTATCACTCATTTATCATTAAGCTCGCGGGACTTTCCTAAGCACGCCATGCGCGCCCCCAGACCCTACACACCCGAACCGGTCGACCCTGAAGCGGTCAGCCCGTCGGGACCGTGGCGCGCGTTCAAGCAGTTCGGCCTCGTGCTCCTGTGCGCGGCGTGGGTCTGCATGGGGCTCGTCGGACATGATCCGTGGAAGACCGAGGACGCGACGTCGATCGGTGTCGCCTCGGAGATGGCCAAGCGCGGCGACATCGTCGTGCCGATCCTGGCGGGTGAACCCTACCTCGCGCGGCCGCCGCTGATCTATGCGTCCGGCGCGCTGGCGATCACGGCGCTGTCCCCGGCATTGCAGCGCCACAACGCGGCGCGGCTGGTCGCCGGCGTCGCGCTCGCGCTGATCCTGCTCGTCACCGCGCAGGCGAGCCGCGAACTGAACGGTCGCGCGCTGCGCTGGCTGCCGGTGCTGATCCTGATCGGCAGCGTCGGGTTCTGGGACCGCGCCCACGCGCTGTCGCCGGAATTGGGCGACACCGCCGGCGTTGCCGTGGCGCTCTACGGATTCGCATTGGCGCTGCGGCGCCCGGTCGCCGGGGGCATCGTGCTCGGCATCGGCGTGGCGCTCGCCTTCCTGGGCCGCGGCATGCTGGGCCCGGTGTGGCTCGTCGTCTCGGCGCTCCTGCTGCCGCTGGTCGACAAGCCATGGCGGACGCGCGCCTATGGCTTGACGCTGCTCGTGGCGCTCTCCGTCGCGCTGCCGCTCGCCCTGAGCTGGCCGCTGGCGCTGCACATGCGCGATCCCGCGCTGTTCGCGCTCTGGTGGAATGGCGAGACGCTCGGCAACTACGTGGCGTTCTTCGGCAACAGCGACGAGTTCGCGCCGGGCTACTACTTCAAGAACCTGCTGTGGTTCGCGTGGCCGTCGCTGCCGCTGATCCTGTGGATGCTGTGGACGCGCGGCCGCGGATTCAACGGGGGCTTTCGCGATCCCGGCTTCCAGGTGCCGGCGGTCGTCTCCGTCGTGATGCTCACGTCGCTCGTCGTGATGCCCGATCCCAAGCTCGCGTACGCCATTCCGCTGCTGGTTCCGTTCGCGTTGCTCGCGGCCCTCGAAGTCGACTCGCTGAAGCGCGACTTTTCCGGCGCGCTCGACTGGTTCGGCATCCTCACGTTCGGCCTGGTCGCGCTGCTGGCATGGGGAATCTGGATCGACTCGTACGTGCATGGCATGTCGCCGCAAGTCGCGCAGTTGTTCCGCGACTCCGAAACGGGCTACCAGCCGTCGTTCCATCTGGGCGCCATCCTGTCCGCCGTCGCTGCTCACGCTGCTGTGGATCTTGCTGGTGCGGCCGGCACGCCGCTCCAACCGGCGCGCGATACTCAACTGGGCCGCCGGCGTCACGCTGGTATGGGGACTGGCGACAACGATATGGCTGCCCTATCTCGACTCGCGGCGAAGCTATCGGTGGGTCGTCGAGAACGCCGCGATGCACATGCCGCGAAGCGGCTGCGTCGCGAGCCGCGACCTGAGCGAACCGCAGCGCGCGCTGTTCTACTATTTCGCGGAAGCCTGGCGACCGTGCGCGAGGAGGTCCAGCCGAACCACGACTGCACGGCGCTGCTCGTCCAGTACAGCCGGCAGGCGACGCAGCCGCCGCCACCGCCGGGCTGGACGCCGGTGTGGGACGGCCACCGCCGCGGCGACGACACCGAGCGCTACATCCTCTAACGTGAGAAGCCCAGGTGAAATTCTTCGACGAAGCGCTCATCGAGGTCATCGGCGGCGACGGCGGCAACGGCGCGGCGTCGTTTCGGCGCGAAAAATACGTGCCGCGCGGCGGACCCGACGGCGGCGACGGCGGACGCGGCGGCAGCATCTGGGCCGTGGCCGACCGCAACATCAACACGCTGATCGACTATCGCTACGCGCGCATCCATCGCGCCAATCGCGGCGAGAACGGCCGCGGCGCGGACCAGTACGGCACGCGGCGCCGACGACATCGTGCTGCGCATGCCGGTCGGGACCGTCATCAGCGACGCCGACACCGGCGAGCGCATCGCCGACCTCGCCGCCGACGGCGCGCGCGCGCTCGTCGCCAAGGGCGGCAAGGGCGGGCTTGGGCAACCTGCATTTCAAGTCGAGCACCAATCGCGCGCCGACGCCAGTTCACGAAGGGCGAAGAAGGCCAGCAGCGCAAGCTCAAGCTCGAGCTCAAGGTGCTGGCCGACGTCGGCCTCCTCGGCATGCCCAATGCCGGCAAGTCGACGCTGATCCGCGCCATCTCGGCCGCGCGCCCGAAGGTCGCCGACTATCCGTTCACCACGCTGGCGCCCAACCTCGGCGTCGTGCGCACGTCCGAAGCGCGCAGCTTTGTCGTCGCGGACATTCCGGGCCTCATCGAAGGTGCGGCCGACGGCGCGGGACTCGGCCACCGCTTCCTGCGGCATCTCGCGCGCACGCGGCTCCTGCTGCATCTCGTCGACCTGGCGCCGCTCGACACCGAGGCGGACCCGGTGCACGACGCGCGCGCGATCGTCAAGGAGTTGAAGCGCTACGACGAGGCGCTGTACGACAAGCCGCGCTGGCTGGTGCTGAACAAGCTCGACCTCATTCCGGAAGACGAGCGCGCGGCGCGCGTCGCCGCGTTCGTGAAGTCGTACCGCTGGAAGGGTCCGGTGTTCGCCATCACCGCGATCAACGGCGAAGGCTGCCGCGAGCTCACGTTCAAGATCCAGGATTGGCTCGATGCGCACCCCGCGCATGCCGCCGCCGACACGCGGACGAAGGCGACGACGTGCCCGGTGGTCGTGTCGCCCGCACCGGTCAGGATGCGTCGGCGGCGCGCGGCCGCGGCGGAAAGATGATGAGCGCCGACAGGGCCGCCCCGAGGCGCGAATTGCGCCCCCTTGGGGGCAGCGCAGCGGCCGAACTGCCCAATGAGGCTGCAAGCGTGGGGGTCGTTATGAACGCTGTCGTCAAGAACGCGACGCGCCTGGTCGTCAAGGTAGGCTCGAGCCTCGTCACCAACGACGGACGCGGGCTCGACCATGCCGCCGTCGCGCGCTGGGCCGAGGAAATTGCGCAATTGAGGCGCGGCGGGCGCGAGATCGTGCTGGTCTCCTCCGGTGCCATCGCCGAGGGCATCAAGCGGCTGGGCTGGACCGCAGCGTCCGAAGGCCATCCACGACCTGCAGGCCGCGGCCGCCGTCGGCCAGATGGGACTCGTGCAGGCGTACGAAGCCGCATTCATGCAATACGGCCTGCACACCGCGCAGGTGCTGCTGACGCACGACGACCTCGCGGACCGCCGCCGTTATCTCAACGCGCGGACGACGCTGCGCACGCTGCTCGAACTCGGCGTGATCCCGATCATCAACGAGAACGACACCGTCACGACCGACGAAATCCGCGTCGGCGACAACGACACGCTGGGCGCGCTCGTCGCCAACCTCATCGAGGCCGACGTGCTGGTGCTCCTCACCGACCAGGCCGGGCTCTTCACGGCCGATCCTCGCCGACACCCCGAGGCAACGCTCGTGCGCGAGGCGCGCGCCGGCGACCCGGCGCTCGAAGCGATGGCAGGCGGCGCGGGCAGCGCGCTTGCGCGCGGCGGCATGCTCACCAAGCTCCTCGCCGCCAAGCGCGCAGCGCGCTCGGGCGCGTCGACGGTCATCGCGTGCGGCCGCGACGAGCAACGTGCTCACGCGGCTGGCGGCCGGCGAGGCGCTGGGAACGACGCTTGATCGCGCCGCCCGAGTCGCTCGGCGCGCGCAAGCAATGGCTGGCCGACCATGTTCAGCTCGCCGGCAGGCTCGTCGCTCGACGCGGGCGCAGTGCGTGCGCTCGCGAGCGACGGCAAGAGCCTGCTGCCGATCGGCGTGGTGGCAGTCGACGGCACCTTCGAGCGCGGCGAAGTCGTCGGTTGTTTCGCGCCGGACGGCCGGGAAATCGCGCGCGGCCTCGTCAACTACGGCGCGCAGCCGAAACCGCGCGCATCCTGCGCAAGCCGTCGTCGGAGATCGAGGCGATCCTGGGCTACGTCGACGACGCCGAGCTGATCCACCGCGACAACCTGGTCCTGCTGCGCTAGCGAAGCGTTGCGGACCCGACGAGCGATAGTTTTCGACCGTGCGACCGGCGCCGCTTCGCTGACGGATGGCGCGAAGCATGGCACTCTCCGCAGTATGATGTCGCGGTCACGTTGCCTGAAGGATCGATCGCCATGCCGCTTGCCGCGCCGTTCGCAACCTGGTTCAACCCGTCCCTCCCGCGCGTCGTCGTCCTGCTTGCGCTGGCGAGCGTGCCGCTCGCAGCCGGCGCCGCGTCACCGATGCGGCCCGGGCTCTGGGAGCAGAGTGTCTCGACCGCGTCGGCGGCGAGCGGATGCCCGCGTCCTCGTCCAAGGAATGCATCTCGCAGAGCGACATCGACCAGGACACGAAGACGCTGCCGCGGCCCGACGGCGATTGCAAGCTGTCCAACATCGTGACGCAGGGCAACCGCACGTCGTACGACATGGCGTGCAAGCTGGACAACTTGGCCAGCCGCGGGCGCATGGATCTGGTGCTGGCCGCCGACAGCTATGACGGCACGACCGAGATGTCCTTCACGGGTGCCGGCAAGGCCGATGTGAGCATGACCGTCGTCATCAACGGCCGGCGGATCGGCGACTGCCAAAAGTAGGCGGACCTGGCGCGGCGGACGGGCACCGTTGCCCCCCGCGCTTCGTCAGTCGCCGGTCGGCACCGCCGGATCGGCGTAGGACTCGGGCATTTCGGGGTGCGGCACGCCGTACAGCCGCTGGCGGCGCGTCTGCGGCTTGGCGTGCAGGAAACGTTCGAGTTCGAGCAGCGCGCGGCGATAGCTTTCGCGCTTGAACTCGATCACCGCCTCGAGCGGGATCCAGTAATCATGCCAGCGCCACGCGTCGAACTCAGGTTTGTCCGTCGCGCGCAGCGACACGTCGTTGTCGCGGCCGACCAGCCGCAGCAGGTACCAGATCTGCTTCTGGCCCTTGTAGCTGCCGCGCCACTCGCGCTTGATCCAGTGCTGCGGGACATCGTAGCGCAGCCAGTCGCGCGTGCGGCCTAAGACCCTGACATGATGAGGCTGGAGCCCGACTTCCTCGTGCAACTCCCGGTACATCGCCTGCTCGGGCGTCTCACCGGAATTGATGCCACCCTGCGGAAATTGCCACGAGTGTTCGCGGATCCGTTTACCCCAAAATACCTGGTTTTTGCCGTTGACCACGACGATGGCGACGTTCGGGCGATAGCCGTCACGATCGAGCATCGGTGTCACCCTGATGCAAATAAAGTTGGCTCGATTGTTGCACAGTTGCGCGCCCGCTGCAAAGCCGGCCCCGGCGGGCGACCAGGTCAGCGGCTGCGCGGCACAGACTCGCGAGGCGTGACGATCAGCGTGTGGCGCTGGTTGCCGCGCACGACGACGACCGCGAGCGGCCGGGCGATGGCGTCCGCGCCAAGGCGCCGCTGCAGCGCATCCACGTCGGCGACCGGCAGCCCGTCGAGACCGACGATGACGTCGTCCTTGTGGATGCCGGCGATCGCCGCCGGCGAACCCTTCTCCAGCGAGTCGACGCGCACGCCGGACTCGATCGACAATCCGAAATGACGGACGACGCGCCGTGACAGCGGCTGCGTCTGCCCGCCCACGCCGAGATAGGCGCGCCGCACGCGGCCATCGCGAATGAGCGCGGCCGCGACGCGCTCGGCCGTCGACGCGGCGATCGCAAAGCAGATGCCTTGCGCCGGAAGGATCACCGCGGTGTTCACGCCGATCACTTCGCCGCGCGCGTTGACCAGCGGTCCTCCCGAGTTGCCCGGGTTGAGGCTCGCGTCCGTCTGCAACACGTTGTCGAGCAGCCGACCCGTGCTGGCGCGCATCGAGCGCCCCAGTGCACTGACAATGCCCGCGGTCACCGTGTGCTGAAAGCCGTACGGACTGCCGATCGCGATCGCGACCTGTCCGACGCGAACCGCCGACGAGTCGCCGAAGCGACACCATGTCAGGTCGTCGGCAGCCACCTTCAGAACCGCGAGATCGGAATCGGGATCGTCGCCGACGATTTCGGCGCTGGCCGTGCGGCCGTCGGAGAGCGTGACCTCGATGCGCGCCGCGCCGCCCGCGACGTGGCTGTTCGTGACGAGGTAGCCGTCGGGGGTGATGAGAAAGCCCGAACCCGCGCCATCGCGCGCCCCGCGGGGCGCCTTGGGGCGTTCGACCCGCACATGGGCGACCGCGGGCGTGACGCGGGCGACCGCGGCGGTGACGGCGCGCGAATAGGCGTCGTGGAGGTCCGCATCCGGCAGCGACCCCGGCGCGGCGCTATCCATGGGCACGGCATGGGCATAGTCAAGGGGCATGACCGGCAGATGGCGCCGTCCGGCACCGCTTTCAACCCAGTTGACGGAGGTCAAAGCGCGGCCGGGGCGTTCGACTAGGATGTCTCAAGACTTCGCGGGCGTTTGAAGCGCCAAAAGATCACCATGCAAGCAATCCGCATCATCCGCGACGAACATCAGGCATTGGCCGCCGTGCTGCACGGCCTCCTCTACCTGGTGCGCGAAATCCGCGCCCGCCGGGCCCAACCGGATTTCGCGTTGCTGGGCGCGATGATCTACTACATCGACACGTTCCCCGAGCGCTTCCACCACCCGAAGGAAGACGAGTGGCTGTTCCGGCTGCTGCATCTGCGCTACCCGGAGGCGCAGCCGCTGCTCGTCCGGCTGAAGGCCGAGCATCGCGCCGGCGCCACGAAACTCAAGCAACTGGAGCAGGCGCTGATCCGCTACCAGCAGGGCGGCCAAAGTGAATTTGCGGTATTCGCGGCCGCGGTCGAGGGATTTGTCGCATTCGAGCGCAACCACATGCGCAGCGAGGAGAAGGAGGTCATTCCCTTGGCGCAGAAATACCTGACGGAAGGCGACTGGGCGGAAATCGACGCTGCTTTCCTGGACCACAAGGACCCGCTGCTCGGAACCGACGCGCGCGAGGAATTCAGCGGCCTCTTCCGGCGCATCGTGAGCCTCGCGCCCCCGCCGATCGGTGTCGGCCCGGCGCATGCCTGACGCGTAACATGCCCTCCCCGACGCCGTTCGCCGCTGCGCCCATCGCCTTCGACGAAGGCCTCGTGCGCAAGTACGACGGCTTTGGCCCGCGCTATACGTCGTACCCGACGGCCGACCGGTTCCACGATCAGTTCACCGCCGCGCATTACGTCGACGCGCTGGCGTCGCATGCGGCCGGCGATCCGCTGTCGCTGTACGTGCACCTGCCGTTTTGCGACACGATCTGCTACTACTGCGCGTGCAACAAGGTCGTCACCAAGGACCACGGACGCGCGACCGCCTACGTCCGCTATCTCGAGGACGAGATCGAGATGGTCGGCACGCTCGTCGGCGACACGCCGCCGGTGATCCAGTTGCACTGGGGCGGCGGCACGCCGACATTCCTGTCGCGGCTGCAGATGGCCGGGCTGATGGGCGCGCTGCACGCGAACTTCGTCTTCGCGCACGATGCCGAGATCTCGATCGAAGTCGATCCGCGCAAGGTCGACTGCGAGAACCATCGGCTTCCTGGGTGAGATCGGCTTCAACCGCATCTCGATCGGCGTCCAGGACTTCGATCCCGCCGTGCAGTCGGCCGTCAATCGCATCCAGAGCGAGGCGGAAACGCGGGCGGTAATCGACGCGGCGCGGGAAAGCGGATTCCAGTCCGTCAACGTCGACCTGATCTACGGCCTGCCCCAGCAAACCGAGAAGGGCTTCGCGGCCACGCTCGACAAGGTGATCGCGGCGGCGCCGGACCGCATCGCGCTCTACAGCTACGCGCACGTTCCGCACATGTTCCCGCCGCAGCGGCGCATCGCGACCGCCGAGTTGCCGGCACCGGAAGTCAAGCTCGCGATCCTGGCGCTGGCCATCGACAAGCTGGGCTCTGCCGGCTACGGATACATCGGGATGGACCATTTCGCCAAGCCCGACGACGAACTGGCCGTGGCGCAGCGGGAGCACAAGCTCCACCGCAACTTCCAGGGTTACTCGACGCGGCCGGATTGCGACCTTCTGGCGTTCGGCGTCTCCGCGATCGGCAAGATCGGCCCGACCTATGTGCAGAACGTCAAGACGCTCGACGAATACTACGCGAGGCTCGACGCGCGCACGCTGCCGGTGATGCGCGGCGTGCGGCTGACAGCGGACGACATGATTCGCCGCGACGTCATCCAGAAGCTCATGTGCGACTTCGAACTCGACTTCGCGGCGCTGGAACAGCGAGCACGACATCCCGTTTGCCGCGATGTTCGCGCCCGAACTCACCGCGCTCGCTCCGCTCGCCGCGGACGGCCTGGTGGAAATCTCCGCCGACAGGCTCCGCGTGACGCCGCGCGGGCGCCTGCTGGTGCGCACCGTCGCGATGACGTTCGACCGCTACCTGCGCGAGGCCAAACAGCGCACGCAATACTCGCGCGTCATCTAGCGCATCGCGTCACTGCATGAACCAGCCGTGGCTCACGACGAGCGACTGGCCGGTTAGCGCATTGGACGGAAACGCCGCGAAGAAAAGCGCAGTTTCCGCGACATCGCCGACGGTCGTGAATTCGCCGTCGACGGTTTCCTTGAGCATGATGTTCTTGATGACCTCCTGCTCGGAAATGCCGAACTGCTTCGCCTGCTCCGGGATCTGCTTGTCGACCAGCGGGGTGCGCACGAAGCCCGGGCAGATCACGTTGGCGCGCACGCCGTACTGCGCGCCTTCCTTCGCGATGACCTTGGCCAGGCCGATCAGGCCGTGCTTGGCCGTCACGTAGGGCGCCTTCAGCTTGGACGCCTCCTTCGAATGCACGGAGCCCATGTAGATGACGCTGCCGCCGCGGCCGGACTTGTACATGTGCGGCAGGCACGCGCGGGTCGTGAGGAACGCACCGTCGACGTGGATCGCCATCATCTTCTTCCAGTCGGCGTACGTGAACTCCTCCAGCGGGTGCACGATCTGGATCCCGGCGTTGCTCACGAGGATGTCGACGCCGCCGAACGCGGCGACCACCGCCGCCACCCCCGTGTTGACTTCATCTTCGCTCGTGACGTCCATGGCGACGCCCATCGCCTTGCCACCCGCGGCGCGGATTTCCGCTGCCGCCGCGTTTGCCGCGTCGAGCTTCAAGTCGGCGATGGCGACTGCCGCGCCTTCGCGTGCGTAGATGCGGGCGATTTCCTTGCCGATGCCGCTGGCAGCGCCGGTGACGATCGCAGCTTTGCCTTGGAGTTTCATGGAGGTTTCCTTCCCTTTGGGAGATCGTGATCAGAGAGCGAGATCGTAGACGCGCATGCCGTTGACGTTCTTCACGGCGTTGCGCCACTCGGGATGCGCGATCGACTGGCGCACCGCCGAGAGGCCGCTGTGCCACAAGTCCATCACCGTCGCACGAGAGAACTCGTAATCCTTCGACGACGCGGAATGCGAGTAGCGGCGGTTGATGAGGTGGACGAGCGAGATGTCGCCCTGCTTGCATGCCGTCGCAAGGCGTTCGACATCGGCGTCCTTCTTGAACGCGGGCGGCAGCTTCGCGAGCACGCGTCCAAGGGCGTCGCGCATCGCCTCGAAATCCTTCATTCGGTTGGTGTTGAAGCGCGTCTTGCTCGAGTACTGGATGTCCTTGGCGCGCTCCATCACCTGGTCCAGGTTCTGCGGCAGGTCGCCCCGCGCGCTGAACAGGTCGACCTGCAGGATCAGCGCGTTCATCCGCGGCGAATCGTCGAGCACGTACCACAGCGGCGTGTTCGAGACGATGCCACCGTCCCAGTACTGTTTGCCCTTGATCTCCACCGGCGGAAATCCCGGCGGCAGCGAGCCGCTGGCCAGGATGTGTTCAGGTCCCAAGTGCATCTGCGTATTGTCGAAATAATGCGAGTTGCCGGTGTGCACTTCGACCGCGCCCACGGACAGCCGGACGCGCTTTTTCCGGATCAGATTGAAGTCGACCAATTCGGCCAGCGTCGCGAGCAGCGGCCCGGTGTCATAGATGCTCAGTGCCTGCTCGCTGCCCTCCGCAGCCAGCAGCGGCGTCGGAATGCGCGGAACGAAGAAACCCGGAACACCGAATGCGGCCGCGCCGGCCGCACTGACGCGATTGAAGGCGGGCCGTACGATGTCCAGCGCGGACGGTGGAATGAACGGATTGCCCGACGAAACGCGCTCCCAGAATTCGCGCAGGCGAGCCACGCGCTCGTCGGGCAAATTGCCGGCGATGAGCGCGGCATTGATGGCGCCGATCGAAACGCCGGCGACCCAATCCGGTGCGATGCCGGCTTCGGCCAAGCCCTCGTAGACGCCGGCCTGGTAGGCACCCAGCGCGCCTCCACCCTGCAACACGAGCACGGTGTGATCGTGCTTGCCCCATTTTTCGGACAGGTGCAGAGGCTGTGATTTCTTCGGATTGGCCATCGTTAGCGGCGGATCGGGAGGTTCTCGAACATCGGCCGACATTATAGTGCAATGCAGCAAAAACCGCTTCGACGACGTCTGTTTCACCTGCATGGCGGCCGTCCCGACATGCGTGCGGCACCGCAGCTATACTAGGCGCCGTCGAAGCCCCAGAGCGGACTGCAGGAGAGCCACCCGATGAACCCGGATGCGGCAAAAAGCGCGACACCGGCAGGCGAACCCGCCGATTCGTGCGTCATGGTGATCTTCGGCGCGAGCGGCGATCTCGCCAAGCGCAAACTCATCCCCGCGCTCTTCAACCTGGCGCGCGACAAGCTCTTGTCGCAGCAATTCGCGGTGGTCGGATTCGCCACGCGGGACTACACGACCGAGACGTTCCGCGCGCATCTCGACGAAGCGATGGAAGAGCACGCGAAGGGCTCGACCGGCGAACCCGCGTGGGCGTGGCTGCGCGAGCGTCTCTATTACGTGAGCGGCTCCCTGCAGGACCCGGACGCCTATCGCCGCCTCGAAGCGCAGGTCGGCGACGCCGCCAAGCGCGCACAAGACCGCGAGCAATTATTTCTACTACCTCGCCGTAGCGCCGCAGTTCATCGGCGAAATCGTGCAGCAGCTGGGCTCCGCGGGCATGGCACGCGAAGCGAACGGTCGCAATGGAAACGGCTATTGGCGCCGCGTCAACATCGAGAAGCCGTTCGGCCGCGACCTCGACTCGGCGCGCGCGCTGAACATCGAAATCCGGAAAACGCTGGACGAGCGGCAGATCTACCGGATCGACCACTACCTCGGCAAGGAGACCGTGCAGAACCTGATGGTCTTCCGGTTCGGCAACAGCATCTTCGAGCCCATCTGGAATCGCAGCTACATCGACCACGTGCAGATCACCGCCGCGGAAACGCTGGGCGTCGAGCTGCGCGGCGGCTACTACGAGACATCGGGCACGCTGCGCGACATGGTGCCCAATCACCTCTTCCAGCTGGTGTCGCTGACCGCGATGGAGCCGCCGATCTCGTTTGCCGCCGACTCGGTGCGCGACGAGCAGACCAAGGTGCTGGACGCCATCCAGGTTCCGCGGCCGGAAGAGGTGCTGACGAGGACGGTGCGCGGCCAATACGGCGAGGGCGCCAGTCAACGGCCAGCGCGTGCCCGCGTACCGTTCGGAGCCCAACGTGGCTCCGGACTCCAACACCGAAACCTTCGTCGCGCTGAAACTGGGCATCGACAACTGGCGCTGGGCCGACGTGCCGTTCTACCTGCGCACCGGCAAGCGCATGGCCAAACGCGTGACCGAGATCGTCATCGAGTTCAAGCGCGTGCCGTTCAAGCTGTTCCGCAAGGCCGGCATGGAAAGCCTGGCGACGAACCGGCTGGTGATCCGCATCCAGCCGGACGAAGGCATTTCGCTGCGCTTCGGCACCAAGGTCCCGGGTCCGACGATGCAGCAGGCGCCCGTGGAGATGGATTTTTCGTATGCCGACTATTTCGGCGCGGCACCGTCCACCGGTTACGAGCGGCTCCTCTACGACTGCATGATCGGCGACCAGACGCTGTTCCAGCGCGCCGACATGGTCGAGGCCGGCTGGAGCATCATCACGCCGGTGCTCGACGTCTGGCACGCTCTGGCGCCGCGCTCGTTTCCGAATTACGCGGCCGGCACGTGGGGGCCCGCGGCGGCGGACGAGTTGCTCACGCGCGACGGCCACGCGTGGCGGATGAACGGGAAGTAGCGCCCCGGTTGCGCATCAGTCTCGCGCGACGGAGCCGTCACTCCAGCAAATCGACGCGCTCGCCGCGCGCGCGCAGCGCGTCGGCACGGGCCTGGACATAGCGCTGGAACGAAGGCTCGGCGCGGTAGGAGCCGCTCGCGACATAGTCGAGCGCGGACGCCAAGTGGAACGGCCGGAAGTACGCCTCGATTCTCAGCACCTCGGTCGAGCCGTCGAACAGCACGAGTGTGGGCGCGTACGTGATGCCCTGCTCCCGCGCCCACGCGTACGCCGTGGTCGCGCGGCCAGCCGGCGTCGTCAGCGCCGTTCGCGCCCCGATCGAAAAGCGCGCGACGTCGAAGCGGCCGACCTGCGCCTTCACGTCGGGCCGCGCAAAACCGTCGCGATGCAGCTCGTCGCAGGCCGCGCAGTCGACCGTCTCGAACAGCACGGCCAGCGGTCTTTCGCCCGGCGCCCGCCGGAGGTCGTAGGGCGGCCCCATGAAGAAAGCCTCGTCATGGAGATGCGCGTGCGCGGGTTCCTTCGCTGCGATCCCCAGATAGTCGGTGAGCGACTGGCTGCGTTCGCGCCGCGCCGCCACATAATCGAGCACCGCTTCGAAGCGCTGCGGCGGGTAATAGCCGTTGAGGCGGACGATGGCCTTGCCCCGCTCGTCCAAGAAGAGGAGCGTCGGCGTGAACTGCACGCGCAGCAACCGGGCGAACTCCTTTTCGGTCATCTGGCGGCCGTCGATCCACGTCACCTGACGGTCTCCCCAGATGTCCAGCGCGACCGTGGTGAAGTGCCCGCGCGTCTTCTCGACGATTCCGCGCTGCGCGAAATTGACCTCGATCAGCTTCTTGCAATACGGGCAGCCCTCCTGGCCGAAATAGAGGAGAAGCCGCTTCCCGTCGTGTTTGGCCTCGGCCAAGTCGTCGCGCAAATCCAGGAACGACAACGCGAACCACGATGGAAGTTGGAACGTGTACGGTGAGGCACCCTGCGCGCTTGCGTTCGACGTCGCGGCAAGCGCCAACGCCAAGACAACGAACAGGGACCGGAACGATTGGGCCATGGGAGTGCGCGGGGGCGCTTTCCGCGCCGCGAAAATCGTATTCTGCTCCACGCCGTATCCGGCCCTGCAGCGAAGGCAACGCAAACCCCGCCGCGAACTCTGATTCGTTTCCGGGCGCGCGGTTCACCTGCCGTGCTCGCGCCGGCAGCTGCGCAAACTATTTCGCCTTTGCCTTCGCCGCGCGTTCCGCCTTTACGCTGCGAAGGACAGGACCCCAGACCGGATGTCCGGCTTCGGCAGGCTCGAGGTCGAATTTCGGGTCTGCGTCCAATGCCTTGCGGAATTCGCCGCGACACGACTTTTCCCGGCCCGATACGCAGTTGATGAAGGCCAAGTACTTGTGCGCCTTGGCTTGGTCGCGCTTCGCCTCCAACCCGAGGTCGAGCGCAGCCTGCAACTGCTTCGCGGCGGTTTTGTACTCGCCGTCCTCGTAGCTCTTGACGCCCATTTCGAGAGCTTGTTCGCCCTTGCTCGGCGCCAGAGTCTGAGGCGGTTGGGGCTTGGGCGGCGAGAGCGGCTCCTTCGCCGTTTCGGGCTCCCGTTTGGCCTTGGATGGAGTGACGTTCTTGGATGGGGCGACGTCGTTGAGTGGCTTCGCCGGCTCCTTCACGACGGGCTCGGAGCAGCCAACACATGCCAGCGCAAGTGAAGCGGCAACTATCCACGGTGCGATTACAGGTAGCTTTCGGACGGCCGTCATTGAAATTTGTGCTTGATCTTGAGGTAGCCCTTGGCTGGGAGTTCCACGGTTTTCGCGTAGGGCTGAAATGTCGTGTTCCGAATCTCGACAGTATGTTTGCCCGGCGTGAGCTTGATCTCCGCCAACGGCGGCGAGATGCCCCGCTTCCTACCGTCCACGTAGATTTCGCCCCACGGCGATATCGCCAGGGCCAACCGTGCTGTCGGCTTGGCGACCACTGGAGATTGCTTGGTTACCGAAGGCGTGGGCGCGGATGGCGCCCTCGGCTGACTGGGTGCCGGCTCCTGACGCGGAGGATCCGACGAAATGGAACTGCCGCCAGCCAGCTTCTCGACGCCGGAGTTATCGTGCGTTTGGTTCGCGGCGGGTTGCGTAGGATCCGACACGCGCCGCGACAGCACTGCCCAACCCGCAAGAGCCGCCACCAGCGCCGCGGGCACGCCATAGAAAACCAGATTCCGTCGTTGCCGGAGGGCTGTGCCATCAGCTCCGGCCGCGGATTGAGGTGAAGCGGTATCGGGCACGTTGGCCGGCATGGCCGATTGGAATTCACGCGGCACCACGCTCGGCGGTCGCAGATCGCGGAAATTCCGCAGATCCGCGGCCATCGCAAGCGCGCTTCCGTAGCGATCGTCCGGGTCCTTGGCCATGGCCTTGGCGACGATGTAGTCGAACCCGGGTGCGATGCTCTTGTTGCGACTGCTGGGAGCGACCGGCGTTTCGTTGAGGACCTGGGTGAGGACGGCGTTGAGATCGTCGCCGGCAAACGGCGGAAGGCCGGTCAACATCTCGTACAGGACGGTGCCCAGCGAATAGATATCGGCGCGTCCGTCCACGTCTTGCCCGTTCACCTGTTCGGGCGACATGTACCTGGGCGAGCCAAACATGGCGCCGGCCAGCGTGCGCGACCCTGCGGGCAGGAGTGCAATTCCGAAGTCGGTGATTTTGACCAACCCACTGGCCAGTACCATGATGTTGGCCGGCTTGATGTCACGGTGCACGATGCCGTTCTCGTGCGCGTACGCGAGGCCGTCTGCGACCTGCGCCGCGATATCGGCGATCTTATCGGCCGGGAGAACGACGCCCGAGTCGAGGATTTCGCGCAACGACTGGCCTGTCAGGAATTCCATTGCGATGTAGGCAACGTCGCCGCTCTTGCCCACGTCGTGGATCGTGACGATGTTGGAATGATTGAGACGTCCCGCCGACTTGGCCTCGCGATAGAAGCGCCGTTCAAACGCTTCGGATTCCTCGCGCGACATGTCGAGGCCGATGGTCTTGACGGCCACGATGCGATCGATCAGCGGGTCTCGGGCCTTGTACACGACGCCCATCGCCCCGTGGCCGAGTGCCCCGACGATCTCGTAGCGGCCTACCTGCTCCAGCAGCATCGCTTGTGGCTCGATTCAAGCCCCGTTAGCATGTAACGCATGTCGCATGATTTCATCGAAATAGCCGCCGTCACCGACGCCGGCAGCGTGCGCCAATTCAACGAGGACAGCATTGTGACCGATCCCGAAATCCGGGGTCGCGGTACTGGCCGACGGCATGGGTGGACACCGTGCCGGCGAGGTCGCAAGCCAGCATGGCTACGCATATCATCATGAGTGGCCTTCAGACCCAGGTCAGCGAGTTTCGATCGGACACGGCCCAGCTTTCGCCGTTGCGGGCAGTCGAACAAAGCATAATTCGAGCCAATAAGGCAATCTTCGATGCGGCGCAGGGGAAGGCGACGTACCATGGCATGGGCACCACTCTGGCATTGACCCTGTTTTACGACAACCGCGTTGCTCTGGCGCACGTCGGTGACTCGCGCATCTATCGCCTCCGGAACAATGCGCTGCAGCTTCTCACCAGCGATGATTCCCTGCTCCGGGATCAGATCGAACTCGGGTTCATTTCGGTTGCAAATGCGGGCGACTCGCACAACCGCAGCCTAGTGACCCAAGCGCTCGGTGTTGAGGAGAGCGTTGGCGCCCACCTGCGAGAGGACGAAGCGTGGCCCGACGACATATTCCTGCTTTGCTCCGACGGCCTAAATGACCTGGTGGAGGATGCCGACATCGCGCGGATAATCAACGCGCTCAAGACCAATTTGCCGCTCGCAGCTAGCCACCTGGTCCAGACTGCAAAGGATAATGGCGGCTATGACAACATATCCGTGATCCTCGCCAAGGTGTTGAGGCCCTTTCCGGCCCCCAGTCACAAGCCGTGGATCAGCCGACTGTTGGGCTGGCTAAAGATGAGCGACGGCTTTAGGTAAGCATGGCAAAGCTGGTTCTCAGCTCAGGCGGGTCGATCGTTTATCAATGCTTCCTCGACAAGGAGCGCGTGAACATCGGCAAGGCGCCTCACAACCAGGTCGTGATCGATGATCCGGCAGTGTGCGAGGAGCATGCCGTCATTATCCCGGTCGGCAACGACCATATCCTGCAGAGTCTCCAAAGCATCAACAGCACCTTGGTCAACGGTTCGCGGGTGGTCCGACAAATATTGCAGCACGGCGACGTGATGCAGTTCGGCGTGTTCTACCTGCGCTATCTGAGTCCAAGAGGGTCTGCGGACAGAGACTTGGAGCGCACGATGCTCATCACCGGGCTGCAGCGGCGTGTCGATTCTGCGCAGTTTGGATCCTCTCAGCCCGCTAGAGTAGTCAAGGTGCCGTCCGCGCGCTTGGCAGGCATTAGTTTCCCGAAAGGCCGGGTCAGGGTGATCGCGGGCAGTGGCGCCGGCAACATCATCACTCTCGACCGGGTGGTCGCGACCTTCGGCAAGCCGGGTAAGGAGTTGGCCGTGGTTACTCGACGGCCACACGGGTACTTCATCACTCATGTGGAAGGGCGCCGTCACCCACGCGTCAACCGTCGGTCAATCGGCAAGGAAGCGCGCGTACTGCGACACGGCGACGTTATCGAAGTCGCGGATGAAAAGTTGGAGTTCCTGCTGGACTAATGCGACGCGGGATTACGTGATGGGCTGCTGCGGGTGATCCGCCAAGTGGAGGCACCATGAAGCTGTGGCATATTGCCATTCCGGTTGCGGATCGCGACGACGCCCGCCGATTGCTCGCGCTGCTGCACGACCTGCGCGTGCCGATGAACCCTTGTTCCGGAGATCCCCGCTTCGAACTCGACCAGGCGGGCCGGCGACGGCTGCTGGTCATCGCCACCGCCCGCGTGCAGGAGCAATTGCGTGCGGCCGGCCGTGCGTTCGACGTCGTCCGCGACCTGGCGGATGTGCCGGATCCGCGCACCTATGTTTCGCGCACGAACCGCTTCGCCGCCGAACTCGCGCGGCTGCGGGCCGAGAAGGCGAGGCACTGACCATGTACCTCAACTTCGACGAAATCGCCACGAAGTGCGAGCTGCTGGCCCTGCAGTTCCCGGACGAAGTCACCGTGGACACGCTGCCGGAGCCCACGCGCGAAGGTCGCGACGTGCCGCTGCTGCGTGTCAGGGCCGGCCCCAAGGCGCCACGGCACGGGCTCTACATCCAGGCCAACATCCACGGCTGCGAATGGGGCACGGCGGACATCGCCATGCATTTCGTCGAACAGCTGCTCATCGCGTTCCACGACGGGACCGATCTCAATTTCGAGGCCAAGACGTTCCCCAACGACGTCATCGCACAGCGCTGGAACGCGTCGAACTCTTCATCGTTCCCTGCGTGAATCCCGATGGCCGCGTGTACAGCATGCAGGGCGGCGAGCCGCCTGCCGACTATCCCCACTTGTACTGGCGGCAGAACCGGCGCGACAATGGGAATCCGCAATGCATCGGCGTGGACCTCAACCGCAATTTCGACTGGATCTGGGACTTCCGGACGAAGATCCACCCGGAGGCGCTGGTCGACAGCCAGACCTACTCCGGCAGCAGCGGCTGCGCCGGCTACATCAACGTCACCGACGACATCTGCGACAACGTCGGCCGCTACCACGGCGACAAGCCGTTCTCCGAGCCCGAGTCGCGCAACGTGCGCAGCGTCCTCGATGCGCACGCGAACATCCGGGTCTTCGTCGACCTCCACGGCGTCATGGGCAAGGTGATGACGCCGTGGGCCGACGACGAAGTGCAGACGACCGACCCGGAAAAGAATTTCACGAACCCGGCGTGCGACGGCAAGCGCGGATTGCGAGACACGCAATCGGCCGATCCCGCGTGCACGGGCGTGGCGCCGCATCCCGACGGTGCCGCCTACCGCGAATTCATGCACGTGGTCGACCAGAGCCGGTACTCAGGCGCTCGCCAAAGCAGCAATGCGACACGATCTTCGACGTGCGCGGCACGACATATCCGACCGGCATCTCGTTCATCGAAATGTACGGAATGTCGGGCAACGCCAACGACTACGCGTGGTCGCGCCACATCGCGAACCCGGTGCGGCCCAAGATCGACGGGTTCATCTACGAGTTCGAGCGGCCGCCGAATCCCTTTGGCTTCCAGCCGCCGTTCGAGGATCCGCCCGGCCCGGACGACATGATCCACAGGATCCACGACGTGGCGGCCGGCCTCACGGCGCTGCTGATCGCCACCGACCGGATCCCGATCGTCGAATGCGAGCCGGCGTCGCTCAACTTTCACCGTGTTCGCCTCGGCACGACCAAACGGCTGCTGATCACGATAGCGAACCGCGGTACGCGCGCCTTCCGGATCGGTCCGGTGGGCTTTGTTGGAAACGCCGGGCCGTTCATCACGTTCCAGCCGACGCAGGTCGTGCTGGGGCCGGGGGAAGAGACGACCATTCCCGTCGACGCGGTGCCGACGGCCGCCGGCGAGCAGCAGAGTCGCGTGACCATCGAGTTCGCCTTCGACGCCGATACGATGCGCGACGTGCGCATCTTCCGGTGCCGCGTCAACGGCTGTACGGTATCCGACGATGCCTGTGTCGCGCCCACGTTCGAGGCCGCCGGATGTTTCGTCTGCCTGGGCCGGCTGCTGGCTTACGGCGCGATCATCATCGCGCTCGGAATTTTCGCGTGGATCCCGTCGGTGATGTGCACGATCAAGCAACTCGTGTTCCGGATCCGGCATTGCCGTACCGGCAACGACAATCCGTGCCGCGAACTCTGATCACAATCGGCGCTACTTGGCGTCCGACCGCAGCCGCGCCGCCGATCCGCGCATATTCCACGTGTAGGGAATCTCCGTCGTGTCGGAGGGCAGCCGGTAGTGGTCGGGATCGGCGTAGTCATACGCGATCGTGGGAAAGTTCAGCACGAGTGCGTCCGAGCTTCCCAGGTTCTGCAGCCCATGCCAGACGCCGATCGGGACGACGATGAACGCCGGCCGCGCGTCGCCGACGTAGAGTTCGCTGACCTTGCCGGCGGTCCGGCTCGCCTCGCGGCCGTCGTAGAGAACCACCTTGAGATTGCCCTGATTGACGAACAGACGATCCACGGTCCGCGCGTGGCAGCTCCATGCGCCGATCGCTCCCGGATAGAGGCGGGATTGGTAGGCGTGGACCACCGGCAGGCCCGTGGGATCCCACTGCGGTCGATAGAGTTCGGTGATGATGCCGTGATCGCGCGGCACGTGCAGCACTTCGCGCACGACGACGCCCTCGATCGGCTCGTCGAGTTTCTGCCAGGCATCGGTGATGATCTGTGGGTCCTTCTTTGCCCCGGATAACATTGCCCGTCCTTCGTCAGGTGGACCGCGCCGGCCCCCGGCGCGGTCGCGCAGATGACGATGCTGGCACGCGCTACAGGGCAAAGCAAGCGTAAGCGAGTGAATCCCGCGTTGTCAGCGCAGCAAGCGCCCCTTATGATGGTGCGCCCGAATCCAAGGGCGCGCGATGGTCCCATCGATGTCACCCAGCGAGCCGTCGTCCCCCGCCGTCAGCGTGATCGTCGCGACGTACAACAGCGCGGCGACATTGCGCTCGACCATCGGCAGCCTCGTCCTGCAGGATTTCCGCGACTTCGAGGTCTGGATCATCGGCGACGCATGCACCGACGACAGCGAGGACGTCGTCCGTTCGTTCGGCGACGCGCGCCTCAACTGGCGCAATCTTTCGCACAATTCGGGGAGCCAGAGCGTTCCGAACAACGAGGGGTTGCGCCTCGCGCGCGGCTGCTTCGTCGCCTATCTCGGGCATGACGATCTCTGGCTGCCGTGGCACCTTTCGGGCCTGTCCGCGGCGGCCGCGAAGGCGAACGCGGACTTCGTCATTGCGACGTGCCTGATGCTAAGGCCCGACGGCCTGCACCAGGTCACGGGGCCGATGGGTCGTGGCCGCGGCCACGCGGACCAGTACACGCCGCCATCGAGTTGGCTCCATCGCCGCGACATTGCGCAGCGGATCGAGCCCTGGAGGGATCCGCAAACGCTGGGTTGCGGCGTCGAACTCGACTTCCAGCGCCGCGCAGCGCTCGCGGGTTTTCGCTTCTTCGAAGTCTCACGTGTTTCGTGCCTTAAATTCCCGTCGTCGTGGTGGCACAACTACGCGCCGGGACAGGTTCATCCGCAACCGGATTACCTGCGCCGGATCGAGCACGAGCCGCTCTTCCTGGAGCGCGAACTACTGCAAGGCGTCGTGACGCAGTACGCGCAAGAGGAAAACGGCGCGCGGCCGATGCGGGATTTGCGACGGGCCGCCACCGCGCTGTTCCGTCGCATCGCCGACGGATACGGCCGCGATCGCTGGCCGATGTCCGCTTACCTGTTCTGGCGACAGCAGCGATTCCGGCGGCACGATCGACCGCGGCGCGGATTGCCGCCGCTCGAAGACCGGGCATAAAGGCTGCTGCTCGCCTATTTCCGGTTTTCGGTCAGCAGCCGGTACCGCGCCATGTGGCGAAGAGCGTCCTTGGGCTTCCCGAACTTTTCGTAGAGCAGCGCCAGGTTGTAGTGGCCGTCGGCGAGGCCGGGATCGCCGCGCAGCGCCGCTTCGTACGCCTGCACCGCCTCGGCCGGTCGCTCCATGTCGTCCAGAAGCACACCCAGGTTGAAGAGCAGCACGGGATCGTTGCCGCAGGTTCGCATTGCCTCGCGGTAAACGCCTTCGGCCCTGGCAAACCGGCGCGTGTCGTGCAACAGGCGGCCCAAATTGATATAGGCATCGAGGAACGTCGAATCGGCATCGATGGCGTGCTCGTAAGCCCGAAGCGCCGATTCGCTGTCATCGCGCTCGAGCGCCACCGCCTTGGCGAACCACTCCACCGCGCCATGCGGCTCGGCAGCGGGATCATCCGCGCGCTCGATGACGCTCAACGAGCCATCGGCCGGATCGCCGTCGAACTCGAGCACGTACTGGCCGGACTCCGCCTGCCAGCGGCTGTCGCCGTCGCGAACCACGACGCGGTCGGCGACGGCGCCGATGCGCAATCCGGATAAAGGCATCGACTCGGGCAGGTGCCGCCGCAGTTCGCGCATCGAGCGCGTGATACGGCGCTGCGGAACGTTCGCGTCGGCGAGCGCCTGCGCGGTGCGCAGCACGATCAAGTCCTGGAAGGAAAATTGCCACGCGCCGCGCGGCCCGCGCGCGGGCGCGACGAAGCCGGCATTGATCAGCGAGCGAATCGTGCTGCGGGAAAGGTGCAACAACCTCTCGACGTCGCGGACGCCGTAGGGGTGTGCCACCGTTCGGCTCGATTCCCGGCGCGTTATTTCTTCGCCGCCTTGCGCGCCGCCGGCGCCGCGGGCAGGATCTGCTGCGCCCGCTTGGCGGGCTTGCGCATGGCGGCCGCAGGCGCGGTTTCGGGCTCCGCGGCCGGCTTGGCCGCCGCTCCCGCGCAGGAGCCTTCTTGCCTAGGCTGGCACGCAGCGCTTCCATGAGATCGATGACTTGCGCGCCGCCGCCCTCGGGCGCCTCGGCCAGCGTGATCTCCTGACCCTCGACTTTCTTCTCGACCGCCGCCGTGATGCGCTCGGCGACATCATCCTTGTATTGCGACGGGTCGAACGCTTCGGATGTCTGCTGTTCGATCAATTGCTGCGCGAGTTTCAATTCGGCAGGCTTCACGTCGGTATTCGGGATCTCGAGGTCCTTCATCGCCCGCACCTCGCCCGCGTAGAGAAGCTGCTGCATGACGAGGCCATCCTCGACCGGCCGGATCATCACGATGTACTGCTTGCCGCGCGCAGCCCATCGGCCCAGCGCGCACCGGTTCGACTCGCGCAATGCGGCGGCCAGCAGCGCGTAAGGCTTGGCGCCGCCCTTGTCGGGCGCCAAGTAGTAGGCCTTGTCGAAGTAGACGGGATCGACCGCTTCGAGCGGCACGAATTCGGTGATCTCGGCCATGTGCGTGCCGACCTCCTCCATCGCCTTCAATTCTTCCGGCGTGAAGCGGACGTACTGGTCCTTGGCGAATTCGTAGCCCTTGACGATGTCCTCGCGCGGGACGACGACTTCCTCCTTGATGCAGACGTACTGCTGCTTCAACCGCGAGCCGCAGGTCTTGTGCAGCATGTTGAAGGAGATCGCCTTGCTCGCCTCGGTGGCCGAATAGAGCTTCACCGGGATCGAAACCAGCCCGAACGAAACCGTCAGACTCGCTATGGATCGTGCAGCCATGATGCCTCCCGCCAGCGCGCTTTGCGGACGCGAACTGCGAAATATCTCAATGTTTTCCGCAATTTGCAAGCTTTAGCTCGAATTCTTCGACAGCGCGGCTTCCAGGCTTTGCTTCTTTTGCAACGCGTCCCGCCAGCGATCGCCCCTCAGCGCCAGCCGCTCGGGCGCGTTCAGGATCGTGAAGTCGAGTGGATGCGCTCCCGCCAATTCGTCCCATGTCAGAGGCATCGACACCGGCGCTCCGGAGACACCGCGCGGCGAATAGGCGACATTGAGGGTCTTGCCGCGGACGTTCATGTTGTAGTCCATGAAGATCTTGCCGGTCCGCTTGGGGATGCTCCACTCGAGCGTGATGTCCTTCGGGTGCAGACGCTGAAGGTGCCGTCCGACCAGTTCCGACACATGCCGCGCCGCGTCGAAGTCGATCGTGCGCTTGATCGGCACGAACACGTGCAATCCGGTCTTGCCCGACGTCTTGACGATGGCCTCGAGCGACATCCCCTGCAGCAATTCGCGCAGCCAGAACGCGACTTCCTTGCCCTTCTCGAACGCGATGGTATTGAGTTCAGGTTCCGCGCCCTTCCCCTCCTTGCCCGAATAGATGTACGGGTCGAGGTCGAACAAGACATAGTCCGGATAGTTCAGCACCGAGGCTTCGAGCGCCTCGAGCGACGACGCATAGTCGGTGCTCTTCGACACGGCGTCGGGTCCCTTCTTCGCGCGCGAGTGCCAGACGTGGAACTCGAGCGTGCCCGATTGCGCAAGCCACAGAAGCGTCGGCAGGTTGTTGCACAAGAGGTAGTCGTGCTGCTCGTCCTTGCTGCTCGAGAACACGGTGATCGTCTCGACGAATGGCGGCCGTTCCTGCTCCCAATGCTTCTGGAAGAAACGCTGCCCGCCGATGCCGTCGGGCATGCGGATCATCGTCAGCGGCCGGTCCGCGAGGTGCGGCAGGATATAAGGCGACACCTTCGCGAAGTAAGTCAGCAGGTCGCGCTTGGTCAATGCCGGCTGCTTGAGCGCAGGATCGGCGGGCCAATAAACCCGATCGAGGTGCGTCAGCTTGATCCGGTGCGGACCCACGGCAAGCGTCAACATCGCCTTGGCGCTGCCGAGTTGCGCGACGATGTCGTCGATCGGGCCGGCGGCGGGCGGCGCGGAGGCGGCGGCGGACGCGTGCGTGCCCTGACCGCGCCGCACTGCCTTCGGGTCGATGTCGTCGCGCATGCGAAGGAACACCGGCGCGCGCAAGTGGCCATCGTCGGTCCAGCTGTGGAAGGCCACTTCGGCGACGGCCTCCGGCTCGACCCACGTCGTGGGACCATTCAGTTCCGGTGTCTCGGCGAAGGGACATGTCTTCCGCTGCACCGGTTCGAGATGCGCCTTGACGTGGCGCAGCGCGCGCTCGTCGAAACCCGAGCCCACGTGCGACGCATAGCGCAGCTTCTTCCTGTCCCAGTAACCGACGAGCAGCGCGCCGAGCGGCGCACGCGAGCCTTTGCCCTTCGTGTAGCCGCCGATGACAAAATCGGCGGTGATCGTCGGCTTCACCTTGAGCCACGACTGCGACCGGCGGCCGCTTTCGTAGCGGCTCTCCTTGCGCTTGGCGATGACGCCCTCGAAGCCGCTCGCGAGCGCCGCGGCATTGAGCGCGATGCCATCCTCCTCCGCGTGCACGAGCTGCACCAGCGGCGTGGGCAGCAGGCATTGCGCGAGATAGCGCCGCCGGTCCGTGTAAGCGCGCTTGCGCAGGTCGATGCCGGCGAAGTGCAGCAGGTCGAAGCAGCAGAACACCACCGGCAGGCTCTGGTCGGCGGCGGCGATCTCGCGCGACGTCTTCAACTGCGCGCGATCCTGCAGCGCGCCGAACGACGGCTTGCCGCTCGCGTCGAACGCCACCAGTTCGCCGTCGACGATCATGCCGTTGACAGCTTGCTGGGCCAAGTCCGCAACGAGCGCCGGGAACTGCGGAGCGAGCTCCAACCCGCGCCGCGAGCGCAGCTTGACGCCATGGTCGTCGATGAACGCGAGCACGCGATATCCGTCCAGCTTGGGTTCCCACATCCATTCGGGACGGTTGAACGGCGAGTCGCCCGTGTCGGCGAGCATCGGCGCGAGCGTGGCCGGCATCGCCTCGGTCTTGCCCGTGGGAGCGAGCTGCGACGCAGGCATGCGCTTCACGGGAACGAACTTCATCTCCTTGACCGTCTTGCCGGAAAGCACCGAGTGATCCTCGAGCGTGACGTCGCGTTCCACCGCGAACCGGTCCTTGTGCTTGATCATCAGCCACTGGTTCTTCTCCTTCGTGCGCACCAGCGCGAAGGACCCTTTCAATTTTTCGCCGCGCAGCAGGACGGAGAGCTTGCCCTTTTCCATGCCTTCGCGAACCTCACGCTCGGCCCGCGCGCGATCGTGGAACCACGTGGCGCCGCCTTCGTCGGGCGAGTAGACGCCGCAGTCCCACACGATCACCTCGCCGGCGCCGTATTGCCCGGCGGGGATCACGCCTTCGAACGACGCATAGTCGTACGGATGATCCTCGACGTGCACGGCCAGGCGCTTTTCGTTACGATCCAGCGACGGACCCTTGGGCACGGCCCACGACAGCAGCACGCCGTCGCATTCGAGGCGGAAGTCGTAGTGCAGCCGGGTGGCGGAATGCTGCTGGACGACGAACAGCAGCGGCCCGTCGCCCGACGCGGCACGGCCGGTGGCGGCTCCGGCGTGGCCGTGAAGGTCCGCTTGGCGGAGTATTCCTTGAGGGCATCTTTCGCCATGCGTGGATTCTACTGATGGAGGGCTTAAGGCCGATGAAATCTTCGAGGCTTTTTGCGGGTGCGAGCGGCTATTCGTTCAAGGAATGGAAGGGAGCGTTCTACCCGGCTGACATCAAGCCCGAGGAGATGCTCGCCTTCTATTCGGCGCGGTTGCCGACCGTCGAGATCAACAACACGTTCTACCGGATGCCCAAGACCGAGGTCGTCAAGCACTGGGCGGCGACGGTGCCGGACGACTTCCGGTTCTCGGTCAAGGCTTCGCAGCGGATCACGCACATGGCGCGGTTGCGGGCCGAAACGGCGACCGAGCCGGTTACATATCTTTACAAGAATCTTGCTGCCCTCGGCGCCAAGCGCGGTCCGGTGCTGTTCCAATTACCGCCGAACATGAAAAAGGACCTGCCGCGTCTCAACGAGTTCCTGACGCTGCTTCCCGACGGGCACAACGCGGTATTCGAGTTTCGCAACGACACGTGGTTCGACGACGACGTCTACGCCGCGCTCAAGGGAACCGGCGCGGCCCTGTGCTTGTCCGAGCGCGAGGACAGCACGCCGCCGCCGCTGGTGGAGACCGCGCCGTGGGGTTACCTGCGGCTGCGCCTCGA
This sequence comes from uncultured beta proteobacterium, assembly GCA_963747265.1. GTDB lineage: Bacteria > Pseudomonadota > Gammaproteobacteria > Burkholderiales > Casimicrobiaceae > VBCG01. The sequence continues at coordinate 42,111 of CAVVEH010000008.1, read as the reverse complement.
AACTTACTCGGATGCCGACCTCAAGCGCTGGGTGCGCACGCTCGAAGCGACGTCGTGGCGCGAAATCTACGCGTACTTCATGCACGAGCCGACGGCGCCCGCGTACGCCGCTTCGCTGATCAAATTCGCCACATCGGAAAGGTAATGAGCCCATGGAATCACTGATCAACACCTGGACACCGCGCCTCTTGAGCATCCTGCGCATCGTCTCGGGATTCCTGTTCGTCGAGCATGGCACGCAAAAGTGGCTGGAGTTTCCGGTGCCGCGGCCCAATCCGACGGTGCTCTGGTCGCCCAGTGGCGTAGCCGGCGTGCTCGAGCTGGTCGGCGGATTCCTGCTGATGTTCGGCCTGTTCACGCGTCCGGTGGCCTTCGTTCTCTCCGGGCTCATGGCCGTTGCCTATTTCATGGCGCACGCGCCGGCCGACTTCTGGCCGATCGTCAACAGGGGCGAACTGGCGGTGCTGTATTGCTTCGTGTTCCTCTATCTCTTCGCGGCGGGGGGCGGCCCGTGGAGCGTCGACCGGTGGCTGCAGAACAAGTAGCTCCGCGCCCGGTCACGATCGAGATCGACGCCGCGCGGCACGTCTCCGGACTGCTGCAGGCGCCGTCGGCCGCGCGCGCCTGCTACGTCATCGCGCACGGTGCCGGCGCCGGGATGGCGCACCCCTTCATGGCCGCGATCGCCAACGATCTCGCGGCGCGCGGCATCGCCACGCTCCGCTACCAGTTTCCGTACATGGAACGCGGCTCGAAGCGCCCCGACAGTCCGAAGGCCGCGCAGGCCGCCGTCCGCGCCGCCGTTGCGGAGGCGGCGCGCCTGTTGCCCGGACTTGCGCTGTTCGCCGGCGGCAAATCGTTCGGCGGACGGATGACATCGCAGGCGCAAGCGGCATCGGCGCTGCCGGATGTGCGCGGCCTCGTGTTCCTGGGCTTCCCGCTGCATCCACCCGGGCAGCCGGCCGACGAGCGCGGCGCGCATCTGTTCGACGTGCAAATCCCCATGCTCTTCCTGCAGGGCACGCGCGACGAGTTCGCGGAATTGAGGCTCCTCGAGGCGCTGGTGGCCAGACTCGGCAAGCGCGCGACGCTGCGCCTCTTCGACGATGCCGACCATTCGTTTCACGTCCCGGCCCGCACGGGTCGCAAGGATCCGGAGGTCAGGGCCGAACTGGCGGACGCGATCGAGGAGTGGATCGACAAGGCATAGTGCTTCCGCCACGTCGCGCGGGTGGCGCCCGCTTCAGAACGCGACGTTCTCGCGTCCCTTGAGCGCGAGGATCCTCGCGCGTCGTCGGGCGTGGCGACCTCGAGCCCGAGATCCTCGACCATCGCCCGCGCCGCCGTCACCTGTGCCGCGTTCGACTCGGCGAGCTTGCCATGCGCGATCCACAGGCTGTCCTCGAGCCCGACACGCAGGTTCCCGCCCAGCAGCACCGACTGCTTCGCGACCGGCATCTGGTTGCGGCCGGCGCCCAGCACACTCCAGTGGTAGAGGTCGCCGAACAAGCGATCCGCGGTGCGCTTCATGTGATCGACGTCGTCCGGATGCGGGCCGATGCCGCCCAGGATCCCGAACACGCTTTGGATGAACAGCGGCGGCTGGACCAACCCCCGGTCGAGGAAATGCGCGGCAGAGTACAGGTGGCCGATGTCGTAGCACTCGATCTCGAAGCGCGTCCCGTTTTCGGCGCACGAGGTCAGGATGTAGGCGATGTCCTTGAACGTGTTCTTGAACACGCGGTCCTCGGAGCCCGCGAGGTACTCGCGCTCCCACGGGATACTTCAATTCCGGGTAGCGCTTCAGCATCGGGTAGAGGCCGAAGTTCATCGAGCCCATGTTGAGCGACGCGACCTCCGGCTTCAGCTGCAGCGCCGGCTGCAGCCGTTCCTCGATCGTCATCGTCGCGGCGCCGCCGGTCGTGAAGTTGATGACGACATCCGAGCGGCGCTTGATGTCGGGCGCGAATTCGCGGAAGTACTTGGGGTCCTGCGTCGGATGGCCGTCGACCGGATCGCGCGCATGCAGGTGCACGATCGCCGCGCCCGCTTCGGCCGCGGCGACGGCGGCGTCGGCGATCTCTTTCGGCGTAACCGGCAGGTGCGGCGACATCGACGGCGTGTGGATCGAACCCGTGATCGCACAGGTGATGATGACTTTGCGGGCTTCGGCCATGAATTGCCTCTTTACATCTGCTTGAACAGGTGATTGAACGTACGGCTCACTTCGAGCTTTTCCGCGCTGCCCTTCACGTGCACCACCTGCTTGCCGCTGAAATTGCGGCTGACCTGTTCCACCGCGTCGACGCGAACCACGGTGGAGCGGTGGATCTGCCAGAATTCCTTCGGGTCCAGCTCTTCGAGCAGCTCCTTGATCGGCTTGCGGATCAACGCTTCGAACCCTTTCGTCTGCACGCGAGTGTATTTGTCCTCGGCGCGGAAGAACAGGATATCGGAGGTCGGGATCATTCGTATGTTCGGGCCCACGCTGGCCTGCACCCAGCGCAGGTATTCGTGCGATGGCGTGCCGCCGGCCCCGAGCCGTTGCGACAGCTGCGCCAGCAACGCATCCATCGGATCGGGCTTTTGCTGCAGTCGCTCGCGTAGTCGCGCGCAAGTCAGCGCCACTCGCTGCGGGTCCGCCGGCTTGAGCAGGTAATCGATCGCGCCCTGCTCGAAGGCGCTGATCGCGTATTGGTCGTAGGCGGTGACGAAGACGACATGGGCGCGGCCGGCCAGTGCGCGGGCCGCCTGGATGCCGTCCATCTCGGGCATGCTGATGTCGAGAAAGACGATGTCGGGTTCGAGCGCCTGCACCATCGCCACCGCCTCGCGGCCGTTGGCCGCTTCACCGACGATCAGGAGTTCCGGCCACGCTTCCTTGAGGCGCTCGACGATCTGCACGCGCATCAGGCGTTCATCGTCGGCAACGACGGCGGAGGGGGCGGGCCGGGTGTGTGCGTTGGTCGCTCATCAGGTGGTTGCGGGGGCGACTTCGTAAGGAACTTTGATCGTGGCACACGTACCGCCGCTCGGCGGCACGCTGATGATCAGCTCGGCGCGACCGTTGTACAAGACCCGCAACCTCTCGCGGATGTTGGCCAATCCCACGCCCGCCTCGGCGTCGGGCATGAATCCCCTGCCCGAGTCCTGCACGTGCACGGCCAGCTGGCCATCGACGACCTCGGCGCTGATTTCCAGCTTGCCGCCTTCGGCCTTCGGTTCAAGGCCATGCTTGACGGCGTTTTCCACCAGCGTCTGCAGCATCATCGAGGGAAAGACCGCCGATTTCAATCCTTCCGGCACATTCACGACCGGCTGCAGCCGTTCTTCCATTCGAACTGCCATGATTTCCAGGAAAGCGCTGGACAACGTGACTTGCTGGCCCAGCGTCGGTCGGCCGCCATCGCGCATCTGCGGCATGGCCGAGCGCAGGTAGCGGATCAGGCTCTGCTGCATCTTCGACGCGCGCGGCGGGTCGGACTGGATGAGCTGGTCGATGCTGGCCAGCGTATTGAACAGGAAGTGCGGCTCGATCTGGGCCTGCAATGCTTCCATGCGCGCCTCCAGCACCGTGCGCTCGAGTTGTTCGGTCTCCGCCCGCTTGGTGGCCTCGCTTGCCGTCAGTTCCGCCCGGCGCTTGCCGCCCGCGACCACCTTGATGATGAAGGCGGAGATGATGAGCAGAAACGCCAGGTTCGGCGAACTTGAATACACCGCCGGCGAGGATCAGGCCCAGGAACGAGACGAGCAGCAGCGCCTTCCACGACACGACGGCCACCCAGTCGAAGAAGCCCCACCACATCACGACGATGCCTTTGCGGATCTCGCGGAAGGCCTGCCCGATCCCCATGGGTGGCGAAGCAGCGCCATCGCTGCCCGGACTGCGTTGATCGGCGTTCATTTCATTGCCCTTTGGTTTCTAGTTTGTCACGGGGCGAGAATACGGGAGAGGGCCGCGTCCCCTCCAGTGCGGCAAGACACAATGCACGACAGGAGGGATGAATTGCCGGAAACCGTCGTGGGCCGCATCAGCGCCGGCTCGTGCGCCGTCCCTTGGGCGGCGCTTTCGGACGCGGTTCCTGCGCGTCATCGGTGATCCTGGCTCGCAGCGCCTTCAGCGAACAGTCGAGCTGGTCGAAGAGCCAACTGCGAAAGGCCATTAGCGGCGGCCAATCGCGCAAGTTCGGCGGATACACGAGGTGATAGGGGAGCGCTTCCGGGTGCATGATCGCGATCGGCGACAGTTGCACGAGGCGCCCTTCGCACAGCGCATCGGCGGCCAGCAGCTCGCGCGCCAACGCGAGGCCCAGGTTCTGCTCGGCGGCCTGCAGCATCAGGCCCGCGTCGTTGAACGCGGCGACCGTACGCACGTTGATGCGCAGGCCCGCGGCCGCGAACCAGTCCTTCCATAGATCGCTGTCGCCCAGCAGCGGCTCGCGCGCGATGGCTTCCGGTTGCGCGCCACGAAGCCGGCGGGCGGCCGGCTGGCGAACCCAGCGACGATGATCGGCGGCTGCTCGAACAGCCGCTCCGACTCGAGTCCCGGGCCACGGTCCCTTGCCTTGCCGCACCGCCGCGTGAAAGCCCTCGCGCTGCAGGTCGATCAATTCCGACCGACGCGTCGATTTCGAGCGGCAGCGCCGGATGCTGCTCGCGCCAGCTGCCCCATGCGCGGCAACAGCCAGCGGTTGGCGAACGATGGCAGCACGGTCACGCGCAAACGCTGCGATTCGCCGCCTCGCCGCGGACGCGGCCGCCTGCACGCCGTCGTCGAGCAGCGACAATGCGCCCTGCACACTGCGCAGCAACGCCTGTCCGGCGGGATTGAGCACCACGCGCCGCCCGCGCCGCTCGAAGAGCGCGAATCCCAGTTGCTCTTCAAGGCCCTCGGATCTGCTGGCTGACCGCGCTGTGCGTCAGATGCAGCACGTCGGCGGCGGCGCGCAGGTTCTCGATCTCGGCCACCGCGCGAAAGGCGGTCAGCGTGTTGAGCGGCAGGCGCGGCGCATGGGGCATAGGGCAATCACTGGTTAGTTATTACTGTCCAGAACGGTCAGAACATGTCGATTCCTATAGGCCGACTGGGTCATTAACATTACCAGCGTACCAAAACCAGAAGGAGAACGCCATGCCCCGATTCGATGAACTGCTAGGAGTCGTCACCTTCGCCGCTGCCGGAATGATCGCCGCGGTCTCGTCTGTGCCGGTACCCAGCGGCGCACCCGCGCCCATCCGTGAGCGCCGCTGTGGCACCGCCCGGCGCCGCCTCACAGGCGTCAGCGGCGCCGACCACCCAATTGCCCAGAACCTAAAGGATAGCCATGACACTCCCAATCCAATTGCCCCACCGCCCCCTTGAACTCGCCCCGGCCGCTGTCTGCCGCGCTTGTCGATGCGGTGAACGTGTTGAACAGGATCGTGCAAACAGTCGAGTCGTGGTTCGTGACGCGCGGACGCGTTTCGGACGACCGCGACACGCTCGCCCGCATGAGCGACCGCGAACTGATTGACATCGGCTTGGATCGCGCCAGCGTCTACTACGTCGCCCACGGCGGTCGGACGCGCGACTACCCGTTCTGATGGCGGACTGGTCGCGCTTGTGTCGCGCCAGCGCCAGCAGCCGGCGGTCGCGGGTGGCTGTCCGGCTCGCTTCCGCCGGCGTCGGCGCTTTGCCCAGCGCGGCGACGACACGCGCCACGTGTTCGGCATCCCAGACGTCGCGGTGCCGGCGGGTCGGCGGCGAGCCTGCGATAGAAGCCGCCGTAGCGCGCGCAGTAGTCGGCCACGCCTCCCGGCGCGTTCAATTCGATGGTCGCGAACGGACCCATGAACGACCAGCGCAGGCCCAGACCGTGCGCGATCGTCTTGTCCAGATCCTCCGGCGACACGTAGCCGTCGCCCACGAGCCGCATCGCCTCGGACAGCAGAGCACCCTGCAGGCGATTGAGAATGAAGCCGTCGAGCTCGCGTCGCACGACGACCGGCACCTGACCTACGTCCGTCATCACCGACTTCGCGCGCTCGATCGTCGCGGCGCTTGTCCACGGCGCGCCGCACAACTCCACGACGGGAACCAGATGCGGCGGATTGACCGGATGCGCGACAAGGCAGCGTGCGCGCCCGGCCAGCGCTTCGGTGAACTGTGATGCCGGAATGGCCGACGTCGAGCTCGCCAGCACCGTTTCGTCCGGCGCAAGCGTATCCAGCGTGCGGTAGACGTCGCGCTTGATCTCCACCTGCTCGGGAAGATTTTCCTGCACCCACGAGGCGCCAATGACGGCATCGTCGATGCGGGCGGCCATCGTTACCCGCGCGATTGCTGCCGCGGCATCGTCGACCAGGCCCGCCGCCTGCTGTTCGGCCAGGCTCGACGCGATGTGCCCACGCGCCGCGTCGAGCTGCGCGGGTGCGTTGTCGTAGATCCGCACGCGCCAGCCCGCGCGCGCGAACACCATGGCCCAAGCGCGCCCGATCAATCCGGCGCCGATGATCGCTGCTGTCTTTTCCATGCGTTCACATCCACAGGACGCGCCGGCGCAACTCGAGGTCGTCGCGCAGCGCCGCCGCCGGTCCCTGATGGACGACGCTGCCGCGCTCGAGCACATACGCCTGGTCCGCCAGCGCGAGGACCAGGTCGAGATTGTGCTCCACGATAACGATCGACAATTCCTGACGCAGCCGGTCGAACGCCTCGAACAATTCCTCGATTACCGTCGGCGCCAGCCCTTCGAATGGCTCGTCGAGCAGCAGCACGCGCACGTGCCCGGACAACGCGCGCGCGACGGCGACCATCTGCTGCTCGCCGCCGGACAGGAAGTCGGCCGGCGTATCGAGTCGCTGGCGCAGCCGCGGAAAAAATTCGAGGATCTTCTGCTCGGACCACGCGACACCCTCGCCGCCGCGCCGCTTGAGGCGGCCGAGTTCGAGGTTATGGCGGACGCTCATGCCGGCAAAGAGGCCGCGCCCTTGCGGCACATAGCCGATGCCGCTGCGCGCGTTGGCTGCCGCGGAGCGTCCCGCGAGATCGTCGCCGGCGAGCAGCACGCGGCCGCCTTGGGCGGTCACGAGGCCGAGGATCGTCTTGAGCAGCGTCGACTTGCCCGCGCCGTTGCGGCCCAGCAGCGCCACGATCTCGCGCTCGTGCACGTCGAGGGAGGCGCCCATCACGATGTGGCTCTTGCCGTAGAACGCGTCGACGTCGTCGATGTCGAGGATGAGCGGACCTCCGGCGCGCTCGGCATGGCCACGCGGCTTCGCGGCCAGTGCGGCGGTGCCCGAACCAATGTACACCTCGCGCACTGCGGCGCTTTCCCGCGCGTCGTCCGCGGAACCGTCGACGAGCACACGGCCTTCGTTCATCACCGTCACGCGGTCGGCCAGCGCGAATACGCGGTCGATGTCGTGCTCGACCAGGAGCACCGGCACGTCCGCCGAGATGCGCTTGATCAGGCCGCCGACGCGTTCGCGCTCGGCCGCGGCGAGTCCCGCCAGCGGCTCGTCCAGCAGCAGCACGCGCGGCGCACCGGCCAAGGCCAGCCCCATGTCGAGCAACCGCTGGCCGCCGTAGGAAAGCGACCCGGCTTCCGCGTCCTCGATGCCCGACAGGCCGAGATAGCGGATCAGCTCCGCCGTGCGCGCCGTCACGCGGTCATTGCGCATCGCGTCCGCCCAGCCGTCGAAGTGCGACGGATCGCGCGCCTGCACGGCGAGGCGCAGGTTCTCGGCGATCGACACGCGCGGAAAGAGGTTGGTGATCTGGAACGAGCGGCCCAATCCCGCCGCGGCGATCCGGTGCGGTGGCAGCCCCGCGATCGAATGGCCCGCGAGTGTCACGGCACCGCGATCGGGCGCGAACATGCCGGTGATGAGATTGAACAGCGTCGTCTTGCCCGCGCCGTTGGGTCCGATCAGCGCATGCAGCGAACGGTCGCGGACGGACAGCGACGCGTCGGTCACCGCCTTGATGCCGCCGAAGGCCTTGGCGAGTTCGCGCGCCTCGAGCACGACGCCGCCTTCGTGCGGCGCGTGCTTCAGGAATTCGGGAAGCGGCACGCCCTGCTCGATCGCGCGCGCCGACATCGCGGACGCCTCGACCACCTTGGGCCTGAAAGGCTCCGTCACGCGCCGCCAAATTCCCACCAGCCCCGTCGGCGAGAACACGATGAAGCCGACGAACAGCAACCCGAAGTACAGCAGCCAGTTCGACGTCCAGATCGACAGGTACTCCTGGAACAGGATGTAGAACAGCGCACCCAGCGCCGGACCTAGCAGGCTGCGCATGCCGCCGATCAGCACCATCGCAAGCAGCGCTCCGGAGAACGCGATCGACGTCGGATCGGCCGACGCGAAGCGATGGTGGAACGCGAACAGCACGCCGGCGCAGCCGGTGAGCACCGCCGACACCACGTAGGCAATCTGCTTATAGCGGTTGGTCGCGTAGCCTACGAACTGCGCGCGCTGCTCGTTTTCGCGGATGGCCACCAGCGTGGTGCCGATGGCCGACCGGTGGAAGCGCTCGAGCCCGTAGACGACCTTGAGGCCGAACACCGCGACCAGCGCGTAATAGATCCACGCATTCTCGAGGTCGAAGCCCAACCACGTCGCGCGCGTCACGCCGCCCAGCCCGCTTTCGCCGCCGGTGAACGCCGTCCAGCGAAAGGCGACCGCGTACGTCAGCGCCGACAGCGCGAGCGTGAGCAGCGAAAAATAGACGCCGCGCCGGCGCAGCACGATGAACGCGACGGGCACGGCGGCAACCAGCAGGAACGCGACCGACGTCGCGATCGGCCACAGCACCGAGCCGGGAAACCAGTACCGTTGCGTCAACGCGGCGGCATACGCGCCCAGGCCGAACCACGCGCCGTGGCCGAACGACACGAGACCGGTGTGGCCGACCAGGATGTTGAGCGCCATGCACGCGACGGCGAAGATCACGACGTCGGTGGCGCTGGTGAGCGTCAGCCCTCCGGCGAGCAGCGCGAACGGCAGCACGATCATCGCGGCCGCCGCGATCGCGACAGGGGAGCGGAAGGCGCTCATCACTCGAAACGCTGAATGCGTTCGCCGAAGAGGCCGCGCGGGCGCACCAGCAGCACCAGCACCATCAGCAGGTACATCGATGCTTCCGCCGCGGCCGGATAGAAGTACACGGTAAGGCCGCGCACGACGCCGACGATCAGCGCCGCCCACACGACACCCCAGAACGAGCCCAGACCGCCGATGACGACGACGACGAACGCCGCGGTCAGTATTTCCGCCCCCATCGCCGGATGCACGCCCGAGATAGGCGCCAGCAGCACGCCCGCGAGCGCCGCCAGCGCGACGCTGATCGCGACGACCGCGCTCATGTACGGCTGCAGCGAGATGCCGAGCGCCGCCACCATGTCCGGGTTCTGCACGCCGGCGCGCACCACGCGCCCGAATGGCGTGCGCCGCAGCAGCAGCCATAGCGCGCCGACCGCGCCCGCCGCAATGGCCAGCATCACCAGCCGGTATTTCGAGTAGATGAAATCGCCGACCAGGAACTGGCCTTTGAGCGCCTGCGGAATCGAGAACGGCAGCGGCGATGCGCCGAAGATGAGCCGCAACGCCTGCTCGGCCACCATCGCGAGGCCGAACGTCATCAGCAAGCCGAGTGCGGGGTCCTCACGGTAGAAGCGGCGAAAGAGGAAGCGCTCGACGACGAGACCGATCAGCGCGACCAGCACCGGCGACGCCACGAGCACGCCGCCGAAGCCCAGCGCGTCGACCAACTTGACGGCGAAATACGCGCCCAGCGCATAGAACGCGCCATGCGCCAGGTTGACGAGACCGCCCAGCGAAAAGATGAGCGAAAGCCCGAGCGCGATCAGCAGGTAGTACGCGCCGACCAGCAGGCCGTTTAAGACCTGCTCGAGGATCTGGATAAGCAACTAGGCCGGCATCGTGCAGGCGTTTTCTTCGCGCGTGGGCGCGATCACCTCGAGGCTCTGGTTGGCGGCAGGCACCGGCGCCGACAGCGTGAAGAGGTCCCACTTGTCCTTGACCTCGCTCGCGGGCTTGAAGCGAAGCGTGTACATCTCCTGCATCAGCTGGTGGTCCCAGTTGCGGTAGTAGCCTTCGCGCGCCTTCATCAGGTCGAACTTGGCGCCCTTTTCCAGATGCTCGACTAGCTTGGTCGAATCGGTGCTCTTGATCTCGTTCATCGCCTGCGCGACGTGCTTGGTCGACATGTAGTCGCCCCACGCCTGGTTTTCCGGCGGCTTGCCGTACTTCTTCACGAACGCGTCGGTGAATTTCTTCGACGTGGGCGTATTCACCTGCGAGTCCCAGACGAGCGGCCAGATGCCCGTCACGTTGCCCTTGCCCGCGCCCCACGCCACCGCCGTGTCGAAGCCGAAGCCGCCGACCGGATACGGCAATCCGTACTCCATGTACTGCTTCATGAAGTTGGTGATCTGCGCGCCGGCCAGGTTCGAGATCACGATGTCGGGCTTCGCGTTGCGGATCTTGAGGAGATACGCCGAAAAGTCCGCGGCATCGGTGGGCACCAGCTCGTCGGCTGCGAACTCGGCGCCGTTGGCTGCCATGAACCGCTTGGCGGCCTTCAGCAGGTCGTGGCCGAACGCGTAGTCGGCGGTGAGGCTGTACCACCTCTTGCCCTTCACCATGCCGTCGCGCAACAGCGCCTGGCCGGCCGCGTACACGTACATCGTGTTGGCGGCCTCGGTGTGGAACATGTAGCGGTTGCACGCCTTGCCGCGCAGCTCGTCCGAGTTGCATCCGGTGTTGAAGAAGAGGATGCGGTTGCGCTGCGCGACCTGCGCGATCGCGAGTCCCGACGCCGAGCTGATCTCGCCGATGATCGCGACGACCTTGTCGCGCTCGATCAAGCGCTCCGCCTTGGTCGACGCCGTCTGCGGGTTGACGCTGTCCTCGGCGATCAAATCGATCTTGCGGCCCATCACGCCGCCGGACGCGTTGATCTCGTCGACGGCGAGGTTCACACCCATCACCGCGTATTCGCCGAGCGGCCCCAGGAATCCGGTGCGCGGCGTCAGGTGACCGATGCGAATGCCCTCGGCCTGGCCGCGACTGATTGCGGGAAATCCCAATGCGCCCAGCGTGGCCACGGCGGCACCAGCCTTGAGTACGCCGCGGCGCCCGCGGCTCGTCGACTCGCTCATTGCTCCTCCTCCTCTTTTTGTGACTGCGCTCGCAGTTATAATGCAACGTCGCGCGCTTGTCCACGCTGCGGGCAAATCGGGAGGAAAGCTGATGGACCTGAAGATCCGCGACTTGCGCGTGCTGGTGACGGCCGGCGCTTCCGGCATCGGATTGGCGACGGCCCGCGCCTTTGCGCGCGAGGGTGCGCGCGTGCACATCTGCGACGTCGACGCCAACGCGCTCGACGCCTTGGCCAAGAGCGACCCCGCGCTGATGCGCAGCGTGTGCGACGTTTCCGATCCCGCAGCGGTGGCGCGGTTGTTCCACGCCGCCGTTTCCGACCTGGGCGGCCTCGACGCGCTGGTCAACAACGCCGGCATCGCGGGCCCGACGGCGCCGTGCGAGGAAATCGCGTTGCGCGACTGGGAGCGCACGCTCGCCGTCAATCTCACCGGACAGTTCCTGTGCGCGCAGCGCGCGATTCCGCTGCTCAAGTCGAGCGACAACGCGAGTATCGCCAATCTTTCGTCGGCGGCCGGCCGCTTCGGCTTCCCGAATCGCACGCCGTACTCCGCGTCGAAATGGGGCGTGATCGGTTTCACCAAGTCGCTGTCGATCGAGTTGGGGCCACACGGCGTTCGCGTCAACGCGATCTGCCCGGGGTCCGTGGCGGGGCCGCGCATCGAAGCCGTGTACACGAGCAAGGCCAAGTTGCGCGGCGTGGCGCCTGAAGTCGTGCGCGACGAGATGATCGCGCATGCATCGTTGCGGCGGATGGTCAGCGCCGACGACATCGCCAACGCGATCGTGTTCCTGGCCTCGCCGCTCGGCGCCAACATTTCGGGCCACGCATTGCCCGTCGACGCCGATACGCAGGCGCTGGTCTAGGCGACCGATGCGCGCGATACGAATCGGCGAAATCCTGTGCCTCATTCTTTTGGCCGGCTGCGGCAGCGTGAAGCCGCCGGTTGCCGAAGCACCGCCGGCAACGCCGGCCGCAACGCAAGCTGCGCCCAGCGTCGCGGCGCCTGAAAGCACCCCTCCCGCACCGCCAAGCCAGACCGCACCGGCCCCACTGCCCGGCACAGCACCACCGCCACCGGCCGCCACCGTGCCGCCGCCGAGTCCCACGGCGCCCGGCGTCGCGCAACCGCCCCCCAAGGTCACTGCGCCCTCTGCCACCGCGCCCGCGAGGCCGCCGCCCGCGCCTCCTCCCGCGGTCGCCAAGCCCGCCGCGCCGCCGCTCGACCTCGAATCCCTCAAGCAGCGACTCAAGGACACCAAGGCCATCGGCGTGCTCACGAAACTGACGCTCAAGAATCAGGTCGATGACCTGCTGGATCAATTCCGCGCCTATTACCAAGGCAAACTCAAGACGACGCTTGCCGACCTGCGGCGATCCTATGACCTGCTGGTGCTGAAAGTGCTGTCGCTGCTGCAGGACAGCGACCCGCCGCTGGCCACCGCAATCGTGACATCGCGCGAACCGATCTGGGGCATTCTGTCGGACCCCAAGAAATTCGCGACCATCTGATGCGACTCGAGGAGACTTGGATGAAATCAGGCAGAACGGCCATCGCGATTCTCGCCGCATTGTGCGTGGCGGGTCCGGCAATCGCCGCCGACGACGACGCGGTCAAGAAGGACCTCTTCACCGTCATCACGCTGCAGGGCATGCCGTGCGGCGAAGTGGTGAGCGTCACGACCAAGAGCGAGAACGACCATGTCGCCGTGTGCAAGGACGGCAACCGCTACCACATCTATGTCAATGCGCAGGGGCGCGTGATCGTCGAAAAGCAGTAGACCCATGATCCGCGCGCTGCTGGCCGTCATTCTCGCGCTGCCCGTCGCAAGCGCGTGCGCGGCCGAGCTCGCGTCCGGCGTCGACCGCACGTACATCGACACCGCCGTCCGGCCGCAGGACGACTTCTACCGCTTCGTCAACGGCAAATGGCTCGATACCTTCGTCATCCCGGCCGACAAGGCCCGTTATGGCGCGTTCGACAAGCTGCGCGATGACACCGAACTGCAGGTCAAGGCACTCGTCGAGGACGCCGCCCGCGCCACCGATGCGGCGCCCGGCTCCGAGACGCAGAAGATCCGCGACCTCTACAACAGCTTCATGGACGAAGCAAAGCTCCAGGACTTAGGCGCCAAGCCTCTCGCGCCGCTCTACGCCCGCATCAACACGCTCAAGGACAAGTCCGATGTCGCGGCACTGATCGCGACGTTCAACGCCCTGCGCATCGACGCGCCGTACTCGCCTTTCGTGCACCAGGACAACCGCGATTCGACCCGGTATGTCGTCGACCTGCGCCAGGGTGGGCTGGGGTTGCCCGATCGCGATTACTATCTCGACGACAAGTTCAAGGAAGTGCGCGCCCAATATTTCGCGCACGTCAAGAAGATGCTCGATATGGCCGGCGTCCACGACACCGCCAAGGCCGCGGGCGACATCCTGGCACTCGAATCCGAACTGGCCGGCGCCCAATGGACGCGCGTCGACAATCGCGACCCCGTCGCGACCTACAACAAGTACGGCATCGCGCAGTTGGCCGAACTAGCGCCGGCCGTCGACTGGAAGCGCTGGCTCACCGACTCCGGGATCGATTCGCGCGTCGACTATGTCATCGTCGCGCAGCCCAGCTACATGACGGCCTTGGCGAAACTGATCGCGGACACGCCGCTGCCAGCGTGGAAGGCCTATTTCAAGTGGAAGGTGCTGGACGAGATGGCGCCGTACCTGGCCAAGGACTACGTCGTCGAACATTTCACCTTCCAGGACAACCTGCTGCGCGGCATTCCGGAGAACCGCCCCCGCTGGAAGCGCGGCGTGGAGTTCGTCGATGCGTCGATCGGCGAAGGTCTGGGCAAGCTCTACGTCGCGCGCCACTTTCCGCCGCAAAACAAGGCGCGCATGGAAGCGCTGATCCGCAACCTGCTCGCCACGTACCGGCAGAGCATCGATACGCTCGACTGGATGAGCCGCGAGACCAAGACCGAGGCGCTGGCGAAGCTCGCCAAGGTGACCATCAAGATCGGCTATCCCGATGAGTGGCGCGATTACTCGGGCCTCACTATCGCCAAGGATGATCTGGTCGGCAACTGGATGAGGGCGCAGACGTTCGAGTACCGGCGCAACTTGGCCAAGCTGGGCAAGCCCATCGACCGGAACGAATGGCGGATGAAGCCGCAGACGGTTAACGCCTACTACAACCGCGAACGCAACGAGATCGTCTTTCCGGCGGCGATCCTGCAGCCGCCGTTCTTCGATGTAACGGCCGACGATGCGGTCAACTACGGCGGCATCGGCGCCGTCATCGGCCACGAGATCAGCCACGGCTTCGACGACGGCGGCAGCCGCTTCGATGGCGACGGCAACCTGCACCAGTGGTTCACCGCCGACGATCTGCAAAAGTTCAAGGACAAGACGCAGGCGCTGGTCGCACAGTACGATCAATACGAGCCGGTGCCCGGCTTCCACGTCAACGGCGCGCTGACGCTCGGCGAAAACGTCGCCGACAACTCGGGCCTGGCGATCGCGTACAAGGCCTACAAGCTGTCGCTCGCCGGAAAGGACTCGCCCGTCATCGACGGCCTGACGGGCGAGCAACGTCTGTATTACGGCTGGGCGCAGGTCTGGCGCGGCAAGGCTCGCGAACAGGAGACCATCCGCCTGCTCAAAGTCGACGGCCACTCGCCGCAAGCGGTCCGCGGCCTGGCGACGCTGCGCAACCAGCCCGGGTTCTACGAGGCGTTCGGCGTCCGGGAAGGCGACAGGATGTACCTGCCGCCTTCCCAGCGCGTGATCATCTGGTGATCAATTTTCAGGGCGTCGTCTGCGTGATGCGTGTCGCCCAGTTGCCGAGTGCGCCGCGCGTGAGGCCGCACGTCGGATCGGCCAGGTAGGCCGCATACGTGCACGTCTGCGCCGTGTACTCGCTGGCGACCCAGATGTCCTTGCCGTCGGTGGCAGCCGCACCGTAGTCACCCCAGCGAGGACGCGGCGGATTGGCCAATGGGCGATAGCCCGAAAAGCCGTCCTGCGGTCCTGCGCCGGCGGCGATGACGTGGATGTCGCCCGCGCCGATCTTGGTATCCAGTGACGTATACGCGGCGCTCGGGTGGTTGTCGTTGCCCATCAGCGTGAACGCCATCACGCCGCGGCCACTCGCCGTTGCCGCGACGGCCGGATAGCTGACGTTGTTGCCGCTGATCGCGACGATGCCCTGTTGCATCACCTTGGCGGAGTTCGGGTTCACGATGAAGTACGCAATCCCCGCACGCGTGATCGGGTTATTGGACGCGTCGACGTCACCGGGCACCTGCACCGCCGTGTCCAGCGCACTCCACAGCTTGCCGTTGGCGTAGTACACCTGCTGCATGCGCGAGTCGTTGCTGTCCGGCGTCAACAGCGGATTGTTGAAGCGCCCTGAGGCACCCGCGATCACCGCGTAGCAGTTGGGCATCACGTTGATCCCGCTTCCCGCCAAACCATCCGCCAGGCAGTCGCGCAGTGGCGTGTTGCCGGGCTGCTGGTTGGACCGCGGCGGAACGCCGTACGTCAGCGTCGGCACCTCGCGCGACGTCAGCGTCAGCGCGGGCGT
This sequence comes from uncultured beta proteobacterium, assembly GCA_963747265.1. GTDB lineage: Bacteria > Pseudomonadota > Gammaproteobacteria > Burkholderiales > Casimicrobiaceae > VBCG01. The sequence continues at coordinate 26,356 of CAVVEH010000008.1, read as the reverse complement.
GGCCGTGTTGAGCGACTGCGTGTTGGTCAGTGACCACACCAGGATCTCGTTGAAGTCGCCGGTGTCGGTGAAGACCGCGAGCGAGCTCATGAAGAACTCGGTACCGCCGTTGTCCGTGTCGAAGTTCGTGCCCACCGCCTGCGCCGGCCACACGGTAAACGCGCACTGGTTGATCGCCGTGTCGCCGCACAGGTTCAGGTCGCCGGCCGTCATCAGCACCACCGGCACGCTGGAGGCGAGGCTCGCCAGCGCGTGCTTGTTGATCGCGTACACGTTGGCGCCGTAGAAGAAGCCGGGACCGAACAGCGCGAACTCGTTGGTCGTCAGGTAGATGCCGTTGGCGTCAGCGCCGATGTGCGGATAGTCGCCCAGGCAAAAGCCGTTGTTGCAGTGATGATTGGGCGTGCCTTGCGTGCCGTTGTTCTGGGCCGGAATCGAATAGACGACCCACGAGCCGGTCGGATCGGACGTCGTGCTGACCGCGATGTCGAGATGGTTGGTCCCGGCAAGCGTCTGCGCATTCGGTGACGCGCGGTCGAGCGTCAACACCACATGAAACCAGCGCTGCGTGTCGGCGTCGTAGATACAACTGGGATCCGTGATCGACGGCCCGAATTGCACGGGCGGCGGCGCGCGGTGCACGGCGGCCGGGTAGCCATAGAACGTGTTGAGGTCGATCGGGCCGGCCTTGGGATTGCCCGCCGTATCGAAAATCCGCAGCACGTCATTGGCCGACTCCAGCACGAAGCCGTTGCCGACGCACAGCCCCTGGTCGGGCGGCTCCACCGAGAACTGGTTGCCGTGGTTCGAGAAGCGCTGCTCGTAGAAGTTGACGCCGTCGAAGCTTTGCTTCACTTCGGGGTTGGACTTCGCTTTCTTGCCGCCATGGGACGAACTGCCCTTGCCCACGCTGCGCGCGATGCTGCGGTTGACGCGGCCGCCGGTGCCCACACCGTCGTCGTCGCCACCGCCGTCGGCATCGTCGCCGGCCATCGCGCTGTCGATTTCGTCGGGCTGGGCAGCCGACGGGGTGCCGAGAGGCGGTGTGGTGACGCCGACCGTGCCCGCCGGTTTCAACGTCATCTGGAACGAAGCGCCGGACGCGGCGGCTGCCCAGGCGAGCGCCAACAACACGCCGGAGAGGAAAATTGCTTTGAAAACAGGGATCTTTGCCATGGGACTTGCTCCACTTGGTTTATGGACGAGTCCGCCGGCCCCCCTTTGTTCGCATTTTGTGCATTACAAATTGACCAGCGGGTGGCCATTCTTGCCCTTCCCGCCGGCCAGGTCTGTCAGTCAGGCTCCTACAAATGTCGCTCAATGCGGCGCCGCGTACTCCACCTTCTCACCCTCGCCCTTCTCGACCCGCGCCAGGATCGCACTCAAATCCTTGCGCGCATTGGCGTCGGTCGATTTGGCGATCAGCGTGCGCAGGATTTCCGCATAGGCCGTCTGCTGCGCCCGTGCGGCGGGCACGGCAACGTCGGGCTTCACGCCGACATGCTCCCAATTGGTGTGCGTTACCGGATTGATCGCGCGCCCATCCGGAATGAACGCGACGAGGCCGTAACCGAGCGACACGAAATCGCCCGGGTTGGCGCCGCCGCCCGTGGTCTCGCCCACCAGCGTGCCGCGCTTCTGCGTCTGGAAGTCGTACGCGCATTCCTCGCCGCCGGAGAACGTGAACGCGGACGTCAGCACGTACACAGGCTTCGTGTAACGCGCCTTGACCGATGCGCTGGTCCAGAACTGCCGCGTCAGATCCCTGTTCCGGTAGTAGATGTCGTTGATGTGCCGATGGTCACCCTCGGCAAAGAAGTGGCTCATCAGATAAGCGACACTGGCGGGCTCGCCGCCGCCGTTGCGGCGCAGGTCCAGGATCAGCGCGTCGGTGCCGGCGAGCAGCGACATCGCGGCGCCGTACGCATCGCCGACGAACTCCGTCGGACCGAACCCTCGCACGTCGAGATAGCCGACGTTGCCGGGGAGCCGCTCGACCTTGGCGATGCCGAAGCCGTCGCGGAGCATTTCCTCGCGCGCCTCCGCCAGTTCCTTGGCACTGGGTGTGGCGTGAGGCGTCGCGTCGACGACGATGTCCGGATCGAACATGACGGCCAGATGCTTGTCGTTGCCCAGCGCGCGCAAATCGGACGCCAGCATCTTCGCGAACGCCTTCGACGTCGCAACGCTAGCGTAGTCACCCTTGGCGGATTTTTCGGCGAGCGCCGCCGCCGCGCGGTCCGCCACTTCCGAAAACACATAGGTGGACTTCATCTGCCGGCCCAGCGCCTCGACCACCTCGGCCTTCGCGGCCGCGGAAATGGGCGGGTCCACCGGCTGCGCTTGGGCGAGCCCGACGCCCGGGACGGCGAGGCTCCACAACATCGACGAAACGATCATTTGCCTGGCCTCCATGGCGATTCCTTCGTTGCCTTATTCGATGCGAAGAGAATAGCAGTGGAAGCGGCGAGTTTTCAGCGTTATTATGGCCGTTGGCCACATAATTTCAGAGAAAATCGCAGCCATGGACAAATTCGACAGAGAAATCATCGCCGCGCTCTGGGAGAACGCCCGGACCAGCTACAAGGCGCTGGGCGAGCGCGTCTACTTGAGCGCCAACGCCGTGTCCGAGCGGATGCGGCGCCTCGAGGAATCCGGCGTGATCCAGAAGTACGAGGTCAAGGTCGACCTGCGCGCGATGGGCATGCCGCTCGCCGCGATCATCGACGTGAAGTTGAGCCCCAACACGACGGCGCTTGTGTTCGAGGCCGAGCTCAAGAAAATCTCCGGGATCCTCGAGGCGACGCTGATGACCGGCGCGTTCGACTACATGCTGCGCGTCGCGTGCCGCGACCAGGAAGCGCTGGTGCGGCTCACCGAAGAACTGCGCGCCGGCGGACTCGTGCAGGAAACCTACACGCGGATGCCGCTGCGCACCGTCAAGTTGAGCGCCGCGCTGTCCTGACGTCCGGTCTCTTCAGTTCCCCCACGCCTCGATCTCCGCGACCCGCGAATAGCCGGCCAGCGCGTGCGTGATGTTGACGCGAATGCGGTCGGTGACCGTCGGCGCGAAATTCACCGTGCGCTTGACCAGGTTGTTGCCGGCAACGGTCCCCTGCGTCACCCACGCGCTGCCGTTCCAGCTTTGCACCGTGAAGTCGGTGAGGCCGTACAGGCTGAACGTGAGACTCGCCGGCGGATCCACCGGACTCATGTAGGCGTCCTGCATCGAGTAGACGATCACGTGGTCGATCGTCCTGCTGCCGCTGAAGTTGATCTGCACCCAGTCGGGGAAGACGTTGGGGTTGCCGTCGACCCAGACGCCGCCGGCGGCGAAGCCCAAGCCGGCGCGATCGCCGTTGTTGACGGCCGACGCGGGGAAGATCGAGACGACGAACGTGCTCGACGCCGTCGCCAAGCCACCGTTGCTGGCCAGCGCGACGTTGATCTGCCCGCCGCCACCCGAGTTCACCACCTGCGACAGCGCCGGGCTGATCGAGCTGCCGTTGGCGGCGTCGCCGCTGTACGTGGCGACGATGCTGTGCGTGGCCACCGACAGCGTGGACGTCGTGCAGGTCGCTTTCGCCGCACTCACGACGACGGCAGTGCAGCCGGCAATGGCGCCGCCGCCGTCGGTGAATCCGATCGTTCCCGTCGGCGACACACCGCCGCCGATCGTCGCCGTGAAAGTCACGCTCGTGCCGAACGTGGACGGATTGAGCGAACTCGTAACCGTGGTCGTCGTCGGGGTCGAACCGCCGCCACCGCCGCTGGTCCACGCCTCGATCTCCGCCACGCGTGAATAGCCGGCCAGCGCGTGCATGATGTTGACGCGAATGCGGTCGGTGGTCGTGGGCGCAAAGTTCACCGTGCGCTTCACCAGGTTGTTGCCGCTGACCGTGCCCAGCGTCACCCATGCCGCAGCCGTTCCAGCCCTGCACCTGGAAGTCGGTGAGGCCGTACAGGCTGAAGGTCATGGTCGCCGGCGGGTCGACCGGCGTCGAGTAGTTGTCCTGCATCGAGTACACGATCACGTGGTCGATCGTCTTGCTACCGTTGAAGGTGATCTGCACCCAGTCGGGGAAGACGTTGGGGTTGCCGTCGACCCAGACGCCGCCGGCGGCGAAGCCGGTCCCGGCGCGATTGCCGTTGTTGACGGCTGCCACCGGGAACATCGAGGCGACGAACGTGCTCGACGCCGTCGCGACACCACCATTGCTGGCGAGTGCCACGTTGGTCGACGTGCCACCGGCAGGATTCACCACCTGCGTCAGTGCCGGGCTGATCGAGCCGGCGTTGGCGGCATCGCCGCTGTACGTGGCGACGATGCTGTGCGTGCCCACCGCCAGGGTGGAAATCGTGCACGTCGCTTTCGCGGCAGCCACCGCGACGGCGCCGCAGCCGGCAAGCGTGGTTCCAGCATCCGCGAAGCCGATCGTTCCCGTTGGCGAGACGCCGCCGGTGATCGTCGCGGTGAATGTGACGCTCGTGCCGAACGTCGATGGCGTAAGGGAGGTGGTCACCGCCGTCGTCGTCGGGTTGAGACCGGCGGGCAGCGCGAACCGGAACAGGTGCGCCGACCCATCGGTCGTGTACACGGCGCCATTCGCCACGATCAGGCTGTGCCAGTGCGTGCCGCCGAGCGGCGAGGTGCTCCACAGCGCGGCGCCGTTGACCGGGTCGCGCGCGCGCACGGTGTTGCCGCCCACATTGAAGAGGATGTTGTTGGCGATGACGGGAGAGGTACCGCCGGTCCCGTTGTTCCATTGCAACGATAGCGACGGATTGTTGGCGCCGTCGTAGACGACTTTGTACGCCGCCGAACCGTTGTTGTTCACGACGAAGACCCACGTGCTGTTGTCCGCAGGATTCACCCACACGGCGGGCTGGCTCAACACGACGCCGCCCTGCGGCAGGTTGAGGACCGTGCCGACCTGGATCGCGCCGAGTTCGCCCATGACGTGGCCGGGACCGCCCAGACCGCTCATGTTGGCGAGGTTGATCAAGCGAATCTGCGCGTCCTTGCCGGCTTGCGCGGCCAGGTGCTGGACGGTGGACGTGACCGGAACGGGGAGAATCGCCGGCGCGGTGCTGCCCAAGTCCGCGTCGGCGTTGTCGAGACCCTGGTAGTTCGACGGCGTGTAGCTGTCGACCGGCTTGCCGGCGTTCACGCCCGTGCCGCCGCTGCCGTCGGGCTGGAGCGCGAACACCGACTCGCTCCACGTAAAGCCGCCGGAATTGCCGCTGAACGTGCCGTTGCCGGTGCCCATGAAAATGCGGTTGGTGCCGGCGTCGTAGATCACGCCCGGCCGTGACCAGATCGCGTCTTGATGGGAAGCGCACGTGGTGGCTGTAACCGTACCGCTGTAGTGCTGAAGGTGCACGGGCTTGTCGCTGCACGCGGCGTTGAACACCTTTTGCGATCCCGTGGCGAGATTGATCGCCGTGACGTGCCCCTGATAATCACCGCCGTCACCCGGATAGCCGCCATGCACGACATAGAGGTACGTGATGCCGCCGGACGTCGCGAACGAAATCGCGCCCGAGCCTTTTTCGTCGAAGCCCTTGGTGGTGGTGAGTTGCGGCCAGCCGCCCGTCAGTATCTCGGTGCCGTCGCCCACCTGATACTTGTGGACGAATCCGTCCAGACCATAGCTGTAGACGAAGAGGCGGTTGGGATCGATGGCGGGCGACGACGTCGTGTAGCACGCGCTGCCGCCGTTGTTGATCTTGCACGTGCCTGGTCCGTACTGGTGGCTCCAGACAATGGCGCCCGTCGCCGCATCGAGCGCGATGATGCGTCCGTCCATCGTCGTGACGAACAGCAGATCCTTTATGCCGCCGGCCGTGCTGACAGATTCCAGGAAAACCGGCGCGCCGTCGGCGGTGGCGCCGATCGACACGCTGTACTTCTGCACCAGCGTGCCGACGTTGGCCTTGGTGATCGTCGACTCCAGCGTGTTGCGGCCGCTATGCGCCGGGTCGCCGCCGAACTGGAGCCAGTCGTACGCGCGCGCGGGTGTGGCGGCGAGCGACAACAGGAGGGCCACTGCGCAAAGGCATTGCGCGCAAGACAATCTGCGTGGAATCGTCATCGCCCTTCTCCCATTCCGGAGCCGCGTCTATGACGATAGCATATTACGGCGACGGGCGCTGAGGCGGCGGACCGGTGGTCTAGTCCGTCCGCAGCGGTTCCGGAGCGCCACGGGCGCGTCCGGGGGCGCCCCGCTCGTACTCGGCAATGACCTGCGCTCCGAGCAGGAGCACCAGCGCGGCGATTTCCAGACTCAAGAGCACCACGATCGACGTGGTCAGCGACCCGTACACAACCTTGATCTGCGACAGCGTGGCGAAGTACCAGACCAGCACGTGACGTGTGGCTTCCCACAGCAGTCCGGCGGTAACGCCTCCGATGAGCGCATGGCGCCACGTTGGGCGCCCGACGGGCATCACCATGTAAAGCGAGGTCAGCACGATGATTTCGCCGGCCACGCCGATGACATAGAGCAGGAATCCGGAAAACCCGACCAGCGAACGGGTGCGGCCGAGCACTTCGATGCTCTCCTGGCCCATCGCCTGCAATGCGCTCGCAACGAACGTGACGATCAGCGCACCGATGCCGAGAAAGAGAATGCAAAGAAACGGGATCAGCGCGGAGGTGAGGAAATGCCGCCGCCTGATCCTCACCCGGTGGTAGAAGATCACCGACATCGCATTCTCCAGCACTGAAAACGCAAGCGAACTGAAGAACAGCAGCGTGACGACGAGCACCCAGCCGATGGTGTGGCGATGCTCGACGAAGAGTGCCAGCTCCCCCATGATCGCGTCGGACTGGCCGGGCACGATCAGATCGAGGTAACGGTCGAGCGTGCGGAGCAGCGCCGTTTCATCGACATAGTTGGCCAGTACGACGAGGATCAGGATCAGCAGCGGAAGAATCGAGAGCAGCGTGTTGTAGGCAACCGCGCCGGCGAGCAGGTAACCCTGGTTGGCGCGAAAGCCCTTCAGAACCCGAATGGCAAAGGCGACCGGGTGCTGCAGGACAACGGATGCGCGCGTGCGGGCTCTGGGCATGGGCTGCGGGGTTCGCCGAAACATACCCCGATCCCGCCGAGACGGCCACCGCCGCGATGTCGTAGCACAAATCTTGCTTACGCTTGGGTACCACCAAACCGGTATTCCAATGCGCGTCCTGATTGCAGTGATATTGCTCTTCGCCGGCTCGGGCTACGCCCACGGCCAAGCCGAGGTCTATCGCTGCCAAAACGGCGGCAAGGTGACCTATTCCGACCGCGAGTGCGAGGGCGTCGAACGCATGGTTCGAACCGACGGCCGGACTACCTCCCAGGAGGTCGCTGCCGCCAGAGTCAAAGCGCAGCGGGAACGAACCGCGAGCCTCGAGCGCAATATGCCCTCAATCCAGCCTCAAGATCCCGGCATCACGCCGAAAGCTTCTCTTCGAGCCAAACCTTGATCGATCCGAATATTCCGTAGCGCGCATTTCCTCCCGTGCCTAAACTTCACGTACCGCACGGGAGGAAACCATGCCCGACACCACACCCAAAGTCCCCCTGCCTGGCAGCACGCGCAGCGCCGTCACGCGCGCCAAGCTCGATGGCCCGTCCAATCCCGACCAGCTGATCAAGGTCAGCATCATCGCCAAGGCGCGCGCCAAAGCAGCGGCCGCGCGTGTCGCCACCGCCCGCGACGACACGCTGCTCCCCGGCAAGCGCAAATACCTGAGCACCGCCGAGTTCGACGCGACCTACGGCGCCAACCCGGTCGACCTGGACAAGATCGCCGCGTGGGCCAAGGCGCATAAGCTCGAGGTGCTGGAACGCAGCGTGCCGAAGCGGCTGGTCCTAGTCCAAGGCACGGTTGCGAATGTCGAGGCCGCGTTCAGCGTTAAGCTCAACGTCTACACCGACGAACAAGGCGGCGGCTTCCGCGCACGCGAAGGACAGATCCACGTCCCGGCCGAACTGGCCGACATCATCGACGGCGTGTTCGGACTCGATACGCGCAAGGTGGGTAAGCCACGCCTGCGCCGTGCCGGCTTTGAACCGTTGCCGCTCGAAGCCGTCACCGCGCATGGCACGCGCACGCTCGCGCGCAAAGCGAAGCCAAAGCCCAAGCAGTTCGCCAAGGACCGCGGCACGTTCTTTCCGCCCGACGTGGCCAAGCTCTACAACTTCCCGGCGCACTTGGACGGCACCGGTCAGAACATCGCAGTCTTCGTCTTCAACGGCGCGCCGGACGGCGACCCGCACGGCGGCTACAACCTCGATTCGCTCAAACTCTACTTCGAGCAAGTTCTCGGCGGCGTGACGCCCTCGATCACCGATGTCCGCGTGCGCGGCCCCGGCAACGAACCGGGACCGGACACCAAGGCCTCGGGCGACGCCGGCGACAGCACCGGCGAGGTCATGCTCGACATGTGCATCGTGGGCGCGATGGCCCCCGGTGCGAAGATGTTCGTGTACTTCACGGAATTCACGTCACAAGGCTGGGTGGACGCGCTGCATCAGGCGATCACCGACGACAACGACATCTCGGTCATTTCGATCAGCTACGGGAATCCCGAGGACGATCCTGACGGCGCCTGGACCAAGATGGGCCTCAACGTCGTCAACCAGGCCTTCTCAATGGCCGCGGCAAAGGGCATCACCATCTGCTGCGCCGCCGGCGACGACGGCTCGACCGATGCCGTCGACAAGGCCGCGCACGTCGACTTCCCCGCCTCTAGTCCGCACGTGCTCGGCGTCGGTGGCACCAAGCTCGTCGCCACCGCCGGACCGCGGCCGACGATCAAGAAAGAGGTGGTCTGGAACGAAGAGCGCCTCGACGAGGGCGCCACCGGCGGTGGCATCAGCGCCGTATTCACCAAGCCGAATTACCAGACCGCGGTCGAGGTGCCGCCGTCGGTGAATCCGCCGCACGTCGTCGGCCGCGGCGTGCCCGACGTCAGTGCAGTGGGCGATCCGGTATCCGGCCTGGAGGTGATGCACATCAACGGCAAGCACTTGGATGCCATCGGCGGCACCAGTGCATCAGCGCCGCTGTGGGCCGCGCTAGTCGCGCGCCTCAATCAAGGGCTCAAGGCGCGCTGCGGCTTTCTCAACCCGGTGCTATACACGAAGTGTGCGAAGGGCGTGCTGCGCGACATCACCGTGGGCAACAACGGCGCCTACGCCGCGGGGCGCGGGTGGGACGCGTGCACGGGGCTGGGCAGTCCGCATGGCATCCGCCTGTACAAGGCGCTGGGGGGCAAAACCAAAGCGAAGAAGAAGACGGCGAAAAAACGGCGGTAAAGGCTCCCGTCTCCACTCAAGTGTTTACGCGGATGCGGGCGCGCGAACGCGCGCATGCAGGAACTCCGGCGCCAAGTCGAATCCGTTTCCCCAAACCGTAGTGTCCATTTCAACGCGAACCGCCGCGAAAAGCGCCGGATCGCGTAAGGCGGAAACCACGGGCCGCGGATCGGTGAAGATGAATTCCTTGAGGTCGATGTTGCCCTGCGATCCGTCGGAGAATCGCAACCACAATCGATAATCGGGCAATGCCTTGACTTCGGTAACCCAGATCATGGCGTACCCTCAAACGAGGGGTGGAATTCGCTTAAACATACCCTCCTCGGCGAGCATCGTCCAGTTCGCCAAGAGCTCGGCTTGATGCAGTCGTGCCCACTCCATAACCAGGCCGAGAACTCGAGGTGGTAGTGTGCCATCGCGAAGTTCCAACGACTCGATGGCGATGATCGCGCGATGGTCCTGGTACCGCGCATGGAAGTGGGGCGGATTGTGGTCATTGAAATACATCGTGATCACGATACCGAGGAAACGGCAGATTTCCGGCAAGGTGTCGATCGTCCGAGAGACAAATGCGTCTCGCAAAGGATGACACCGCATTCTTGTACCCGCTATCGGCCAAATGGTCGACATCCACAACGAATGGGCACAGCGAGGGAAAGCCACTCTTGATGCCGCCTTCCTCGTGGCCGACGATCAAGAAAGAGGTGGTCCGGAACGAGGAGCGTCTCGACCGCAAAAGCGCGCGAAAGACGTCACCGCCCCATGCGTCGTTCGTAACTATCCGACACGCGTTGAACGAGCGCGGAATCGCCGTTCGAACCAAACTTGACCTGAACGCGACCGTCCGGCAACTGCTCGAGCGTGACCGTGACAACCGTGTCGCCCCGTTGGCCTCGAATCACGCCGGTATTGCGATCCTGCGTCGTGAGCGTCAATCCCTGGTCTACTATCGCTCCCGACGCGGCCGCCCACGATTGATCGAAGCGCGACGGCTGAATAGTGACGGGAACCGGCTCGTAGACCACGCAGGAACTCAATGCTACGATCGCCAAGACGACCGTCAGCCGGCTCAGAAACAATTTGAGATTCATTTGTCGAGTATACCGCCACGATCAGGTCGATGAATTGAGAGGGCAAGTCATGCAGGGTTTCAGGTCGATCATCGCAGGCGCGCTGTGTCTTGCCCTGGCGATGCCGGTGCCGGCGCAGGCACCACCATCGGGTGCGCCAGCATCCAGCACGGCGCCATCCACCGACACCAAGTCGTTTCCGCAGCAGGAACTCGACCAGCTCCTCGCGCCGATCGCGCTGTATCCGGACGCGCTGCTGGCGCAGGTGCTGATGGCGTCGACGTATCCGGTGGAGATCGTCGTCGCCGAGCGATGGGTGAAGGCCAATCCCAGCCTCAAGGGCAAGGCGCTCGAAGACGCGCTGCAAAACCAAACCTGGGATCCGGCCGTCAAGTCGCTTGCGGTGTTTCCGCAGGTGCTAACGATGATGAGCGACAAGCTCGACTGGACGCAGAAGTTGGGCGACGCTTTCCTTGCGCAGCAGCAGGACGTGATGTCAACCGTGCAGGCGCTGCGCGCCAAGGCCAAGGCCGAGGGCGCGCTCAAGGATACCGAGCAGCAGAAGGTCGCGACGACAGTGGAGAACAACACGACGATCATCACGATCGAGCCGGCCAATCCCGAAGTCGTCTACGTGCCGACGTACAACCCGACGGTCGTGTACGGCGCGTGGCCGTACCCGGCCTATCCGCCGTATTACTGGTATCCGCCGGGCTACTACGCACCCTACGGCGGCGCGCTGCTTGGGTTCACGGCGGGCATCATCATCGGCGGCGCGCTGTGGGGCAACTGCAACTGGGGCGGCGGCAACGTCAACATCAACGTCAACCGCTACAACAATTTCAACCGCACCAACATCTCGAACGGCAACTGGAACCACAACGTCGACCACCGCGGGGCGGTGCCGTATCGCGACAAGGGCGTACAGCAAAAATACGGGCGCGGACAGGCCGGCGATGCCGCCTCGCGCGACGCGTTTCGCGGCCGCGCCGATGCCGGCCGTGATTCGATCCAGCGCGGCGATGTGTCGTCGCGCGACATGGCGGGCCGCGATCTCGGCGCAAGCAATCGTGACTACGGCGGCCGCGGCAGCAGCGGCATGAGCGGTCCATCCGCGTTCGACACCCGAGGCGGTGCGCAGGCGCGCGATTACGGCAACCGTGGAGCGTCGAGCATGGGGTCGGCGCGCTCTTCAGGCAACTACGGCGGGGCCCGCGGCGGCGGCGGCGGCGCGCGGCGGCGGCGGACGTGGCGGCGGTCGGCGATGAACGGCGCCACCGACTCGTGCGTGAGAAGTGCAATGGAGACCGGCATGACAGTTCGAAATAGACGTTCGGCGGGCTACAAAGTCGCACAGTGGGTGCTCGCCGTTCTTGTCGGCGTGCTCGCCGTCGCCGGCGCTCGCGCCGCGGCTCCGGCGCAAAAATCGTTCGCGACACCCGATGACGCCGTGAACGCGCTGGTGCAGGCCGTCAAGGCGCACGATCGCAACGCGATGCTTGCCGTATTGGGTCACGCCAAGGGAGAGCTTTCGTCGGGGGACGTCACCGCCGACGAGGCGACACTTGCGCGCTTCGTGGCGAAGTATGACGAGAAGCACGCCATCGCTGTCGACGTTGATAAGGCCACGCTGACCATCGGCAACGACGACTTCCCGTTTGCGTTCCCGCTGGTGAAGACCGGCGCCCAATGGCATTTCGACGCCGCGGCGGGCAAGGAAGTGCTGCTCGAGCGGCGCATCGGCGGCAACGAGCTCAACTCGATCAAGGTATTGCAGGCCATCGTCGATGCGGAACGGGAATACGCTTCGGAGGACCGCAATGGCGATGGCGTCCTCGCGTACGCGCAGAGGATCCTGAGCCGACCCGGCAAACACGATGGGCTGTACTGGCCCGCGAAGGCCGGTGCGCCGGCAAGCCCCTTAGGCGTGCTCGTGGCGCAGGCGTCGGGCGAGGGCTACAAGCAGGGCGACAAGCCCCCCTCCCCCTATCACGGCTACTACTACCGGATGCTGAAGGGCCAGGGCAAGAATGCCACAGGGGGCGCGTTCGACTACGTCGTGCGCGGGAGAGGGATTGCGGGCTTTGCCGTCGTTGCCTATCCGGCGAAGTACGGCAATTCCGGCATCATGAGCTTCATCGTCAATCAGGACGGGAAGATCTATCAGGCGGATCTCGGGCCGGAAACAAAGGCGAAGGCGGACGCCATGCAGCGGTTCGATCCGGGTGGAGATTGGTCGGCGGTCGATGCCAGGTGATCTTGCTGAGGCGAACGATCGACATCGAAGCGCTCAAAGCTTGCCATAGGCTTGCTCGTCCTCGGCCGTGCGCCACTCGCTCAACGTCCCTTGGACCGCCTGCAGGTACTCGATGTCGGCAGGCTGGATTCGGCGGACGCCAACATGTCCGTCGGGCGCGATATCCCAGAACCCGGCACCTCGCGGCAGCGCACGAACGCGCGCGCGCCGCAGATGCCAATGGCAACGCGGGCACCAACTGCCCGGAGCAAGGGGATTCACCGTCCGCCACGCCGGCTGTTGCGCTTCCGCAACGCGGATATTTCTAACCTTTAAGGCTTGCTTGCCCCGACCTTCCCGTACCGATTCCATTTCTCGCGAGCGCGCGCAAGACAGTCTTCGGCTCTCGATCGATGATGTCGAGAAGAACGCGAGCCGTACCGCGCGGCCTGCGGTCGCCACGCTCCCAATGTCGCAGCGTGCCGGGGCTGATGGCGAATTTGGCTGCGAATTCGAGTTGCGTCAGGCCCGTCTTGTCCCGGACGGCCTTAACGTCGATGTCGGGAATACGGTGAACGCGTATCTTCACCAGCCGCCCTTCCTGGTGCGCAATGGCCTGCCCGAGGCCTCGCTTGATGCTTGCAAATGCTCTGTTCATGGCTGTCTTTCGATTCGTCGCTTCAGGATTTCCGTCACTTTTGCTAGCTCGTTTCGTTCCTCATCCGTGAGGTCAACCTTCTCGCCTTTGCCATAGATGGTCAACAGATAGAGCGGCGCATGAGCGCTATGGAAGTAATAGATGATGCGCACGCCGCCGCTCTTGCCGCGTCCACCGCGGGCCCAACGCAGCTTCCGCACGCCGCCCGTTCCCCGCATCAAGTCGCCAGCCAAGGGATTCATTGCCAGCGCAAGGACCAGCGCATCATGCTCGATTGGCGAAAGCAGGCGCGCGGCGCGCCGGCAGAACTCGGGCGTCTCCGCGACCGTGCCAAAGTTCACGTGAACATAATCCAATGGATTAGTTAAGTCAAGCGCCGGAGCGCGGTCGAAGAACCTCCTTCACATTCAATGCGTCATTCTCGGAATGCGGAATCAGCCATAAGGCCAAGCTGCCTGGGCGACACGAAGTCACGCCGAAAGCTTCTCTTCGAGCCAGACCTTGATCAGCGACTGATAGGGAACGTCACGAGCATTGGCGGCGGCCGACTCGGATCAACGTTTCAAACCGCCCCTTCACTCATCGATTCAAGCAAATGTAGTGGACAAGGCGCTGGCCGCGCAGGCCAGGAGGGCTAAGTCGCGTGGCACGCCCTCCATGACAATAGCATTGCCTCCACAGGCATTTAGCGATAGCCTTTAGAGTCCTTCCTCACGAAAGGACGCCATCATGTCACTCTGGAAAGAAAATACGGCCCCCGCGCAGCCGATCCCGATGCCCCTCCCCGAAGCGAAGGAACCCGCCCGGTACGACGCTGCACCAAAGCCCGCGGCTGTTCACCACAGCCCCGCCCCAACACCCGTGGCGCGCGCCGACACCAGCGTGTCGCGGAAGGAATCGTTGATCGCTGCCGATATCACGATCGAAGGCAAGATCGAAGGCGGCGGCAGCGTCCGCATCGCCGGCAATTTCAAGGGCGACGTCAACGTCCAGGGTGACCTCACGATTGAGTCCGGTGCCAAACTGACCGGCAGCGTGCGCGCCGACAATGTCACGATCGCCGGCGAACTCGAAGGCAACGTCGAGGAAGCCACGCGCGTTGAATTGACGCAGAGCGCGGTGGTGGTCGGCGACGTGAAGGCCGGTTCGCTGACCGTCGTGGCCGGCGCCCGCATGCGGGGTCAAGCCGAATTCGGCTGGGGCGACGACAAAGGCTCGAAAATAAGCAAGAGCGGCAACGGTATCGGCATGGGGCACAGCGCGAGCTGATGAACCCTGTGCGCCCGGGCGAACCCGGAGCGACCCGCACGTGTCCGCACTGTCGGGAGACCATCCTCGAAAGTGCGATGGTGTGTCCGGCGTGCCGGCATTACTTGCGCTACGGTGCGAGCGTCGATGCGCCGTCGGCGCCGGTGCTCACGCCCCTCTTGATCGAAGGCAACATCCGGCACCCACCCGACGCGGAGCCGTGGGAATACACGGTCGTCGTGTCCATCCGTGACGATCTGGGCGTAGAGATCGCGCGCAAGCTGATCGACGTCGGCGCGATCACCGCCAACGAGCAGCGCACCTTCACGTTGTCGGTCGAAGCCACGCCCATCAAAGGAAAACTTCCCGGAAAAGGCGGGACGCGGCACTGAGCGGGACCGGCGAGACGCCGGGATGGCCTAGACGAGACGCCGTCAGACCAGCGAAGGGATCGCTGCGAGTGTCTCGACCAGGTCGGTCAGCGCCTCGCCGCATCCGTGCTCGACCTTCAGCGTGAACAGGTGATCGGCGCGCGTGCGGCCGCGGTTGATCGCCGCGATGGGCTTGCCCATCGCATGCGCGTGCTCGCACAGCCGGTAACCCGAGTACACCATCAGCGACGAGCCGACGACGAGCATCGCATCGGCTTCCTCCAGCGCGATCCGCGCGGCGTCGACGCGGGTGCGCGGGATGCCTTCGCCGAAGAACACGACATCGGGCTTGAGCATGCCGCCGCAATGTTCGCACTCCGGCACGCTGAACTCCTCCAGCCCACAATGCTCGAGATCGGCATCGCCGTCCGGCGCCGTTTGCGCTACCGCATGGACGAATTCGGGGTTCTGCTCTCTCAAGTGCCAGCTGAACGGTTTCGCGCGCCTCGGTGGCGCCGCACCCGAGGCAGATCACGCGATCGATGTTGCCGTGCAGTTCGATGACTTCGGTGCTGCCGGCCCGCTGATGCAGCCCGTCGACGTTCTGCGTCACCAGCAAGTGCAGCCGCTGCATCGCCTCCAAGGACGCGAGGGCCGCGTGGGCCGCGTTGGGCTGCGCACGCGCAACGACGGGCCACCCAATCATGCTGCGTGCCCAGTAGCGCTGTCGCGTTGCCTCGGAACGCAGGAAATCCTGCAGCATCACCGGCGCGCTGCGCTTCCAGTTGCCGTTTTCGTCACGGTAGCCAGGGATGCCCGAATCGACGCTCACCCCCGCACCGGTCAGGACGAACAGCCGCCGATACCGTCGCGCGAAGTCAGAAAGGTCAATCACGGTGGACCGGGTAATTTCATCCCGCTTGCAGGTGTGCGAAGTCGATCGCCGGCCTGACCTTCACTTTCAGTTCAACTCGGGACCCTAGCCGATTGAGAATTCCCACCAGCCGATCGAGCGTAAAGCGACCGAGATTAGCGTTTCGGATTCGAGAGAAATCCGCCGCGGCGATACCGGTTCGGACATGTGCGCGGCGCACGGAGAGGCGATTACGGTCCAGCGTCTTGATAATTTCCGCCGCCAGCAATGCCTTGAATTGTTTCACGTCCGCGTTGTCCTTGCCGAAATCACGGTAGACATTCCCGCTTCCGCGCACCACTTCCAATCGCTCGACTTTCATCGCAACAACTCCTTCAATCGTCGCAGCCGGTCCTTGACAAGTTCGATCTCCTGCCTCGGAGTTTTCGTGCCCTGTGTGGATTTTTTCTGGAAGGCATGCACTACCCAGATATCGGTTCCGAAATGTACGCCGTAGATAACTCGATAGGCGTTTGCGCGGTAAGGCAACGCAATCTCGAATACACCAGACCCCAAGCCCTTCATTGGTTTGGCGATGTCGGCCTTGCCACCCTCCGCCGCGATGGTCAGCACCGCCAGGCAAATCGACTGAGCCCCATCAGGGAACGACGCGAATGCCTTTCTGGCAGCGCCAATCCAAGAAATGGGTCGGGTGGGCCTCGTCACCCGCCGCTTCCATGGCGAATGTTGTCATATTTGACAACACTTTGCAAGGGCAACCGACCGCGCATTTGCTCATGGTGGGCCGCGGCGAAGCGAGCCGAAATCGGCCGAATTGCCTAGCAAGAAAGAGGTGGTCTGGAACGAAGAGCGCCTCGACGAGGGCACGCTGACGCCCGAGTCAGATCACTCCGGCTGCGACATCGCTTCAGCTTCGGCTTCTAGCCTTCGGCAGTTTCCGTGCGCGGTTCGCTCGAGGGAACGACGAGTCTAAGCGTACCTCCGCTGTTGCGGCATGCGGGTCGAGCCGGATTGCCTGGTCACCGAATCGTGCCACGATCTCCAGCGTGCCTCCAAGCGCGGCCACGTATGCGGATAACGTAGACAGGAGCACATCCTCACGGCCTTCGAGCTTCGAGACCGCGGCTTGGCGGACATCCAGCGACTTTGCCAATTGGTCCTGGGTTACGCCAAGACCGCGCCGCAATTCGGAAAGCGCGATTTCCGCAAGCATGGCGCCGGTCCGCGCTCGTGCGCGTTTTTGCCGTTGCGCGGGCATCTTTCGGCGAAGATCCTCGAATCGCTTGGCCATTCGTTAACCCTTTCTTCTTGCGTTCGGCAAGATGTTCGTCGTACAGCCGGTCGGCGAGAGGAACAAAGTCGTCGTACCACCGGTCCTGGCCCGACTTGTCCCCACCAACGAGCAACACCGCGGTGCGCCCCGGATCAAACGCGTACAGGATTCGGAACGGGCGACCACGATGCTGGACGCGAAGCTCGCGGAGGCGTCTATGCCGCGAGCCCTCGACGCCCGAGCTATGTGGAAACGGCAGATCCGGTCCGAGCCGCTCGAGCAATCCGACCGACGCCGCAACCGACTCCTGCTCGGCGGCGCTCAGGCTGTCCCACCACCCTCCAAACTCATCCGTGTATTCGACCTGCCAGATCATAACCTGGATGGAATATAATGTTAAGGGATTGGCCTACGACCGGCCCCGGACGGCAAAAGGCCAGCTGCGGACAAGATGACGCCGGCGCGCTGCACCTGCACTTGCGTAACGTAGAGGACGTCGAGGCGAGGCGAAATTGGCCGGATGGCCTAGGGCACGACCGGGCCTCCATACAGCGCGGTCAGTACTACGCGGCTTTTATCAGCGCCGGCAGATTGCGCACATCGATCGTGCGTGCGCGGTCTGCGATCTCGGCCACCGTACCGACCGATCAGGCCCTGACCCTGCTCGAGCAGCGGCGCGAACGCGGCCTTGAGTTTTCCGGCATCGAGCGTGCGACCACCGCCGTAGTACTGCTTGGCGAGCTGTCCGAGTGCCCAGGTTGTCGCGAACGCCATGCCCGAACTCGCCGTCTGATTTCCGACCGCGCGGCCGACGCCGCCCAGCACGCTACCCAGCAATCCGCCCAGCAACTTGCGCCCGAACTGCTCGAGGTACTGCCCGGTCAGGCCAACGCCCAAGGTCGCGACGAATTCCTTGATATGTCCCTGGTCGAGTTCGTAGCCGTAGGCCTTGCCGATCTGGTAGACGAGCCGCACCTGCAGCGGGAGGATCGCCATCGAGGCGAGCGATTCGGGTAACAGTTCCAGTGCGGCGTTGGTCACGGATGCATTCACGATCTGCCGGTCCAATGCGGCCGCATCCGGTATCACGTGCCCTTGCACCTGGCGGACCGGCTCGGCACCGCTCCCGCTGGCGATGCCCGCGGCTCCCGCGACGGCATTGGCTTGCGCCGCATAACCCTGCGCTTCCTCCGCGGGCAGGCCGAGCGCCGCGGCGAGATCGCGCAGGAACGCGCCCTCCTCCGGCGAGTGCACGCCGTCGGCGGCCGCGACCGCCACTGCGGTTTCGTAGGCCTGGCGGCGGGCTTCCGTCGTGGTGAGGGGCCGCACCGCATCCGCGATGGAGACCTTGCGCACCAGCACGTCGTCGTAGACGTCGGTGAGATCGATCCGGCCCTCGCCAAGGCGCCCGGCGAGGCTTTTCAACGCGGCGCTCTCGCGGTCGTCCTTGGCACCGTCGGCAAGCGCGGCCATGAGTGCGATGGTCAGGAATGCGCGGATCTCGGAATCGTTCATCGGAGTCTCCTGGATGCGACGGGCTGAAAATGGGGGCTCGAAAACCATCTAGCTAGTGTGCCAGACTCCGCTATCCGGGTGACGCTGTCGTGTTCGTCGGAGCAATTTGGCTCTGAACAGATCTAGACAACAATAGACGAGTCTCACTTCCTACCCGATATGGCACTGGCCGAGGCGACGCGTGACGGTTGACCGGCGCGAGGAAATGCCGACCCCTCCATTGGCTGGGGAATTGCTCGAGCTGCTGTCGTGGCGTGATCAAGGCGGCATTGGCGGTGCCATTCACGCACACCACATTGAACACGTGCGGAGTGCCGTTGTCTTTTGGCTGGCGCTCGCATCAGGCAGCGGACGCAAACGAGATGCGCCGCTTGCGGTGCAATTCGACGAGCTTTCAAAGAAATCACAACTGAGACTGCTCAGCGCGCCTGAAACATATCGCCGACTCGTTTACGTGCTTGGGGATCTATCGCCCGGTACGGTTGAGTTCTTCGCGAACTCGTTGCGCGCGGAGCGCTGCCTCGCCGGACACGACGGGCGACTTGTGCGGCCGGTGTGGTCCGCCATGGGGGACGCCTACTTTCCGGCCGGCCCGATCGTGCGGCCGCGAGAGAGCACCGCATCGGGCACGCGCCCCGCGTGGCGCGCGCCAACTATCGCGCACGGGCCCGCGATCGATGGCGTCAGCCCTTTCTGCACCATCGAATTCCCTGACGGCACGGCGAACACCATCGCACATTCGCCTGGCGAGTTGACTCTGGTCGTGCGGCGCGTGCGCGATGCGGTGACGCGGATCAGCGGTGTCAGCGCCGAAGCGGCCGCTGCGCTGCTTCTGTTCACCTCGGTCATCGTGTGCCGGAAAATCCCCGATCCGCAAGCAGCCTTTGCGTCGATTTCGTGGCCCGCGTTTGTCGGCAAGACCGCCGTCATCAATGCGCACATTCGTGAAGTCGCAGTCGACCGCATCGCGAATGCGCTGATACACGAGGCGATTCATGCCGCTCTATTTATGGCCGAAACGCGTGAGCCATTCGTCATCGAATCGTCCCGAATCGGTCGTGCGGCCGCCGTCTCGCCATGGTCAGGGCGCTCATTGCCAATCAGCAACTACATCCATGCCTGCTTCGTGTGGTATGGGCTCTGGGGCTTCTGGCGCCTCGCGATGCGCTCAGGCGCGTTCGCGACCGCCGGAGCGGCAACACACATGACGCGCGCGAGTTCGGGATTTCTTGGCCCGTCACTCCTGGTTCCTCTTACGCCGTTGCGCCGATTCATCTCTCCAACAGTGCTTGACTCGATTCGGGAATCGCAGGAGACTGTATTAGACAACAATAAGCTGTAGCTGACATCCAGGGCACGGTAACGCGGCAACGGTGCTCTTGCTTGGGGGGCAATTCGACACGGGATCGACGAAGCCGCCACAACGTCTGCACAACATGGAAAGGAAACGAGCCATGCCCAAGGGATCGACCAAGAGGAATTCCAAAGACCCGCTCGCAGGTCTGCATCGCCGCGCCGATGTGCCGGTTCGCCAGCACGGCCTCGACCTAGCAGTCTACGATCCGGCCGCCGAGAGGGTGCATATCCTGAACCCGGTCGCGGCGGCACTCTGGAATCAGCTTACGCCGGACCGAACCTTCACGCAGGTTCAGGAGATGCTGGCCCTGACGTTCAAAGACGCGAAGAGCGGGCAAATCAGCCGCGATCTCAAGGCGGTGATCAAAAAGCTGCACGGACTCAATCTTCTAGTCTCCGGCGCGCACCGCGCAAAGAAGAGTTCAGGTAAGAAGCCCAAGGTCGTCATCCCGGGCCTCACCATCAACACTTTTGACGGCGGCTACAAGAGGCCCGGCGTGAAGACGTTCACGCTGCCGGAACTCAACCGGTCCGTGCAGAAGGCGGCCAGGCTCAAGATGTTTTGCGACCTGATGCCGGCGCCTGACACTCGAGGACGTCCTGTCGGCTAGACCCGGCGTCGCGGCAATGCGTCTTCAGGAACCGCTGCGGCGGCGTATCGGCTGGTCCGTCGCGACCCGCGCGGAAAAAGCGCGGCAGTGCGATCGACTTGTCGAGCATGCGTCGCCCTCCATGCGCGTGGCGCTTGCCGCGATGGCGCGCGCCGACGAATACGCGGCGACTACGCTCACCAACGCGTTCTATCCGGTTGCGGCGCCGACGACCCGCGGGCCAACCGCGGCAATCGCGGCCCCGATCCGTGAATTGCTGGTGATGGCAGTGGGCGACACTTGCAATCTCGCCTGCCGCTATTGCTACGAGACGGCCCGGCGCGGGCAGGGTCCGGAACGGCGCATGCGCCTGGAGACGCTGCGAAGTATCCTTGAAAATGTCCTGCCGTACGTGCGTCCGCCGTTCCTTCTCGCTTGGCACGGTGGCGAGCCGTTGCTGATGGGACGCGAATTCTTCAGGGAAGCGCTCAGGCTCGTGCGCGAGGTCGCTGGTGGCGACTGGGTAATGATGGGCCTCCAGACCAATGCCACGCTGCTCGACGCGGAATGGGTGGATCTATTGCGCTCGCATTCGGTCGGGGTTGGCGTCAGCCTCGACGGGCCGCCGGCGGTCCATGACGCGCAGCGCATCAGCATCAACGGCGGCGGCACCTATACGCAGACCCTGCGCGGGATCAATGCGCTGCGCGACGGCGGCGTGCCCTTCGGTACGATCGCCGTTATCGATGCGGCACATGCCCGAAGACCGGACGGCGCCCGCGAACTGTTCGAGCACTTCGCCGACCTAGGCATCCAGCACTACGACGTCCACCCGTCCTTCACGCACACCGCGGCAGGACGAGAAGTGAATCTCACACCGGCCGAGTATTCACGGTTCATGATCGACCTGTTCGAATGCTGGATCGCCGAAGGAGATCCCACGATTCGAATCGGTTTTTTCGAGCATTTCTTCCAGGGCATGACGGGTCAGGAGCCCGACACCTGCTATCTCAGCGGCGCGTGCGTCTCGGTGCTGGGTGTGGGGCCGCAGGGTTGGGCGATACCGTGCACCCGTCCGTTCGATGCGGCTTTTACTTTCGGAAATCTCGCCTTGCGACCACTTCCCGACATCCTGCAGGACACCGCATTCCAGCGATTCAAGCGCGACGAAGCTGCAGGCCGCAAGGAACTGCCGTCGTGTACATGGGGTGGGATCTGCGCCGCCGGATGTCCGCACGAGCGCGCGCGCGATGGCCGACAGGCGATCGACGGAAGAAATGTCTATTGCACATGCCATCCCGGGGAGCTGGGCGGCTACCCGGCGATCTTCCGTCACATTCACGAGCGGGTTGAGGCGACACTGAACAACTGAACATTTGGGGCGAGAAGCCGCATTGGGGTGCGCGCAAGACCCGGGAGTTGCTGGTGCGCCGTTTGGATGGGACCGCCTTTCTAGACCACGAACGCGACCGTATGCGCCGGTGCTTCAAGACATCGGCGGTCCGACCCTTTCAAATTACCCCTATTCGAGGAGGTCCTTGTCCTGCACCCCTTCGCGCTCGCAATACGACCGCGCACGTGCCGCCGCCGCGGGTGCGTAGAACGGACGGGAGGGGATGCCGAATTTCATGAGGCCCTCCGGAGTGCGGCTGGAAACGGTTGACGGCAATAGCGGCGACATGGCTTAGCGGCCATCGGGGTCGCAAAAAATGTCCCAGCTCCCAGCTAGGGAGTATCGAAAAACTTGTTGGGCTTGAGGAAGAATGAAAGCGTAACGCAGCCCTTCGGGGCGTGCGCGTCGTGACGGCTCCCGGCCGGACGCCAGACGTAGTTGCCGGCGGTCGCCACGCCCTCCGCATGCACGAGCGATCCCTCCAATACGTAGGTCTGCTCGAGGTCGACATGCTCGTGGTCGGGAAGCCCAGCGCCCGGCGCGAGACGCGTGAGCGCGGTCAGCAGACCGGTCTCCTTGTCCTCCATGAGCACTTTGATCTCCACGCCTTTGAAGCGCGTAGGGGCCCACGGCAGGGAGGCGACGTCAACGTATCTCGAGGCCAGCGCGCCGAGGCCTTCGTGCGCCCTGGCGTTAGGTGTCATGGCGATCATCGTGTTCTCTTCGGCACGGTGAGAATCGGTCTCGTGATGATCCTCGATGCGCCCTGCCGGGGGTCAAGATTGGAGGCCCAAACCGTGCCACGGCGACGTAGTGGGAGGACTACTACACCATCGACCGCACGGAGCCCTCGATGGGCAGACCCCCATACGACCGCCTCTTGGCAAAAACGGCTGCCAGTGTGTCACCCGCGTCTTGAGACCTTGCAATTGGACGTGAGGGCGGGATTCGAACCCGCGGAAGGCTATTAACCTTCGCACGCTTTCCAGGCGTGTGACTTAAACCGCTCATCCACCTCTCCGGTGGGCGGCATTTTACTCCATGGCCGCCCTCGCCCGCCCAGGAAACCGACCCGGCTGTGCTAGATTTGGGCGGATCCAAGAATCAGGTCGCCCATGGAGTGCCCGCACAGAGCCGCATCGTCATCATCGGCGGCGGCATCGTCGGCTGCAGCATCGCGTACCGCCTGGCCAAGCGCGGCGAGCGCGACGTCACGCTCATCAAGCGGCTGCAGCTCACGCACGGCGCCACGTGGCATGCGGCGGGGCTGGTCGGGCAACTGCGCAGCAGCAGCAACCTGACGCGCCTGATGCGCTACTCGGCGGAGCTGTACGCCAAGCTCGAAGCGGAAACGGGCCAGGCCACCGGATGGCACGGCTCGGGCAGCCTGCGCCTCGCCTCCTCCCAGGCGCGCTAGGTCGTCTCTAG
This sequence comes from uncultured beta proteobacterium, assembly GCA_963747265.1. Lineage (GTDB taxonomy): Bacteria > Pseudomonadota > Gammaproteobacteria > Burkholderiales > Casimicrobiaceae > VBCG01. The sequence continues at coordinate 3,033 of CAVVEH010000008.1, read as the reverse complement.
CAATTCCCGCAAGGTTCGGCGCCGTCCGCGTTCGCTTCCGCGCTCGTCCATTTGGCTGATGGCAGCGCGCAAGGCAGCTTGGCAGACTTGAAGGGCCGCGGGCTTGACGTTGAAGCCCCAGAATGATATATTTTTGATATCTTTTAGCGTCTCAAATGGAAAACGCCATGTCCGACGAAGCCCTGCTCATTCGCTTTCGCGACAAGGATTCGAAAGAGGGTGTCAGCCGCGCAACGATGAAAGAGATCGCCCGCGCACTGGACCTGTCAGAAACCGCGGCCGTGCATCGTGCTTTGGCAGAGCTCGCTCAGCGTTACGTCCCGCAATATCCACGCGATAGTGGCCCTGTCACCCAAGCACAGCATCGGGCAATTGCTGCGATTGTCCGCAAGAAACATGGTGGGGCAGTTGTGGTGGAAACGCTGTTCGACGAGTCTTCGAAAGTGAAACCAGGTGGCAGCAAGCGAGTTTCCGCTTCCCGCCCTCGGTGACATCGTTTATTGCCGTTTCCCGGCAACAATCAGGAAGCCGGGGCCGAAGCCCAGACCGGCTCTTGTTGTCGGAATCGCCGAATTGGCCGACAACACGAAGGCCGTCGTCGTAGCCTATGGAACATCGCAAAAGACTGACCATCTTAATTCTGGCGAGTTCTTGATTTCGCCGGCGGATGGCGAAGCGTATCGTGCAGCGGGCTTAAGCTTTGCCACGAAGTTCGATCTTCGGAATAGGGCCATTGTTCCGTACACAGATGAATGGTTCCGCGTTCCGCCCATTCCATCCTTTGGGCAGACTCCGAAACTTGGGATCCTCCATCCGAGCTTGATGCGGCGAGCGCAAGCGGCAGCCACAGCGACCTCGCAACTGTGGCCTTAGGTCAGTGGGGTCGCGCGGCTCGATTACTCAGCGACGCCTCGCGCCCTGTCGCGCAGCGACACCACGATGTCGTACTCCTTGACGGTAATCTGCACCACGCCTGCGCGGAATCCGGCCGCGTTCGCCTGGACGTATGGGTTGGACCCGTTCGGATCGATTCGCTGCACAGCGACGTCTAACGGGACGCCGCTCGTCCAAGCCTCGACGTCGCCAAGCAGCACCCCGCTCACCGCTGGACCGGAGGCGGCGGGATCCGAGGGCATTGGATCGAGGAACGTGGTCTTGAGCTCGGCGCGACCGACGAACTCGCGTGTGAGCGCGACGAAGACCAGCGCGAGATCGCCGGGAGCGAGGGCATCGCGATGGCGCTCGTCGCGGCTGACCACCCACCTCTTCGCGTGCAAGAACGACTTGGCTCGCTCCCGGTCGCCGTCAGCCAGGTTGAATATGAAGTGCTGCATAGCTAATTACTTTCGAGCGTTGTCGAAATCGGGCTTCGCCAAACGACTAAGGGTGTAGGACAACAATTATTGACAAGGAGAAATACCATGAAATTCATGATGCTGATCATGATCCCGCCGTTTATCATGAAATACATTTGCCAACCCGCAAAGCGCAATAGAAAGGAGACGTTATGAGTACGAACAACACCTATCTCGCAGTGTTCCTTGGCAGCAAAACCAGTCCGCGACGAGCGGCCTGGGACGCCCTTCCCGAAGGCGATCGCCGTGCGAAGGAACGAGAAGGCATGGCGGCCTGGAAGGCGTGGGCCGAGAAACATCACGCCGCCATTGTCAGCATGGGCGGACCATTAGGGAAAACCAAGAAGGTCACGCAACGTGGGATCGACGATACGAGCAATGACATGGGCGCATTCACGGTTGTGCGCGCGGATTCGCACGAGGCCGCCGCTAAGCTCTTCGACAGGCATCCGCACTTTTCCATTTTCCCTGGCGATTCCGTCGAGATCATGCCCGTGCTGCCCATTCCAGGCGCTTAGGGGAGCTGCAAGGCATGGTTATCCATCTCGTCGACGGCACCTACGAGCTCTTCCGTCACTTCTACGGATTGCGGCGCTTCACTAAGGGCAAGGATCGCCCCTACGGCGGAGTAGTTGGCGTGCTACAGACAGTCATTCAGATGCTGGAGAAGGGCGCGACACATATCGGGGTGGCCACCGATCACGTCATCGAATCGTTTCGCAACGATCTCTGGCCCGACTACAAGACTGGCGAAGGAATCGATCCGGCATTATGGGTGCAATTTCATCCGCTCGAGGACGCGCTGGGCGCTATGGGTGTGGTGGTTTGGCCGATGGTCGAGCTGGAGGCGGATGATGCACTGGCGTCGGCCGCGAACATTGCGGCGCGATCGCGTCGTGTGGACAAGGTCTGTATCTGGACGGTCGACAAGGATCTCGCGCAATGTGTACAGGGCGACCGAGTCGTGCAAATGGATCGCCGCGCCAACAAGATGCTGGACGCCGATGCCGTGCGTGCGAAATATGGTGTGGTGCCTGCATTGATCCCCGACTATCTGGCGCTCGTAGGCGACGCGGCCGACGGTTATCCAGGTATTTCGGGTATCGGTGCGGTCTCCGCGGCCCGCATGCTCAATCAATACGGACCGATCGAAGCGTTTCCGGAAAGCGTGCTCGGCGTTCGACGCAAGCAGGCGCTGTTGTTCAAGAAGCTCGCGACGCTCGAGTCCGGTGCGAAACTGTTCCGCAACGTGGACACACTGCGCTGGCGCGGCCCCACCGATGCGTTCGCCACGTGGGCCGAGCGCTTGGCGGCGCCACGCCTCCTCGAGCGCTGTCTGAAGGTACAAGAGTCCCTGCAGAGATAACGTTCAGAGTCGCGCCTCTACAACGATTGCCTGCGCGACTCCACGATAAGGATCCGCTCCGCCGGCCCGCGCCAGCGCGGCAGTCACCTTATCTATCACCTCATCGAGCGGAACACCGCGCTTTTCGATCAGCAAAGCCCTCGGACTGCCGCGAATCTGGCCGGTTGCCAGGGTGCGCGCACTGACTCGGTCGACCGGGAGCTGTCTCGTCTCGATCTGCACCCCCCGAAATCCCGCGTCGGCGAGCAGCTGCTCAATTAACCGCAGGTTGTACATTTCGTACGGCATCCTGAATCGCATTCCCTCGTCACC